>NZ_JACLHY010000013.1 GCF_014397245.1 Arenibacter arenosicollis | reverse complement strand
GTCTATTTGCTTCCTTTTTGGCACTATAAAAATGAGTGGCAACACGTTCGTTTAAAAAACAAAACGGCCCTAAAAGGCCGCTTTTGGCATCGATATTTTATAAATTATAGGGTTGTGCAACGGTTACTGTTGTTAGCTGCTGTTGTTTAGTAGGCGGTGATTAACAACTGCTGAACTAATATTTCTCCATTGAACTGAGGCTGCAAGAATGAATTTTACGATTCCCTTTTCCTTATTCGAAATCAACCTAAATTGGAAGTACATTTAATTTTCGTTAAGATATAAAAACAAAATCATATCACTTGTAAAAATTCCATATTGGTCATCAGACATTTGATATGAAGTTGGGATAGAGATTTATGCTTAAGAAAAGACCAATTTTAGACTCAACATCACTTGTAAATTTCAAACTTTTCCTTTCTATTTGAATAGTCAGTTATAGACTATAATTTTCTCGCAAAGTAAGTTTCAAAAATTTCAATCTGTATTTCACAATCAGAGCATATCAAATAGTCCTGTTTTGGGATGTGTTGTATTTTCTAGGTTTTCCGCTTTTATTTACTTGAAACGTATGACGTGGCTTAATATCCCGAAATAGTGGTTTGCCCAAAAATTTAGGTATGATATGCGAATTTTTTTTCGCTTTTAGTCATCGTCGTCATCGTCGTCATCGTCGTCATCGTCGTCATCGTCGTCATCGTCGTCATCGTCGTCATCATCGCCATCTTCATCACCATCCTCGTCGTCATCCTCGTCATCTTTGTCCTCATCATCTTCATCCTGATTTTCCTGTTCATCCTCTTGGTTTTCAGTTTCTTCTATATTATCTAGTTCGTTCCCGCCTTCATCGCTTCCGCCAGTGAGACAAGACTCCCTAAAATTTTCGAGGACCAATTCGAGTTCCACAAAATTTGTGGCCGCATATTGCGATCCATCAACAAGTATAAAAAACATGGGAAATTCAATACCCACAAGGTCATTTACATCCAAATTGTCAAGAAACACATACAAGTCTTCATCATTTTGGATAACAATGGTATCAATGACCCCTGATTCTTGATTAAATACAGATACTGTGTTAGGGTATACAATATCCACGCATTTTACACTTTGGGGTAACCCCTCATCTTCATTTAATCCTTCAACAAGATTGTTCAGTGCTGACTGACTTCCCACACTTCGTATTTTATGATTTGGAAGTATAACACTGATGGGAAAATCGATGGTTACGAAATCCCGGTCTTGGGTACTTTGATTATGAATATCATGGATTTTCTGAAAATCCGAAGGTTTAGCCAAATAGATTGACACATTGTTAGCGACAACGGAAATGGGCAAGGTTATCGTAAGATGACTAGATCCATCAACAACATTATCGTAGGAACCATCACTTGAAACGACCCCTTTAATCAGGCTTACGACCTTAGAATTTGGGCTTATGCGCTCTTGACTCTGAGGTTTGATAAACACAGAATCTTCCTTACCGCAAGAAGTAAAAGTGGTCACAATGACAATGATAAGAAGGGTTTTGAGATAGGATTGGTCCATGATTAGCTGAATTTATTTTACTAAAAATAATCCTCGTATTTTGTTTAAATTGATCGAATCGATACAAATGATACCCCAAGTCATTATTAAGAGTAACGGTGGGACCTCTTTTGGATTCCTTGATTGCATAGTTCTTCAGATTTATGAAAAACTGGAATACCACTGGATTGCAGCCCCAAAAAAAACACCACAGTTGCACATCTCCATCACTACAACAGCACCATAGCATAACCATAAAGAAAAGAGTCTTTTATAAGGTCCATTAATTATAAATTGTGGGGGCATTTAATTTCACCCTATGGTGTTTTACGGTTTACCCTATGGGGCATGTATGGTACATGTATGATGAATCATGGTGTTTTTAATCTCTTCCATGGTGTTATTTCAGGGTTAATTATAGTGTTTTTATTTCTCCCAAGGGTGTTTTTTGCAGGGTTAACTATGATGCTTTACGGTTCTACCTATGGTGAAGGGGTGGTGAATTATTATGGATTAACCGGAAGATTTATTTTTAGATTGAATTAAAGGGTCCAATTCCTCAGCTTTTTTATAGGCCCATTTTGCCCATGTGTCTAATTTTAAAATCCTTATTTCAAACATCAACTAGTAATTATCGCTCCGTTTAAATTTGATAAACTTCCGCTTTGGGCAGGGCGGTATCCAATATCAAATAAGTTGCAGGGATATCCATTAGCTTTCCTCCATTATAGCCCATGATGGCCCCTGGATTGATTAGTAAGGTGTCACCGACCATTTCATCATTTACTACAATATGATTATGACCGTAGCAAACGATGTCGAACCCTCCGTTCTCTGCAATTTCCCGAGCCTTATCCGGGTAGTGATTCATGGCCAATGCATGTCCACCTACGAGAGTTCTAAAATATTCTCCATGAATATGGATATTCGAATATTTCTTTGAGTTTCTGATGATAGCTTTAACATCCCCATCGTTATTGCCAAATACCAAATGGACTGGTCTGGAATACGCTCGCCCCAATAAATGTATGACAAATGGCGAACAAAGGTAACCACAAAGCAACATCTCTTCTGTAGCCTGTAGCTCTGGCATGGCTAAGGCTTTTTGAAGGTTCCAGATGTTGTCGTGGATATCGGAAATTACGGCGATTTTCATTTACGGTATCTATTATTTTCTTTATTGCTCGGAAAGCATCAACTCGACTTTTAATCTATCGTTTATTTGAACTTTGATTGATTTTAGTTCTTCGTTGAATGCTTT
This sequence comes from Arenibacter arenosicollis, assembly GCF_014397245.1. Lineage (GTDB taxonomy): Bacteria > Bacteroidota > Bacteroidia > Flavobacteriales > Flavobacteriaceae > Arenibacter > Arenibacter arenosicollis. Next base: position 126,822 of record NZ_JACLHY010000013.1, on the reverse strand, counting down.
ATTTTTCTTTTCAGATTCCAAATTTACCCTTTCCGGATAGGGAATCTACTTTATCATGATATTCATATTGATACCTATCCTCCGTTAGGTAAGAATACCAATTCCAAAATTTTATAGGATTCGTTTAAAGGTTTTGCAGGCATTGTCAAGTCGCCGTGAGCCGTAGGCCCTATGGAGCTTTATGACTACCATGGCCCTTTTGTACCCTATCTCAGGACAGTCCAGGCCTGCGATGATCCGTTCCACACATTTCGCAACGTTGTTACCGTGGACGATCGCCTTGTCCCGGAAGAACTCCGGGCTCCAATCATTATAATGCCTGAGGGTACCGCCCAGATGGTCCATGTTGGTGTTGTACGACCCTTTGGAACCGTTGCGCGGGTGCAGCGCGATACGCTGTCGGTTGTAATATACATCCACCGCGTTTTTAGTGTAATGGACAATGGTTTCCCTGCCGATATGGCCCAGTGACCTCATAGCTGCAAAAAACGACAGTTTAGCTCGCAACCCTATAAATAGGTTAATGATATTCTAAAAAATCCGTCATTCTAAAAATCCGCCGATTTGCCGATTCCTTTACTGGAGGGGCATACAAGAGAAGTTGGCCAAATATGTAGCTATGAGGTCACTGGGCCTAGTAATGCTAAAGTGCTGCTTTATGACATAGCTTAATATATTTCGTGAAAATAGCTTATATTTGAGCTATTGTATAATAGGTGATTGGTCTTTAACAAAAAATTAAGCGAGGATTTTATGGCATTTGAATTAATTCGAAACTCTTTCGGCCTTTCCTAATACCTTTCTATCCGCAACAATATTTATCGATTTCTCCGTTTTCTTATTTTAGCGACTAATGTACTTCATGAAAAGAAATATTCTGACTTTAGCTTTTTACATGGTGCTTTCGCTTGCAAATGCACAAAACGAGTTTATTACCACCTGGAAAACCGACAATCCGGGCGTCTCTGATGATGATCAGATTACGATTCCCACTTATCCCCTAGAAACTTACAATTATACCATAGAGTGGGGAGACGGGACTTCAGATTCTGGGGTCACCGGAAACATAACTCACTCATATGCAACCTCTGGAACTTATATGGTTGCCATTTCAGGAACTTTTCCGAGAATCTATTTTAATGACGAAGACGATGAAGAAAAGTTGATTGCGATTAATCAGTGGGGCAATAACGCCTGGTCCGATATGAGTTTAGCTTTTTCGGGTTGCCGTAGATTAAAAATAGAGGCCACAGATGTGCCAGATTTGTCAAATGTGACTAGCCTTTACAATATGTTTTATAGTGCTGGTGAATATCCCTTTAGTATTCCAAGAATTGACGAATGGGATGTTAGTGGAATTACAAATTTGTCCGGGATGTTTGACAAAACCAGTTTTAATCAAGATATATCTGCTTGGGATGTTTCCAATGTCATACATATGGCACGACTTTTCTTTAGTAGCCAATTCAATCAAGATATCAGTAATTGGGATGTGAGCAATGTAATTGACATGGGAAATATGTTTGCATCTTCACAAATTGATCAAGACCTCTCAAATTGGGATGTCAGCAATGTTGAAAGAATGAGTTATATGTTTAGTACAACTCATTGCAATTATGACCTTTCTTCTTGGGATGTGAGCAATGTTAAGGAAATGTGGGGTATGTTTAGTTCATCACAATTTGACCATGACATTAGTGGTTGGAATATCTCAAACGTACTAAACATGAATTTCATGTTCGACAATTCTGACTTCTCGGATGAAAATTATAATAAATTGCTGATAGCATGGAGCGAATTACCTTCAATTCAGAACGGAGTTGAACTTGGCGCAAATGACGCACAATATTGTTTGGGAGAGACCGCAAGACAAAGTTTGATAACCAACTATGGTTGGTCGATTCAGGACTATGGGAAAAATTGCTCGGAACCGGCTGCTTTTGTAACTACTTGGAAAACCGATAACCCAGGGTTTTCGGCAGACAATCAGATTGAAATACCAACACATCCGAGAGAAAATTATGATTATAACGTAGATTGGGGTGACGGATCATCTGATACAAATGTTACAGGAAATATCAGGCATACCTATAATACACCTGGAACTTATACTGTGTCCATTACCGGCAAATTTCCTAGGATCTATTTTAATGCTGGTGAGATTCGTGAAGAGCTTAATCTAGGCAGCGATGATGACAAAATAATTTCAATCGATCAATGGGGAACGAATAGATGGCTTAGTATGGGTTTTGCCTTCGCTGGTTGTGAGAACCTAGATATGAAGGCGACTGATATTCCTGATTTTACAAGGGGATTACCCACCAATGGAATGTTTTTAGCGTGTACCAAACTAAATGGGAATTCTACTATGAATTCGTGGGATTTGAGCTTGACCAACCATGCTTCTTATATGTTTCAAGATGCACCTCAATTTAATCAACCTTTAAATAACTGGGACACCAGTGCTATGCTTTGGATTGACGGGATGTTTCGAGGTGCTACTAATTTTAATCAAGATTTAGGCGATTGGAATTTGGGTCAAGTACAACTAATGGCCTCAATTTTTGATGATACAGGGATATCCACCAAGAATTATGATAAAACCCTAACTGGTTGGAGTCAAGTGTCATCATTTCAAAATGGCGTTGTTTTTGGCGCTAACATTTTACAATATTGTGAAAGTGAGGTGGTTAGACAAAATTTTATAGATGCTTTCGGATGGACTATCAACGATGCAGGCAAAGATCCTAATTGCAACATAGACAATGACAATGATGGAGTTTTAGATCATATTGACCAATGCCTTGATACTCTTACAGGTAGTTTGGTCAGTGCCGATGGATGTCTTGAATTATCAGCAAATAATTTTAGCGTTGAGGGCATTGACGAGACTTGCCCCGACACGAACAATGCACAAATAAAAATCGCCGCAGTATTGGCGTACGACTATGTCGCTACGATAGACGGAAATAATTACACTTTTAATGATGAATTACTAATCGAAAACCTTGCTCCGGGCACATATGACTTATGTATAACTTATACAGCGCAATCATTTGAACAGTGTTTCATTCTTGAATTAGGCGAATCAGCCAATATCTCTGGTAAGTCATCCATTGTAAACGGTAAAGTGGCAATTGAAATCAATCAAGGTACTGCACCGTACAGTGCAATGGTCAATGGGAAAACGGTACTACAAACTTCTTCAAAAACGTTTTTCTTAGATGCAGAAGAGGGCGATTCGGTTGAAATTTTTACAGATAAAATCTGTGAGGGCTCTTTTGTCAAAACCATTAAGACAGATTCGGTAGTTGCATTTCCAAACCCAACTAGTGGAAGTTTTGAAATCGCCCTACCAATTATTCAGACCGAAGTTGTAATAGAGTTATTCACAATACATTCGCAATTGATTTCCACAAAAATGTATCCGGTAATAGGTGGCAGAGCTTCAGTAGATATCGAAGATCTTCCTGATGGAGTTTATGTAGTTAATGTTCATTTCGCAAATCCTAGGATGTTTAAAATTGTAAAACAATAATCATGCAGAAGTTATTCAACATAAGCGTTCTGTGTTTACTATTGTGGTCTTGTGGCAAATCGGACCCACCAGCACCTACGGAGGATGTTAATGTTGTGCCGACCGTACCCGAACTGGTTTATCCGAGCAACAATTTACTGTGTATCAATAATGTACTCGATTTTCAATGGAACGCTTCTAGTGATGGAAACGGAGATGTCATTACCTACCTAATAGAAATATCTAAGGACAATCAGTTCACTGAAATTACCCATATGGTTACGGGTTCGAAAACGACTCAAAATATAACATTGGAAAGGGGATTTGCCTATTATTGGAAGGTAAAAGCAACTGACAGCAAAAATGCCTCAAGCGATTATTCTACCACTTTCAATCTGTATACACAGAACGAGGCTATATCCAACCATTTGCCCTTTGCCCCTGAAGTTGTGAAACCGTTAATGAATGCTACTGAAAATGAAGGCACAACAACATTGGAATGGACAGGAAGTGATACTGATGGAGATCCTTTGGTGTTCGATATCTATTTTGGCACTGATAACCCTCCAGAAACTTTGATTTCTGAAAATCAAAATGTAACTAGCATTAATGTCACAACTGTTGCCGCTACCGATTACTTTTGGAAGGTGGTCGTAAAAGATGACAAAGGTGGCCAAACCATCGGCCAGATTTGGAATTTCAGGACCAATTAAATCAATGTTAAATTCATTTTAGGTCTAGAACGATTATAGAACATCTAATAAATCAATAGAAGGGCATTTTTTCGGCATTGACTGGTACTAATTATGGTGATTACCTAGAGGAACTCGATAAAGCTAAAAGCGGCGACCTGAAAGATAAAAAGGTTGTGAAGGGATTTCCAGCGGACCCGGACCATCCCACAAGGACATTCATCAATACAATTAGCGATTATGACTCTATTCCATTTTGGAAAAAGGTAAACGTACCCATTCTCTTTGTGTATGGCGGTGCAAAATATTGCAAAAAATGACTAAAAAATGGAAAGTATCGAATAATATAGAATTAAAAAACCCAGGATTTACTGGGTTTTATTGTGTTTTATTATGTGATATTTTGTATTGTTACTTTCCGATACAAAAATTAGCAAAAATATTTCCTAAAAGTTCGTCATTGGTCACTTGTCCCGTGATTTCCCCTAAATGATAGAGTGCTTCGCGGACATCTATGGCCAAGAGATCGCTAGGAGTGTCCTCCTCCATACCAAATTGTACTTTTTCAATCTCTTCCAGAGCCTTTAGAAGGGAGCTGTAATGCCTTGTATTGGTTACTATGGTCTCACTATTGCGCAATGCTCCCGTATTCACAAAATCCAACAAACGCGATTTTAGAGCTTCCACGCCTTTTCCAGTTTTGGCGGATAATAAGTGCAATTCGGGGATTTGGGATTGCAGATTTATTATTTGTTCCTCATTCAGCATATCCACCTTATTGGCAATTACAACCAAGGGTTTGTGAGGATATTTGGTTTTAATTTTTTCCAGTTCCTTTAGGCTGGACTTCAGTTTGGCTGCATCGGTTGCCATCTGCCAACCATCTACCAATAGCACCACTACCTGGGCCTGTTCTATTTTTTCAAAAGTCTTCTTTATCCCTATGCTTTCCACCACGTCTTTGGTATCCCGGATACCGGCGGTATCAATAAACCGAAATCCTATGCCTCCTATTACAATCTCGTCCTCAATGGTATCTCTGGTAGTTCCTGCAATTTCGCTAACTATGGCCCGTTCCTCATTTAAAAGGGAATTGAGCAAAGTAGATTTGCCTACATTGGGTTCCCCTACAATAGCAATGGGAATCCCATTCTTGATCACATTTCCTACGGCAAAGGAATCTATTAATCGCTTTAAGATCCTTTGTATCTTGGTAAGTAGTATTTTAAACTGGGTTCGGTCCGCAAATTCTACATCCTCCTCTGCAAAGTCGAGCTCCAATTCCATAAGGGAAGCGAAGTTCAGGAGCTGGTCCCTCAATTTTTTTATTTCGTTACTAAATCCACCACGCATCTGCTGAATGGCTATCTGGTGGCTGGCCTCGTTATCCGAAGCAATAAGATCGGCCACAGCTTCGGCCTGACTTAGGTCCATTTTGCCATTTAAAAAGGCACGTAGTGTAAATTCCCCGGCTGTTGCCATTCGGCAACCGTTTCGCAGGAACAGCTGAATAATTTGTTGTTGAATATATGGGGAACCATGACAGGATATTTCCACAACATCTTCACCTGTATAGGAATGTGGACCTTTAAATAGAGATAATAGGACTTCATCCAACACCTTGTCGTTCTCCATAATATGTCCCAAATGAATAGTGTGGCTCTTCTGTTTTTTTAAATCCTTTCCTCGAATCGAATTGAAAAAAGGATTGGCCAAGGCAATGGCGTCTTTCCCGGAAATACGGATAACGGCTATGGCGCCAGCCCCTGAAGGAGTGGCCAAAGCAATGATGTTGTCGTTGGTAATCATAGATTTAAATTGGAGGTAAAAGTACGATTTATAATTTTTAATCCTGTCCCGATTTCCAATTGTTAGTAGCTACAATTTACTTATAGGGAAGTTGGTAAGGATAAATATGAACACTTGGAAAATGGTCGGAAACCACTAATACTATAATGGTGTAGAACTTCTATTTTAGTAATAGTAAAGTTGAACACAATGATTTTAATCATAATTAATCTCGGATAAATAACCTAATTTTGGTAATGGCCTAAATACGATGGCGAAGGGGAAATAATATCCTTTTAAAAGCTGATGTATAGGGACATTCAACTTAAAATTACTATATGAAATCAATCAGAATTATTACATTATTGGCGGTAGCTTTTTTCTGCCAAATCACCTTGGCACAAGAAACAGAAGTTCCGGTAACTCCAACTGAAAATACCGAACAAATGGAGCAAGCTAGAATTTTACAGGAAGCCAAGGAAGCCAAGGAAATTCAGAAAAGGATAGACAAGGCAGAAAAGGATGCCATGAAGGCTGAAAAAGCCCAAAAGAAAGCTGAAAAGGAATTGAAAAAGCGGGAAAAACTTTCGTCGGACATAGATTCCAAGAGAAGGTCTATTGCCAAAGATTCAAGAAAAATAGAAAAGCTACAGGAGAAAATGATCAAGGATGAGAAAAAGGGTAAATTATCACCTTTGGCAATCGAGAAGATCAATCAGAAAATAGACAAACTGGAGAAGGGTATTGAAAGGGATAGGGACAAATTGGAAAAATTGGAGAGCAAACAATAGTGGATCCTCTGCTATTTGAAAACCAGATAAAACTGTTGGTGTAACAAAAGTTGAAATTATACGTCTTATAATTATAACAGCCAATTTATGGGAGCAGGGTAAAGTAGAATATTTATATTTTTCCTACCCATCTGGATTTAATAAAAGTAACCGATGAAGGCAGAAAACAGACAATTATTGGTATTGACACATTTGAGTCAATTATTGGATATAGTAACAGGATTTGGAGGATTTATCGTTCCCTTGGTTTTGTGGCTAACACAGAGGGATACCATTATGAATATGGATGAAAATGGTAAATCGATAATCAATTTTCAAATAAGTATGTTTTTATATATCCTAATTTGTATTCCGTTGATTTTACTTTTTGGCTTAGGAATTTTGGGGATTATAGCGGTGGCTATTCTTTGCTTTGTATTTCCTATAGTTAATGCCATTAGGGTATCCAATGGAGAAAGGCCGCATTATCCCCTGAGCATAAAGTTTGTTTAAGGAATAAAAATATAGAGAAAAGCAAAAAAGCCGTATTTCAATTATAATACGGCTTTTTTTATAGTGAAAGAGTGGGGTGTATTATGAATTCAACTTTAAATGATAAAATTGAATCTGAATATCTAACTGTTAAGCATTACCGGCATTACCAACATAGTGACATTTTCACCTTCATCCAAACCATCGATAGGGGTAAGGATGCCGGCCCTGTTGGGAAGACTCATTTCCAATTGTACGTCATCCGAGGTAAGGTTGTTCAACATTTCCACCAAGAATCTGGAATTAAATCCTATCTGCATGTCGTCACCCTGGTAAGAACAGGTTAAACGTTCTTCAGCCTTATTACTGTAATCTATGTCCTCTGCGGAAATATTTAATTCGGCCCCAGCAATCTTTAATCGTATTTGGTGGGTGGTCTTATTGGAGAATATGGAGACCCTCCTAACAGAACTTAAAAGTTGGGTTCTGGCAATGGAAAGTTTATTTGGATTCTCCTTTGGGATTACCGCTTCATAATTTGGATACTTACCATCGATCAATCTACAGATCAATATCGTATTTTCAAAACTGAATTTGGCGTTGCTTTCGTTGTATTCAATAAGCACTTCGGTTTCACTGCCCGCTAAAATTCCTTTTAATAAATTCAAAGGTTTTTTGGGCATTATAAACTCGGCCACTTTGGAGGCCGTTACATCGTTGCGTTGATATTTCACCAATTTATGGGCATCTGTTGCTACGAAGGTTAAACTTTCTGGAGAAAATTGAAAAAAGACACCGCTCATTACAGGTCTAAGGTCATCGTTACCAGCGGCAAAAATAGTTTTGTTGATGGCAGTAGCCAGTATATCACCAAGTATTGTAGTGGAGGATGGGCTGGACAATTCTACCGATTTCGGAAACTCCGCACCATCTGCATAGGCCAACGCATATTTACCGTGATTGGAACTGATCTCTACCGTATTGTTATCCTCTACCACGAATGTAAGGGGCTGTTCTGGAAAGGTTTTTAATATTTCCAACAACAATTTTGCCGGTACAGCAATGGTTCCCTCATTGTCAGAATCCACCTCTAATACAGAACTCATAGTGGTTTCCAGATCGGAAGCCGAAACGGTAAGTTCCTTCTGATTTAAATCGAAGAGAAAATTGTCAAGAATAGGCAAGGTGTTGCTATTATTAATTACCCCACCTAGTACTTGGAGTTGTTTTAGTAAATAAGTGCTAGATACTATAAATTTCATTGGTTTATTTTTTTTTAAGGAATCTACATTGTTGTACAACCTAAAACAGTGCTTAAATATCTGTTTGAATCCGCAATATTCCTTGAATCACAGTCAAAACAAAGATATTTTAATTGTCCTTTTTAAGGAAACAAACTTATCAACACTTATACCCCATATTTTTTCTTTCTTATGGTGTGTATTAGGAATCCAAAAATAAAGGTCAAACATAGGGGTAGGCCAATATTAATCAACTGCCATTTGGTTTTTTGGTCATTAATTTTTTCCTCATCCAAGAATGGAATACTAACTTTCTTATTCCGAATGTTTATAAGTCCGGTATCGTCCAAAAGGTAATTAAGGCAATTTATCAGAAATTCTTTGTTGCCAAAAAAGTTATTTGTCCATTTATCGTAACCCAATTCCAAGGGTCTACCGTTTCTGATTTGGTTTCTAATTAGATCTCCGTCCGAAAGTATGATCATTTTGTTTTCAGGGCCTTGATCCATTGGTTTATCTAGCGCTATAGGTTTTACACGATTGAGGAAGGTAGATTTAAAGGAGCCCTCGATCAAAACGCCCAATATCTTATTGCCGTCCTTATATATATTCTTGTCCGGTGGGGTATTTATGATGTCCAAATGAATTGGTTTAGGCACTCCTTCAGTTTTGGATAAGGGCGAGCTCGCCAACAATATATGTTTCTTATAATCATTGTTCAAGGTGTCCATACTACTGGTAAATTGGAACCTTACCGCTTCCAAGTTATTATTTATCGGATGGTCGTTTTTGGAGAAGACCATGGGATTGTAGTACCATGGGACGGGGTTGTATTGGGAGCTGTTCCCCTCTCCGGTAGCCAATACTATTTGAGTAAAATAGAGATCGTTTACCAAATCCACATTTAATCTAACGCCATATTTAAAGAAAAAATCGTTGAGGTTAAGGTTGCGTGGTAAAGCCATGGCGGTACCATTTTCATTGAAGAGACTGTCCAGTTCCATAGCTACTTGATCAATGAGCCATAAAGACTTGCCTCCGCCGGTTATAAATTGATCCATGATATATTTCTCCTCATCGCTAAAGGCCTCTGTAGGTTTCGCTATTATGACCAGATCAAACCCTTTTAATTGTTGCAAAACCTTTTCAGGATTTGTTGCAACCGAGTCTAAGGTAATGGCACCAATATTGTAATAATCCTTTATGGTGGTTAAATAATCGGCCATTAAAATATCCTCCATCTCACCATTGCCCTTAATGATGGCAATTTTTTTCTTCTCCTTGATGTTCAATCTGGTAAAAGCGTCGGCAAAGGCATATTCCAAATGTTGTACAGAATTGTTTACACGTTCTTCCGTGGTGGCACCTAGTTTGTTTTTTAATAGCGGAACCTTGACCGTACTATTATTGTAATTGACCATGGCCCAAGGAAAAATAATCTCCTGGGAAACTTTTCCATTCTGTTCAACGGTAACATTGGTAGGGGTAAGGCCCAACCCTTGCAAATCTGTGATAACGGCATCAATTTGTGAATTACCTTCAAGGGGATTAACAAAATTGAACTTTATATTCTTGTTTTCAGCGGCAAACTCTTCCAAGAGTTGACGGGTCTCCACCTTCAATTTTATAAATTCAGGAGGAAGATTTCCATCCAGTAAAATATCGATTATAACAGGGGCGTCAAATTCACCTACCGCATTAAGTGCCGATTTGGATAGGGTATATCTGCTGTCCTCGGTCAGATCTATCCTAGAGTAGAAATAACTACCCACAATATTTACTATCAACAATAGGGAAACGGCCTTAATGATAGATAACAAACTCTTTTTCATTATCTATTTTGATTTTTAAGTTGAATAATGGTCAGGTAAAGAAAAAATAAGGTGAGACTTATAAAATATATAACATCCCTTGTATCCAATACTCCTCTAGCGATACTTTCAAAATGGGCCTTCATTCCAAGGTTTTCAACAAAAATTATTATAGGGCCATTTGGCAATACGGTGGCCAAACTTTCAAAACCATATAACATAAGAAAACACAGTACCATGCCAATAATAAAGGCTACAATTTGGTTTTCGGAAAGGGTAGAGGCAAATAGTCCAATAGCCGTATAACTGGCAATTAAGAACAATAGCCCAAAATAGGATCCCAAGACCATTCCCATATCCAAATTACCGATGGTAACACCTAATTGGGAAATGGTATACATATAAAGAAGTGTGGGCAATATGGCTATCAAAGCCAAACAGAATGTCCCTAAAAATTTTCCCAATACCGTTTCCCAGAGAGAAATGGGCTTAATAAAAAGAAGCTCCAAAGTACCTAGTTTCTTTTCTTCGGAAAAACTTTTCATGGTGATGGCAGGTATCAAGAAAAGAAATACCCATGGGGCAAGTAGAAAGAAATTGCTTAGATCGGCAAAGCCGTATTCAAATACATTGAAAGGTCCCTTAAAGACCCATAGGAACAATCCACTAAGCACTAAAAATAATCCAATCACCAGATAACCAATGGGCGAAGTAAAGAATGATTGAATTTCTCTTTTAAATATGGCAAGCATACAAATTAATTAACGGTTTCCTTCTTTATGAGGCTCCAGGCTTCTGGTTTGTCCTCAAATAATAGTTTTGTCTTACTCCAGACGGACTTGAAAAATTCCGAATTTCTATAGTTTTCCAGATCGGTATCGCTATTCCAATAACTATAAGTGAAAAATATATTTTCCTCTTCTTTGCTCTGTAACAATTCCAGGAAGGTGCAACCTTCTACCTGTCTGATTTTCCTTTTGTTTTTTTCAAAGATGGCTTCAAAACTAGCAATATTTTCCTTTTTGAAAGTTAATTTTACAATTCTTACCAACATTTGTTAATTCTCATTTTAGGCAAAATTAATCATTACCGTATCCCGATAATCCAGACCCAATAAGGTAGAGGCTCCACCAACGGTATTGAGGTCACTTTTGTAGATAGCAATTTCCAAATATCCGGATGAATTAAAGAGGGCCAACAACTCCCCAGGAGATTTGCGTTGACTTTTTTCCAGATTGTAATTTATAATGTCACCGTATTTATTATGGATTTCCCGTATTTTTTTGTTTCGTGCCTGCAATTCAAAGGTTCTACCCTTGCCAATGGTCTTGAAAATGCTCTGTTGAATGTTGGTCACCACATTGCCGTAGTTGTCGATATATATGACACTGCCCGAAATGGTTGTCTTGTTATCGGAAATTCTAGGATTGAATTCCCTTAGGTCTTTTAGGTCCTTAAAAGGCCTGCCTATTACTTCCAATTTCCCGCCCCGTGCTATATGGCTTGCTGCCTTAACAAAAACATCCATTTCGGGAAAAGAACTATCTACACTGTTAGGCAATTGAATTTCCACCACTTTTTCTGGAACTATTTCAGATATTATGAGCCCTATTACCCCATTGTTGGCCATTATAAAATAGTGGTTGTCCACCAAAACTGCTATATGTTGGTTTTCAGGGGACAATTCAGAATCTACCCCTACAATATGAATACTGCCATCTGGGAAATTTTTATAGGAGTTTTTTAATATATATGCGCATTCCTGAATGTTGAACGGCGCTATGGAATGTGAAATATCAACAATTTTTGCGTCCGACAATTCTTTGTAAATTGTACCTTTTATGGCGCCTACAAAATGATCTTTATATCCAAAATCTGTAGTTAATGTAATTATAGCCATAGAGGACTGTTGATATGTTTTTGAGTTGGTAAGTTGTTTTTTTACTTAAGTTTGTTAAACAAAATTACACAAAAAATCAGCGAAGCAAAATATATATTTCATATCTAAACCTATTAACACCTCTCTTCTTTGAACGAACTTATAATAGAACTTACAGACATTAGCCCAAGGGAATTTTTTGGACAGAATAATGAGAATATAGATTTATTAAAAAAGCACTTTCCCAAGCTTAAAATTGTTGCCCGTGGAAACAAAATAAAGGTTTATGGGGATGAAGACCTACTGGACGAATTCGACCGAAGGTTTGATCTTCTAACCTCCCACTACGCCAAGTATAATAAATTGGATGAAAATAGTATTGAGCGACTTTTGGCCAGCAATGGACAGGAAGAGATTCAATCCTCCGAAATTAGCGGGGAAGTTTTGGTCCATGGTGTAAGTGGAAGGTTAATAAAGGCCCAAACAGTAAACCAGCGAAGACTTGTAGATGCAGCTAGGAATAGTGATATGGTTTTTGCCGTTGGACCTGCAGGTACGGGAAAAACTTATACAGGGGTAGCATTGGCTGTAAAGGCTTTGAAGGAAAAGCAGGTAAAACGCATTATTTTGACAAGACCGGCCGTTGAGGCAGGTGAAAATTTAGGCTTTCTACCTGGCGACCTTAAGGAAAAGCTCGACCCCTATATGCAACCCTTATACGATGCTTTAAGGGATATGATCGCGCCAGAGAAACTGGTCCATTATTTGGAAAATGGTACCATACAGATTGCTCCTATGGCCTTTATGAGAGGAAGAACGTTGGACAATGCATTTGTAATTTTGGATGAAGCCCAGAACACTACCCATGCCCAGATGAAGATGTTCCTGACGAGAATGGGAAAAAATGCAAAATTTTTAATCAACGGAGATCCTGGACAAATTGATTTACCCAGACGTCTGATTTCTGGATTAAAAGAAGCCCTTTTGGTTCTGCAAAATGTTGAAGGTATAGAGATTATATATTTGGACGATAAGGATGTAATTAGACATAAACTGGTTAAAAAGGTTATAGAGGCCTATAAAGGAATTGAGCATAATAATTGATAGTTGCGGAATGAGTAATACGATAATTGACACAAATTTTCATTTTCCAGGTCAAAAGAGCCTATATAAAGGAAAGGTTAGGGAAGTATATCATCTTGAAAATAATATTTTGGTAATGGTAGCTACAGATAGGCTATCGGCTTTTGATGTGGTCATGCCAAAAGGGATTCCTTACAAGGGGCAAATTCTTAACCAAATTGCCACCAAGATGATGGCGGATACTGCCGATATAGTCCCCAACTGGTTAATGGCTACCCCTGACCCCAATGTTGCCGTTGGTTTCGCTTGTGAGCCCTTCAAGGTAGAAATGGTAATTAGAGGTTACCTATCAGGACACGCCGCAAGGGAATACAAACTTGGAAAAAGAATGCTGTGTGGCGTTGCCATGCCCCATGGGATGCAGGAGAATGACAAGTTTCCTTCTCCAATCATTACCCCTGCTACAAAGGCCGAAATGGGAGACCATGATGAGGATATTTCCAGGGAAGACATTTTGGAAAAAGGGATTGTTAGTGAGGAAGATTACCTAATCCTTGAAGCCTATACCAAAGCACTCTTCCAAAGGGGAACCGAAATAGCTGCTAAAAGGGGACTGATCTTAGTGGATACTAAATATGAATTTGGGAAGACCAAAGATGGGAAGATTGTACTAATTGATGAAATCCATACTCCGGATTCTTCCCGTTATTTCTATGCCGAAGGCTATGGGGAGCGCCAGAATAGGGGAGAGGCCCAAAAGCAATTGTCCAAGGAATTTGTTCGTCAATGGCTGATAAGTAATAATTTTCAAGGTTTAAAAGGACAGGTCGTTCCTGAAATGACGGATGACTATATTCAAACTGTATCGGAAAGGTATATAGAGCTCTATGAAAATATTACAGGGGAAAAATTTATCAAAGCGGACATTTCGGATATACAGTCCAGAATTGAGAAAAATGTTTTGGGATACCTATCGTCCTTAAAATAATTATCCCATTTTCAATAGGTCTTTTAATCTTAATTGACCTTTGCCTTTTAATCGACTCTTTATTTTTAAAAAGGCTATGGCGGTGATGTAGGCATCACCTATGGCTGTATGCCTATCCTTTTTGGAGATATCAAACTTTTCGGCCAGTTCATCCAGGGAATAGTGTTCTTTCTTTTTAAACACATTGGAGGTAAGGAGGGTTTTTTTATAGAGGTTTGAAGTGTCAAGTACCTTGTTCCTTAATTTGGGAAGGCCATTTCTTTCCAAAGCCCTGTTGATCATAGTTATATCAAAAATGGCGTGATGGGCAACGATTACGGCATTTTTTAAGTACCTCAAAAGTTTTTCCATGGCTTCAATTTCACTGATACAAGAGTCGCCACCATCTTTGAGTATACCATGGATTTTGGCGGTTTCTGCATTGTAGTGTTCCTGTTTTAAAAACAGTTCCAGACTTTGGTTCAAGGCGATGTTCTTGTCGATCAAACTGAGGGCACCAATACAAAGTATCCTATCGTTTAAATAATCGAAGCCCGTTGTTTCCGTATCCAGGACCACGAATCTTACCGCGCTAAGATCATCTGTTAGCTTTTCATTAAAACTATTCTCATATTCCCACCAAAAATCAGGATAGTCGGGTACTTTTTTTTTAAAAAAATCTATCATCGCAATAGGTTTGAAACTTTGAATCTAATACTTACCAATTCTTGTATTTCCTTTATGGTTTTAAAAGTCCTTTTTAGTTTAATTTTTTCTTCCTTGGTTAATTTATCTATGGCAATATATCTTCCCGAATCATTATGGAGCAATCCTTGTTTGGTCCTAAATTTCAACAAGGCTCTGGTAGCATAGGAGCAGGCCATAAAGATTTCCTCGTTGTTAGGTTCCAATTCCGCCAATTTTTCAAATCGTTCCGCGGTACTATTAATGGATTTAACCGAATGGGATAAAATCAATACTCTCGCCGCATCGGTCAAAGGCATTAGGGCTCTTCTTTTTACATCGAAGGAATCTTTGTGCTCCCCGTCTTCCTCTACCAGTAGTTGTCTGAAGAAACCTGTTGGAGAA
Organism: Arenibacter arenosicollis; assembly: GCF_014397245.1. Taxonomy (GTDB): domain Bacteria; phylum Bacteroidota; class Bacteroidia; order Flavobacteriales; family Flavobacteriaceae; genus Arenibacter; species Arenibacter arenosicollis. The sequence goes on along the minus strand of NZ_JACLHY010000013.1, from coordinate 111,493 downwards.
GGATTTTGCAAGGCCCCACTGGCCAAGTGTAAATAGAAAATAGGATATTTTTTGGTGGCTTCAAAAATGTGCTCCGATAATTCGTTTACTAAATTTACATCGCCATAGGTAATGTTGTAGTCAAAAAATATGGAGGACAGCAACACCTCATCCGTCCCTGGATTAATTATCCATTGGGAGATGGTTTTTTTCCATTCATCCAAGCTTAGGCACCAATTTGGGTTGGAGGCCATCATTTCAGCAGGACAATATTCGTAGCCTATATCAAACAGGCCTTTATTTATGAGTTTGGACAATTCTAAAAAATACGCCGTTGTTTTTATAAGCTTGTCTTCTGGAACATTTTCAAAGACCAGGGCGTTGTCCTGATCGGTCTGTAAGAGTTGCTCACTCCGTCCTTGGCTACCGAGCGCAAGCCACGCAAATTTTACAGGAGGTTTTGTGGGCATTTCTTCCAAAGAAATTTTAATTATTTGTTTAACGCAGGCATCATTCAGTTCCGAAATTATTTTGGTAGTCAGTTTAATTGGAATATTTTGATCCAAATAGTCCTGCAGGAGATGGGTAATACTTTTTCTAATCTGCTTAATTGATTTTATTTTCTTAGATCTTTTTATGGCCTTGATCAGTACTGCCGGATTGTTTCCTAAGGCCACCATAACGTCATGCTTGGATAGTATTCCAATGGCCTTTGAGTTGGGGGTGCCATCCTTGGTGATACATAAATGACTGAAGTTACTTTTCATCATTGCCATCTGTGCCTGGGTTATGGTCAAGTTTTTGCTATAGGTGATTACCGGCGAAACCATTATTGCAGAAGCTTTAGTGGTTATGGGATATTTGCCGGTAACAATATTGTTTCGCAGGTCTTTGTCCGTTATGATGCCGATTGGTAGCTTATCTTTTACCACCAGCATAGCGCCTACATTTTTTTCGGTCATTTTACGCGCTATCGTTTTTACCGAAGTACTTGCGGAACAGGTTACCAATTTTCTGGAATACTGAACAGACTGTAAATCCAATATCTGGGAGTTGGGTCCAACAGGATTTATGTCCAGTACTTCATCATACAACTTACCTCGATGACTTTGTGAATATGGATTTCTGGTGTTGGAGGCAAAACTTTCAATTAGAAAATTACCCACAGCCGTATTTTTTTGGGCGTATGGTTTAAATATGTTGATAGGAATGGCATATAAAATACTTTCTTCATGCGCTTTTGCGGTCATTTTGTAATTCTCCTGAGCCATTAATGGTCTAAGACCAAAAATATCCCCTTCATCGCACATATCCATGATGCTCTTGTCCGTTCCCTTTTTAAGGGCAACAGCCCCCTTGTTTACTACATAGAAATATGGATGGGGTTCGTCGTTCTCAGCAAATATAATATTATCCTTTTCCTTGTAGATGATGGTGATTTCCTCTGAAAGGGTTTCAAGATCTTTTTGATCCAAGACATTGAAAGGAGGGAAGTTTTTTAAAAAATCGGCAACTCTATGCGAAATGGTATTCTTCATTATTCTTTTATGGACTAAAATTCCTTTATGGGGTAATTTAAACTTTTTAAATCAAAAGAAAGGGGTGTGGATATCTGAATTTTTAAATTGTAAAAACCTTAGAACAACCCTTTGTGGTCGGGGCACTGGACAAAGATATGATAGAAATTGATCATACGGTCTATTCTGAATACAAAAAGGAAATCGGCAAGAACAAATTCTTCAACAAGATATCGGAAAGGGGAAGATTAATGGGCCATAGCCCAATAGGTTCAGAGCCAGATGGAAAGGGAATAGTGATTGCTCTAACCGCCTACACCATCAAGGACCTAAAGAAAATACCTGTCCAATCTTGTATCCTCAATAGCTATTATTCGAATTGGGTTATTTTTTATGGGAGGTATTATTTATGGGAGGTATTTTTTGTATTCATTTGAGTTCATTAATTGTCGGTTCGAGCAATTATTTGAAATGGGAAAAGACTAATTTTAATTGGAATTCTAAATGTTCTACTATGGAATCTGTTTATTTGGAGGGAATTGAAGCCTGTCGGAAATGTATTCAAGATTGTGAATATTGCCTGATACAAATGGCTGGGATGGAGAGTAAAAATGACTGTCCCTTGTGTTGTATTCTATGTATTGAATCTTGTTCTGCCACTTTAAAATTTTTAATGACCGAGAGTAACTTTTCCAAAGGTTATTGTGCTCTGTGTGCTGATGTATGCCAGTGGTGTGCCGAACAATGTGGACAGTACGACCATAAGCATTGTGAGGATTGCGCAAATTCTTGTGTGAAATGTATGGAAGAATGCCGGAAGATAGTAGAAATTCTTTCATAAAACAGCAGACTTTTTTACTCCTTATTCTTATAGTTCGGGCCTTGCTAACATGATTTTTTTTGTGTTGGGAAACTGATGGGACCTAGTTTTTTGATTCCGATTAATAACTTAACTGCCATGGGATGACACTGGATATGGGTCTCGTATTTTTGGTTTTGTTTATAACCATAATCTTATTTGCTCTGGAAATTTTTCCGGTAGATAAGATTGCCTTTTTTATAATTGTTTCCTTAACATTATTGGGGCTGGTGACCCCTGAAGAAGCCATAAGTGGATTTTCCAATAGTGCTACTATTGCCGTGTTGGCATTAATGATTTTGGCCGTTGCCATGGAGGAGAATGGGGTTATTGTATGGATTACTTCAGGATTGGGTAAAATTAAATCGCTCCCCATGTTCTTTATGGCCCCTATTTTTATGATCGTTACAGCTAGTATTTCTGCTTTTATTAGTACTACGGCAGTGGTCATCGTTTTTATCAAAATAGTAAATCAACTTTCCGAGCGATTTAATATCTCAAAATCAAAATTATTACTGCCCATTTCCTTTGCGGGAATTTTGGGAGGTTCCTGTACCTTAATGGGAACATCAACAAACCTGATCGTAAATTCCGTTGCCAAGAATTTAGGGGCACCGGCTCTTGGATTTTTTGAATTCAGTGGTATTGGCATCATTTTTTTAGCTGTAGCCATTGTATATCTCACCTTAACACTTAGGTGGTTGCCATGGAGTAAAAACCGGGATTTGGGGGACGACTATAGTGTTGGCAATTATATTACCAACATTCGTATTAAAGGAGAATCACAGTTGGTGAATAAAAAAATTGAGGATACGTTTTTATTCAGTAATCCTGAGATTTCCATTTTGAAACTAACAAGGGGCAACAGGATTCACAATTCACCTGGAAAATATGTTACCCTCAAAGAAAATGATGAGTTGCTATTAATGTGCGATATAGAGAATTTGTCCAAACTAAAGGAATCTGAAAATTTGGGTATCAACGAACAAAATTATTGGATGAACATTGGCCATGATGAGGAACAAGGTGAGAAGGTTTCGAAGTTGGAAGAAAGGGTATTTGTTGAACTTTTAATGCTACCGGGAGCTGTACTTGTAGGCAAGACCTTAGGTAACCTAAGGGGTTATATGCAACAGGATATATTGCCAATTGCCATTAAGAAACGCAAGAAACTTACTAATATGCGAGAACGTTTAGTGAGGAGCAGTGCCGAGAAATTGGCCCTTAAGGCGGGAGATAGGTTGTTAGTGGACGTGGGTAAGCAAAACTTAAAATCTTTGGAACAGATGGAAAATGTGGTGCTTTTACAGGAGTTTGATTCCACAAAAGTCCATTCGCCTTTTGGAAAATATTTCTCCTTGGCAGTGCTTTTTTTGGTGGTTATTTTGGCTGCCCTGGGTGTGTTGTCCATTATGGTAAGTGCACTTACAGGAGTTTGTTTGCTGTTGGTTACCAATAATTTAAATTTGGATAGTGTTTACAAAAAAGTAAATTGGCAAATTTTCTTTTTACTGGCGGGTATGCTTCCCTTGGGGATTGCCATGCATAACAGTGGAGCCGATATTTGGATTTCCGAACATTTATTGGATTATTTGGTTGGGCAATCTGAAATAATAATTATCGGGACTTTATTTCTGGTAACCATGATAATGAGCGGTGTAGTTAGCAATAATGCTACGGCCATTATTATGACCCCAATTGCGATTGCGGTTGCCAATGGTCTGAATCTTGATTTCAAACCTTTTATTTTGGCAGTTATGTTCGCTGCGAATTTTAGTTTTTTCACACCTGTCGGTTATCAGACCAATACCCTGATATACGGTATAGGGAATTATAAATTCAAACATTTCTTGCTGATAGGAGGAGTATTGAGTCTTATTTTATGGATTTTGGCTACCTTACTTTTGGCTAAAATGATATAGAAGTTATTAGGTGTAATAAAGAATTACATGCAATAAGGTTGGAACCACTAAGTTTTCATATTTTAATGGCGTGATTGAAGTTTTCCTTAAACTTCAGGATACTGTGGTATCTTCGTAAATTAGGTTTCCTTTATGTTGATATTTCGTGATTTGCCATAATAATTGAAAATTTTATGAAACAATTTATTGCCTTGTGTCTACTTGTTGGCCTAGTACTTTCCTGTACCGGAAAAAAGAAGGATTCGCAAACCCTAGAATACAAGGAAATACAGACCACCGACCTTAAGGGGAGCCGTTTGGCCGAAATTCATTGCGCCAGTTGTCATCTTTTTGTTAAACCGGAATTGTTACCAAAGTCCAGTTGGAAAAACGATGTGCTACCCTCAATGGGGCATCGATTGGGGATTTATAAGGGAAATGTACGACCCGATAGTCTGTTTGATAATGGTAGAAGTGGGGAAGTAGTAAAACAAGCGAATATTTTTCCTGAAAAACCTCTTTTGGCAAAAGAAGATTGGGTTAAAATAGTAGATTATTACCTAAGCAACTCACCTGATACCATTTTGCCTCCAAAACGGGCCAACAAAATTAAAATGAGTCTGAAGCATTTTACATATAGGGAGTCCGCTTATTCCCATATTCCAGCGCTTACTTCCATGGTTAAAATCCTTCCGGAAAATAGGGGAGTGGTATTTGCAGATAGTAAACGAAATATAAATAGCCTAACGTTTCTGACCCCAAATCTTGAAAAGGATTTTGTTCTGGGTCTCAAGACAGCGCCCACCCACTATTATGAAAAGTCGGATACCATTTATTTGACGACTGCAGGTAAAAATATTTTTCCTAACGACGTTTCGGATGGATCTTTGTTAAAAATATTTACCAAAGGAATTGGCGAACCATACACTTCCAAGGAAGTCATTCCAAATTTACAAAGGCCGGTGAATATGGCCTACGGAGATTTAAATAACGATGGACGCGAGGACATTGTTGCCTGTGAGTACGGTAATGAGACTGGAAAATTGGTTTGGTACCAGAACCTAGGGGGTGATAAATACACCATGAGGCCACTGGATAACAGACCGGGAGCCATCAAGGCTGTAATAAAGGATATCAATGGGGACGGATTTTCTGATATTTTTGTGTTAATGGCCCAGGGCGATGAAGGTATTTTCTATTATCAAAATCAAGGTAATGGATCGTTTTCAACTAGACGACTGCTTTCTTTTTTACCACTCAATGGTTCCCAATATATGGAGTTGGTAGATTTTAATAATGATGGTTTTGATGATATCCTTTATGTATGTGGGGATAACGCCGACAAAACTCCCATATTAAAGGATTATCATGGTGTTTACATATTTTTAAATGATGGGAATTTAAATTTTAAACAATCTTATTTTTATCAATTAAACGGGGCCTATAAAGCTATTCCAACGGATTATGATTTGGACGGGGATGTGGATATTGCAGCAATCTCATTTTTTCCTGACTATGCCAGTTCCCCTGAAGAGAGTTTTGTTTATCTTGAAAATAAAGGAAATCTTAGTTTCGAGGACTACTCCTTTCCAGAGTCGACCAGAGGACGATGGATAGTGATGGATGCCGAGGACATGGATGGGGATGGTGATATTGATCTGGCCTTGGGGTCTTTTGTTTATTTTCTGCCCCTAGGTGATACAACAGGTTTGGGGCAAAAGTGGCTAGCCAATGGACCATCCATTGTAGTGCTGGAAAATACTACCAAATAAATCATCATACATTTAGACATAATTGGAAAGTTCAGCAGAATATTCTTTTTTTGCCTACTGCCTACTGCCTACTGCCTACTGCCTACTGCCTACTGCCTACTGAGAACTGACCACTGATTATCCTTTCCTATATTTATCGTGTAGCCCAAGGCCTTCGAGTAGAAGCGCGACACTTTTTTCCAAGCGGGACAGTTTTGTTTTTTCTTGTTTGGCCTCAGAAATATATTCACAATATTCCCTTTGTTTATAGGCCGTTAAGCCTTCATAATTCATTTTCAAGGCTTCGTTGTTATCCATAGCCTTTTTAAGCAAGGACGGTATTGAAATCGGCTTGTTCTTTTCGGGAATCAGCACCAATCCTTTTTTTTGATTGTCAATAGCCTCTTGAAAATAGGATAACACGGCAGCATTGTTTATATCGGCTATTGAGGTGAATTTCCAATGTCTCATGGCTTTGGTTTTACCCTCTTGGGCATTTTCGAGTACTTTTTTTGGGTCCTTTAAAAAGACGCCATTATAGAACCATATGCCGAAATGATGTTTAAAGGCCAGTATGCCCAATACATTTTTATTATCTATAGTATAGACGGGTATGCCCCATTTGTAAGTTTCATTAAGTTCGGTTTTAAGCGCCAATTCCCTTAAAAGACCAATGCCTTCCTTGAAGGGTTGTTCTTTTGCATAATAGGCTTCTATCTTTTCCTGATTTTTCATGCTTTTATGTCAGTAGATATTTAAAACATAGAGATCGGAGCGGTGCATAGGTATGTCGCTATCTATCAGCTGTAAGTTCGCAAATTTTTACGATAACATCAACTGCTTTTTGCATGCTTTCAACAGGAACATATTCATATTTACCATGAAAATTATGTCCACCTGCAAAAATGTTGGGACAAGGTAAGCCCATATAACTCAATTGAGAACCGTCTGTGCCACCACGTATGGGTTTAATTATGGGTTTAATATTTAAGCTTTCCATGGCCTGTTTGGCGATATCAACAATATGCATTACGGGTTCAATTTTTTCGCGCATATTAAAATATTGGTCTTTGATATCAATCTTGACGAAATCCCCGTATTCCGCATTTAATTTCTCCGTAATGTGTTGTAATAACTCCTTTCGTTGTTGGAATTTTTTTAGGTCGTGGTCCCGAATAATCAGTTCAATTTCGGCTAGCTCAATTTCCCCTTTTACATGGTGGACATGAAAAAAGCCTTCCCTTCCCATAGTTTTTTGCGGGACTTCATGTCCGGGGAGTTGAGAAATAAAATCGTTGGCAATAAGTATGGCATTGACCATTTTTCCTTTGGCATAACCGGGATGCACACTTTTTCCCGTAATGGTTACTTTGGCGCCAGCGGCATTAAAATTTTCGTATTCCAACTCCCCAATTTGGCTTCCATCCATGGTGTAGGCCCAATCAGCCCCAAATGCTGCAACATCAAAATGATGTGCCCCGCGGCCAATTTCTTCATCGGGTGTAAAACCCACTCGAATCTTACCATGTTTAATTTCCGGATGATTTATTAAATGCTCCATGGCCGTAACTATTTCTGTAATTCCGGCCTTATCGTCTGCGCCCAACAAAGTTTTGCCATCTGTGGTGATAAGGGTATTGCCCTTGTATTGCAACAGGTCATCAAAATAACTGGGTGAGAGTATTATATTTTCCGCTTTATTCAGAACAATTTCACCACCATCATAATTTTTTATTATTTGTGGTTTTACGTTGGTTGCCGTAAAATCAGGGGAAGTATCAAAATGGGATATAAAGCCAATAGTAGGTACTTCTTTTTCTATATTGCTTGGCAAAGTTGCCATAATGTAGGCCTTGTCATCTATGACTACATCCTGCATCCCTATTTGTTCTAGTTCTTCAACTAATTTACGGGCAAGCGTCCATTGTTTTTCCGTACTAGGAGTATTGGTGGAGTTGGGATCGCTTTGTGTGTCTATGGTAATATAACTTATAAATCGGTCTATAATATGTTGCATAAAACAAAATTTTAATCAAAAATACAGCTTATTATTTTTTATTAAGCACTGTTATAGCAACAGTCTTATATTACTTGTTCCATCATAAATGATGTAGGCGTAATAAATAGGATTTCACTCAGTATTTGGTAAAGCAGAGTTACGTTTTAAGGGCAGTATAAGTGGTTGGATTATTAACTTATATTTGTATTCTAATTAGGCAATAAGACTTATGAACATAAAAGCTTATTTATCATTATTACTCTCAGTCGGATTTTGGATATCCGGACATGCTCAAAAGGATTGCAGTTTGGGAATCGGAGCTACTGATTCGGATACGATCATTCAGATTTTTCAGCTTAAAGAGGAGCAAATAACAAAATTGGAAGAGTTTAAGGCCGCTCTGGAAATTGAAACAAGATTATTGGATGAAGAGCGAAAAAATCTTTTTGAAAATCACCCTCAAAGTACTCCTGAAGATTTAACAGCATTGGGGGCCAAGTATAAGGTTATTGAGGAGAAAATGAAGCAAGTTTTCGGAAAATACGACTATAAACTTTTGGCGATTTTTAATGAAAAGCAGTACCAGAGGTATGTTTCACTTTGCCAGGAAGTTTCTAGACGACCTTTGGAGATAATACCGGAATAAGTCCAATTTAAATGTTAATAAAAAGCGTGTTTATAGGATAGTTTAGCGGAGGTAGTTTGTATTTTTGTGGAAAATAATTTTCATGTACAAGCTGGTTATCCGCCCCATACTTTTTCAATTTGATCCCGAAAAAGTCCATCATTTAATTTTTAATGCCCTTCGTTTTTTTTCCAGAATAGGCTTATCTGGAATATTTAGGTCCATATATTCGGTCAACGACCCTCGTTTGGAACGTGAATTGTTTGGGTTGAGATTTAAAAATCCAGTCGGTTTGGCAGCGGGTTTCGACAAGGATGCCAAGTTGTATAATGAACTATCCGATTTTGGATTTGGATTTATTGAAATTGGAACGTTGACGCCCAAACCTCAAGATGGAAATCCTAAAAAACGCTTGTTTCGCCTTAAGGAAGATCAGGCCATAATTAACAGAATGGGATTTAATAATAAAGGGGTTTTAGAAGCCGTTGAAAATTTAAAGAAAACTCATAGAGTGTTGGTCGGGGGTAATATTGGGAAGAACAAAGTGACTCCTAACGACATGGCGGCAAATGATTATTTAATCTGTTTTGATGCCCTTTTTGACCATGTGGATTATTTTGTGGTAAACGTAAGCTCACCAAACACCCCGGGCTTAAGGGAACTTCAGGATAGGAAGCCTTTGACGGCCTTATTAAAAGAGCTGAAAAATGAAAATACCAAATTGGCCAATGCCAAACATAATAAGGAAAGGCCTATATTATTAAAAATTGCCCCGGATTTAACAGATGATCAGTTAATGGATATTATTGGTATTGTTAAGGATACGGAAATAGACGGAGTTATAGCATCCAATACAACTATTGCCCGCGACAATTTGAAATCCAGCGTAGTTTTAAAGCAGGAAGCTGGAGGTTTAAGCGGTAGACCTCTTACCAAAAGAAGTACGGAAGTAATCCGGTTTTTGTCCCAAAAAAGCAATAAGGCGTTTCCAATTATTGGTGTTGGGGGAATTCATTCCGCAGAGGATGCGCTCGAAAAATTGGAAGCTGGGGCCGATCTAATCCAGTTATGGACGGGTTTTATTTATGAAGGCCCTGCGCTTATCAAAAAAATCAACAAAGCCATTATTAATAAGGCGCATAGTTGAAAAAGATAGGCTGTATCAAGTATTAGTTTTCAGAGTGATCATAAAAAAAACAGGCTTATCCAAATACTGGATAAGCCTGTTTTTTTTATTTCCCTTCGGTACGATTATTATTTAGTCCAATAATCCACCACAGTTACATCGTCCAAATGTGGTGAAAGTACTTCAACAAAAGCCTTGTGGGCTGGGTGTGGAAGGTAGATAGCGCGATCTTCCTCACTTTGGAATGTAACGAAAAAACAATGTGTCAAACCTTTGTTCAATCCCTCCGGACTATTATTAATTCCCCATTCATAACCTGCTATTTGTGGTATTTTGGAAGGTAGTGCACTAAAGGCTTTCTCTACTTTTGTAATATCCGCTTTGGACGTATTTTCCTTAAATTTAAATAGCACAACGTGTCGCAGTACGCTGTCCTGTTTTTTTGAATCGTGCATACTTAAATCCTCTTTAAAATTATTGGTGTTAGGGATGTTGGAGCTCATTAGTAGTATGGCAGCCAATAGACTGATGGTGTAAAAAACTGGTTTCATATATTATTTTTTGTGGAAGATATAAAAAACTTGGATAACGATTATTTATAGTGGACATATTTATCCCATAATATTTAATCAAAAGATGATAAATAATTGGTATTTTCCAACCTTTGTTGGTAAAATATAAAATACCTGGATTTGAATTACGACATATTATTGACATTTGTATTGGCCACAGCCGCTCTGGCTATATCTCCGGGACCCGATAATATTTTTGTGTTGATACAGAGTATGACCAATGGGAAAAAATATGGCGTTGCCACAGTGGCTGGCCTAATGACAGGCTGTTTGGTACATGCAACTTTACTGGCATTTGGTGTTTCGGCTGTAATAAGGCAAAACCCGAATTTGTTTTTTGTAATTAAATTATTCGGTGCCATCTATCTGTTTTATTTGGCTTTCAAAGTTTTTAAGAGTAGTGATGATCTGGAAATATCCAATGATAGCGTAGCTAAAAAATCATTGGGTGCTCTTTATAAGCAAGGTTTTATAATGAATGTGCTCAACCCTAAAGTCACCATTTTTTTCTTGGCTTTCTTTCCAGGATTTTTATTTAGTGATGCTATAAATATTGTAATTCAATTCTATGTTCTGGCAGCCATATTTATAGTGGTCTCCTTTACAATTTTTAGTGCCATTGCAATGCTTTCAGGTACCATTTCCAAATATATCAGGGAGAATAGACAATTGGGTAAAATCCTAAAATGGCTGCAGATTATTGTTTTTGTGGGTATTGGTGTTTATCTGTTATTATCTGATAAATAATAGTAATTTTGAAAAAGCTTTAGCCAGGGAATGTCCAATACCATAAAAATAATAGAATGTCCAAGAGATGCCATGCAGGGCATTAAGACTTTTATTCCTACTGAAAAAAAAGTAAGATATATTCAATCCTTACTGAATTGCGGGTTCGACACCATAGACTTTGGGAGTTTTGTTTCGCCTCGGGCCATTCCACAAATGGTGGATACAGCTGAGGTACTTTCTCAATTGGACCTGACCAAGACGTCTAGTAAACTCTTGGCTATTGTGGCCAATGTAAGGGGGGCAATGGATGCCTCAGAACATAAATCCATAGATTATTTGGGTTATCCTTTTTCTATATCGGAGAACTTTCAAATGCGGAACACCCATAAAACTATTGCTCAATCCGTAGATACCTTGGAAGAGATTTTATGTATAGCCAAAGCCTCAGGTAAAGAAGTGGTTACCTATATATCAATGGGGTTTGGTAACCCTTATGGGGACCCGTGGAGTGTTGAGGTAGTGGGGGAATGGACAACAAAATTGGCAGGAATGGGAGTGAAAATATTGTCGCTTTCGGATACAGTGGGTTCTTCAACTCCTGATGTTATAAACTATTTGTTTTCTAATCTGATTCCTAAATTTCCAGAAATAGAATTCGGTGCCCATTTACATACCACTCCGTCGAAATGGCATGAAAAGGTAGACGCAGCCTATAAAGCCGGGTGTCGCAGATTTGATGGGGCGGTACAAGGTTTTGGCGGGTGTCCTATGGCTAAGGATGAACTTACCGGAAATATGCCAACGGAAAAAATGCTGTCCTATTTTACATCAGCCAAAGCGGAAACCAATGTTAATTGGATGGCTTTTGAAGCTGCATTTAACAAGGCAACCGACCTGTTCAGCAAGTATTGATGCATCGGACTTTTGATGTAATTCGGCTATTCTAAAATTAAATGACCAGTACTTTTAAGTAATGGATTGGGGTATGTCCCTAATGGCAATTAATGCTTATATTGTTACTTATCAAATATCTAACCTACCAAAAATGGAAAATTTCCGAACCGGTCTAAAAAGTTCTATTTCTTTTTACCTACTTGTATGTTTAATGATGCTATGTTCGGCATTGATTTACGCTCAAGATTCTTATGAAAAAGGACCTAATTCTGATGTATATGAGGGAATTCCACAAGGAAAGTTGAGTAAGCATCAATGGAGAAGCAATATTTATTCCAATACTATTCGGGACTATTATCTTTATGTCCCTAGCCAGTACGATCCAGCCATTCCCACTGCACTCATGATATTCCAGGACGGTCATGCCTATTCGGATGTCGAAGGTCAATTTAGAGTTCCAATAGTTTTTGATAATCTGATTGCTCAGGGAAAAATGCCAGTTACCATAGGCTTGTTTATCAACCCTGGTCATTCCATGGATTCTATCCAAGTTGATAGTCCATGGAAAGCCTCGAACAGAAGCTTGGAATATGATACGGTTTCTGATACTTATGGAAAATTTCTATTGCAAGAGATAATACCCGAATTGGAAAAGGATTATAATATTTCCAAAGATCCGAGGCTTAGGGGTATTGCAGGTATGTCCTCTGGGGGGATCTGCGCATTTTCAGCGGCTTGGTTTTATCCGAACGAGTTCCATAGGGTAATGAGCCATATTGGAAGTTTTACGGACATTAGGCAGGGACACAATTATCCTTCAATGATACGCAGGCAAGACTACAGGAATATTAAGGTTTTTTTGCAGGATGGGACAAAGGATCTAAATAATCAATATGGAGATTGGTGGTTAGGAAATTTGCAAATGGAGTCGGCTTTAAAGTATAAAGGGTACGATATCAAGTCTGAAAAGGGGACAGGTGGGCACAATGGAGAACATGGAGGGGCTATTCTGCCCGAGTCCTTAGCTTGGCTTTGGAGTGATGTTGTTCCCAAAAGAATTGAGGCTGGTGTATACCAATTTCCACTAAAACTTTCCGATTCGATAATGGCAAGTGGGGAGACCATGCATTTTTCCGAAATGGAATTCAAAACTGTGCAACTTCCGGATGGGGCTGCACGTAGGTTGTACAGTAAGGATATGGAGCAAATTTTAATTATAAAGGACGGGGAGGTTCAAATTAAGGTTAATAATAAGGATAAAATCATAGGCAAAAACAGTGTAATGGTTTTAATACCGGGTGACAAAGGTTTTATAAAAAGTATTACACCTAGAAGTACATATTATACCATGATCTATAAATCCAAATCGAAATTGGACTTCAAAAGAGCTAAAAAAAGCGGGGCATCTACCATAATTGATTTCAAGGATTTGAATTTTAAAGAACACGATAAGGGCGGCGTTCGGAATTATTTTCACCGATCCACGGCCATGTGCCCATATTATGAAATGCATGTAACAACATTAAATCCTGATATCAAAAGCCATGAACCACATACCCATTACGCCACAGAAATTGTTCTTGTAATTAATGGGCAGACCGAAATGGAGATAGGTAATCAGGTTATTAGTGCACAAAAAGGGGACTTCTACTTCTTGCCATCCAATGTGCCGCATGCCATAAGAAATATAGGGTCCGATCAATGCGAATACTTCGCATTCCAATGGAATTAAGGGGCATTATTGGTTTTAAGGCATGCCCTTCTTATTAGGTTACTTCCCCAAAATGTTAAAATTTAAAGTTTATTTAGATTTAGTTTAAATAAAGTTTGTCAGTTTGGTTTGGGCTATTATATTTGCACTCGATTTTTAATTATTTACAATCAGTCTAAATAAAAATACCATACTAATGAAACATTATTTTTACTTATTTGCATTCTTTTTTTCAACTTTTCTAATGGCTCAGACAGCCACCGATAGTATCACCCTTGATCCACAAAATCAACTGAATGCGGCCCAGAGACTATTGTCGGGGAATTACGGTTCGGCTGTGACCATTGGGGCATATGGCGAAATGTTGTACAACCAGCCAGAGGGCGATAATGGGGAATTGGATGTGCAACGTTTAGTGTTGCTACTGGGTTATAGATTTAATGATAAAGCCCAATTTATTACTGAATTGGAAGTGGAGCACGTAGAGGAAATATATGTTGAGCAGGCCTTTGTTAACTATAATGTTGCCAATAACTTAAACCTTAGAGGTGGATTGATGTTGGTGCCAATGGGTATTGTTAATGAATTTCATGAGCCAACTACCTTTAATGGTACGGAGAGGCCGGAAATGGACAATGTTATTGTACCTACCACATGGAGAGAATTGGGTGTAGGGGTAAGTGGAAAGTTCAATAACCTTTCTTTGGGTTACCAAGCCTATGTTTTTAATGGTTTTAAATCGACCCAATCAGATGGCGAAGGAGGGATTTCTGGATTTTTACAAGGATCAAACGGTTTACGTGGAGGAAGACAAAAAGGAATTAAGTCTACCGTGGATAGCCCTAACCTGGCAACCAAACTGGATTATTACGGTATCCCGGGATTGCGTCTAGGGTTTTCAACTTATTTTGGTAAAACACAAGCTGCAGATGATATTGAGAATTTAGATGGGGCCAACATAGGTATTTCCATGTTAGGCTTGGATGCACGGTATGCCTATGAGCGTTTTACGGCACGTGGTCAGTTTATATATGCATCCCTTTCCGATACGGATAAGTATAATGCTTTGGCCAATAAGGATTTGGGAAGTGCTATGCAAGGTTATTATGTTGAGGGCGCTTACAACCTATTGCCCAGTAGAAATGAGCAAAAATTGTTTGCCTTTGTACGCTATGAAAATTATAATACCCATGCAGATACGGCCGGTAGTTTATTACAGAACGAAGCCTATGATAGAACTGATGTTACAACAGGTTTAAGTTATCATATAGCTCCTGGAGTGGTTTTAAAAGGTGATTACCAATTTAGGGACAATGCATTACAAGGTGATGGAGTTAAGGACAGATTAAATTTTGGAATTGGTGTTTGGTTCTAATACCGTTTCCATTTAAAAGAAGTCCCAAAATATTGAAAGTACCATAGGAAATAAACTCCAGTAAGGACCTATTTTAGGTTTGTTATTGGAGTTTTTCTGTTTTATTGGGGCTAATTGTTTGTTGCCTATTAGTTGTTAATGCTACTTTGTGGAGAAATTATAGCTTCCATGTTTAAATTATTATTAAAAATGATTCTAAATTAGTACTTTTGTCCTATGATGCAAGGAAAGAAAATTACGGGTTTTGTGCTTGTTTTGGCTGTTATGTTATTTGGCTTTGGAATACCTGAAAAGTTACAAAAGAAGGTAGACAAGGAAATAGAGAAGGTTTTTGGGGCCAATGATTTTACTTTGGAACCTATAAATGTTCCTGCTTCCTTAAATGCCCAATTACCGGCCAAGATAACAGCTCATAATTTCTTTAAATTGACAAAGGGCTCAGAGGTAGCTGGTTATATCTTCGTAGACAATGCCCCTAGTAAGACTGCAAAATTTGATTATTTGGTAGTCTTCAATGATAACCTAAGTGTTGTACATTCCAAAATACTAATTTATCGCGAAGAGTATGGCGGAGAAATTGGCAGCAAAAGATGGTTGCAGCAATTTACGGGAAAAACCGGTCAGGATAGGGTAGATCATGAAACCAATATTGATGGTATTTCAGGAGCAACCATTTCGGTACGTTCAATGACCACCTCAATGGATAACTTATTGCAAACCGTCGGAATTCTTCAAGAAAAAAAGTTGCTTTAATGGGTTATGATGGTCTTTTAATGAAGTTGCCCAGGGGTGTAAAATGGTTTGTCGCAACTTTTGTGCTAGTGCTGAGTATAGGCTTTTATACCGGTCTTTTATTTGTTTCTGAAACCAGTACCTCCTCTCCAATGGGTATTGAGGAAAATTATTTGGGAAATGAGGAGGATGAAGATGCCGAGGTCATGAAGTTTAAAAAGGGAGAACGGGAAATGCTTACCATTATCCATACCCACATACTTTCCATGTCGCTTATATTTTTTCTTTTAGGGGGCTTGGTATGGCTTACCAAATTACCTCAAAAATTAAAAATGTTTCTAACGATTGAGCCTTTTCTTTCTGTTATTTTAACTTTTGGAGGTATCTATTTAATGTGGTCCGGAATATTGTGGATGAAATATGTGGTTATTTTTTCAGGATTTTTAATGACGCTTACCTTCACTATTTCTGCACTATTGGTGGTTTATCAATTGTGCCGAAAATCGGTAACAGTCAATTAACATAATAAGTTTTACCCAATTCCTTTAAATGTAGTATATTTGCACGCAATTAATCTTTAATTGCTATGCAAGCTCACCTAAACAAAATTGTTGGAGAAGGACTTACGTACGATGACGTACTTTTGGTTCCAGCTTTTTCAGAAGTACTTCCTAGGGAAGTCAATATTCAAACAAAATTTACTAGAAACATTACTATCAATGTTCCCATTGTTTCCGCTGCCATGGATACCGTAACGGAATCCAGAATGGCCATTGCCATTGCACAGGAAGGTGGTATAGGTGTGTTGCATAAGAACATGACCATAGAACAGCAGGCGCTGAAGGTGCGAAAGGTAAAACGTGCTGAAAGTGGGATGATCATTGATCCGGTTACTTTACCTTTAAATTCCAAGGTAAGGGATGCCAAGGCAAATATGAAGGAATTCAGCATTGGAGGAATACCTATCGTGGATGACAAGGGTAAACTTATAGGAATAGTTACCAATAGGGATCTTCGGTTCGAAAAAAATAATGACCGCCCCATTTCGGAGGTGATGACCTACAAAAACCTTGTTACTGTATCCGAGGGGACTTCCTTGGAACAGGCAGAGGATATTTTACAGGAAAATAAAATTGAAAAATTACCGGTAGTTGATAAGGATTATAAACTTGTTGGCTTAATTACCTTTAGGGATATTACAAAACTTACCCAAAAGCCGATGGCTAACAAGGATCAATATGGCAGATTGCGCGTTGCTGCCGCCTTAGGGGTTACAGGTGATGCCGTTGATAGGGCTGAAGCTTTGGTAAATGCAGGGGTAGACGCTGTTGTAATAGATACAGCACATGGACACACCAAAGGTGTCGTCACTGTTTTAAAGGAAGTTAAAAAGAGATTTCCTGACTTGGAAGTTATTGTCGGCAACATAGCTACTGCAGAAGCCGCCAAGTATTTGGTAGAGGCTGGAGCCGATGCGGTAAAAGTAGGAATAGGTCCAGGCTCAATTTGTACTACTAGGGTAGTCGCAGGGGTTGGTTTTCCTCAATTTTCGGCTGTATTGGAGGTTGCTGCCGCTATTAAAGGTAGTGGAGTGCCAGTTATAGCAGATGGTGGAATTAGGTATACCGGAGACATACCTAAGGCGATTGCTGCAGGTGCAGATACGGTAATGTTGGGTTCTTTGTTGGCAGGTACAATGGAATCTCCAGGTGAGACTATCATATACGAGGGACGTAAGTTCAAATCCTATCGCGGAATGGGTTCTGTGGAAGCTATGAAACAAGGTAGTAAGGACCGATATTTCCAAGATGTAGAGGACGATATTAAAAAATTGGTACCGGAAGGAATTGTAGGACGTGTTCCTTATAAAGGCGATCTCTATGAGAGTATTCACCAGTTTATCGGTGGTTTAAGAGCAGGAATGGGGTATTGCGGTGCAAAGGACATTGAAACCTTAAAGGAAACAGGTAGATTTGTCAAGATTACCGCAAGTGGAATTAATGAGAGTCATCCTCATGATGTAACCATCACCAAGGAATCTCCGAACTATAGCAGATAATTAAAATATCATAGTTTACTGATATTGGGTCTGAAGTATAATAGGATCTAAATGAATAAAAAAAAGACGGCTAGCCGTCTTTTTTTTATTTTATGTACAGAAAATTATATCAACTTGTCCTACTTACTTTCGCTGTCATACGTATTCCAGTCTTTCTCTTTGTGTATGTCTTCACCAAAATATTTAGCTATTTTTAGGAAAGGTATTGGTTTTTGATAACCTGGAACGGGAGAAAGCATATTCATTTTCTCGTCCAAAAATATAGTGGTAGGATAACTCATTTTACCTTGCATCAGCGCTGCCGCAAATTCGTGGTAGCCATTTCTGCCAGAGGGAACAAATTTAAAGGTCTTACCTCTAAATTCAATAGGTTCCTTGCCTTCACCGTCCAACTTCACCATATAATAGTTTTTGGCCATGTATTCTGCAACTTCTGGATTCTGAAATGTATCCTTGTCCATTTTTTTACACCATCCACACCAATCAGTGTAAACATCTATAAATATTTTCTTTGGATTTTTCTCCGTTTCAGCCAGTTTTGCCGCTTCATTCCAACTAAGCCATTTTACTTCCTGTGCTATACTACCCAAGGGAAGAATGGCCAATACAAAAAGAATAGCTAATTTATTAAATGATGTGGCCGCTAATTTCATGCTTTACGTTTTTATGACTTAGTCAAGTAATTCTAACAAAACTAACGAAATTCCGTAAATTTTATTTTGCTATTGCATTTTCTTTAACAGGAGCAAATAAATCTTTGGCATCAATTTGATTCTTGACAAGGTCATCAAAAGTTTCCCTTTCCCTGATCAATATTGCTTTTCCCTTATGCCATAAAACTTCCGGCGGCCTAAATCTTGAGTTGTAATTACTGGCCATTGTAAAGCAGTAGGCACCGGCATTTTTAAAGCATAGAATGTCGCCTTCGGTTATTTCGTTGATACGTTTGTTACTGGCAAAAGTATCAGTCTCACAAATATAGCCCACAACGGAGTAATAGCGTTCACGTCCCTCGGGATTGGAAATATTTTCTATACTATGGATGGCGCCATAAAACATTGGGCGAATTAGATGATTGAATCCTGAGTCGATACTTGCAAAAACTGTTGAAGTGGTTTGTTTTACCACATTTACTTTTGCCAAGAAGAAACCTGCTTCACTTACCAAAAATTTGCCGGGTTCAAAAGCCAAGGTCAACTCCCTGCCGTATTCTTTGCAAAAGGTATTGAAACGCTTACTTAGTTTTTTGCCCAATTCTTCAATATTGGTTTCAATATCCCCTTCTTTGTAAGGAACTTTAAATCCACTTCCGAAATCGATAAACTCAAGGTCGGGAAAATTCTTTGCCGTTTCAAAAAGAATTTCTGAGGCGTAAAGGAATACGTCAATATCCAAAATGTCACTTCCGGTGTGCATATGTATCCCATTTACGTTCATATTCGTAAGGTTTACAATACGCAATAAATGAGGTATTTGATGGATGCTGATTCCAAACTTGGAATCTATATGCCCTACAGATATCTTGGAATTTCCACCTGCCATTACATGTGGGTTAATTCTAATACATACAGGAATATCCGGATGCTTGCTGCCAAATTGCTCCAAGATGGATAAGTTGTCTATATTGATTCGAACTCCCAGTTTAGCTGCCTCTTCAATTTCCTCCAAGGAAACGCCGTTTGGGGTGAATATAATGGAACTAGGCTCAAAACCTGCCATTAGTCCCAATTGTACTTCTTGAATGGAAACCGTATCCAAGCCGCTTCCCAAACTGTTCATTAATCTTAAAATGGTAATATTAGAAAGTGCCTTTGTGGCGTAATTTAATTGTAATTTCTTTACGTCTTTAAATGCATTGGTCAATCTATGAAACTGGGAAATTATTTTTTCAGAATCATATACATAGACAGGGTCACCATAAGTTTTTGCTATATTTAATAAATCAGTGTTTCGCATTTTATAAAATTTTATGCAAATCTAGACTACTTATTGTTTTTGAGCAAAAATATATAGCAATAGTTGAATAATGTAACATATTGTTATTTTTATAACAAATACCTTTTTAGTCTAGTTTGTTTTTCGGTAAGACCGTCGTAACTTTAAACAAAAACTTATGTTGTTGCCTATGTTTCCTTTGCCATCCGTTTTTTTTCCAGGTGAGATGGTTGCCCTTCATGTTTTTGAGGAGCGTTACAAACAATTGATTGGAGAAGTTAAGAATGTGCCTATAAACTTTGGTGTGCCGGTATATATCGAAGGGGAGATTGCGTATGGAACCGAGATGCAGTTAAAGGAAACAATTAAAACCTACGATACGGGGGAGATGGATATAATATGCGTTGGTCTACGCTCCTTTAAGGTAAATACATTTCAACAAGTGATGGATGGAAAATTGTATCCAGCTGGGGAGGTTGAGTTTTTGCCATACTTTGATGACAGTGTGGCGTCTTTGAGGAGTAATGTACTAAGCCTCATCATTGAACTTTATGCCCTAATGGATGTATCCTTTATTGGTATTACGGCAGGTAATTTTGATATTTATCAATTAATACATAAAATAGGACTTTCACTTGCGCAAGAATATAAACTCCTAAAAATGACCTACGAAAGTGAGCGATTACTGTTTTTAAAAGCACATTTAACCAATACCATTCAAGTTTTAAAGCAGGTTAACCAATCTAAGGAAATGATTGGGATGAACGGGCATTTCAAGAATTTTGACCCCATAGATTTTAAGGATTTTAAGCTTTGATACTAGGCGGTAATGTTTACTGTCCCAAGAAGTAAAAGATTCGTTTTAAGTTGATTTCAAGTTATGATATCCAACTGAATTTATATTCCAATAGCATCACGGGAAAATGAAATGATTTCACCTATAATATTGGTTTGAAAATTATTAATTTCAATTTGTTATTCCCTCTTATCTATATTGTCAGTCCTCTAAATTTTTCTGTTTTATTTAATTAGGGTAAATCCGCTGTGTTTCCTATTTTTGCAACTCAACATATAGAACCTTCAATTTATGAACCTTCACGAATATCAAGGAAAAGAGATTTTAGCGAGCTTTGGAGTACGCATTCAACGCGGTTTAGTGGCATATAATGCCAAGGAAGCAGTAGATGCTGCCAAACAATTGACTCAGGAAACCGGAACAGGGTGGCATGTTATAAAGGCCCAGGTTCATGCAGGTGGACGAGGAAAAGGAGGAGGCGTTAAATTGGCCAAGAACTTGCGTGAAGTAGAAGAAATTGCAGGATCTATCATTGGTATGAATTTAGTTACTCCGCAAACCTCGGCAGAAGGAAAAAAAGTCCATAAAGTTTTGGTTGCAGAGGATGTTTATTATCCAGGGGATAGTGAAACCAGTGAATTTTATATGTCCGTTTTATTAAACAGGGCAGCTGGAAGAAATATGATTATGTATTCTACCGAAGGTGGAATGGATATTGAGGAAGTGGCAGAGAAAACACCACACCTTATTTTTACAGAAGAAATAAATCCTGCAACTGGTTTATTGCCTTTTCAGGCTAGAAAAATAGCTTTTAACTTAGGCTTGTCTGGGACGGCTTTTAAGGAAATGACCAAGTTTGTTACTAATTTGTATAAGGCATATGTGGAGAGCGATGCGAGTTTATTCGAGATAAACCCAGTTCTTAAGACTTCCGATGATAAGATTATGGCTGTTGATGCCAAAGTTTCAATTGATGACAATGCACTTTATAGAAGAAAGCAATATGCTGAAATGCGCGATTTGCTTGAGGAGAATCCAATTGAGGTAGAGGCAAGGGCCGTAGGACTTAATTATGTAGATTTGGATGGTAATGTTGGATGTATGGTAAATGGTGCCGGATTGGCAATGGCTACTATGGATCTTATTAAAATGGCCGGTGGTGAACCTGCCAACTTCCTGGATGTTGGTGGAACTGCAGATGCCAAAAGGGTGGAAGAAGCCTTTAGAATTATATTGAAAGACCCTGCTGTTAAATGTATCCTGATAAATATTTTTGGTGGGATAGTTCGTTGCGATCGTGTAGCGCAAGGCGTTGTGGATGCCTATAAGAATATGGGAGATTCTATAAAAGTACCTATTATAGTAAGATTACAGGGTACCAATGCTGAATTGGCCAAAGAGATTATTGATAATTCTGGTCTGGCGGTACATTCCGCAGTTCAGTTTCAAGAAGCTGCAGATAAGGTGAAGGAAGTATTGGCATAACCCAATAAATTATAAACTTTTAAAAGGCAGTACTGTTACAGTGCTGCCTTTTTTTTGTTTGGCGATAATTATATATTCGGGATTGTAATCAAAAAGGCTTTGGTTGACTTAAAAGGGAAACCGGGAATACGTTCCGGCCAATGAATATAATTTCTGGGTAATTGGAAGAAGATTTAATATGTTATTGTTCATTGCCCTGAAAAGATCAAGACCTTTTTTTGTTTTTGTATTTCACAGGACTAATGTCGTGATCTATATTCTTCTTTTGTTGATCCTTAAATCTAGGTTTTTGATGTGTTTTGGCAATGGATTCCTTTTTTGGCCTCGGTAAAGATGTTTTTGGGTCCTTAGGGTTATCCCTGGTCCCTCGGTAGTGGATTACCAATCCGTTTAAAAAATTCCGCAGTATTTGGTCTCCGCATTCTACATAATTAGGATGGTCTTCCTTTCTAAAAAACGCTCCCAACTCGCTTTTGGTAATCTTAAAATCGACCAGTTTTAGAATTTCAACAATCTCATCATCACGTAATTTCAAGGCAACCCTCAATTTTTTTAGAACATCATTATTGGTCATAGGATAAATTTTTTGGCAAGATATTACAAAAAATAGGATGTGATACTAGTTTGGGAATACTTTCCTGGTATGTAAGGCAATAAATCAACGTTAATTAGTGTAACTTAGTGTTAAACTGAAATTTATGAGCACATATTTGGAGAAGTTGGGCATTCTTTCCCAAATGATTTCTTTTGCAAAAGTAGACAAGGAAATCAAGGATTCAGAGTACCAATTTTTGCTGGGCGTTGCAAATCAACTGGAGGTGGATAAGGAAACATTTGATTCCCTTTTTGATAAGAAAGTAGAAAAGGTTGTGCTTAAATCCGAAGCGGAGAGAATTCTTCAGTTTCATAGGTTGGTGCTCCTAATGAATGTGGATCACGAACAACGGTTAGTGGAAATTGAACAGTTGCATAATATTGGTCTTAAATTTGGCCTTCCCCAGGCCGCTATTGAGCAAGTTCTTACCGTAATGCATCATTATCCGGACAAGGTGGTTCCCCCTGCTGTCTTGATCAATATATTTAAAGCGTACAATAATTAGGGTAATAAACGACATAATGTCTGTTTTTTAACTGTAATATACGACATATTGGCATTAAAACTGGCTCGGTACAAGATTTGCCTTTTAGCTCATGAGAAATCAAAGTTTAATTTAAAACATAAAAGTCATGAGTATAGTAAAAAGAAATAATGTGCTGTTTCCAACATTAATGAGCGAATTTTTAAGGCCAGATTGGTTTGGTGGAGTAGATAACTTTAAACAAAACGTACCAGCCGCCAATGTCAAGGAAACTGAAAGCGAATATGTATTGGAATTGGCAATACCTGGAAGAAAAAAAGAAGATTTTAATGTTGAAATTGACAACGACATCCTAACCATTTCTTCTGAAGTTAAAAGTGAAGAAAATAAGGAAGATGATGGGTATACCAGAAGGGAATTTGCTTTTTCTTCCTTCAAAAGAGTTTTTAGTTTACCTGAAACAATTTCGTTGGATAAAATTAATGCGTCCTATGAAGATGGAATCCTAAAGTTTGTTATGCCTAAAAAAGAGGAGGCCTTACCAAAGCCTAAAAGATTAATTGAAATAGCATAAGTTTAAAAGTAGTTGTGAATCCGTAGTGATTCATGATGGTTTGGTTAGTTGGTTGTGAAAGCGCTTCGAGATTTCGAAGCGCTTTTTTTGTTCCAATTAAATTTTAAACTATACCTGACGGCCATAAAATATATTATTCCTGCTCCTGTAATGATTTAATTTCATCCCTTAATTTCGCTGCCTGCATAAAATCCAAGTCCTTGGCCGCCTTTTCCATGGCTTTTCTTTTAGCCCGTATCATTTTATCTTTTTGTTCAATGGTAAGGTACATTAAATCTGGTTCTGCAGCTTTCATTTCTTCTTTTTCGAAATGATAGGTGGAAACTGAATTTTTGGCCAATACACTATCCAAACTTTTATTCAGTGCAGTTGGAGTAATATTATTTTCAAGATTGTAGGTGGTTTGTTTTTCACGTCTATAGTTCGTTTCGTCTATAGTTTTTTGCATGCTGTTAGTAATTTTGTCCGCATACATTATGGCCTTGCCATTCAGATTTCTGGCTGCACGACCCACGGTTTGGGTCAAGGATCTGGCACTTCTGAGAAAGCCTTCCTTGTCGGCATCCAATATTGCCACTAAAGAGACTTCTGGCAAATCCAGACCTTCCCTTAGTAAGTTTACCCCTATAAGTACATCAAAAACACCTTTGCGCAGGTCCTGCATTATTTCCACACGCTCCAACGTATCTACATCGCTATGTATATATCGGCAACGTACATTTATTCTGGTCAAATATTTGGCCAATTCCTCCGCCATTCGTTTGGTCAAGGTCGTTACCAAGGTTCTTTCATCTTTTTCCACCCTTAGGTGAATTTCCTCGATAAGATCATCAATTTGGTTCAGGCTGGGACGTACCTCAATGATGGGGTCCAATAGCCCAGTAGGCCTGATCACTTGCTCTACATAAACACCCTGGCTCAACTGCAGTTCGTAATCGGCTGGAGTTGCACTTACATATATTACTTGATTTTGGAGGGCTTCAAACTCCTCAAATTTTAAAGGCCGGTTATCCATGGCTGCAGGCAATCTAAATCCATACTCCACTAAATTCTCCTTTCTGGAACGGTCACCGCCATACATGGCGTGTACCTGTGGAATGGTTACGTGACTTTCATCGACCACCATTAAATAGTCATTTGGGAAATAATCCAACAAACAAAACGGACGTGTTCCCGGTTCTCGACCATCCAAATACCTGGAATAGTTTTCAATGCCCGAACAATATCCCAATTCACGAATCATTTCAAGATCAAAGTTCGTTCGTTCCTCCAAGCGCTTGGCTTCCAGATGTTTCCCTATTTCCTTGAAATATGCTACCTGATGCACCATATCCTCCTGTATAAGATGAATGGCATTTTGGAGCACATCTGGGGAGGTAACAAACATATTGGCCGGGTAAATATTCAGCTGTTGATACTTTTCAAGGATTTTGTTTTTATAGGGGTCAAAGGCCTCTATTTCCTCGATTTCGTCCCCGAAAAAATGAATTCTAAAGGCATGGTCGGCATAGCTTGGAAAAACATCCACTACATCTCCTTTTACCCTAAAATTACCATTTCTAAAATCGGCAGTGGTCCTAGAATAAAGGCTTTGTACCAATTGATGAAGAAATTTGGTCCTAGGTATCACTTGGTCTTTTTGTATTCCAATGACATTTTTTTGAAATTCCACTGGATTCCCAATACCGTATAAACAGGATACCGATGCCACTACTAAAATATCCCTCCTACCTGATAAAAGGGATGAAGTAGCACTCAAGCGCAGTTTTTCAATATCCTCATTTATGGATAGATCTTTTTCAATATAGGTTCCGCTGGAAGGTATATAGGCTTCAGGTTGATAGTAATCATAGTAAGAGACAAAATATTCAACCGCATTTTCGGGAAAAAACTGTTTAAATTCGGAGTATAATTGTGCTGCCAAGGTTTTATTATGCGCCAATACCAAGGTAGGCCGTTGAACTTGTTCAATGACATTGGCAACGGTAAATGTTTTTCCGGACCCGGTTACCCCCAAAAGTGTTTGGTAACGCTCATCGGCTTCAAGGCCCTCTTTCAATTGCTTTATGGCTTGGGGCTGATCACCTGTTGGCTTAAATTCGGAAACAACTTTAAATTTCATCTACTAAAAATTTCTTGTGATAAATGCTACAATAATCTTGTTTTGCATTAAGGAACTCACAGAGGTCCATTACGAGCATTCCTATAAGGCGAATTCGATATCAAATAGATACATATTCGCTTCAAGACCTAAAATTAATAAATAGAGATCAATACCAAGGTTCTTTGGGAACTATTTATGACCCAAATAGTTCTACTTTGAGGGATATGGGCAAAAGGGGCGGTAAAGGAAAGTCCATAGTGCTTTTCCGAATGAGGACTATAAATCGCGTTTTTTGAGCAGGGCATAGGAAAGATAAATGAAAATTGCCGTCCAACAACCAACTATTAAAATCTCAGAAAAATGGACGGCATAATCTTTATTGAATTCTTCCCCTACTTGTTCAACCATACTTTGTACCGCTTTAAATCTGGAGATCGGTTCTTTGATCAAGTTGCCCATGGATTCCAGAGGCAAGTATTTCATAACGGTTACAGAGGCTTCCTTACCGGCCAACCACCAAACCAAAAATCGAATTCCTAAATTCTCAATGGCAAACCATATAATTAAAAAACCTAAGGCAAAGGCAGACCGTTTCACCAATATTCCCAGGAATAGGCAGAAGGAAAAGAAACCAACCAACTTAATGAAATAGGCCAATAAGTACCCCAATTCTGAGAATATTATCGATAACTCAGTGAAATCAGAATAAAAGAGGCCCAAAACTAGCGAAACAAGAAAAACAAAAATTGTGGAAATAACGGAAAAGGCAAAAACCGTAAGAAATTTAGAGGCAATAAATTCCTTTTTGCTAAGGCCGTCTATCAAATTTTGTTTTAAGGTCTTGTTACTGTATTCGTTGGCCATCATGGAGACGATAATAATCGCGAAAAAGAGCTTTAATCCACTGGCTATCCATGTGTTCAAATGCCAGATGTATGGAAAATTAAAAATGCCCTGATCGGCTACATTGAATTGAATGGGACCTATATCAAACTTAATGGCGGCAATTAATGCCATGCAAAGGATAAGGACGAAGTAGGAAATGATCAGGACCCTACTCGCATTATTGTTCCATAATTTTATAAATTCTATCTGTAATAAACGTAGCATAGTTTTATTTGGTTAAAGGCATTGGTAGTTATTTGTTATGATTGGTCAAACTAAGGAATTGTTCCTCAAGGCTAGCTTTGCGTTTTACCAAATGGGAGAGCGTTATGCCGTTTTTAAAAAGGTCATTATTTAGGCTGCTAGCGTCCATTTCTTCCTTCAAAATTGCGGTAATCAAGCCATTTTCATGCTTTATGGAGCCAAAACTGGCATGGTTTCCAAGGAAGGTCATCAATGCAGGTTCATCGGTAGCCCTTAATTCAAAGAAGCCATAGCTGGTCAACATTTCATCTACAGGTCCGGAATAGAGTTTCTCTCCTTTTCTTAGGATGACTACATGGCTGCAGACTTTTTCCACCTCGTCCAGTAAATGTGAGGCTAAAAGAATAGTAGTGCCCTGTGCAGCAATTTTTTTTATGATTTCCCTTATCTGATGTATTCCTTGGGGATCTAAACCATTGGTTGGTTCGTCCAGGATCAATATTTCAGGATCATTCAGAAGTGCCGAGGCTATGGCCAATCTCTGCTTCATTCCAAGGGAGTAGGTACGGAATTTGCTGTTCTTGCGATCCAGAAGTCCTACCATTTCCAATTTTTCCTCAATTTTATCCTCTGGCACTTCCTTGATCTTGCAGACCAATTTAAGATTTTGAATCGCCGTCATATAGGGGTAGAAGTTGGGGCGTTCAATAATGGCACCTACTTTTTTTAAGGCGACATGGGTGGAAATGGTTCCTCCAAACCAAGAAAAATCACCTGCTGTTTTATTAACTACATTCAACACTATGCCCAAGGTGGTCGATTTTCCACTACCATTAGGTCCTAAAATACCATAAACATTGCCTTTTTCAATATTGAAGGAAAGATCTTTTACTGCTGTCAAGTATCCAAACTTTTTGGTAAGATGGTTTACGGTGAGTATAGTTTCCAAATTGGGATAGTTTTTTTGATTGTTAGTACTTACTTGACGAAGAAATCGTTATTTTGTTACAAATTAAAGTTTTTTCCATGTCCGAAAGATTAATGTCCAAGAAAAAGCCCGCATTTCCGGTTAACAAAAAACTGGATGCCTATCTAGAGCACTACAGTAGAAAAATTGAAATCCCAATTTTCTACGAGGACCTTTTGCGTTTTTCCGGGTCTATAGTAGTATACGACTCCAATGATGAGGATACGCTTTGGGTACGTGTTTATTATAGTGAGTTCGATAGGGTAGAGATAGATATTAGTCTTAAAAAAGTATACTCCATTCTTCATTCCGATGGAAGTGATAGCATATTTCCATTTTTAAATGTTGATGCCGTTGATTATTGCACCTTTGGGAATTCCAAACCCTTTAGAATCAAGGTAAGGAATATACTAAATGACAATTTCACCTATTTTTATGTAAAAAGGACAGATGCCTCCAGGATTTACGGATTGGAACTGGAACATATGTTGTCTCCATATAACCTAAACTTCTTGGTGTATGGCGATACTTTGATAGAGGAACATATAGCCGGTATTCCAGGTGATGTCTTTATAAAGGAATTTTTGCCAAAATGTAACGAATCGGAAAAATCGCAGTTGGCGAAGGAATTTGTGAAGTTTAATGAACGTTGCATGATCCGACTATTAGGTGATATGCGATCTTATAATTACGTTATTGTTCCCACCCATGATTTTGACCATGTAGTATACAAAATAAGGGCCATAGATTTTGACCAACAGTGTTATGAGGGAAAATTGAAGGTGTACAGACCTCAATTTTTTAAAGAAAATTATGAAATGGTCATGTTGGTAAAGGAAAAGTTGCAGCGTAACTCTGTGGATCAATACAAGATTGAAGAACGTTCCATAGTAGCCAAAAGAATATTGAGTTCCGGGAATCGCATCAAGCGATTGATTTCTATTGTTAAGATGGATAAAATATCCAATGAGCAGAATATTGCCGCCTTGGCCTTACATATTCAAGACCTAACCGGAGATATCGATTTTAAAACCTGTAAGACCATGGGAGAGGTATTGGCACTTGCGTTGGATTTCGTAAAAAGAAACTATCAGGATGTTAGTATGAAGCAGATTATTGAGAATAGGATAAATATTTGATATCCGGTATTTTTCGTTTGATTTTTATTCCCAAATCCGTACTGACCTGTGGATAAATATCGACTGCCATATTCCTTGTTTATTAAAATCAAATTAGGCCTTGGATGAATAATAATCCAAGGCCTAATTAAGTTATTAAGGCTAAAGTCCGATTAAAATATCTAACTTTTCTGTTCTTTGTTGAAATAAACCAGGTAGTAGTACATTTGGCGTTCTTCGTCCCAACCTTTTTCTACAAATTTTTGGGCAGATTCCGGGTTGATAAAGTCCAGTTTGATCTGAATATTGGTATCCAAATTAATAACGTTCTTTATCTTTTTTCGGGCGTCGGAAACGGCTTTGTTTGCAATGTCAAATGTAGAAACGTCCTCTATACTGTATTTAGGCCCTTTTTCAACTTTATAGTGCTTAAATTCCGGTATCAGATCTGGATTCTCCATAACCTCGTTCAAGAAATTGGTTTCTTCAAAGGCGTCATTTTTAGCAAAATGATTTACTGCCCTGTTCATAAACAAAACTTCCTGCTGTTTGTCCTCGGCAGGCAAAACCACATCCTTGGCAAAGTTCTGACAGAATTTTAAATAGTTTTTGGTTTTAAAATTATCATCGGACAAGGCTTCTACTCCTAGGAAATTTTCCAACCAATATTTGGTGTCGTAACGATTGCTATCTACAGAAAGCACCTTATAACCTTCTTCCTTATTGGTGTTGAAAATTAAACACCCCTTATCCAATTTATTGATATTGATACCTTGTTGAACCAATATATCCAAACTATTTCCCTTTTCCTGAAATTGAAGGAAATCGTGCTTAAGCTCACTTTTAAATATGCCCACGGCACTCACCTTTACGTTGTCCAACATTAGATCGGTAAGATAGGCAACGTAAACTTCCCCGCTTTTAATATGTGGGTGATTGGATTGGTCGAATAATTGGGTAGCTATTTTTTTAGAATTGGCATGAAGACTGCTTGGCTCATCAAAAATATCGCTAACAATTTTGAATACTTCATTAAATTCAACATCTGCCTCATTTGAGAAGTAATAATAATTTTCTTCCTTCTCTCTAAATGGTTTAAAAAAATACTCTTTTAAAAGCCCCGTAGTTTCATCGTTCAGGGAAAATGGTTCTTCGGAGAGAAAAATACCTTCGCTCTTATTTTTGTTGCCCACACGATGTATGGATATGGTTTCAATTTGGGTAGGATATAAATTGATCATAGATTCAGGAAATAATTTTAAAGGTTATTTTGCACTTAAACCTTAATTAGAGGTTCAAGTTAATTGTTTTTTCTCAGTAGACATGGTAAAGGGTCAATCAAATTTATTTTACCATTTCCAACCGAAGTAACTGGAATTATTAGTTCCAATTTTCATCAAAATCCAAATCTTCGTAATTGTCCAAAGTGTTGTCAAAATCGAATTCATTTTCATCTGCTTCAAACTTTTTTTCTGGCGGGGAATCAGGTACTTCACCAAAACTGAAAAGTGTATTGGGATAGGACTGACCATCTTCTTTTTCAACAATATCGGCCAATTCCACAAAGAAGGTCCACATACTTAAAAAGTCATAAACGTAAATGAGTTTGGGCGAATGTTCGGTGATAATCTCCTGCAAAAGAATCTCGTTCATTAGGCGGACATCAGAGCCACTTTCGCTCATATCGAACAAAGCAATTTCCTCGTCTTGTTTCCATTCTTCATCACAGGTATAGAAGGAAGCCATTTCATTTCCCAAAAAGCCAAAAGCCTGGGTAATGGCATTGTGAAGGTCTTCCATGGAATTGCTTTCCTCTATTTCTATATCCCTAAAAATATCTTCTTCTGCATCTAGAATGATCCTTATTTTGTATATCATTGGGTCCTTTTTTTGTGGTGGCAAAGTTACAAAGTTTTGATGGTTTTAAAAGCATTTAAAGCTTCCAAAACCAAATAGAACTGAAAACCGAATAAAACGGATGCCAATACAAGATGTAAGGGTTGGGTAGTGAAAGGGAAATCTAGATAATACATGGCCATTCCGGAAATAATTTCAAAAAGTAATAGTGCCAAAACCCAATTTATTTTAGAATAACCCAGGTTTAGTTTATAGATCCTAATGGCAAGAAATAAGTTTAACAGGACTACGATTATGGAAAACGAACGATGTAAATAAAAGGATAGCGTTGCATTATTTAACCATAGACCGGGTGCATTTTCACCATAAAGGTCGGTTTGCAGATCTACAAATTGTCTTACCTGGGTTCCTAAAACTATTTGAACCAAGGTGGTTGAGAGAACCAATATCATAAAGTTCCTCGTAATTTTATCAGGTTTTAAAGACTTGATCTTATTGTTGGTAGCGTGTATTAAGTATAAGATCATCGCAACTATAATCAAAGCCATTACCATATGGATAGTTATTTTGGCAGGAGCCAAAACAGAATATACTACCGTGGCGCCAAGCCATGCTTGGAAACCCATTGCAAATACAACTAGCCATGAAAGTATAGTGATGGTTCTTCGTTTTTTCCAATAGGTAAATGAGGCAAAGGCCATTATTAGAGTTCCCAGCCCTGCAAGTGCTCCAAATAACCTATTAATGAATTCGGTCCAGGTATGGAAAGGATTAAAAATTGCGTAGTCGTGTTTCGTATACGGCACCCAATTATTGGCATTGTATTTTGTAGTTGTGCTAAAATCCTCCCTGGCTACCCATAAGGATTCGTCAACAATAATTACCTGACCTTTTTTGAATTCCTTTTCGGGCTGCCATTCCAATTCTGAAATATCCGTGGGGGGGATATAATATCCGAAACATTTGGGCCAATCCGGGCATCCCATACCGCTGCCCGTCATTCTTACCACAGCTCCGGCCACAATTACCAAGTAGACCAAAACCAAAGCGATTTTGGCGATTTTTGTAAATTTATTTTGCATTTGGATATTTGAAAGAATAGTGCAAAATTACCACTCTTTTATCAAAAATATGGTCTGGATAAGTCTAAATTTATGGCATAAATAAGGTCATTTATAAAACTGCCCATACCTAGTGAAATTTAATTCCCCTCAAGTCCCATTTCTTCTCCTTTTCGCAGCATCAATGTGTAAGCCGCTTTGTACTCATTGGGGATTTCCCCGTCCAATATGGCTTCTTTTATGGCTTCCTTTATCATACCTATTTCCTTGGAAGGTTTAAGGTTGAAAGTTTTCATAATTTCTTCTCCACTAATAGGGGGCTGAAAATTTCTTATATGGTCACGTTCTTCAACCTCTTCGATTTTTTGACGGACAATTTTGAAATTATTCCTATACCTCTTTTGCTTTTTGGGATTCTTGGTAGTAATATCCGCTTCACAAAGAGTCATTAAGTCTTCCACGTGCTCTCCTGCGTCAAAAATAAGCCTTCTTACTGCAGAGTCGGTTACAAAATCCTCGGAGAGGACTATGGGCCTGGAACTCATTAATACCATCTTTTGAACGAATTTCATTTTTTCGTTTAGAGGCAACCTAAGGCGTTTAAAAAGTTTGTAGACCATTTTTGACCCTATAAATTCGTGGCCATGGAATGTCCAACCTATTTTTTTGTCGAATTTTTTGGTAGGTGCCTTGCCAATATCATGTAAAAGCGCAGCCCAACGTAGCCAAACATTGTCTGTGTTTTGGGAAATATTATCCACGACCTCCAAAGTGTGCCAAAAATTATCCTTGTGCCGTTGTCCTTCAATTTCCTCTATACCTTCCAAAGCCACCAATTCGGGCATTACAAAGGGCAAGAGACCAGTTTCGTGCAGCAGGGAAAACCCGAGAGACGGTTTGGCACTGGCCAAAATTTTATGTAATTCGTCCACGATGCGTTCATTGGAAATAATTTTAATTCTCTCCTTATTATCCGCAATAGCTTGTAAAGATTCAGGATGGATTATAAAGTTTAATTGAGTGGCAAACCTTATGGCGCGCATCATACGCAAAGGGTCATCGGAATACGTAATATCAGGGTCTAATGGAGTTCTAATCAGCTGTCTTTTTAAATCCCCAATACCGTCGAAAGGATCTAGGAGCTGTCCGTAGTCTCTTGAATTGAGGGAAATGGCCAGAGCGTTAATAGTGAAATCCCTTCGTTTTTGATCGTCTTCCAAGCTGCCGTTCTCAACAACAGGTTTTCTACTGTCACGGTGGTAACTTTCCTTTCTAGCCCCAACAAACTCAATTTCAATGTCCTGAAATTTGATCATTGCCGTTCCAAAATTCTTAAATACGCTCACCTCCGAGCTTCCTGGTAATTTTTTGGCAACCAATTTGGCCAATTCTATACCACTACCAATGGCAACAATGTCGATATCTTTTGGGGTTCCCCTTTGTAACAGGTGGTCCCGTACAAAACCTCCGATTACATAGGAATCTAAGGAAAGTTCCTTCGCTGCATCCGAAATTGTAGAAAATACTGGGTTCTTTAAGGCTTCTTCGTGGGTTCTGTTCGTCATTCTTATTCTCGGATCACTTTTACAGTACCATCATTACCGAGCATAATAATGGAGGATGGGGTACTTTTAATTTTATCGCGGTCCAAATTTACTATATAGTCAACACCTTTTAAAATCTCGCCGTGTATTTCTTTGAAACTATTGGGAGTTGGTTGTCCGGCTATATTGGCGGAAGTGGAAACGATAGGTTTCTTGAATTTCTTTATAAGATACTGGCAGAATTGATCAGTAGCCACCCTAATGGCCAAAGTATTGTCCTGTGCAATTAAATTTTTGGCAATTCCCTTAGGGGACTCATAGACAATGGTGGTTGGTTTGGTGGATAGGTCAATAATGTCATAGGCCAGTTCCGGTACTTTGTTAACATGTTGTTCCAACATAAAATCGTTAGCCACCAAACAGATCATAGTTTTTGTATTTGATCTTTTTTTTAGGGCGTAAATTTTTTCCACCGCCTCTTCATTTGTAGCATCACAACCAATACCCCAAACAGTATCCGTGGGGTATAGAATAAGGCCTCCTTCAGTAAGAATTTCATAACATTTGTTAACCTCGGAAAGAATATCTTTCATAATTGTCTTTTACCTTAAATTTCGCAATCGTTTTAATTCCTTATAACGGGAATATACTCCCAATGCATTTAGATAGCATATGATCACACCTTTTTTGCCATCTAGCACACCGAACCGTAAGATATAATGATTGAAGAATTTATAAAATGGTCTAAATGTAAAATGGTACAGATTTGGGGAATAATCCTTTTTAAATTCCTCAACAGCCTTCATTTGCCCATATTTTATCATCTTTCCCTTGTAATCTTCGTAATTTTTATAGGAGTAATGTATCAGTTTGTTTTTGAGTATACCAGACTGTCCGTTCACGATTAAGGTTTCGTGCACTATTCTATCTTGGGTAAAATGAACTTTACTCTTTTTAAAGAGCCTATAATTTTTATCCCTTTGCCAGCCACTAAAGCGTAGAACTTTATTTTTGAACATAAAAATCCTATAAAAATAGTAGGCGTCCGCTGTGGGTTCTTTGGAATTCACGGTTTCCAAGATTTCATTTCTTAAGCGATCAGGGACACGCTCGTCTGCATCCAAAAAAAGTACCCAATCATTGGTGGCCTGTTCCAGGGCATATGATTTTTGATCGGTATAATTAACAAAGGGGCGCTGGATCAATTTTACCTCGGGACGTTCCTTAATCTTTTCGATTGTGCCATCCGTGCTAAAGGAGTCGACAACGATAATCTCATCTGCAAACTTTACATTCTCCAAAACTGCATTAATATGGATATCTTCATTGTAGGTAATAAGTATTGCAGAAATCTTATTGATTTTTTCACCATTAAAGGGATTCAATATAGGCTTCCCAAACATGGAATTTATTTTGAATCTTCGCGCCAGGGATAGTTCTCTTTTTTCGGGCACCCCATTGGTTTCTATATGGTTTTTTACGGCATTGACCATACGTAGGGCCGACTTTCCGTCCTGGTAGGGATGAAATTGCATATTTATATAGGCTCTTTCCGCAGCATGGGGATCTATATGAAAATTATCCAAAACTTTCTTGGTAAGTCCTGTATAGGAATTTGAGTTGTCCCAAAGTACCTTTTCGGCTATATTCTTAAAAGAAATTACGGGCTTGTTCAAAAGAATGAATTCGTAAATGACGGATGAGGTGTCACTTATCAATATGTCAGCTTGGAGGAGCGATTTAATAATGTTTTTATCATCCTTGAAAAGTACGTTCGGGATTTCATTGGCCAATGTTCTGTATGCCCTAATCCACTTATGATCCATAAGATCATGGAACTTAATAAAGATTACGTAGCCAGTTTGCTCTGCAAGATCTTTGATTTCCTTTAATAAAAAAGGAGCCGAAGTAAGGCTAGGGGAGAAGGTAGGGGCGTAGAGCACAATTTTGTCCGTATTGTATTGCTGTAATATGGCCTTTTTTTCAAAATCGTACCTATTTTTTTCTGAGCTGTATACATCCAATTTTGGCCAGCCGGTTTCTATGACATCAAAATTTTTGTGTATTTTTTTTAGTTCATTGAATTTGTCCGTGAAATACGGTCCTTGGGTAAGATAAAGATCAAAATAATGTCTTATCCTGAAATGCCCTTTCTTTTCACCGGCCAGTCCGTGAAAGACCTGGACTTTGAGTCCACGAATATAGTAGGGCACTTCATTTCCCGGAACAAAGATGGCATCGCTCTTATAGAGCTGTAAATCTAAAGTGCTTACCGTGTAATTCTCATTTTTATAAGGGAAATTATCCAGAAGTTTCCCGGATATGTACCAAAGAAAGTCATGTTCCTGTTCTAGAAGCACATCCCGAATAGGGGCAAGGATACCAAAGGCATATGCATTTTGGCAAAATAAAATTATCTTCATTTCTGGAATAGGGTATTGGCATTTTCCAAATCCTCTTTAAAGTCCACTTCCATACAATCGAAAGCCGAAATGTCGACCGCACTAATTTTTAAGCCGTCTTTTTCTATAGCTATTTCCAAGCCTCTTTCAAAATAATCATTGTCATCACATTCTTCCAGTCTATCTATAAAACTATTTATATCCTTGGCAGCAATGAAATTAATACCTACGGCCTCTCCAAGCCCATTTTTAACGGTCTTGGATAATTTGTCTATATAATTATCCTTTAGGGTGTACTTCACTTCTTCATCCGCCACTTTACTAGTGTTTACGGCTACAAACGATTGATTCTTGTCAATGTATGGCTTTAAAACAGATAATAATCTCACGTCAAAAACAACATCGCCATTTAGCCAAAGCACAGATTTATCCCTGTTTTTTTTAAGGGCTTTTAAAAGACTTTTGGAAGTATTGGTCTGATCAAAAAATGGGTTGTAAATATAAGTGAGTTCCGGAAAGCGTTCCATTATCAAATCCTTTTTAAAACCAACAACCACATTTATATCATGAATATTAAAGGTTTCATCCAGATTGTTTACCTGCATCTCCATGATACATTTTCCATTTTTTAAAGGTGTTAGAGGTTTAGGAAATGGGTTTCCAAGTCTTGATCCAATACCCGCTGCTAAAATGACAATTTTCATGAGTTTTATAATTTATTTAATGACTAGTCCAGAACTAGACAGGTCCTATATTTTTTTAACCATAACCTAATGCAAAGTTAAGGGAGGGGGCAAAGATATATAAATAATGGTTTATAATTTTTTAGGGTGAAGAGCAGGAAGTCTAAAATAACCCTAATTTTTAGTACTCATTCTTTAAAAGATCGGGAGACTTAGGTACAAACAAGATTTCAAAAATTCAAAATATTTAATAAGAAGCCAATGCCGCAATGAAATATAAATAATAGTGAGGAAGGTTAATTTGGGCCTAGGAAAATAGTATCCGGAGGTAAATCCAATACAATTATGATTTGACCAAAAAATAAGCCATTTTTTCTTTTTTACCCAAACGCTGTAGTTCCTTGTATCTTTCAAAATCGCCCAAGGCATTCAAATAACATATGGTAATTCCCTTTTTCCCATCAAGTATTCCCAATCTAATAATGTAATGATTGAAAAACTTCCAAAAAGGTTTGAAAACTAGAAGTAGATAATTGAATTTTTTATCTTTTTTATGGGCTTCCTTGGCCTTTAAACGCCCATATTTTAACATTTTATACTTATAATCTTCATAGTTTTTATAGCAAAAGTGTACTAGTTTTTGCTGTAATATCCCGGAAGTGCCATTGACAATAAGGGTTTCATGAACTATTTTCTCTTTGGCAAATTGGGCCTTACTTTTTCTGAAAAGCCGGTAGTTTTTATCGGTTTGCCATCCACTAAATCGTAGAGGCCTATTTTGGAACATAAATTTTCTATAAAACCAGTAAGCACAATGTTCAGACTCTTTCCTCGCCTTACACTTAATTTCTTTCCTTAATTTGGCTGTAACTACTTCATCGGCATCCAAGAAAAGAACCCAGTCATGAGTAGCTTGTTTTAGCGCGTAGGATTTTTGTGCCGTATAATTTTCAAATTCATGTTGTATAACCTTAACCTTTGGATGATTGTTCAGATATTGGTATGTACCATCCGTACTATACGAGTCTACAACTATAATTTCATTTACAAATTCAATGGAGTCTATACATTTTTCTATATAACCCATTTCATTATAAGTGATGATTAGGGCTGATATTTTTTCTCTTTGATCTAGCATGTAATCGAAATTTTTACCACTAAATAGATAGTGTTAATAGAAATAGTTGCGTTGAAATCACGAAAATCTATAAGGAGGTTACCTATAATATAACATATAAAAAGCGGTTATAGTATGTCAAAAATATTAGTAGTTGTACTAAAGTTGTTCATTTACAGTATAAAAGCTACATCGGGAATTATATAAGGGTTTTGGTTTTTTTTTGAGAAATGAATTCATAATTTGAAGTATATAATCTGGATGTGTTCATAATTTATTAGGCTATTTATTACCATAACGTCATAAATAGTAGTGTTGATTTGGGCAACGAATAAAAATATGGAGATAATAAATTTTAACTGTAAACGTTTACTACCTTTGACCCTTTTTGTACTAATCAATTGGTTTATAAATAAATGACTGAGTCATATCTAAATATTTTATCTTCAAAATATCCAAATTGGAATTTCAAAAGCTTTCTGGATGAAAACGTAAAATTGTCCATAAGCTGCAAGTCCGAATTTGAGGGTGCTTTGATGGAGATGTTGGAGATCGTTAAAAACATCAGTGTTTTTTATGACAATAAAGAGCATGTCATTAAACTAAAAAAAGGAAATACTCTTGGTATTAAAGTGAAGCGTAGCAAAAGTGCCAAAAAGTATAAAAAAATGTATACTTCGGGTTGTTTTGATATATTTCATTATGGGCATCTCAACATTCTGAAAAAATCTAAAGGCATGTGCGACCATTTGATCGTAGGTGTTTCCACAGATGAACTTATATTAAAGGCAAAAGGCAGGTTGCCTGTAATTCCATTCGAAGAAAGAATAAAATTGGTCAAGGCTATTAGTTATGTTGATGAAGTTATTCCGCAGGTAGATAAAAATAAGCAACGTATTGTGGATGAATATAATATAGATGCCATTTCTGTTGGTGATGATTGGAAAGGTAGATTTCCAAAAACCACTTGCCCTGTAGAATATGTTACTTATACTGCCAATGTTAGCAGTACCATTTTAAGAGAAACATTGCAATTGCAGGCGGTAGAGTCTTAGGCAATTGCATTATCGTCCTTGGAGGTGTCCCAATCTTTCACCGGTGTTTGCCAATCTCCATACCTATAAGTGAGATACTCATCAGTTAGTGCAGGAATGCTGTATTCAAAACCTTTAAATTCTATATTTCCAAAAGTTTGGTAGAACTTGCTGGGTACAAATTTAGTTTTATTGTCAATTTGCCAGTAGCTATTCCCGTTTTTGGGATATTTTATAAAAACATCCAAACAAACCGCGCCTTTCAATAGACCGAAAAATCGTTTTTCCCTTATTTTTATCATTCTAATGGCATTCTTCGAGAAAAACTCATTGGTACTATCAAAGTGTCTAGTTCTTACTCTGTATCCGGCTTTCTTCAGTTCGGAATAAAAATCGTCAAGCTTTTCTATCTGATCATGATTAATAGAAACATCAATGTCATTATCCCAAGGCAAAAGTCGGTTCTCTCTTCTTATACCCAGTAACGTACCTCCTTCAATCCAATAATCAATATTACAATTGTTGAAAATAGTGGCTACACTTTGAAGCATTCTTTCGGCCAAAACTTTGTTTTTTCCTTCAAGTGTAATGTTATAGGCCATGATGGTGTTATACTAGATTATTTTTTAGGAATGACTGCAGCTCTACTAAATCGTCCTCTTTTTTGTAGTGATGTGTTTTTATGCCTGCGGATAATGCAGAATTTACGGCTTCAACGTTATGTTCAAAATAGATAACATCACTTGGCTCCAATTTATAAAACTCCAACATTCTAATGTAATATGCCTTATCAGTTTTGTTGGGTTTATGTTCCAAACTAAAAACCTCATAAGGCATATTTACAATTCCATAGGCAATACGTTCTTGTTGATTGGCATTTGTTAAAATGATTTTTGGATTAGGAAAAGAATCCAATAATTTTTTCAAATCCTGATCCATTCCATTTTCAGTAACAAATGTGTTCCAAGCGTCTACAAGAATCGATCTCATTTTTTTAAAAATTAAACAGCAACATCATATTCCCTTAAGGCATCATTTAGGGAAGTTTTTTTATTGGTGCTCTCTTTTCTGGTTCCAATAATCAAGGCGCAGGGTACTTGATATTCCCCAGCAGGAAACTTTTTGGTATAACTACCTGGAATAACAACCGATCTGGCAGGTACCAAACCTTTTCTTTCTACAGGTTTATCGCCTGTAACATCTATAATTTTTGTTGAGGCTGTAAGTACCACATTGGCTCCTAAAACCGCCTCTTTTTCTACGCGTACACCTTCAACAACAATACATCTTGAACCTATAAAGGCATTGTCCTCTATTATTACCGGAGCTGCTTGTAATGGTTCCAACACTCCACCGATTCCAACACCACCACTAAGATGAACATTTTTACCAATTTGTGCACAACTACCAACGGTTGCCCAAGTATCCACCATTGTCCCCTCGTCTACATAGGCACCAATGTTTACATAACTAGGCATTAAAATAGTTCCTGCGGAAATATATGATCCATGTCTTGCAACTGCATTGGGAACAACACGAATGCCTTTTTCTGCATAACCTCTCTTTAATGGCATTTTATCGTGGTATTCAAAGATTCCCGCTTCAAGGGTTTCCATTTTTTGTATTGGAAAATATAGTACTACCGCCTTTTTTACCCATTCATTTATCTGCCAACCGTCATTGGTAGGTTCTGCACAGCGCAATTTTCCGTTATCCAAAAGATCTATGACTTCACGAATTGCATTTTGGGTTGGAGTTTCTTTTAGTAGTTCACGATTTTCCCAAGCGGTTTCTATTGTTTTTCTCAGTTCTTTCATCTTTAATAATTCAAATTTTAGCAAATATAAGTGCTAGTAGGTAATTAACCTTTTGTTTTTGCACATATAACAATTTATCTCTTATTTTTGCAAAAAATTTATGTGGGAAGGATTGTAGCATTGGATTATGGGAAGGTGAGAACGGGAATAGCTGTAACAGACGAGTTGCAATTAATAGCCTCTGGCCTAACCACAGTTGAGACAAAGCAACTTTTGAATTTCCTTAGGAAGTATGTTGAGGAGGAGAAAGTTGAAAGATTTGTGATTGGCGAGCCAAAGCAAATGAATAATCTTCCTTCCGAATCCGAGGAACTAATTAAGCCCTTTTTGAGAACTTTACAAGGTGTTTTTCCGAAGATACCGGTAGAGCGACAGGACGAGCGATTTACCTCTAAAATGGCGTTTCAGACCATGATAGATAGTGGCCTTAATAAAAAACAAAGAAGGGATAAGGCTTTAGTTGATGAAATAAGTGCCACCATAATCCTTCAGGCATTTTTAAATAGAAAAAAATAGTATGATATTACCTATAGTTGCTTATGGAGACCCGGTACTTAGGAAAGTAGGGGATAATATAGATAAGGATTATCCAAAATTGGAAGAATTGGTGGCCAATATGTGGGAAACTATGTACAATTCCAATGGTGTAGGTTTGGCCGCACCCCAAATTGGGCTGCCCATTAGGCTGTTCCTAGTGGATACCACTCCATTTGCCGATGACGAAGACCTTACTGAGGAAGAACAAAATGCACTTAAAGGGTTCAGGAAAGTTTTTATTAACGCCCAAATAGAGGAAGAAACAGGTACGGAATGGGCTTTTAATGAAGGATGTCTTAGCATTCCCGATGTAAGGGAAGACGTTTCCAGAAAGGATACCATTACCATTTCTTATATGGACGAAAATTTTAAGGCCTATAAGGAAACTTATGATGGTCTTTTGGCCAGGGTTATTCAACATGAATATGACCATATAGAGGGTATTTTGTTTATCGATAAATTATCCACCTTAAAAAAGAGACTTTTAAAAGGCAGGTTAGCCAATATTTCCAAGGGAAAGATTAAGGTGGAATATAGAATGCGCTTTCCCAACATGAAAAAAGCACGTTAAAACAATTTCTATTATAAACAAAAAGTAGCATATTTGCCGCTGAAACAAAATAACAGATGAGTTTAAATAAAATATTATCAATTGCAGGTAAACCAGGTCTTTTTAAATTGTTAACTCAGACACGTTCGGGTTTTGTGGCCGAATCCCTGCTGGATGGTAAGAAAGTTACCGTTAGTTTTAAGAACAATGTAAGTGTCTTATCTGAGATTGCGATTTATACTTTGGAAGAGGAAGTTCCTTTAAAAGACGTATTTGAAAAGATCAAGGAAAAGGAAGAGGGTGGAAAAACAGCGGTTAGTCATAAGGATGATAAAATAAAACTTGAAGAATACTTGTTCGAGGTGCTTCCCAACTATGATGAGGATAGGGTATATGCCAGTGATATAAAAAAGATTGTTCAGTGGTACAATTTGCTACACGAACACGGTATTACAGAGTATGCCGATGTGGAAGAAACTGAAGAAGCTTCCAAGGAAAAGGAATAGGTTCCTATGAACTAGAATAATGGACCTTCGTTTACGAAGGTTTTTTTTTGCCTTATATTTTAGGTTCATGGCTCAAGAATCGAGGTGTTGCATGTGAAAATAATTCTTCATTTAGCTTCGGTGGCAGGTTGTTGGTCTAAATTCTTGTGTTAGGGAAAACTAATTATGGAAATTAATATTTTAATTCCTTAATCAATTTTTTCATGATGAATTTATGTAAGAAAAGCGCTTTAGTTGTAGTGATGCTTCTTGTTATCCCTTCTTGCCTTATAGGACAACAACGTACCGGAAATATTGTTGAATATTTTGGCAAGGAAAAGGTTGAGGATATTCATGAAGGAAAAGTGATTCATGTGTTTAACAAAGCACTGGCCTTGACCATTCCGAGTTTCGGTTTTGAGTCGCCAACATTTCCTGTAGACCCGGTATTTGACCAATTCCTAATGAATCCATCCAAGAAAGTATCAGTTGGTGAAGCTTTTGATATTGACTATATGGGACGGGAATTAAAATGGAGTGAAATAAAGGTCGATAGTACCAACAGCTTTTCCGGCAGGGAACTTAGGTCGGGTTATGTATATCTTACCTATAGATCAGGGTCTGAAAAAACGGTTTTGTTCGAAGCTTCCGGACATACATTGGCGTCCATAAATGGCTATCCTTATGAAGGCGATCACTATGATTTTGGATGGAACCTTATCCCTTTAAAATTAAAGAAAGGTGATAATGTTTTTGTGTTGAAGGTAGGCCGTTTTCCTAGGATAAGGGCGCGATTATTGGAACCTAAAGCCCTTGTGCAATTTACTACCCGCGATTTAACGGTTCCCGATCTTTTGTTGGAAGAAGACCTAGAATATGAGGCCGCCATAAGGGTTATAAATGCCACTGAAAAATGGGTCAAGAATTACACTATTGTAGCAAATGTAAACGATAGGTCACTTACAACCCAGGTTCCCGACATTCCACCCTTCACAGTTTATAAAATTCCCTTTTCAATTCCTTCATCAACTTTGGATACCACTGTTGCGCAAGTGAACGTAGATCTGCAGTTTAAACATAACAACGGACATTTGGTATCCACCGAAAACCTAACTCTAAATGTGAAATCCAAATATAAACATCATAAGAGAACCTTTATAAGCGATATTGATAAAAGTGTACAGTATTACAGTGTAGCCCCAGACAAAAGTAGAAACGCGGAGGGAGCAGCGCTTTTTCTTTCGGTGCACGGGGCATCAGTGGAAGCTGTGAATCAGGCAAATGCCTATAAACAAAAAGATTGGGGAAACTTGATTGCCCCTACCAACAGACGGCCATTCGGATTTGCTTGGGAAGATTGGGGACGATTGGATGCCATGGAAGTGTTGGCAGATAGCAAAAGACTTTTTAAACCGGACAATAGTAAGATTTACCTAACCGGACATTCTATGGGTGGTCATGGAACATGGTATTTGGGAGCGACCTACCCCGACCAATTTGCTGCTATAGCACCATGTGCCGGATATCCGGATTTGTTGTTGTATAGAGGAGGGCGGTCCGAGAGAATTGCGGAACTTACCGAGGATCAAAGAGCCCAATATGGAATTACCCCTAAAATGTTCGAACGTATGACGGCAGAGTATGTTCCTACTGCAGTCGAAAACATTGTGGAAAGAGCAGGAACGCCTAGCAGAACTTTAAAATTAA
This sequence comes from Arenibacter arenosicollis, assembly GCF_014397245.1. Taxonomy (GTDB): domain Bacteria; phylum Bacteroidota; class Bacteroidia; order Flavobacteriales; family Flavobacteriaceae; genus Arenibacter; species Arenibacter arenosicollis. Next base: position 67,723 of record NZ_JACLHY010000013.1, on the reverse strand, counting down.
TTCGGAACTACCTACATCACGGGGTTTATGTGCTGCATGGAGAAAAGGATAATGTAGTTCCTACTTATATTGCCCGTGATATGAGAGAGCGTTTGGGGCAATTTCATCCAGATTTCACCTATTATGAATATCCGGGTGGTACTCATTGGTATGGGGACCACAGTGTGGATTGGGAACCAATTTTTAACCTATTTAAACAACGAACTATTCCTGAGGCCAAGGACATTAAAAAATTGGAGTTCAGTACGGGTTCTCCGGGGGTTTCTTCTTCCTCCCACTTCATTGCCATCCATCAGCAACAGATACCTTTCGAGGTTAGTTCATTTAATTTTTCTTGGGATAACATTTTTAAAGTGGACACAAAAAATGTGTCCATGTTGGCAATAGATTTCACCAAGTTGCCAGGGGAGATCAATAGTATTGAACTTAACGGAACGGAAGTAAAAATTCCATCCAAAGAGAAAACGTTCTTTAAGGAATTGGATGGGGAATGGGAAATCGTGGTCAATCCTCCTTTGGAAGAAAAAGGGCCCCATAGGAATGGAGGCTTTAAGGATGCCTTTAGAAACGACGTGGTATTTGTTTATGCTACCAAAGGGTCGCAAGCCGAGAATGACTGGTACTATAATAAGGCCAGATTTGATGCGGATACCTTCTGGTACAAGGCCAATGGTAATATAGAATTGGTTGCGGATACCGACTTTTCCCTTAAGGACTATCCAAATCGAAATGTTGTGGTTTATGGTAATAAAAACAATAATGCTGCCTGGGATAAATTATTAAAGGATAGTCCGGTCCAAGTATTCAATAATAAATTAAATTTTGGAAGTAGAAGTATCAGTGGAAGCAACTGGGGCCTGTATTTTATCGTTCCGAGAGCGGATAGCGATGTGGCCAGTGTAGGGGTGGTAACTGCTACGGGGCTTCTGGGAATGAAAGCGGCCTATGCCAACCATTATTTGGTGAATGGAACTACTTTTCCAGATTTGATGCTTTTTGACGAGACTGTTTTGGACCAAGGAACTTCTGCAGTTAAATGTGCCGGATTTTTTGGGAACGATTGGTCCATTGAATCCGGTGATTTTGAATGGAAATAGGACATGGTCGTCCAAATAATAAGCCCATTAAATTTTTATTTGGCTTTCATTATTTGGTCGACCTTTTGCCTTTTATTTTGATGCGTTTAGTATAAATTGGGAGACGTCTTTCTTGAATTTTTCCATGGAAGGTTTGTGGGTATACATCATATGTCCCGCCTCATAATATTCCATCGTAATATTATCCTTGATTTCCTTTTTTAGGCCTAAATGATTGATGCTATGTTCCACTCCATAGAAAACCGTAGCTAGGTCGTAAATACCGTTTAGGACAAGAACCTTCATGTTAGGGTCTCTGGAGAGGGCCGTGGCCATATCAATCCCGGTATTAATTGCCGCCGAGGTGCCCCATCTCGTATTTCCTTTATGGGTCCAATCCCATTTAAATCCATCCCTTCTCCCTGCCGTGATGGAATACAATAAATTTTTGTTTACTTTTAGATCGCCGTAAAAATAATCTAGAAACCCACTAATGTAGGCAGGGGAAATGGCCAAACTTTGGGGGTCATGGCTCCCTTCTTGCGATAATGGATCTTCATTGATTCCCGTAAATCGAGAATCCAATCTTCCTACTATTTCACCTTGGTCCCTTAAAAATTCAGCAAAAAATTCAGACGCAGTTACCTTTAGATCTGCTTTTAGCCAATAATTGGTATCTGTGCCGGTGTAGTATGCCAATTTCGAGGCAATGTTGGCTTTTTCATTTTCGGATATTTGATCTCCTTTGAATAGGGCCGGGGTGTACTCATTTTCGGTAAAAGATCTGACGGTCTTTAGGAACTCAAATACATTTTCCGGTTTGTCGGTTATTTTATTATGGTACCATGCCGTGGCGGCATAGGTGGGAAAATGAACTATATATGGTAAGTCGTCATTTGGAGGGAAAAGTAGGGTCCGAAGGTCAAATACCGCAGATACCATTATAACTCCGTTCATGGCAACTCCCTGGTTCAGTAGGGTATTCATTAATCCCGCGTTCCTAAAGGTCCCGTAACTTTCTCCCAATAGGAATTTGGGACTGTTCATGCGGTCATTGTGTATCAGAAATTGTGTTATGAATAAGGATAGGCTTCTGATATCCTGGTCTACCCCCCAAAAGTCCTTATACTTGGCTTTTCCAATAGGTATACTTAGACCGGTACCTACGGGGTCTACCATCACAAGATCGGCGACATCAAGGATAGAGTAGTTGTTGTTCACAATTTTATAAGGAGCAGCCGGTGTTGATTTTGGGTCGTCCACAACAATTCTCTTGGGTCCTAAAATGCCCATGTGAAGCCAAAAAGAAGATGATCCTGGACCACCGTTAAAAGCAAAGACTATTGGCCGTCTTTGTGTGGCCAATCCTCTTTTGGAATCCCTAGTGTAATAGGTAAAGCCCATTAATGCAATGGGTTTGTTGGTTTCGTCCTTTACCTCAAAAGTTCCAGCCTTTGCGGTTAAATAGATGGTGTTTCCGTTTATGGTAACACTTTGCATGGTAGTGGCTACTTCAGCTTTGGGTATAGAATCGTTTTCCTTATTGGGATAGCACAATTGCCCCAATAATAGGGTAAGAACTAGAATAAGAGCTTTCATTTGTTTAGTATTTAAATTTGGTCAAATAGCTAAACAGGTAAAATCTGATAATTAGGGGATTACAATATATTAAATATTAGGCTTTTAGGCTATAGTATTATTAAATGAATATTAGTCTTTGTCAATGGTTTTATAGGTGTACTTGCTTTTTTTCCATTCTATTAGTTCGGAAGGATAATATTTTACATTCATTTTATCCAAATAAGGGGCCTGATTGCCCAACCTTACTTTATAATTTTCCCAATTTCTGTTTTCTTCAGTACTCCAACTAAGTTCCGAATAACCGATCATCCTCGGAAAGGCCAAATACTCCACTTCATCCATATTGCTAACTGTCTCGGACCATAAAGGAGCTTCAACGCCCAATATGTTTTTTTTATTAATGCCTTGCACATATCTTTCAGGCGTCCAAACATAGCCGGTATCCACAGGGATATATCCTGCCCAATGAAGCCCGTACTTGGAAAGGGTGTCATATTGCATATCCAGATAGGCTTTTTTTCCTGGGGACAAAATAACTTTTAAGCCTTTTTCAACGGCTAATTTGGCATTTTCTTCGTTGGCCCAAAATTGTGCAATGGCAGTAGTATCTACATCAGCGTGTACAATTTCATCCCAACCTATCATTCTTTTACCGTATTTCTTTACAATTTTGTCCACTTTGGAAACAAAATGAATAAAATCTTTTTTCTTGGTAACATGGCTTTCATCACCACCTGCATGAAAATAGGGGCCAGGTGTAATCGCCGATATCTCACGCACTACGTCATCAATAAAGGCATAAACGGTGTCTTTATTGGCATCAAAAGTACTGAACCCCACTTCGGTTCCGGTATAAAGTTTGGGTGTTTTGCCATTTCCATTTAGAATGGGATAGGCCACTGATGCTGCATTGGTATGCCCTGGCATATCTACCTCGGGGACAATGGTTATAAAATGTTTGGCCGCATAGGCCACAATATCCTTGTAGTCTTCCTGGGTGTAAAATCCACCGGGGCCACCACCTACTTCAGTACTGCCTCCAATCTCTGTAAGTTTTGGCCAAGATTTAATTTCTATACGCCAGCCCTGATCATCTGTAAGATGCAAATGCAGTGTATTAATTTTGTAATAGGCCAATATATCGATATACTTTTTTACATCCTCTACGCTAAAAAAGTGTCTTGCCACATCCAACATAGATCCCCTATATTCAAAATTGGGATTGTCGGTAATTTTACCCGTTGGAATCAACCACATTTTATTTTCTGACAGGGTATCATTACTGGTTTCAGGAATGATCTGTCTTAAGGTCTGAACACCCCTAAAAGCTCCTTCAGCTGTCTTGGCGTTAAGGATAATGGAATCTTGGGTAATATATAAATCGTAACCCTCCTTTGTAGAAATAGTGGTACTGTCTGACTGATTGATAAAGATTATACGCTCTGTCGAGGGATTAGTTGTTGAGTTTACGGGTAAATCCAGATCGGTCTGCCATTTTATCTTTTCCGATAAGAACTCACCAACCTCTGGAAAACCTATGGAATTTTGAGAGGTATAGATGATGGTATTTTTATCCAAACCAAAGGCGCTATTGGTGGCCACTATCTTTAAGGGTCTGGGAATTAAATTTTCTAAGGATAAATCCGTTGTTGGGAAATTTATCACTTTCTTTTTTTCCTGTTGACAGGCAACAAAAGCAGAAAATACAGCTAGAACAACTAATGATTTGATAAGAATGGATTTTTTCATTGAAATTGAATGTGTTAGTGTTATATGGGCGTACGTTTGATTAGTATTAATTCATAAAGGGTTGGATGACGGAAAACCACAAATCATAGCCTTTACTGTTCATATGAAGTCCATCACCTAGAAATATATCCTGTCTTACTTTCTTGTCGTCCATCATCACATCCCATACATTGGCATATTCCAGGGTACTTTCTTTTTTACATAGCTTTTTAAAGTGCCTGTTCAATTTTTTATATTTTCTTTTTAAATGCCACCTGGAAATACTGGGTTTGGCCGCAATGATGACAATTTGGGTCATGCTATCCCTTTCCCTTACTTTGTCAATAATTTTACGGGTGTTTTCTATTATCTCCCTTGTCTTTTTTTTGGAAGCAATATCATTATCGCCCTCGTAGATAAAAACCTTTCTAGGGTTGTATCTCAAAATAAGCTCATTATAATAATGAAATAAATCGGACGACTGTGAGCCGCCAAAGCCTGAGTTGACGATTTGATGTTCCGGGAACATGGATTCCAAATTTTTCCACATCCGAATAGTGGAACTTCCCGCGAACACAATGGTCTGTTTTGAAGAATCCCAAAGGGTGTCATACTTTTGCTGCAAGGCCACCACTTCATTTTGAAAGGCCGGGACTTTCTGACCGTAAGTAAAGGCTGTAAATAATATGAATAAGATTATTAGTTTTTTCAAAGTCATTTAAATTAGAGGTTAAGTTATAATAATTATCACTCCCGTCAAATAATTTTCGACAGGAAACATAGTAAGCGCGCTGTTGGTAACTACAGCCTTGTTGGTCTCCCATTAAGGTTGTTGGGCGGGTACCACAATTTTTTCGGCCAAGGTCCATTCGTAAAAACGTGATATCCAATTGTCCGAGGGTAAATCTTGGGTTTTCATTCCGAAACCATGTCCTCCCTTGGAGTACATGTGCAATGCTGCACTCTTTCCCAACTTTGACCAGGCCGAGTACAGATCTACACTCTCATGAGCAAGGTCATATTGGTCGTCCGAAGCGCAGATGATCAACATTGGTGGGGCGTCCTGAGGTACACTGTAGGTGCCCAAAACTGTCATCCATGGATAAACAGGAACTATAAAATCTGGCCTATTGGTTTTAGTGTAATTAAAAGTAACGCCCATGGTCACGGCACCACCAGCAGAAAAACCCATAAATCCTATTTTGTTGCGATCGATTCCCAATGCCTTTGCATTGTTCTTAACATAGGACATTGCATTTAAACCATCGGATGTTGCCAGTTCAAGGACCTTGGCCACTTTTTTTGTCATATTCGAGGAAGTATTCTGATGATCCTCGGTTTCATTGGGGAGTGCACTGTCACTCTCTGGCAGTAATCTGTATTTAAGGACAAAGGCCGTAATTCCTTTGGTGTTCAACCACTTTGCTACGTCTACACCTTCACTGTTGATGCTCAATACCCGAAGTCCACCGCCAGGTGCAATAACAACAGAGGCACCAGTATTCAGTGAGGGCGCTGGTCTAAATATTTGAAGGGTTGGTGTAGATACATTGGAAATCAATTCGGTTTGCCATTGTTCGGAATAAGTTGATTTTTCACCCCCCTGCCATACTAATTCGGTTTTGTTCTCATGTGGTAGTTTAATAATTTCCTGCGAAAATATAATTTGGGATATTTGAAGGGCAATAAGGAATAGGGTAATATTTTTCATTTAAAAGTGGCTTAGTATTCTGTTATGAGGGATTGGTAAACCATCTGTCTCATTTTTTCTCCATAATAATTGCTGTAAGGTTGAAGTTGACTCATTAGGATTACAATGAGTTCTTCCTTAGGGTCTATAAAGAAATAGGTACAATAGGCACCGCTCCAATAATATTGACCTATGGACCCCAAGGATTTGCTTGCAGCTACATCGGTAGTTACGCCAAAGCCAAGTCCAAAACCTTGTCCTGGGGCCTCGTATAGGTCCCCAATTTGGTTCATGGTCATAATATCTACGGTTTTGGGACTTAGTAAATGTTTTCCTTTAAATTCACCTTTGTTCAGTAACATCTGGCAAAATTTCATATAGTCCAAGGCACTGGAAAAAAGGCCATGGGTACCGCCGTATATAGTATTGCCTTCAATGGGCAATTGGGCTGCGGAATTTACTAGATTCCCTTCCTTATCCAAATTGTGGACGGGCATCCACCTATCCTTATTTTTTTTGGAAATATTATAACCGGTATCGTTCATTTCCAAGGGGTCAAATATCCTTTCTTTTAAAAATTCGGCAGTTGTAGAACCGGTGAAATGTTCAATAAGCAAAGCCAGGACATCCGGGGATGCACTGTAGTACCATTGTTCTCCAGGGTGTCCTATCAAGGGCAATTTCATCATGGCATTTACCCTACCTTCTATATCCTTATGTGGTTGGGAGTAAAGTGCTTTTGCAATCTCGTTGTCTAACTTTGTACCTCCAAGACCATGTGAAAATCCGGCCGTATGGGTCAAAAGATGGGAAATGGTAATTTCCTTATTGGCCGGTTCGGTTTCTCCATTTGCACCTTGGTTAACATCCATGGCCACCTTTAGATTCTTTAACTGGGGCAAATATTTGGAGACAGGATCTGTTAGTGAAAAATATCCCTCTTCATACAACATCATAAACGCGGCGGTTACGATGGGCTTGGTCATGGACATTATATGGAACAATTGATTTTGTTGAATTGGGGTTTTGTCATTATAACTACGGTATCCATAAGCCACCTCGTGTACAATTTCACCCCTCCGCATAATGTAGGAAACAGCTCCAGGAATTCTTCCTTCATCTATTTCGTTCTTTAAAAAGTCATCATATCTACTTAATCTTTCTTTATCAACACCAGATATTGTGACGTTGGGGAGCGCTTTGGAAGCTGATTGCCCATGGACAGGCCCAGCTAGAAATAAGAGTAGGATTAAAAACGTAGGTAAACGGTATATATTTTTCATGTTGGATATTGATTGATGTATTAAAGATAAGATTTTATAAGTTTCCTTTTAACTCCTTAATTGTTATTATATTAGTGTAGTTATCCAAACCAATACCAACAAACCAAAATGCCATGTCCAAACCTAAATTCCTTTTTGTTTTAATCTCATTTGTTTTCTTTTGGGTCGAGGGGTATTCCCAAACCACGGATTTTGACAATGATACCTCTGCCCGGACCACGGCTATGGCAATTCCCATAGAAACTGAACCTTTGATCGATGGTAATGTATTAAAGGATGAAGTGTGGCAAAAGATCAAGCCGTTCGGTGATTTATTGCAAAGTCAACCTAATTTCGGGCAGGCCGCTAGTGAACGGACAGAGATAAGGATAGCTTACACGGAGCATACTTTTTATGTGGCAGTAGTCTGCTATGATTCGGACCCAGATGGTTTGGTGGTATCAGATGCTAGGAGGGATGCTTCCTTGGACAATACGGATGCATTTCTTTTTATTGTGGACACTTATAAGGATAATCAGAACGGTTTTATTTTTGGTACCAATTCCTTGGGGGTGGAATATGATGCCCAGGTAGATAATGAGGGGCAGGGCAATCAGAATACAAACAGACAACAAGGAGGTACCATTGGTGGGTTTAACCTTAACTGGGATGGGTCGTGGAAGGTTAGGACCTCGGTTCATGCCGAAGGCTGGAGCGCTGAATTTGCCATACCGTTGCGCACCTTACGATTTCAAGCAGGGAAGGATTGGGGTATAAATTTTCGGAGGAATATTAGAAAGACCAATGAAATTGTCTACTGGTCGCCTATGCCTATTGGATTTAATTTAAATAGGCTTTCCTTGGCAGGCACACTTACTGGGCTGGATTTAAAAACACCAAGAAATTTAAAGGTTATTCCCTATGTTTTGGGTCAGTTGGCAAAAGATTTTGAAGCCAATGATCCCAAAGCGAAATTTACGCCGGAGGTGGGCGGGGATATAAAATTTAGTATTACGCCAAGCCTTACATTAGATCTTACCTATAATACCGATTTTGCCCAGGTTGAGGTGGATGAGCAGCAGGTAAACCTAGATCGTTTTAATTTGTTCTTCCCAGAAAAGCGACCATTTTTTCTGGAAAATGCGGGCTTGTTCAGTGTAGGGAGTCCAGGGGAAGTAGACCTTTTTTTTAGCAGGCGAATTGGTATTGGTGACGATGGAAATATAGTGCCTATTATTGGTGGGGCTAGATTATCCGGTAAATTGGACCGTACCAATGTAGGGCTTTTGACAATGTTCACTGATGAGGTTGAAGATGCCGGAATTAATAAGAATAATTTTACTGTGGCAAGGGTAAACCATGAATTCAAGGGGCGTTCCGCCTTGGGTGCAGCATTTATAAATCGTACAGGGATTGGTATTGAAGATGATTTTAACAGTACCATTGCTGTTGATGGCAAACTGGGTCTGGGACGTAAAGCGAGGATGACCGGTTTTTATGCCCAAACCAATGGACCAATGGATACCATCAATGAACATTCCTTCAGGGTGAAAACAGATTATGTCTGGAATAGTTGGGAAGTAGGGGCAGGGTATACCGAGGTTGGAGAAGGCTTTAATCCTGAAGTTGGGTTTTTGCAACGTTCCGCTTTTAGAAAACCTGAGGCCCGCGTATTGTATCACTATAGGCCCAAAAACGAAAACTCGGTAATATTGGAATTAAGGCCCCATATTTCCTACAACAGTTTTTGGAATTTTGAGGGCTTTCAGGAAACAAGCTATACACATATTGACAACCATTGGGAATTTAAAAGTGGGATGGAAATCCATACCGGCCTAAACCTTACCACGGAAGGGGTTTTAGATCCTTTTGAAATTTCGGAAGGGGTTACCGTGCTGCCCGGAACCTATAGGCATTCGGAATCCCAATTGGTTTTCTTTACCAATAAGAGCAATCCCGTATCTGTAAATGTACGTTCCGTAATTGGTGGCTCTTTTGGGGGAAAACGTTATCAACAAAGTGGAACCTTGAGCATACGATTGGGGGACAAATTTAATTCCGATTTCATTTATCTCTACAACAATTATCAATTGCCGGTCGGTGATTTTACCGCGAATATTTTCCGAAGCCAAATAACCTATTCCTTTAGGCCAAATCTGTATGTTCAGAGTTTGGTGCAAAACAATTCGGCCAATGAACTATGGGCGGTAAATTTGCGATTGGGCTGGCTGCAACGTGCCAATACTGGTCTTTTCGTGGTTTACAATTACAATGTTCGCGAAGGCGACCCCTTAAATAATAGTATTATTATTAAATATAGCCGAATGTTCGATTTGATCAATTAGGTCGAGTTTAAAACCTAAGCTTTAGCTATAAAAACAACCTGGGTTACTTATAATATTACCTAATTCCTTTTACATTCATCTCCAAGGTATACAATGAGGTCATGGCGGTAATAAATAAGGTTTTTTGGTTTTTCCCTCCAAAGGTTACATTGGCCGTCCACTTCTGATCTATGGGAATATGTAATATTTGTTTCCCTTTTGGATTAAACACGGTAACCCCGTCCCCTGTAAGGTATACATTGCCTTGGTTGTCCATCGTCATTCCATCCGAGCCCATATTGGCAAATAGGGTTTTGTTGCTTAGGCTGGCATCGGGATTTATGGTATAGGAATAGGTTTTTTTATCACCTATATCGGCAATATATAATAGATTGCCATCTTTACTGCCAATTATGCCATTGGGCCTTACGTAGTCCTCGGCCACAATAATAATATCCTTTTGATCGGGAGTAAGGTAGTAAACACGCTGTTCTTCTATCTCCTGTCCAGTTCGCGTCCAATACGGACGTTTATAAAAAGGGTCCGTAAAATAAATACCCCCCTTGGGGTCCATCCATAGATCATTGGGACCGTTTAATTTTTTGCCTTCAAAATCATCTATTAAGACCGTGACATTTTTTTGGGAATCTATTCGCCAAAGTTGATTTTTATCATCCGCACAGGCCAGCAGATTTCCTTGGTGGTCAAAATAGAGTCCGTTGGATCTACCTGATGGTTCCATATATACGGATACGGAATTATCCTTTGCAGTCCACTTAATGATTCGGTCATTGGGCTGGTCCGTAAAAAACACATCTCCGTTGGGAGCTACTGCCGGCCCTTCTGTAAAAGTATAATCGGTGGCTACCAATTGTACTTTGGCATCCTTGGCAATTAAGGATGTTTGTAACGATTTGCAGGATATGGAAAAGAGAATAGGTAGTACTAAAAATAATTTTATAACTTTTTTCATCTACTTATTTTAAGGCGTAAAACTTAAGGTTTATTTTTTTACATTAATGTTTGTGGTCTTTTGCATAGTGGGCCTTTAATAAATCTTCCCCGTAATCATTGGTGAGATCACGAACTACAGTGTGTACGTGATTGGCATCGTTCTGGGTGTTATCGTATTCGATAAGTAGGGTAGGACCCTGAATCCGGAAGTAATGTCCCTTACCGGGCTTAAGGCTTCCGGCCCAGGCAAAAGTTAAATTTTCTATTCCCGCCTTGTTTATTTTATCCCTAAATCCGGTAGCAAATTCATGCTCGTAATTATTCATGTACAGGTCTAGAAGTTCCATGAAAGTCTTCTTTTGGGCCTTGGACAGGGCTTTATAAGAGATTCCTAATTGCTCCACTTGTTTTACCTTTCTATCGGTTGTAGTAACGATATCGTGTGGGGCAACATCAGTAAATACCACAGTTTTTAATTGTTCCGGTGTCATGGAGTGTAAAAGGGAAAAACCTAGTTCTGCCTCTTTTTTCAGTACTTCTTTACCCTTGTATTCAGTGCTGCGTACTATGCCAGGGTTAGTTCCAAAAAAGGTAGGGGTAGAGGAGCTAATGATACCATCGGTGGAAGTAAAATTTAAGGAAAGATGGTGGCCTTCAAAGCGCCATCCCCATGGTTTGTCCTTGGATGGATTGCCAAAAATGCAAAAGTGATAATTTAGCGGATCACGTCTTGGCCTGCCATCGGGCATTTTGTCGGCATCATTGTTTTCTATTATCCTAAGGACTTTTTCCAGTTCCATAATTTCTTGGGACTTTCGAAAACCCTCTTCACTCAAGGAGGCCCTTAGCAGGTCCAGTGCCGCTGTTTTTTGAGTCTCATTAAAATCATGGAAAGTTGCTCCGGCTCTGGGAATGGGGACATAATTCATATTAAAACGTTCGGAATCCTCCAAGTTAAATAGGGTTTTGGATTTTATTTCCTCGGATAAACTGTTAATAAATGTATTGGCCTTTTGCAACACGTTCTGAGCGGGTAGCACTCCAAAAAATAATAGAATCAAAGATGTGGATATTATTTTTTTTAGGGTCATTTTAGGTTTCATTTGTCTAATTTGGTTTATAATTATCTATGGTTTGATTTTATTTTAATCGATAACTGACGAATGCCAAACGGCTGCTGTCAGGTGACCAAGAGGGGACATTTATGGTGCCCTGTCCACCGAACAATTTGACGATAGTTTTAATTTCCCTGGTCTCAAGATTCATTAATCGAAGCATTACATCTTTGTTTGAGGGATGTAAATTTGCTGGAATATCTGGTTCAAAGGAAATATATACCAACCATTTTCCATCCGGGGACGGGTGGGCAAACCAATCATGGTACTCATCTGTGGTGAGTTGTTCCTGTTCACTTCCGTTAGGCTTCATACGCCATATCTGCATAGTTCCGCTTCGGGCAGAATTAAAGTAGATATATTTTCCATCAGGTGAGAAATCTGGTCCGTCGTCAAGTCCTTCTGTAGTGGTCAATCTTGTTTCCTCACCTCCAGTAACGGGAATGGTATAAATGTCATAGTTGCCATTTCGCTCTGCGCAATAGGCTAATGTTTGGCCATCTGGAGACCATCCATGCCAATAGGAAGGACCTTTGGGAGTTATTTTTTTCGGCACACCACCTTCAATAGGAAGTGTATAGATCAATGATTTTCCGGTTTCTGTCTGATCACTTATCACCAACATCTTACCATCTTGCGAAACGCCGTGGTCATTGTTGATTCTTTTTGCGAAATCTGTGGGGATTGGTTTGGGATCACCTCCTTCAATTGGAATTTGATATAGTAGTCCCATACTGTTATATATCAAATCCTTTCCATCCGGTGTCCAATTTGGTGCATCCAAGCGTTTATCGGATTGGAGAATTACTTTTCTATCCCAAGTGGCTATCGGAATAATTTCCAAAGTGCTTTCCAATTTTTTAAGCGAGTCTGGCTTTGCTTCCAATTTTTCCAATACAACTTTGGAGAATTTTGCAGTTTCCACTACATCGTTGTTATGGGAACAAACGCCAAGTCCTATATAGAAAGGAGCTTTAAACTGGACTTTTATGGCACCTCCAGATGATTCTAATTCTCCATCCGCTTTGCCGAGGGACATATAGAGATAGTCACCCACCTTTTCAATTCTGACACGTTTAGGAGATTTGATGTTGGACTGAAGTTCTCGGGTGATATCTCCATCCTCTTCTCTATATTGAATGGCGGTCATACCATCGCCATGAACGGCCACATCGGCATAGGCCGAGCCCGGCTCCAGGTTTTGGCGGATAATTAAACAAGCTTTTCTATGTGGGTCAATACCTTTGCCCAACAACTCAATATCGGCAGTCAGGGCAACGTCCCCCGACATTTTTTTCCAAACATAATGTAGCTGATCGTTATTGAACCACATATTGGTCCCACTAGCTGAAATGGTATAAGTACTGTCGATGGGATTAAATTCCAGTGACCCCTTATGATTTACTTCGCCAATATCCCCATGGCCTTGGAATATTCCCATATCCAACTGAAATGCCCATGAGATAAGTATGGAGCCAATAATGGCTAGTGATAAAATTATTTTTTTATGGGTCATATTGGTTTGGTCCGAAAGTAAGGAACTAAAGTTAGCTAAAAAACTCGGAACATACGATAGTTGGAACCATACAGACTTTGTATTTTTGTTCAAAAGTCAACCTTATGAATTCTCGGGAATCCCAATTACAAGCCTTTGATCGTCTACTCACAATTATGGATGAATTGCGAGCTCAATGTCCGTGGGACAAAAAGCAAACAATGCAAACCCTACGTCATTTAACCATTGAAGAAACCTATGAATTGGGCGATGCTATTTTGGACAATGATTTGGAGGAAATAAAAAAGGAATTGGGCGATGTTCTTTTGCATATTGTATTTTACGCTAAAATTGGAAGTGAAACCAATCACTTTGATATGGCCGATGTTGCCAATGATATCTGTGACAAACTGATCAATAGGCATCCACATATTTATGGAGATGTTGTGGTGAAAGATGAAGAAGAAGTTAAGCAGAATTGGGAAAAAATCAAGTTAAAAGAAGGCAAAAAAAGTGTTTTGGAAGGAGTTCCAAAAGGTCTTCCGGCCCTTGTCAAGGCTAATCGTATTCAGGATAAGGTGGCCGGAGTTGGATTCGATTGGGAAAAACCGGAACAGGTATGGGAGAAAGTAAAGGAAGAACTGGAGGAATTCCAAGAAGAGGTTAAGGATGGAAATTTGGATGCCATGGAGGCTGAGTTTGGGGATGTGCTATTTTCTATGGTAAATTATGCGCGTTTTTTGAATATTAATCCTGAAAATGCCCTTGAACGCACCAATAAGAAATTTATAAAAAGATTCCAATATTTGGAAAACAAAGCCAAGGAAAAAGGCAAGGCCTTAAAAGACATGACCCTTGGGGAAATGGATGTTTTTTGGGAGGAGGCCAAGACCATTTAATTTTAATCAGATTCAGTATGCTACCGAATAGGATCAACATCCCCTCCAATACTATTTATAATTGAATGAATTTGTATTTGGGGACTCCGATACATTAAAACATCACGGTAAATGTAGATCCTTCCCCCACTTTACTGGATGCCGAAATGGATCCTCCCATAGCTTCGACCTGTATTTTGGTCATATAAAGTCCAACCCCCTTTGCTTCTGGATGGCTATGGAATACCTTGTTCAAACCAAATAATTTATGACCGTGTTTTTCCATATTTATGCCCAATCCATTATCTCTTATGCTCAATATTGTTTTGCCACCTTCAATCTTGGATTCTACACTAATTTCCGGGATTCGATCCTCGGATTTGTATTTTATGGCATTGGAAATTAAATTTAGAAAAATACTGTCGAGATATATGTCATTGTAAACCACCAAAGGTGCTTTTGAGAAATCACTTTTTATTATGGCACCGGATTGGGTTATCTGACTAGAGATGATTTCCTGAGTCTTGTTTAGTGTTTTTTCAAAGGATAATTCCTTGGAGGCCTTGGTACTGTCGTCCGTAGTCTGGATTACTTCAACCATGGTATTCAAGGTAGAGGAGAGGTGGTCTATTACAATTTCAAATTTCTCAAATAATTCGCTTCGTTCTTCCTCGCTTTCAGAATCTTTATAGAAACTGGAAAGTGTTTGTAGGTTGGCTACAGGTGATCGTAAATTATGCGAGGTTATATGTGCGAAATCTGCCAATTGGCGATTTTGGTTTGTAAGTTTTTTAGTGAGTACTTCAAGGTCTTCTTTCGCTTCAATTAACTTTATACGGTTATTGATCGTTTCAGAAATATCTGTTGCAACCCCTAAAAATCCGTTTATTTCTCCATTTGGGCCCTTAATAGCAGTTGTAATTAATTGTACAGGGAAAGATGCACCATCTTTACGCACATAGGTCCATTCCATGGATTCAAAACTATCGCGCCTTGCATGTTCAACAAAAACATCGAAGCCTCTAATAGTTTTACCAAAGATATCTGACAACTTCTTGCCATGTTTTTCCACCTCTTCGCGCAGATGTATGATTTCAGGGGTCTTTTTCCCGATCATTTCGGAAGCCGAATATTGTACTAGGTTTTCGGCACCTTGATTAAAATGGGTAATCAATCCATTCATATCGGTTCCGATAATGGAAATAGGGCTTACATTAAAAATGGCAGTAAGTTCCCCATTGGCCTTGTTTAGGGCATTTTCCGCAACTTTAATATCATTGATGTTATGGAATACCCCGTACAGCCTTACACATTGGCCATTTACCATTTCAGGCTGACCAATGGCACGTGCCCAACGGCTATTCCCTTTAGCGGTTATCAATTCTACTTCCACATCATATGGGATACCTTTTTCAATGGCGTTTTCAACTACTTTTTGAATCAGCTCCCTACTTTCACCCTCTTTGAAAAAGTTAATGGCCGTATCAAGTTTTGGAACATAATCATAGGGCACTTCATGTATTTCACAGGTTACTGTACTCCAATGGATATTGCCACTAATGGTATCAACTTCCCAAGTACCAATTCTTGCCACTTGGTTGGTTTTGTTCAGGATTTCTTCGATGCGGAGTTTTTCCTTTTCCTTTTCCTTTATAGTGGTTATGTCCAAAGTGTATATTAATAATCCCCCAATTTTATCTGCGGAAACATACCAAGGCCTTATGTCCCAGGAAAGCCACTGCACGCGACCATCTGGCCATTTATAGGCGGTTTCATCCTCGTGATGTATAGCCCCTGCAAGACAATCTCGGTGAATCTTTTTCCATTCTTCTTCAATTTCCGGAAAAATCTCGTAAAGGGATTTACCTGTAATTTCTGTGTCGCTTATATTATAGTCCCTCCTCCAACGATCTGATGCTGCAAGGAACTTCATATCATTGTCGAACATGGCCATGGCGTTGGGTGCCTTATCAATAAAAGTCTTATTGTATTCCTCCCTTATCTTTAGATCGGCCTGCAGGGCAGTTACCTGATCCATTTTTTCTTGTATCTCCTTATTGGAAGTTTCCAAAGCTATATTGGCAAGCTGATGGGATTTGGACTTTTCTTTTAGCTTTTTTATCAGCGGTAAAAAGACAAGGATAAATTGACCAATGATTATCATTGCAACGATAAGAGCAATAAAATAGGTGATTCTGTAAAGATAGGTAAGATTCTTCTCTGCTGTGTTTTGATATTCCAACACAATATTGTTCATACTTGTCAAAACCGGTGATTCCTCCTGTCTTATGACGTTTATACTGAAACCCAGGACATCAGTACTATTGGGATTATCGAGAATATTTAGGGCAGCATCCAATAATTTAGTGGTACTTGGTCGGGAGGCAGCAAATAAGGCGTCAATTTTCTCAGAATTGGGAAGGTCTTCATTGGCCGCAATAAGGTAATTCTGATTATTTCGCCATTCCGTGGTTAAAGCCTTTAGACTATCGAGATAAACTTTATTGGTTATAACGCCTTTGTCCAAGTTTAAAGCAAACACATGTTTCGAGATACGCTGACTAAGCATGCGTTGTCTTCCTGCGATGTTAATTAGACCTACATCCGATGTTAGAATGTCAATCCGATTTTGGAAAAATAGTACCGCTAAAATGATACTTAGAACAATGGTGGCAATAAAAAAGAGATATCTCTTTTTGGTGGATTTTTCAAGTTTATCCATTTTGGGGGAATTTTTTTACTTGTATAAATGTGGACATGTTAAATCTATAAGGCGGGTAGTATTTCTCTTTCAAACCTCGTATTAATAACCTAACAATATGCCCTCTGGCCCCCATATTGGTTGATATATTTTCAATATAGGGTATTTTTTTTGCATTCTAAAATACTTTTCTTGCACTTTAGACCAGTGGTAAAAATTTTGAAAAGAAATTTAAAAATATAAAACAGGAATTTTGGTGATATTGGTCATGTATACTTATTTTATTTTTGGTTAAGTAACTAATTCCCCGGAATCCGAACCGTGTTCATTATGAAATTAATGGCATTAAATGAAAAAATCCATTGTTCTTAAACCAAAGCTAACCCTTATATTTGCCCCTTCAAATTAAAGCGTCTTGTTGCAGAAATATACAAAGGAGTTTCGTTATAATTTATCCCTTTCATTTCCCGTCATTTTGGGAATGTTGGGGCATTCGTTTGTACAATTTGCCGATAATATTATGGTTGGGCAATTGGGGACGGCGGAATTGGCAGCGGTCTCCCTGGGAAACAGTTTTGTGTTCATAGCCATGTCCTTGGGCATAGGGTTTTCTACGGCTATTACGCCTTTGGTAGCAGAGGCTGATGGGGCAGGTAATGTTGCCGATGGAAAGAGTGCATTAAAACACGGTTTGTTGTTATGTACTATACTGGGGTTTTCACTTTTTGGAATTATACTTTTGGCCAAGCCCGTGATGTTTCTTATGAAGCAACCTGCAGAGGTTGTGGAACTGGCCATGCCCTATTTGGATTTAGTGGCGTTTTCTTTGGTTCCCTTAATTATATTTCAGGCCTTTAAACAATTCTCCGAGGGTTTGTCACAGACCAAGTATCCAATGTACGCCACAGTAATTGCCAACTTTGTAAATGTCATCTTGAATTACCTACTGATATTTGGTTCCTGGGGATTCCCTAAAATGGGTATTGTAGGGGCTGCTTGGGGTACTTTGATTTCCCGAGTCATTATGGTCATTTTTCTTTGGGTGTTGCTGAAAAACAAAAAGAAATTCCACGCTTACGTTACCGGTTTTAATTTTAGAGCAATAGAGAAAAAGGTAATGAAGAAAATTATAGACCTTGGGTTTCCCTCGGCCTTACAGATGTTCTTTGAAGTGGCCATATTTACTGCAGCTATTTGGCTAAGTGGTGTTCTGGGCAAGAATTCACAGGCGGCCAACCAAATTGCCCTAAACCTAAGTAGTATGACATTTATGGTGGGAATGGGACTAGGTGTCGCTGCCATGATACGTGTAGGAAATCAAAAGGGATTGGGGAGTTTTAAAGATTTAAGGCGCATTGCACAGTCTATTTTTCTGCTTACCCTAATTTTGGAAATTGTATTTGCCATTGCCTTTGTATTATTCAAGGACTGGTTGCCTACCATATATTTAGATCTTGGAGATGCTACCAATATGGCAGATAATACCGAGGTAGTACTTATTGCTGCACAATTAATTTTAGTAGCCGCGGTATTTCAAATTTCCGATGGTTTGCAAGTGGTGGTGCTGGGTGCCCTTAGGGGTATGCAAGATGTTAGGATACCTACCATGATTACCTTTGTTGCCTATTGGATGATCGGTTTTCCCATTAGTTTTTATCTTGGATTATACACTCCATTGGAGAGTATAGGGATTTGGATAGGCTTATTGGCCGGACTTACAGCGTCGGCAATTATGTTGTATATTCGATTTAATTATTTGACCAAAAAAATGATTGGTTAACTATATATTTAAAATTTAATTAGAAAAGTTAAAAGATCGGTATCTGCCAGGAAGGCAAAATTTTTGGATAGCGATATTTAGATAAAGAGTTGTACTATGGAATTCCCAAAATTTTTATTAGGAGATAATACAGATTATCCAACCGCCATTTTTGTGGTACACACGGAGTACCCAAGATTCATCATCAATCTGGAAAATGACGAGGTAGAATGGTTGGAAGATTTTACCCAAGACGATGAAAAGGAATTGGAAGAGGAGGCCGAAAATTTAATTGAACAAGCTACGGCTTTCTATGACCGGGAAATTTCTCGATACGAAGAGTAGGCTATGATAGACCAATTGGTGCATTACGACAAGGAGTTGTTTCTGTTCCTTAATAACTTGGGCACTTCCCCGTGGGACAGTTTTTGGCTTTTTATGACCAATAAATTCAGTTCTATTCCACTTTATGGCCTATTAGCATTTTTTACCTACAGAGCCTATGGGCTAAAGCGTCTTTTAATGACCATAGTTGCCATTGCCTTGCTCATTTTGGTAACGGATCAATTGGCTAATTTTTTCAAGTATGGAGTACAGCGGTTAAGACCCTGTCATGATCCCGCAATAAATGGGTTGATGCGTTTGGTAAAAAGTTCCTGTGGCGGAAAATTCGGATATTTCTCTGCCCATGCCGCTAATTCTTTTGCAGTTGCTGTTTTCTTTACTTCCCTATTACGTCCCAAATATAAATTTATTGGAATATTCCTAGTAGTTTGGGCCCTTGTTGTTGCCTATAGCCGTATTTATATAGGGGTGCATTTTCCGTTGGATGTGTTAACGGGAATAATTATTGGAACTTTTTTAGCTGGATTGTTTCTTCACCTATTTCTAAAGTTCGCAGCCAAATACGATCGTTGAACTATTATTCTGAATTGGGTTAGTTGGTGCCCTAAATGAATATTGATTCCATGACCTCTCTACTCTGGCTGTTTCTTTTCAAAGATTTCTTTGTTTAAAGGGCCAAGAAAAATTAAGAAAAAGATAGCCCCAAAGGCTAGTTCATACACTTCCCATTTTCGACTTGCCGGATTAAGGGCAACAAAAATGGTTGTCACTAAAAAGGCTATGGTGTGGTGCCACTTTACGATGGGCACTGCAAATGTATTGGCCAAATCCTTAAACCAATTAAATTTTCTGAAAAGTATAGGAGTTATTATGAGGTAAAGAAACATAACCAGAAACAATAACTGGCTGAAGATAATTTTGTTTATTTTCTTTTCACCGACAACCAGGTTATGCAAGTTGGTTTCGCCCTGGGCGTTATTCTCTATAAAAAACTCGCTCGATTCAACACCAAAAATTCGTTGTCCCCATGATATTTCCTCACCTGCAGCAAAAAGGAATAAAACCACAAAAAGGAATGTCCCCAGTTTCCAAAATATTTTTTTTGTGGTCCACAATCTTATTAGGTGGTACAGGGAAAGTACAAATATGGCAAATAGCATTATGGCTGTTCCCCACTCAACAGGCCCGTCTTCTTGGGCATAATTAACGTCAAAATAAATGTCGTCACTAAGTCCTAAGTACAGACCTATAAGGACTATTACGGCTAAAATACCGTATCCTATTTTTTCAAATTTTGTAAAGATGTTCATCATCGTTTTTCAACTATATATAAATTACTTATCAAACGGTTTTTATGCCCTTTGGTTCCTGGGTCGGCATTGTAATTTAGGTCGTACACGGTCTTTAGCGTAAGCCTATATTCTGGGTCAAAGATACGTTTAAATTCATTTTCTTCGACTGGAATAACCAGAACGGCAAACTTTTCACCGTCGGGAATTGTAATTTCCTCATCCCCTTTGAGTACGGGGATTGTGGTACCGTAATCCCATATCATTTCTGGTGCAATTTCACCAAAACAATAGGTGGCAATACCCTCTTGCAGCAAAGTTGAATTTAGGTGTGATATACTTTTATAATGAGAATTTTTGTCCATAGCTCCAGAGAGTGGTAATGCCAATGATTTTATGGCGCCCACTAAGGCAATGGTCAGCAAAAAGCAGAGAAATAGCTGTTTTTTTCTTAATTGGACAAAAAGTAAAATTCCTATGGTAAAAAGTACCACGGATGATAGGGCATAATAACCCCAAAATGCACCTAAACCATCTTTCAATATAAAGTAGGCCACAAAGGGAAAAGCAATACATATAAGCCCTATTAGTCCAAAATGGAAATACACTGGTATCTTTTCTTTCCGGACAAAGGAGCTTTGAAAATTACTGATGACATATTCCATATAAAACCCCGTATTCAGTGCCAAGGGGATCAATACAGGAACAAGGTATCTAGCCTTTTTTTCCGGGATGATTGAAAGTAGAATTACTGAAAAAATGGTCCATAAAAAGGTGAACAGGTATGATTTTTTGTCGCTTACCCTATCCTTAAGATAAGGATACATAAGACTGATCAAGGCTGGTATGGTCCAAATGCCGCTCTGTATAAAAAAGCTCCAATAATAGTAGAAGGGACGAACATTATAACTGGACCAATTGGCAGTTTCCTTTTTTGTTATGGCCAAGAAGGCATCGGGATCGGCAAGGCGAACATACAAGAACCACCAAATGCCAATAATACTGGCCACGACGACCATGGCAACCAAGGGGATATATTTCCTGTAAACTGAAAAGTCCTTATATTTATATACGAAGCCGTAGGCCAAGAGAAAAGGCAAGAGGAGTGCATATAGTGAAACAGGTCCTTTACTCATGAAGGATAGGCCTATGAAAATTGCAGCAAGAAGGCTGTTCTTCCATTTGTTTTCGGCCAGTTTAAAAAAATGATATAAGAAATAGATACCTGTCAGCATAAATCCATGGGTGTAAATATCCCAAGGTGCCTCAATCGTAATGACGATTATATAAAATGAACTTAATAGAATAAGGGCATTTATGAGTGCATGCCTTTTATTGTTCAGTAATCGTAATGAAAATATATACCCTATATATCCCAGAAAGATAGCCATCAACATGGTTGGTAGCCGTAGTCCGGCTATGTTATCAAAACCAAATATCAATCCAAAAATGGCGGTGATCCAACTGGGTAAGGGGGGTTTCTCATATCTTGGCAGTTCGTTCATGGTTGTTAATAACCAATTGCCCTCGGTAATCATTTCCCGTGCGGTAATGAAATTTCTGGCCTCCATGATCGTGACGGGAATCACATTAAGTTGAAATAGGAAAATTGAGATACCCGCTATGAAGATCAGCGCAATAGGATTATTTTTCAACCACGTCATGCTCTTCATTTTTAAGGATAAATAAATTTCTTATATAAACGATCATACCTAAGGTATGGCCTATAAATAAAACTGGGTCTCTTCTGAAAATGGCATAAGTAAGAATTAAAGAAGCCCCCACCAGACTCAACAGCCAAAAACCAAAAGGAAGGCTAGAGGTTTTCTTTTTTTCGGAATATATCCATTGGTAAACAAATCGCAATGTGAATATTACTTGCGCTACACTTCCCAAAATTAGTAACCATGTAGGGATGTCTTCATTTTGGAAAATTGCTCTTAGTTCGTACAGTTTGTTATTATACCCATAGATGATAATAATTATCGGGAAAACCCATAAGAAAATCCTTAATGCTCTTGGTAATTTAGTCCATTCACCCTGTAATTGAATGTTTCGGATATAAATGAAATAAGTAATCGCCTGTCCTAGCATGATGGCAAAATCATCACGGAGCCATCCGTATACAAATAATAAAAAGGAGGCCAATAAACTAAGCTGCCAAAATAGTCTAGGGGTAAGTACTTTTTGATTTTTTTCCGATATTAACCACTGAACCACCATTCTACTGGAAAATAGTATTTGGGCAATAAAGCCTATAGCATAAACCATCCAATTTGCCATTTATCCTATTTTCTCTACCTCGTAGTTAATATATTTTTTCTTCATCCATAGGTAGGCAAAGCAATCCATTAGCGGACCTAGTAGCCTGTTCCATAAGCCAAACTTTGCCGTTCCGGCCATACGTGGAAAATGGCGAATAGGAATTTGTACTATGGTACCATTTTGCAACAAGATCATGGCGGGTAAAAAACGATGTAAACCTTTGAACATCGGGATCCTTTTGGCAAAATCTGTTTTTATAACCTTTAAGGGACATCCCGTATCGTCCATTCCGTCATTTGTAAATGCTCTACGTATATTATTGGCAATGGTAGATGAGGCATTCTTAACAAAGGAATCCTTTCTATCTGCCCTTACACCGGTCACAAGATCATATTGATCAATATGTTCCAGCAGCAGGTTGAAATCTTCGGGTGAGGTTTGTAGATCGGAGTCAATGTATCCCACTAAGGGTGTGTCTACGTGGTCGAAACCTGCTTTTATAGCGGCACTCAATCCTTTGTTTTTGGTAAATTTCACAAAACCAAAGGCTTCGTTTCTTTGGCAAATAGCCTCTATCAATTGTTGACTCTTATCCTTTGAACCATCGTTTACAAACAACACTTTGGCTTTCTTAGTGCAAATTGCCAAGTACTCCTTTAGCTCCTTTTCAACACGTTCCAAATTATCTTCTTCATTATAGACAGGAATAATTATGGTGAATTCGTAATTCATTTTGTACAAGGATAAGTGCTTTTATATCTAAATTTTAAAGGTCCAAAGATAATCAACTTTGTTAACCTATGCCTCATTGGAATGTTCATCTTATTATTAAGAAATAATGGGCGTTGCTTCAATATTATTTATGCGCCCGTATCACCTTATTCTATTGTTGAAATATTGTTACAGCCTCTATGTTAAAAGGTTTCTTTAGGGTTTTTTAGCAAGGTTCAACAGTTCCTGGGCCGCAGTGAAAGGGGATATTTCTCCATCAATTACTTTCCTGACCATTATATCTAAATGTAGTTTTATGTTTTTATTTCCGTAAAACTGTTGTTTAAGCTGGTCCTCAATGGTCTGTAGTAACCAGTATTTATTTTGATTTCTTCTTTTTGCGGTAATATGGTCCTTAGCGGTGGTAGAATCAATATAGGTCTGGATAAGCTTCCATATTTCTGATATTCCTGTTTTTTGAATGGCAGAACAACTAAGTACCTCTGTGGTCCATCCGTTTTCCTTGGGAGGATATAGATGTAAGGCCTTGGTAAATTCAGCTTTGGCCAAATTGGCCTGTTCAATGTTGCTGCCATCGGCTTTATTGATAACAATGGCATCTGCCATTTCCATGATGCCTCTTTTGATACCTTGAAGTTCATCTCCCGCACCGGCCAATTTCAAAAGTAAAAAGAAATCCACCATTCCATGTACGGCGGTTTCACTTTGGCCTACCCCGACAGTTTCCACTAAAATGGTATCGAATCCTGCTGCTTCACAAAGAGTTATGGTTTCACGGGTTTTTCGGGCAACACCCCCCAAGGAATGACCGGTAGGGGAGGGTCGTATAAAAGCATTCTTATCCTTGACCAATTCTTGCATACGGGTCTTGTCTCCCAAAATGCTGCCTTTACTTATTGAGCTGGAAGGATCTACTGCCAGTACCGCAACTTTTTTGCCATTGCCTGTAAGGTAAGATCCAAAGGTCTCTATAAAGGTACTTTTCCCTACTCCAGGAACCCCCGTAATTCCAATGCGTATACTATTGCCGCTATGCGGGAGGCACTGGTCTATGATTGCATTTGATTTTTGAAAATGCGAACTGTTGGTGCTTTCCACCAATGTTATGGCCCTAGCCAAAGCGGCTATATCCCCTTTTAAAATACCTTGGGTCAATTCAGCTACGGACGGACTCATTTTTCTAAAAGATTTAACTATAGAAATGCTTTTCCCCTCAGTATTTTTTTTGTTGGCCAAACTTATTTATTAATGGGAACGCTAACTTTTGTTTTATCCCAGGCAAGACTTAGGTAAAGCTGTTGCGCTTCATCAAAATCAATGGAAAGACTTTCTATTGTCTGTGACAATTGCTGTACGGGGACGCTTATTTCTACCACATCCGTTTCAGGGTTTCTAGTGGTTTCTTTTCCGCCACTTAAAATGGTAACTCCCCATTCCGGAATTTCACTATTGAAAATAAAGCTCCAGGTCTCTTTGCCAGGAATGGTCCACAAGGAATAACTTCCGGCGGGCAAGCTTTTACCACCAACACTGATGTTGGTAGCCGTGGTAAAAGTGGTAGGTTCATTTGCCCCTGTTCTCCAGACTAGATCATAAGGCACCAATTCGCCGAAAATAACACGGTCTTTTTTGAATGGACTGCTGTATTTTACGCTTAGGTCCATTCCATTTTTATCGTAAGTAGCTGTTTTCTCAGGACTGTTCTTTTTAGTCTGTTCCGTTAAATAGGATTTTCCGAATAAAAAGAAGGCCAAAACCAATACCACTACAACTATTACTAACCATTTTAGAAATTTCATATCCTTGGATTTTGCTAATCTATATTGTTCTAAATTACGAAACTAAATCTAAACTCGGTTTCATTATGATAGGTTTCTCCCGGTTTTAGAATGCTATTTGGAAAGTTGGGTTGGTTGGGAGCATCAGGAAAATTTTGTGTTTCAAAACATATTGCAGCAAAAGCCGCCGGTGTATAAACAACAACGCCAGGTTGATTGGTGATGACTTCCATGGATAAACCCGAAATATCAGAAGCCAGTACCGTACCATCCTCTAAACTGGAGTCCATAACAAATGGAGTATCCAAACGGACTTCACCTATCTTTTTCATGCTCAAAAAGTCATATTTGGAATTTTTAACAGAAACGATATTTCCCGTGGGAAGAAGCTTGGCATCTGTTTCCAGGTATTCCGGACAAGACAGTCTTAAATGATAATGGTCTATTTTGTCCCCACCATCCAAATTAAAATAGGAGTGGTTGGTTAAGTTTACAGGTGTTGCTTTGTCCGCTGTAGCTTCGTGGATAATAAATAGTGAGGAACCTACCAACTTATAGGTCACAATGGTTTTTAAGTTTCCTGGATAACCTTCTTCCATATCCTTGCTCAGATAGCTCAGCTTTACAAATGGATTCTCCCCATCGTGAACTTGGTCTATGGTCCAATACCTTTTCCCAAATCCCTGCTTACCTCCGTGTAAATGCACGCCATCCTTAGAAAAGATCGGATAGTTTGTATTGTTAATTTTAAAACCGCTGTTCGAAATTCTACCGGCATATCTACCAATACACGCTCCCAGTGATTTGTTATCGGTTAAATATTTTTCAGGCTCCTCTAAACCAACCACTACATTGGTGTCCAGGCCATCTTTATTTTTTAATATCAACTTTTGGATTATAGCCCCATAGTCCAGTACGGTCAGCGTGATGAAATTGTTTTTTATTGTAACTTGATTCAATGTATTTCTTTTTAAGATTTAAGATAAAAATACTCTTTTTTGCAACATTACAAATATTCCTTCGTCCTTTAGGTAATAAGGATTTGTAGGGAGCATTTTATGATTAATTATACCCCCTCAATAAAATAAAGAAACTGGCCAAAATGTTTCAGATTGATATTGTAGAACAATGTAAACGCAACGATCGCAAAGCACAGTTATCACTGTACAATCAGTATTGTCAGGGTATGTTTTATGTTGCCATGCGTTTTTTAAAAAATCCTGATGATGCCGAAGATATTGTGCAGGAGTCCTTTATAAGGGCTTTTCAAAAAATAAATCAATACAAGGGTGAAGTAACGTTTGGAGCATGGTTAAAGAAAATTGTAGTAAATAAGAGTATTGATTTTTTAAAATCGAGGCAGCTTAAGACCGTAGAACTAAATGAAGGGTATATGAAGGTGGTAGAGGGTGAAGATTGGTCTGTAGATGATACGGTTACCATAAAAGTGGTAATGCAGGCTATAACAGCATTACCGGAGAAATATAGATATGTGGTGCAGTTATTTTTGGTGGAGGGTTATGATCACAGTGAAATATCCGAAATCCTGGATATAAGCTATTCCACTTGTAGAACAAGATTATTAAGGGGTAAAGGGCAATTAAAGGAATTATTAAAAACGAATAAGTATGTCACAAGATCTTAGGGAAATGTTCAAGCGTATAGATTCGGTTTCAAAGGAATCTATGAAGGATGGTCATGAAGAGCGTTTTTTGAAAAGAATGGAAGAGGAACTTCCCATGGCCAAAAGGGCATCGTTCCCACTATATAAAATTGCGGCTTCCCTAATAATTCTCTTTGGTTTGGGTGCTTTAATTTTTATAAAAATAAGTGTTCCTGAACCTATAGATGCAACGGTAGTTGAAAAGGGAATCGCATTTCCGGAGGAAAAAGGTATATCCCTCGGTGACCTTTCTCCCGATTTAAAAAAGGTAGAGGATTATTACATGGTAAATATAAACTTAGAGCTCTCCCAATTAAAAATATCCGATCGCAACAAAGCCTTGATCGATAGTTTTATGGAGCAGTTGGAGGCATTAAATGTTGAGTATAAAAAGTTGAATACCGAATTAAATGAAATTGGTCCCAATGACCAAACAATAACTGCCTTGATCAAAAATTTACAACTGAGATTACTGTTATTGCATAAACTAAGGGACAAGTTGCAGGAACTAAAAAAGATAAGTAATGAGGAGGGTAAAAATGATTTGATAACCAGTATTTAAAAAAAAAGAAGGTCAAAATAAGGATAATAAAATAGTACAGATGAAAAATATATTTAATAAAATAGGAATGGTTGCTGCCATAGTTTTGGTAGCTGGCACAAGTGGTGTCTATGCACAAAAAAAATCCAAAACGTTTCATGAGAACTTTAATGTAACCAATGATGTGGTTTTGGAAATAAACACCAGTTATGCGGATATAGAATTTGAAACTTGGAACAAGAATCAGATAGATGTTGTGGCAGTAGTGGAGCTGCAAGATGTCTCCGAGGAAGAGGCCAACAATTACTTCAAAAATGAACCCATTAAAATTATAGGAAATAGTAAGGGTATAAGTGTCAGCACAGCATTGGAGCGCCAAGAATTTATCCATTATAGTACGGAAGATTTTAATATCGATTTTCTTGATCAGTTTAATGAAGTAGGGGGAACACATACTATTTCACCTTTGGTGGAATTGCCAGAATTACCTGAAATGCTGGAGATGCCACCACTTCCTCCAATGAATATGCAACCTTTTGATTATGAGGCTTATAAAAAGGATGGGGAAGCTTATATGAAAAAGTGGAAAAAGGAATTCGATAAGGGTTTTGATAAGGAATATCAGGAAAAAATGGAAGAGTGGGGCAGGCGTATGGAATTAAAACGGGCAGAGATCGATATAAGAAGAAGTGAAATGGAGAAGAATAGGGAACATGCCCAAATAGAGCGATTGGAGAAATTGCAAAATCTGCAAAAACAAAGAGTGGAAATACAGGAAAAAAATCTAGAACATAGGGAGAAAGCCATGGAGTTGAGACAACACTCACGGGAATCAGGAAATGATAACAAGACCATTACTATAGAGATCGACACAGTAGACGGGATGAAAAGAGAATTTATCTTTTTGGAAGAAAGTCATTCTACTGCACCCAATGTTTTTTATTCGATAAAAAAGGGAGGGGATAAAAATTTTAAGATCAAGAAAACCATTAAGATTAAATTGCCAAAATCTACCAAAATAAAGATGAACGTAAGACATGGTGAAGTTATTTTGGCCGAAAACACAAAGAATCTAAGCGCCACTTTATCCTATTCCACATTGTTGGCGACTACCATTGATGGGGATAAAACCTATATAGATGCCTCTTACTCACCGGTTAGTGTACAAAAATGGAACTATGGTCAATTAAAGGCGGATTATTCGGAGAAGGTAAATATCAAAGAAGTTGAAAATCTGACCCTTAGTGCAACTTTTTCCGACGTAAATATTGGGAACCTATTGAATAAGGCCTTTATTAAAAATAATTTCGGCCCATTGACCATCAATTCTATTTCCAAGGATTTTACCGATTTGGATATCAATTTGCAGAATGCGGAATTGCGCTGTGTATTGCCTAAGACTGCATTTAATATAGCTGTAAACGGTAGCAATTCGGAATTGGTTTACCCTAAGGAACTGCAGATGGTTAAAACAAAAAATGGTTATAATACCTTAAACAAGGGGTATCATATAAATAAGAGTAGTGGTAAGTCCATTATTATTAATTCCAAATTTACGGAAGTTGTTTTGCAGTGATGTGAAGTATTAATATAAAAATAAACGGGGGATTTTCTATTTGAAAATCCCCCGTTTTATAAAATTGAAATCTAAGAATTATAATTTGGGCTCCCATCCATTTTGGTATTCCCTTTTCCAATGGGACATGGCCTCATCATCATTTTTAACCCTACCTGTGGTTGGGTTGATATGTATGGTTCTTCCAACATCCTGGGCGATATTTCCTAAATGACAAAGCATGGTGGAAATACTGGCATCATTGATATCTGAATTCAGGGAAGTGTCCTTACGTATGGCACTGAAGAAATTATGAATGTGATTTACATCCAGTCCGCCCATACCCATGGTATTGGTGGTGGCACTTTCAACCCCTTCTTCTACTTTCTTTATTAAACTGCCATCCAGATTATAAAGGTTGTACTCATTTCTACTCAGTGTAATTGTTCCCTTGCTTCCGTAAATGGTTGCTCCCCTTCCAGGTTGCTCTGGTTTGATCAAGCCTCTACTATGACCTGTCCAGGTAATAAACTTGTCATCATCGTATTTATAGGTAACCTGTTGGTTGTCTACAAATTCCCAATCATCCTTAAAGGTGTACTTTCCGCCAAATGAGGTTACACTTGTGGGAAGGTCTACTCCAAGTGCCCAACGGCAAATATCAATTTCATGGGTGCCATTATTATGAATTTCTCCTGTACCCCAGGTACGGAACCAATGCCAATTGTATGGGTGTACATTGTCCCTGTAAGATTCCCTAGGTGCTGGTCCCTGCCATAAATCCCAGTCCAAGGTATTTGGAACCTCAATTTTATTGCCTATCCCTATAGAACCCCTATTGCTGGAATAATAAGCTTCGCCTTTATATACGTCTCCAATAATTCCTTCTCGGATCTCTTTAACTGCCAATGCGGAACTTTGAGCGGAACGCTGTTGGTTTCCCATTTGAACTTTTTTACCATATTTTTTTTGTGCGGCTACCAAAAGCTCATTTTCATGTGGATTATGGCTACATGGTTTTTCCACATAAACGTGTTTTCCCGCCTGTAAGGCCATTATGGCCATAGGAGCATGCCAATGTTCCGGAGTGGCTATAAATACGGCATCTACTTTCTTATCCTCTAGGACTTTCCTAAAGTCCTTTTCCACTTTAGGGACATAACCTATGTTCTTTTTACACCAAACATTGTGTTCCTCCAGTATTTTGTCGTCCACATCGCAACTATAAAGTATTTTGGCATTGGGATCTTGATTAATGGCAACAAAGTGGGCCTTGGCCCTGCTTCTCACCCCAATAACCGCCACGTTTATTCTGTCGTTGGCCCCTAAAATATTACCGTAGCCCATACTCGGTATTACCAATCCGCCCAAGCTAAGGGCAGCACTGCCGGCTGCTGTTTTTTTAATAAAATCTCTTCTCGTTTTCATTTATTCGCTTTTGTTTATGCTTTTAATTTTGATGTTTTTGAACGATACCCTATCCCCGTGATCTTGAAGAAGAATGTGTCCTTTCTCACCTTCACCAAAATTAGGCCATTTAACATATTTGCTTTCAGATACCAATTTGCGATAGTCATCGCTTTTTCTTTCATACTCCAAAACTTTGGTCCCGTTTAACCAATGTTCCACGTGATTGTTGACGGATATGATATGGGCTGTATTCCATTCCCCAATTGGATTGATCGGCTTGTTGGGGTCTGCTTGTATAAGATCATAAAGTGAAGCTACCGTTCTGCTGCCATCGTGATTGCCCAACTTGGCATCTGGATGACGCGCATCATCCAAAATTTGATATTCCAGTCCAATAGAAGAACCTGGTCCTTTATTAAGGTCGGTGTTGACATAATATTTAATTCCGCTGTTGGCACCTTCAGTTAGTTTAAAATCAGCCTTTAGTTCAAAATCGCCATAGAGTTCCGTGGTTACAATATCCCCTCCTGCTGCGGATTCTTCACCACCGGAAGGCAATACGGTAAGTATACCGTCCTTTATTTCCCATCCCGATTCTGGAAATCCGTCCAAACGGGCACCTCTCCATCCATTGGTAGTTTCCCCGTCCCATAACAATTTCCAATTGTCTTTTTCTTCACCAACTGTAAGCTTGTTCTTAGTAGTAATAGGGGTCAAGGGCGATTTTCTGGAATAGGTTTCCAAGTTGTCTGTAAGTATTTTGATATTCTTCCAAACAATTTGGGTTCCTTCGGTTTTGTCTTTTCCAATACCATGTACCTGAAGGGCAATAAAGCCACTTGCTGTTTTATCATCGATTAAATAGGAGGCAGGTACGTCGTTGATCCAAGTCTTTATGGTATCCCCTATAGCTTCAATTCTGTAATGGTTCCAATCATTTTGTTTAAAGGCCTTTTGTGCCAGTGGATTATCTCCCAACGGATTTAACCACCCTCTTCTGGCCTCATCATAAATACCGGCACTCCAAGCTCTTTCAGAAGGATCTATTTCGATCTGATATCCATGTACCCGTCCGTTCCTATAGGAAGGAAGGCTATTACTTCTAATCTGGATGCCCGAATTCATGGATGGGTCTACTTTATAATCCAATTCCAAGATAAAATCCCCGTACATTTTGTCGGTGGTCATAAAGGAATTGGGAGTGTTGTGAACAGTAGTTCCTACAATGGTACCATCAACGACTTCATATTTTGCATTTCCCCCTTTTTGGTTCCAGCCGTTCAAGGTTTTACCGTCGAATAAATTTATCCATGGAGTGTTATCTTTTTCAGTCCCTGCACAACCTATTATTAGGGAAGCCAATAGTATGGAGGCAAATAAGATGGATTGGATTTTTGATCTTAATTTCATTTTTGATATAATATTTTTATTATGTGGGCATGAAAGGTATAAAAAAGTGATTAATTATAGCCCCGAACATCAAAAAGACACTTAATTTTAAGTTAAAAGCAACAAAAAAAGACCGCCTAACTTGCAGCTGACGGCCTATTTTATAGAAAGACTTTATTAATAAGGAATTACGGATTCCCCTGGGATGTTATTTACATATACACCTTACAATGTGCATATGGGGTTGATTTCCTATCGAAATCAATGCGCCTTATCCTTTAATAGATCCGGAAATTTTGCCTGAAAACGTTTTAATCTTGGTACCGAAACGTTTCGGATATAGGAATTATTCGGATTGTTTTTTTCATAATCTTGGTGATAGTCCTCCGCATCATAAAACACAGTAAAGGGTTTTACCTCTGTAGTTATGGGAGCGGAATAAACCTTTTCCTTCTCCAATTTGGAAATATAGTCGTTTATGATCTTCTTTTCGGAGTCATTTTTATAGAAGGCGATGGATCTATATTGGGCACCTTTGTCGGGTCCCTGCCTATTTAAAGTAGTAGGGTCATGGGAGCCAAAAAATACTTTTACCAGGGTTTCAAAAGAAATCACTTTTGGATCGTAATAGACCTCTACCGCTTCGGCATGGGTGGTTCGCCCATAACCAACTTGCTCATAGGTGGGATTTTTTTCCTTGCCACCGGAGTAACCGGAGACAACTTCCTTAACGCCCTTTACACTCTCAAACACCGCCTCTACGCACCAAAAACAGCCACTGGCAAAATAGGCGGTTTCATACTGTTGAAGTTCGCTCGTTGTTAACTCGGCTATGGTTTCACTCTTTTGTTGGGATTTGGTTTTGGATTGACAGCTAATCGTGGTAAATCCTAAAACCCCTAGTAGTATGATCTGTAATAGTTTCATGTTGTTAATTACTTGATGTTGTTATGTTCTATTTTCTTAGTTAATCTATAATGCTCCTCTCTTCATTTAATATAAAGCAGCAAAAATCTTGCCTTTTTATTCATAATATAGTTCAAGCCTACCTTTATAGTTGCACTTTGTTTTAACCTTTAGTGTTTGTAATTCAAAAATACTTACGGAATTCTTCTTTAAAAGTTTTAAAATATCATTTTTATTCGAGAGACGCACATTTCAAAAGTCTCAGGCAAGTTGAAAGGTGTTTGTCGAACGAATCCTGGCATTTTGGCGCGGTTTCTGGTTTAATTCACACTTGCCCTTGGGAGGTACCTTAACGCGGGCCAGGGCTTGCCCTTGGGTTTAGTGCCATTTAGTATGTTTTGAAAGACGTAAACGAATTTACTAAGGCATAATTAATGCCCTTTGAAATTGAAGAGGGGAGTCTTGGAAATGAGGACTATGTAGATTAACGGTATAACATACCTCTAAGCAACTACTATTTATAAGTTTTTTACTACAAAATTTGATGGGTTATTGGTTTTTAGACCTGCAATCCTGTAAGAATTACCGATTAAATACCGATATCATCGATTAGCGATTCGCGACCCAATTTTCATTCACCGAGCATTTTCTGCACTTTAACGAGAGATTTGTCAGATACCGAAAAATAAGGGAATTTAAACGATTTGTGACATATGCCAAGGTGCATGTGGCGTTAAATTTACATAACAAAACAACGCAACATGAAAACGCTTTTAACTTTAATTTTTGTTCTTTTTATCGGAGTAGCTGCACAAGCCAACAATGTTGAGCAAGAAGTAAAAGTTGAAACGGTTACCATGAGTATTGTAACTTCTACTCAAAAGGAAGTTTCTGTTAAAAACGAAAACAAAGTAGCTCGTTTGTACATGTTCAAAAATTCTAGGGTTAAAAAAGAATTGTCTTTTTCTACTAAATTGAACAAAGCTAAATTGGCTTAATCAAATCGTTTTCTTTTTAAGAACAATTAATTCATCAAAAAGGTCTGATATTATATCTGCTTGAATTTGGGAATTACATAGTAAGTGTGAAAACCCTTTCATGTGTAACCAATGGAAATCTTAGTTTGATTTGAATTGCTACCTTTTGCTTAATACGGTTCCTTTCTATTTTATCATGGATTCACAAATACTTTAGTAGTTGGGATATTTAATTCCGCAACTCATTTAGACCTAATAGTTGTATTGGATATTGAAGAGGGGAGTCCTAGGAATGATGAGTATGTGGAATAAGGGAAGAACATACCTCAAAGCAACTACTAATTATAAGTTTTTTACTACAAAGTTTGAATGGTTGTTGGTTTTTAGACCTGTAATCCCGTAAGAATTACCGATTAAATACCGATATCATCGATTAGCGATTCATGACCCACTTTTCATTCACCGAGCATTTTCTGCACTTTAACGAGAGATTTGTCAGATACCGAAAAATAAGGGGGTTTAAACGATTTGTGACCTATGCCAAGGTGCATGTGGCGTTAAATTTACATAACAAAACAACGCAACATGAAAACGCTTTTAACTTTAATTTTTGTTCTTTTTATCGGAGTAGCTGCACAAGCCAACAATGTTGAGCAAGAAGTAAAAGTTGAAACGGTTACCATGAGTATTGTTACTTCTACTCAAAAGGAAGTTTCTGTTAAAAACGAAAACAAAGTAGCTCGTTTGTACATGTTCAAAAATTCTAGGGTTAAAAAAGAATTGTCTTTTTCTACTAAATTGAACAAAGCTAAATTGGCTTAATCACATTGTACTTTTAAATCTAAAATTTTGATTATTAATTTTTAGGTTTGTTGACACTCCTACTTTCTCTTCCAAAATTTGTCCTTAAGGAAATAGATCAAAGTAAGTATCGCAATATAAACCCCAAATCCAATAACCTCTTTGCGTTCAAGGTTGGAAAGTAACCAAACTATAATAATTACCGACAATATGGGCACCAAGTAACCTCCAGGTATCCTAAATTCGTGTTTGGTAGTTTTGCCCGATTTTCTTCTTGATCTTATTACTGAAAGGGATACACCCAGATATACCAGTAGTATTGATGCACTTGAAATAACGGCCAACTGTTCAAATCCGCCTAGGGAAGCTAGTAAAAATCCCGTTGTGGCATATGTAATTATTGCGATATATGGAGTTGAGAATCTTTTATGGATTTTTGAGAGTGGTCTAAGGGGAAGTACGTTATCTTTTGAGGCCCTAAAAAGTACACGTGGCATACTCAATATTTCACTGCTTAAATTTCCTAGCATAGAAATAGCGGCACCTATAGTGATTATGGTAAAACCAATGGGGCCAAAAACCTGTTGGGCTACCATACTTAAGGGATTTTCGGTGTAAGTGGATAAGGAAGCCCCTAGCACGCCCTGTGATACTGTTTGAATAAGGATATAAAGTATTAAAACACCAATGATACTTATAAATATTGCCCTTGGAATAGTCCTATTTGGTTTTTTAACCTCGCCACTTATAGATAATCCGGTCTCGGCGCCCTGAAATGCGAAAAACAGAATAAGGGATATAGCGCCAACTTTCGAAATTGATGGGGTGGAATCGATTATAAGGTTGTCAAATGAAACATGTCCCCAAGAAAAAAATACCAGTAATAGAAGAGGAATAAGTTTGGTGAGGGTAATTGTTTTTACCAAAACCATTCCTTCCTTGATACCTTTAACGTTAATATAGCCCAGTCCGGCGAACAGTATAATGAAAATTAACGTCCTAACATAATCGGTTTTAAAAAAAGGAAAAATAGAACCCAATACATCTACCAATGCATTGGCAACAGCCCCGTCTGCCGATAAGGCGGAAAGTACAAAAAGAATTACTGTCAGAAAACCAAAATAGGGTCCAAAAGAAGATTCAATATAAGTGTAGGCTCCTCCTGAAGTAGTTACTTTACTGCCTATTTCGGCAAAGCAAAGCATTACCAGGGTAATTAACAGGCCACAGAATAAATAGGCGTAAATACTGGAAGTACCTAATCCGGCGGCAACAATGGCAGGTAAGGCAAAGATACCGGCGCCGATCATAATATTGACTAAGTTGGCACTTAGTCCCCAAACACCTACCTCCCTTTTTAAATGTTCATTCGTTTCTTGCATTGGTCGGTTGGTTTAAAGATTTTTAATATTCAACGTTGATAAAGGAGGAGGATGTAATTTAGCACTTTTATATTAATAAATTGTGTGTCAAGGATTTAAGGTTTTTTTAGTATTATTTTACTACTTTATTTATTTCCTATAGTTTGTAAAGGCCTAAAGTTGTAATTCAAAGCCTCCCTGTCCATTCATTATATTTAATCCGATTATTGCCTCCAAACATACATTGCAGCTTTGTTATTGGCCAATAATTGGACATGGCTTTTTTATGTGCTAATCATTTATATTAATGAATAGGAATTTTGCTGTTGGTCGGCAGAGGTGGTTTCATGTAGGAAAAATATACTAAATTTAACACGTAGAGGAAATTTGAGAGTCTAGTCCTTGTAACTTACGGCCAATTTGTTAGCTTATTAGCTATTTATTACAAAAAGTTATGGCCGCTACCAATTCTTATGTAATCCCTATTCAAATGAGTTTTCGGTTAAAACTGGAATTTCTGGTAATAAATCATGATATCAACCTTAGAGATTGTTCTATAATAATAAGGAATTGAGTATGGACAAAAACAAATATGAACAAAGTATACAGAACAATAAAATCCTTATAGAACAGGCGCCGACGGCAATTGCCATGTTGGATAAAAATATGCGCTATATTGCAGTTTCGAAGCGCTGGGTCGCGGATTACAAGATGGAAGGCAAGGAAATCATAGGACGCTCGCATTATGATATTTTCCCGGAAATAGGTGAAGAATGGAAAGCAAATCATCTCAAATGTCTCGAGGGGGCCATTGATATTTGTGAGGAGGCCCCGTTTAAGCGTGCAGATGGATCAATACAATGGATTTATTGGGATGTACGTCCTTGGTATATTGCTGAAGGTGAAGTAGGAGGTTTGTTAATGCACACTGGTGACATTACCCCTTTAAAGGAAAAGGAAAGGGAAAGGACTAGAATGTTGGAAATATTGGATAAGACCTATAAGGAGGCACGCATAGGTACTTGGGAAGTAAATTTACTAACCAATGAGGTTATATGGAGCGATATAGTTAGTGAAATACACGGGGTCCCTAAAAACTATAAGCCTAACTTGGAGACCGCCATGAATTTTTATAAGGAAGGGGAGAGCCGTGAAACAATACGGGTGGCCGTGGAAAATGCTATTTTGTATGGGACGCCGTATAACCTGGAAGTAGAGCTGGAAACCGCCAGAGGAGATTCTCTATGGGTCCGGACCGTTGGAAACGGAGAATTTGTAGATGGTAAATGTGTTAGTTTAATTGGGATATTTCAGGATATTAACGAAAAGAAACTTTCAGAACATACGCTAAGTAAGGCCAATGCTGAATTAGAGGCAATATTCAATTCCAAAACTGTAGCCATTATTACCACAAATGATAAGGGAACTATAAATCATTTCAATCATGGCGCCGAGATCTTATTGGGCTATTCGGCATCTGAAATGGTTGGTGTAAATAAGCCCGACATATATACAAGTAAAGATGAATTTCTTAGGTTTACCAAAGATATAGCTAAAAAATACGATAAGGATCCCTTAGATTTTAATCCACTTTTGGAATTGGCCCAAAGAAACGAATACGATGTCAGGGAATGGGTTTACAGAAGAAAGGATGGGTCAACTTTCCCAGTTCAGGCCACTCTTTCCGCCATAAAAAATAAACAAGGGGAGTTAATTGGATATTTAAATGTGTCTTCTGATATCTCCGAGCGTAAACAAGTTGAGATTGAGCTTTTGCGGAAAAACCAGGTTCTGAATTTCGCTGAGAACTTAACAATGATTGGCAATTGGCAATGGAATACGCTTACGAATGATGTGAAATGGTCTGCCAATTTATATAAAATATTTGGTCTTGATGAGAATGTCGCGGGCTTAACTTATGAAACTTATTTTTCTTTCGTCCACCCTGATGATAAAAATATGGTAACCGAACATGTACAACTGGGTTTTCAGAATAAAAACTTTCCAGATCTACTGCATCGCATTCAATTGAGGGATGGTAGTGTAAAAACGATTCAGCTCGTAGCTGAAGTTATGACCAATGATGTTGGGGAAGTGATTGAGTTGGTAGGCGCTTGTCAGGATGTATCCGAACAGCGAATGGCAGAATTAAAATTCAGGGGATTATTGGAGTCGGCCCCGGATGCTATGGTGATTGTGAATGAACAGGGGAAAATACACCTAATCAACAAGCAGGCGGAAAAATTATTCGGTTATAAAGCAATGGAATTAATGGGGAAATCAGTAGAAATACTTATACCGGATGGTTTTGCTGCAAAACACCGTGCACATCGTACTGGTTATTTTGCCAATCCTAAAACTAGGGAAATGGGTGATGGCAAGGAATTATTTGGAGTTAACAAAACGGGGGACCTCATTCCTATACAAATAAGCTTAAGTCCTTTGAAAACTGAGGAAGGGATATTGGTATCATCGGCAATTCGAGACATAACCAGTCAGAAAATGGCGGAGCGAAAAATCTTGGAAGCAAAGGAGAAGTTGGAGATATTTTCTAATAAATTGGTTGTGCAGAATGTACAACTTGCTGATTTTAATCAAATTACATCACATAATTTAAGAGCTCCGGTAGCCAATCTAAATTCGCTTTTAGGTTTTTATAATCAAGCTATCAATGAAGAGGAGCGTGTATTTCTTTTTCAAAAATTTGAAAAAGTTATTCATCATCTAACTTTAACCTTAAATACCTTAGTGGAGGCCCTCAAAACTAAGAACGAGAACTCTAAGGAGGTCATGGAAGAAGTGGTTTTTGACGAGATTATGAATAAAACAAAGGACATACTTTCGGGTGAAATTTTAAAGACAGGTGCTATTATTAGATATGATTTTTCTAAATTGTCCAATATCAGCTATAATAGGATTTATTTGGATAGCATTTTTCTTAATTTGATCGGAAATGCCTTAAAATACAAATCACCTGACAGGGTACCTGAAATATATATTGAAACAGGAATAGAGAACGGAAAGAAAATTCTTAAGGTCTCTGACAATGGTCTGGGGATTAATTTGGAAAGACATGGACATAAATTGTTTGGACTGAACAAGGTTTTTCATAGGCATCCTGATGCCAAGGGGGTAGGATTGTTTTTGACCAAAATTCAGGTAGAAGCCATGGGAGGTTCTATTTCGGCTGCAAGTGAAGTAAATGTGGGTAGCACCTTTAAAGTTAATTTTAATTAGATTATATGAATAGTTCCTTGAATGTATGTATAGTTGATGATGATGATATTTATCAATTTACAATAGTTAAAACTTTGAAAGCACTTGAGCTGACCGATAGAATAATGGTTTTTTCGGATGGAGAAGAGGCATTGGAATTTATGTTGGATAACATAAATGAGGATGACGAACTACCCGACGTTATTTTTCTGGATATCGACATGCCGGTAATGGACGGATTCCAGTTCATGGAGGAGTACGTTAAGATTAAGTCCAATATTGGAAAGAAAATAACTATTTATATGGTCTCCTCATCGGTTGACCCTGCTGATATTGAAAGAGCAAAAAAAATAAGTGAAATTACGGACTATATCGTTAAGCCCATTACCCATGATCAGCTAAAATCAATTATTCAGGAATTGGAAAGTAACGGAGGGTTATAAGGCATTAGACTATTTGCGGAAAATAAATTAGAACTTCGAAGGGGTTCTCAGGACCATAATCGTCCAGTAATTAAATTATTGATGAGTTACACAGTTAAGAAGCTTAATATAACCCGCATTAGTGATTGCAGCGGCATCCTTTTTTATGCTAGTGGGGGAAGATAGGACTGTTATGATGTCCTGGACATAAAAAAGATATAGCGGAAAGCACGGCCACTTTATGTTTTTCCATAAAGTGGCAATGCCCCACCAATTAATTATAGTACGTTGTCCTTGATTTCTTCTACCACTTCAGGATTTAGCAATGTGCTGGTATCTCCCAGATTACTCATATCCCTACTGGCGATTTTGCGCAGTATACGTCTCATGATCTTGCCCGAACGGGTCTTTGGCAAGCCAGAAGTGAATTGTATTTTGTCCAGTTTGGCTATGGGGCCAATGTGTTCGGTAATGATTTGATTTATTTCATTCCTTAGATTGTCATGGTTACGCGATTCCCCTGTCTCCTTGAGGATTACATAGCCATATAGGGCATTGCCCTTAATATCGTGTGGGAAGCCTACAATGGCCGATTCTGCTACTGCTGGGTGTTCATTTATGGCATCCTCTATTGGGGCCGTACCCAAGTTGTGGCCAGATACGATGATTACGTCATCTACACGACCGGTAATTCTGTAATATCCTACCTCGTCCCTTAAAGCGCCATCCCCGGAAAAGTATTTGTTGGGAAAGGCCGAGAAATAGGTATCCTTATACCGATCATGATTGCCCCAAATGGTCCTTGCCATGCCTGGCCATGGGAATTTTATGCATAGGCGGCCTTCTACTTGGTTGCCCTTTAGTTCCTTGCCCTGCTCGTCCATCAATGCCGGTTGTATCCCTATAAAAGGTAGGGTGGCATAGGTGGGTTTGGTTGGGGTAACATAAGGAATGGGAGTTATCATAATTCCTCCTGTTTCTGTTTGCCACCAAGTATCAACAATGGGACTATTCTTTTTTCCAATAACATCATTGTACCAATGCCAAGCTTCTTCGTTGATGGGTTCCCCAACGGAGCCCAAAACTTTTAAGGAAGACAGGTCGTGGTTTTCGGCAAAAGCAATATTTTGTTTTGCAAGGGCACGGATAGCGGTAGGTGCGGTGTAAAACTGGTTTACTTTGTGTTTTTCCACGATTTCCCAAAACCTTCCGAAATCTGGATAACTGGGCACTCCCTCAAACATCAGGGTAGTGGCGCCATTTGCCAAGGGACCATAGACAATATAGCTATGCCCGGTAATCCAACCTATATCGGCCGTACACCAATAAACATCGTTTTCGGTGTATTGAAAAACATTTTTGAAGGTGTAGGCGGTATATACCAAATAACCAGCTGTTGTATGTACCATACCCTTAGGTTTACCGGTGGAACCCGAGGTGTACAATATAAATAGAGGGTCTTCGGCATCCATGATTTCAGGAACGCAATCCAAATAAGCATTTTCCAACAAAGGTTGCAGCCATTTATCCCGACCTTCTTTCATGTTTATATCAGTATTGGTGCGCTTTACCACCAAAACAGTTTTAACTCCTGGGCAATCCTCAAGTCCCTCGTCTACAATGCCCTTAAGATCAATGGATTTAGAACCTCTATAAGATCCATCCGAAGTTATGACCAGTTTGCAGTCACTGTCATTGATCCGTGTGGATAATGCGGTCGCTGAAAACCCTGCAAACACCACGGAATGAACGGCCCCTATTCGGGCACAAGCCAATAGGGCAATGGACAATTCCGGAATCATAGGAAGGTAAATACAAACCCGATCTCCCTTTTTAACACCTTGGTCCTTTAAAACATTGGCCAATTGGCAGACGCGTTCGTGTAATTGATGATACGTTATATGCTGGGCTTCCTCCTCCGGATTGTTGGGCTCAAAAATAATGGCCGTTTTTTCTCCTCTTGTAAGCAGGTGCCTATCTATACAGTTTTCAGTAATATTAAGTTGTGCACCTTCAAACCATTTTACCTCTGGCTTTTCAAAATCCCAACTTAAAACGTTGTCCCATTTTTTTCTCCATAAAAAATGTTCTTCGGCCACTTCTCCCCAGAAATTTTCTGGTTCGCGAACCGATTTTCGATAAACTTGGTAGTACTCTTCTAAATGCTTAATGTGATAATTGCTCATCGTGTTTCTAAAATTTCTATAAATTTATATAAATCATCCATAAAAGGATGGTTTCATTCAATGATTTTAATAGAGAATGGCTATTTTTTTGAGAAACTGTTAAAACTGTTAAGGTCAAGATAACAGCTTCATTTATCCGTTATGAACCTGCCTAATAACCTTGCCAAGGGTTACTGTTGTTTTTTGAGGTTGCCTACACATTTTCCACAAAGGGATCAGTGATCTACTGCTTCTCCTGCACCACTGGGAATCCTTATGTTTTCCACTATTTCCTGCACGTCCTCTGGAGGTTCCGGTGTAAATCTATTGATGACCAGGGCCACTACAAAGTTTACGATCATGGCAACGGTCCCAAAGCCCTCGGGTGATATTCCGAACCACCATTCCGACTTATCGGGAATCTCGCCCAGCCAGCCCAATTTAAATTTGGCCATGTAGAATAACATTAGACTAATTCCTACTATCATGCCGCCAATGGCGCCTTCCTTGTTCATTTTTTTGTAAAATATTCCAAGTACAATGGCAGGGAAGAATGATGCTGCCGCAAGTCCAAAGGCGAGGGCAACCACAGCAGCCACAAATCCAGGAGGGTGAATGCCAAAATATCCGGCTATAACTACTGCCACGGTAGCTGCACCCCTTGCGGCCCAAAGCTCACCTTTTTCCGAGATACTTGGTTTAAACACTTTCTTGATCAGATCATGGGATACGGAGGCCGATATAACCAGTAACAATCCAGCCGCGGTACTTAATGCTGCGGCCAATCCTCCTGCAGCAACTAAGGCAATTACCCATGCTGGAAGGTTGGCTATCTCTGGATTGGCCAGAACCATAATGTCATTATCTACCGTTAATTCATTTTTATCCTGATCGGCTACATATTGAATTATGCCATCCTTGTTTTTGTCGTCAAATGTCAATAATCCCGTTTCCTCCCAGTTTTTAAACCAGGCAGGCATAAGGCTGTATTCCTCGTTACTCACAGTATCTATTAAATTAATTTTGGCAAAAACGGAAACGGCCGGGGCTGTAGTGTATAGGATGGCTATAAGCAATAAGGCCAGTCCTGCAGATTTACGGGCATCCTTAACTCTTTTAACGGTAAAGAACCGTACAATAACATGGGGCAAGCCTGCTGTACCCACCATTAATGCCAGGGTAATGGCGAAGACATCTATGACCGATTTAGTGCCATCGGTATATTCAGCAAAACCCAATTCGGTGGACAATCCGTTCAATCGGTCCATTAAAAATGTTCCAGAACCATCGTTTAGGGTAGATCCCATTCCAAGTTGCGGTATGGGGTTACCCGTCATTTGAAACGATATAAAAATGGCCGGGACCATAAAGGCAAAAATCAGAACACAATATTGCGCCACTTGGGTATAGGTAATTCCTTTCATACCACCTAAAACGGCATAAAAAAGCACTATGACCATTCCTATGATGACTCCGGTATTGATATCAACCTGTAAAAACCTGGAGAAGACGACCCCAACACCTCGCATTTGTCCGGCCACATAAGTAAAGGAAACGATTAAAGCACAAAAGACTGCCACGATACGAGCGGTATTGGAATAATAGCGGTCCCCAATAAAATCGGGTACGGTAAACTTTCCGAATTTTCGCAAATAGGGGGCAAGGAGCAATGCCAACAGCACGTATCCTCCGGTCCAGCCCATTAGATAAACGGACCCGTCATATCCTGCAAAGGCAATAATCCCGGCCATGGAAATAAAGCTGGCAGCGGACATCCAATCGGCTGCCGTCGCCATTCCGTTGGCCAAGGGCGACACGCCTCCACCGGCAACATAAAAATCTTTTGTTGATCCGGCCCTGGACCAGATTGCAATTCCGATATAAAGGGAAAAGGTAATTCCGACAAGAAGGTACGTCCAGACTTGAACACTCATATTTTAAGGTTTTTGGTTGATATTATGGATTGTATTATTTGGTATTTTGGTGGTGAGCCCAAATACGTTTCTGTAATTAGTAGTAGATTTGGAACTATCAGCGGAGCTATTCGTTGTAACCATACTTTTTGTCCAACTTGTTCATAAGACGAACGTAAACAAAAATCAGGACTACGAAAACATATATGGAGCCTTGTTGGGCAAACCAAAATCCCAATTTGAATCCGCCAATTTTAATGGTGTTCAAAGCATCTTTAAAGAGAATTCCAGCTCCAAAGGAAACAGCAAACCAAATGAATAAAAGAATAAATAAATAACGTACATTTTCCTTCCAATAGGCTGTGGCCTTTTTTTGTTTTTCACTCATTTTTACCCTTTTGTTTAACCGTGGTAGATTGATTAGGTAACCAAGATAAGTATTTGAATTAATATACCAAACGATATGTTTTTAACTTGGTAAATAAACAACGCCGCCATAAGAATCCCGTTTGGCCCCTGTAACTGAACTTAGGCAATTGTTTTTCCGTTCCTCCCGCAATACACCCATTAAGGCAAATACTAGGGCTTCCTTAAATTCGATCAAGGTTTTTGAAGGTGAAATAACTTTTGTTTCTGTACCGAGTTTTTCTTGTAGGCAGTCCATTAGGAAAGTGTTTAAAGCACCTCCGCCGGTAACAAATAAGCTTCTATTTGTTTTATTCTTCTGTGTTTTTACTTGTAGGGCTATCTGATCGCAAATATGGTGAATGGCCGTATGTAGTAAATTCTCAATAGTATCTGAAGTAGTCTCTACAATAGGTACAACTTCCTTCACAAACCATTCAAAACCTATAGATTTTGGAAATGGCAATTTATAGAATTCCAAGTCGTTCAGTCGGTCCAGCATTAATTGATTTATTTTTCCCGTTCGTGCCAAGGAACCTCCCTTATCGTAATTGAGTTTTATCTTTTGAGTGATATGGTTGAGAATCATATTGGCCAGCCCTATGTCGTAAGCCAGTCTTTTTCCATTTTCCTCAAAAGATATATTGCTTATTCCGCCAAGATTGAGGCAAAAGTCGTACTGCCCAAAAAAGAGTTGATCGCCAATTGGCACCAAAGGCGCTCCCTGTCCTCCCAAGGCAACATCGTTCGTACGGAAGTCGCAAATTACCTTAGTGGCACTTTCGTTGGCCAGGTGTTGACCGGAACCT
The DNA here is from genome assembly GCF_014397245.1 of Arenibacter arenosicollis. Classification (GTDB taxonomy): domain Bacteria; phylum Bacteroidota; class Bacteroidia; order Flavobacteriales; family Flavobacteriaceae; genus Arenibacter; species Arenibacter arenosicollis. The sequence continues at coordinate 23,218 of NZ_JACLHY010000013.1, read as the reverse complement.
ATTTGAAAGGTAAGTCCGTTTTGTGGTTGGTGGTGGGTGGTATGACCATGGCTGGCAATAAGATCGACATCCAGCCCATAGGTACTAATAAAATCTTTGGCTTGTATGCCGAGCCAAGTACCATAGGAATTATGGAACTGAAGTAGTTCGTCTGCTGGCAAGAAAATGGATTTTTTTAATTTTTCCTGCATCTCTTCGCTATACGAAATACTATGTGTCTGTTTAATTTCAAAACCCCAAGCTTTGGAGGTCTCCCATATATGGCAATATGCCAGGTCCAATCCGTCCAAGGAGGTACCTGACATTAATCCTATCACTTTATATATTTTCATCTTTATCTTATAATGTTGTTGAACTTCATAGCTGAGGCTTTTTATTCCGAGAGTATGAAAATTACAGAAACGGGCTTTTTGTCATCGTTGGTGACTTCCTGAAAATGATGCAATTGAAGTCCAGCTTTTTTAAAAACGGACATCCATGATTCAAAGGTACGCGCATACCAGGCATGGCCGTCCGTAAAATTACCTGGAAGTCCGTTCCAAGAATCGTTGATCCATTGGCTTTTGTAATCCAAGTTATTTTGGGTCAAGAAAAAAGGATGAAGGGTCTGTATGGCGATATATCCATTTTCCGAGAGCACATTTTTTATTTGCTTTAAAAGCTGGCTTAATCCTTCTCTTTGATAAAGGCAAAAGTTAAATACAACTGCATCATAAGGGGCATCGGGAACGGGATTTCCCAATTCAATTTCTTTGTAGGACATTTGATAAAAGGTGCCGGCGCCTTTATTCTTAGCGTTGTCCAATAATTGGGGGATGGCATCCAATCCTACTACATATTTTCCCATCCCAATCAGGCTTCTGGTGAGCCAACCTTCGCCACAGCCCACATCCAAAATTTTGATTGCAGGAGAATTTCCTATAACATTCAATATGGCCTTATTGGTAAATTTTCTAGATTCGATATCGGCATTGTCAATTACCCTTATCCACTCATGGGCATTTTTATTCCAGGAATCGATTATGTTTTTTTCCATATCCATTAATTCTTTTTAAGGTTGATGGAAACTGCTAAGCGTCCATTGGCTTTTTGTTTCCCTAGGAAATGCTCAAAGGCATTATCCTGAAATGCCGAAAAGTTTTGATAACCCAATACTATGGCTTTGGCTGCCTTATAATTTATGAGATTAAGAACATAGGGGTTTCCAAAAACGTATAAAATAACATTCTTGATATCTAGTAAGGCCTCAAGCTGTTCCAGTTCGTCGGTCTTAAGATCAAAATTATTTTGAGGTTTTACTTTGGGGGGATACAGGGCTATTAACACATTGTCATTGTTTTGAAATCCTTCACTGGAGATTTTGGAGGCGGCTTCCAAAAAGGTTCTATTGGGCGACTCCCCTAGAGAAAGACAAGTGAAGCCTTCTTGCTTAAATTCCTTAATGATGTCGTTGTTGCCCGTAAATAAAGTAAGGCTCTCCTTGGCCAACTGTTTGTTTAATATAGAGGCTTCCTCTTGGTCTATGCTTTGTTGCGGAAGGGAGGCAAAGGCTTGTTCCTTTAACTTCCATATCCGTTTAAATCGTTCCTCGATGTCAAGGGGATTCGCATTACTCAAGATTGTTTCTATGCCTTCTGCCGTGTGTTCTGCAAAACAAATTATATCGTTGCCGGCATCAAAAGCCCGCCATTCGAGTTCTCCTTTTGCAGGAAACATTTTGCTAACGCTATGCATGTTTAAAGCATCGGAGATGACCACACCATCAAAATTTAGCTCCTGGCGCAACAGTCCTTTAATTATCGTTTTGGAAATAGTGGCCGGAGTGCCCTCTCCGTTATCCAAAGAGGGAACGGATAAATGTCCTACCATTACACTGTCCACTCCTTTTTTTATGATTTCTCTAAATGGATATAGTTCGTTGTCCAGTAAGACTTCCTTGGACTTTTCTATTAGTGGCAAGCCCAGGTGGGAATCAGTTGCGGTATCCCCGTGTCCTGGAAAATGTTTGATACAACTTAAGATACCTTCACTTTCAGTACCCTTGATAAAGGCAATGGCTTTTTCTGTAACATTTAATTTATCCTCGCCAAAGGAGCGGTATCCAATTACCGGATTATTGGGATTGTTGTTGATGTCTACCACGGGCGCCAAATTCCAATGTATACCAGCTGCCTTGCAGTCACGGGCTATTTGTTGGCCCACCTGAAAAATTAGGTCGTCATTATCTTGAATGGCCCCTAGCGTTATGGCATAAGGATATTGTGGTGTATTTTCTATGCGCATTGCCAATCCCCATTCGGCATCTATACTTATTAGCAATGGATTTTTTGCTGCTTTTTGATAGCGTTGTATCAGGGTTTTAAGGGTTATTAGGCTTTGCTCGTTGTATACTATTTTCTTTTTGCCCTCGAAATTAGTGGCAGCACTGGCTCTACTATGAAAAAAACAGAGTCCGCCCACATGTTGTTTGGCAATAAGGTTTTCCAATTCCTGAATCTCTTCTTCAGTATCATTGATGAAGGCGGCGGGCATAAATAATTGGCCAAGCTTTTCCCTTAGGGATAGATTGTTTGTAACTGTGTTGTATGAATCTATTTTAAATGACATCGGTATTCGTCTTTTTGCCGTAATCGGCTGGGTATTTAATAAATCTTAAAAGAAAAAGGGCTGGTAGGGCAGCAATAACCACCCAAACAAAAAAACCTCCATATCCAAGCCATTCTTGAATATAGCCGCTAATCATTCCGGGCAGCATCATACCCAAGGCCATAAAACCAGTAGCAATGGCGTAGTGCGAGGTTTTTGAAATCCCCTCAGCAATATAGATAAGGAAGATTAAAAAGGCAGCAAATCCAAATCCATAGCCAAACTGTTCCAGTACCACCGTCGCAACCACGGCTACAATACTGGTAGTTTTGGTCAGTGCAAGAATTGCGTACATGGCATTGGGCACATTCAATGACAGGACCATGGGTAGCATCCATTTTTTAAGTCCATCTTTGGAAATCAAGATACCTCCTAGGATACCTCCCAAGGATAACATAATAACTCCCACCGTTCCATAAATGGTCCCCACTGCCTCGGTGGAATATTCCAATCCACCAGCTGAGGTTTTGTCCAACAAAAAGGGAGCTGACATTTTCACCAATTGGGATTCTCCTAAGCGATAACTCAAAATAAATGCCAAAGCGATTCCAATATTGGGTTTCTTAAAAAATGAAATAAAGACCTCCAAAAATCCCTCTGGCTTTTCTTGAACAATGGCTTCGGAAGTTTCATATTTTGGTGTAACAAAAAAGTTTGCTATGGTCAATGTCAACATTAAAATTGCGGCTGCGATCATGGTAACGGACCAAGCTTTGGTGTTGTCCCCATAATAGTTTTCCAAGAATCCGGCCAGGATAACAATGAGTCCCTGACCAGTAATCATGGCCAGCCTATAAAAGGTACTTCGCATACCTACAAAGAAGGCTTGTTTCTTCTCGGTAAGTCCCAGCATATAATATCCATCAGAGGCAATATCGTTGGTTGCGGAAGCAAATGCCGCCATCCAAAAACACGCCAAAGTAGTGGTAAAAAAAACGGTGGTGGGTAAGGTTAAACCCACACCTAAAATGGCCAACGAAATAATTAATTGCATGTACAAAAACCAATTTCTTTTGGTCCCGTTTAAATCCACAAACGGGCTCCATAAGGGTTTTAGAACCCATGGAAGGTATAACCAGCTCGTATATAAACCGATATCTGAGTTGCTGATACCCAGTTTTTTATACATTATTACCGAAACGGTTACTACAAGTACGTAAGGAATGCCTTGAGTAAAGTATAAAACAGGAACCCATGCCCATGCTCCCTTGTCTTTTTGAATCATTTCATTCAATTTTGTTGTTCAAATATTAATCTTTATTTTCTTAAAAATGGAGAAAGAAAAATGTCTTTATCCACTAATTTATTCTAATGATTTCAGGTTTACTTTCCTGCCCAAAATTATTTATAAATGTTAAAGCTATATGTTTTTTTCCTTGAAGTAGCAAGGTGTTAAAATTAAAATTTTCAGAGTCCGTTAGTGGTATTTTTGCCACTAATTGATCGGTGTTTTCCAGGTCTAATTTGGATTCTTTTTTGGCGACATACACCAATGCGTATCTTAAATTTATTTCCTGATCTGGTATGATTTTAAATTTTAAAGTCCCATTTTTTTCTTCGAACCGGGTAGGTATTTTTAGGTTGCCAAATGTATTTTTTTGGAGAGGTGAAATAGGGGGTAAGGCCAAATTGTGGTAGTATTTTTTTCTTAATATTTTCAGTACATCCTCCTTATCGGACATCAGGGATTTGGCACTAAAAAATACATTGCCCATTACAACTTTATCTTCCCTTGCGAATTTTAATTGTTCAGGAAGTTCCTTTTTATTGTCCCAAGCTTTGTCACTATTGTTTCTTATTTTGTACGGTCCATTGCCAATATATAGGTTGGTGTTCCCGCTATTTTTGGACCACCAGTCCACTATCTTCCGATGGGATGCCACGGGAAGATCCATGCTCCAATAAACTTGGGGAACCAAATAATCGATCCAACCTTTTTCCATCCATAACAATGGGTCCGCATATAGATCTTCATAAGTGGTCTGCCCCGCTTTGGTGTCCGATCCACGTGGGTCGGTCGAGTTGTTTTTCCACACTCCAAAGGGACTAATGCCGAACTGTACCCAAGGCTTTTTGCTTTTTATGGTTTCATGTGCATTCTTTACGAGACTGTCTATATTGCTCCTGCGCCAGTCCTCTAATGTCTGTTGGGGTAGGGCATGTTTGGAATAGGCAACGGAATCTTCAAAAATTTCGTCAGCAATCTTATAGGGGTAAAAATAATCATCAAAATGAATGGCGTCTACATCATAGTTGTCAACAACTTCTCCTATAATATTGGTCAAATGCTGTTGCACTTCTGGCAAGCCAGGGTTGTAGTAATATTTTTTTCCATATTTCAACATCCAGTCGGGATGTAGATTATAGTCATGGTCCTTGCTTAAAATTTCCAATTTTTGGTCAAAAGTGGCTCGGTAGGGGTTAAGCCAAGCGTGGAATTCCATTCCTCTGGAATGCGCTTGCTCTATCATCCATTGTAAAGGGTCGTAATAAGGTTTTGGGGCTACACCCTCATTGCCTGTAAGGAACCGCGACCATGGCGCATATTGTGAAGGATAAAAGGCATCCCCTGCAGCTCTAATTTGAACAATTACTGCGTTAAAATTTAAATCCTTGTAAAAATCCAGGATTTTGAGATAGTCCTGTTTTTGTTTTTCAATGCTGTCAAGACTATTTTTTGGCCAGTCTATATTGACCACGGTAGCTATCCAAACCCCTCTAAACTCATGTTTAGGTGTGGGTATGGACGATTTGAACACGGAGCATGAGGTAAGTGTTAAAATGATTAAAAAGGCAATTCTTTTAAGCATATGCAATTGAGTATTTAAACAAAAGGCCTAGCATTTAATCATAAATGTAGGCCTTTTGTAAACTATAACAATATTTCCATTAAATTGATGGGTCGGCAGGGGTATTGCTGTTATTGTCCCTTTCTGTGTTGGGGTAAGGATAGAAGTTTCTATTCCTTTCATCAGTAAATACCTTGGCACTAGTACTGGGTTCAGGACGTCCAAACCTTCTACTGTCCTCCAGGCTAGTTCCAGTTAAGAACAACTCCAACCTGCGGTTAAGGTATACCTCGTCCAATAGTGCATCAACAGACAAATCACCAGAATATGCAGAAATATTGGCATTTACGCCAAAGACATCATCATTGTCTGTTCTAACATTGTTTATAGCTGTTACGGCTGCAGAAATATCAGCTGAATTTTTCCTAAGATTGGCCTCTGCAATAATGAGGTTCATCTCGTCCGTCAGGTATACTGGGATCGATTCTGTGCCACTTTCTTCGTCAAAGAATCCAGCAAGGTCTTCAATAGGCAATTGATTTATGTTCAATTCATCCAAGGGAACCAAGTAGAAATCTACTCGCCCGTCGGCAGGGTCAATTGTAAAAGAATTGGGCAGTCCAAAATTATCCCTTGGTTTAAAATTGGGAACACCGTTTTGAAAAACTCTGCTCCATACTGGATTTAGATTTTGCGAATCATAGGTAAAGACCGATGTAGCAGTTAGATCTACTGAAGTGGCGGCTGTTATTGCCGCATCATAATTCCCCGCAAATAGATTATACCTTGCAGACATAGCCTGTAGGGTATTTTCCAAATCTATGTTTCCTCTCAATATCTCAGAACTGAACTCATCGGATATTGGATTGGACGAAATTAAGTTCTGAGCTTCATTGATAAGGGCAACTGCAGTATTGAATGCTTCTGTCCTGGATACGAATGTTGCATCCCCATCTTGACTAATATTAACAATGGCTTGCTCGTAATTTTGAGCCATACTACCAATCGCCATTGCCTTAAACAAATTGGCGTAAGCTACCAAACCACTTTTGGTGCCTTCGTTTATATTTAAATCAGGTGCGTTTTTGGCGATATCCTCGGAAATAGACATAACCCGAAGCATGGTGGACCAAAGCCCGACTATGTTGGAGGTAGAATTAGGAATGTCTCCACCATCTTCAAGATCGATCATATTCTGAAAGGTAGTGGTAATACCTGCCTCCCTTGTAGTGACCGCGGGTGTTTCCACAATCCATCTTAAACCTGTTGTTGAATACAATTGTTGCATTCCTATGGTAGCTGCCAGAATACCTTCCCTAGAAGAAAAAACCTGATCGTCCGTAGCGGCGTTAGGGTTGTCAAAATCGGTTTCGCAAGATGATATCGCAACCACGGTCATCAGTAATGTAATAGCCTTTGTTTTAAAATTTATATATTTTTTCATCGTTGTTTTTTTAAGTTTAGAAACTAACATTTACTCCAAATTGATAGGTTTTTGGGATAGGAACAGTGGCGAAATCAAATCCTCTAACTCCGTTGCTCTGTCCGGCAGCACTTACTTCTGGATCCCATCCTGAGTAATTGTCCCATGAAACAAGGTTCCTACCTACCAAGCTCAGTTCTATATTGTCTATGAAATCCCATTTTGGTGTCAGGTTATAGCTAAGACTTACTTCCCTTAACTTAACGAATGATCCGTCTTCTACAAATTCTTCAAAGATATTGGCTTGAGCCCCACCATAACCTTTGGGAAGATTGCCCAACAATTCTTGACCTACATTATAACCACCGCCAAATAATACATTATCCAATAATCTACGGTTCCAGTTGAACACTTCATAGCCTTGTACGGCATCAAATTGAACTCTTAAAGAAAAATCCTTATAGGAGATTTCGTTGATCAGGGAACCAAACCAATCTGGATTTGGGTCACCAAGTACTTTTGAAGATTCACCATCTTCTGTAGTCCCTCTAAACGGGTAGCCATCTGCATCCAAAGCAATAGTACCATCTTCATTTCTCGCATAAAATTGTCTGTAAAAAACACCTAATGGCTCACCTTCAATAACATAATTGGTAGAGAAACTTCCATCAAGGGTAAGTCGTCCTCCTCCAGCTACATTGGTAACTTCATTTTTATTTTTAGAGAAAGAAGCTGTTACGTCCCATGTAAAATTTTCATTTTTCACTGGTGCAGCCCTAAGTAGAAATTCAACACCTTTGTTCTCAAGGTTACCAACGTTTTCGAATCTTGAGCTATACCCACTTGATGGTGCCAGAACTCTTGGCAGCAAAAGATCCGTTACTTTTTGATGATAATAGGAGAATTCCAAGCCCAATCTATTGTTAAGAAAACCGGCGTCAAAACCTAATTCAATTTCATCCTGTCTTTCGGGTTTTAAGTTTTCATTTCCTTGAGCGGTCGAAGGTATAAGGCTTACTGCCCCACCTATAGCTGATGGGTTGTAAACTGAAAACCTATCAAATGCTCCCAATGCTGTAAGGTTACCCGCCTGTCCCCATGAAGTCCTTAGTTTAAAGGAGTTAAAGGAGTCGGAAAAAGCTTCTTTCCAAAATTCCTCATCTGACATAACGTAGGAGGCACTTGCTTTGAAATAAAGCTGATTGCGTTCATCCTTACCAAAGGTTGAAGCCCCGTCCATTCTTACAGCCCCGTTTATATAAATTTTGTCCATGAAGGAAAAAGACTGTTGTAGAAATGCGCCCCAGTATGAAATCTGAGACCTTGATTCACCTTGTTCCAATAAACTACCTCCTGTTGCAGTCTGCACTACGGGTGGAAGTCCAGTTGCGCTAATGCCAACTCTGTCTCTTTCTTCATATTGCCACGAACCTCCGGCAGTGGTAATTGAGTTTACACTTTCCGAAATATCGGTCCTGTAAGTAACATTTAGGTCGCTATTATACTGAAAACTGTTTAAATCCGATCTTCTAGCAAATCCATCAGGTAAGGTTGAAGTGTTGTTGATGGGTATAAAGGCAAAAGCAGATTGGTTGTAATAATCCATCCCTAAGGTGTATTTTGCGGAAAGGTGTTCATTAAACTTACTATCCAAGGCAATACTAGTGATGAAGCGATTTGTTTTTTGTCCAAAATCAAATCTGTCCACAGCTTCCAATGGGTTGGTTCTGGCCACTAATGGAGAAGTTACAGGGTAAACTCCTGATGCATCAGGGGTTGGGTCTATAGAGTTATCACTGAACAAAAATCCTGTAATTGCTCCATAGGCAGAATTGATTCCTCCATTGGGAACATCGTTACTGATACTTCTTACATAGTTAAATCCTCCGGTGATATCCAACCAATCAAATGCTTTTTGAGTAATGTTTGCTTTAAATCCGTATCGTTTAAAGTCCGTATTGTTTACAATTCCCTCATTATCCAAATGTGAGGCCGAAAGAAAATAGGAAGTTTTTTCGGTTCCTCCGTTTACAGAAAAGTAATTCTCCAATCCAAAACCGGTGTCGAATATGACATCTTGTAAATCATAGCGCTCCACAGCAACAGTCGCCAAATTGTTTCTGTCGGTGGCAACTTCCCAGGCTAATGGAACTGTATTGTAATCGATTTTTTTTCTAAGCTCGTTAAGCCTTATGTTAGTCATAAATGTAAACTTAGGTTCTCCGCTCTTTCCTTTTTTAGTAAAAATTTGCACGACCCCGTTGCTGGCCCTTGACCCGTATATCGCTGCTGCAGCTGCACCCTTGATAATTTCTATTTTTTCGATATCATTAGGGTTTAGGTCAGCCAATCTATTCTGAGAATTTCCTCCCAAATCTATTAGTTCATTACTAGAGTTGCTGATGATAATACCATCCACAATGTAAAGTGGGTCAGAACTACCGGCAATGGTACTAGGACCTCTAAGTCTAATGCTAATACCTCCTGCGGGATCACCTGAATTCTGCTGCACCAAGGCCCCGGAAACTTTACCGGCAATGGCCTGGTCTACCTGCGTAGCACCGTTATTGGTCAAATCTTCCGATTTTACAGAGGATATGGCATTTCCCAGTGACCTTTTATTCGCTCCGGAACCTGTACCTGTTACAACAACTTCGTCCAAGCTCAGAAGGTCTTCCGCTAAAAGAATATCCTTAGTAATATCTCCAGCTGAACCGCTTATAGTAGTTTTTTGAGTGCTAAACCCAAGATAGCTGGCGATCAAAACATAATCCTTGTTTTCTAGAGTCGCCTTAAAGCTGTAATTGCCATCAAAATCTGAAACCGCTCCGAAAGAGGAGTTTTCAATAAATACCGAAGCGCCAGCTATTGGTATTCCAGATCCCCTTTCTGTAATGTTTCCACTAATTGTAATTGGGGATTGCTGCCCAAATACGTTTGTACTCATTACCAGCAAGAGCCATAAAAATAATTGGCTTGGCAATTTTCCCCTAATTGTTTGAAATTTTTTCATCGACTTTTGGAGTTAATTTTTAGTAAAGTAAATTAGAAATAGTAAAATTGATAATTTCAAAAATATGCAAAAAACTGCAAAAGTTGCAATTATTTGCAATATATTGCAGTAATTTAAATAAATATTGGCCATATAAGGCTTGTTTGCAGTATTTTGCTGATATTGTGTAAATATTATATTGACAATTTTATGTTGAAAGCCGAGAGACAACAGGTAATCTTGAATGAGGTTAGAATCCATAATAGGGTTTTGTTTACGGATATTGCCGAGCTTTTAAGTGTATCTGTAGATACCATACGCCGGGATATAACGGAGCTAAGTGTTGCCAAGAAATTAAAGAAGGTACACGGAGGTGCCATTTCATTGGGGTTTAACAATTACCAACTTGAAAATCAAGAGATTTATGCACTGGAAAATAAGTCACGGATTGCCAGAAAGGCAATAACTTTAATAAAGAGTGGCCAGGTTATACTAATAAGTGGAGGAACTACCAATATGGAAATTGCAAGAATGATTCCTCCCAATTTGAAAATTACATGTTTTACTCCCAGCTTACCTGTTGCAGTTCAATTAATGTCCAAAGCAGAAGTGGATGTGATATTGATAGGGGGAAAATTGTCGAAAGATTCACAAATCGCCATTGGCGGTTGCGCCATTAATATGTTGAATGATATTAAGGTTGATATCTGTTTTTTAGGAATAAACTCTATCGATGTGAATAATGGTTTAACCGACTTTGATTGGGACATTGTGCAAATAAAAAAGGCTATGATACAGGCTTCCAAAAAAATAGTTGCTCCTTCAATTTCGGAGAAGTTGAATTCCACGCAGCGCTTCAAAATATGTGACCTGGACAAAATAGATGTTTTAATAACAGAACTGGAACCAGAGGATGATAAATTAAGCGCCTTTAGGGAAGTAAATTTAAAATTACTTTAAAAACCTATTTTATATCAAAAGACTACAGCTATGTTAGAATTGTCCGTTTTCCTTAAATGTATTACCACTGTTGAAGGAATGTTAAAAATTAAAATTTCCTAAGTTTGCCATTATTCTAAAAAGTATTCTTTGTTTTGTGAAACAGAATTTATTGCGATTTAAAAATTTCTAAAGAAAAGCAAAACTGAATTGGGATTGAGAACTGAGTACGTTGAGTTGAATAACCCAATTTTAATCTAAAGCCTGTTAATAACCTTTTAAAGACCAAATACCATCCATAAACTATGCAAGATTATAAAAAGATAACCGAATTGCCATCAAATTATACAGACCTGGAATTGATGGATACCAATACCATCCTTACTAATATGAATAAGGAGGATCAATTAATTGCGGATGCAGTAGCCCTGGTCATTCCAGAGGTGACTAAATTGGTGGATGCTTTGAAAGAAAGGTTCGATAAGGGTGGCAGGCTATTTTATATTGGAGCTGGAACCAGTGGCCGGTTAGGTATTTTGGATGCTTCAGAAATACCGCCCACTTTTGGTTTGTCTCACGATCATGTCATAGGATTGATCGCTGGTGGAGATATAGCAATCAGAAAGGCTGTTGAAAATGCCGAGGATGACACTGCACAGGCTTGGAAGGATTTGGAGGCTTTTGATATTACAAAAAACGATACCGTAGTTGGTATAGCTGCATCTGGAACAACGCCTTATGTAATTGGTGGGGTAAAAGAAGCTGCCGCACATGGATTGTTAACGGCATGTATTACCAACAATCCTGGTTCTCCCTTAACGCAGGCCGTGGAGATTCCTATAGCCGTAAATGTAGGCCCGGAATTTCTTACGGGAAGCACGAGGATGAAAAGCGGAACTTCACAAAAATTGGTCCTTAATATGATATCCACCGCTCTAATGATAAGAATTGGCAGGGTAAAAGGTAATAAAATGGTGAATATGCAGCTTACCAATGAAAAATTGGTGGATCGCGGAACCCGATATTTGGTAGAAGAACTGAAAATTGATTATACCGAGGCAGAAAAATTATTGAAGAAATACGGTTCGGTTAAAAATGCAATAGATGCCCGAAAAGCTTAGAGTTATTCTTTGGTTATGGCAGCAACTTCATCTGGAGTAACCATTTTTGAACTTTTATTGCCCCAAGAGTTAAGGATATAATTCATTACATCGGCTATTTCGTCGTCATAGAGTCCCATAGACGCCATAGTGTTGTTGTAGGTAACTCCATTGACTATGATTTCCCCCTGCTGGCCATATTTTATGCCCCGAATACTTTCAACTCTTTTCTTTAACAAATAATCAGATTTGGCTAAGGGAGGGAAGGTTTTTTCAACACCCTCTCCATTAGTCATATGACATGTAACGCAAAAGTCAGTATAGATGTCCTTGCCTCGGTTAATACTTTCTTCCAGTTCTTTGTCTTGGAATATAAATATAGACAATAAGAGAATGGATGAAATATAAGTTAACAGCAAAAGCTTCATATTTTACTTTTTTTAGATGTTTATGGTAAGGAATATGGATATTTATTTTTTAGGTATCAATTTATATATTCCTTTACCTTCCACCGCCACATAAATATAACCGTCCGGAGCTTGTCTTACATCGCGAACACGTCCTATCTCGGGCATCAGTTTTTCTCGGTAAACAACCTTATTGCCCTTGAGTTCCAATCGCTCCAAATATTGAAATTTTAAAGAACCTATCAATAAATTGCCTTTCCAATCCGGATATTTGTCAGAAGTTACAAAAGCCATTCCACTGGGTGCTATGGATGGTACCCAGTAATGTATTGGTTGCTCCATACCTTCCATTTCGGTCTTGTCCGTAATTGGGGTACCACTATAATTGATACCATAAGTGATTACTGGCCAACCATAATTCTTTCCTTTTTCAATAATGTTTATTTCATCACCTCCCTGTGGGCCATGTTCGTTATCCCAAATTTCACCGGTCATAGGGTTTTTAACTAAACCTTGTGGATTTCTATGTCCATAACTATATATGGCAGTTTTTGCACCGTCGGTGTTTACAAAAGGGTTGTCTGATGGAATACTCCCGTCTGCATTTATACGGTATATTTTTCCGCCATCCCTGGTAATATCTTGCGGGTTAACGTCCCTTTCTCCACGTTCCCCTATGGAAAAGAATAAATAGCCCTTGTCATCAAAAGCAATCCGAGAACCAAAGTGATTGCCACCTGTAGTGTTAGGAGTCGCTTTATACAGCAACTGGATATCCGTAAGGCTGTTGTTGTTTAGTTTTGCCCTGATAATGGCCGTATTTCCGCCCTTATCATCACCGTCCTCAGAAGCATAAGATATATAGATCCATCCATTAGTGGTGTAATCGGGATGTAAAACTACATCCAGAAGTCCACCTTGGCCTCTGTTATACACAGCCGGGGAATTATTAACTATATTTTTTTTGCCATCCTTGAAATGGATTAATTGACCTGCCTTTTCGGTGATGAGCATACTGCCATCCGGAAGGAAGGTAAATCCCCATGGAGTTTGCAGTTCATCGATTATTAGTTCAGCAGTAAAAGGCGGATTGTCGGATGTATTTACCTCATTTTCAGTTTGTTGTGCGCATGATAAATTTAGCGACAATAAGGCGACGAATATAATTGGGATACTATTTTTCATAATTCAACGTTAAATAATTAATAATGTAGCTAAGAACGCTAAAGATAAATATAAAATATAAGTTTAAACTATTACACTAAAAATATACTTTGATTTCCCCAAGTCCGAATATATTTTGTAAAACCTACTTAACCTATGCTCCCAAAAAAACCAAGGCATGTATATTATGCCCTACTTTTGATAGCCCTAAGCATTGTGTTTAGTGTATCGAAGGCAAACCCAATAGTTTACGAGTTTATTGCTGATGTTGGTTCTGCGGTTGAAAATATAACTTCGACCGAATTACTTGATCTTCAGGCCAAAGAAAGTAACCTACTGGATAACGTTCCCACTAATATTTTAGAAGAGGTTAAAGTTGATGCCGTTTCCAGTCCAATGATGTTCGCTACGATCATCAATGGGGCCAATGAAGAGGTAACATGTACCAATGATGGTAGTACCTTGGCCAAGTTTTTCCTTTGCGGAACAGGCGATGATAGAACTATTTCGGTTAGTGGATCTGGCACTATAACTTGGCAGAAGCTTTCTGCAAGCTGTCCGTTTGTGGGGACAGACACATGTCCTGTGAAGGATAATAGTTGTTATGGACCGGCGGTAACAAGTGCAACTTATTTTCTTGACGCCAGTGATCCCTCCGTTGCGGGGGAATATCGCGTTAGGGTAGGGTCTGGGGCCTTTTATTATTTTAGGGTTTCTTCAAATCCATTGAATCCACAGCTTAGTACCCAGAATATTATTTGTGGTAACCCGGGAAGGGTAGAGGTTACCAATGTTCCTTCAGGGTATGAATACAGTCTTAATTCCGCGGCAGGACCCTATCAGGACAACCCGTATTTTGATATATTCACTCCCGGTAATTATCAAGTATATACCAGATTAAAGAATGCCTCCCCTAGTGCCTGTGTTTTTCCATCGCAAACTGTAACCATAAGTGAGGTTGATATGACTGTGGTGGTTTCCAAGGTAGATATCACCTGTAGCGGGGACAAGGGTAGTATTAGCATTAACATTTCTGGAGTACCCGGATTTTATAGTTATAGGTTAATTAGGAATGGAGTTACCATGAACACCTATGGTCCCAATGGTTCAAATACCCATACCTTTAACAATCTTGGAGCTGGTACCTATTCGGTATCGGTTCAGGCTGGTAGTAGTTGTACACAAACTATTAGTACCATTAATGGGAATCCTATTACTATAGGAGCTGGACTTGTTCCTGTAGATGCTACGGCATTTGCGACCGATAGTTTTGGTTGCGGGGCCACTTCTGTGGATATTACCATAGATGCCAGCGGGGGTACGGGTCCATATCAATATAACGTAAATGGAGGGGCCTTCGGGGGGAGTTTCGCAAATTCCACCACGCATACGGTGAGTAGTCCTGGTACCTATAATATAGTGGTAAGGGATGCCAATGGATGTACTAAAAATGCGGCGGTAGATGTTGAGAATATTCCACCTCCAGTGTATAATATTAGCACGGTTGATGCTAATTGTGGGGGTTCTAATAACGGAAGTATTACGGTTAATGTAACCAATAGTAATGGTTACAACTTGGAATACAGTATTAATAATGGTAGTACTTTTCAGAACAGTAATGTTTTTTCCAATTTAGCACCAGGTAATTACGATGTGGCAATTAGATATCAACAGGACACCTTTTCTTGTACCACTCCAGCGGTCAGTAGATCAATAGGTACCCCATCCACTATTTTAGGAAATGCCAACGCTACTCAGACCCCAAGTTGCTTAAACGAAAGTGGGGGCCAGATTACCTTTTCAGGAGTTAGTGGTGGTGTAGGTCCATACGAATATAGTATTGGGTCCGGTTTCATTCTTAACAATACCGTGTTTAACGGTATTTCTGCAGGAACCTATTCTCCGCAAATACGTGATGCCAACGGCTGTGTTACCACCTTACCAGCTATTGTGTTTAATCCATTGAACAAACCAACAGATATCGATTTTACGGTATCAAGTATAGATTGTGCAACCGGTACAGCTTCCGTTTCCTTGGTGGTAACTGGTGGAGCGGCCATAAGTACTTATGAAATAATAGCACCTAGCAGCGTTAATAATGGGGGTTCCAACACTTTTACGGGCTTGGGTCTTGGTAGTTATACCTTTAGGGTTACCGATTCTGCTGGCTGTAGCTATACAGAAAGTTTTGCCATAACCGATATTAGCTCCATTGGAGTTACCAGCCAGTTACTCACTAATGTAACTTGTTTTGGCGATAGCGATGGGGCAGGCCGCTTTATCGTTGACGGATTTAGTGGTACTTATAGGTATCAGATTGATGCGAATCCAGTGGTTACGGGCCAAACTTCCAATATTGTTGCTGTAGCTGGATTAGCTGCAGGTTCCTATACCATTACGGTTACGGATGAAGATACCAATTGTGTTGACACAGCTACCTTGACCATTGCTGAACCGGTAACTTCATTATCCATAGCTCCTATCTGGACAGATATGAGTTGTCAGAATAACAATAGAGGTGCTGTAAATGGGAATGCTTCCGGTGGATGGGATAGTTATAAATATACCTTAACCAGACCCAATGGAAGTACTGTAGGACCAAGGACCAATCCAAATTTCACTGGTTTAACAGATGATTCTGGAGCATACACTATTATGGTAGAAGACGGTGGCGGCTGTACTGCTTCCGCAAGTTATACGTTTACAGCTTTAACGGCTCCAACTTTGGTATTGGATACCGCGGCCTCCGATTTCTGTTTTGATAGTTCCAATGCCACTACCATGGTAGTCAATGCCAGTGGGGGAGATGGGAATTATGAATATCGAATAGATAATGGTGCTTGGGTAGCCGGAGGAGCCAGTGCTACCTTTGGTGGTCTTAATCCCGGCAACCACACGGTTCAGGTTAGGGATGGCAATAACTGTATAGATGATATAGTTAGGAACATAAGGGCACAGACAACCTCCACTGTTAGTATACAAAAAGAACTTACCTGTAGCTTGGTGCCGGGTGCAGGAGATGCGGATATTCGAGTTAATATTGGTAATGGGAACCCACCTTACGCCAATTATGCTGTTGATTTTAATGGAGGAGGATATGGACCAACTACGCCTATAGCCGGTAGTAGTTTTGTCTATACCACTCCAAATCCTGGTACTTATCAGTTTCAGATTACGGACGGAAATGGTTGTGTTGTGGAAACCAACGTGGTTACTATTAGTGCGACCGACCCCATCGTAGCCTCGGCAGATGTTACGGACCCGCGTTGTGGAGACCCCAATACCGGAGTAGTGCGCTTGGTACCGGATACTACAGTAGGAGTAGCACCTTATGCTTATAGTATAGATGGTTCTACTTATACAAGTCAAGCCGTATACGGGAATCTTCCTCCTGGGAATTACACTTATTATGTTAGGGATAGCAGAGGTTGTTCTGTTGATGTTGATTTTACGGTAGGTCCACCAGCAGCAGGTGTGGATGCCACGGTTGTACCAAATGATGCTACTTGTGCCGCGGGCGTTGTTACTGGAAGCATTGATGTAACAGGAAATACCAATGGTGTTGCTCCTTATACATATACTTTATTGGATGTAAACGGAAACGTGGTTGGTCCGGTTGTAAATACTGCTAGTGATACCCATAGTTTCACCAATTTACCAGAAGGAGAATACACGGTAATTACAAGGGATGTATCCGGTTGTGAAGATAGGGATGCGATTACCTTGAGCCATACAGGGTTGACTATAGCGCCTGTGCCACCACCAGTACCGGCAAGCTGTGATCCAAGTGCGGATGGATTTACCTATACCGTTAACATTGCAGGTGGTTCGGGCGAATATGATATAAGGGTGTTGGGGGACCCATCAGGCTATTTTAGTATGGCATCTGGGGCAACTTCCCATACCTTTAGTAATGCGACAAATGGAATTATTTACGGAGTAGCCTATACGGTTGAAGTTAGGGATAGGGTAACTGGTTGTATTTATCAACAGGAAATACCCCCTGTTAGTGATGCCAGCAATCCTTTGGCGGCAACAGCTTCTGGGACTTCAGCATCATGTGACGTAGCGGGTAACGGAATATTTGATTACGAGGTTGAAGGATATACTGGTACGCAGTTAGAGATTTCGGTATTTAATGTGACTACAGGAGCCATTGTTTCCCCTGCTACCACAATTACGGTACCGCTTTATGTGGCTACACCATATGCTGGACAAATAACAAATTTGCCTCCTGGCAACTATCGTGTCTTAATAGAGGATGTGCCGACGGGTTGTACTACAAGTGCCCAAGCTATTATTAGCCAGGATATCCCAAGTGTTAGTATTGATAGTAATACCAATGCCAATTGTAATGATCCAGACGGACATTTAGTGGTTCGTGGTGTAGGTGGCACAGGACCTTACCAATTTTCTGTGGTTCCTACCACAACTCCAGTCGGAGCTTATTCAGCAACAACCGACTATGATTTGGCACCTGGGGATTACGATGTTTATGTACAGGATGCCAGTAGTTGTAGTTCTTTAAGTACAGTAACTATTTCAGAAGATCCAGGAGTTGCAGTACCAACTATTGATGTTACCAATCAATGTTTTGTGGTTGCCTCTTATAATGTTGAGGTTACGAGCCCAGTAAACAGTGGACCTGCCCCAGAGACGACTTTTCAATACGATATGGGCAGTGGATTTCAGGATAGTCCCCTTTTCACTGTTCCCAATCCGGGTACTTATACCATGACGGTTAGGGATGGTAATGGGTGTACTGAAACCAATACTTTTGAAGTGTTTGATTTCTTTTCTATAACTGCCAGTGCCACGGCGGAGCCGTCCTGTAACAATTCCGATGGTACCATTTCGGTGGTAACTTCTGGAGGTAGTGGGGATTTTGATTATGTTTTGGATGATGGAGCCGGTTTCGTGGTGAGTCAATCGGATGATCCAGTTTTTACTGCTTTACCTCCAGGTAATTACACCATAACCGTTACGGATAGAAGCTCGAATACGACACCGTTGTGTGAGGATACTGCCGTAGTAGAAATTATTTCGGTAGACCAACCTATAATAGATACCGTAATTGAGGAAGATATTTCTTGTTTTGGAAGTGTCGATGGCAGTATAACGGTGGATTTGATCGATGCTACCGCTACTGACGGACCATTTGTATATAACTTATATGATAGTGGCAACAATTTGATTGTGAGTCAGGCCGATGCTATTTTCGAAAATCTAACTGCCGATACCTATCAGGTTGAGGTTGTGTCTAGCAGAAACTGTGTATCACCTCGTGTACCTGCTACTATAGCCGAACCTACGGAACTAATTGGAGCGGCCAGTGCCCCTCCCTTTACATGTAACCCTGCCAGCAATACCTTTAATACTTCAATAATTACGGCGTATGCTGATACCAACCTTGATGGTACTGGTACGATGACAGGTACAGGACCCTATACTTATAGTATCAATGATGGAACAGCCGTGTTTGATGGAACCAATTTCCAGAGCAGTAATACCTTTGAGGTTATAGATAATGGTAGCCCACAGACTATAATCGTCACCATTCGGGATAATAATGGGTGTGAAGTTACGGATACGGTCAATTTAACACCTCCATCAGGATTAACCTTTAGTTTTAATGAACTTACTCCCATTACTTGCGATGCTTCTGGATCTGGTGTAATGGCCAGTACAGTGGAAATCATTATTAATCAAGGGCCGGGAGATTATGGAGTGGAAATATTGCCTTTGGGAACACAGCCCGAACGTCTTACCAGTGGATCTGATAGGCTTATTTGGGATTTGGACACCCCTGGGGATTATATTTTTGCGGTTAGGGATATTGCCAATGGCGGATGTTTATATGTTACACCTACTTATAATGTACCCGATTATAATCTTATTGAGGCGGTTATTAACGAGGTGAAGCCGGTAACCTGTTTTAATGGAACTGATGGCGAGATAAGTATAGCAGTCAATAATTATACTGGTGTCTATAATTACGAAGTATTTTCCCGTGATGCCGCCGGAGTAGAGACGAGTACTGGGGTAACCGGTAGTTTTGATACGGCCAACCCTATTAATAGCCCTGAAATAATAACCGGAGTACCAGCGGGCAACCTGTTGGTGCGCGTAGAAGCAGTGGATAGTCCATTTTGTGATACTGTTAGTAATACAACTACGGTGCATGGACCGGATAGACCCTTGGATCCAACACCAGCTCAAACTGCGGATGTAACCTGTTTTATTCCAGGAAGGGGTGAGATTACGGTTTCCGGTGATGGTGGCTGGGGAGGCTATGAATACCAATTGGAGTTGGAAACTGCACCTGGAGTCTACCTTATGATTGCACCTTTTTCCACAAATAATGTGTTCAGTGATTTAATAAGTGGCACCTATCAGGTAAGTATAAGCGATGCCGGTGGGTGTGTGGTAATGGAAGATTTTACCATTAGTCCACCAGTACCCATTGCGGCGGACATTAGAATAGTACAGCCTTTACTTTGTCCAGGATCGAATGACGGAATAATTGAAGCCTATAATGTAACGGGCGGTCAAGATACCAATGGTGATGGAGAGGAATATTTGTTCCAATTGAATAGGTTGGATACATTAGGTAATATTTTGAATACAAGTGGATTGCAAGAATCTGCGGTGTTCCCTAACTTACCTACAGGAAATTATACTATAGTGGTCTATGACGGTTGGGGATGTAGTTTTACCACGCTTCCTATATTTATCCAAGACCCACTTCCGGTGGATGCCGACTTATTGGAAACATTGGCGCCTGGTTGTGGGGACGAAGGTAGAATGGAGCTTACCATTGTTAATCCTATACCGGGAATGGAGTATTTTTATCGCAGGTCTGGTACCGCTGATCCCTTTGTTTCATTCGGCGGGATAGGTATTATTACCGTTGAAATCATTATACCGGATGTTAATGTTAATCCAGGTCCTTATCAGTTCGATGTACAGAATGGAAATGGATGTCCTGAGCAGAAGTCCAACGAGATTAACCTCGACCCAGCTTTACCGCTGGTTATAGCTTTGGATTTGGTAGATGCCAATATTAAATGTGCGGGTCAGCCTACTGGTATTGTTCGATCCGAGGCATTTGGAGGGGTCGGGAATTACATATATACCCTGGTAAATAATATTTTGGATAGTGGAGTACCTGGCGTACCAAGATTTCCTCTTATCACGGATATAGTTAGAGGGCCTCAAAATTCAGGTATTTTTAGGGATTTGCCTCCAGGTTCATATTACGTTTTTGCTGCTAGTCAAGGGTGTATAGCTATTTCTGGGGAAATTTTAATTACACCAAAAGACCCATTGGTATTGGATCGTTTAGAATCGGTTCCAGTAAGTTGTTATGGGGATGTAAATGGTCAGGTTATAATTGAAGCCAGTGGCGGAACGGGAAAAATTAGATTCTCTATTTCCGATACCCTAAGTGAATTTTTTGAGGGTGAAGATCCATTGAATCCAAATTCTTTCACCTTTACAGATTTGCCACCTGGGACCTACGAGATAATAGTTCAGGACGAATTGGGATGTAATATATTACAGGAAGTGACCATATTGGAACCGGAAGAATTGGTTGTAGCCAATGTGGATACAAGCCCGGAAACCTGTATTAATGCTTCCGATGGTTCGGCACAGCTAACCATGATGGGAGGAACGCCATTTTTGGATACCTTAAGTGGAGTAGAGTATTACGAGACCAAAATTATTGGACCAAACTCTGTTGGAGATGAAGTTTTTGTTAGAAATGATTCCTTGTTTTTCGATAATTTAATGGGCGGTGAGACCTATGTAGTGTTCATTCAGGATGCCATGGGTTGTGAGGCAAACGTAGTGGTTCCGATCATGATCGGTGTCGACCTAAGTTCTGAGCCGATGGTGGAATACGGTTGTGAGGGGATATTCCCCAATAGCACGGTCACCATTCGTATGACGGATGCTAGTTTAATGCCAAGATTATTATTTTCATTGGACGTTGACGATATGACCATGGCTAATACACAAACTGTTTTTGGTGATTTGAGCGCAGGCGACCATACTGTTTATATCTACCATGAAAATGGATGTGCAACGACTGTTGACTTCACAGTGGAGGCCTATGAGCCCTTGACCTTGACCGCAATAAAAACTGGTCCCAATGAGGTAACGGCCACAGCCACAGGAGGCTATGGTGGTTATGAGTATTTTTTCCAAGGGGATTCCTACGGAACAGTAAATGTGTTTTTATCCAATCAAGATACCAATGTTACTGTAAGAGTGGTAGATCAAATGGGGTGCGAGGCAAGCATTACCATACCGTTTAAGTTCACTGGTATGTTGGAGGTTCCTAATTTCTTTACGCCCAATGGGGATAATATGAATGATGAATGGTATCCGGGAAACAGGGATTATTTTCCGAATTTAGAAGTTAAGATCTATGACCGTTATGGTAGAGTAGTGGCGATTCTGAACCAAGTATCCGGATGGGATGGTAATTATGAGGGCAAGGCAGTTCCTTCAGGGGACTATTGGTATGAGGTGAATGCCAATGATCAAGATAAACAGCAATTTTTTGGGCATTTTACGCTCTATAGATAGAAGTAATATTACCTGTATTTTTCCATGAAAAGGGCACTGAGATTTTTAGTGTCCTTTTTTATGCCCTATAACTTTTTATTTAGAAGGATTATGCTATATTTGCAGTCCGAAAAAACAGCTATATTTTTCATTTTAAGTTGTTTTTAGGAGAGTACTTTTTCGTTTATATTTTATATAGCGAGAAACGTTCAAGATATTACGTAGGTCAGACTTCGGATATTATAAAAAGATTGAAAAGACATAACCTGGGGATTGTTCCTTCTACCAAGAGTGGAGCCCCTTGGAAATTAGTTTTGCAACTGGAAGTATTTTCTCTCTAGGAAGCCTTAATTTTGGAGCGACGTATAAAGAAAAGAGGAGCAAAACGTTTTATAGATGACCATTTCGGGGTTTACCACGCCGATGTCGTGGCAGGTCTCGCCCGGCTTGCGAAGCCAAAGGCATTGTTATCGCGCCGCGTTTGGGACGCGGAGGTCGTCACGCTTTGGGCGTGACCACCCTAAGAAAGATAGTGTATGTTCGTTTATATTTTATATAGCGAGAAACGTTCAAGATATTACGTAGGTCAGACTTCGGATATTATAAAAAGATTGAAGAGACATAACCTGGGGATTGTTCCTTCTACCAAGAGTGGAGCCCCTTGGAAATTAGTTTTGCAACTGGAAGTATTTTCTCTCTCGGAAGCCTTAATTTTGGAGCGACGTATAAAGAAAAGAGGAGCAAAACGTTTTATAGATGACCATTTCGGGGTGTACCACGCCGATGGCGTGGCAGGTCTCGCCCGGCTTGCGAAGCCAAAGGCCTTGTTATCGCGCCGCGTTTGGGACGCGGAGGTCGTCACGCTTTGGGCGTGACCACCCTAAGAAAGATAGTGTATGTTCGTTTATATTTTATATAGCGAGAAACGTTCAAGATATTACGTAGGTCAAACTTCGGATATTATAAAAAGATTGAAGAGACATAACCTGGGGATTGTTCCTTCTACCAAGAGTGGAGCCCCTTGGAAATTAGTTTTGCAACTGGAAGTATTTTCTCGCTCGGAAGCCTTAATTTTGGAGCGACGTATAAAGAAAAGAGGAGCAAAACGTTTTATAGATGACCATTTCGGGGTGTACCACGCCGATGGCGTGGCAGGTCTCGCCCGGCTTGCGAAGCCAAAGGCC
>NZ_JACLHY010000012.1 GCF_014397245.1 Arenibacter arenosicollis | reverse complement strand
GAACTCGCTTAAATAATCCCGAAACTGTCGCTGTAGTTTTTTGCCATTGACCCCATAAAACCCGCCAATGGTATGGCAGTCATTAGCTTTGGTACTGACCAAGTACTTTTAAAAAAGCAGCGAACTCAACGGTCATACGAGTCCCCTGTGCCACTAGATCCCAATCTCTTTGCACGGCTTGGCCAGTGGCCTTGTCCAGCCAACGGCGGCGCTTAATGTGGAGATAAACTGACTTTCCCCTTAACGGAAAATCCTGGACGACGATCTCTTTGTGAAAACCATGGGCTATTAAAGTGCGATGTTTTTCCTCTTTCGGGGTATCTTTTTTTTCTTCAAAATATAAATGAAGCGCACCCTCTTGCATATTATGGGAGACTAGGTCAAAATGGGTTGTTAATACTTCTGGCAGTATAAACTTTAATAGGTCCAATGATAATTCCAATGCGATCGTTTTTCCGCAAAGATCTTATTCTATTTTCAATTCACACACAACTTTTGGGATTGATCCCTAATGTTCAAGGAAATTGGATTTAACCTACCGTCATCAGTTGGAGAACGAAATAACCTATATAATACCATACCGCTATATGGATAGGTTTGTTTATAGCTCCCTGAAAGAATTACCAATAAAATTATAAGAGTAGTTATTTAACCATATAAAGACGATTCGTTTAAATTAAATTTGCGGAATGTTCCAATTCCCTTAATTTATTCAGGGCCTCCGATTTTGAGTTTACATTCAGTTTTAGATAAATATTCTGAATATGAAAATTTATAGTGCTTGGGGTAACAAATAAATTATTGGCAATTGTTTTATAGGTTGCTCCCTGACTTAAATAATCGATTATCTCATTTTCCCTTTCTGAAAAGGAAGCATATGACTTTCTTTGGAACATTGAAATAATTTTCTTGGCAATATCATTGCTTATGGTTGCCCCTTCATATTTTATAGCATTCAATGCACGGTGTAAACTATTTATGCCTACAGGTTTGGTAAGATAGCCATTCGCCATATTTTTAAATGCTTTTTTTACAATTTCGAAATCACTTTCGGCACTTACCATAATAATTTTAACCTTGGAATCCTTTTTTCGGAAATGGCCAATTCCTTCAATACCGCAACCATCCGGCATTGAAACTTCGGAAACAATAATTTCGGGCAGAACATTGTCGTAATCCAGAAGGGCATCCTTTACCGAAACGTATATTCCTTCAAGTGAGTAATCTTTATAAGTTTCAAAATAATATTGGTAAGCCTCGTGGAATTTCAGATCGTTGTCTATTACAATAATTTTTAGAACATTGGAATTCATATTTATTTGGGGTTAGGGGGATTTCTTAATACATTTTTTTAATTTAGAACAGGCTGGATTATATTTAGAAATTGAAAAAACCTATACTAATTTGTACACTGTGCTTATTTAAAGGATAATGGTCGTAATTCAACGGAACCAGACAACCATAGTTCACTTTGGTCATTGTACAAAAACTGCCACTACAACATAAAAGGGGATTAACCCAAATAACTTAAAAGTGGGTTATAGTAAAGACATACATCCAATTCCCTGCTCAGAACTGGCTATATACCTATCTTAAGAGTAATTCACGTATTGGAAATGGCCAGTAATTATTTTTAATTGAAGTAAAGTGTTGCCGTAAAGGACTTGGAGCGACAAATTTTTCTTTTGCCTTAATGCAAGCAAATTGCCTTGGCTTTCTGGTTAGGTCAATGTAAGAATTCATGGTTTGGGATTTGGGATTATACTAATTATTTCTTCTCTTTCAGTTTTACTTTTTTATTAATATTATACATTGCATTAACCCGTATTTTAAGAGTGTAGGTTTCTCTTAAATATGATGTACTAACTGCAATTTTTTAATTTCAAAACTTAAAATTATGTTAATAAAAGTTAAATATAGAAATTATTTTTAAAAAACCTACATTAAAACGATGTATTTTCCTACAAAATTAAATTGAGAGACTTATTATGAATTATTAATAAAAAAATGTCTTTTTTACTGATATATTCTGATTGGTTCTATAAGGGGTTGAATCCTAGTCCACTAAGTTTTTTTATTCCATTAAAAAAAGTAATTTTCCTAAAATTTTGGCTTTGATCAGGTAAAATTGGAATTGAGGAAACAGTTTAGGGTTATTGAAATAAAATATTTGGGTAGTAGCGGTGGTTTATTATTTCCTTGATTATAGTCTCTGGTAGGTGTTCAAGGCGAATGTCCATATAAATGCGTGCTGATTAGGGTAAATTATTCGAAGCGGTCGTTGAGTTCATCCTCGTCTTCGTATAAGTTCTCGGCGGTAACGGGGTTGTTATAGACCTGCATAATCCATTTATCTTTTTGATACTTTCCGTCCAAATCAGAGGTGTAGGCCATTTCGGCGTCATTTTTCTTATTAAAATCAGCTAAATATACATAGTACAGTCCATTTTCCTTATTAAAAAATTGCTTGGCGTTTACGCCTTGTTTGTTTAAATCCTTTATAAAGGAATCTACGTTTTCTTTATTCTTATAAACGTTTGCTATCAAATAATAACCAGATTTCACTCCAGCTACGTCAGACTGTTGTTCCAGCCTAATAGGTAATTTGGCATATTTTTTATGTTCGGCATTATTTATACGGTAGATTGTTTTTTCTTGAATATCGGCCACAGCTGTTTCGTATTGTGCATTGTTTGATTTTTGAAGATCGGATTTTATATTTTGTTTTATTTCATCCTTTATGATATGTACCAGCATATCGAACCTTTTTTCAATCTCCCTTTTGTTTGCGGTCTCCAAGGAGTCCTGTCTTAGTATCAATCCGTCCAAAATCAATCGATTTTCATAGGCAAGGGTATTTTGGCATCCATCACTTTTTTCAGTCAAACCAGTATTGGCAGTAGTACCTGTAGTGCCAGTGTTAACTGTGAGGTTTATAACATGGTCATTGGCGCTTTTATTTTTGACCAGTTCTTTTAATAGTAGATGATTTTCATAAGCCAGTGAATTTTGACAATCACAATCGTTATTTTCATCTGATAACCTAAGCATCTGAGCACCAGAACCTTTTTTTTGAGGTAAATCATCGGATGCCAATTGGCTTTGAAAAGATTGGCTTGATGGTGGTGTTTCGCTCTTTTTTAATTTAGCGTTTAACTTGGCAATTTGCCCCTCATATCTCTTGTTTTGTACTTCAATTTTATCATACTTGGGTTTTGAGGGCTTTTTGGAACGGGATTTTGCGATGTAATTCCTGGGATGGGAAGTGTTGTTTTTAAAGGTATAGGCTAGGGTTATTTCATGATTCCAGCCAAGGCTTGCCCCATATTCCAAAAACTTCTTTTCAAATACATACCCTATAGATATCTTTTTGCCAAGGTTAAACCCAAGACCTGCGGACAATCCATATCTATTGTCCAAAGTGGTCTGTAACCAACCATATTCCGGCAGATCTACCATTAAGGAACCCATAAAGGAAAAATTGGCTTCCTCCTTGCTGTGCAATTGTACGAGCGGCATAATTCTGGCTTCGGAAAATAACCCTCTGCGAGCGTTTACTAAATAAGTATATTGGAGTGATGCTTTTAAGGTTTTTTCACTAAATTCTGTGATTATACTATTTGTAGTCTGATTGTAACTGAGTAGATTCTCCGCATACAAGCCAAAATCAATTTGTCCTAGTGAAAGGGCTATCCCTGGTTGAACGGACAACTTGGTTTCTTTTCTGGCATCCAATATTTTAGGGTCATTCTCTAATGCAATTACTCTATTCTTATCTATCCCCTGGTTTATATAGGTGATATTTACTCCAAAAGTTAATGTATTCTTCTTGCTTAACTGTGTTGAGTTGGCATAGTTGGCGTTTAGGCCAAATTCTTGCATAACGCCGTCCAAATGGGTATAGATCCCAAGGCCAACTGCGGCATTATCACTGAGATTGTTACTAAACCCTAAAAAGTAATTTTGATTGTTATCTGCAAAAGTGGCATACTGGTTCCTGTGTAGAATATTTAGGTAAGATTTATTTTCCCTTACCAATGAGAAAGCGGGATGAATCAGAAACCTATTGAAGACCAATTGGTTGTGATAGGATGTGTTTGAGCTAAAATCCGAATTAATTTCTTGACAATAAAGTGTGGTTTCGCACAGCAGAATGCAAACAAATATAAGGAAGTATACCTTGTTAAATATGGCAACTCTGCAGTTCATCCAAGGGGGAGATTTATGTTATTCCGATCATAATGTGTTCCTTATAATCATATATGGGGTGTCTCTCGGTTAGCTTGGATCATTCATCTTAAGTTGACCACGAACCTGGTCGGGGCTTCAGAAAAGTGTACTAGAATTAGTCCAAAAATTACTGAGGACCAAATTACCAATTTGTAAGTAAATTCTTACTGTTAGTTTATCATAGTTTTATTCTGCCATAGGTTGTCCAGTTAATTTAGTGTATATATTTCATGACTTTACTCCTCAAAAACGGTATTTGAATAATTAATTTGCGAATTGTCATTGATCGATTCCAAAATATTGAATTGTTTTTTTTCCAATAACCTTTCCCTTTTTTCTTTAGAATAGGTGAATGCTACTCGTTGAGGATTACTTTTACTTTCACCTCTATTGGACATTACGTACCCCATTCCGTTTTTACCTGTTAGTAAAATTGAAAAGTCATCTTCAATGCTATTGATGTCGGTTCCAAGATTAACAGAGGTACCTACTTTTTTATGGTCAACTTGCACCATGTACACATCAAGTCCTCCTAGGCCTTGTCGTCCTTCGGACGCAAAAACTAGGCTAGTTCCACCTATTATCTTTGGGTATAGGTCATTGTCGTCCGTATTTACTTTTTGACCTAGATTTTTAGCTAAACCAAAAGAGCCATCCCTTTGAATGTCAGCTACGTAAATGTCATACTTTCCAAAGGTACCAGGCATATTGGAGGCAAAGAATAATCTTTTTCCATCTGGGGAAACAGTAGGGTGAATGGTAGAGTACTGTTTGGGAGCCAAAGCAACTTCCTTTATGTTTTGCCATTTCCCATTAACTTTATTGGCCTTGTATATCCTGTGTACCAATTCCTTTTTTGATAGAACCCCATATAATGGTTTTGTATAGACGGCCTTACTAAAATAGGCAGTACGCCCATCTTCGGTAATTGCAATTGGCGCATTATAGGCAAATTTAAATTTTTCCTTATCTTCAATATTGGATGCCAACTCATTTTCCAGACCTAAATCTTTTAATGTCAATTCTTGTGATACCACTGATTCTTGGCTCTGTTGAAAATTGAAATCCCGATATTTGCCTTCCTTTTCAGGAGCAGTGGTACTTTCTTTAGGGTTCTTGTTTATTTGATAGTCTTCTTTAACGTGGGCAAGCCAGTCCTTATCCTTGGAGGTATCTTCCGGGGCCGTAGATCTTATCTTTTTAAGCGCAAACAGGTATCTTTCGTAATAACTTGCGTTTACGGTGGTATCGGGGTTTGTATCAATTAATTTTTTGTACCAAAAAATGGCTTCCTGGTAATTTTCGACCAAAAAGTTAGCATTGCCTAAGTCTTCACATATTTCATTTTCCTTATATCCCAATTTTAGAAGTTGTTGATACTTGTCAGCTCTTTTGCTATTTTCGTAACTATTGGGGTCCCCGTAAGTCTTAGCTTCTTGGGCAGACAACGAACAGAAGAATAACGTAATAATGCAGCCAATGATTCCTTGGAAATTAATGGATTGGTTCATATTATTAGATATTGGGGTGTTAAACTAAACAAAGGTCTAGAAATTTGTAGGAATAGTAATTAGTAAAATTTCATAGGTTTTGAATTATTTTGCATTTATTTCTCGTCTAACCTGAATATGGATGATTATGTATCAGGTACTTAATGATTTTGTAGGGCAAAAAAAATGGTCCCGATATTAATCGGGACCATATACAAAAATTAACCAGCAGTCTGTGGTCAATTACCTACCTAAGTTCAATAATTACTGAAGTTCGGATTTCCTAGCCTGTGATTTTAAGAAAGAAAACAGGTCAATAATTTCCTGTTCGTTCAATCTATTCAGTAATGAAGGCATCATTGCCGATCTCTTGGAAATCTCCTGTTTCTTAATATCAGCCTTGACCAACTTTGTCAGTTGTTTTGGGTTTAAGGGATTTTCGTTTATGATTATAGTATCATTGGTTTCATTGATTACTCTTCCCCAAAGACTTTTTTCATCGTTCATTGTAATTTCTACCGCTTCATATTGGTCAGAAATGGTCTTGTTGGGATTAACGATTGCCTCGGCAATATCTTTAGGGGAGAAACGCGTAGTTACTTGTGTAAGGTCTGGACCTATGCTGGCGCCCGTACCATTAAGACCGTGGCAAGAACTACAGAGTACCGCTTTGTACATATTTTCACCGTTTTCTAAATTCCCATTATCTCCGGCAGAATTGTATAATTCAACTATTTCTGCTACGGACCAGTTTTTGCCAGGCCCTTTTGGATGTGGTAGGTTGGCCAAATCCGTACTGTTCAACTGTATTAATTCTTCACCGGATAAAGCCAATAGATTTTCCTTTTCAGCCTGTGGTACATGTTCCAAGGCCTTTTCCCTTATTTTTAATAAGAACTTGGAGTAACTTTCACCTCCGTTGGCAGCGAATAGTCTGGAATAATAAGTGAAATATTTTTCTCTTAACGCTTTGGTCCAACCATTAGGGGCATAACTTAATGCTTTTACATAATGTATTAGCTCTGCAGGAGGAGTATTGGATTTCATGCGCTCTATGGTTCCTCCATATTGCTCGCTACGTCCGGTTACATCTTTTTCTATTATGGTCGTTATTTCTTTGGTCTGGGCCAAAGTGTCCAATAACTTCATAGTTTTTGGTACCACCAAAGGATTTTCTACATAGGCCAATAACTGAACCAATTCCCGGTTTACCTGATTGCTCTGGGTAGGGTAGTAGGGATCTAGTTTCTTGGATACTTCGGATTTGACATTTTTATTAAAATCACCTCTAATAAATAATAGGTTACATGCCCTAATAAAATCTGTTTTTAGATTAGTTGTCATGTCAGGGAAGGGTACAGACATTAATTTATCCATAGCCTTTTCCTTATTTTCCTGATTTCCGATCCTCGCCAATGCAATAGCACTTTGAATTACTATGGAAGGATTGTTTTCGGCAACTAATTTTTCTTCAATTCTTTCTACATCTTGGTATTCCAAGGCTACCCTTGCCGCATATCTAATTCGCCTGTCCTCGTGTTGTAAGGAAGACCAGATAAGTTCTAAATCTCCTTTCTCTCCTGATGCAAACGATTCCAGTTTTCTTCTAAGTTTTTGTTCTTCCGTAATGTCCTTGTTCACCACCTCTTTGCCCTTCTCCTCTCCATTGTAGAATACGCGGTACATTCCGGATTCCAATCTTCTGCCACCGGTAAGGAAATACATAGCACCGTCATCTCCGGCAACTCCGTCGGTCAAGGGTAATGAGGCCCCGGATAAAAACTCTTCCTTGTTACCTTTATATGTAGCTCCGTCCGGGGTCATAGAAATATAATACATGGTGCCAAAGCTCCAATCGAACACAAAAAGTCCGTTTTTATAATACTCGGGAAAGTCCAAAGTGTTTCCAGCTAAGACTCCTGTAGGTGAGCCTTGTCCTATGTCTACAATACCTGGTACATTATCTGGGTAATAGGCAGGCCATTTACCGGAGCCTGTTCTCCAGCCAAATTCGGAACCATTGGTTATATGGCAAACTCTAATGGGTCTGTACCAAGGGGACCCCATGTC
Source organism: Arenibacter arenosicollis (assembly GCF_014397245.1). Lineage (GTDB taxonomy): Bacteria > Bacteroidota > Bacteroidia > Flavobacteriales > Flavobacteriaceae > Arenibacter > Arenibacter arenosicollis. Next base: position 139,595 of record NZ_JACLHY010000012.1, on the reverse strand, counting down.
CCATTCCATATCAGAATCAAAAGTGAATAGTTCCCCGTCCGTATTAAAGGCCAGGTCATAGGCATTTCTAAAGCCGGTTGCAATAACGGTTAATTCCTTACCATCTTTATCGGTTCTTGCCACCCAACCTCCGGGAGCCACTACGTCATTGGCGTGACCTCTTGGATCCTTAATGGCATCAAAAAGTTGGTCCTCATCCCATATAGGTTTTTGAATGGAATTAAAGGTTTTTGGCAATAGGGTATGGTTACCTCCTGACATATAAATATATCCATCAGGACCTAATATAATTCCGTGGGGGCCATGCTCGCCTCGACCTACAAATTGATATAAAAAATCTACCTGGTCCAAGGTGCCATCGGCATCCGAGTCTGTTATTTTATACAAGCCGCTTTCCTCCTGATTATCCGAATTGGACATTACATAAAGGCTATTATATGCCCATAATAGTCCATGTGCATTGCCTATATTCAAGGGAATGGAATCAACCTTAATTTTCTCCTTCGAACCAATTTCAGGCACCTCTACGTAGTATAAAGCTCCATATTGGTCCGATGTAATAAAGCGACCATTATCATCTTTGGTGATAGACACCCAAGACCCTTGGTCCATATCACTTGGACTGTATAATTTTTCAACTATAAAACCATCCTTGACCAAGATATTCGGGTCGGATTCAATGGGAGTAGGGGACTTACAGCCCATAATCATAAGAGAACATACCAATAAGGATGTACAAATTTTACTCATACCTAAATGTTTAAATGATTAAGCAATTATTTTTTAAATCCTCAAAGAAAGTGTCGTGTACGACTTCGGAATAAAAGATAATCACATTGTCTTAAGCGTCTAATATAGGTAAAAGTTTAAAACCTGCATTACATGAAACTCATTTCTATGGCGTCATAAGTGTTTTTTTCTAAAATACCCGGGAATGACAATAAAAATGACTGATATGTTAGGAATTTAAATACCTCCAAATACCTCAAATGTATTTAAATCTAGCAGTATTATCAGAGGTACGATTATATCCGGATGACGCCCCCTTTAAGTGAATAGAGGATAGCCAGAACATCTTTTTTTTCCTCATCCCCGAATTTATTTTTATCCATGGCTTCCAATATATCATCCACAACGGCCAAAAACTCTTGTTCAGAAATATTCATGCCTTTGTGGGTAGTAACCATGTCCCTTCCTTTGTATTCCTGGGGGCCACCTGCACCCGCACAAAAAAAATGGACCGTATGTTGCTTAATGGTCATTAGTCGGTCCGGTTGATCTTTATAAGGTATAAATCTAGGACTTACATGTGGATTTTCCATATGTAGATTTACTACATCATCTACTAGTTTGGTGATACCTTTTAATTCACCTAATCTGTTATAAAGTGTCCGTGTCATAATATTATTCTTTAAAAGTTATTTTCCCTTAACAAGATTAGGTTCTTTTTCGGTAAGACAATGGTGCATTTCATTCAAATAATTACATTTTTAATTCATAAGTAAATTAATTGTTCAATTCAAAGTTGGTATCGGGCAAGGGACATTCTGGGAAGTGTGAAATATAGTAGGTTGCAATTAATCCAAATGAATAGGTCCAAGGCTCTAATGACCTCGGAAATTTACAAAGCTAACTCCAAATATATTTTGGGATTGTAATATTGATTATAGCCACAAATCATGAATTAAATAAAGGTTTGCGGAAGCTTAACTTACCGCAAACCTTTATTTACATTATAATGGTTCTTTGTTTTTTCAAATATCTAGGAGGTGGCCACCCCTAAGGTATATAGTTGTTCCAGATTGGGAGCGGCACTACCGCCCGCTGGTTCCAATGTTATACCAAATGCTTCGGACTCATTGGGATTGGCTAGGGCAAATACCTTATTATCATCCTCAATAAAATTCTCTAAAAGTCCCATGCTGGTCGGCGTCAATGGATTTAATTTTAGCGACCACACCTGGTATACAAATCCATCCGGGGGATCGGGCAAACCTTGTGCATCTATAAATACTTTCTTTTCATGCTTGTTCCAATAGGCTTTGGCGTAGGAGGTAGGGGAGACCGTTTGCCCTCCCAATGGCACTACGGTAATATTTTTATCGCGAATCGTCTTGAGCAATTCCTCTGTCTTTTCCAATGAAATTTCCGAATCGGTAATCTGCCGTTCCAAAGTAATATTTTCTAGCGAAACCACTTCTATATCGGATATTAGTTGGTTGTTCTGTTCGTATAACCATATTAATCCTGCCATGAAGATCAATGCTACTGCCCAGCCCAAATAGGCAGTCCAACTAACATTATTCTTCTTTTCATCGGTAAGGGGAGCACCTTCCCTGGCTATCCTAGTACGGATATCGTTAAAACCTTTTGTTCCTGGTGAAATTGTTCTCGACAAAGACAAAACGGAGGCTTCAATGGCCTCTATTTCCTTTTTTATCTCGGGGTACTTTTCTCCATTTAGATACACTTCCAAATTTTCTATATCTGAAAGAGTACCTGCCACGTAAAGTTCCAAGATACCTGATGCTATGTATTCCTTTGTATCCATATTATAATGCCAGATTGTTCCTAATTTGGGAAATACAACTTCTATTTCTTGTTTTTACCGTTCCCAATGGAATATTCAATTCTTTTGATACTTCTTTCTGCGTAAAGCCCTTAAAATAAAGTAACTCTATTATTTCGACACACTTTTCCTTTAAATTTAGCAAAAGCTTTTTTAAACCAATGGTGTCTTCTCTACCACTTTCATTATCTTCCCTACTTTCTAAAATACCTACGAAGTAATCAGCGGAAAGGTTCTTTTTTCTGTTTTTATGTGACTTACTGCGTATTTCATCAATCGCAGCATTCCTAGCAATATTTAATATCCACGTAAAGAACCTTCCCCTAGAGACGTTATAGCTCTCCGAGTTTTTCCATGCTTTCATAAAAACATCCTGACAGATTTCTTCGGCAACATCAGTATTCTGTACAATTGTATTGATTACGCCACAAATATTTTTAGAATACATATTATACAGCTTTTCAAAAGCGGCAGTATCCTTTTTTTGAAATTGTTCTACAATTAGGTCTAATTCCATTCAAGAATTTTTTTAAAGATAAAAAAAAGCTGCTCTATAAGCAGCTTAATAAATTTGTAAATAGTTGTTACTCAATAATGCCGGCGCAACTTACCCTTCCCCCAGCGTCCCCAGTGGGTTGGGTAACAAAATCATCGACCCCTTGATGTACGATCACACCCTTGCCCAAAAGGTTTTTGGTCTCATCATCACAGCCCAGACACCATTCATCGGTAGAAAATTCCACAATGGCATTGCCTTCGCCATCAGCCGTGAAATTTCCTATATCCCCTCTGTGATAGCCTTCCGCTGAACCCCATTTGCCATGAGCGGAAAAAGTAGGATTCCAATGTCCGCCTGTAGATTTTCCGTCTGCAGAGGAACAGTCCGCTTTTTCGTGAATGTGGATAGCGTGCTCTCCCGGTGTTAAACCGGCTAAGGTAGCCTTCATGCTAACCGTTCCATTTTCTTCAGTAAAACTAACTTCTCCCTTAACATTACGCCCGCTTTTAGGTTCCAAGGAAAATTTAAGGGTTTTAATCTCCTCTTCTGCTTTTATTTCTTTGGCAATGATGTCTTTATTTTCCATAACATCCTTAGTTTCTTTTTTTGCTTCTTTACAGTTGTAGGAAGCCATGAAAATAAGCGCCAAAAACAGCAACTTTGTATGTTTCATTTTTAAGTTATTTTTTGATTTAAATAAAATTACCAATTAATTTAGGAGATATCAAGTTGTGGTATGATATGCGTTATTATTGAACCGAATAGAGTTAAAAAAATATACATAAACGCAAAATCCCCGTTTTTGATTCTTTCAAAAACGGGGATTTTATATAAAAGTATGATTCACAATGCTATTGAACTGGCATTTTCAATTGGTCCTGCCAGCTCATCTGAAATTATTCTTACGAAACAATTTGCGGAACAAGGTTTAATTTTCTTGCAAAAGAACTTCAGCATGTACGGCAACTTCACTCCATGTTTTGCTAACTCCGTCTTTTCCGGTGTGCAAAGCTTCACAAGCTTTGTTTATGGAGGCAACGGCATTTAAGGCGTCCCAATTCTCCAAATTCATTACACCGCTGAATGCATAGCTATTGTCACCAGTCATTGTATGGTCTAAAGGAATATTTTGTGTTTTTCCGTTTAAAGTAACGTCTACGGAGCATTTATCTTCTCCAGAAACTATAAATTTCCCTGAAATAAGTTCAGTATTCTCCATAACACCAAAGAAGAATTCCAAAATTTTGGGATCTCTGGTACCTGTGGCATCATTGGTAAACAAGCTACTCACCGGAATACTAAATGTGGTTCCGTTTAAGGCTTGCAATGGGGTACTTGCGTCTTTGGTCTCCTTAATGTTTATTTGGGTAAACTTGCCACCTACGGGTAATTTTTCGGTGGTCTTATAGGCTGTGAAACTAACTTTGGTAGAATCTTTGACCAAACTGAATTTTTCGGAAGTTGCAGCCTCTAACTCTACGGCCTGTCCATCTTTTTCTTTTTTGGCATCCTTACAGCTTACCCCTGTTATTAAAAGCAAGCTCAAGCATGCAAAAGCAATTTTTCTCATGATGTTTTATTTGAAATATTAGCTCTAAAGTTAAGCATAAAATATAATGCCGAACAATTCTTTAAAATGATTTAATCATATTTTAAAAAAGCAGCTTGCCATCATGTTAAATGAAGCATTAGGGCTAATTATTTATCAATGTTGTAATGACCCTAGTCTCACTATGTAAAGTCCTGTGGACAGGACATTTATCTGCGATTTCCATTATTCTGGAAATTTGTTTTTCGTCAAGGTCCCCTGTCAGTTTAATAGCTCTACTAAATGTATCTATTTTTGCTTCATTTGATTCGCAGTTTTCACAATCGGTAGCGTGTGTCTTCTTATAAGAGATATGTACTTCCACGTTTTCCACTGGCCATTTTTTTCTTTTGGCATACATCTGAATAGTCATGGCTGTACATGCCGATAAACCTGCCGACACCAATTCGTAAGGCGAGGGGCCAAAATTGTTTCCTCCATAGGAAACAGGCTCATCTGCAGTTATATAATGACTTCCAACTTTCATTTGGGTAGTAAATCCGTCTGCATTATCCAAACTCGCCACCACTTCCTGTTCTGTTTCCAAGGCCTTGGATTCTGGCATCTCCAAATACCTTTTAGACCAACTTCCAATGATTTTACCAACATAGGAAGCGTCTATAGGGTTGTTCAATAAATGGTCTGCTCCATCCAGGGAAACAAAGCTTTTTGGATGGTGGGCGGCTAGGTATATTTCCTCGGCATTTTTTATTTCTACAACGGTATCCTGAGGTGAATGAAGGATTAAAATTGATTTTCCAATATTTCTTAAGGTTTCTTCAAAGGTGTTTGATTTTAGATCTTCCAAAAACTGTTGTTTTATGGTAAAACTTCTGCCTCCAATATTTACTTCAGCAGCACCTTTAGTGTTAATGGTGTCGATATCATTTTTGAAGATATGTTTTACATGTAGGGGACTGGATGGAGCACCAATAGTAGCAATGGCCCTAATGGAGGATATTTTTTGCGAAGCTAGTATGGCCGCCGCTCCGCCCAAAGAATGACCAATGATCAATGTAGGGGAAGTGTAATTTTCTTTTAAGTAGGTGGCCGCCTCCACTAAATCTTCCACGTTTCCCGAAAAATTGGAATCGGAAAACTCGCCTTCACTTTCCCCAAGCCCTGTGAAATCGAATCGCAAAACGCCATAGCCTTCCGCAGTAAGGGCTTTACTTATATTTTTAACGGCTTTAAAATTTTTATTACAGGTGAAACAATGTGCAAAAAGCACAAAATTATGTGGGACTTGATTGGCTGGTAGGGCCAAACGACCTACCAAGGTTTCACCTTTGGCATTCTTAAAAGTTACTTTTTGCAGGTTCATAACACTAGTTTTTTTTCAGTATACTTCTTAAGTCGGGATTATATGTAATACCTATCTGAAGTCGATCGTAATGTGCCGCTGTAAAATGATTTTTTAAGTACCCCATCTGTAGACTCATGTTATCGGTTACGTTTATTCCCAAAGCGGCATATAGGCGATTTTGACCAAAAATATCGTCTTGAAGATTAATGAAGATCTCGTCGTAGAAATTAAGGAAAAAGGTATTGGTCAAGGGAAGGGTCATCTGCAAACGATACCGCATCCTGTGTTGTACATCCGTACGATCTCCAAAATCCAAAAAACGTTGTTCCAAAGTGTATCTGTGTTCAAAGTTAAATTCCCATACTTTGTTTTTTAGGAAAAACCGTTCAAAAATACGGTGCTCTATAGAATTCCTTTCATCGGGGAATTCCTCGAAACTGCCGTCCGTAACAATATATCCATATCCAAAAGTGGTCCATGCATTAGCATTAATATGGTAGTTTAATCCGGTGCGCAGAAGTAATTGGTTAAAATTTTTGCCCTGTTCGTAATAGCGGAGCTGCGCTTCTGTGTGGATACTTAATTTATTGCTGATTTTATTGGTGCCGAAATACATGTGCCAAGATCCCAACTTGTTTTCACCATTTTCCTGTGCATTCACTGTAAACGTTGAGATAAGGATAAGTAAGCCTAAAATTTTCTTCATAATGTTAACTTGTTTCTTGTTTTTGTGTTTAGATTATAATTTAGTTTTAAATAGCTGATTCATAAAAATACCTATTCTACTGGAACCCCAATTATAAGGATTTCCATTAAAATTTCATCGAACTTAATACGGATTTTGAGATTATTTCAAAGCTCTAAAACCGCATATTAATGTTTCCCTGTATTGTTTATGGATTATATTTTAAAATGATGGGTATTAGTTTTCTTTGGCATTACTGGCAATTTCCTTCAACTTTTCATCTATGTATTCTTTGGACAACCATTTTCCCCGCACCATAACCCCGGAAATTTCTTTTAAAGCTGAAATATCTTTCAAGGGATTGGAATTCAATAAAACCATATCCGCGTCCAAACCTTCCGTTATTGTCCCAAAAGAATTTTCCATTTCAAAAAATTTAGCTGTGTTCACTGTTCCTGATTGCAAAATCTCCAAAGGGGTAAGTCCGGCCTTGACCATCCCTTCTGTTTCATGGTGAATTGAAAATCCAGGGACGTTGAATAATTGGGGCGCATCCGAGCCCAGTAGTAGACCATGTCCATTATGCTGAAGTTTACGGATCAATTGCCTTCTTATGGCAGTAAACCTATTCCATTGTTCTTCGTTAAAACCGTTAGCAGAGCTGGTAGATTGGTCCTTTCTTCTCATCCAATCTTCCAAGGTGGAAACGGGCATATATTTCATTTCAGGTTGCTTCAACAATTTATCGGAACTTATAGGGGCGAACCATCTTTCAAACAGACTTTGTGTGGGGACTACCCATACTTTATTTTCTTTTGTCATCGCCACCAGTTCATCTATTTTGGTTGTATCGGCAATAGGGGTAAAGGCATAGCCAAAAAATCCATTAGCTGAAGGGTCAACACCTTCGGATTCAGGCACAAGTCCTTCCATGTAGCCATCTACATGGTCTATGGAGGCGTATTTGCTGTCCAAAGCATGACGTATGCCCACCATTACCGGAACGTGCCCGGAAAAGGGAATATTATGCTTATTGGCGGTTTCCACCATTTGATCAAAAACCTCCAATTGCATACCCGGATGTATTTTTAGAAAGTCGTACCCCTCATTCTTATAGGCAGTAACTTTCTGTACAGCCTCTTCTTTGGTAGTAACGGTATTTCCATTAAAAGACGGACTCGAGGTAAAAATACGAGGACTCAAAACATCGCCATTTAAAGCCTTTTCCCTTAATTCTAGATGGCTGGGATGACCCAGCATTCCCCTAATAGTAGTTATGCCATTGGATAAGTATAAAAATAAGGTTTCCTTAATACGCTGATCACTGGTAGGAGGTTGTGGAATATGCGCATGCATTTCCGCAAGTCCAGGGATAAGATATTTATCCTTACCTTGGATTTTAGTAAGGTAGTCATCGGCATTATCGACCGATTCCACTATTTTCTTGATCTTCCCGGAATCAATTATCACCTGGTGCTTTTCCAGCATATTGCCATTGCTGACATCCACAATATTAACATCGGTGAACAATATTGCGGTTGGGCTAACTACTTTCTTTGTTGGGGAACAAGAAAGAAAGGCTATAAAACAAATAAGTAAACTAATTTTTTTCATTTCGATATAGTTTTTAAGTTAGTGCCATTGTTATTATTGACTAAAATAAGGGTAATCCAAAACAAATAATTATATACTAAATTATGTTTTATATCTAGGTGAAAATTAGGGACTCTACCTATTTCTAACGTAGATCAATTTAAACCGTCCCTTGACATTTTCACGTTGGTCTATTTCAAAGTTTTTAATAGACTTTATTAAGGGAGTCAATTTTTGAAAACCATAGTTTCTAGAATCAAAATTTGGTTGCTTCTTTTGAAGAAGGCTACCTACATCGCCAAGAAATGCCCAGCCATCTTCATCCGCAAGGTCGGAAATAGTGGATGCAATGAGTTTAATTTCCTTTTGGGTAATCTTGTCCACATTGTCCTTCTTGTCCTTTTTGCTATCCGTAGTTTCCGAAGAATTTTCTTCTGATTGATTTTTAAGGATTTCGATATAGATAAACTTGTCACAGGCTACAATAAAAGGATTGGGAGTTTTCTTTTCCCCAATACCAATTACATTCATACCGGCTTCCCTTAACCTAGTGGCCAAACGTGTAAAATCGCTATCACTGGAAACAATACAAAATCCACTTACCTTATTGGAATACAAAATATCCATGGCATCGATGATCATTGCCGAGTCGGTAGCATTTTTGCCAGTGGTATAAGCATATTGTTGAATAGGGGTAATGGCATTTTCCAATAATAGATTCTTCCATTTGGACAATTTAGGATTGGTCCAGTCGCCATATATTCTTTTTATTGTGGGGTTGCCATATTTGGCAATTTCCTCCATCATCTCCTTAACATAAGCAGAAGGTATATTGTCACCATCTATTAGTACTGCAAGATTTATTTCCATTTTATTTAATTATTATATTTAGATTATTACGAAGCTAACCATTTATTGGTCGCGCGACTTTTTATTTTGTTTGCAGAGCGATATAATTTCGGTAATTCGCTTCTGTCTAGTGTCTTCCCTTTTGGCTTGATTGACCCAGTATAGATAGTTTTTTCTATAACTAGGGGCAAAACCTTGAAAATTTATATAGGCCACTTTCTCTTTGTTGAACTCAACTTGCAAATCCTCAGGGATAATGCCATTTTCAACATGGTCCAAGGCCTTCCAGGAACCATCAATTTTTGCGGCTTTAATTTTTTTCAGACCACTCTGATGCATTTTTCCGGCGGATGTAAGCTCCTTAATATAGTTTTTATTCAACTTACTCCAAACACTTTTTGGTTTTCTTGGGCAGAAATATTGCCGTCGTTTACCTTCGCCAAGGCTTTTAACGGTACTGTCAATCCATCCATAACACAGAGCAACCTTTACTGCATCTTCCCAACGCATACTGTCCTGTTCATGTGCTACCTTGTAAAAAATAAGATGAACTCCCGAACTGCTCGCATGATGATCGTGCAACCAGTCTCGCCATTCACTATCTGTTTTAAAATAAAATTCTTCAATTATTTTCAAAAATTATATTTTTTTGGAGGCCACGTAAAAATTTTCATCAACAGCAACAGATTGTACCGTCTTTTTAAAGGTTTCTGTTTTCCACTCCGCTGTGGGGTACAACCAGTCTACGGTTCCATTTACATCAATCTTAATGGGCATGTCAAAACCATCAACGATATTGATATAATGGTATCGCAGTTGTTTGCCCTTCACCTGAAATTCCAGTATGGGTATTTTAATACCACGCAGGTATTGATCAAAAAATTCGGTTAGGTCAATGCCTGATTTTTTACTTATATAATCCTCTATTTGTTTAGTGGTAACGGTTTTATGATAGAATTCCTTGTTAAGCCCTCTAAGAATAGTCCGCCATTTTTCATCATCTTCCACTAATTGCCTTAAGGTGTGCAGCATATTGGCACCCTTATAGTACATATCACCAGAACCTTTTTGGTTCACGTTATAGGTGCCAATTATAGGGCTGTCATTTTGAATATTGCCCCTGGTGCCAAGTACATATTCCGATGCGGCTTTTTTACCAAAGTGGTAATCCACATATAAGTTTTCTGAATAGGCCGTAAAACTCTCATGTATCCACATGTCGGCGATATCCTTATAGGTAATATTATTGGCGAACCATTCATGGCCCGATTCGTGGATAAGGATAAAGTCGAATTTAAGTCCCCAACCTGTTTTTGAGAGGTCATTGCCCAAATATCCATTCTTGAATTGATTTCCATAAGTAACGGAACTTTGGTGCTCCATGCCCAGATAGGGAGCTTCGACCAACTTATATCCATCCTCGTAAAAAGGGTAGGGGCCAAACCAATGTTCAAAAGCTTCCATCATTAATGGGGCCTGTTTAAACTGTTTTTTTGCTTTTTCCAAGTTGTCCCGAAGTACATAATAGTCCATGGTTAATTCTCCCTTTTCCCCACTGTAACTTTCTCCAAAATGTACATAATCCCCCATATTGATATTTACCCCATAATTGTTTATAGGATTGGCTACATACCAATGATAGGTATTACTGTCTTTATGCTCCTCCACTTTTAAAAGCCTTCCATTAGAGACATCCATCAACCCTTTTGGAGTTGTAATGCTTATGGCCATGCTATCCACTTCGTCGTACATATGGTCCTTATTTGGCCACCACACACTGGCACCCAGACCTTGACAGGAAGTTGCCGCAAAGTGCTTGCCATTGTTGTCTTTTTTCCATGAAAAACCGCCGTCCCAAGGGGCACGAACAGCTTCTTTAGGATGGCCGGAGTAATACACTTTTATTTCATTTATCTCCCCTTTCAGTTGTGGCTTCTTAAGGGTAACAAAATGGGCATTCCCATTTGATTCCCATTTTAAATTTTCTCCTTCCTGGGTAATCTTTTCTATAATTAAAGGTGGTTGAAGGTCTACTTGAAGTCGCTGCTGTTCCTCCAAAACCGTATACCGAATTTCATTACTACCCGAAATGAATCTTTCCTCGGGTTTCACTTCAACACTCAAATTATAAAAATTAAGGTCCCACCAAGAGCGTTCTGGGGTAATACTGCCTCTAAGGGAATCCTGTTCCGTAAAATTTTGGTGTTGGGCAAAGGAGGAGATTCCTAAGGCTAATAATAATACTGTGATTATTTTTTTCATTTTAAAAGAGATAATAATTTTTTCCATGACTTTTCGTAAGCCATAGTATTTGGTCCATAAGCTTCTTCCGCACCCCTGCTCATGAAAGCATGTCCTGCACCTTCATATATGTCAAAAGAATAAAGATTACCATATTCTTTCATTGCTTTTTCAGTGTCGGGTATCGTCCCATTTACCCTATTGTCGGCAGCACCGTAAAAACCATATATCGGGAACTTAATATTTTTTAATGAAGTTAAATCTTTTGGAGCGGTGCCGTAGTAAACCATCACACTCTCCAGATTTGGGTTTTGTGCCGCATAACTGAAACTCTGTGATCCTCCCCAACCAAATCCCACAACTGATATTTTCCCATTAACAGATGGGTCATTCTTTAAATAGTCGAAGACCAAATTCAAATCTTTGGTAACGTGCTCTTGATCCAGGTTATAAATGGCTTCCCTAGCTTTATCCGCATTTTCAAAATCGGTGGTTTTTTCAATACCCTCAACGCTATTGGATATCAGATCTGGGGCGATTACCATAAATCCCTGGCCAGCCACCTTCTCTGAAAAGTCCCTTATCCATTTGTTTAACCCCAAGTTTTCGTGAACTACTATGACCGCTTTGGTAGCTTCACCGCTTTCAGGATATACAACCAATGCCTTTAGTACGCTTCCATTATCCCTTTTAAAATCTACCCATTCCCCATGTCTAAGGGTGTCGGTAAGTTGCTGTGATCCCTGGGCCTGTAAAATCCCACTAAAGCCCAGCACGAGGACAAGTAATTGCAAATTTAATTTCATAAAATTTAGTTCTAACCGTCCTACTTTACCTTAAAATTGCATTGGGGAAAACCACCACACTTTCAAAACCGTCCTTGCTCACGGCAGATACCCCAAAGAAAAAATTGTCCAATACTACACCCTCCAAAGTAAATTCCGAAACGTCACCTACAAACCTGCTGTGGTCCCAAGTAGGGGAGGTGGTATCTCTCCAATAGATTTTATATCCAACAGCTCCCGGAACTTTGCTCCATTGAAACTTGGCCGAAGGCTCAACGATCCCACCAATTTTCACCTCTTTTGGAGCGGGAGGTGCCCAGGCCAAAGAAGCCAAATTAATCGCATTTACAGCGGTTAGTTTCTTTGCATATTCAAAATTTACATGCTCCAGCACATCGCCATAGGCAATTCCATTTTCAACCCTTATGTCTTGGTGTTGTTGGGTGTAATTTTCGTGGGCCTCCATTATCCTGATTCCGGCGTAACCGGCATCATTAAATGGCCGGTGGTGTCCGCCCCTTCCAAATCTATCCAATCTATAGATCATCATGGGGTTCATTTCCGGCATATATGTCTTTACATTCTTATGAACGTAACGGGCCAATTGTCTTGAAATTCCATCCACTTCTCCGCCATAAAACCTGCGCATATTTCTTTCCCTTTCCGTCTCGGTCGGGGGTACGGGCTCAGAAAAAATCCTAAAATCGGTATTGCTTATAATTCCATCCACCCCTTTAATATTGCCGATCATATCGTTGTTGAATATGCCGATAATATCCCAGCCCTTTTCCTTGGAGCTCTTTACCAAACCCTGACCTCCAAAAAGACCTTGTTCTTCCCCGGAAAGGCCTAGGTATACTATACTATTCTCAAATTTATAATGGGAAAGGACTCTTGCTGCCTCTATGGTACCGGCCATACCACTGGCATTATCATTGGCACCAGGGGAGTCGGAAATGTAATTGTTGGCATCACTGACGCGTGAGTCTATATCCCCGCTCATAATTATATAGCGGTCGGGGTATTTGGAGCCTCTTTGAATGGCCATAACATTAACCACCCAAACATCCTTAGGGATTCTGTCGTTTTCGTCCTTTTTCACCAAGTCCTTTTGAAAGGACATTTCGAGGCAATTATTGCAATTGTTGGAAATCTTGTCGAACTCACTTTTGATCCATCTTCTTGCTGCTCCAATACCCCTTGTATTGGAAATAGTGTCGCTAAGGGTATGTCGTGTACCAAAATTTGCTAATGTGGTGACATCATTTTTTATTCTTTCGGCCGACACCTTGTCCATTATTTCATAAATGCGCTGGTCTGTCTGGGCCAAAAGGCAGTAAGAAAATAGAAATATAGATATAGCAATTAATTTGTGCATACGTCTAGGGTTTGGCTTGGTAATTTACGTTTATCCGTAAAATTAGCTTCTTAATTATTTGTTAAGTCCTCCTTTTCGCATTGCCAATAATCCGAGTATCGGACCAATGGACAAGAAGGTAAAAATATAGCTCGGATCTACAACATCCAACCAGTAAGTTAGCAATTGTATACTGATTATACTGATGCTGAAGCCAATACAATTCACAAGGGTAAGTGCTGTGCCCTTTAACTGTAAGGGAACTGCATTGGCGACCAAAGTGGAGAATTGAGGGGAATCCGAGGCAACAAATATTCCCCACAAGCAAAATGCAATTAAAAAAAGGGAACTTGGCAAGTTAAAAAAAATTGGGGAAGTAATACACAGCAATCCGGAGAGCAGCAATGAAGCCGTGGCTACTTTTCTACTTCCCAATTTAAGTGAAATATGTCCGCCAATGGCACAGGAAACTCCTCCCAGGGCAATAATAAAAAATGTCCATATGGAAAATGGAAGTTGACTGTTATGAATGGAATTGTAGGTTTTTATGGCAAACGGAATAAAGGCCCAGAAGGCATAAAGCTCCCACATGTGGCCAAAGTAGCCTACTGCTGCTTTTTTAAAGTCAGGAATTCTAAAAAGCGCTATTCCGGCTCGTAATTGCAAAACCTTGCTTGGTTTTCTGTACGGGCCATTGGGGACCAAAAAAAACAAGGATGCCCCACCGAAAATAGAGAGTAACGATGTTATTTTAATGACAATAGTATATTCTTCACTCAATTCCAAACCCTGAAGCAAATGTGGAAATGCAGTGCCCAGAACCAGTGCGCCTACCAAATACCCCAAGGCCTTACCCAATCCTTGTTCATAATAATCGGCGGCAATCTTCATACCCACAGGGTATATTCCTGCTAGAAAAAAACCGGTACCTAACCTGGCTAAAAAGAGTGTTGCGTTGGTAATATCCTTGGCGAGTAGCACCGCGTTACAAAAGGCCGCTAAAAACGCACATGTCATAAAGACTTTGGAAGGCGAATAGCGGTCGGCAATCATCAACAGGGCAAAAACCAGGGTGCCGATAATAAAGCCAATTTGTACTGAAGAAAGCACATAACCAATAATTTCTGTCCCCAAGCCGGTTTTTAAGATTAGGTCATCGATTACGGCATTCCCTGCAAACCACAATGAGGTACACGCAAACTGCGAAATAATAATGACAGGCAGTATAAAGTGGTTTTGCTTCAATTCAGTGCCTCGTTAGGAAATGGAAAATAGGGTATATATTGGGTTAAAATCAATTAAAACAACCTACCAAAGTTACAATATGGCTCTTCTTTATTTTTTTGGTTGATCAACAAAATGTTCAAGCAAATTCCTAACGTTCTTAATGCTGTCCACATAGTACCTGGCCTGAGTTTTTTGTCGCCCTACTTTTACGGTAATAGCGCTATCCGGTAATTCCTGGAACATAAATTCATCGGTCCAATCATCTCCTATGGCAAATACAAAATCATATTCCTTTTGGGAAAACACGCGCATAGCGGCACGACCTTTGTTTACGTTGCTGCTCTTTATTTCAATTACCTTATTTCCGTTCAGTATACTCAAATCGTCATTAGCAATTAGACTGGTCAGTACCGTATTGAGTTCAGTAGCCCTTTTTTGTCCAAAATCTGGATCGGTCTTTCGGTAGTGCCATGCGAGCGAATAGTTTTTTTCTTCAATAAAACTCCCAGGAGTCCTGTCCACAAAAGATTCCAATACGGGATGAATTTTTTCCATCCAATCCTTTTTAACATTTTCCAACATTCTAAACTCTTCTCCGTTTTCAGAGATCCACACCCCATGTTCCACGATCATATTATACTTCTTTGGCAAAAACCATTTGGTGAAGGTGTCCTTGTCGCGACCACTAATTAGGTATATATCGGTATTTTTTAATGCCGACAGACGGTCCAATAAAACGTACAATTCTTTATCTGGATTTGCTTTTTGTGGGTCACCATGAAAGCCGGCCAAGGTGCCATCATAGTCCAAGAATAATAACCTTTTTTTCGCCTTCCCATAATTGTCTGTAATATCTTTCAACATATCATTGGACAATCTGCGTGACTTATACGTATGGTCTATTTCTTTTTGATTTTGAAGGGAGGTCATAAAGTCATTGGCCCATTTTTCTACGTTATATCTTTTCAATCTTTTTTGTAAAATTGAATTTCTTGCTTGTTGCTCTTCTACAGGCATATTGA
Organism: Arenibacter arenosicollis; assembly: GCF_014397245.1. GTDB lineage: Bacteria > Bacteroidota > Bacteroidia > Flavobacteriales > Flavobacteriaceae > Arenibacter > Arenibacter arenosicollis. Next base: position 123,874 of record NZ_JACLHY010000012.1, on the reverse strand, counting down.
TGGCTTCGTAGAGTGCATCTGCAATTTCTTCAAAATTATTGGGGTTAATGAGCAATGATTCATTCATTTCGTTCGCGGAACCAGCCATTTCACTAAGGATAAGAACACCGGTTTGCTCGGTTCTTGTAGCAATATATTCCTTTGCAACAAGGTTCATTCCATCCCTAATGGGTGTTAACCAAGCAATATCACAAGAAGTATAAAGATCTATAAGGTTTTCGAACGGCATGGACCTATAAAAATACCAGATTGGTGTCCAGCTTACAGTGGAAAATTCCCCGTTGATTCTCCCCACCAACTCATCTATTTCCTTTTTCAGCAATTGATATTGCGGCACATTTGATCGGGAAGGCACTGCTAGGACAATAAGTCTAACCTTTTCCTTGAATTGGGGGTATTTGTTTAAAAAATACTCAAAAGCATTAAGTCGCTTTGCAATTCCCTTTGAATAATCCAACCGGTCTATAGATAAAAAGAACTTGGCATCCGGAGCGGATTCTTTGTGCATATCCAGTCTACGTTGTAATTCCGATCGTTGGCCAGATTTATTCTCATCGTGTTTTTTCGCAGCGTCGCTAAATTTCTTATAATCAATTCCCATGGGAAAGGAATCTACTTTTATAACGCGGTCTTCAAGATGGATGTCATTGAAACTCACTTCCAGCCCCAACAATCGCCTTACCGAACTTAAAAAATGTCTTTCATAATCATAGGTGTGAAAGCCGATCAAATCCGACCCCAACAACCCCATTAGCACTTCTTTACGCCAAGGTAAGGTTCTAAATATCTCATAGGAAGGGAAAGGAATATGCAAAAAGAAACCAATGGAAATATTGGGGCGTTTTTCCCGGACCATTTGGGGTACCAGCATCAATTGGTAATCATGCACCCAAATAGTGTCATTGTCTCCTGCTTTTTCCAAAATGGCATCCGCAAATTTTTGGTTTACGGTTTTATACGTATTCCAGCTTTCAAGCTCAAATTCCGAATATTCCAAAAAATAATGAAATAGAGGCCATATGGTACGGTTACTAAAGCCGTAATAAAAACCATCTACTTCTTCCGAGCTTAGATTTACCTTGGATGATCCGTGTTTTGCCAAGGCCTTGTCAATTTCAGGGGCAAGTCCGTCTGGAATTTCTTCGTCCGTTAATCCGCTCCATCCAATCCATAGACTATCACCTCCTTTATGAACAGATTTCATACCCGTGGCTAATCCGCCTACACTTGGTATTGCAGTGATGCTTCCATTATCAATTTGTAATTGTACGGGTAGTCTATTTGAGATTATGATAGTTTTGGCCATAATTTGTCATTTTTAAGTGTTATTCGTATTTAATTTCCCTAAATTTCGGTAAAATGATGTGTAAAACCTACTAATTAAGGTTATTTAAAGGACAAAATATAATATGGATAATTTAGATTACGGAATAATAGGAAATTGTAGAAGTGCTGCATTAATTTCTAAGAATGGTTCATTGGATTGGTGTTGTTTGCCAGAATTTGATTCCTCTTCCATATTTGCAAAAATTCTTGATGATGAAATAGGAGGAAGTTTTGAAATCCTAGTGGATGATACTTATACTATTGAACAAAAGTATATTCCCTTAACCGCTATTTTGGTAACGACCTTTTCAGATGGTAAAAATACTTTTGAAGTTCAAGATTTTATGCCCCGGTATTATAAGCAAAATGGTGGCTATAATGCACCTCCGGAAATTATACGATATATAAAGCTAATTTCTGGCAAGCCGGTATTTAGGGTATTGTACAATCCCAAGTTGGAATACGCCATGGGTAAAACAAATACCTATGTTAAAGAAAGCTTTATTGCCAGTTTAACCCATGAGGTAAAGTTCGATACCTTTTTTCTTTACACTTCCTTTAATAAAGAAAGTGTTTTGGCACAACGGGAAATAGTTTTGGAAAGCGATGGCTATTTTCTGTTGGGTTATAATGAAAAGATATTGGTGCCAACCTTGGAAAGGGTATATCTGGAATTGGAGCGCACCAAAGTCTATTGGTTAAATTGGTCCAGCAAGACACCTACTTATAAGAAATACGATGCCGAGATAAAAAGAAGTGCCCTAACCTTGAAGATGTTAAGTTATGACAAGTCTGGGGCCGTTCTGGCCGCTGCCACAACCTCTCTTCCGGAAACTATAGGTGAGGTTAGGAATTGGGACTATCGCTTTTGTTGGATTCGGGATGCCTCTATGGTAATTAAGGTAGTTGGTCAATTGGGTCATAAAAATATAGCCAAAAGGTATTTGCAATTTATCATTGACCTTATTCCGGATAAGGATGAGAAATTGCAAATTATGTACGGTATAAACAAGGAGAAAAAGTTAACGGAAGAAACTTTGGATCATTTGAAAGGGTACAAGGGTTCCAAACCTGTAAGAATAGGAAATGCAGCTTACAAGCAGCGGCAGAATGATATATATGGTATCCTTATGGATGTTATATACACACAGTTGGAGAAATTTAATACGGAAATAGAGAATGGGGAAGAGCTTTGGGGAATTACCAAGGGAATCGTTTGGATCGTAAATAAGCATTGGCAAGAGGCTGATAAGGGGATATGGGAATTCCGTACAGAGGACAGGCATTTTACGTTTTCAAAAGTGCTATGTTGGACAGCTATTGACAGGGCTATTAAAGTGGCCGAACTTTTTGGGAAGCAGAGAAAATTGGATAAATGGCGAACTTTGGAGAAGGAAATTCGAGAGGATATTCATATGCACGCCTGGAATGAAGAAAAACAGGCGTTTACCCAATCTTATGGGTCACCACATTTGGATGCCTCGGTATTATTAATGGAATCTTATGGTTTTATTGATCCCAAAGATCCCAAATATGTTAGTACGGTGTTGGCCATTGAACGTGAACTTTGTAATGACGGACTTCTATATCGTTATAAAAATGAAGATGATTTTGGATTGCCCTCATCTTCCTTTACTATTTGTACTTTTTGGTTTATCAACAGTCTGTTTAAAATAGGTCATGAAGAAAAGGCTATGAAACATTTTGATCAATTATTGAGCTACAGCAACCATTTAGGTCTGTTCAGTGAGGATATAGATTTTAAGACGAAGAGGTTGTTGGGTAACTTCCCTCAAGCATATTCGCATTTGGCCTTGATAGAATGTGCTATGAATTTTTCCAAAAAACACAGTGAAATGGAAATATTGGAGTCTCTTAATGATCACGATAAATAATAAAGGACGTGATTTAGGCACATCTCCCTAAAGAAGGTTATATGGTGTGCAAGTTCAGGACTCAGGTCTAATTTATTAGAATTTTTCAAACACCCCCAAGCCAAATAATGCGAAATCGTACTTTACTGGGTCTTGGGGGTCTAATTTTCTAAGATTTGCATCCAGTTCAGCCAAGGCCTTTCCGTCATTTTGTTTACGTTGGATTAGGCCTAGTTTGCGTGCAACATTTCCGGAATGGACATCCAAGGGACACGACAGTTGCGAAGGTTTAATTTTATTCCAAATGCCAAAATCCACTCCGGTGTAATTATCTCTTACCATCCACCGTAAGAACATATTTATACGTTTGGCAGCAGATCCTTTAAGAGGGTCGGATACATGTTTTGTGGTCCTTGATAAATGGTCGAGTTCAAAGAATACTCTCTTGAAATGTGAGATGGAAGATTGCAGTGATGTTAAATCACTTTTCAGTGCGAGTAATTCCTCCAGACCGGTATGTTGCTTATAAATGTTATTCAAACTACGTATAAAGTAACTGAGGTCTTCGCTGTTGAAAGTTCTATGCACAAAGCCATGAAGTTTTTCAAGATCTTGCTCCTCATGGTTCATTACAAAGTCGAAAGGGGAGGAGTCCATCATTTCCATCATTCGTTCTGCATTGTTTATAATGCTTTTTCTGTTGCCCCAGGCAATGGTAGCGGTTAGAAAGCCGCTGATTTCTATGTCTTCCTTTTTTGTAAATCTATGTGGAATTTGGATAGGGTCCGTTGATAAAAAATCGGGTCGGTTATATTGTACAACCTTGGCATCCAAAAATTCTTTGAGTTCCTGCTGTGTCATTCCAAGGGGATATTTAAAAGTTTATAAAGAAGTAGTGGTGTAATTAGTATGGCATTATATGTGGCATGCAGACAAATAGACCACCTTAGTCCCAATTTAACACGAACATAACTTAAAAACGCACCTAAAATAAGCTGAGGAGCCACTAGAACCGGTGCAACATAATATATCTCTTTGGACATTTCAAAATTGGACAAATGAACCCCTGCAAACAAAAAAATGGAGAGGTACAGAATGTAATTGAAATATTTTTTGTTCTTGAACCAGATCAGCGGGCCTCTAAAAAGCGTTTCCTCAACTATTGGAGCAAGAACAACAGCCATAAAAAATAAGGAAATGACTGAATATTTCTCTAGAAAAGTCTCAATGGCATGCTCTCCAAGGTCAATGCCCAAAACCCCTATTAACCATTCATTAAATATGGCAACAACCAGGCTCAACATTATACCCCAAGCAAGGAGGGCTGAAACAATTTTTAGCTTTAAGGCATTATGGATATGGACCAATCTTATATAGACCGGAGCCTTTGTAAACCTCCATACTTTATAAAGTATTCTCATCGCGTTATGGAGCCGTCCACCATGGTCAGCTTTCTATCCGCCATATTGGCCAATTCCTCATTATGTGTGACAATAACAAAAGTTTGTCCAAATTTGTCCCTGAGATCAAAGAACAACTTATGAAGATTATCGGCACTTTCAGAATCCAAATTACCACTGGGTTCGTCAGCAAAAATAACGGAGGGGTTATTCACCAAGGCCCTGGCCACAGCTACCCGTTGTTGCTCTCCACCTGAAAGTTCATTAGGTTTATGTTGTAATCTATGTGAAAGTCCCAGGAACTCCAAAAGTTCTGCGGCCCGAGTTTCCGCTTTTTCTTTTTTGGTCCCTTTTATAAAAGCGGGGATACATACATTTTCCAAGGCGGTAAACTCCGGTAATAATTGATGGAATTGAAAAATAAATCCAATATGACTATTACGAAATTTGGCCATTGCCTTGTCCGAAAGTTTCGTTACGTCCTCTTCATTTATTAGAAGGGTGCTATCATTTTTATTGCTTTGGGTGTCCAATGTACCCAATATTTGTAAAAGGGTGGTTTTACCAGCGCCTGAGGGCCCTACAATGGATACTACCTCTCCTTTTTGAATGTGAAGGTCAACTCCTTTAAGTACCTGGAGTTTGCCGTAATATTTAGTGATATTTGTAGCCTTGATCATCGTTTTTAAATATGGGTTGAAAGTAAACATTAACGAGAAGAATACAAAATGGTTGTACTTGTCAAGGTCTTTTCCATATGGTTCCGATAATGATATTAACTTCCAATAAATTATTGGTTTAATTCGGATTTAATATTCTTTTTATAATTATACGTTAATTATTATATTGTAATTGCGACAAAATGAGTCCTCTTTATAAAAAGGAAATAGTAATTTAGTTTTTATTACAGTAGGGAAAAACGAACCGATTTAAAATAAATTTAGTACAAGGAATTTATGAAACAATATAAAAGTTTGGAAGAATATAATTTGGAAATTACCGATGAGGTTAAATCCAGATATTCATCGATTATTAAAGAAATTGGAGAGGACCTTACTAGGGACGGATTGGTAAAAACGCCTGAGAGGGCCGCGAAGGCAATGCTTTTTTTAACGCAAGGCTATAAACAGGATGCAGTAGAGATTCTCAAGGGTGCAATGTTTAAGGAGTCTTACGATGAGATGGTAATTATTAAGGATATTGAAGTGTATTCTTTGTGCGAGCACCATATGTTGCCCTTTTTCGGTAAGGCCCATATAGCCTATATTCCCAATGGCCATATTGTTGGTCTGAGCAAAATACCTAGGGTAGTCGATGTTTTTGCAAGGCGATTACAGGTTCAGGAAAGGTTGACCAATGATATCTTGGAATGTATTAACAATACCTTAAAACCACAAGGTGTGGCGGTCGTCATCGAGGCCTCCCATATGTGTATGATGATGAGAGGGGTGCAAAAGCAAAATTCGGTTACAACTACCTCAGGATTTAGAGGTCAGTTTGAAAAGATTGAAACCCGGAACGAGTTTTTAAAATTGATCAGTTCAAAATTATCATAATAAAATCCCGGATAAAGGAATCAATGTTTTGGCATTCTATTTGATTCAAAAGTCGTTGTAAATTATTAATTTTAATCATGTCCACATTAAAAGATCATAAACTTAGGAACCTATTTTTGGGATTGCTTTTTGATGCAATAGGAATGCTTTCTTTCGTTATTCCCGGTATTGGTGAATTTTCAGATATTATATGGGCACCAGTGGCCGGATGGCTAATGACCAAATTATACAAGGGAAAGATAGGACGTGCTGCAGGTGTAATTACCTTTGTAGAAGAAATGTTGCCCGGTCTGGACATTGTCCCAACCTTTACTATAATGTGGTTTTACACTTATATTTTCAAGTCCTTTAAAAAAGAAAAATTTATATCGATCAAGTAATTGGACTATCTGGCTTTAATAGAATGCGATAGGCCGATCTAAATTTATTTAGTAACTATTGTTACGAACAATTTCCGATATCTTTCTTAGATTTATCTTCTATTACAATTTAATTTAAATGGAAAGAAGAAATTTTGTCAAAAAAACCACCTTGGGTTCTTTGGCTGGAATATTGGGTATGGAAATTGTTTTTGGATCTAAAATACCAGAAAACTATACCTTATTGGGGCTTCAGGACCCAGACCCATTTCAAATGTTCAATAAGGATAAGGAAATGGTAGTTCTCAATAGCCAACCGTGGAATATGGAGGCCGTGGCCCATTTATTGGACGACAGGATAACACCTAATAAATATATGTTTATCCGAAACAATGGGTTGGTACCGGAAAATATCAATGTAAAGGAGTGGACAATTTCCTTTGACGGGGAATCGGTAAAAGAAAAGAAAACTTTTACCTTGGAAGAACTAAAATCAAAATTCACTCACCATACCTATCAACTTACCGTAGAATGTGGAGGAAATGGTAGGAGCGAATTTGATCCGCCAGCGAAAGGGAACCAATGGACTATTGGGGCCGTAGGATGTGCTTCGTGGACAGGGGTGCGTTTAAAGGATGTATTGAAAGAGGTTGGAATAAAGGATAATGCCTTATATATTGGCTATCATGCTGCAGACCAACACTTAAGTAGGGATCCTAAAAAAGAGCCTATTTCCAGGGGTGTACCTATGTCTAAAGCTTTGCAGGACGAAACATTGTTGGCTTTTAAAATGAACGGAGAGGATATTCCCCTGGTGCATGGATATCCATTGCGTTTGGTATGTGGCGGATGGCCGGCATCTACTTCCGGAAAATGGGTAAATAGGATCAGTATACGCAATATAGTACACGATGGAGAAAAAATGACAGGTACGTCCTATAAAGTTCCTTGTCACCCTGTGGCACCAGGAGAAGATGTTAAGGAGGAGGACATGTGTATTATAGAGTCCATGCCCATAAAATCTTTGATTACCTACCCCAAATCAGGAGCGATGATTCCAAAAGGTAAAAAACTTAATATTAGAGGTCATGCTTGGGCAGGGGAATTGGAAGTTGCCAAAGTCTCCTATTCGATCGATTTTGGGGCTACTTGGTCCGATTGTACATTGGAAAAGCCTATAAATAGGTTGGCATGGCAGCATTTCAAAGCTAGTATAGATTTTCCTAAAACGGGGTATTATGAGGTTTGGGCAAGAGCTATAGATTCTAAAGGAGTTAGTCAGCCTATGTTGTTGCCGGGATGGAACCCCAAAGGTTACCTGAATAATGCATGCCATAGAATTGCTGTAAAAGTTAGTTAAATGAACAAACAGGATAATTTTAGAAAGCAGGTCAAGTCCTTTTATAGCGTTTTAGTGGTTTCCTTCGTCATGGTTATGCTTATTGGGGTTTTGGGCATTATCTACATGATGGATCCATCTGCTTTTACACTTAAGGGAGATGAACCCAATTCTGAAGTAATTGGAGTATCCACCGAAGATGAAGATTGGGATAAGATCGAAAATGGCATTCATTTAAGAACTGGATTTAAGGACGGAGAAGGTTTAATGACCGTGGTTAATAATTGTACCAATTGTCATTCCGCCCAATTGGTGATACAGAACAGAATGAATGAAGAGCGATGGACAGAGACCATACGCTGGATGCAAAAAACTCAGAACTTATGGGATTTGGGAGATAACGAGAAGGTTATTATAAATTATTTGGTAACTAATTATCCTCCAACGAGTAAGGGAAGAAGAGAAGCACTGACTAATATAGAATGGTATCCATTAAAAGAGTAATAGGGTAGTGGGTCAATGTAAAGGAAATAAATCTTGGGAAAATATTTTGAAGCTTTCATTAATGCGTTTATAGGAACTGTGAATTGGACATGGAAGTCCATTGTATTCGAAGTACCCTGGTATACCAATTATTTTTGGGGTTTGATATTTATTTCCCTAGTGGTTTGGATGTTGGAAATTTTCTTTCCTTGGCGTAAAGAGCAATCTATTTTTAGAAGGGATTTTTGGCTGGACGGTTTTTATATGTTCTTTAATTTTTTCCTTTTTGCCATTGCAATAAGCGGCTTCTATAAGTTATTGGGATTACTATTTGGGGATTTGGGGATTAAGCAAAGTAGCTTGGCCATATTGGATATGTCACAATTTCCTTCCTGGGTGCAATTATTGATCTTCTTTTTAGTTTTGGATTTTGTCCAATGGTTTACCCATATTTTACTTCATAGATATAGGTTTTTATGGAAATTTCATCAAATACACCACAGTGTTAAGGAGATGGGTTTTGCCGCTCACTTAAGATATCATTGGATGGAAAACGTTTTGTACAAACCTTTAAAAACTTTTGGGGTAATGATTCTTGGGGGCTTTGAGCCGGAACAAGCTTATGTAGTCCATTTTTTCGCGATAGCCATTGGTCATTTTAACCATGCCAACATAAAAATTACTTGGGGCCCCTTAAAATATCTTTTAAACAATCCTGTAATGCACCTTTATCATCACGCGCACGATTTGCCGGATGGGAAATACGGCGTAAATTTTGGCATAAGCCTTAGTCTATGGGATTATATTTTTAAAACCAACTATATCCCGGAGGACAGTGGTACCATTGAATTAGGCTTTAAAGGAGATGAAAAGATTCCGAAATCTTTTTGGAAACAAATAACCTACGGCCTAAAAAGGTCTAAGCCGTAGGTATATCTATAATTGGAATAATCGTTGTGCCCAATTTAAAATAAAGACTCCACTTTGGCAAACGTCTTTTACAATAGAATGTTTAGACCTACAACAACCGATCTTCCCATATTAAAAATATCATCACTTTTTAGACGGGACAGATGGGCAATGTATTTTTTATCCAAAAGGTTGTTGGCACTAATGTTGATATTCATAGATTTTTTCAAAAATTGAATGTCCCCCCCTAAGCCGGCATTTAAAAGAGAGTATCCAGGGGTTACTGTTTCAAAAGTGCTTACTTTTCCCTGCTTAAAGTTAGTATTCAAGGAAACAAATGCATTGGATCTAAGCCACCATCCCTTAGCATTGTTAAACTCTACCCTCAAAGTATTGGTCAATTTATTGGCGGGTATCAAAGGTAAGGCATCACCGGTCTGCAATTCACCGAAGACCGTTTGGTAACTACTTTCTATATGCAGCCAATCATACGGATGGGGGTGTAAATGAAATCCAATTTCCCCTCCGTAAAGTGTGGCATCTTGTTGTAGATAGTTGTAAACAGGAGTTTCATCCATAAAGGTTCCACTGGGTGCTATGAAGATATAATCCTTTATACTGTTGCGAAAACCATTTAGAAAAAATTCATAATGTTCATTTTGAAATTCCAAAGCCAGATCAATTTGAAGGTTTTGTTCGTTCTTGAGGTCTGAATTTCCTATTTCAAACCTGTTGGTGCCCTCATGGCTACCATAGGAAGTTAGTTCTGCCAAATTGGGAGCCCGGAAACCTGTAGCAATATTGATTCTACCCGTGAATTGCTCTGAAATATTGTTCTTATATCCCACTGCGCCATTAAAGCTATTAAAATTTCGTTTTAAAGGGGCAATATATCCTTCATCCCCGCTAATACCGTAGGCCTTACCATCTATTTGCCTATGGTCATAGCGCAGTCCCACTTGAAAATCGTTGTTTTGGTCAAGGTGAAAATGTGTGGTTCCCAAAAATCCTATATCTTGGGTAGTTGCATCAGGAATTAAAATTTCTTCCCCAAAATTTCTATTGGTTTGATGAATGCCTTGTATACCTACTACGGTTTCAAACCTATTCCATTCAGGGAAGTGGTACAGCACATTATAATTAAAGGTGTTGAGGCTCATGTCCAAAGCTGCTTCCTCATGGCCTTCTTCTTCTTCTTCTTCTTCATGGGGTTCATGGTCTTCTTCACCTTCCTCATGATGATGGTGGTCCTCAAACTCCTTACGATTATTTCCAATATAACCCAAGGTGATGACCAAGTTAGAGTTGTTGAAGAATATTTTTGTATTGGAACTCAAAATATGGTTGTCCAATTTTTGATAAGGTAAATCGGGTGTTCTGGAGGTGGTCTGTAATCCTACCTCTTCGGGAATCCCTAAATTGGATTGATTGTAATTATACCTAAATTCACTTTTAAAGGAGGTTGCCTGGTAACCCAATCCCGCTTTTAAATCTTTTTCGTTAAATCTGGAATTGGTAACCCTATTGCCATCTCCTCCTAAATAATCCACATGGTTATTGGTTGCCAATCGCAGAAGGTATTTAAATCTTTCTCCTGAAGATCTTATACCAGCTCCACTGCTTATACCTTGAGTATTGCTGTTGTAGTTAAGGTTTATGTCTCCCTCCGTGCTATTAGGGGTGGCAAATTTTTCCGGGTTTAGATAAAGTACCCCCCCCATGGCGTCAGATCCATACAATAATGAAGCAGGCCCCTTAATTACTTCAACACTTTCTATTCCCGCTTCGTTTACTCCCAGACCATGTTCTGCCCCAAACTGCTGGTTTTCTAGCCTAATACCCTGGGTGTACACCAAAACACGGTTGGAAGTAAGCCCTCTGATTACTGGTTTCCCTATTCCCACACCGGTAGAAACTACATCCACCCCGGGAATGGATCCTATACCTTCCACAAGGGTAGGGGCTCCCTGGGTCTTAAGGGATGATAGCTTTGCAAACTCTACCTTCATAACGTTTTCACGTTGCAATTTGTGGAATGGGGTGGATACAATTACTTCTTCCATTTCAATGGCACTTGGAAGCAATGAAATATCCAGGGTATTGCTACCTTTTTCTATTGTGATATTGCCAGAAAAAGTTAAAAATCCGATATAAGAGGCCACTATTTTATAGGTCCCCGTTGGCAAAGCTTCAATTTTGTATTCCCCATCACTATTGGTAATACCACCCTTTTCCATTTGAGGAAAATATATGGTGACCTGTTCTAAGCCTTCTTGGTTCTCTTTATTAATTATTTTCCCCGATAGGGTATTTTGGGAATTTACTGATATATATGTCAAAATGCAGAGCATTGACAGAATTACATTTCTCATTTAATTTTTTTATAGATAAAGGCGGGAACTGCCTGATGGCAATTCACCTCCAAAGTATTGTTTAAAATTGCTTGATGTACTTATATGGTAAGGCTTTAAAACCTACAAATTCCTATAGCTTATGATGTAATACGGCGTATCAACATCTATTTATGTAATGGGCCACCTCTTTATTGCTATAGAGTTTTATGGGCACACAATGTGTATGTCCATGAATATATAAGTCGCGTAAAAAAGTATTAGATGGCCGATGGAGGTCCCCTTCTTGAGAAATGTAGCTTTTGATACTTGCTTAAAAAATTATAAAAGTTTACAATTTTTTTTGATTTAGGTATTTCTGAAAATGTTCTGAATTCTTGTTGTAGATAAGTATAATAGGGTGTGATGTTGAATTTATGATAATCGCAATCCAATTCTACCTCATGTATATGTAGCTTACCTTTTTCTTTACAAATAAAGGTATGGTGCTCAAAGATGGCATGATTCAATTTTATTACTGAAGGAAGTAATATTAAACCGACCAAGAGGGCAGCAATAAAAGAAAATAGGATATTTCTTAAATTTATCTTCACTCTTCAAATCTAGTGGTATGCCAGCAAAATGTTTGTTAAGAAAAATATAATTTATTTAAGCATGAAGCCCAATCCCAAACGGCTTAACATCTTTTTTTCAAATTCCCAAAAGAATTTGAATTGGCCAAATAACCACCCGTATATAACCAATAGGAATTGATATATGGGGAAAATCAATAAAATCCGAAAGAATAAATAAATTAGACCGCCCCAAATAAAATCGGGAGAAAAGTTGTCCCTATTCAATCCTAACCAATTAAGAAAGGGTTTGGCAGCATAAACTGCCGATGAACCTGTAATGGAGAATACTATAAAAATTATCGTTAGCTGCAAATTAGAGCTTACTCCCCAACGTTGTTTTAATTTCTTCATACATTAATAAATCACCACAAAGATAACTTTTTATACGCGAGGAACAAATGGCCCCAATCTTTGATTGTATTTACGCTGGAAATAAATAAAGTAATTATATAGTTTATAATTTACCTCATATCCATAATCTGTATTGGGGTCATAATCGATTTGCAATTCATAAAGATTGGAATTGTATCTATACGGTTGCCTCGCCCTTTGGTTCCACTCCAGGACATAAATTCTGTTTCTATTCTCCAGATAGGATTGGGAATAAAATCCTTCGGGCTTGGCAATGCTCTGCAGCCAAAAGTCGAATCCAGGTTCTATTATAATAATTTCATATTCTGTTTTATCATCCTTGATGGCTATGGTGTCTCCCTGGGTTTGGGAAAAAGCCGCCTTTTCGTCATCCGTAATGGAAATCGCTTTCTTGGAACTGCTACAATTGGCCAAGGACATAATAAACAGGATAAGAATGCCGATAGTGAAAATATTCTTCTTCATTGTATATATTTTTTCAATGGAACTTATTGGAAAGCGAAAAATCAATGCGTTTTGTTTGCACTGTATTTTTTCAGCTTTCTATTTATAAGATACAAAAAAAGCCATTTGGTTAGCAAATGGCTTTTCATAAAATATGTTAAATCTGTTATTTTCCAAAAAGCCCGCCGAGCAAGCCTCCCAGACCACCTTTCTTTTTGCTGGTTCCCATGACCATTCCTGCAACATCATCCAAAACACTCCCATCACCATCGGCATCCAATAGTGTTGTAATTAAGCTCTGATTCTGTTGTGGCTGTCCGCCTAACATACTGCCTAATAAACCATTTAGGCCATTGGCATCATTTACATTGCTTTGGGCCTTTTGTTTTCCCAAATACGCCATTACCAATGGAGCCGCAATTTTTAGTATATCGGACACTGCATCTGCATCCAATCCCGATTTTTGACTTAAAGCATTCTCTACATTGGCTTGTTTTCCTCCAAAGACATGTCCAAGGATTCCGGCACCATCTGCCATAACAGACTGATCTACGCCACCTCCGAATAGACCTCCCAGGTTATCCAATAATCCACCATCGTGTTTGGACGATAGGGCACTCATTAGGCCTTCGGCTCCTTTTGGTGAAGAAACGTTTTTTTTCATGGCACCTAAAAGTAATGGCATGGCCATACTTAATACGTCTGCTGTTTTGTTTTCCGGTTGTCCCGTTTGACCAGCAACCCCACTTATTAATTGTTTACCTAATGGGCTGCTTAATAAATCCAATAATCCTGACATTTTTATAGTTATTACGGTTAGAAACTAATTTTCTTCAAGGTACAAAAAAAAGAGTTTAAAACAGGGAGGTATCACCACTGTACAATTATTTGTAAAGATCTATAATCTGGGATGCAAGATCCAATCCGATCCGATCTTGCGCCTCCTCCGTGGCGGCGCCAATATGGGGACTTAGAGAAATGTCCGGATGCATTAAAATGCGTAATTCCGGGATAGGTTCGGATTCATAAACATCCAAGCCGGCAAAGGCTACCTTCCCGCTTTCCAAGGCATCAACAAGGGCAACCTCATCCAATATGCCTCCACGGGCAGCATTAACGATACCAACGCCATCCTTCATTAACGCAAACTCTCTTTTACCGATGATATATGATTTTTGTGCAGGAACGTGTAAACTAATAAAATCTGCCGTTTTCAACAAGTTTTCCAATGGGGTGCTACTAAGATCAAAAGAAATTGATCGGTTATCAAAAAAAGGTACGGTCACGGTGGCCTCATCCAAAAAAGGATCGGTGAAAATAACTTTCATTCCTATTCCCAAGGCTATTCTTGCAGTAGCCACACCAATTCTTCCAAATCCAATAATACCTAGAGTTTTACCTCTCAGTTCAATGCCTTTGGCATAGGCATTTTTGAGTTTTTTAAAATTACTGTCTCCTTCCAAAGGCATGTTCCTATTGGCATCGTGTAAAAATCTCACCCCGCTGAACAAGTGGGCAAAGACCAATTCAGCAACTGAGGAAGATGAGGCTTCTGGAGTATTGATTACATGTAAACCCTTGGATTTGGCGTAGTCCACATCTATGTTATCCATTCCAACTCCACCTCGCCCTATTATTTTTAAAGTAGGACAAGCATCTATAACCTCTTTGGTGACTTTCGTAGAACTTCTAACCAATAGTACCGAAACCTTATTTTGGTTAATATAGGTAACCAGTTGTTCTTGGGCCACATTGACTGCCAGAACTTCGAAACCGGCATTTTCCAAGGTCTCCTTCCCACTTTTTGATATTCCGTCGTTTGCTAAAATTTTCATTATACAGTCTAATTGTTAAATTCTAAATATTAAGTAATGGAATTAAATTGACCGCGATTGAAAATCTTGGTGACTATTTTATAGATATGCTATATACCTTCTCAATTTAACCAAAATTGGCCGGTAAAAACAGACTTCCATTACCTCCTTTATTATGCTTTCCTCTCCAATTCGCTCATTACGTCTACCAAGGTACCAACACTTTCCAACGAAAGGGCATTATACATAGAGGCTCTATAACCACCAACGGAACGATGTCCATTTAATCCACTTATACCTGCTTCCTTACACATCCCATCAAATACATCTTTCAGCTTTTCTTCGGCCAAGGTGAAGGTGGCGTTCATATTGGAACGGTCCTCTTTATGTGCGTATCCTTTAAACAAAGGATTCAAATCTATTTCTGAGTACAGTAGCTGTGCTTTCTTTTCGTTTATCTCTTCTATGGCAGGAATTCCACCTAGGTTTTTTAGCCATTCCAGGGTTAACATGGAAACATAAACAGGAAAAACCGCAGGAGTATTAAACATGCTTTCCTTATCTATATGCACCTTATAATCCAACATGGACGGGATTTTTCTGGTTACCTTGCCCAGAATATCTTCTTTTATGACCACCAATGTAGTTCCTGCTGGCCCCATGTTCTTTTGTGCCCCGGCATAAATAAGGTCAAACTGGGAGAAATCCAATTGTCTGGAAAATATGTCCGAACTCATATCGCAAACCAATGTGGTACTTGTTTTTGGAAATTTCTTTATTTGTGTTCCAAAAATGGTATTATTGGAGGTAAGGTGCAGGTAATCCAGGTCATTGGGAATGGTATAACCTTTAGGGATATAGCTAAAATTCTCGTCTTTGGATGAGCCAACCTCAATTACCTCTCCAAAAAGTTTAGCTTCCTTAACGGCCTTATCCGCCCAGGTACCGGTATTGAGATATCCAGCTTTTTTTTCCAATAGATTATAGGCTACCATTAAAAATTCCAAGCTAGCGCCTCCCTGTAAGAATAAAGCTTGATAGCCCTTTCCTTCCAAATCCAATAACTCCAGGGCCAAAGACCTGGCTTTATCCATAACGGCTACAAAATCTTTACTTCTATGTGAAATTTCAATAAGGGAAAGTCCCAAACCATTAAAATCCAATACGGCTTCAGAAGCTTTTATGATTACTTCCTGTGGCAATATACAAGGGCCGGCACTAAAATTATGTTTTTTCATTTATCTCTTTTTAAGGTTGTTCAAAGATTAATTTTTATCTCTGGGGTATTAAAATAATTATTGCGATACTTTGGTGATAATTATCTTAATTGATTGATAATCATTAATCTGAGTTGTTGTTGTTATGGAAATATTGTAAAATCCAGTTTTTTATATTTCAAGGGTTAAAGGTCATAAATATTTTAGGAAGTAGGGTACTGCCTCCAAAGATTATTACATTATGTTTTCAACAAAAAATCAACAGTATCAATATTGTCGGCATAATCGTTCAATGATGGTTTCTGGGTTTGGCCAAAAGGTATCTCATCTGCAATAAAGCCTTTGGATACTATGCATTGAATCTTGTCCTGTTCTTGTGATAATCTAATTTTTAAATCTTCCATGGAATCATAGAACTCATAAAAAACGGTGGCAATAGGGGAAGCATAGTTATTATCCTCCTTTAGCATTAGGAAACCATTCTCCAATATCTTGAACAAACTCATTAGGTACACGGCCTTATTATAATCATAATTATTGGCGTATTTATGGTGTTCAATGATGGTATTGTATGGGTAAACAGCTTTAAATAGTGCGTCAAAATTAAAATCTTTGGGCACAAATAATTTGGATACACTTCTACAGCCCAGTCCGTAATACCTGAAAATATCCTCTCCCAAAGCGGTCAGCTCTTCCTTTGTTTCATTACCACTAAGAACGGCCGCCGAATTTCGATTTTTCCTAATGATATTAGGTTTTTTTCCGAAATAGTGCTCAAAATATCGCGAAGTATTGTCGCTTCCCGTTGCAATTACAGCATCAAAATCTTCCAATTTGCCATCTGCAAAAGAAATTTTGTCTTTAAAGGAAGGTTCCATTTCTATTAAATATTGGGCAACAAAGGGTAATAATACTTGGTCGTTTGAGGAAAGTTTCACGATGGCCCTATTTCCAGTAATTAGGGTACTTAAAAAATCATGGAAACCTACCAAGGGAATATTACCGGCCATAATCAGGGCAACCGATTTAGGCTTGTTTTTATCCACTTCATAGGCCATTAACCAGCTTTCGAGCTTCGATGGCGTCAGTAGTTCGGCCCAACTTTCCAAACTAAATAAAATATTTTCAGGGGTAAACCAACCATTCTTGTGTCCGGCCAAGGCTAGTATTTCATCGAATTTTTTTAACCATGCGTGCTGATTATCATCTATTTGAGTTTGGTTTTTTGCATATTTGCAATATTCTTTAAAAAAATCACCAAGTTTAACAAAAGCATCAAGTCTATGTCTAAGGTCAGTCATTATATTTGTAAAAGATTTTATTAGGCTTTACCTTTGTACAAAAGTATTGATACTGAAATTAAATCAGCATAAAGAAATAGAAAAATATGGCAATTATAATAACAGATGAGTGCATAAATTGTGGAGCTTGTGAACCAGAATGTCCAAATACTGCAATTTATGAAGGTGCGGATGATTGGCGTTATAGTGACGGAACCCTTTTAAAGGGTAATGTAGTACTGCCTAATGGTAAAGCAGTTGATGCCGACGAATCACAGGAGCCAGTAAGCGACGAGATATATTTTATTGTTCCGGACAAGTGTACGGAATGTAAAGGTTTTCATGATGAGCCCCAGTGTGCTGCGGTTTGTCCTGTAGATTGTTGTATCCCGGATGACGACCACGTGGAGTCTGAAGAAGTACTTTTGGGCAAACAACGTTTTATGCACCCTGAGTAGGTCATTTAATTATATTTTTCAGCAGTCCCTTTCCAGATTTATGGGTTGATTATTTATTTTTCAATAGGTTGTTGGGGGGGGATTTTGGAATAATTCCTCCTAAGGAGTGAGGGTTGTTGAATTTTATGAAATAAAAAAGGTTGCCTGTAAAGGCAACCTTTTTGCATTTTGGTGTTTTGTTTATCTAAAATGTAAATCCTATTTTGGCATAGTAATACGCTCCTCCAAATCCCATTTGTACGGAGTCCCAGTATCCACCACCTTCTACCCAATCGTCCTGTTGATCTGGATACACATTAAAAAGGTTGTTGGCACCAACATTTAATTTGAGACCATCGCACAATTCATAACCAAAAACTAGATCTGTAATCAGTCTGGCGTCATAGGTATCCGTTGCCTGATTTATTTGGTCAGCAAAACTATCGTAATCCGCGGTGGGTTCCAACATCTGATAATCCAATAATTCTACCTTGCTAAAATGGGTAAAAGCCAGCCCCGCATCAAATTTGTCCTTCTTGTAATTCATATTTAGGGTAAATTTACTTTTAGGGGCCGAGGCTAATAAAAACCCCTTATCCCTTTCTCCAAAAAAGGTTTGCTCGTCCAAATTTCCATTATTAACCTTGTCGATCTTCATGTCATTTATATTACCTGTAAAAGTCGCCGATAGTCTATTGTCATCGAAGTTCTTCTTCCAGGCCAATACAATATCCAATCCAGTGGTTTTGGTATCCACGCCATTGACAAAGAACTGCGCGGCTTCCACGTTGGGAATCTGTGGGGCATCAAAATTACCTGTTAGTACTATCCTATCGTCTACCTTAATATAATATCCATCTACTGTAGCGGTGAAGTCCCCGAAAGTTGCTGTAAAACCTAAACCGGCATTAAGTGCCTTTTCTTCTTTTAATTGGTCTATTCCAAACGAGGCGGTTACTGGACTATTGTTGGGGGATAATAAGGACTCCAATGCGGCGCCTCCCACAAAATTTGTAAACTGTAGGTTGTAATATTTTTGGGCCAAGGAAGGAGCCCTAAAACCTGTACTTACAGACCCCCTAATATTTACGTTGTCGGACGCTTTTAATCTAGCGGCCAATTTCCCGTTCAGGGTACTTCCAAAATCACTAAAATTTTCAAAACGCGCTGCAGCACTTAATAAGAAAATTTCAGTAAGGTCGAACTCGGCATCTGCGTAGAGAGAAAAATTACTTCTACTTCTATCTACTTCGTTTTTAGGACTATATCCTGGGAATCCTTGTGAACCGCCCGGACGTGCATCGCCCGAGTCTGGATCTGTAGGTTGGGTCTGATTGGCAGGGTCTGTTATCAACAGACCATTTACGTCATAAGTGCCCCAAGAACCTTCCTCGCCGGCAAATATGATGAAATTTTCGGTTCTATATTCGGCGCCAAAAGCCAGGTTCATTCCTTCCAAAACATCCTCATAATATTTTGAAAAATCCAAATTCACCGTGTTTTGTGTCAGGCTATGCCCCCCTGCATCAAAATCGGTGGGGGATACATCCTCCAAGGAAGCATTAAGGGTTCCTTGAATGAAATAATGAAAATTGTTTTTCCCATAGGTATTGCTGATATCCACTTTCCAGCCATTAGCCAATTCTGTTTTAAAGCCGGCCGAAAAGGAATTGTCTATGATGTTGGAGGTGATTCTTGGTGTAAAGCCGTTGGGGTATATAGAAGGGATTACCCTATTTCCACCATTTCTTGTAAAGGCGTAGGCATCTGTATCCCTATAGTTCCTGCCACCAAAAGCATATACTTCTGAATTATCGGAAAGGGGGACAGAGGCATTCACCATTAAATTAAATCCATCTATGGCCGCTTCCCCAAAGCCTCTCCTAAAATCGAACCCTGGTCGCAACGTCTTGTTCTTGCTGATATATTCTGTGGTGACATTAACAAATCCACCATCGTTCCCTATGGCCGTTCCAAAATTGACTCCCGCTTTTAAAGAGCCTCCATCAAAACTTTTATCGCTACCAATGGCATTGCCGTCCCTCTCTGTATCTAAACGGTTGCCATCTGTATTGGGTGTTCCGGCAGGAAAATCCCCTTTGGCATTGGTATTGTAAGCTCCATAACTCACAAATCCTGATACTTCATCCGTTTGGTCTTTTAAGACAATATTAATTACCCCCGCTATGGCATCGGAGCCATATTGGGCAGCAGCACCATCGCGCAATATTTCTATTCGTTTAATAGAAGATGCTGGAATAGCATTTAAATCGGTTCCCGTATTTCCACGTCCCCTAGTTCCAAAAATATTGATCAAGGAGGATTGATGCCTTCTTTTTCCGTTTATTAGTACCAAGGTTTGATCGGGTCCCAATCCTCTTAGCGTTGCCGGATCTATATGGTCTGCGCCATCCGATCCGGATTGCTTATTGGCGTTGAAGGAAGGAGCGGCATACTGCAAAAGTTCATTTACTTCAACACGACCAGTTTGGGTTGCAATTTCTGCAATGTCGATTACGTCTACTGGTACCGCGGTATCTGTTGAGGTTCGTTTAGGACTTCTAGATCCCACCAATTGAACCTCGTCCAGCATCATTCCTCCAGCCAATGATACATTGATGACCGATTTCCCCGAAACAACTTCCTCTTGGGTGTTATAACCTATATAGCTAAAGACGAGGATGGCATTATCGAATACGGATATTTGATAATTCCCATCAAAGTCCGTTGTTGTTCCATTGGTGGTACCTTTTTCTACAATGTTTACACCAACTAAGGGTTCGCCACTGTCATCCGTAACGTTGCCCGACACAGAATTTTGTGCAACCAATAAGGTTAGATTGCCCAACAATAGAAGCGTCAATAAATAGAATTTTTTCATATTAATGATTTTAAGTGTTTTACATTTAAATTTAGGTAATTTATTTTTACCTAATTAACATTGGCAATGTATGTTTATAAATGGACATAAATAGTATCTTTGCAGCTGTTAAAAAAAAAGCTGGGAAATAGGTTTTAGTCTACGGTTCCAGTTTGTAATTGATCTTGACCATGAAAGCAGGTATTGTAGGATTGCCCAATGTAGGAAAATCCACCCTTTTTAATTGTTTGTCCAATGCGAAGGCACAAAGTGCCAATTTTCCTTTTTGTACCATTGAGCCCAATATTGGGGTTGTAAATGTACCGGACACCAGATTGCAGAAGTTGGAAGAACTTGTAGTTCCAGAACGGGTATTGCCTGCAACTGTGGAAATTGTGGATATTGCGGGTTTGGTTAAAGGAGCCAGCAAGGGCGAAGGCCTT
Organism: Arenibacter arenosicollis; assembly: GCF_014397245.1. Classification (GTDB taxonomy): domain Bacteria; phylum Bacteroidota; class Bacteroidia; order Flavobacteriales; family Flavobacteriaceae; genus Arenibacter; species Arenibacter arenosicollis. Next base: position 102,796 of record NZ_JACLHY010000012.1, on the reverse strand, counting down.
GGTAACCAGTTTTTGGGTAATATCAGGGAAACAGATGCAATTTTGCATGTGCTACGTTGTTTTGATAATGAGAATATTGTTCATGTCGATGGTTCGGTCAACCCAGTAAGGGATAAGGAAACCATTGATATCGAATTGCAATTGAAGGATTTGGAGACTGTAGATAAAAAGCTTGAAAAAGTAAAACGAGCTGCCAAAACTGGAAATAAGGAAGCGCAGAAAGAGGAAGCAGTTCTATTAAAGATAAAGCAGGGACTTGAAACCGGAACGTCGGTACGGGCTCTAGATATTAATATAGATGATCGTGCGGAGTTTGTGAAGCCCTTACAGTTCATTACCGATAAGCCTGTAATGTATGTTTGTAATGTGGATGAAGATGCAGCTACAACCGGTAACGCCTATGTGGAACAGGTTAAAGCGGCCGTTGCCAATGAAAATGCCGAGGTTATCTTTTTGGCCGTGGGTACAGAAGCGGATATTACGGAATTGGAGAGTTATGAGGAGCGACAAATGTTCTTGGAAGATTTGGGACTTACAGAGCCTGGTTCAGCTAAATTAATTAGGGGAGCCTATAAATTATTGAATTTGGAGACTTATTTTACGGCAGGTGTAAAGGAAGTACGCGCTTGGACAATTCCAGTGGGTGCTACTGCACCACAGGCAGCAGGAGTAATTCATACCGATTTTGAAAAAGGGTTCATCCGTGCAGAAGTTATTGCCTATAATGATTTTGTTTCTTTCGGAAGTGAAGCCAAGGTTAAAGAAGCTGGGAAAATGCGGGTAGAAGGAAAAGAGTATATCGTTAAGGATGGTGATGTAATGCATTTTAGGTTCAACGTATAGTATTGTTCCAAAAGCCGGATGTAAGGCCTAGTCATTGGCAATACTAAAGGCGGAACAAAACTATTTCAACATTTATATAAAAAGCCAACTTATTATTTTAAGTTGGCTTTTATATTTGGGAGAACCTTTGGCAGCTCACGCAAATTAGATTACAAATCTTTTCTGTAGGTCCTTCTTCGCTTATATATTTTTGGGTCGAAATGTTTCCATAATTGGCGAATAGCCACATTTTCCTCCAATTCGGGTGTCCTTACACAATTCTCAATACCCTTTTGTGTGAAAGTTTTGTGATATTCACTGAACATAACGGCTGTAACCCCTTTGTTTTGATATTCTGGATGTACCCCTATCAAGTAAAATATAACCTCTTTACTGTTTTTCTTCGCGTTTAGTAAATGGAATATGCCGAAAGGGAACAATTTTCCGTTAGCTTTCTGCAAGGCTTTGGAAAACGAAGGCATCACTATTCCGAAAGCGATCAAATTATCATCCTTATCCAAAATAAATTTAATATACTCGGGATTTATAAAACTGATATATTTTTTCTTGAAGTATTCTTTTTGAATGTCAGTAATGGGTACGAAGGAAGAAAGGGAGGAATAGGACTCATTAAAAAGATCGAACATTTTATCCGCCATGGGAAGTACATCCTTGGTTTTAGAAAAGTTAAGTGCCTTAACACCGTACCTTTTTTTAACCAAGTCGTTTGCCTTTTCAAAGAATTTGGGTTCCGCATTGCTAAAGGGGAATTTATTTTCCATGTATTCCTTCTCCTTTACAAACCCAAAGCGTTCAAAATGGTTTGCATAATACGGATGGTTATACCAGGTAATCATAGTGCCTATCTCATCAAAACCTTCAGTTAGTACACCAACCTTGTCCAAGTTGGAAAAACCCACAGGTCCTTCCATATAAGATAGCTTATGTTCTTTTCCAATTTCAGCAACTTTATTGAAGAGGGCCTCCGTAACTTCATAATCATCTACGAAATCGAACCAACCAAATCGCATTTTTTTTACTTGCTGTTGTTCTACTTCCAGTCTATTGACAATGGCAGCCACCCTGCCCACAATTTTGTTCTCCTTATAGGCAAGGTAAAACCAAGCATCCGCATCCTTAAAAACGGGATTTTTGCTTTTATCAAAAGACTCCAGCTCATCGTTGATGATAGGAGGAACCCAATATAGGGAATCCTTATATAGTGAAAACGGGAATTTCACGAAATCCTTAAGTTCCGATTTTGTTTTTGCTTCTTTTAGAGTAACCATACTACATTTCTTGTATGGTTCAATATTAGCAATATTAATCTATAGGAAAAAGTACAAATGTTGTTTTGTTAGAAATCTATATCAGAATCGTCCCTATTCTTTTGCTTTTTCTTCAATTTTCTCAATTGTTTCTTTGTGGGTCCTAAGTCTATATCCTCGGCACCTGAGCCTTTGTTTTTTCCTTTTTTCTTTTTCTTCATCGCGTTCTTGCCAATAGGACCTCCATTTTCCCCTGCATCTTGATCTTCAATGGCTTTCACCTTATCCCTGTGCATATCTATCCTATAGGAAAAGCCCATTGCGGCAAAAATCCTACTGGGCGTATTTTTAAAACTGGCCCCTAGGTTCATATCTACCTGCATATTTTCACCCAACAAATGGGCAACGCCACCTCGTAAAAGTACGTCCGAGTACCTATCACTTTTTATACCTTGGTTTTCTACAAAAACACTCCATTTAGGATCCCTAAAGGCATGGGATAAGGACACCGTATAATTCCATTCAGGGAAATCCGTGCCCAATCTGTCATAGGCGATGTTGGAAATAAGGACAAATCTTGGTGTAAGTCTACTTTGGGTCGCCACCATTACCCTTGGGGAGACTATGGGGTCACCACTATAAAAGGGATTGTCGCCGAGAACAAAATTGGCACCTGCGTAGACCGAAATAGCTGGGATCAGGTTTTTCAGCTTAAAACCATAATTGGCCTTCCAACTATAGAGATTAGGCTTATTATTTTCGGGATTCTTAAATGGGTCGTAAATTAAATATTTTAACCCTATCCTGTTTCGGGAGAAATCGGTGTTCTTAATTTCTACCCCAGTGTTGATATATGTTTTATTTTGATTGTCGAATGTACCTTCATAATTCAATTCCAGGGTTTCGAAAAGAATACCATAGCGCAAGGAAAGATCGGCCCCAAAAATATTGGATTCAGTAGCCAGCCTTGTATGGTCCTGTTGTTCATATGCAACACCAAATTCGGCCTGTAAAACGTTGGTGCCAATAGCATATGCACTTACAGATAGGCCTGGTCGGTTGGAGTTGATGACATCGGTATATTGGGAAAAACCTACCAAAGGAATGGTGAAAATTCCAAAAAAGAGCATTTTCATTAGGCGTTTCATTGAAACATTATATTCCATAGGTACTATTTTATTATTATTTTAAGACTTTTGCACTATTATTACAACGTTAGAATTGTACTTTTGATATAAAATTTGTCAACTTATTATGGGTTTTTTAAAAACGATACTAATTGTACTCTTAGTATACTATTTGCTTAAAATTCTAGCTAAATGGTTTGCTCCTAGAATGTTTAGGTATGCCGCAAAGAAGACGGAGGAACATTTTAAGGAAAAGTTTGAGGGTTTTGCCCAACAGAACAATCCAAACGAAGAGCAAATTGGCGACGTTATTATTGAGAAGAAAACGACCAAGAAAAAAAACACCTCAAAAAATGTTGGAGAATATATAGATTTTGAGGAAATTGAATAACCTTTTACCATAACCAAACATGAGAAACGGTCTAAGAGCCTTTTTTATCCATTTTTTTGTCACCGTATTTTTTATAGTTGTCGCACTAGCTTATTTCCATCCTGTCTTACAAGGGAAGGTGATAGAGCAATCCGATATTGTTCAATTTACGGGAATGGCCAAGGAGCAAAATGATTTTCGAAAGAAAACAGGGGAGGAGCCTTATTGGACCAATAGCGCCTTCGGCGGAATGCCTACCTATCAGTTAGGGGCCTATTATCCACATGATTACGTGAAAAAATTGGACCGAATAATCCGTTTTTTACCAAGACCTGCCGATTATCTTTTTATTTATCTTATTGGTTTTTATATTCTGCTCTGCTGCCTTAAGGTTGATTATAAGTTGGCGTTGCTGGGAGCTCTGGCTTTTGGTTTTTCAACTTATATGATTATTATTTTGGGGGTTGGACATAATGCGAAGGCCCATGCAATAGGGTATATGCCTATGCTCCTAGGGGGGATTATTCTGGTTTTTAGAAAGAAATATCTTTGGGGCTTTCTCCTTACCGCAATTGCCATGGCATTGGAAGTGGGAGCCAACCATTATCAAATGACCTACTACTTTATGTTGTTGGTACTTATTCTTGGAGGTGTTTATTTAGTGGATGCCATTAAGGAAAAGAAATTGAAGCATTTTGGCATATCTGTCGGAATCTTAGTTATAGCAGTGTTGATTGGTATTGCTGCCAATGCTACGAGTCTAATGGCTACCAAGGAATATGCGGATTGGAGCACAAGGGGTAAATCCGATCTTACCATAAATGCCAATGGGGAACCCAAGGAAATAGGTTCAGGACTAGATCGGGAATATATAACCCAATTCAGTTACGGTATTGTTGAATCTTTAAATCTGTTCGTTCCAAGACTGTTTGGAGGTTCCGGTGGCAAAGACCTTGGAGCTGATTCCAAAACCTATACTTTTTTAACGGAAAATGGAATATCACGGACCAAAGCTTTGGATTTTACCAGTTCATTGCCTTTGTATTGGGGAGACCAGCCTATTGTTGCCGCTCCGGCCTACATTGGGGCCATTGTGTTCTTTCTCTTTGTTTTAGGATTGTTTTTGGTTAAAGGAAAGGTAAAATGGTGGCTCTTGGGAGGCACTATAATGGCACTGTTACTTTCATGGGGCAAAAATTTTGGACTGCTTACGGATGTAATGATCGACTATTTTCCGCTATACAATAAATTTAGGGCAGTATCTTCCATTCAGGTTATTCTTGAACTTTGCGTACCTGTTTTGGCCATCTTGGCTTTGGCACAGCTTTTTGATAATAAGGTGGACACTTCCAAGAAACTAAAGAATTTAAAACTCACCTTTTTTATTTCTGTGGGAATCGGAGTAGTACTTTTTTTGGTAAAAGGAATGTTCGATTTTGTAGGACAGAGCGATGAAACATATAGACAGTATTATGGTGATGACATTGTTTCCCTAATTGTAGCCGATCGCAAGTCTGTTTATAACTCGGATATATTACGGTCATTGATCTATGTTACTTTAGCAGCTCTGGTTATTTGGTTCTTTCTAAAGGATAAATTAAAACAGAACCTAACGATTGTTATTTTAGGAGTTCTGCTGTTGTTCGATTTGGTAGGTGTTGCCAAGCGTTATGTAAACGAAGATGATTTTGTAGCACAGCGCAGAATGCTGGAACCTTTTCAGGAAACTGAAATGGACAAGCAGATTGCCAAGGATACCACTATATTTAGGGTGTACGACCCTTCCGAGATCGGTGGTGGAGGCCGTACCGCATATTTTCACCAGTCCATTTGGGGCTACCACGCTGCTAAACCGGCAGGTATCCAGAACTTGTTCGACTTTCACATCTCAAAGAACAACGTTCGGGTTTTAAGTATGCTCAATGTAAAATATGTGGTGCAGCAAGACGAAGAGGGTAGAAATTATCCAGCACTAAATCCCGATGCCAATGGTAATGCCTGGTTTATTAATGAATTGGTGCCCGTTTATAATTCCAATGATGAAATAATGGCCCTGAATACTCTGGATGTGAAGCACAAAGCAGTTTTTGATAAATCGAAATTTGCTAATTTGAAAGAGCTTAACTACAAGGCAGATTCTTCTGCTACTATAAAGCTTACTCAATATAAGCCAAATCATTTGACTTATAGTTCCGATAATACCTATCCGGGAATTGCCGTATTTTCCGAAATGTACTATCCCCATGGTTGGAATGCTTATATAGATGGCAAATTGAAGGAGCATTTTGAGGTGAATTATGTGCTAAGGGCATTGGAAATTCCTGCTGGTAAACATAAAATTGAATTTAAGTTTGAGCCGACCCTTATTCAAGTTGGGGGAAAAATAACTATGGCCAGTTCTATAATATTGGCACTCGTTTTATTTTTTGGAATTGGACACACCTATTGGAAATCTAGAAAAAAACCAACGGCTTAATGCAAAAGGTGCTCATCATCACGTATTATTGGCCACCAGCAGGTGGGCCGGGAGTGCAACGATGGTTGAAATTTGTGAAGTACCTAAGGGATTTTAATATAGAACCCATTATTTATACTCCAGAAAATCCCAATTATCCTCTCATCGATGAAACTTTTTTGGATGAAGTACCAAAGGGAATAAAAATATACAAGAAGCCTATTTTTGAACCCTACGGATTTGCCCGAATATTTTCCAAGAATAAGACCAAAAAAATAAGCGCTGGTATAATCAATTCCAAGAATCAATCCGTTTTGGAAAAATTGATGCTATGGGTTCGTGGCAATATGTTTATCCCCGATGCCAGAAAATTTTGGATAAAGCCTTCAGTTGCTTTTTTGACTAATATTATTGAACAAGAAGGTATACGAACAGTAATAACTACGGGACCACCACATAGCATACATCTCATTGGGCTCGAATTAAAAAAAAGTAGCAAAGTAAGGTGGATTACCGATTTTAGAGATCCATGGACCTCTATTGGATATCATAAAAAATTAAAACTTACTGTTTCCTCCCAGGCAAAACACAAACGTTTGGAACAATTGGTGTTAAATGAAGCCGATAAAATTATAGTTACCAGTAATACCACAAAACAGGAGTTTTCTAAAATAACCAATAAGCCCATTATGGTTATTACCAATGGTTTCGATACAGATGGGACAAGTTCGGCTGTATTGGACGTTGATTTTACTGTTTCACATATTGGATCCCTTCTTAGTGGTAGAAATCCCATAAACCTCTGGAAAGCTATTTCTGAATTGATTCATGAAATCCCAGACTTTAAAAAGCATTTTAAATTACAGTTGGCAGGTGTAATTAGTTCGGATGTTTTGGAAAGTATCTATTTTTTTGGCTTGCAACCCTATACTGAGCTATTGGGGTATATTTCTCATGAAGAAGCCCTACAGTATCAAAGAAAATCCCAAGTATTATTATTGATAGAGATAGATTCTGAGGAGACCCAAGGAATTATTCCGGGGAAAGTATTTGAATATATGGCTGCAAAAAGGCCTATATTGGGCGTTGGCCCAGGCAAGTGGGAGGTAGGAAGCCTTATTTCAGAGTCCAATACGGGCAGAACTTATGACTACCAACAGTCCAATGAATTGAAGAACTCCTTGTTGGAGTGGTTTCAAGATTATAAAAAGAATCAATTGTCGTTGCCTTTTGCGAAAGTGGAGCAATATCACAGACGGGAATTAACCAAGAAGCTGTCCAAGTATTTAGCATGGGAATAGTCTTAAAGCAATCGTTGAACAATACATTGATTACCTATGGTGGATTTGCCATAGGAGCATTGAACCTGCTCTTTTTATATACAAGGTTTTTGTCCGATGAGTATTTTGGTTTGGTCAATGTTATACTTTCGGCATCTTCTGTTTTAATGCCAATTTTGGCATTTGGGATTCCAAATACCATGATCAAATACTATTCGGGTTTCCAGGAACTGAAAAGTCGGGATGGTTTTTTGACTCTAATGGTGTTATTACCACTTGTTCTTGTAGTACCTATCGGAATTGTATCCTATTTGGCCAATGAAACCATAGGGAATTTTTTATCCAAGGAGAACCCAATAGTGAAGGGGTATGTTTGGCATATTTTTATTATTGGATTGGCGATGGCTTATTTTGAGGTATTTTATGCCTGGGCCAAAGTTCAAATGAAATCGGTTTTTGGAAATTTTATGAAAGAGGTTTTCAGCCGAATATTGGTTACTATATTGCTTTTATTGGTGTATTGGGACCTTATTTCTGTATTGAGCTTTCTCAATGCACTAGTGGGGATGTATATTCTTAGAACCCTGATAATGCAGGTCTATGCCTTAAGATTGCTCAAATTGAAGTTGGATTTTAACCTTCCCGGCAACACCCGCGAAATTATAAATTATAGCGCCCTTATTATTTTGGGTGGATCGGCAGCAATAGTTTTGTTGGAGGTAGATAAAGTGATGATCAACCAATTTATAGAAATCAAAAATGTGGCCTATTACAGTGTGGCAGGTTACATAGCCACTGTGATTGCCGTTCCGTCAAGGTCCATGCACAATATAACCTATCCGTTAACTGCGGAAATACTTCACAGAAAGGATATCAAAGCGCTAAAAACCCTATATCAAAAGAGTTCCCTGACTTTGTTCATAGTGTCTGGGCTTATATTTATACTGATTATTTTAAACTTAAATGATCTTTATAATCTATTGCCGACTTCTTATCGCGGTGGATATGTAATTGTTTTTATCATTGGCATTGCCAAGGTATATGATGCGCTATTGGGCAATAACAATGCGATAATGTACAATTCCGACTTTTATAGGGCTTTACTTCTTATGGGGGTTGTGTTGGCTATCCTAACTATTTTATTGAACCTGTGGCTTATTCCGAAATATGGTTTGGATGGCGCGGCAATAGCCAGTTTTTTGGCTTTTTTTATTTATAATACGGTAAAATTGTTTTTCGTAAAAATGAAATTTGGTATTCAACCCATTACCAAAGAAACTTTCAAGGTTATATTTCTACTCTTATTATTAACGACCATTTTTTACTTTATATCATTTCCTTTCCATCCTGTTATTAACATGGGCATTAAGAGTATACTTATTGTAATTTGTTATGTCCTTGTTTTATATAAGTTTAGAATATCCGAAGATGTGTTTGGAGCCATTTCATTTTATTTGGAAAAGTTGGGGAGGAAAAAATAGCACAAGCTCAATTTCCTCAGGGCAAGCCCTTTATACGTCGAACGGTAACAACTGTTAATATTCTAACGCCCGCCCGAACGGAACGGGCAGGCCCGTCTGAATGGAACGGGCAGGCCCGCCTGAATGGAACGGGCAGGCCCGACTGAATTGAACGGGCAGGCATGCTTTGGAGCGTTCAAATCTCAATTGAATAGTAAAACCCCGCAGGAACGAATTCACTGCGGGGCTAAACAACTAACCAACCTAAAAACTATTTTTAATTACTTCTAGAACTTCTTCCTCTCGTGGAAGCCGTTGATATTTTTCTTGCACTACTATTGGATGACCTGGCAACTGACCTTTTTACAGTGCTTTTTGACTGTACACTTGGTCGTTTTGCGGAGCTATTCCTTACAGATGAACCGTTATTACTTCTACTTGAAGAACTGCTTCTGACCGAAGTATTTCTTGGGCTTCTGCTAACTTCCTTTTTTACCGTTGTTCTGGTAGTTCCAGAAGGTCTGGATACAACCGCTTTACTCCTTTTTATAGTACTTCCGCTGCCATTACTACTTCTTGTAGTCGTAGTTCTACTTACAGTTCTCTGACCATTTCCTTTGTTGTTGGAACGAATTGAAGAACTTCTGGAAATAGATTTGTCATTTCTAGAACTTGGAGAACTACTTCTAACTGTTGTACTTCTCTTTATAGTACCACTTCCATTACTGCGTTGAGTGGTGGACCTTGAAACATTATTATTTCTACCGCTAACATTATTGCTTCTGGATGTTGTACTTCTTGAGATATTATTGTTCTTTCTGTAACCATCGTTGTTGCTCCTGGATGTGGTACTTCTGGAAACATTATTGTTCTTTCTATAACCATCGTTTCTACTTGCTACAGACCTGTTTGATCTAACGTTACTTTGACTTCTATACCCATGGTCCCTTACAGCAACCCTTTTATCGTTTCGGTAAACCGAGCTTCTCTTGTTATGATGCCCTTTATCGTACTTATAATGGTGACCTATTTTAGCATATGCTTTTCTGTGGTTGTGGTGATATGGCCTATAATAGGTATATCTTACAGGTTCGTAATACCTTCTATAGGGGCTACCAAATACCAGACTAAAGCCTAAAGCCGGTCTTACGAAATAGCTGTGGAAAGGGCTATACACATAATGCCTGTTGTATACGTTTATAAATCCTCTGTGATGGCTATAGTGGCCATTATGGTTATAGTAGACATATAAACCACCAACTCTGGATACTCTACCTCTGTTATAGTTGATATTTACATCCCCAATTTGACTTACCCTTCCGTAATAGTCATAATACACGGGAACATTCTCAACTTGGATAACAGCACCGTAATCGTCATACTGTACATAGGGGTTATAGTCATAACCTGAATTAAAAGTTATATTGGCATTTCCAAAATTTACATTTGCATTTACTCCACCTCTGTTGTCAATATAAAAATCGAATTCCCCATCTGGGTAAACCGAAAATGTAATGCCATCTTCAACAAAAATAAATGAGTTATCATTTCTATAAGTATTGCTTGTGGCAACCTTATTTTCCAATGAAGCAGCCATGGTACTTGTAGTACCTAATATAAGCGCCGTAAAAAGGAGTATTAAATTTCTCATGATATAAGGTTTTAAATTAGAATGCAACTATTCACATTCAGTTTGTATATACCAAACAGCATGCCAAAAAATCGATAACTAGTTTAAGTGATTGACTATTAGATACTTATAAGTTATAAACAATTCTCAGTGATTTTAAGAACAGCCCATAACGAAATTCGAAGTAATTATTTTAAGGACTTAAGTGGGAAAATATTTAGTAACTGGAAATCAGTATTCAGTAAACTGTAAACAGTAAACGAAAAACAGTGGATAGTAATCAGTATATGGTAATCAGTTACCAAAGGTAGCCGATTTTAGGAAATTGAAACTTTAAAACAGAGACTATATCCAATTCCCGTAACTATTGGGGTAATTTTTCTTTTAAATACTTGGCAGTGTAGGAGGTTTTGTTCTTTGCAACGCTTTCTGGTGTACCCTGAACCAAAAGTTGGCCTCCTTTATTTCCTCCCTCTAGACCTAAGTCTATTATGTAATCGGCACATTTGATCAAATCTATATTGTGTTCAATTACAATTATGGAATGTCCCTTGGCTATTAAAGCATCAAACGATTTAAGTAATTTCTTTATATCGTGGAAATGTAGGCCTGTAGTAGGTTCATCAAAAATAAATAAGGCCTTGTCCTTGGTATTTCCTTTTACTAAAAACGATGCCAATTTTATACGCTGGGCTTCGCCTCCGGAAAGGGTAGAGGAGGATTGTCCCAATGTTACATACCCCAAGCCAACATCTTGGAGGGGTTTTAGTTTTGTTACTATTTTGGATTGATTGTTTTTTTCAAAGAAGTCCACCGCATCATCAATGGTCATATTAAGGATGTTGTCTATGTTGGCATCTTCAAATTTTACTTCCAAGACTTCTTTTTTAAATCTTTTACCTTGGCAGGTTTCACATTCCAAATGTACATCGGCCATAAACTGCATTTCCACCGTAATCTCACCCTCGCCTTTACATTTTTCACACCTACCACCATCTACGTTAAAAGAAAAGTGTTTGGGCTGATATCCTCTTAATTTGCTTAATTTCTGACTTGCAAAAAGGTTACGGATATCGTCATAAGCTTTTATGTAGGTGACAGGGTTAGATCTGGAGGATCTTCCTATGGGGTTCTGATCAACGTATTCCACATGCTTTAGGGATCCAAATTTTCCTTCCATGGAGCTAAACTGCCCTGCTTTTTCTCCGTAACCTCCAAGCTCCTTTAAAATTATGGGGTACAATAATTTTTTTACCAACGTACTTTTACCACTTCCCGAAACCCCGGTAATAACCGTTAATATGTTTAAAGGGAAGATTACATCTATATTTTTAAGGTTGTTTTCCCTCGCTCCCTTAATTTCAATATAATTTTTGAAGGGTCTTCTTGTTTTGGGTACGGCAATTTCCATACTGCCATTGAGGTAAGAGGCTGTAAGGGAATCGGATTTAAGAATTTCATCCATGGTGCCATGTGCTACTACCTCACCGCCATGTGTGCCAGCTTTTGGGCCAATATCGATTACCTCGTCTGCGGCATTCATTATATCCTCATCATGTTCCACCACTATAACGGTATTGCCTAAATCCCGAAGCGATTTTAAAACAGTAATTAAGTTTTCGGTATCCTTTGGGTGGAGTCCAATACTGGGTTCGTCCAGGATGTACATGGAGCCTACCAAGCTACTCCCCAATGATGTTGCCAAATTTATGCGTTGACTTTCCCCACCGGATAAGGAATTGGATTTTCTATTTAATGTTAAATAACTAAGTCCTACATTATATAAAAATCCCAATCTACTTTCTATTTCCTTTAGTAATCGCTCTACAATTTTCCGATCATTGGAACTAAGCTTAATCTCCTTAAAAAAGTTGATAAGGTCTTCTATGGGCAATTCTACAAGATCGGAAATTGATTTTCCCGAAACTTTTACATAGTCGGTCTCCTTCCTTAAACGCCTTCCCTTACAGGTGCTGCATTTGGTTTTGCCGCGATATCGGGATAACATTACCCTGTTTTGTATTTTGTAACTCTTTTCTTCCAGTCCCGAAAAGAATTTATGGATACCGGTAAAATAGTTGTTTCCTTCCCAAACCAGTTGTTTTTGTTCATCCGATAACTGATACCAAGGTTTATGGATAGGAAAATCGAATTTGTATGCCACATTCACCAATTCATCCCGGTACCATCCCATACTTTCCCCTCGCCATGGAAATATGGCGTTTTCATAAACGGAAAGTGAAGTGTTAGGAATAACCAAGTCTTCATCTATACCTATAACATCCCCATAGCCTTCACATTTGGGACAGGCACCATATGGGTTGTTAAAACTGAACAGGTGTACATTGGGTTCCAGAAATTGCATTCCGTCCATTTCGAACTTATTGCTAAAATGGGTTCTTTTGCCTGTAGCAAGTTCCTGAACAAGGCATTGGCCCTTTCCTTCAAAAAAGGCCGTATCTATGGCATTGCCCAATCTATTAAAAAAATCCTCGTCGTTTTTATATATGATTCGGTCTACCACTAGTTCAAATTCCCGACCTACGTCCTTTAAATCCTCATCTATTCTGGTAACCTCTCCATTGTGCAGAATTCTGGCAAATCCCTGTTTGGAGAATAATTGTAGCGATTTATAGGGGTCTCTATCTTCACTGATCTTGATAGGGGCAAGCAAAAGCATTTTGGTGCCTTCTTCAAAGGTCTTTATATGTTCCACAACGTCCGAAACCGTATGTTTTTTCACCTCCTTGCCGGATATTGGGGAGAAAGTACGCCCAATACGCGCAAACATTAATTTTAAATAATCATATATTTCAGTTGAGGTTCCAACTGTAGACCTGGGATTGGTAGAGTTTACCTTTTGTTCAATGGCAATGGCCGGAGCTATACCTTTAATATAATCTACCTTGGGTTTGTCCAATTTTCCCAAAAACTGTCGCGCATAGGAGGACAAACTTTCCACATATCTTCTTTGTCCTTCTGCGTAAAGGGTATCGAAAGCCAAACTGGATTTTCCGGAACCTGACAAGCCGGTAATGACCACTAGTTTATTCCGTGGTATTACAACATCTATATTCTTTAAATTATGGAGCTTTGCTCCTTTAATTATAATATTATGTTTGGGATCAACGTCTGTTAAGATGGCCATATGCGTATTTAAGTTTGCAAAGATACGATATGTGAATTTTATTAGCTAGTAGCCTTTGTCTTACATATAAATATTATTCATTATAGGAAAGTGCATTGAATCGAAAGAATTTTTTCTATATTTGATGCGAAATAAACCCTAAATAGCCTATACGTACACAATTACTTTTTTAAAATCCTATTCGCTCTAATGCACTTGTCACAGAAACAGGTATGGCATTTTAGCCTAAAAAAAGTAATTTGTATGGAACTATTAATTGAAGATTCAGTATTAGTAAGAGACTACATGAACGGGGACGAAAAGGCCCTGGAGACATTGATCAACCGTCATAACCAACGACTTAGCAGTTTTATTTATTCCAAAGTCCAAGATCGGGAAACTACCGAAGATATTTTTCAGGATACCTTTATTAAGGTCATAAAGACCTTAAAAAAGGGCAATTACAATGAAGAGGGAAAATTTTTACCTTGGGTAATGCGGATTTCACATAACTTAATTATCGACTACTTTAGGAAGAATAAACGAATGCCTAGGTTTGAAGGCAATAGTGATTTTAATATCTTCTCCATAATAAGTGATGACAAGTTAAATGCAGAAAGACAACTTATTAAAGATCAAATAGATCTTGACCTTAATATATTGATCAAAGAATTGCCCAAGGATCAAATGGATGTCTTGGAGATGCGTTTATATAAGGATATGAGCTTTAAGGAAATATCCGAAAATACGGGAGTAAGTATCAATACTGCCCTGGGCAGGATGCGTTATGCACTTATTAACCTTCGTAAGATCGTAGAAAAGCACAATATAATTTTAACGAATTAATAGGCTTTATAACTGGCTTTAGTTAATTTCTTCATAACACTTGCGTTATTTGTCCATAGACGTATATTATTATGAAGAAATTTACCGTTACTACTAAGAACAAATGCACTATAATGTCCACACGCAGGTCGAAAATAGATTTTTTACTGAATTACTCTAAATCGCTGCACATCATTAAATGTAATGATGAACTGCAGGAACATTGTTTAAACTAGGAAATTCCAATTGTTTGGCCCAGAGTCTTTACTTAGTCGTTAACGTATTGGTTGCTTCTTGGCCATATGTAGTATAGGGAATGGTTATGTAATGGCTTTAAACAGTGCTACAAACACTCCATTCTAGGGTATCATATATTTTTCCAATTACTTTTTGCGCATAAACTCCATAGACAAGGAATTTACTTGTTCGTTACAGTTGGGGTATTCCTACTCCTTATTATATAGGTCTATCTGCCATTAACTGTACCTATAATATTTTATACTCTTTCTGGTAGTCCCTTTAAGCCCATCTAACTTCAATTTTGGCCAATTATTATGTGTAAAATAAGAAAATCGGCATTTGACATCAATTAATGGGGGTTTTACAACATAGTTTTTTTCACACATGAGCATTTATATACTTTTATCCTGTTACTAATCAACAAAGAAGATTTTTAGTCTTCATTTAGAGAAGAAGTAATAAAAAAAAGTCCGAACCGAAAGGGGAGGCCCCCTAGTTTAACCAAAAAACAATAATTTGTATGGAACTGCAAATAGATGACTCAGTATTAGTAAAGGATTACATTAATGGTAATGAAAAAGCTTTAGAGGTTTTGATCAACAGGCACAACCAACGTATTAGTAGCTTTATTTATTCTAAGGTTTTGGACCGTGATGTTTCAGAAGACATTTTTCAGGATACCTTTATTAAAGTAATTAAAACCTTAAAAAAGGGTAATTATAGCGAAGAAGGTAAGTTTTTGCCTTGGGTTATGAGAATTGCCCATAACTTGGTAATTGATCACTTTAGAAGGAACAAAAGAATGCCAATGTTCGAAGGGAATGATGATTTTAATATCTTTTCTGTAATTGGTGATGATAAACTAAATGTTGAAAAGCAGCTAATCAAAGATCAGATTGATTCAGATTTAAATTTATTGATCGAGGAATTACCCGATGATCAAAAAGAAGTTCTGTTAATGCGTATTTACAGGGATATGAGCTTCAAGGAAATTTCAGAAAACACCGGTGTTAGTATTAATACTGCATTAGGGAGAATGAGATATGCGCTTATTAACCTAAGAAAAATCATAGAAAAGAATAATATCGTTTTAACGAATTAACAGGTCATAGGTCGAAGAGTACAATATTTCCAATTTAGTGGCGTTATCTTAACATAACAATACTATAATCCTATGGAAAAAATTTACTCTGAGCATCGAAACAAGTGTAAACTTGCGAAAGCAAGTCCTGAAACTATCAAGTTCCTATTGGGCTATTCCAAATCATTGCAAATAATTGAATATAATAATGTTCAGTTTGAAAATAATTTAAACTAGCACAAAAAATCCCACCTTACGAGTTGGGATTTTTTGCTTTATAATAGGCTTGTAACACTGGTTTTCTGCCAATTTTCTTGGTTATAATGTCTTTTTCCAAATTCCATCCCCTTGCCGGTGAGTATTCCCGTCCGTACCATATAATCTGTAAATGAAGATCGTTCCATATTTCTTTTGGAAATAATCTTTTGGCATCCCTTTCAGTTTGAACCACATTTTTTCCGTTGGAAAATCCCCATCTGTACATGAGTCTGTGTATATGGGTGTCTACAGGAAACGCAGGAATGCCAAATGCTTGGGAAACCACTACGCTCGCAGTTTTGTGTCCAACTGCTGGCAATTGTTCCAATAATTCAATCTCTTTAGGAACTTGTCCTTCATATTTTTCAATTAAGATTTTAGAAAGTCCGTAAATTCCCTTCGATTTCATTGGGGATAGACCAACAGGTTTAATTATTTCCCTAATCTCATCGGCTGTCATTTTTACCATATCATAGGGATTGTCCGCTTTGGCAAATAATAATGGCGTAATCTTATTGACACGGACATCCGTACTTTGCGCAGATAATAATACAGCAATTAAAAGGGTATAGGGATCTTTGTGGTTTAGTGGAACAGGAATGGTCGGGTAAAGTGCTTGTAAAGTTTCAATGGTAAAGTTTACTTTTTCCGCTTTCGTCATTTATTACGTAATTTTATAACTCTAAAACTAAGGAACGCCCATAAAAACGGGTTTCTTTTTCGATATAAATTTAATTAAATTTTAACTATGAACACTTTAAAAGTAGGGGATAAGGTACCCTCGTTTTCAGCCAAGGACGAAAATGGCAACGATATAAAATTGTCCGATTACCAGGGGAAAAAATTAATAGTCTTTTTCTATCCTAAGGCAAATACACCAGGATGTACGGCGGAAGCTTGTAATTTAAGGGATAATTATTCCGAACTAAAAGCCCAGGGTTATGAGCTGCTTGGCGTAAGTGCGGATTCGCAAAAAAGGCAGCTTAGTTTTAAGAATAAGTATCAATTTCCATTTCCCTTGTTGGCAGATGAGGACCATACATTACTTAATATATTTGGTGTTTGGGGACCAAAACAGTTTATGGGAAAAAAATATGATGGTATTCATAGAATGACTTTTGTGATTGATGGGGACGGAGTAGTGGAAAAGGTGATTGAAAAAGTTAAAACCAAAGATCATGCCGCTCAATTACTGTAAAAAGTAGGAAATAAAAAGAGGCTGCCTTAATCTTTATGTTTAGGACAGCCTCTTTATATGCATACTAATAAATTATACTTTTTCCTGTTCTTCCTCTTTGGGTTTACGGATAAATAATTTCTTCTTTTTTATTATTTCCGCAATACCCTCTGGAAGTACAGATTCCCATCCTTCTTCACCATTAATTATTTTTTTGAGAACATCCCTTGAGAAAACATGTAAAATTTCCGGATCGTAATCAATAATATCCATCACCTTTCCATTGTATTTAAAGAATTTGTACAATTCTTTCATTCTCGGATGTACTTTTATGGTATTACTGGTCATGATTTGGCCGGTTTCCTCATTGCGCATGGGATATAGGTACACTTTAAGGTCCTTAAAGAATAACTTACCAAAAGCTTCTAGGATACCGCCGCTCAAATGACGGTAATATTTCTCATCAAAAATATCCACCAAATTATTTACCCCCATGGTAAGACCAATTTTGGACTTGGTATAATTGCTAAAATATTCTACTAGCTTAAAGTACTCCTGGAATTTGGAGATCATTACGGTATGGCCCAAGGAACATAAAAGTTCTGCTCGGTCCATAAAATCCTGTTCATCTATTTCCCCTGAAGCCCGGAGGTTGGAGAGTGTAATTTCAAAAATAACAATGGTATTTTCTTCCTCGACACTAGGTTCCCTAATGAATATTTCATAGGATTTTTTAAACATATCCATATTCACATTGGTCACAGGTCTAAAGCTTCCGCGCAGGGCCAAAATATTCTTTTTGTAAAGAAGGGTCGCCGGTAAAAGATTATTGCCATCGGGACCAAACATTACGGCGTCCGTCATATCATTTTTAACAAGCTGCAAACTCATTAATCTATTATCGACTTCCGCAAAATTGGGACCTGAAAAATTAACCATGTCTATTTCAACCGTATCCTTGTCGATATGGTCGTAAAGGTACTTCAGTAACTTTCTAGGTTTATCGTACTTATAAAATGCACCATAGATAAGATTTACCCCAACAATTCCCAAGGTTTCCTGTTGCAATCTCGCCTCATTCTGTTTAAAACGGATATGAAGGATAATTTCATTTAATTCCTTTTGTTTGGGATCCAGTTGATAACGGATACCAATCCACCCATGACCTTTATACCTTTTGGAGAAATCAATGGTAGCCACTGTATTGGCGTAGGAAAAAAATAATCGGTCAGGGTGTTGTTCGCGGCTGATCCTATTGTCCATGTTTTCCATTTCATGGGCCAACATTTTTTTTAACCTGGACTGGGTTACATATCTTCCGTCTTCCTCTATTCCATATATAGCATCGCTAAAATCTTTGTCATAAGCACTCATTGCCTTGGCAATGGTTCCCGAAGCACCTCCCGACTTGAAAAAATGTCCTGATGTCTCCTGTCCGGCGCCAATTTCAGAAAAGGTGCCATAAATATCAGGATTTAGGTTTATCCTTAAGGTTTTCGCCTTTATTGAGGGAACATTAGTAAAAGCGATTTCTTTCTTGAAAATAGTGGACATAGGGTCTTTTTTACTTGTAGCAAAGTTAAAAAGTTTGGGCTATCTATTAAATAAATTAGTTATAAATTTGGATTAAATAGATATAAGATTGAAAATAACTTTTCTAGGAACTGGAACTTCACAGGGAATCCCGGTAATTGGGAGCAAACACCCCGTATGTTTAAGCAATAATCAAAAGGATAAAAGGCTTCGAGTATCCGTAATGATTTCTTGGGACTCCTACAATTATGTAATAGATTGTGGCCCCGACTTTAGGCAGCAAATGCTTACCAACAATGTGGTAAAGATCGATGGAATTTTATTTACGCATGAACATTCCGACCATACTGCAGGGATCGATGATATTAGGCCATTTTTTTTCAGGCAAGGGGATATCCCCATCTATGGCCATGAACGAGTTGTTGATTCCATTAAAGAGCGATTCCATTATATATTTGCCGATGAAAATCGATATCCAGGTGCACCCGCAGTAGAGATCAACACCATTAAAAATAATAAGCCATTTAAGATCGGGAACTTAATGGCAATACCCGTGGAGGCACAACACAATAGATTGCAGGTTTTTGGGTTTAGAATACAGGACTTCGTGTATTTAACCGATGTGAAAAGTATGGAAAAAGTAGAAATGGAAAAAATAAAAGGAGTAAAGACCTTGGTGGTCAACGCCTTGAGGATGGAGCCCCACCATTCACATTTCAACTTGGAGGAAGCTTTGGAGTTTATTGAAATCATAAAACCAGGCAAAGCGTATTTAACCCATATAAGCCACTTATTGGGTTTTCATGATGAAGTTGAAAAACAGTTGCCACCAAATGTGCATTTGGCCTATGACAATCTAGTTTTGGATGTCTAAGGAACTTTAGGGTTCCTGAAATAATTTTACTAAAAACAATAATTTATAACTGATAAAACCAAGGAATGAAACATAAAATTTACCTGTATTTATTCATATTTGTTTCCTTAATAGCACTATACCAATTTGTAAGTACCAACAATATGGTAAAGGCGAAAAATACTAAAATAGAATCGCAGTCGGCCGAGCTCGTCCAATTGGAAGATTCTATTCAGAAATTGCATTTAAAAGTGCTGGACAACCAATATTTTTCGTTGGAAAATAATGATGATGCCTTGGCGTATTACGATCATCTAAAGTTAAAGGATCCAAGCCTTTATATATCGGATAAGTTATTGGAGACCAATGAGAGTAAAGGAGATAACCCCCTTATTCCTTATGAGGGTATGGAAAATGATTTTAAAATCAATAAAATTAAGATTTTAAACCATAAATGGATATTGGCCGATTTCTCGGATGGGAAATATTGGGGCGAGGTGCTGATCAAATATGAACTGAAAGATGATCTTGGTGTCGATTTTTCACTAATAGATCATCTTTTGTATACCCGTAGTAATTAAATTTTATCCTGAAGCCATGTTTTGAAGGAGTAAAAATTTTGTGGAGCCACACCGTGGCCTACCGGAAATTCCTCATATACATGCTCGATTTTTAAATCTTTTAAAATAGTGGGTATTTTCTGTGCCCAAGAAACAGGAATTACTTGATCAACGCTGCCATGGGACGCATAAATTTTTAAATCTTTAAAGTCGTTTTCCTTATAATTTTCCACTAACAGGTTTTCATTGATATAACCGCTTAAAGCAATTACATTCTTAACCATATTGGGGTAGGATAGGGCCAAGGCGTAACTTAGTATTGTACCTTGACTAAATCCTAGAATGGTAACATTTTTTTCGTCCAGTCCATAGGTTTTGCAGGCTTCTTCTATAAAGACCTTGATTTTATCCCTGGACAAAACTGCTTGTTCCTCATCGTTCCACTTGCCCTTATCAGCTTCAAAATTAATAGCATACCAAGCATTGCCATACGGTTGCATTGGATATGGTGCCCTTGCCGATATTATACATAGTTCTTTTGGAAGTTCGGGGGCAAAGGAAAATAGATCATCCTCGTTGCTTCCATAGCCGTGGAACATAAATAGCACGGGCGGTTTGCCAGAGCTAATGTTCGAAGGTCTAATGAGGTGTTCCAGTGATAAGGGAGCTGTAGTCATTTTAAGATATAAAAGTGAACCATTTTTGAAAATAGGGGCCTAGTACAGGCACCTCTTGTTTCTTGTTGTTTAAGGCGCCAAGAAAGCCATAAAACCATAGTACAACATAAAAAACATAAAGGCCGTACCAAGCATACTCATTATACCAATTGCTCAAAAAAATGGCAAAGCCAAGAAATACAAGATGTAAACCAAATGCCTGTCTTGTATGAAAGCGGGCAAATTCGTTCTTGGGATCCGAATTCATCGAAATGGCAATCAAAGCCCCAACCATGGTTAAATAAGCCACAATAGCAGTGGTTTTTCCTTCCTTAATAACATTCTCCATAGTGGCAAAGTTAGATCAAGTTTAATATGTGTACAAAAAAAGAGGCCTATTTAGACCTCTTTAAATAGGTTAATAATAAATTTTATTCTCCAATAGATCCAATAATTGGTAATTTTTCAACTTTACCATTATTTGCATTTATAGCACCCATTATTGCCAAAATCCATGGCGCCCATTGCAAAATTCTTAGGAATCCCATTCCCATTAAAGCAGCAATAATTCCAAGGACAATGGATAGGGCAATGGCCAATATCCAGACCCTTAATGATTGGCCAATATGGAATTTTACAAATTCATTTTTTTTATCACTGTTAACGATAAAGGCAATGAGTAGGCCAATTACTGTAATGTAACTGATTATTGCCATCGTTTTTCCCTCACTTATAGTATTCTGGTCCATCTTATAGATTTTAGTTCCTATAAATTTAGTTAATTATTTGGTTGTTGGACACAATACCATACACCTTTCCTTTAAGTTTACTTCCTAGAAAACAGCTATTTTTGGAAGTGGATAGAATATCTTTCTCTTCAAAGATATATTCTGGGTTGGGATCAAATAAGGTAAGATTGGCATTTTCACCAACTTTAAAGTATGGTGTTTTAACTTTATACCTTTCCCTACCTTTGGTCAATAGGGATATGGTGGTTTCAAGATCAAAAATTTGATTCAACATTCCGAAGGCGCTTTCCAAGCCAATGGTACCATCGGAGGCATTGTCAAATTCCACTCTTTTATGCTCAATATCCATGGGTCTGTGATCCGTGGTAACAAAATCTATAGTTCCATCCTTTAAACCTTTAATCAAAGCCTTGGCATCCGACTTGGTCCTTAGTGGGGGCATCAATTTAAAATGTGAGTCGAATTCAACCAAAGTCTCGTCCGTAAAACATAAATTATGTACTGCCACACTACAGGTAACATCCAAGCCCTTTTTCTTGGCTTCCGCGATTAGCTTTACGGAATTGGCAGTTGAAATAGTGGGGATGTGCATTTTCCCTCCAGTATATTCCAGTATAAAAAGATCTCTGACAATACTTAGTTCTTCAGCCAAATGGGGAATTCCCTTTAGACCTAGCCTGGTAGATACTTCACCCTCATTTACAATTCCTTTTCCGGCAATCTGCATATCCATAGGGAAAGAATGTACAAGTCCATCAAAATTATGGGCATATTGAAGTGCAACCTTTAAAAGGTTTGAATTTTTAAGGGGTAATTTGTAATCATAGTAACCTACGGCACCAGCACTCTTCATATCATAAAGTTCCGCCAAACTTTCACCTTCGGACCTTATGGTCAAGGTTCCCAAGGCATGGAGTGTTGTGGCACTTTGTTTTGAAGCATTCTTTAAAAAAACAATATCAGAACTGCTATCGGGGAGTGGATTGGTATTGGGATTTAAAACAATATCTGTAAAACCACTCTTTGCAGCAGTGTATAGCCCATTTTGAATGGTTTCCCTTTCCTCATAGCCTGGTTCCCCAAAACTTACACTGGAATCAAACCACCCAAGGGAGATGTGTAAATTCTCGAAACTGATCACCTTAGTTCTTCCTTGAACATCCAAATTGGCGGCAATATTTTCTATCACCCCATTCTTTATAAAAATATCCCGCTTTTTTAAATGAAGATCCTTGTTGGTAGGGTCTACTATCTTGGCGGATTTTAAGAGTATGTTCATTTTAAAAATTTTTGGATAAGAACTTCAGCAAATATAAATGCCAATGCTAAAATAACAAACCATTTCCAAAGCTCGTTTATGCTATTGTCTTTTTCTATACTTTGGAATAAAGTTGCTACATTGTCATTAAAACTATTGCCTTTAAGGTCATTTATGTCCATATAATATAGTTGGCTTTCCGCTCTTGGAAAATTAAAACTTATGTTTTTAATGGCCCTTCCTTGGTCGGTAATGTTAAATATTCCTGCTGTTACAGGATAATCGTCAAAAGTGAGGGTTGTTTTATTGGTAAAGGATTGTTGAAAGGGAATAAATTCATCATTTTCATTGGAAACTTTTAAAATCCGATCCTTAGTAAGATTAACAGGTATATCCACTGTGGTTTTGCTACCTATCATTTCATAAATTCTTGGAATCCTCAGGCTGCCCATTCCCATATTGTAAAACGTTGGGACTATTAATGGGGAATTAATAATATTGGAATTGTCCTTGGAAATGGATGCCGTAAACAAATAGGTACCGTCTTCCCCAACTAAAAAAGGATCACCACTTTGGTATGAGAGGATTTTGGGCATGTTGGATTTAATATTATAAAAAGACTTAATGGAGGGGTACTGGAAATTTGTAACTTCCTTTTCAAACACATTTTTGAACAAGGGATGGGAAAAGGCTATCTCACTAATTTTTCGTTCCTCTATAACGGAAGAAATTAGGGAGGAGTTGGAAAAACTTCTTAGAAACGCATTGTAATTATCCATATCCACTTGGATACCTGGAATAACAACCAAATTTCCGCCAGCAATTTTAAAGGCTTTCAATGCATTTTGCAAGGCTATTGGAATAGATTTAAGTTCATTGAGGATAATCAAGTTTTGCGATTCCAATAGGCTGTAGTTTAAAGAATTTACATTAAAATTGGAATATAGGAAGACGTCTTCAGTAAATATACGTCTTAAGTAATTGCCATTGATATCACCAATGGATAGTACTTTGATTTTATCTTGTTTGTTTGTGTTGAAGTAAAGTTGATTGTCATAATTGAGTCCTGAATCGGAGATTAAAATTTTCCCATCGATAACCTCGCTTGCCGGAATAGTAAAAATAGCCTCGCCTTTTTTGTTTTCATCAAAGGTAGCGGATGTTTTTGCAATCAATTTTTCTCCATTATATAAAGAAACCGGGGTATTGTCTATTTCGTTATTAGCGGATAATATAGTTTTTAGATCTACATTTTCCGAAGAAACGTTGCTAATAAATACGGTGTCAATTGAAACATTTACAAGCTTATCCGGTAAAGATTGTACCAAATGTCTATTTATATTTGGCAATGAGTCAATGGTTGGCGAATAGATACTTTTTTGAAAATCAGAAATCAAGACCAGGTCGTTCCGAGAAGCTTCACTATTGGTGAACAAAGTCTTGGCCTTTAAATAGATTTCTTCCAACTGTAATTGGTTCTTGGAATAGGTCAGGGAAAGCAAATCGTTCTTAATATCGGCAATACGAACCTCCCTATATATATTATCATTGGTGAAAATACTAAAAGTGTTTTCTTCGGGCACTGATTTTAATATCTCCTGAACCATATTTTCCAACAAAGTACCACTTCCCGTATTGGCTTGCATGCTCAGTGAATTATCAAGATAAATTACAGTTTCATTTCTTTTTAGCGCTGATTTGCCTGGGATAAAGGGTTGGGCAAAGGCTACTATCAAGGCACTTAAAATCAAGAGGCGGGTACATAACAGGAGCCATTTCTTAAGGGTATTGCTCTTCCTGGATTCTGCAACAACTTTTTTTAAGATTTTTACGTTCGTAAACGGGGTCTTCTTAAATCTGCGAAGCTGAAAAAGATGAATTAAAATAGGAATAAGTAGAAGAAAAAGGGCCCAAAGGAGTTCCGGATGTTTAAAAAGCATTCCTAAATTTAATTTTTCAAATATAAGAAAAGAAATTCGAGGCCGCCTTAATTTTATTGTGGATAGATGGACTAATTCTATAACCGTTTAAAACATTCTTATTTTCTTGCCAAGTGCATATATATACAGGGGTCAACAAAAAAATATATAATCCTTAACCGGATTTTTTCCTTTTCCCAATAAATACTCCCTTATAAACTCTTGAGCTTCGCTATTGGCTACAGTAATTATTATTTGAGGTTGTTGAAGCTTGTTTAATTCCAGATAGTGGTGCATCTTTTTATCGTAAATATCCAAACCAATTTTATTGGTATTGTTACAAACCCAAGTAAAATCTATATCCTGCCCAATAAGATTTTTCGCCAATTTTTTTCCCTTGTTACCAGCTCCCCAAAGTACAAAGGGTCTTTGATTATTATGGTCAAGTTTTAGAAAATAATAGAGTTTAATATCCAAGAAATAATTTTGGGCATAGTGTTCACTGGTTCTGGAAGTTCTATAACTATAATCGCGCCAGTGGTGCAGTATCTCATTACTGGGAATACATTTTAGCCCTTGTTCATAAAAGCGAAAAGCAAGGTCGTAATCTTCTGGATAACGATCGGATAAAAATGACCCCACCTTGTCCAGGTCATTTCTAAATACCATCCAACATGGGGAGGGTATCACGCATTCCTTATAAATTTCTGAATAATTTGTTCCTTGTTCCGTTAAGCGGTTTAACCACTTTTCATAGCCTTTGTACCCACCGCCAACACCTTCCTTGGAAAAGTATTTTACCTTGCCAAGGGCCACATATCCTTCTCCATGAATTTCCAAGGCATTTACCATGGTTTCCAGTTTATTTCTAGACATTAAGTCATCGGAATCCATTCTGGTTATAAAAGTGCTCTTGGAACGGGAATAGGCCGTTCTTAAAGCTTCTATAATTCCCTTACCCTCATTTTCCAGAACTTTAATTCTGATATCCCTCTTGGCATAGGAATGCATAATCTTAAGGCTGTTGTCTGTAGAATTATCATTTACCGCCAGAATTTCCCAGTCGTCATAAGTTTGGTCAATAATAGACTGTATGCAATCCGGTAAAAATTCCTCGGTGTCCTTAAAAGGAATAAGGATACTGATAGTTCTATTGTCCATTTGCCTAAAATAGAAATTTATCTCCCAAAAAATCTTTCAAAGAGCATCTAAGAATAATAGGGGATAAGCTGAATTTAATTTTGTAGAAGGGCTTTTTGTATTGCCGCCTCGACCATAGGTTCCATTACCGCATAACCAGCCGCTGTAGGATGTACTTCATCTTCTGCATATTTTTTTGGAAGTCCATTTCTGTCATCTACCATAGTCGTAAAATAGTCTAGATAAATATGGCCATTGGCTTCGGTATATTCTTTTAATAGACTGTTTAAAGCGGGTATTTTTTTATTGGGATTGAGTCCTGGTCTCCAAGGGTAATCATAGGCAGGTAGTACGGAAGAGATAATAACTTTTATCCCATTGGTTGTTGCCAATTCTGCCATCGATTTAATATTGTCCACTATCATTTCCAAGCTGGAAGGCCCTGTGTTTCCAGCAATGTCATTGGTGCCGGCTAAAATAACCACTACTTTGGGTTTTAGGTCTATTACATCCTGTCTAAAGCGCAAAAGCATCTGAGGTGTGGTCTGTCCTCCAATTCCCCTGTTGATATAGGGTTTACCTTTGAAGAATTCCGGTCTGGTATTTATCCAACCAATGGTAATGGAATTGCCCATGAATACTACGCGATTTTCACCAGCAAGTGGTGGTCCTATTTTTTTATTGTCTTCGGAAAAGCGTTCTAGATTTGGCCAATCCTGAGAAAAACTATTATTCATGGTAAAAATGGTCAGTACAAAGAGGGCAATGGATAATTTCATGGTTTTCATATTGGTAAAAGTGGTTAAAGAAAATATTAATACTTGAACTAGTCTGGAATTTTCACTGATTTTTTTTCATTTGTGATCAATCGCGCTTTTCTCAGCTTTATTTTTTGTTGAATATCTGTTGGATAATCGGTATCGTCTTCAGCCTCAAAGATTCTTATATTCTGTAATTCATCTGGCTTTATTAAATCCTGTTGCTTGCAATTTAATATGGCAGCCGCTGTCTGAACTCCGGAATAACTAGCGCCTGCCACTCCATGGGATTGAATGCTTGCCCCGCACATGTATAAATTTTCTATTTCGCTCTTTGCCCTAAACGCAAAGGGGCCAATCTGCCTAAAAGTCTTTTCAGTGCCATATACACTTCCATTGGTGGAATTTATATAATATTTGTTCGTTATGGGAGTCCCCAACTCTTTATGAACAATGTTTTCCCTTATTCCTGGTACGGCCAGTTCCAAGGTATTGATCATTTTGTTGGTCAATATTTCTTTGAATTCCATGTATTCCTTGGATCGCTGTTCGTTTTCCTTGTTAAATTGGGCAAAAGAATCAGGATTAATGTAAGTAATAACTTCAAGGGAGTGGTGTTTGCCGTCATAGCTTGTGGGATCTTTGAGCGTGGTACAGCTTACGAATATACCGGGAAACACTTCGCCGCTGGTAATATCCACATCTGTCATCTCCTCATATATCTTATCCATGTCCTTGTTATCCATCATCCATATATTTCCAGAGTCCATTCCTAATTTTCGAACATCTATATCCACCGTTAGGAAAAGCATTAGGGAACTACAGGAGTACTTTGTTTTATTCAGTTTTTTAAGAAGTTTAGCACTGAGGTTTTGTTCTTTCACCAAGTTTAAATAGGTGACCCCGGGATCGGCATTGGAAATGATTCTGGAAGCGTAGATTTTCTCACCATTTTCTAGTTCTACTCCAATGGCTTTCTTTCTCTTGTCCCCTTCCAAAAGAATGCTCTTTACTGCCGTGCCGGTACGTATTGTTCCACCGTTTCTCTGTACAGCCTTTGTCATGGACTTAACAATGGCGGCTCCGCCGCCCATTGGGTAGTATCCCCCGCTAAAATAATGATCCATTACGGCACAGTGCAAGGGGAAACTTGCCTTTGCAGGGGCCAAACCATGGTCGCCCCATTGTATATTTAGCACTTTCTGCAGTAGGGGGTCTTTTATATGCCAGTTGATCACTCGCTTTAAGCTGAACAAAGCATATTTCCCCATATGCTTTGTTCTAAAGGGGATGGTGATATTGTCCCAAAAACCGCTCATCTTCGGAATCAGCTGAATTTGACGAGAAACATTTCTGACTAACTTTAAATAGTGATTTAAACGTTTTTTTTCCTTGGGAAACCTTTGTCCTAGAGAAGCGTTTAAATCTTCGAAATTTCCAGGCAGATCTATTCTTTCTTCTCCAATAAAGCAATGCTCATATCCCTCTGGATTCATTCTAAAAAAAACCAAATCGTTAGCTATTCCCAAACCTTCATATAGCTCCCTGGTTGATTCGCCTTCACCTAGTAAGCCAATATAATGTACTCCAGGAGAAAAACGGTGACCGTTTAGGTAAAAGCTATGGCACCAGCCACCAGGAACATCATGTTGCTCCAATACCAAAACCCGCTGTCCTGCTTTGGATAGGCAAATGGCTGCCGACAATCCACCTGCACCGGAACCGATAATGATGGTATCTATTTCTTGAAGCGGTTTTTTTTTGATGTTCATTGAACAGGGATTAATTATGTCTGGTTGTATTTAATGGGGCAATATTATTCTATTCAGGTTTCTTGTTCTCTATTTGGAAATACTGCTGCTCTTCCAGACTCAGACTTAAATGACCCATTACCTTTTTCTTTGTAGGCCTAAGCTTAATAAGATAAAGAATTAAAAGTAATGAAATTACTAGGTAAAATACATTGTTGTTTATCATAAAGCTAACTGAACTCAAAAATGCTGCCCCTTCCAAAAATGCAAAACGTACAATTGACGCCTGTAGGTAGGGCATTAATTTTCCTTTTAAAGATTTGCTTTTGACTATACTGGTCAATTGTTTATTGAAAAAGTAATTGCTTCCAAAATAGCTGATCATGGCAATTATGGGTACTAAGTAAATAAAAACACTTTCACTGTCTGTAGACCCCAGGACCACATTATCGGCCCTCATAAAAACAATGATGGTAAATAAGAACACACTAAAAGTAAATACGGCGTGGATGATGGAAAGCGTAAAAAAATAGCTTTTGGCAGTTAAGGTTTTGGCTTTGGAATTGATCATATGGCATTGTACAATAAAGTGGTGCTTGGCAATGCCATAACTAGTAAATTTTATGTTGACCACACATTTGCACCTAAAGGTATAAGCCTTTCTGTTTTCATGCAAGGAAGTTATGCCAAAAATTATAGCCACTTCAGGAAAGGACTCTTATTCGTTGTCATTATGAAGCCAATGAATATAGGCATTTTAAACAATCTCAATGGAAATTAAATTAGCAAGTCTTTTTGTTTATTTTTATATAAATAGAATTAAAGGGGATAAATGTTAACTTTAGTATCTTAATAAATAAAAAATGACTAAAAGCAATTTTCAAATACTTCTGGCAGACGATGATGAAGACGATTGCATGTTTTTTAAGGATGCCTTGGACGAGCTCTCTTTATCTGCAACTTTGAAAACAGTAAGAAATGGGGTAGAACTTATGGATTTTCTTGAAAATAATTTATCCAACCTTCCTCAAGTTCTTTTCCTGGATTTGAATATGCCCCGTAAATCAGGAACAGAGTGTTTATTGGAAATAAAGGAAAGTGAAAAATTGAGGCGATTGCCAGTAATAATTTATTCCACTTCTTCCAACCTTGAGGTAATGGATATGCTATATTGTAAAGGTGCGCAATACTATATTAGGAAACCAGCAGATTTTGCTGATTTAAAATTTGTTATAAACAGGACTATTTCATTGTTAAAAGAAAAGAATGTACAACATCCCACCAGAGAAGAATTTGTAATACAAACTTGAATTGAATGAAATTGAATACTACTCATAAAAATAAGGACCGATTGTTTCTTGAGGATGGAGGGCAAATGGGCGAGCTAATTAGTACAATGGACTGGGATAACACAAGCCTGGGACCCATAAGTAATTGGCCTGTAAGTTTACGTACTACCCTTGCCATAATTTTGCACTCTTCTTATCCCATGTTTTTCTTTTGGGGAGATGAGCTTATCTGCTTTTATAACGATGCCTTCCGACCAAGTCTGGGGATAGATGGAAAACATCCTGCTATTGGTAAAAAGGGTAAAGAGGTTTGGCCAGAGATATGGGATTTTATTGGACCATTGATCGATCAAGTAATCACTACTGCCAAACCTGTTTCATATAGTGACCAATTGGTGCCATTTTACCGAAACGGGAAAATGGAGGACATATATTGGACATTTTGCTACAGTGCTGCTTTTGATGATTATGGCAATGTAAATGGTGTAGTAGTGACCTGTACGGAAACTACTGAAACCGTATTGACAAAAAAGGAACTACAAGAAAGTGAACGTAGGCTTCGCACAATGATTTCACAAGCACCGGTTTCAATAGCTATTTTTCAAGGCAAGGACCATGTAACTGAAATGGCCAATTCTCTGGCTCTGCAAATGTGGGGTAGAAAGGAAGAAGACGTTTTGGGCCAACCAATTTTGGAAGCAATGCCAGAACTAAAATCGCAAGGCATTAAAGAGTTATTGGACGAGGTTTATTTTACTGGTAACACTTTTTCCACTTCAGAATTTCCAGTGCAGATCATTAGGAAGGAAAAATTGGAAATGGCTTATCTCAACTTCAGCTTCGAACCACTCTTAGATACTACCGGGGAAATTGAAGGTATAATGGCATTGGGCATTGAAATTACAGATCAGGTAAATGCCCGCAAGGAAATAGAGGAAAGCGAGAAAAAATATAAAGAACTAATTTTTGGTTTACCAGTAGCGGTATATACTTGTGATGCGGATGGATATATACAACTCTATAATGAATCTGCCGTTAAACTTTGGGGGCGAACCCCAGAGGTGGGAAAAGATTTATGGTGTGGATCGTGGAAGATTTTCACGAACAGTAGCACCCCTTTGCCCCTTGAGGATTGTCCTATGGCAATTGCCTTGAAAGGAGGTGATATAATTAACCCGGAACTGGAAGTGGAACGTCCTGATGGAACCAGGGTCAATTTTGTTCCTTATCCCCAGCCCATTTATAATAGCGAAGGAAAAATTACCGGTGCAATAAATACACTTATTGAAATTACCGATCAAGTGGTTGCAAGGTTAAAAATCAAAGAAAGCGAAATACGTTTTAAGGCAATTGCAGACAATATTCCCAATCTAGCATGGATGGCACATGAGGATGGGTCTGTCTACTGGTTCAATAATAAATGGCACGAATATACGGGTACGTCACCTGAAGAAATGGAGGAATTGGGTTGGGAATCTTTTCATGACCCCGAAATTTTACCTGAAGTATTGGTTAATTGGCAGTATTCTGTAGAACATGGAAAGAAATTTGAAATGATTTTTCCGATAAGGGGTGCCGATAATACGTATAGACAATTTCTTACCCGAGTATTACCTGTTTATGATGATAAGGGTAATATTTCCAAATGGTTTGGTAGCAATACCGATATTACAGAACATGTACATGCCAAAAGAAAACTTGAGGAAAGCGAAAAAAAATTCCGACTTCTGGCCGACTCACTTCCGCAATTTGTTTGGACCGCGGACCCACAGGGTAATCTGAATTATTTTAACAAGTCAGTTTTTGAGTATTCGGGACTGTCCCTGGATCATTTAATAGATCGAGGATGGTTACAGATGGTACATCCAGACGATAGGGAAAAAAATATTAAAACCTGGGAGGATTCCATTGCAACTGGAAAGGATTTCTTATTGGAGCATCGCTTCCGCAGACAGGATGGCGAATACAGATGGCAGTTGAGCCGAGCAAAACCACAGCGAAATGAAGGTGGAAATATTCAAATGTGGGTAGGAAGTAGTACCGATATACAGGACCAAAAAATTTTCCGCGACGAATTGGAAAAACAGGTTAAGGAACGTACTGCCGAGCTTTTGGAATTGAACGAGTCGCTTAAAAAAAGTGAACAGCGTTACCATCTAATGGTAGAAGAAGTGCAGGACTACGCCATAATTTACCTAAACCCGGAAGGTATTGTGGAGAACTGGAATACTGGAGCAGAAAAAATTAAAGGCTATAAAGCCGAAGAAATAATAGGTAGAAATTTTTCCAATTTTTATACCGAAGAGGATAGAAAAATCGGACTCCCAAAAAGGTTATTGGGCCTGGCTGCCAAAAACAACAAGGCGGTACAGGAAGGATGGCGAGTAAAGAAAGATAAGACCCCGTTTTGGGCAAGTGTAGTAATTACGGCAATACACAATGAAGAAAACGAGGTAATAGGATATTCTAAAGTAACACATGATCTAACGGCAAAAAAAGCATCGGATGATGCACTTAAGGAAAAAAAGGTTGAACTTGAACAAAAAAATAGTGAGCTTCAGAAAATGAACAAGGAACTCCAATCCTTTGCTTATATATCAAGCCATGATTTACAAGAGCCCCTGAGAAAAATTCAAACCTTTGCCTCCAGAATAATCGAAAAGGATAAGGATACCCTTTCCGAAAATGGAAAATATCTATTTAAAAGGATGCAATTGTCTGCAGAACGTATGCAGTCGCTCATAGACGATTTGTTGGCCTATTCCCGAACACATAATTTGGAAGGTGATTTTAAGAAAATCAATATTAATGATATCATTGAGCAGGTGAAACAAGATCTTAGTGAAGAACTACTGCAAAAAAATGCCACAATTGATACAGATAAGACTTGCGAGGTCAATATCATTCCATTTCAATTTAAACAGCTCTTTTACAATCTTATTAGTAATTCTTTAAAATTTTCAAATCCAGAAATACCTGTGCACATTACAATAAAAAGTGAGCATGTTAATGGTAAAGAATTGGAAGGTGAAGATTTTCACGATTACAAAAATTATTGTCGCATTACTTTTTCTGATAATGGGATTGGTTTTGAACAAGAATACAGTGAAAAGATATTTGAACTATTCCAGCGCCTTCATGGAAAGACAGAGTATCCAGGAACCGGAATAGGACTTGCTATAATAAAACGAATTGTAGAAAACCACAATGGCATTATTACGGCTAATGGCGAATTGGGCAAGGGGGCAACTTTTAATATATACCTACCCGTAGGAAACCAATAAAATCAGGCATAAGAAACTATGTAAAGCGTTGTGTTATTATTTATCCTAGACAATAACCGAAAAATTTAAAGCATCATTTTTCCTTGAAGATGTATTTTGAAAAGGTCTTAAAGATTTATATAATATGGTTTTCAATTGATTGTACGAGTTGGGTTTCTTTATATATTGATTAGCCCCGCCTTCTTTCAATTGGTCCACTTCATTTTGATTATAGGATGTGGAATAAATGATTATTTGGATTTCAGATAGTTCAGGAATGTTGCGGATATCGGACAGGCATTCAAATCCGTCCATAAGTGGCATTCGAAGGTCTAAAAAAATGGTATCGGGCAAAGGATTGCCAGAATACAATTCCGCCATTAAATCAACACCGTTTTCAAATTGTTTTACCGAGGTTTCAATGGGTAATTCGGACAAAGCGTCCATAAAAATTTCGCGATCATCCCGATCATCGTCTGCTAGAAAAATGCTAATAGGATTCATAACTGTATACATTAAATGATTATCTACCGGCTAAAGAATATTATATTTTAGTTGTTTTAAGCACTTCAATTTTGATTTTTACATGTACATATGTTTGTGTCCATTTTAATTAAGCTCATTCATTTTCCGTTTCGGTAATAACTTTATTTGGAGCATTGTATAGGGACTTGTTTGTTCGTTGTTCTTATCATATCTCTAAATTTAGGCATAGTTATATTTTTAGAATGCATCTATTGAATAGAAAATTAACTCTAAACATCTTCGAGTCGATCAGTATAAAAGAAATTGTCCTAAAATTGGATCGATAATTAGCCCATATTTTTTAAGCTTCTATTCTGCATCTTCAATTTGCAAATTTCTAAACGGCTAAAGTTCCCTACATTTTATTTTCTGTCATTTTATAGGTCTCTGGATTCAACGGCCGTTTATAACAATTGTCCCTGGCGATAAGGATTTGGAAGTAGAATGAATAGCATTAAAAATAAATTTGAATAGATACGCTTTAGCTATTGTATTGACTTAGTTTTAGGTGGGAAACAAGAACCTTTAAGAATCGGGACCTATGAAAAAAATATTCCTTGGCATTGGTATTATCCTCTTAATTTTATTGGGACTAACTTATTGGTCGGTGTCTACTACCCCTAAAAATCTTGGAAGTCGCCAAATTTCGGGTATGGGAGATATTGAAAAAATAAATTTTAGGCAACATGATTCCATTGTTATGGCAGCCAATACTTTATACGAAGGCACCAATTTAAAAGAACTTATGCAAGGGGAGCAATATAGGGATGCTTGGGCAATGCCCATAAAGGTTCCAATAGTTTATTTGGATACCTTATTTGGAGGTATGAAGGTAATTGAGGAAGGTGGCGGTAAACAGACCCATTCCTTAAAGCTTGAGTCGGCCAATGGAATTATATATACCTTAAGAAGTATTGTAAAAGACCCTGAACCATTAATTCCCGAAGTAGCTAAAACCCTAGGCCTTGAAAATATAATTATCGATGGAATTTCGGCACAGCATCCTTACGCAGCCGTTGTGGTGGCAGCCCTTGCGAAGCATGCTGATATTTTAAGTACCCATCCGAAAATTGTCTTTGTTCCAAAACAACCGACCCTAGATAAATTTAATGACAAATACGGGAATCGTATGTTTCTGTTGGAATATGAAACGGAAGGGAAGTCGACCTGGATAGGCTATGCAAACCTAACCGAAATTATGGATACAGAGGATCTTCAGGAATTTAAGAGGGATAACCCTGATAAAATATCCATTGATCAAGCGGCTTTGGTGAAGGCGCGCTTATTTGATCTATTGATAGGCGATTGGGATCGGCATGCTAAACAATGGGGCTGGGCCATTCAAAAAAATGGGAATTCATATAATGCAATTCCACTTCCTTGTGATAGGGACAATGCTTTTTTCAATCTTGAAGGCGTAATTCCAACCATAATAGCCAATAAAAAAATCCATCCCAAAGTACAATCCTTTAAAAACGAGGTTGAATTTCTTAACGGTCTTGTGGGCCCTTTTGATGTTTATTTCTTAAAAAACGTACCCGAATCGGTTTTTATCAGTCAAGCCGAAAACTTACAACACCGCATGACCAACGAAGTTATTACTAGGGCTTTTCAAATTTGGCCACGACAAATTTATGATTTGGATGGAGACGAAATAATATCCAAAATTATAAGTAGAAGGGAAAATATGACAGAATATGCCAAGCAATTTAAGAAAATATTGGATGAAAGGGAGTTGATTTTGGAACCGCTTATAGGTTCGGAAGATTTGGAGTTAAACGAAGAGCTCATGGGGTGTTTTGATTGTATGGCCTCCAATTCCAAACCTTAAGAAATCCAATTATTTAATTTGGTTCAAATACCTTCAACCTTAAAGAAAAGAAACATTTCAATACTAATTGAAAAAAGACAGTAATCATGAGTGATATAGTGAATAAAGCAGAGCAATACATAAGTGTTCTCTTAACCGAAAATTTGGATGAAAAATATCTCTTCCACAACTTGGGCCATACCAAAAGTATCGTTAGCAAAAGCATTGAATTACTGGAGGCAAATAAAAATAAAGAGGTAAACGATCAACAGGTACTTTTGGCGGCTTGGTTTCTATATTCTGGTTTTTCATTGGATTACAAAGAACCAATGGAGAATAGCTGTGAACTTGCCAGAAAATTTCTAACCGAAAATGAATATGAAAATGAGGTTATTGATAAAGTTTGTCAACTAATCCGTTCGGCATGGACTAAGGATGAGCCTTTGAATGAAGAAGAAAAAGTAATAAAGGACGCCCGTCTGTCCTTCTATGCTTCCAAGGACTTTGAAGAATTGCTGGTACTACTGCATATGGAGCTTCAGAATTTTGAGAAGAGTATCCCGACTATTGAGGAATGGCGAAAAAGATATATCGAAATTCTCCGTACCGAGCATCATTTTTATACCGATTACGCAAAAGAAAAATGGCAAAAGAAAAAAGTATCCAACGAACTTGATCTGATCGGTTCAGCTGCCAAGGCCCTTAAAACTAAAAAGAAGGAAAAATTAAAGGCCAAACTCAAGGATAAAAGTCCGGGTCGTGCCATACAATCCCTTTATAGAATTCAACTCAGAAATCATCTTAAATTGAGTGATATTGCCGATACTAAGGCCAATATATTACTCTCGGTAAATGCCATTATCATTTCTTTGCTAATGGCAAACCTAATCCCAAAGTTAGGTGTCCCTAACAACTCCTACCTAATTTACCCAACTGTCATTTTTGTTATGTTCAGTATTGCCTCAATGATCATGTCGGTCTTGGCAACCCGCCCTAAAATTGAAAATAAGGATGTTGTGGAAGGGGAAATAAAAAAGAAAAATACGAACTTTTTATTCTTCGGAAATTTCCATACCATGGAACCTCAGGATTTTAAGAATAAAATTAGGGACATAATAAAAGACACAGAAACAATCTATGATTCGCTAACAATGGACCTCTATTACCTGGGGAAAGTACTGCAAAAGAAATATAGACTGCTTAGTTGGACGTATACCGTTTTTATAGTGGGTGTTGTTTTATCGGTTTTGGCCTTTGCCATAGCCTTAAAATATTATGGTATGGATGATGAAATCTTGGATGCCGTAACCCCGCTACCCAAGTAGTATTCTTAATTTGTAAGGGGACGTCCAAGTAGTCAGAGATACCTTAATTCAGTGCAGAAAAGTATTGGACTAAGGGTAGGTACAATAGATTCCTGTAAGTTGTCACCAAATGGAATTAGGTTTGTGGATCTCTTCTAAAGACTTCGATCAAATCGAACACAAGTACACAGAAGATTACCCATATCAATCCAGCGATATAGCCACCGACGATATCCGAAGGATAGTGAACCCCTAAGTAAATTCTGCTTATTCCTATGCTCAAAATAATCAACACCAAAAGTCCGATTAGACTGGATTTCAGATATTTGTTCCAACTAAACTTATAGACTATAAAAATTAGAAACCCGTAAAAAGCCATAGCACTCATAGCGTGACCACTTGGGTAGCTCAAGGTCTCCACCGAAACCATATGTTCTATACCAGGTCTTGCCCTATCCACAAACCTTTTGAGCATCATGTTGGAAACTGTTGCCAACAACAGAACAAGTGAGGTTTGGGCCACATATTTCCATTTCTTAAATACAAAAAAAGAAATGAAAAGATAGATGGCCAGAACAATAAGATAGCCATATACATCCCCTAAATAAGTCATGAACAGAAAATAGTTGGTAAGGGCTGGCTTCCGAAAGGACAATACATATTGGGTAACTTCATGATCAAGGTTGATCAGCATATCCGTAGCTAAGGTATCAGTAAGCTCTATGAACAGATTTATACCGCCAACCACAAGGATCAATGCTATTATAAGCGTTATAATATAAGGTAGTTTCTGATCATATTTAAGGAACAATGGTCTTAAATATTCTCTTATTTTGTTAATAAAAGTGAAAATGGCCTGCCTCATAATTCTAATATTTTAAATAGTAGTTATCGTGTTAATATATAATTGAGTCAAAAACTAAGCACTTTAAATTGACTCTCAAAAATTTAGAAAAAACCAACATATCTGTGTGCTATATAGATATTCTGGCGACTATAATTGTTACACTTTAGAATGTTCTAGGACTCACTTGTTAGTGTTTTTTTAGTAATTTTTTTGTTGATGTTTGAGGGATTGGCTTTAATACCAAATCCATATCGATTGGCATATACCCATGTAAACTCGGCCCCAAAAAATAATATCAGACATGAATAAGAAACCCATAATAGTATTAAGACAACGGTGCCTGCCGCGCCATATGTAGAACCGGGATCTGCTTCACCAAAATATAGTCCCAATAAAAATTTACCGAAAACAAAAAGTATAGCAGTAATCAGGGCCCCGATCCAAACTGTCTTCCATCGTATTTTAGTGTCTGGCAAGAATCTGAAAATAAGGGCAAAAAGCACGGTAACGATTCCTAGGGAAATTAAAAAATCGAGAACAAAGGCAAGGTAAAGGATAACATCAGGTAATACGCTTCGGATGTAATCGTTCAGTGCCGAAATGGCAGCGGTCACCAAGAAACTGACCAATAATAGAAAGCCGATCACCAATATGAAGGCAAAGCTCCTGGCCCTATCAATGAGCATCTTCACTATGTTGGAATCTGGGTCTGGTTTAATTTGCCAAATCTGATTTAAGGAAAGCTGTAGGTGGTAAAATACACCTGTAGCTCCGAATATCAAGGTGCCAAAGCCTAAAATACTCGCCATCATGCTTCTGTTCCCATTCTGTGTCTCCATCATCATAATTTGAATGGATTCTGCTGCATCGCGGCCCAATGCCCTAGAAATCTCACCTGTGAGTTCACCTTGAACAATCTCAACGCCCCAAATGGCACCCACCAGATTTATGATAATGACCAAAAGTCCCGGTAGGGAAAGGATAGCATAATAAGCAACAACCGCACTCAGTCGAAATGGGTCGTCTGCATTCCAGGCCTTAAAGGTATCAACTACCAATGAGGGTAGATGTTGTAACTTGAATTTATCGCTATTTCTCTCCTTGGTCATAATCT
The DNA here is from genome assembly GCF_014397245.1 of Arenibacter arenosicollis. Classification (GTDB taxonomy): domain Bacteria; phylum Bacteroidota; class Bacteroidia; order Flavobacteriales; family Flavobacteriaceae; genus Arenibacter; species Arenibacter arenosicollis. Next base: position 64,347 of record NZ_JACLHY010000012.1, on the reverse strand, counting down.
ATAACATGCTTTTTATATCGTTCGCCCAGGAAGGAAAGGTAAAAATCATACCTTTCAAGGCCTCGGTTGTCATTTTTAAGCTTATCGCCATGGCGAACATGTTAATCGTTTCCCCTGCATGGGGCGACAATAGGTGTGCCCCAACTATTTGTTTTGTACGCTCGTTGATTACAATTTTATAGGCATAGGCAGACGCATTTATTCTTTTGGCGTTATACCAGTCCGGAACAGATTTATAATTGACCGTTACCTTTTTGTATCTACTTTTAGCCTCCTCTTCCGACAAACCCACGAAAGCCAAATTGGGCAAAGTGAAAACCGCTGAAGGAATCACTGGTGTCTCTATTTTTCTTTTATTACCCTGAAGTATATTTTCCGCTACAATAGCCCCTTCCACTCCTGATAAGGGAGTCAGGGGCAGGCCATGTGCCGATACGTCACCGCAGGCATAAACATTTGGATTGCCAGTATTTTGTAGGTACTCGTTTACTTGTATGCCTTTATCGGAATAGGATACATTGCCTTTCTCCAAGTTCAAGGTATTGATAGCGGGAACCCTTCCGGCTGTGTTGAATATTGATCGTGTTTTTAGCGTTTTTTCCTTACCACCCTGTTTATAACGAATACGCAGATTTTTTTTCAGCTTCTCTATTTTAGTGACCTCGGAATTCAGTATAAAGTTTATACCCAGGTCCTCGGAGACCTTCCTTAAGTGGGATACCAAGTCGCTGTCAAAAGCTTTGAGGATGTTTTCTCCATGCTCGATGATGGTTATTTTACTTCCTGCCCTGGCTGCCATATGGGCAAATTCCATTGCAATATAACCGCCACCGATAAAGACCATATTTTTTGGCAATTTCCCCAATTGTAGAAAATCGTCACTATTTTTAAGGAACTTGGCACCCTTGAATTCAAGTTTTCTTGGGATCTGTCCCGTAGCTACAACTATTTTTGTGGCTTTAATGGATTTACCTTCAACGGATAAAGTCTGTTCGTCCAAAAACTTTGGTGATTGGTGGTAAAGTTGAATTCCCAATTCCTTTAATTCCTTTTCAGTAGCCATAGGAATCGGCTTGGTGAATTGCCGTTTAAATCTTTGCAGTGCTTTCCAGTCCAAGGTTGGTTCTGAGGAAATACCTTTGTCCGTTAAATTTGCGGCCAATTCATAAGTCTCTGTGGGTGCCAAAAGAATCTTTTTGGGAATACAGCCCCTGTTGCCACAAGTGCCGCCATATTCGCGGTTATCCGCTATGGCCACTTTTAATCCACTTTTGACACAGGTTTCAGCCACCTTTCGGCCCGCACTGCCACTTCCTATTACAAAAACATCTACTTTCTTCATAGCCATTAAGGTATTTAGTTTTGAATTTATTGGTTGATTTATTTGGTTAATATTTTAATCCGATAGACACGGGATTTATAAAAAGGAAAACTACCCATTTGGGGAAGACGCTTTAGGAAGGCGATGGAAATTCCATTTTGATTGTTGCCTATTGTTTGAAATAGGGGGGAGGCTAAAAAAAGGAAAGTAATAAGCAAAAAGAAGAACCGCTCTTTTGGAGCGGTTCTTCTTTTTGCTTATTAAAGAAGCATGGGCTTGAGTTAGCTACTCTTTACTAAAAACAATACTTGTTTTCGGCCTTAAGTTTTTCTGCAATGGTGTTACGTAATTCAACAACATTGGGTTGATTTGCATATTTTGTAAAGCGTTTTAGTCCCATAAGCATCATACGTTGCTCATCACCTTCAGCCATAGAAACTATTGCTTCCTTACCATTCTTTATAATAATGTCCACAGCATTGTACAAATATAATTTGGACATGGATATTTGTTCTTTATGAGCCGCTTCACCAAATCGTTTTACATTTTTCTCGGTTCTGAGGATTGCAGATTCTGCCAAATAAATTTCAATTAAAATATTGGAGGCAGCCAAGAGTAACATTTGATGTTCATCCAAAGCTGGTCCATATTTTTGTACTGCTGACCCGGCAACCATTAAGAATACTTTCTTAAGTTTTCCAATCATTTCCTTTTCTTCAGCAAACAATTCGGAATAATCCGGGGTATCAAAAGAGGGAATGCCCATTAGTTCATTTCCTACTTCCGTAGCCGGACCTAAAAGATCTACATGCCCTTTCATGGCTTTCTTGATCAACAGGCCAACGGACAACATTCGGTTTATTTCATTGGTACCTTCGTAAATACGGGCTATACGGGCATCTCTCCAAGCAGCTTCCATGGGTGTTTCTTCGGAAAAGCCCATGCCACCAAAAATTTGGATACCCTCGTCCGAGCAGTTTTGCACGTCTTCGGATACCGCAACTTTTAAAATAGAACATTCAATTGCATATTCCTCAACTCCTTTAAGCTCAGATTCTTGATGACTATTACCCGCTTCCAAACGCATGGCAATACGATCTTCAATATTTTTAGCCGCTCTATAGGAGGCAGATTCCCCGGCATATAAACTAGTTGCCATTTCTGCCAATTTCGATTTAATGGCTCCAAAATCGGCTATGGCAGTTTTAAATTGCTTGCGTTCTGTAGCGTACCTTAATGAGTTGGTAGTAATTCGCCTTTGGGAATCCAAACAGGCGGCAGCTAATTTTATCCGTCCAATATTTAAAGCGTTCATGGCAATTTTAAATCCATTACCTCTGTCGGATAGCATATTTTCCACAGGAACTACGGTGTCATTAAAGAAAACCTGCCTGGTAGAAGAGGCACGAATTCCCAATTTATGTTCTTCCTCTCCTAAAGTAATACCATTACTTGGGTCGTTTTCAACAATAAATCCAGTAATATTCTTGTCCTTTTCTATACGGGCAAATACTATGAATAATTTACAGAACCCAGCATTGGAAATCCACATTTTTTGGCCATTGATTTTGTAACTTTTGCCGTCTTCGGATAAAGTAGCTGTGGTTTTACCTGAATTGGCATCGCTACCTGCACCGGGCTCTGTTAAACAATAGGCACCGAACCATTCACCGGTAGCCAATTTAGGCACGTACTTTTGTTTTTGTGCTTCAGTGCCATATAGGGTAATCGGCATGGTTCCTATTCCGGTATGGGCTCCAAAGGCAGTACTGAACGAGCCACTTCCGCTAGAAATATATTCGCATACAATCATAGTAGAAATGAATCCCATTCCCAATCCTCCGTAGGCTTCAGGAACAGCAACTCCCAAAAAACCCATTTCTCCGGCCTTGGTCATTACCTCTTCAGTTAGGGCATAATCTTTTGCCTCGAATCGATCTCTATTGACCACTATTTCGCGGTCATTAAACTCGATAACGGAATCGCGCATCATTTTCTGCTCCTCGGAAAAATCCTCAGGGGTAAAAACATCTTCGCAATTGGTTTCCTTGACAAGGAATTGTCCACCTCTTAATATTTCTTTAGTTGTTGTGTCTGTGCTCATTGTTAGTCTTGTTAAGTTTTTTACAGCATAGATAGAGAAGATATTTTAGAAAAAATTATCTCTACAATCAATAGACCGTATGTTGTTTAATTTAAAAATTCAAATATCCCTGCAGCACCTTGACCTGTACCTACACACATGGTTACCATGCCATATTTGCCTTGCATTTTTCTCTTTCTCATCTCATCAAAAAGTTGAACGGATAATTTACCTCCTGTACAGCCCAAGGGATGGCCCAGGGCGATTGCTCCTCCATTCACATTGACAATATCATTATTTAAATTAAGTTCACGAATTACGGCCAAGGATTGTGATGCGAAAGCTTCATTTAATTCTATCAGTTCAATATCTTCTTGTTTAAGTCCGGCTTGTTTTAAGGCTTTCGGGATTGCTTTTACAGGGCCAATACCCATAATTCTGGGTTCCACACCGGCCACGGCATAGTTCACCAATCTGGCAATAGGCTCCAAGTTCAATTCTTTTACCATATCCTCGCTCATAACCAAAACAAATGCCGCCCCATCGCTCATTTGTGAGGAATTACCTGCGGTAACGCTTCCACCTGCCGCGAAAACGGGTCTCAATCCGGCCAAAGCTTCCTTACTGGTTCCTTTTCGAGGTCCCTCATCTTTGGTTACGGTATATTTTTTACTGGCTTTCTTACCATTGTCATCAACATAGATTTGCTCCACTTCAATAGGCACGATCTGACTTTGAAAACGGTCTTCAGCCTGTGCCTTGAGAGCTTTCATGTGCGAATTATAGGCAAATTCGTCTTGGTCTTCACGCGAGACATTAAATTGTTTTGCTACTGCTTCTGCAGTATTTCCCATTCCCCAGTAATAATCCTCATGTCCGGATTTTGCAAGATCATAGTTGAGTTCTGTTTTGTATCCCGTCATGGGAACGGCACTCATGCTTTCTGCTCCACCGGCAATGATACAATCTGCCATACCAGCCTGGATTTTTGCTGTGGCAATACCTATAGTTTCAATACCCGATGAACAGAATCTGTTGACTGTAACTCCTGGGACATCAACTATATTAAGTCCCATTAACGAAATTAAACGGGCCATGTTAAGTCCCTGCGATCCTTCGGGCATAGCGTTTCCGACGATTACATCATCAATTCGCTTTTTGTCCAATTGAGGCAGCTCATTCATCATATAGGCTATGGTTTCAGCAGCCAATTCATCTGTTCTTTTAAAACGGAATACACCTTTTGGAGCTTTCCCTACTGCTGTTCTATATGCTTTTACTATAAAGGCTTGTTTGTTCATAGTTCTATTTTTGTTTTGACAATGAGAGTTTAGACTGCTAGATTCTAGAGTCTAGACTTTGATTACCTAGATTATCGATAAAGGAGGCAATCATTTTTTGAATTTGTAAAATTTTATTTTCAAGTTCTTCGAACTTTTCTTTGTCTAAATAATTTTCATTATGAGAAACAATTAATTGAGTTTCCCATTCAAATGCTGACCCCAGGCTATTCTCTAAATATATTATGAAATGCCTATTTGTACTTTTACTTGAACCTTCAGAAATATTTGATGGAATGGAAACTGCGCATCTGTTCATTTGACTGATTAAATTAAACCTTTCAAAATCTGGATATGTTTTTGTCAGTTTAAAGTTTTCACTTACAAGTTTCATTCCCTCTTGCCATATTTTCAATTTCTTAAAATTATGTCGTCCCATTTGGTCTAGTCTCTAGGGTCTAATCGTCTATCATTTTAATTTCGCAACGGCTTTCCTGTCTTCAGCATGTGTTGTATCCTCTCCAAGGTTTTCCTTTCCGTGCATAGGGATAAGAAAGCTTCCCTTTCCAGATCCAATAGATATTGCTCCGTAACCAGCGTTGGCTCCGACAAGTCGCCCCCAGCCATTACATAGGCCAATTTGTTGGCAATCTTGTGGTCATGTTCGCTTATATAATTACTGTCTTCCATGGCATCCGTGCCTACCAAAAACATTCCCAGAGCTTGTTTTCCCAAAACCTTAACGTCTTTACGCTTTGGTGGTTGGGTATAGCCTTGCTCTGCCATTAGTTTGGCGTAGCCTTTTGCGGTCGCAATCTGTCTATCCTTGTTTACGACTACTATATCCTTTCCCTTTTCAAGTACTCCCATATCAAAGGCCTCGTATGCGGAGGTTGATACTTTTGCCATTCCAATGGTCATGAAATATTCTTGAAGGACATTAAGTTCCACATCATTTTTTCTAAAGGTATCCGAGGCTCTTAAAGTCATTTCTTTGGAACCACCACCACCTGGTATTACCCCAACACCAAATTCTACCAATCCCATATAGGTTTCTGCCGCTGCAACCACCATATCTGCGTGCAGGGATAATTCGCAACCCCCGCCCAAAGCCATTCCGTGTGGGGCAGAAATTGTGGGAATTGCAGAATAGCGCATACGCATCATGGTATCCTGGAACATCTTAATGGCCATATTAAGCTCATCGTATTCCTGTTCCACGGCCATCATAAAAATCATTCCAATATTGGCTCCAACGGAGAAGTTAGGGGCTTGGTTGCCCACTACAAGACCTTGAAAATCCTTTTCTGCCAAATCGATGGCCTTGTTTAAGCCGGCCAAAACATCACCTCCGATGGTATTCATTTTGGATTGAAATTCCACATTCAATATACCATCACCCAAATCTTCTACTACAACACCTGAGTTTTTCCATACCTCATTGGATTTTCTAATATTATCCAATATGATAAAGGAATCTTGACCTGGTATTTTTTCCATGGCCTTTTTAGGGATATCATAATAATAGGATGCCCCGTCTTTAATGGTATAGAAGGTTTTATTCCCAGTGGCAAGCATCTCGGTAACCCAAGAGGCAGGCGTAAAGCCTTCGGCCTTCATCATTTCAATTCCCTTTTCAACGCCTATTGCGTCCCAAATTTGAAACGGACCATGCCCCCAGGCAAAACCAGCCTTCATGGCGTCATCTATTTTATATAACTCTCCGGTTATTTCTGGAATCCTATTGGAGGCATATTCAAATAATGAAGAAAAACTCTTTCTGTAAAAAGCACCGGCCTTATCCTTTCCCGTTACCAATACCTTGAAGCGATCAATTACATTTTCTATGGACTTGGTGAGTTCAAGGGTGGCAAAACTAGCCTTTTTGCTAGGTCGGTATTCCATGGAATTTAAGTCCAACGCCAATATTTCCCTACCTTCTTTTTTATAAAATCCTTGGCCGGTCTTACTTCCGAACCATTTGTTTTCCATCATTTTTCCAATAAAATCGGGAAGTATAAATTGCTCCCTTCTTTCATCGTCCTTACAGTTTTCGGCAATACCATTGGCCACATGTACAAGAGTGTCCAAGCCTACGACATCAACCGTTCGGAAGGTGGCCGATTTTGGTCTGCCTATTACAGGTCCGGAAAGTTTGTCAATTTCTTCTACGGTAAGGTCCAATTCCTTTACGGCATGGAACAAACTCATAATGCTGAAAGTCCCTATTCTATTACCAATAAATGCGGGAGTATCTTTGGCAATCACCGAAGTCTTGCCTAAAAATTGTTCACCATAACCATTTAAAAAGTCCAGCACTTCTGGAGAAGTTTTTGGTCCTGGGATTATTTCAAAAAGTTTTAAATATCTGGCAGGGTTAAAAAAGTGGGTTCCACAGAAATGTTTTTGGAAATCCTCGCTTCTTCCCTCACTCATAAACTTTATGGGAATACCCGATGTGTTGGAAGTAATTAAAGTACCAGGTTTTCTGTGCTTATCCAGATTTTCGAAAACTATTTTCTTTATATCCAAACGTTCTACGACCACCTCTATGATCCAATCTACCTGTCCTACTTTGGCAATATCGTCTTCAAGATTCCCAGTTGAAATTCTTTGGGCAAATTTTTGATGGTAAATAGGGGAGGGTTTGGATTTTAGCGCAGCCACCAATGATTCGTTTACCAACCTATTTCTTACCACTTTATCCTTTAGCGTAAGTCCTTTTGCCTTTTCCTTGTCGTTAAGTTCCCTAGGGACAATATCCAAAAGCAATACTTCCACCCCAATATTGGCAAAATGACAGGCAATACCACTTCCCATTATACCTGAACCAATAACTGCTACTTTTTTAATGTGTTTGTTCATCAATAAAAACGTGTTAATTAGGTTTTAATGTTATGTATAAATTTTCTTTTCAGCTATTAATTTGTTGATGACCTCAGCTACCTCAAAAAAGGTATCCAATTTTTCCATGGGTACATGATTTCTTACCACTTCGTTAAAACGAAGTACAACGTCCTTTGAGTCCTTTCTCTTTTCCAAGCCAAAAGCCGTGAGATGTATTAATACGCCCCTGCCATCGTTGGGGTTGGGTCTACGTTCTATTAGGCCCTTTTCCTCCATACTTTTTAATATACGGGAAAGACTTGTTGCCTCCATGCCCATTTTTGGGCCTAGAGCCGTTGAAGGTGTACCGGTTTTGGGGTCTATGCTCAATAAGGTAAACCCTACGGCCATGGTACTTTCAAATTTTCTTGCCTCTTCATTATACATCTTTGTCACCGCTTGCCAAGTTGCCCGCAGCGTATAATCTATCGTTAAGTCTTTCATGTTGAGTTGTTGGTTCTTCCAAAGATATGAAAATATATTATGCATGCATAATATATTTTCAAAAAAATATGTAGTTTGAAAATAAAAACAGCCTCTAATAATAGAAGCTGTTAATAAATTAGGATATAGAAATCCTATTAATGCTCGTAGATGTCATTATATAGGTCGATATATTTTTCCTTGACAATTTTACGTTTTAATTTCATAGTAGGGGTAAGGTGACCTCCATCTATACTCCAGATATCCGGTGTAAGTCTAAATTGTTTAACCTTTTCCCATTTGGCAAAACTTTCATTGGCCGAATCCACTTCCTCCTGGAATCTGGCAATTACTTTTTCATTTTTAACCATTTTTTGGTTATCACCAACTTCCACATTATGAATTTTCGCCCAGTTACGCACAAATTCGAAATCGGGCTGAATTAAGGCTGCGGGCATTTTTTCCCCTTCACCGACGACCATTATTTGTTCTATAAATCTCGATTGCTTAAATCTGTTCTCCAATAACTGCGGGGCAACGTATTTACCTCCCGAGGTTTTGAACATTTCTTTCTTCCTGTCCGTAATCTTGAGAAACCCATCTGCATCAATCTCGCCTATATCGCCGGTATGAAAATATCCATCCTTTATGACCTCGGCTGTTTTTTCGGCATCCTTGTAATAACCTAACATTACTTGTGGACCTTTAACACAAATCTCGCCGTCTTCTGCGATTTTCACCTCGGTATTTTCCAAAAGTTTTCCAACGGTGCCAATTCTAAATCCACCATTCCTCATATCGTTAACCGAAACCACAGGGGAAGTTTCCGTAAGGCCATAACCCTCCATGACTCCAAATTCAGCAGCATTGAAAATTCGTGCCAAACGAGGCTGCAACGCGGCGCTACCCGATGCTATTAATGAAAGATTTCCTCCCAGACCTGCTTTCCACTTACTGAATATTAATTTTCTGGCTAGGGCTAATTTCTTTTCGTACCACCAACCATTTTGTCCATAAGGTTCGTATTGTAGACCAACCTCAACGGCCCAGAAAAATAATTTCTTTTTTATGCCGGTAAGTTCTGTTCCCTTGGCGATGATTTTGTCGTAAACTTTTTCCAATAATCTGGGAACAGCGGTCATAACATGGGGAGAACACTCCTTTAGGTTATCACTTATCTTATCCATGGACTCGGCAAAATAGATGGTGACGCCAGCGTATTGATACAAATACATCATCATTCTTTCGTAAATATGACATACGGGTAAAAAGCTTAAGCAAGTAGTATTGCCATAATCTATGGGTAAACGTTTGGAACTTGCAATGGAATTACTAACCACGTTATCATGTGTTAACATAACCCCTTTTGGTCTACCGGTAGTTCCCGAAGTATAAATCAAAGTGGCCAAGTCATGCGGCTTAACCATGTCCTTTAGCTTTACAACTTCCTTTTGATTGGAGGTGTCCGCGCCCAACTCAAGAATTTCACTCCAATTTTTACAATTACCCAGAACATCAAAAGAGTATACATCTTTTAAATGTGGAGTATTTGCCTTAACCGCATTAACCTTGTTAAAAACCTCCTCACAGGAAACAAAGACGTATTTGGCCTCTGAATGATTTAGGACATATTCATAATCATCTTCCGATATGGTAGGGTATATAGGAACGTTTTGTGCCCCTAATTGCAGAATTCCTATGTCCATAATATTCCATTCGGTTCTATTGGCCATGGAAATTAGGGCAATTTTATCGTTGGGTTTTACACCAAGTCGCAACAAAGCCCTGCTTATGGCATTTGCCTTGTCTATATATTCCTGGGTGGATGTTGCTACCCATTCTCCATTATACTTAGTGACCAGTGATTTTTTTAAATTGAATTTCTTTAATTGGTAATAAGGAAAATCAAAAAGGCGGGTGATTTCTTGCATATTTTATTTGCTGTTCGTATTCGCAAATTAAGAAAAGGGAACGGTATTTTAAAATGACATTCGTATAAAAAATGTAAAATAATTATTGAGTCCGCATTTTATGCGCTTAAATAGGTAAGCTTGTGGCAATGTTTATATAGGTAGCATCCTTGCAATCGAAATGTTTTAAGATAGAAATATTTATAATTTTTAATCAATTTTATGCCCATCGGGGATTTATGTTGATAATGGACATTTATTCAAGTATATGTGGGCCGAATTATTTTTGGGGTAGAATAATGTTGTTTGTATTATTTCCGAGGTTACTTAGCTAAGATTTATAGGTTGGAAATTACAAAATGATTAAGTTCAGTCCTTAATACAATATTAGAAGATCAGCGTTTCGGCATTTTTTAGGGTAACCAAAGTGCTTAAATGTGCATTACATTAAATTTTTAATAACAAATAAACTAAATCAATGAAAAAGCTTTTTGTAACGGCAGTGGTTATTTTTACTATGATTTCCTGTGCCGAAAAAACCAAGATTCCTGTATATGCATGGACGGGTGGACCTGGAGAGGCCACTGATCAAGAACTTATGGCAACCTTTAAGAACTATAAAGAGAAAGGTATTGATGGACTTATGTACAATGGCGGACATAATCCGGAAACGTATAAGCGGGTAGGTAAATTGGTAAAAGATGCTGGAATGGAATTCCACACTTGGGTACCGACCATGGTGCAAGGGGATAATCCAAAATTGCCCAAAGATCTTTATGCCATAAACAGAAATGGAGATTCGGCTTTTGATAAACCTGCCTACGTTTCATATTATAAATTTTTGTGTCCTAATAAGGAGGGTTCATTTAACTTTTTGTCGGAATTATATGGAAATATTGCTGCCGTGGAAGAAGTTGACGGAATACATTTGGATTATATCCGTTTTCCGGATGTAATTTTAGCGGAAGGTCTTTGGGATAAATATGGACTGGTGATGAACGAGGAATATCCTATAGCCGATTACTGCTACTGTGATAAATGTGTAGGGGATTTTAAGGAGAAATCCGGAATAGATATAAAGGAGGTTGAAGACCCTTCCCAGGTTCAGGAATGGAAGCAATTTAGATATGATTTAATAACTAATATCGTAAATCGTTTGGCCAAGGTGGTCCATGAAAAAGGTAAAGAGATAAATGCTGCGGTTTTTCCAGGTCCAAGCAATGCTATGAAAATGGTGAGACAGGAATGGAACAAATGGAATTTGGACGCCTTCTATCCCATGAATTATAACGATTTCTATTTAGAGAGTCCTGAATGGGTAGGGGAGATAACCAAGGAAGAGGTAGCATCCGTTAAGGGAGAAAAACCTATTTACAGTGGACTTTTTATTTGTCCTAACCCTGAAAATAAAACAAAGGAAAATGACCCTGAAAATCACGGGTTGTTACCGTCTGAAATTGAGACAGCAATTAGAACATCAATGGAGAACGGTGCCGCAGGGATTTGCCTTTTTACACCGGAAAGAATGAAGCCCGAACATTGGGAAGCCTTTGACAAGGCCATTCATGCTGATTATTCCAAAAAATAAAGAGATGTAGGAACATCGCTAGGCGGTGACACCATTGTTTTTTAATAGTAAATCCCTTGGAAGGGGGTTGAGGTCAAAATTGCTCAAAGTGCAACTTTATCCAACTTCTTTCCAAGGGATTTTTTATTTGTGGAATTACAGGTGTAGTTTTAATCCTTCGTGGGTAGCTTTGAACCCCAATTTTTCATAAAATCTGATGGTGTTCGGCCGCTGCTTGTTAGAGGTTAATTGCACCAAATGAACTCCTTTTTCCTTGGCTCTTTGAATAATCCATTGGAACATTTGTTTGCCAATTCCCATACCAGTTTGATCTTCCCGAACATGGACATTTTCTACAAGGCAACGTATACCTCCAACATAGGTAAGGTACTGCAGGAAACTCAATTGAAAGGTAGCAATAACTTGGCCTTCGGAATTCACGATAACCATAAGCTGCTGATTTTTATCCCCATCGATACGATCAAACGCGCTATAGTATTCCTTTGGAAGGGGGTCTTGATAATTCTCACGTAGACTGCCCAAGGCATCATTGGCAATCATTTTTATTATTGCCGGCAGGTCTTCCTTGGTAGCTCTTCTAAAAATCATGATTATCCATTATTCACTTCCAGCCATTTCCTGGCATTTATAAACGCTTCAAGCCAAGGGGAAACCTCATCTTTTCTTCCTGCTGGATAATGTGCCCAATTCCACTGGAAAATAGAGCGTTCTATATGCGGCATGGTTACCAAATGTCTGCCTGTGGTGTCACATAACATTGCGGTATTAAAATCGCTACCGTTAGGATTGGCAGGATAGCCTTCATAGCCATAGCTTGCCACAATATTGTAATTATCCTTGGAAAGCGGCAATTTAAATTTCCCTTCACCATGGGATATCCAAACTCCTAAATTGGCTCCTTCCAAAGTTGAAAGCATTACGGAATTGTTTTTTTGAACAGCTACTGAAGTAAATCCACTTTCGTGTTTGTGGGAATCATTATAGGTCATTTTTCCATGTTCCTGATGCTCAGGATTGATCAATTCCAGTTCCATGAATAACTGACAACCGTTACAAATACCAATGGAAAGGGTATCAGGTCTGGCAAAGAAATTCTTTAGGGCGGTATTCGCTTTTTCGTTGTATTTAAAGGCACCTGCCCAACCTTTTGCACTGCCCAGAACGTCCGAGTTTGAGAAACCTCCAACAGCCCCTATAAATTGTATATCTTCCAAGGTCTCCCTTCCGGAAATCAAGTCGGTCATGTGTACATCCTTAACATCAAAACCGGCAAGGAACATGGCATTGGCCATTTCGCGCTCGGAATTACTACCTTTTTCTCGTAGAATCGCCGCTTTTGGACGAGAAGTTGCCTTAGATGGCAGCTTGCCATCAAAATGTGCAGGGAAGGTATAAGTTAAGGGTTGATTTTTATAATTGCTGTATCTTTCTTGGGCCAGGTTGTTGGCAGTTTGTCTTTTATCTAGAAGGTAGGAAGTTTTAAACCAGGTATCTCGCAGGGAATTAATGTTTAATCCCATTTCCATCCCTTGATTTTTAATGGTCAAGGTAGCTGCTTGGCTTACGGATCCAATTTTGTGAAAATCAATTCCTGCATCGGCCAATTCCTTTTCTACTGAACTATCCTTGACCTGAAAAACGATTCCTGCGTTTTCAGAAAACAATAATTTTATGGTATCTGCCTCGCCTATTGAAGTCAGGTCCAAATTGGCACCTAAATCCAGGTCGGCAAAACAAAGTTCCAGAAGGGTTGTAATCAGGCCGCCCGAAGCTACATCATGCCCGGCCAGAATCTTACCGTCAAGGATCAAACCTTGAAGTGTATTGAATACGGACTTAAAATTATCCGCATCGTTTATTGTTGGTGCCTCATCACCTATGGTATTCAAAATTTGGGCAAATGAAGATCCTCCCAGTTTATAGGTATCTTTTGAAAGATTAATGTAATAGATATCGCCTCCATTTTTTTCTAAAACCGGTTCTACCACTTTGCCAATATCGGTACAGTTTCCTGCGGCCGAAATGATTACGGTACCTGGAGATATAACTTCTGCATCTTTATAGCGTTGTTTCATGGACAGGGAATCCTTTCCAGTAGGAACATTGATTCCCAATGCAACGGCGAAATCCGAAATAGCCTCTACCGCCTCATAAAGTCTGGCGTCTTCACCAGGATTTTTACAGGGCCACATCCAGTTGGCCGAAAGAGAAACTGAGTCCAAACCGTCTTTTAAGGGTGCCCACACAATATTGGTCAAGGCTTCGGCAATACTATTTTTGCTTCCGGCAGAAGGGTCTATTAATCCAGAAATAGGGGAGTGGCCTATAGATGTGGCTATTCCTTCCTTTCCTTTATAATCCAATGCCATAACACCACAGTTGTTCAAGGGCAACTGTAAAGGACCAGCGCATTGCTGTTTGGCCACCTTACCACCTACACAACGGTCCACCTTATTGGTAAGCCAGTCTTTGGAGGCCACGGCTTCCAATTGCAGGACTTGGTCCAAATAATCGTGGAAGTGTTCCAAAGAATAGGATGGGGCCTTATATTTTCGAGTTAATGTGGAATCGTTCATTACCGTTTTTGGGGAACTCCCAAACATATCGGATAGCTCCAAGTCCATTGGACTTTCTCCTGTAGTGGCAGATTTGAAGGTAAACCGATTGTCGCCAGTAACATCACCAACCTCATACATGGGTGAACGTTCCCGATCCGCGATTCGGTGCAGCATGTCCACATCCTTTTTCCCGATTACCAGTCCCATACGTTCTTGGGATTCGTTCCCAATGGTTTCTTTGGCCGATAGGGTAGGGTCTCCTATGGGCAGTTTATCCAAATCTATTTTTCCTCCGGTTTCTTCCACCAATTCGGACAGACAATTTAAATGTCCTCCTGCACCATGGTCGTGTATTGAAACAATAGGGTTATGATCACTTTCTACCATACCTCGAATGGCATTGGCAGCTCTTTTTTGCATTTCTGGATTGGACCTCTGAATGGCGTTGAGTTCTATAGTCGCCCCAAATTCGCCCGTATCGGCACTGGATACTGCGGCACCTCCCATGCCAATCCGATAGTTGTCACCTCCAAGGATTACAATTTTATCACCGGTTTTTGGTATGTCCTTTAATGCCTGTTCCGCTTTGCCATAACCAATACCTCCGGCCTGCATAATCACTTTATCGTAACCCAACTTTCTGCCTTGTCCATTTGCTGAAGATTCAGCGGCCTCATCATGTTCAAAAGTAAGTACCGAACCGGCAATTAAAGGTTGCCCAAATTTGTTTCCAAAATCAGAAGCTCCGTTGGATGCTTTTATTAAAATATCCATTGGGGTCTGGTACAACCAGTTCCTTTCCTTCATGCCCTTTTCCCAAGGTCTGTTTTCTTCCAATCGGGAATAGGCGGTCATGTAAACCGCAGTTCCCGCCAAGGGTAAGGAACCCTTTCCACCTGCCAATCGGTCCCTAATTTCACCTCCGGCCCCTGTAGCAGCTCCATTAAAAGGTTCTACAGTGGTTGGGAAATTATGGGTTTCCGCTTTTAAGGATATTACAGATTCAAAAGGTTTTTCCTCGTAATAATCTGGCTTGTCAGCACTTTTGGGTGCAAACTGAACCACTTTTGGCCCTTTAAGAAAGGCTACATTATCCTTATAGGCCGAGACAATGCCCCCGGGGTGTTCTAGTGACGTTTTTTTAATAAGTTTAAACAGCGATGATGGTTTTTCCATTCCATCTATTACAAAAGTGCCGTTGAAAATTTTGTGTCTACAGTGCTCTGAATTTACTTGGCTAAAACCGAATACTTCCGAATCTGTAAGTTTTCGGCCAATTTTTTGGGAGACTTCTTGAAGGTAGGATACTTCTTCTTCACTTAAGGCCAACCCTTCCTGTTCATTATATTTGGCAATATCCTCAATTTCCAAAATAGGGGCGGGCAACACATCAATCTTAAAAATATCCTGAGACAGGCCATTGTATTTTTGTGAAAGCATGGGGTCAAAGCTTTTATCATCTTTGTCTACAGCCATAAATTCCTCAATTCTTATAATTCCAGAAATACCCATATTTTGAGTTATTTCTGTAGCGTTTGTGCTCCATGGTGTAATCATGGCTGCCCTGGGACCAACAAAAAAGGCGTCTATTGACGCCGCGTTTAACCTAGGTTGGTTGCCAAACAACCACGTAAGTTTTACACTATCTTCTTGGGATAGGTCGCTTTTGGTCTGTACCGCAAATATCTTAGTGCTAAGGTCTCCAAAGAAATGAATCATCTAATATGTAAATTGTATGGATTATAAAGCTGCAAATTTACGGTTTTAATGTGTAATTTTTCAGTAGAATAGTTAACAGTTTTAGTGGACAATTGTTAATTTCTAAGCGAGGACTATTCTGTAGTGCAGAACGGCTCAATTTTTATTTGGGCTCTATATGGATCAAAACGTGTCCAATGTTGGGGATTTCAGTTCTAAGTCTATCTTTGAGTTTATGGGACAGATCATGACCTTCCTTTACTGTGATACTTCCGTTTACCATGGCATGTAGGTCTACGTGATATTTGGTACCCGCCTTTCTTATAAAACATTTTTCAGTTCCTAAAATGCCGTCAACTTTCAGGGAAACTTGCCGAATCTCATCAATGAGGTCGTCATATAAATGTTCGTCCATTATTTCGCCAAGGGCAGGTCTAAAAATAAGATAGCCATTGTAGAAAATAAAAAAGGAGGCGGCCAACGCAGCCCAATCATCGGCAGTTTCATAACCTTTACCAAAAATCAATGCTATGGAAATCCCAATAAACGCCATTACCGAAGTAATGGCATCACTTCTATGATGCCAAGCATCTGCCTTTAGGGAGGAGCTATTGGTTTGGATACTTTTTTCAATACAACCCTATACGAAATCTCCTTCCATAAAATAATTCCCCCCAAGACCAATAGGGTCCAGGACTTTGGTGTTTTGTGAGGGGTTAATATGTTCATAATGCTTTCATAGGCTATTATGGTAGCCGAGGTAATTAAAAAACCAACCACCAAAAAAGTAATCAAGGGTTCAATTTTACCATGACCGTAAGGATGGTTTTCATCTGCGGGTCTTTTTGCATATTTAAGTCCAAACAAGACCAGTAGCGAGGAAAAAATATCAGTAGTGGATTCAATGGCGTCTGCGATCAACGCATAGGAATTGCCAAAAAATCCTGCAAGGCCTTTGATTACTGCCAGGACTATATTTCCAGCTATGCTGAAATATGTGGTTCTTATGGCCGACTCCTCGTTGTTCATGCTATTCCTAAACTGGATAAAAAATTTAAAGGTAATAAAGATATGTAGCTTTTTCGGGAGGCGAATCTATAATTGTATTTTACTAGTGTTTATGTTGTTCCGAATAGATTCCAAAACTTTCATTTTTCATTAGGAGAGTAAATTGTATCTTACGTATTGTAATCTTAACTAACCTATTATTGTTTTTACCATGGCAAAAGAATATGTAGATATCGCAACTTTAAAATATTTGTTATACCAAGTTCATAAAGTGGAGGAACTGCTTACTTCAGAACGATACCAAGATTATGACAAAGATTCCTTGGACCTATTTATTAATTCTATCAAGGAGTTTTCCGATCGCGAATTATTTCCCTATTTCAAAGAGATGGATGAAACACCGGCAGTATATAAGGATGGTACCATTATGGTACATAAGCAGGTAGATGTAATGATGAAAAAAGGTGGTGACATGGGAATTATTGCAGGTCCTTTTGATTATGGTGAAGGGGGCCTACAGTTGCCATTTATCATCCATACGGCCTCAGCGTATATACAGGAGGCAGCCAACAATCACCTACCGGGATATGCAGGTTTAACCCAAGGAGCGGCAGAGCTAATAGTTCATTTTGCCGATGATGCCCTCAAGGAAACCTTTGTTCCTAAAATGCTATCTGGCGCCTGGGGCGGGACCATGTGCCTTACAGAACCCCAGGCAGGAAGTTCTTTATCGGATATCACTTCCAAGGCAACACCAACAGATGAAGGACATTATAAGATATCCGGACAAAAAATATTTATTTCAGGAGGTGATCATCAATATGCAGAAAACATAGTACATCTGTTGCTGGCCAGAATTGAGGGAGCGCCTTCGGGAACCAAGGGTATTTCCTTATTTGTTGTGCCTAAACTGAGGGTTGAGAGTGATGGTAGTTTAAAACAGAACGATGTGGTGACAGTGGCCGATTTTCAAAAAATGGGACAGAAGGGATATGCCACTACCCATTTGGGCTTCGGTGATAACGGCGATTGCCATGGCTGGTTGGTAGGTGAAGCGAATAAAGGTTTAAAATATATGTTCTTAATGATGAACAGTGCTAGGATCAGTGTGGGGCGGGGCGGGGCCGCAATTAGTATGGCGGCCTATCAAGCTTCATTGGAGTATGCCAATGAACGGCCCCAAGGGCGAAAACTTTCCAGCGATGGAAAAAAAGATCCCAATGAAAAACCTTGCTTAATAATTGAACATCCAGATGTAAGGCGCATGCTTTTGTTACAAAAAGCGATTGCCGAAGGTTCACTGAGTTTGGTTTTGTTGGCAGCCAAATATTATGATATTATTCAATCCACCAAAGACCCTGAAGCCAAGGAAAAGTACGGTCTATTGTTGGAAATGGTAATTCCTATTGTAAAGACCTATCCTACCGAGGCTGGTTCTGTAGCTGTAAGCAATGGGGTGCAGGTATTGGGCGGATATGGATTTTGTTCCGATTTTATTCTACAGCAATACTATAGGGATATCCGAATATTTAGTATTTACGAAGGCACTACGGGAATACAATCCCAGGATTTATTGGGAAGAAAAGTTCCCATGGAGAATGGAAAGGCTTTGGAATTATTATTGACGGAAGTATTGGATACCATAACAGAGGCATTGGAGTTTGATGAATTGCGTTCCTCGGCAAAAATATTGGGAGGCAAGATCAAACTGACAAAAGAGGTTTTGGATTTCTTGATGCCTTTTGCCAAAAAAGGCAACTACGAACGGTATCTGTCCGATGCGAATTTATTTATGGAATTTTTAAGTCACGTCGTTTTAGGCTGGTTATGGCTCGATATTGCGGTACATGCACAACGAAATCTAGAGGAAAGTGGGCAAACCCATTCCAAAGCTTTCTATGAGAGCAAGATTCACACTATGAAATTCTATTTTAAGTACGAGTTGCCAAAAACGAGCAGCTTGGCGGAATCCTTGATGCATCCGGATGTGCTGACCATAAAATCCAAGAATGAGGTCTTTTAAAAACTAATTTGTTGGAAAATGAAGTAGGGTAAATTAGAGGTTGATTGTTTTATATACAAACAGGGTTAAAAATCACGGTTTAAATAAAACAATCAAGTTATGAAAAGATTACAATTTTTAAGTTTGGCAGTCATGCTTTTTACCGCTTCAGGAACTATAGCACAGGAAGTAGAATCTTCAGAACAGGAAAAGCTTTCCTATTACGAACAAAGGGCCAAGGAAGATGCCAAATTTGAGCAATCACAGGAATTGGCAGAACAAGAGGAGGAGGAATTCTGGGAATCACAAAAGGAATATGAGAGCCGATTGAAAAAAAGGGACAAAAAGGCTTATAGGGCATATATGAAAGGAAAGAGGGATGCATATGCCGAACATAGGGATCATTGCGATGCCCATTGTCATCATAGTCAGCATTATCATAGCCATGCCAGCTTCTACTATTATCATAACGATTCTTATCGCTATAATAGTTATCCTAGGAGAACTACAATTAGAACTGGAATTGGGGTCAGTGCGCCTAGTGTAAGAATAGGATTATAAGTTTTAAAATGTAAAAAGAGGCTGCCAATTCCAATTGGCAGCCTCTTTTTTTTGCGTATAAATTTAACTACTAAGCTGGGTTTTTCTCCAGCAATGCCATGTAAAATCCGTCAAAACCAGTTTTGCATGCATAAATATTGTCATCCTTGATCAAATTGAAATCTTTACCAGCTTCAGTACTTAGGAATTTCTTTACTTGCTGTATATTTTCCTGTGGTAATATGGAACAGGTGGCATACACCAACTTGCCGCCAGGTTTCACAATGCGACTGTAGTCCTGGAGGATTTGTTGTTGGGTTACCATGATTTTATCTAAAAAATCAGGCTGAAGTTTCCATTTGGCATCCGGGTTTCTTTTTAGGACCCCTAATCCGGTACATGGGGCATCTATTAGTACCCTATCTGCGGAGTCGTATAACTTTTTAATGACTTTGGTGGATTCTATGGTTCTTGTTTCCACGTTATGGGCACCATCTCGTTTGGCTCTTCGCTTAAGTTCTTTTAGTTTGTTTCCATAGATGTCCAAGGCGATCAGCTGGCCTTTATTTTCCATGAGTGCTGCTAAATGCAAGGTTTTTCCTCCAGCTCCGGCACAGGTGTCTACCACACGTTGACCCGGCTTAACGTCCAAATATGGCGCTACCAATTGGGAAGAGGCATCCTGTACCTCGAACCAGCCATTCTTAAAGGCCTCGGTTATAAATACATTTGAGCGCTCCTTTAGACGTAAAGCATCAGGATACCCTTTTATGGACTCTGTTTCCACTCCGGCTTCATGGAGGGCACTACTTAAATTATCCTTGGTTGTTTTTAAGGTATTTGTCCTAAGAATCACTTCTGCCTGTTCATTTAGGGCATGAATTTCTTTGGTCCATAGTGCTTCGCCCAATGATTTGGAACAAAGCTCGTCCATCCAATCGGGAACAGATTCCTTGTATTTTCGTATTTTGGATAGTTCATCAAATTTTCCTTTTATCCTTCTTTCCGGGGTAGGTTCCAACTGTTTCCAATCAGGTAGTTTAATTCCCTTAAGAACGGCCCAAACGGCAAACATTCTGAATAGGTTGGGCCTGCTATACGGTGCTTTTACTTCAGCTATCTCAGCATATAATCGCTTCCAGCGTACCATTTCATAAGTGGTTTCTGCAATAAATCCTCTATCCCGGGCACCCCATCGCTTGTCGTATTTTAATACTTTTTCTACTACCTTATCTGCGTATTCACCTTCATTAAATATAAAATTTAACGCATCAACAACCGCAAACACTAGATTTCTATGTAATCGCATTTTAAAAAATTAAGATTGCAAAGGTATTGTATTAGAACCTATTCCTATTATTTTTGATGAAAATTATAACCATGCGAAATTATTTGGTGATTCTTATACTCTTTATTTTAAGCTCATGTTCCGAAAAGGAAGAAACGAGCAAGTTCACTACTGTGGAAGTGGAGACCATTTATACGGATTCATTGAGTTTTAGGGCTATTCAAATTATGGATGGTGGCAATATGGCGTTCGCGGCCAATAAGGGCGCTTTTGGATTGGTAGACCTTAAGACCAATAAAGTACGGGTCAATACCCAAAAATATGATAGCATTCTACCTGAATTTCGGGCTGTAGCACAAAATGCAGCAGATTTTTTTATGCTTTCGGTGGGAAATCCGGCCTTATTGTATAAGACTGGCGATAGCGGAGATATGGAACTGGTTTATAAAGAAGAGGACGACAATGTATTCTATGATGCTATGGCCTTTTGGAACAATCAGGAGGGGATTGCCATAGGAGATAGTATGAATGGGTGTCTTTCAGTAATCATTAGCAGGGATGGCGGTAATACATGGAATAAACTACCTTGTTCTTCCTTGCCCAAATCGGAATCGGGAGAAGGAGCTTTTGCCGCTAGTAACACCAATATTAAGGTGCTTGGCAATAAGGCATGGATAGTTACTACCAACGGAAATGTGTATTACTCTGAGGACAAGGGGTTTACTTGGACCGTGATAAAAACCCCAATAGAAAGTTCAGAACCCACACAAGGTATTTACTCCATTGATTTTTATGACGAAAATTTAGGTGTTGTATTTGGTGGAGACTATACCAAGCCCGAAATAGATGATGCCAATAAGGCAATTACCACGGATGGCGGTAAAACCTGGAAGCTGATTGCCAATGGAAAATTACCTGACTTTAGAAGCTGTGTTCAATTTGTACCAAATTCAGAGGGTAAATCCCTTATAGCCATAGGATTTAATGGTATTGCTCATTCCCATGATGCCGGAGAGACCTGGAAACAACTTTCGGATGAGTCTTTTTATACCTTGAGATTCCTAAACGATTCTATTGCATATGCAGCAGGGAAAAATAGAATTGCAAAACTAATTTTTCATTAGACTACAGAAGGGCTGTTGTTAATTTTCTATATACTAAAACCTTAGAAAAAGCAGTTTCTATTTACTACCTCTTCTCTGTCTATATTGTTTTATTAATTGACGTTTGAAATCCTCTTCTGTACGCATCAATAAAATGGTCTTTTTTGCCGAAATGGTCTTGGATATTTTTTCGATATAGGATTTTTCCGCCTTGTGTTTTTCTTCCTCCAACTTCAGCATACGGCTAAGAAGTTCGCTGGCCTTGGCGTCCGAAAGGGCATCCAAATTTTTTATTTCGGTACCTATTTCAAAGCGCTCTTCTCTGAAAAACCCCTCCTTTTTAGATTGATGTTCATTATATATGGGCCAAAAACTTTGGGCTTCTTTAGGAGTAAGCTCCAGTCTTTCTGTAATGAAAGCTACTTTCAGGGATTTTATTTTTTCCCAATCCTGTTTTTCTTGGGAGCTTAGAGATAAGGTAGCCGCAAGGAATAGGAGAGGGGCAAGTATTTTTATTTTTTTAATCATCATTGTGCAAATTTAAATCTTCAAAATCTTCAATATGGGTGTCTAGGTAATCTATGATATTATCATTATCCAGTCTGTTTTCCAGGATATCGTTGAGGTCCATGTCATTTATAGGAAGTATTTCCGCCAAATCGTAGGAGGAAAGCTCCAGGTCATTAAATTCGAAATATTGCTCAATATCGGAATTGGCCAAATCCGAATATGACAGTGTTGTATTACTATTGAATTGAATTACAACGAAAAGCAGTAATACTGCCGCAACGGAGGCAACTGCATAAAAGTGTTTTTTATAGGACTTGAGGGGGATTACTTTTGTCTCCACCGGTGAGTTTTCCAGTTTTTGTAAAATTTGGGTGTTTAGATTATCAAAATAACCTTCAGGTACTTTAAAACCTTCCTTTGGAGACATAGTGGTTTCCTCCTTGGAAATCTTGTCCATAATATTGGCAGATAGGGTATCGAAATAACCATCCGGTACTTTAAAGCTGTTATTTTTATCTATTTTATTCATTTCAATAGTTTGACCTTGAACAATATAAAAGGTTTAGTTTTCTTTTAAAAAAGCTTCAATCTTTTTTGAAGCCAAATGATAGGAGGCTTTTAACCCACCTACGCTGGTCTCCAATATCTCTGAAATCTCCTCGTACTTCAATTCCTGAAAATATTTCATATTAAAGACTAATTTTTGTTTTTCAGGAAGGGTTGCGATCGCCATTTGTAATTTATGGTGAAACTCATCGCCTTCAAAATAAACGTCCGCCCGTAAATCTTCAACCGCCTTATTTACTAACTTCTCATTACTCACCTTAAGTTTTTGCGATTTGGATTTTAAAAATGTCAGGGCTTCATTAGTTGCTATCCTATACATCCAAGAATATAATTTGCTGTCACCTTTAAAGCCATCTATATTGCGGAACACCTTTATAAAAGTATTTTGCAGTACATCATCCGTATCCTCATGGTTTAAAACAATTCTTCTAATATGCCAATACAGACGTTCCTTGTAGGTGTTCACCAACACCTCAAAAGCCTTCGCCTGATGGTCTTTATGCTTTAATTGTATTACAAGAGTTTCTTCTGCAATCAACATTTTGGACTTAAGTTCCATTATTTGACTATAAAAATTGTAAAAGGTTTATTTACAGTTTCATTAATTCTTTCATTTTGATACCTAAGATAATCAAGATCAGCGACTATGCTAATTTTCTAATTTACTGCTATTTATAAATAAATGTCTTCATTTTTACCTATTTTTGATGTTATTCCTTGTGATAAGGGACTATATAGGTGCTAATTAATTCGAGAATGTAATAAGTGTTAATCCTTAAAATAACATAATAAGTGACATTTAAATTACATGATAGTTGGTACAGTCTTATGTCCAAGGAATTTAATATGCCTTATTTTAAATCCCTGACCAGTTTTATTGAACAAGAGTATATTGATCGGACCTGTTTTCCAAAGGAGAGCGATATTTTTGCCGCATTTGACCATTGTCATTTGATGGATGCCAAGGTGGTAATAATAGGACAGGATCCCTATCACGGCCCCGGACAGGCAAATGGACTTTGTTTTTCCGTAAATGAGGGTGTAACACATCCGCCTTCCCTGATTAATATTTTTAAGGAAATAGAAATGGATGTGGGAACCCCATATCCTAAGAGTGGAAATCTGGAACGTTGGGCAGACCAAGGGGTTTTGTTGCTGAATGCTACTCTGACGGTGAGGGCGCATGAAGCTGGTAGTCACCAGAACAAAGGATGGGAAACCTTTACGGATACCGTTATTCAAAAATTATCGGAAGAAAAAGAGGGCTTAATATTTTTGTTATGGGGCGGTTTTGCTAAGAAGAAGGCAAAGTTGATCGATGCCAAAAAGCATTATATTTTAACTTCCGGACATCCGTCCCCTTTAAGTGCCAATAGGGGATATTGGTTTGGCAACAAGCATTTTAGTAAAACGAATAGAATATTAATGGAAAATGAAAAACAACCAATTAACTGGTAATGCGCGTTTTGTAAAATTGGTTTTGAAATAATCCAATCGGTTGAAAGGGAGCCAAGGTGCTTCAAAACGTCTTTTCTAATTACGAGGTAACGAAAGAATATTTATATGATTTTTTTATCCAAAAGTGTTAATGTACTATTAACTAAATCTATATTTGTATTTTTTGTTAGATCTATTTAACATAATTTAAAAAAGCACATTTGATTTTAAAGATTAATAAGTTAATGAATTCTACTAGATTAAAATGGGTGTTATTGGTTGATGACGACGGAACGACCAATATGCTAAATAAACTTTTTTTAAAAAAACTAATTCCAGATCTAGAAATAGATACTGTTACGGACGGACATAGAGCTTTAGATTTCATAGAGAAAAATATTAATGATATAGATCCGGGAAGTTTTCTGTTGATACTGGATATTGAAATGCCAGTAATGGATGGATGGCAATTTTTGGAGGCTTTTAATATCCTTTTTAGACAAGAAGAAAAAGAAAAGATAGTTATAGCCGTATTAACTGCAAATGGATGTGAAGAAGTAACTTATAAGGCCTTGTCCAATCCCCAAGTCAAAGAGTGCCTACACAAACCTTTATCCGATATTAACTTTAGAAGCATAATTCAGTCCTATTTTTACGACTAGAGGTTAGCTGGGATGTAAATCAATATATTACTGGGTGCACTTAAATTTTTCTAATAAATTATCTCTGAACTAGGAACTATCCTTTCAATAAGTTTTAAGTCCTTTAAGGTGTTTTGTACCAATTCCAAATTGTGCTTACCAATATTCTTTTGTCCCCATTCCGTTAACGATAACCAATGTTGAATATCCTCCAACTGCTGGTTATAGGTATTGGCCAAAGTACGATCTATACTGGGTATTCGTTTAAAATCGGAAGTGTATACATTAATTATCTCCAGAATATGAGCCAAGGTACCAGGGTTTTCTGCCAAAAACTGGTCCGTTGCGGCAATTACAAAACAAGGCCATGGGGTAGGACAGTCTGTAATTCTTCTAAATATGCCTTGGTCCACCAACGGTTTTGTGGTGAATCTTTCCCACATAAAATAATCCGACTTACCTTCTGTTAAAGAAGCCACCGCACCATCCAGATTATTAATTACCTCAAATTTCAGATCTTTAGTAGCCCATCCCTGCTTTTGGGCATTTACGTAAGCCATTAAATGACTGCCACTGCCATATCTACTTATGGCTGCGGTCTTATTTTTTAAATCTTTTAGTGTGCTGTAGCCACTTTTTTCAGCCACGTGGATTCCCCATAAAAGGGGAGTAGCTATATATTCCTGTACTATTTTCGAAGGATTGCCCTCAGTAATACTTTTTACAATCCCTTCGGTCAGGATAATGGCCAGATCGGTTTCATTGTCCATTAACAATTGTGCCATTTTACCGGTGCCTTCTGGAATATCTTTCCATTGCAAGTTTATGCCCCTAGCTTCGAAAGCTCCTTCTTCGATTGCCAGCTGCCAAGGAAAATTAAAGTGTTCGGGAACACCAATAATATTTACATTTTTCAAATCAACTTTTTTTATATAGTTTGTCAACTTATCTCCAGGTGTTATTCACCAATTAACAGTTTAACTTTTATCGTAGATTGTACATGGTAAAACTTTTTTAATCAATAATTTAATAAATATTAATCGATAAATTCTTCTGCTATTTTGGTCATGGTAAACTTAATTAATTCGTCCATTGCCAAATCCGGTCTAGTAGAAAACTTACCATTGGGCCTGTTTGCAACAATACAGTTCAGGGATACAGCCCGATGCCCCAATAGTTTTGCCAAACCATAAATTCCTGAGGTTTCCATTTCCAAATTGGTGATGCGCTTGTCATCATAATTAAAGCTGGCCAATTTGGCGTTCATATTTTCATCTTCCAATTTTAGGCGTAAAATACGTCCTTGGGGGCCATAGAAGCCAACATTTGTAGCAGTAAATCCCAGTTGGATTTTGTCCGACATAAATCTTTGAGCCAGTGATTTGCCATAGGTAACCACATAAGGTGTGGATTTATCCTTAAGCCAATTGGTATGCTTTAAAAATGCTTGCTGTATCTGTGGGTGTTGAATATGTAAGCTGTCGTAAAAATGCAGTAGACCGTCCAGGCCAATAGCGTATTCGCTCATCAGAAAGGAATCTACGGGAATATCTGGTTGTATGGCCCCAGAAGTGCCGATTCGGATAATATCCAATTGCCTCTTGACCTTTTTTATAGTCCTCGTTTCAAAATCTATGTTTGCCAAGGCATCCAGCTCATTTAGCACAATATCTATATTGTCAGTGCCAACTCCAGTTGAAATTACGGTAATACGTTTATTGTTTATCCATCCGGTATGGGTAAGGAATTCGCGCTTTCCTTTTTTTAAGTCGATCTTATCAAAATATTGGGAAACGAGCTTTACCCTATCGGGGTCGCCAACAGTGATTACGGTATCTGCTAGGTCCTGGGGTAATATATTAAGGTGGTATACGCTTTTGTCTGCGTTAAGGATTAGCTCTGAAGAACCAAATTTCATTTTATAATTTTAGAATGCGGTCCGTTTCAGAGTTATATAGAAAATTATATTTTAATGCACCGCCCAAATAGGCATCATTTTCTTGGATACAGGAATAATAGCTGGTTTTACCATCCAAAATTTCCATACCTTTTTTAGAAAGTTTTACGGGGCTGAAATTAGTGAAGAGTGGCCTTAATTTGGTTATAACACGCTCGTATTGGGTGTCGCCAAAACCGTAACGGCCTTGATTTTTTAAAACCGTATTCAATAATTCCAGTTTGGTTTTAGGCTTGGCGCTACGGGCCAATCGCAAAATATTATTTTCTACTTCATTGAGGCCATTTCTAATAGTTGGAAATCTAAATAAATGGGCTTCTATAGCCCCGGAAAGGTGGGAAAATTGAAAACTGTCAAAGTCTTTTAGATTTTCCAATCTAATAGGGTTATCACTACAATACAATTGCCAAACATAATCGGCATATTCTATATCGTCTTGCGTTAAAAGAGTACGATTGGTGTAAAACTTGTGAAGTTGTTCATCCGCCAATTCCCCAAGTCCGAACAAATTATCCAAATTTTCGTCCTCATTACCGGATACCAAGGAAATTTCGGCATAAGGTCTATGTGTCTTTAGCCAACTTATTACGGCCAACATATTTATTTGATCAAATAAATCGTAATCGAACCATAGGACTATACTGTCTTCCTTCTTGTGATTACATAAGGTACGGTATTCTTTTAAAGTCTTATCAATGAACCAAGACTTGGATACTTTATAGTTTTTGTTTAAAAACTCAAACCTCGTTTTCCAGAATGATTCGCTCCCCACATTAGTTTCCGTCTTACCTTCGCACAGCATTTCGCGCCATGTAATAATTTCCCCGTCCAATTTCAGGGTTCTTAATTTTCCGGTGAACATGTCGCCGTTCGTAATGTGTAATTGGGAACTCATTGTAGTGGTGGTTTAGGTTGTGGCTAATAAATGTAGTGTTTTATCTTAAAATCAAAAAATAATTAACAAAAATCTAACCTCCAACGCGTTTTACCTTAAATCCTTTTTCCTGTAATATTTTCATTATTTTATCTCTATAATCCCCTTGTATTATAATAGAATCGTCTTTAAAGCTCCCGCCTACACTAAGCTTGGTTTTCAGCTCTTTGGCTAATTTTTTAAAATCCTCATCAGCTCCGGTGTACCCCTCTAAAATGGTAATGGGCTTTCCCTTCCTTTTTTCATACTTGCAAATGATGGGGGCCTCCTGTAACCAAATATCATTTTCAATACTCTTTTTTTGGTCGTCTTCCGATGGCGTGTGATCCGGAAATAGATTCTTTAATTGATCTTTTAAGTCCATTGTAAGTTCTAAAAATTATGCTAAAATAGTATTTCAAGGCAAAAATAAAAACCCATTCTTCGCAAAACTTCAATTTGTTGGAATGGGTTGTAAGTCTATAATTTCCCAATTTATTCCATTGGAAAATCCTCGTCATCCATTACTTCTTCCATTTGTTTTATATGTCTTTCCGTGTGGCCAGACATAAAAAGAAGAATTTGATAGGCATCAACGGTTCCAAACGGAAGCTGTTGATAGCGATTTCGCAGATCATCCTGGGTGCTTTTTACATAATCTATATGCTCCTTTCTTTTGAATTTGAATTCTGCGACTGTTTCTTCAAAACTACCGTATTTCCCTGATGGTTCAAAAGCCTCTCCTGTTTTTACTTTATTACTACGATCTTCAATCATGGCAATTAATTGTTCATCGGAGACTTTTACTTCAGAGCGTTTGGATGGATCCGCTTCATTGGCCAAAGTGGCTTGGAGCATACCAAAGATCATATTTTCGGAGATTGCGATATGTTCTGCACATTCCGCAATGGACCATGAGTCATCGGTTATTTTGTAGTTGAGCTGTGCCTCACTCAACCCCTCCAAGGTATTTAAAAAATGATCATGGGATTTTGTCATTTCTTTAACGGCAAATTCCCTCTCCGCATCTGTAAGGGTAGATTTAACTACCCCAAATGCTAAAACTGTCAATACAACAATTGATAAAATTAATTTTTTCATAGTGTCCATGTTGAAATGTTAATACTAAAGATTAATCACTACCTATGGCATAAATAAAGCATGGATTAATTTTAATCTACTTCGTTATTAAGCCCAGGTCTATCAGTCTTTCATGCAAAAAGTCCCCAGCGGTAATATCCTCAAATTGTTTTGGATGTTCGTCATCCACACAATTTCCCAAACAATTTAATGGCATTTCGCTAATGGGGTGCATAAAAAAGGGCACGGAATATCTGGAGGTGCCCCATAACTCCTTGGGAGGATTAACCACCTGGTGTATGGTGGATTTTAATTTATTATTGGTTAAACGGGATAGCATATCACCTACATTGATCATCAGTTGATCGGGTTTGGCTATGGCATCTACCCATTCTCCTTCATGATTTTTAACTTGAAGGCCCTTTCCATGGGCTCCCATTAAAAGGGTAATTAAGTTAATATCACCATGGGCCGCAGCTCTTACCGCATTTTTTGGTTCTTCCTTAATAGGGGGATAGTGAATAGGCCTTAAGATGGAGTTGCCATTTTTAATGTACTCATCAAAATAGGTTTCGTCGAGTTCCAAATGCAGGGCAAGCGCACGCAAAACATATTTTGCCGTTTTTTCCAACATTTTATAGGTTTTTTTGCCCGTCTCATCAAAATGATCCAACTCCTCGACCTTTACATTAGGGGGATATGCTTTTTCCAGTTTTGGGTTATTCTCTACATATTGTCCAAAATGCCAAAATTCCTTTAAATCGCCTTCCTTTCTTCCTTTTGCGTGTTCTTTTCCAAAGGATGTGTACCCCCTTTGCCCTCCAATGCCAGGAATTTCATATTTGTCTTTGACTTCCTGGGGAAGATTAAAAAAATTCTTTATTTCGGTATAAAGGTCCTCGACCAATTTTTCGGACAAAAAATGACCGCTCAAAGCCACGAAACCAATGTCCTCAAAGGCACTGCCTATTTCCTTTATAAATTTTTCTTTTCTTTTTTTATCGCCGGATATGAAATCTTCAAGATTTACACTGGGTATTGCGTTCATCAACCTTATTTTTTATTACCTCAAAGTTAATAAATATATAGGCAATCTTATTGAAAAAATATTCGACTTTGTTTTTCCGATTTGTTACATTTATAAATTAATATCGACAAAAAGTATAAAAACATAACATGCAATATAAAGGCGATAGTGTTGATAAGGCCATGCAATTAAAACTTTATCAACGAATGTTAAAACCCCGTTTGATTGAGGAAAAAATGTTGATTCTCCTTCGCCAAGGGAAAATTTCGAAATGGTTCAGTGGTATTGGCCAAGAAGCGATATCTGTCGGAGTGGCAAGTGCTTTGACCCCAGACGAGTATATATTGCCCATGCACCGTAACTTAGGGGTTTTTACTACGAGGAACATTCCCTTGCACAGACTTTTTTCCCAATGGCAGGGA
Organism: Arenibacter arenosicollis; assembly: GCF_014397245.1. Lineage (GTDB taxonomy): Bacteria > Bacteroidota > Bacteroidia > Flavobacteriales > Flavobacteriaceae > Arenibacter > Arenibacter arenosicollis. The sequence goes on along the minus strand of NZ_JACLHY010000012.1, from coordinate 34,105 downwards.
AAAGCCAATGGCTTTACCAATGGCAGGGATAGAAGTTTTCATTTTGGGACCCAGGAGTATAGAATTGTGGGGATGATTTCCCACTTGGGCCCCCAGTTGGGTGTAGCGGACGGGATTGCACTTGCAGACCTTCTTAAAAACAATAAAAGGGTTACTGCAGTTTTTACAGGAGAGGGAGGCACTAGTGAGGGCGATTTCCATGAGTCGTTAAACCTTGCTGCTGTGTGGAATTTGCCTGTATTGTTTTGTATTGAAAATAACGGGTATGGTCTGTCTACACCAACAAATGAACAATATAAATGTGAAAATTTGGCGGATAAGGGTCCAGGCTACGGAATGGAATCGCATATTGTGGACGGAAACAATATACTGGAAGTGTTTTCTATGGTTGATGAGATTTGCAAAAGTATGCGCAAAAATCCAAGACCTGTTCTGTTGGAATTTAAAACGTTCAGGATGCGAGGCCATGAAGAGGCGAGTGGGACCAAGTATGTACCCCAGGAATTATTGGACGCTTGGGAGGAAAAAGATCCAATCGTAAATTTCGAAAAATTTCTGTTGGACGAAAAGATTCTTTCCGCACATTTGATAGAAACCCTTAAAAATGAAATTTATGCTGAAATCGACTATGATTTAAAGAAGGCTTTTTCGGAGCAGGAAATAGAGGTAGATCAAACCAAAGAGTTAGGGGATGTTTATAAAGTATTTGACTATCAGCAACATAACCATAGTTCCGCCACCAGTAACATTAGATTGATAGATGCCGTGTCCCAAGGACTGAAACAATCCATGGATAGGCATGATAACCTTGTTGTTATGGGCCAGGATATTGCGGATTATGGAGGTGTATTTAAAATTACGGAGGGTTTTGTGCAAACCTTCGGGAAAGAGCGGATTAGAAATACCCCTATATGTGAATCAGCTGTGGTTTCCGCGGCCATGGGGCTCTCTATAAACGGAGTGAAATCGGTAATGGAAATGCAATTTGCAGATTTTGTGAGTACGGGGTTTAATCCAATCGTAAACTATTTGGCAAAGGTGCATTACCGCTGGGGAGAAAATGCCGATGTAGTCATAAGGATGCCCTGCGGTGCCGGTGTAGGTGCTGGGCCTTTTCACTCCCAGACCAACGAGGCCTGGTTTACCAAGACCCCAGGCTTAAAAGTGGTATATCCAGCGTTTCCCTATGATGCCAAAGGTCTTTTGGCCACTTCCATAAACGACCCCAATCCAGTATTATTTTTTGAGCACAAGGGACTTTACAGGAGTATTTATCAAGAAGTGCCAGAGGATTATTACACCTTGCCTTTTGGTAAAGCTGCCATCTTAAAAGAAGGCTCGGATATTACCGTAGTTAGTTATGGACTAGGAGTACATTGGGCCTTGGATGCATTAAATGAGAATCCAGATATTAAGGCCGATCTGTTGGATCTAAGAACCTTACAGCCCATGGATATGGATGCTATTTATACCTCCGTACAAAAGACCGGCAAACTCATTATCCTACAGGAAGATAGTCTGTTTGGGGGAGTAGCAAGTGATATTTCAGCCTTGGTAATGGAAAACTGTTTTAAATTCTTGGATGCTCCAGTTATGCGGGTAGCCAGTTTGGAGACCCCAATTCCATTTGCCAAAAATTTGGAAAATAATTATTTGCCAAAAGCGCGATTTGTAAATGAGCTATTTAAGTTGTTGGCCTATTAAAGGTTTTCTAGAAATAAAATATCTATAATACAGATGATTTCAGCGGAAGAAAAGCTCAAGGAGCGAATTAAGGAGCTTACTTGTTTATATGAGGTAACTTCCATTATTGTTAATTGTGACTATGACCAAATTGAAGACGCCCTAAAAGGTATTCTATATTGTTTGCAGAAGGCTTGGCGTTTCAGCGATGTAGCACAAGTAAAACTCTTCACGGACCAGTATAATATAGCAACGGCAGATTACCCCGTTGATGCTGTTTTCTTGGAAGCCAATGTGCAAGTATTTAATAAGAAAGTTGGGGAAATACATGTGGCTTATCCCAAGCCAGAATACAAATTAACCGATTTTTTGCAGGAAGAAAAAAAATTGCTGAAAAACGTATGTCTGGAAGTAGGTAATCTTTTGGAGAGAAAGCAAATAAAGGACAATGAGATAATTATAAAACGTCAAATGGAAAGAGCGGACCGCCTAGGGATTTTAGGCGAAATTACCGCTGGTATTGCCCATGAGCTAAATACCCCTTTGGCGAATATACTGGGTTTTGCAGAATTATTAAAAACGCGGATAGCCGAGGACACTCAAGCTAATAAGGACCTGGATAAAATTATAAATAGTGCCATATTCTCCAGGGAGGTGGTTAAAAAATTAATGTTCTTTGCTTGTGAGATGCCCCAACAAATGACTTTGGTGAATATAAACCCAATAATTGTCAATGCCATTAATTTAATGGAACCAAGTCTTAACAAAAAGAAAATTGTACATGAACTCAATTTTAATGCACCATCTATATTTCTAAGGGTAGATACCATTCAATTGACCCAGGTTATTTTTAATTTGATTCTAAATGCAATATATTTTTCACCGGTCAAGGGAAAAATTCTGATCGATGTAAAGGAAACCGATGATAAGGTAGAAATAAGAATATCGGATGAAGGACCTGGAATTGACCCAAAAATCAGTGATAAGATCTTTGAACCCTTTTATAGTACCAAGCCTGTTGGAGAAGGCTCTGGATTGGGTTTAAGTGTTGTACACGGTATAGTTAAAAGTCATAAAGGCGTTATAAGCTATAGGTCCAACAAACCTAAAGGGACTATATTTACCATTGCTTTTCCAAAAATTTAAAAAATATGGGTTTTAATAAAGAAAATGTACTGATCGTAGATGATGATGTAAATATACTGGAGCTCATTCATAGACACCTACAATCCTTTAATTACCATACTTACAAAGCGGTCTCTGTTAAGGAAGCCCTGATTATCCTAAAAGATTCCAAAATAGACCTTTTGATCACAGATCTTAAGATGCCCGATGTAGATGGATTGCAATTGGTTAAATACGTGTCCGAACATTATCCAAAGCTACCAAAATTGGTCGTTACGGGTTATCCATCGGTTGATGATGCCTTGAGTGTGATAAAATCGGGGGCTTTGGATTACTTGGTAAAACCTTTTACCAAGGAGGAATTAAGGCAAGCAGTCATAAAATCGTTCTCGCACAATTCTGTCAATAAAGACCGTTCCAATAATAATAATAGAACCTCTAAAAATAATAATGTTGGTGATTATGGTGAGCTAATAGGGGAGTCCCAGGCCATACAAAAGGTGACCGATATTGTAGATAGGGTGAAAGACAATAAGGCTACGGTATTGATTCAAGGGGAAAGTGGTACAGGAAAAGAATTGGTGGCCAGATCTGTGCATTATACGGGGAAATTTTCCAGATCCCCTTTTGTAGCAGTGAATTGTGGTGCTATTCCCGAAAGTCTTTTGGAAGCCGAGCTTTTTGGTTACGCCAAAGGAGCTTTTACCGGTGCCGATGAAAACCGAAACGGATTTTTCCAAGCCGCCGACAAGGGCACGCTTTTTTTGGATGAAATAGGCAATGCCTCACTTTCTGTCCAATCCAAATTGTTAAGGGCTCTTCAGGAAAAAGAGGTGGTAAAAGTAGGTTCCCAAAAAATAGAAAAAATAGATATCCGAGTCATTGCAGCTACTAACAGTAATTTGTACTCCCAAGTACAGAAGAAATTGTTCAGGGAAGACCTTTATTACAGATTAACCGTGGTGGAAATAAATGTTCCATCGCTCAAGGAGCGCAAAGAGGACATACCTCTATTGGTTGAGAAGTTTTTGTTCAAATACGGGGTGGAGTATAAGGATAGGTTGGTTACTATTGCTCCTGAAGCCCTAGCGCTCTTGAAACGTTACCCGTGGCCGGGAAATATTAGGGAGTTGGAAAACGTAATTCAAAGAGCGGTAATTATGTGCGATAGAAGAATAGAAATAGAAAATTTACCGGATAATTTGAAGTATAAAATAGATTTTCCCGAAGATGATTTGCTGCCGTTGAGGGAAGTTGAAAAAAGGCACATCCTAAAGGTCCTGGAGGCAACCGGCCATAATAAATCCAAGGCAGCGGAAATTCTACAGATCGATCGCAAAACGCTGCGTCAAAAAATTCAATAATTCCATTTTTTTTAGTGGGGAAATATTACCCATCTGGGGAAAATATCCCTGAATTATATTTAAGTAGTTTTCATTAAATGCAGGTCAATTTGTTGATTTGTAGTTACTTACGTGTTTTGTATTCACTATCCATATTTTTTGGCATTCTAGTTGCCTTCAACCTAATTCTAAATTACACTGCTATGCGAGATGAAACTAGTTTATGTCCGAGTTGTGAGTATTTTAAAACTTGTGTACTCACCAAAAACAAGACCCATATTTGGCAATGCAACGAATATGAATCAGCGGATTCAGGAATGGTAGGCAATAGAGGTCAATTGGTTTTTAAAAGTCAAGTAAGATTATTCTAAATAGAATTTTATGATTACAAAGTCAAAAATAGAGTCGAAACAAGGCATGTTGGAAAACGTGATGCGTCAATTCAACCATGCTGCCGATATTATTAATTTAAACAGTAATATTAGAAAAATACTAAGTATTACCAATAATGAACTGCTTATACATTTCCCTGTTAAAATGGATGATGGGGATGTTGAGGTTTTTACAGGCTACCGAGTACAGCACAATAACGCCTTGGGGCCATATAAAGGTGGACTTCGCTATCATCCTACGGTAGATATAGATGCGGCCAAGGCTTTAGCTATGTGGATGACCTGGAAAACCTCCTTGGCAGGGCTGCCCTATGGTGGGGCAAAAGGAGGAATACAGATTGATCCTTCCAAATATTCCAATGCGGAATTGGAAAGGATTACAAGAAGATTTACATACGCTTTGGGCGATAATATTGGTCCAGAGCATGATATTCCGGCACCGGATGTGAACACCAATTCACAGACTATGGCCTGGATCGTGGATACGTATATGTCCACAAAATCTCCGGCCGAAAGGTCTAAGAATCAGCACGTGGTTACGGGAAAACCCTTGGGTTCCGGAGGATCGGAAGGTAGGGATAGGGCTACAGGCTATGGAGTTTTTCTGAATATAAAATTATGGGCCGAAAAGAAAAAAATTGACCTAAAGAACAAGAGGTTCATAGTACAAGGTTTTGGTAATGTTGGTTATTGGACGGCCCATTTCCTGGAGAACGAGGGAGCTAAATTAGTGGGTGTACAGGATGCCTATGGCAGCATTACAAATGGTGAGGGCATTGCAGTTTCCACATTGTTCCAGTATATGCAAACTAACAAAGGCAGCATAATGGGCTATAGCTCAGCGGAAGCCATTGATAAAGATCAATTTTTTGAATTGGATTGCGATATCTGTATACCAGCGGCCTTGGGCAATCAAATCACAGCCGAAAATGCAGGAAAGATCAAGGCTTTTTTAATTGCCGAGGGTGCCAATGGTCCTACGGATGTGGAAGGCGAGGAAATTTTGCTTAAAAACGGCGTTGGAATAATACCGGATATTCTCTGTAACTCGGGCGGTGTCATAGGTAGTTATTTCGAATGGCTACAGAATAGAAATGGGGAGCTATGGCAATTGGAGGAAGTGTTGTTCAAGTTGGAAAAGAAAATGAAGGAAGTCTTTGAAAAGGTATATGAGATGGCCGAAAAAAGAGACGGGGATATGAGGACAGCAGCCTATATCATCGCTATAGAAAGAATAGAAAAGGCCTATGTTCAAAGAGGAATATTTCCATAAATTATTATAAAATCACAATATTATGAAGTACGGAAATTTAGTGCTGGAAGAGAAGGAATTTGTCCTTTTAAAGCGTTTGGTAAATGTATCTGGGTTTTATACCGATAACACCTATAAGAATTCCATTAATAAGCTAACCGAGGAGTTAACGTCCGCAGTAGTTTATAATGAGGAGGAAATGCCAAAAGATGTTATTAGGTTTAATTCAATGGTAACTATCCAGGCCGTCAACGGATGGTCCAAACAATTTCAGTTGGTAATTCCATCACAAGGAGATTTTAAAAATAGTAAAATATCCATTTTAACCCCTATGGGTGCTGCAGTTATTGGTTATGCCAAGGGGGACGATATTATCTGGGAGTTTAGAAATGGGGAACAAACCCTTAAGGTTGCCGATGTAAAGCAACAACATAGCACGATTAACTCTGATATCTTGTTGTAATTATGGAGGTATTTTATGAACATGATTCGGATGATAGGTTAATTGCCAAAAAAGATGCACTGGAGTTAAACAACTGGATTGTTCATCTAGTTGGCAATGGAGAGGAACTTGTGATATTAATAAATATAGCGAAGAAGTTGTCCAATGGCGAGGACATGGTTAATAAACTAAATGAATTGGCCCTGGAAAACAAATTGCATTTGGGCGTTTTTTATAAATATAAGAATTCCATGGTGAATTTACATGAATGTGAAGATATGGAGTGTGATATATACTATATAAACAAGCATGAGGAGTACCGCAATTTATATGCGTCTATTTTGGAGTCTTTTCACAAATTAAAAGAAGAATTATATACGATGATATTGGTGGAATTATAATGTTGGTTGTTAACAGTCTGTTTGTTGGTTTTAATATTAGAGTTTTGACTGTTAATGCACAAGGGAAAGCAATGCTTTCCCTTGTTTTTTTTAGAAAGAATACCGTTTTCCTACTTCATAGGCCAAGCAGATGGAATCTTCTACTTTTTTGACTAAACGCGCTTCGGTAAAGTCAATAAAATTTCTTTTGGAGCAAACCCATTGTTCCCATTTACAATAGTTTTGAAAATAATATTTTAGGAAAGAGTACTGTGCTTTAAGGTTTTAGTTTTTATGTTCACATTATTAGAACTTGACACATACTTTTATTCCAGTTTCAACGTATATATGTTCAAATAATAAATATGAAAATTATGCATTTAAAAAAGGTTATATTATTGCTAGTGTTTACAGCTGGTCTTGTTACCTCCTGTTCCGTTTCCAAGGCGGCCAGACAGGATAGGAATGTTTTAAGTGGTAATTGGGTTTTAAACAATGTTTCCTATCAAGGAAGTCAGGGGAAATTTAAATCCGTATTATTTAATGACGCCGATGCCTCTTGTTTTGAGGGCAGTACCTGGTTTTTTAGAAATAATAACAGTACTGGTAGCTACATGTTGGGAAACGGTAGTAATTGTGATGGGGCAGAGCGCTTTATCCGTTGGTCTGTTGTTGACAGGGAAGGCATGACGAGTCAATTGCAATTTAAATTCATTGATGATAAATACAAGGATATATCCGGGGGTCTAGGATATAGGTTGGACATTGAACTGCTAAGCGAACAACAAATGAGGTTGACCTCAAAAGTTACTGTTGAGGGACAACCGTTGACTGTGGTATACGACTTTTCAAAAAACGACCAAAATTTATAAACAACAATATTGAAGACACCTTCACACGGATATCGGGACAAGTGGCGATTGGCATAGTTTCTGTATAGATGGAGGTATGAGACCCTAATAATAGGGACTAACATTAAATAATAAATTCAGATGAAAAAAATAATAGTAAGTAGTTTAAGCATTATAATGATTTTAGCTACATTCAGTAGCTGTCAGGCAGTTAAGAACACCAACCATAAGCAAAGAGGTGCAGCAACGGGTGCTGCCGGTGGCGCAGTTATTGGTGGTGTTTTGGGTAACAATGTAGGAAAGGGTGGTAATACTGCTTTGGGTGCCATAATTGGAGCTGTGGTAGGTGGTGTTGCCGGTGGTTATATAGGTGATCGAATGGATCGCCAGGCCGAACGTATAGAGGAAGAAATTCCAGGTGCAGAAGTTACTAGGGTTGGTGAAGGAATAAATGTAACTTTTAATGAGGATGCAGGTGTGTATTTCGATACCAACAAATCTGATGTTAAAGGTACTTCCGCTTCAACATTGGACAGATTGGTTGGTATTTTGAAAGAATATCCTGACACCAATATTTTAGTTGAAGGTCATACCGATAGTGCGGGACCAGATGATTACAATTTAAATCTATCCAAGCAACGGGCACAGTCTGTGACCAATTACCTAACTAGCAACGGAATCTCCAAAAATAGATTAACTACTGCTTGGTATGGTGAATCCCAGCCTAAAGCTGATAACAGCACCACTGCCGGAAAAGCTAAAAACCGTAGGGTAGAATTGGTGATTGTAGCCAATGAGGCTTTGCAACAAGAAGCGCTTATGAAAGCCAAAAAATAAAAACGGCTTACACTTATATAAAACCCGGCGATATTCGTCGGGTTTTTTGTTTATTTTCTGTACCTTTTCTTAATGGATTCTTTTGATGTTATAATTGTTGGAGGAGGTCTGGCCGGATTAACGGCTGCCATTCATTTGAAACTAAAAAACTACAATGTGGCGGTTTTTGAAGCTAGGCAATATCCCCATCATAAGGTTTGTGGAGAGTATGTTTCCAACGAAGTATTGCCATATATGGCATTTTTAGGGGTTTTGTTGCCACGAACAGTTCAGATCAATAAAATGTTGTTTAGTACCGTAAATGGTAAAACATTGAAGGCTCAATTGCCATTAGGCGGCTTTGGTATTAGCAGGTATACTTTTGATAACGCTTTATATATAAGGGCAATTGCCTTGGGGGTTTTTGTTATTCCCGAAAATGTAACCTCAGTGGAATTTGAAAATGACAGCTTTGGAGTTTTTACAGCGTCGGGGAAAAAATATACGGGAAAATTTGTGATTGGCGCTTATGGTAAAAGAGGGATTTTGGACAAAGAATTACAGCGCGAATTTATACAAAAAAAGTCCCCCTGGTTGGGGGTGAAAGCCCATTATAAGTTAGATTCCTTTCCTGATAATCTGGTGGCGATCCATAATTTCAGAGGCGGTTACGGCGGTCTGTCCAAGACAGAGAGCGGTGCTGTTAATTTCTGTTATCTGGTTTCCTATGATAGCTTTAAAAAAGAGAAGGATGTTGATAGTTTTAATCAGAATGTTATTGCTAAGAACCCCTATTTGAATAATTTTCTAGATAATGCCGAGATGCTATTTGATCAACCACTGGCCATAGGGCAGATTTCATTTCACAAAAAAAAACCTGTGGAAGAACATATCCTTATGTGTGGAGATACCGCGGGCTTAATACATCCCTTGTGCGGGAATGGTATGGCTATGGCGATTCATAGTGCAAAAATGGCCTCGGAATCATTGGATGTTTTTTTTAGGAATGGTTCTGTAAATCGGCATCAATTGGAAAGTGACTATGAAAGGCAGTGGAGACAAATGTTTTCCAGGAGGCTATGGTTGGGCAGGCAGCTTCAAAGGGCTTTACTGAACGAAAAAGTCTCATATATGGCTATGGGTATAATGGCAAAGTCTCCATATATGGTGAATATGCTAATTAAGAATACCCATGGACAATTAATTGAATGCGAATGAATTTTTCGAGCCGTAGTTGTGAGAGGGAGCTAATGGATGATCCCAATTTGGATTCCTTGCTTTTGCAGGAGGTTTATGCGGACATAAATATGGTCAATAAGGTTTTAAAAGGTTTCTACCTTTCTCTGAGAGCTATAAATAGTATCATCGAAGATAACCATCAGAATTCCTATACCATTTTAGATATGGGTTGTGGGGATGGGGCCATGTTGAGAGAAGTTGCTTCTTATTTTAAGGGTAGGTCCTTTGATTTAAATCTGATTGGGATCGATTTAAATTCAAGGTCCATTCAACTCGCTAAAGAGAATTCCAAGGAATACCCCAATATAAGATTCTTGGAACAGGATATCCTTGCGTTGGAACCCAACAAACTACAATGTGATATTCTTCTTTGCACCTTGACCATGCATCATTTTGATTCCGAGAAAATTCCTATTTTTCTTAATCAATTTGTAAAACTGAGCAGATTGGGGGTCGTTATAAATGATTTACACAGAAGTAAAGTGTCCTATTATCTTTATAAACTCTTTAGCCTTATTTTTATGAAAACAAAGATTGCTAAGCATGATGGCTTAGTTTCCATAAAAAGCGCATTTACGAAAATGGATTTAGTAGCTTTTTCCATTAATCTACCCAATTTAGAACACCATATAAGTTGGAGATGGGCGTTTCGATATTTATGGATTATACGTGTTAAGGAATAAAATACACCATATGAGTGAAACCAAGATAGTTACGGTTACCAAAGCATTACCGGAATACAGCAGAAACACCAAGGATATTTTGCCTTTTGTGGAAGAATGGATGAAGGGTCAGGATACGCGGTTTCAGCGAAAAGTACTTAAAATTTTTGAAGGGGCGGCAGTAGATAAACGATACAGCATTATGAGTCCAGAAGAGGTTTTTGGAGTAACCTCTTTTGAAGAGAAAAATAATGTTTACATCCGAGAAGTTAGGAAACTGGGAAGGACGGTATTGGAGCAGGCCCTAGTCAAAAGCGGTTGGAGTCCGGACAGTCTGGATTATATTATAACAGTTAGTTGTACTGGAATCATGATTCCTTCTTTGGACGCCTACCTTATAAATGATTTAGATCTTAGGCATGATATTATCCGTTTGCCCGTTACGGAGATGGGCTGCGCGGCAGGTATTTCAGGTCTAATTTATGCTAGTAATTTTCTTAAATCCAATCCCGGAAAGAGAGCGGCCATAGTTGCTGTTGAAAGTCCCACCGCTACATTTCAACTCAATGATTATTCTATGGCAAATGTAGTAAGTGCCGCAATTTTTGGCGACGGAGCGGCATGTGCGTTGGTTTCCTCGGAAAAAGAAGCAATCGGTCCCAGGATTGTCGGCGAAGAAATGTATCATTTTACGGATGCTACGCAGCTGATGGGTTTTGATTTGACCAATACGGGACTAAAAATGATTTTAGATCCCCTTGTGCCACAAGTTATTTCCGAACATTTCCCCGATATTGTTCATCCTTTTTTGAAGCGCAATGGTAGTTCTATTGAAAAAGTCGACCATTTAATATTTCACCCAGGGGGAAAGAAAATTGTGGAGACTGTGGAAAGCCTCTTTGGTAAATTGGGCAAGAATTTGGACGATACCCGAGAAACGCTCCGATTGTATGGCAATATGAGCAGCGCAACTGTGCTTTATGTTTTGGAGCGCTTTATGGATAAAGGTATTCCTAAGGGGGAGCAAGGTTTGTTGCTGAGTTTTGGCCCTGGATTTTCTGCCCAACGGATATTGTTGGAATGGTAATCGAGGCTTAAATTGATGGGTTTTAGATTGGTGATACTTGTCCATAAAATTAAAGTGATAGTTTAAATAAAGTGAATTTAAATGTTATATATCAATAATATAATTAAAAAATTGCCATACACCGATCCTTTTTTATTTGTTGACGGACTTCAATCGGTAACGGAAAACACTATTGAAGGTAGCTACACTTTTAAAAAGGATGAGTTTTTTTATATGGGACACTTTAAGGAGCATGCTGTTACTCCTGGAGTAATTCTGACCGAATGTTGTGCGCAGATCGGTTTGGTATGTTTGGGGATATACTTGTTGGATGGTCAAGAAGAAACTACCGGGAATTTTCAAGTGGCCCTAAGTAGTTCCGAGATGCAATTTTTATTACCGGTTTATCCTTTGGAAAAAGTAACGGTAAAATCGAATAAGGTTTATTTTAGATTTAATAAATTGAAATGCGAAGTGAAGATGTATAATCAACAAGCTCAGTTGGTTTGCAAGGGGGTGTTGTCCGGGATGCTAAAGAATAGTGATATATGAACACGCGTGTAGTGGTAACTGGACTTGGTGTATGTGCTCCCAATGGGGTAGGCTTGTATAATTTTTATGATTCACTGCAAAGCGGAGCAAGTGGAATTACATTTCATCAGGAGTTGGCGGACTTGGGCTTCGGATGTCAAATCGCCGGGAAGCCTGAAATATCTGAAAGTTTAAAAGAATCCTACTTTACACCTTTACAGCTTAAGGGTTTGAATTCAAGTGGCGTGGTTTATGGGGTCATGGCGGGAACTGATGCGTGGATGGATGCTGGTTTGGGCAAGGCAAATAAGGATAAACCCGATTGGGACAGTGGTATTATATTTGGCACTGGAATTTTGGGAATAGACAAGCTCAGGGAATCTATTTATTTAATAGATGACAATAACACCAGGCGTTTGGGCAGTAATTCCGTTATGCAGACCATGGCCAGTGGCATAAGTGCTTATCTGGGAGGGATTTTGGGATGCGGGAATCAAGTGACCACCAATTCATCGGCCTGTGCAACAGGGACAGAGGGGGTTATTATGGGATTGGAACGTATTAGGTCAGGAAAGGCCAAGAAGATGTTGGTTGGGAGTTGTAATGACAGTGGCCCATATATTTGGGGTGGCTTCGACGCCATGCGCATACTTCCTTCCAATTATAATGATGACCCAGAGGAAGCCAGCAGGCCAATGAGTGCCACAGCAGCGGGTTTTGTCCCAGGAAGTGGGGCAGGAGCTTTGGTTTTGGAGTCCCTGGGTAGTGCCCTGGATAGGGGAGCCAAGATTTACGCAGAAGTTCTAGGTGGTGCAGTAAACAGTGGTGGACAGCGTGGCGCAGGGAGTATGACGGCGCCGAATAGTGAGGCGGTCCAACGCTGTATTTTAGATGCATTGTCCGATGCCGGAATAGAGAGGTCAGAGGTGGATGTAATTAATGGCCATTTAACCGCGACCTCCAAGGATGCTGAAGAAATAAAAAATTGGAGTGAGGCTTTAAAGCGCTCAGGTAAGGATTTCCCGTTTATAAATTCTACAAAGGGAATGGTAGGTCATTGTCTGGCTGCAGCGGGAAGCGTTGAATGTGTAGCAAGTCTATTGCAATATAGAGCGGGGGTGGTCTTTGGTAATCGAAACTGTCAAGATATACATCCCGATATCCTGAAATTGGTGGATGTTTCCCAAATTCCGCGAAAAACGATTGCGCATAGACCAAAAATAATTGCAAAAGCAAGTTTTGGGTTTGGAGATGTAAATGCCTGTATTATCTTTAAGGAATATAAAAAGAGGTAATTATGGTTGATAATGATGAACGTTTGGCCAGACTCAAGGAAATCGTTAAAACATATCTCCCTGAAGATGTTCCAATTGAGGCCGTAGAGGAAGAGAGCAATTTTGTAACAGAACTGAATATTAATTCCGCCCATTTGGTAGATATTATCCTAGATCTAGAGGATACTTTTGGTATCCGATTGGAGAATGAGGATATGGATAAAATGCAAACAGTAAGGGATGCTCTTAATATTATAGACCTAAAATTATTGGATAAAAAATAAGAGGTTTATTTTGTAGCCTTGTCCTCCGGAATAAGCAAAGAGGTGATTATGCCAACAATCAAGGATACCGATATTACCGTCAGGGAAACCCACTCAGGGATTTCGATATGATGGGTGAAAAGCATTTTTAAACCCACAAAGGCCAGTATAACCACCAGGCTATAATTTATATACCTGAACTTTTCAAGCATTCTGGAAATTAAGAAATACATAGATCTTAAACCTAGTATTGCCAAAATATTGGAGCTAAAAACAATAAAAGGGTCTGCCGTAATAGCTAAAATTGCGGGAATGCTATCCAATGCAAACAGTATGTCCGTTAATTCTATGATTACCAGGGCAACAAAGAGTGGCGTGGCGGCAGTGACCCCCATGCGCTTTACAAAGAAATCATGGCCATTTAAGGTTGCTGTTATGGGGTATATCTTTTTTAGCCTCTTGAAAACGAAAGAGTTTTTTGGATCAAATTTACTTTCGTCCGATCTTAACATCTTAAAGGCGGTATACAACAGGAAGACTCCAAAAACATAAATCACCCATTCGAATTTCGTAATAAGGGCAACGCCGAATACTATCATTAAGGCCCTAAATACAATGGCGCCCAAAATGCCCCAGAACAATACCCTATGTTGGTAAATGGGCGGAATCTTAAAGGCACCGAAAATTACTGCAATTACGAAGACATTATCTATACTCAGAGACAATTCTATGAGATAGCCGGTTATGTATTTTAAAACTGCATTATTGGGTGTTAATCCTGTGGGGTTATCTATTAGGCCGCTGGAGAATAACCAGTAAATCACACCACTAAAACTGAAGGCAACAGTGACCCAGATTGCGGTCCATATACTGGCTTCCTTGGTTTTGATAACATGTTCATGTTTATGGAAAACGCCTAAATCCAGTGCTAAAAATATAATAATCAGAACAATAAAGGATCCCCAAATTAACATAGTCAGAATGATTTTAAGACACAAATGTAAGTATCATTTTTAAATCCTAATAGGTACTAAACCAATCTTTTTAAATTGATAATTGCCGCCTCGTTTTTCAACATGGAAGCACTGTAAATGAAGGTTTTATGAAAAAAAATCGGTAGGACGTTCAAAAACACTATATAAGGCATGTAAAATCTGAATTGAGGGTTTAGTTTGGCGAAAAATTGTTATAAATTAGAGGGAACTCTATTTGGGAATGATGAAGAAGGGAATTTACAGTGCTGTGTTGGTGCTCTTTATGGGATTTTTCCTAATGGAAGGTTATGCCCAATCCGTAGAAAAAGATAGTGTAGGGCAGAGGTTAAAAGTGGAAAAATGGACCATATTGGAAGAGTATGAGCCAGAAATGATATTGTCTGCCCAAGACAGGATCAATTTAAAGAAAAAACGTATCGTTGAAGCTAAAAGAAGAAAGGGTGTTTTGGATACCCTGGATATTTCAGACCGCAAAAGAAAAAAACTATTAAAGGATTTATATAAAAACCCATTTTCCGATCGATTGATGAAAACCCTTGCAGATGCTAAATTTGAAGACGCTGAGGATTGAACAAATTGAATTTTCTATTACCAAATAGTTAATATAAAATGCCCTAGAAAAGACTTTGAGTTTTTCTAGGGCATTTATGTTATTATGGGCTAAGTGCTAATGGGTTTTCATCTTGCCTTTTCTTTTTTCCAATTGTCTTTCAAGTTCTTCCACGGAAGCGGCGATGCCCATTTCAAATTTACCATTGTTGGATTCTGCGAATAATCTTGGGCCCGGAGCACTGAGTCTAATATTACAAATTAACCCTGTATTGGGGGAAGAGGTGTTCTCTTTTTTAAAGAAAACGTCGGCACGCACTATAAAATCATATTTATCTTCTAATTTTTCTAACTTCTTGGTAGCCAATTCCTCTAAACGGGCACTCGCTTTTACATCATCATATTCAAAATTGATAGTCATATTTAAGTGATTTTAGGTTAACAAATCCAGGTTGAATCTGGTTTCAATTCTAGAAATTAAGTTAGGCTTTATTTTTTACAAACCAAAGGGAAATCTATGGTAAATTCTTACAATCCTCCCTTTCGGTTAGGGGAGCGTTGGGACGGCCAAGTGCCTTGTTCCCCTGTTTTTTTGTTTATGGGCAATACCCTTCGTTCCCGGGAGGCCATATCAGGATCTTCACTGGCCATATAGGTCAATATTGCCGTTAGAAGTACATTGTTCTTAACATCGTCAAAAATTATCTTATCGTAAGTATCTCTGTTCGTGTGCCAAGTATAACTCCCATAGGACCAATTTAAAGAACTAAGTCCGAATGCCGGAGCGCCTGCTGCTATAAAGGAGGCATTGTCCGATCCTCCACTAGCGGGCATTCCGGGAAATGTAGTTTCTATGTGTTGTGTTACCTCGTCAGGAACAGCGGATAGCCACCTGGAGATATAATCATAGGATTTCAAAAAACCACCTCCGGATATTTGTACGACCCTTCCTGTTCCATTATCCTGGTTAAAAACTGCCTGGATATTGCCCACTATTTCCGGGTGATCTTCCACATAGGCTCTTGAGCCATTCAGTCCTTGTTCCTCGCTTCCCCAATGCCCTACCAGGATGGTTCTTTTAGGATTTGGGTATAATTTTTTAAGTACTCGCATGGTTTCCATCATTACCAATGTTCCGGTTCCATTATCCGTGGCTCCGATACCACCATCCCAAGAATCAAAATGTGCGGATAGAATAACATATTCATTTGGTTTTTCGGAACCTTTAATCTCTGCAATGGTGTTGAACGTAGGTACGGCTCCCAGTTCCTTGGATTCAGCTCTAATGCTGATTTTAGGTCGATCTTTATACTCTACCAATCTATATAGCATGGTATAGTCTTCCAATTCTAGATCTATGGTGGGGATTTTCTCCGTGCTAGCACCAAAAATTTTATTGGCGCCAAATCCTTTGGACCAATAGGAGGTTACTATTCCAGAAGCTCCCGCTTTTTCCAATGCTAATGGCAGGGATCGTCGGTCGTATCCGGTGCGTTGCATATTCTGTGACCATTCATCTTCATATAAATCCCGTTCTTTTTTCATTTTTTCAAAGGACTCGGGCGTTGCAAATTCTTCCCAATTGTAATCTGGTCTCCCTGTGGGTTCCTTCATTGAAATCATTACCAATTTGCCTTTAACAGTTGGTAGCCACTTGTTGAATTCATTGGAATCTGCTATAGTGGGCAAAACAACCAATTCCGCAGTAACACCTTTTTTGCCAGTGCTGGGACTCCATGCCAGTTGGGTGCCTTTTAAGGTCTGGATTCTTGGATATACCATGTCTATATGTGTAATTCCACGTTCCCAACCCCGCCATTCTCCCCATTGTTCATTATGGGCAGGGATGCCCCAACCGTTATATTTTCTAATGGCCCAATCATGTGCCTGTTGCATCTGCGGCGTACCTACCAGTCGGGGACCAATGACATCCAGTAATTCGTGTGCCAAAACTTCCAATTGCGAATTTTGTTTGACCTCCCGTTCTATATCGCTCACGAGCTGATCATTAATTTGGGTAAATCCGGTCTGTGTAAAGCAAATGAAATAAAGGATTAATAGTAAGTAGGCTTTTTTCATTTTTAAAATTTTAGATTAGTCTGCGGGTTCAAAATAATAATTATCCCAAAGTTAAACCCACGAATTAAGTTTTAATTAAGAATCTATTTTCTACCTTGATTTTGTTCAAGATATTCCACAACGGCAATTATGAAGATTATAAACTTTATCTTTGAAAAAAAATATAGGGAATGAGCACTTTTGCCGATTTTAATATAACAAACCAACTACAATATGCCATTGAGGATTTGGGCTTCACAATCCCAACTCCGATTCAGCGGGAAGCATTTTCGGTAATCATGTCTGGTAAGGATATAGTGGGTATTGCGCAAACGGGAACTGGTAAAACTTTTGCCTATATGTTGCCTCTTTTGCAAGACTTGAAATACTCCAAACAGCTAAACCCTAGAATATTGATATTGGTGCCCACAAGGGAGTTGGTCTTGCAGGTTGTAGCCAATATAGAGGCATATTCCAAATACATGAGTGTAAGGGTCTGCGGAATTTATGGTGGGGCAAATATAAATACTCAGAGGCAGGCCGTTGCCCAAGGATGTGATGTTTTGGTAGCTACCCCAGGTAGGTTATACGACCTTACTTTGGATAGGACTGTTAAACTTAGGGATATCAAGAAATTGGTTATCGATGAGGTGGATGTTATGTTGGATCTTGGCTTTCGTTTTCAAATCACCAATATTTTTGAATTAATGCCACAAAGACGGCAGAATATAATGTTTTCCGCTACAATGACGGAAGAAGTGGCCCAATTGATAGAAGACTTTTTTATTGCTCCGGAAAAAATTTCAATAGCTGTTAGTGGAACACCATTGGAGAATATTGAACAAGTTGCTTATGCCGTTGAAAATTTTTATACCAAAGTAAACCTATTGGCTTATTTGATTAAGGATAAAACAATCTTTAGAAAAGTATTGGTGTTTGTGTCCAATAAAAGAAGCGCCGACAGGTTGTTTGAAGCTTTGAAGGAGGAATTTGGAGATGAGGCGGCAATAATTCACTCCAATAAAACTCAGAATTATAGAATAAGATCGATCAAGCAGTTTGATGAAGGTAAAAACAGAATACTGGTTTCTACAGATGTAATGTCCAGGGGTTTGGATTTGGATGAAATAACCCATGTAATCAATTTTGATACTCCCACTTTTCCCGAGAACTATATGCATCGTATAGGTAGGACCGGAAGGGCGGAGAAAAAAGGGAACTCCATTTTAATGTATACCGAGAAGGAAGAGGGGTGTAAAGATGCTATTGAAAAATTAATGGATTATGATATTCCTTTGTTGACTTTCCCTGCGGCAGTAAAAATATCCGAGGAACTGGCTCCGGAGGAGCGACCTAAAAATTTGGAACACAACAACCCTGTTAGTGCTGCCGAAACGGATGCTCGTGGCGCTGCCTTTCATGAGAAATCGGAAAAGAATAAAAAGATAAACCAAGGAGGATCCTACAAAAGGGAAATTGCAAAAAAATATAAGAAGCCCTTAACAAGGGGAGATAAAACATTTTCCAAGAAAAATAAAAAAAGAAAATAGTGCACACTAAAATTCAAGTGTATACATATATTTATATAATGCTTTACTTTAAATGAATAACAATAATAATCCTTTACACGGAATTACTTTGGCGGTCATGTTGGAGTCGCTTGTAGCCCATTATGGATGGGAAGAAATGGGTGCTAGAATTAATATCCGTTGTTTTAATCATGACCCTTCCATAAAATCCAGTTTAAAATTTTTAAGACGGACCCCTTGGGCGAGGGAAAAGGTGGAGCAATTATACCTGAGGTCCATAAAGCAGTAATCGATTAATGGGTATCGGGGGTAAACACGGGCCTTCAAAAAAGATCTAGGCTGTCCTTTTATTTTACTTTTCAATTCTTATTTTTGAAATTTCTTAGTTTATATTTAACAATAGCGTCTGGAATTTAACGCTATATTTAAAAAAATCACAGAAAATTAAATCAACTTTTGATAATTAATCAATAATATAAATTTAAATGAAGTCATTCACTGTTGAACAAATAAATGAGCTCTTAAATGGGGAGCTTATAGGGGGATATGATAAGGTTATAATTGGGGCAGAGCAAATGGATAGGGCCAAAAACCAACATATTACCTTTATTTCAAGTAATAAATATGCTCGAAAATGGGATTCCTGTAATGCGAGTGCAGCTATTGTGAGTGATAGTATAAAAATATTACCAGGTGAGAACAAGGCTTTTGTCAAGGTAGCCAATGCAGATTTGGCCATGGCAAAATTGCTGGAGGCATTTCAGCCCGAACCACCCGAGTTACTAGAGGAAGTGCATCCTATGGCAACAGTGCACGAAACCGCTGTTTTGGGCAAGGGTTGCAAAATTGGAGCAGGTTGCTATGTAGGTAAAAACGTAGTTTTAGGGGATGGAGTTATTTTGTATCCCAATGTTGCTGTTTTTGATGAGACTACCATAGGCCATCATACCGTGGTCTGGTCCGGTACCGTAATCAGGGAAAGGAGTGTAATAGGTAATCATTGTATTTTTCATCTCAACGTAAGCATAGGGGCGGACGGATTTGGTTATAGACCGAGTGAGGATGGAAGGGGTTTGGTGAAAATACCTCAAATAGGAAATGTGGTGATTGGTAATTATGTAGAAATTGGGGCGAATTCCTGTGTTGATCGAGGTAAATTTAGTTCTACCATTATAGGTGACGGTTGTAAAATTGACAATTTGGTCCAAATAGCTCATAATTGTGTAATGGGAAGGTCCTGTATTATGGCTGGACACAGCGGTTTGGCAGGTTCGGTAACTCTGGGTGATGGTGTAATAATAGGAGGAAGTGCTTCAATAAAAGACCATACAACCATTAATTCAGGTGCTGTTGTTGGTGCTGGGTCAGGTGTGATGAGCGACGTCCTTCCAGGTAAAACTGTTTTAGGTTACCCGGCTACCGATTCCAGGGAAATGCTAAAACAGTGGGTAGCACTTAGAAAACTGGTAAAGAACTAGAAAGTGGTCCGCCGATTCAAATAATGTGATTGGCAAATTTCAAGTACTTTATAGTAAAAAATATTCATGTTAAGAGTTTTAGGAATTGACAACAGACATTGATGTTCAGAAAAAATATTCCTTAATTTTTCCAAAATTATTCGTTAAACACCCATTAAAGGGCTTAATTTTGCAGTCCAATAAAGAGATTATGTCGGAGACTTTGATTGCCAATGCCATTGTAGAAAGAAAAACGGATAAGGAGCTGTATAGCTATCAAAAAGGGGCTATAGACCAGATTTTTGATAAATTTGAAACAGCACCAGATGATTATCATCTTTTGTATCAATTGCCTACAGGTGGAGGTAAAACCGTTATTTTTTCTGAAATAGTACGGCAATATTTAAAGCATCATAGCAAGAAGGTGCTGATCATGACCCACCGAATAGAGCTCTGCAAACAAACTTCTACCATGTTAACCAGCTTTGGGGTAACCAATAAGGTGGTGGATAGCAAGGCCAATTTGGACGACCAGGAAGAATATAGCTGCTTTGTGGCTATGGTGGAAACTTTGAACAATAGGCTACAGGACGACAAATTGGATATTTCCGATGTAGGTCTGGTAATCATTGATGAGGCGCATTACAATTCGTTTACAAAACTGTTCAAGTTTTTCGAAAACTCCTTTGTTTTGGGAGTAACCGCCACACCTTTGAGTTCCAATAAGGATTTGCCCATGAAGGACAATTATGACGAATTAATTGTCGGTGAAACTATAGTGTCCCTTATCGAAAATGAATTTTTGGCCAGAGCTGAATTTTACTCCTACAATATGGGTCTAACCTCTTTGGAGGTAGGTTCCAATGGGGACTATACCGTAAAATCTTCAGAGGATCTTTACAACAATAGCATGATGTTGAGCAAGTTGTTGGAAGCATATGAGAAACATTCCAAAGGAAAGAAAACCTTGATTTTCAACAATGGTATTAATACTTCCCTGCATGTATATGAGACGTTTAGAGCTGCAGGATACCCTATTGCCCATTTGGACAATACCGCTACCAAGAAACAGCGTAAGACCATCTTAAAGTGGTTTAATATGACGCCTAATGCCATTTTAACCTCGGTAAGTATTCTGACCACTGGATTTGACGAACCTACAATAGACACCATTATTTTGAATCGGGCTACTAAATCCTTGACGCTGTACTATCAGATGATAGGTCGTGGTTCCCGAATATTGAATAATAAATCAACTTTTTCCGTAATCGATCTAGGAAACAATTTCCATCGTTTTGGTCCATGGGGCGCCGACCTGGATTGGCAGACTATTTTTAAATCTCCTAATTTTTATGCTGATAGGCTTATTAGTGATGAGGAACTGGAAAGCAACTTTAAATGGGAAATGCCCGAAGAGTTGCGCGCAGAATTCGCTAATTCCGAGGAGGTGTATTTTGATATCAAGGAAACTTATGTGGATTCCATTAAAAATGGGGAGACCTCAAAGGTGGTGTTGGAGCGGTCTATAGCACAACATGCAAGAATTTGTGTAGAAAACAGTGAGGACGTGTATGATGCACTTGCACTCTCCAAAATGTTGGGTCCGGATATCGATGATAGAATTCAGCGCTATGCCAAATGCATTAGTAAAAGCACCTATAACTTCCTTAAGTGGCTCACTGATGACTATCACAAGAAACTAAGTACCCATCTACGCCAGAATTTCGATACAATTTTTGAAGACATTCACGGAAGACCACCAGAGGAATAATATAACCGTTGGTACATTGTCCAATTGGTTATAGACCGTGTTTGATCAGACAAAACCTAACCTAAGTATTGAACTGTAAGGGCGGTTTTCGCAAAGTATATGCTTTTGATGCGAAATAAAGCAGCACCTGAAAAATGTTTTGCATCTAACGCCATTATTGGTACTCCAATCCGAAATTTCCTTTAAAACCTTAGAAAGATTAAGGATGTCCGTATCTTTATAGTTAGGCAATTTCCTTATCTTTAAGTACTCCCTTTGATAACGCTCTATTGACTCTGAAGGCTGTTTTGTATTGTCCGGACTAAATGTTGGGGCCCAGCCTGCGTCCTAACATTAAAACTCCAGCATCATGCAAAACAATTATGTGGATTTTCACTGCCATCCGTCCATAAAGCCTTTTGGCAAAAGCTTTAATCGCAACCCCAATGGGGAAAACTCGGCCAATAGAAATCGGGTAAGGAGTATTTGGCGTTACAATCCGCCAACTTTGGTGGATAAGCTTTTAAATTATATAATTGGCGTCACAAAATTTTCCCAATCCAATTTTGCAAGCCTATCTTATGGTGGTGTAAGGGTTGTGTGTGCTTCACTATATCCTATTGAGAAATATTTTTTCCGTAATAAAATGACCAATGAATTTATTTTGGACATTGCAGCCAATTTTGCCACAGGGGTAGGGAAGAAGCGAGTAGATTACATTCAGGGAATAAAAGATTACTTTAAGGATCTTGAAATGGAACGGGCCTATTATAGGGAACTTGATGGCACCATTGTTCATTTGCCCGAAGGTAAATTCAGGTATAAAATAGTAAAGAGTTATATGGAAATCGAAGCCATGAGGCTTGCAGATGTGAATACCAAAATGCAAACAATTTGTATTGTTATGACCATAGAGGGTATGCACGCATTGATATCGGATATTGAGAAGGTTCCCACCCGGGATGGGATGTTGCAAAACCTTATGAAAGTCAAGGCTTGGGAACAGCCTCCATTTTTTGTTACCCTGGCCCATCATTTTTGGAATCATTTATGTGGCCACGCCCAAAGTATGACAGGGATTATTAAAAAGAAGACAGATCAATCTGAAGGACTTAATACAGGGATTACCACTTTAGGTAAATTTATAATAAAAAAGTTGTTGGATGACAACAATGGCAAACGAATCTTAATAGATATCAAGCACATGAGTCCAGCATCAAGAAATGATTATTACCAATTACTGGATACTATTCCCGAATATAACGATATACCAGTTATAGCCAGTCATGGAGCTGCCAATGGGCTTATTTCGTCAAGTGATAGGAATCCGGGTAGGCCTAGAACCGCTAGTAGACTAAACCCATCCGATATAAACTTCTTCGATGATGAAATAATTAGAATAGCCAAAAGCAAAGGAATTATAGGGTTGCAATTGGACGAACGTAGAATAGTTAGCAAGGAAACCCTAGGAAATATAAAAAAATCCACGAAGAGAAATAAAATAATGCATTATAGGTCGGAACTGTTATGGAATCAGGTGCAGCACATTGCAGAGTTGTTGGATGCAGAAGGTATTTTTGCTTGGGACTGTATGGTGATAGGAACTGATTTTGATGGTATTATCGACCCATTGAACAGTTTTTGGACTGCTGAGGAACTCCCTTTTTTAGCTGATTTTTTGGAGCGACATGTCTTTAATTATATGTCCAACAATAGGCTGAATGTGCCGGCCAATAATATAAAGGCCGACGAAATTGTATCCCGAATAATGTCTTTGAACGGGATGGAATTTTTAAAACTCAATTTTAAATGATAATTATTTTTGATTAGAGGCTGAGTATAGGATGAAATAGATATTAAATTATCAGTTTAATCAAAACCCCTATAATGCTGATTTATAAGGTTTTTAGATACTCTATTATTGCAGTTCGTTCAGTATTGGTCAGCTGATCTCCAAAGGTGTGACCTGTATTGCCATACCCCTTTAAAGTAGTGTCATAAGTGTTTTTGTCCACTTTGGTTTGTTCTATTGTATAGTTCCAACCGACTTTTATTTGGTCGTAATCGGTATTTATGAAAGACCTGCTCCAAATCTTCGGTCTATTCTCGCTATTCAGTACGTCTTCCAAGGTGGGGACGGAGCCGTTGTGGAAGTATGGTGCCGTGGCCCAAATACCATCCAAGGGAGGAGCTATATAGCCACCTTCCGCTTTTATCTGCAATTTATTGGATGTTGTTCCAAACCAACCGGAGTTGAACCAGTCCATAAAGTAATCGTTTATTGGTGAGGAGGTAGTGTAATGGTTGGATAATTCGGGGTCGGTTCCGACGGACTTTATAGTCACCAATAAGTTGGGATAAGTAGGGTTGTCCCCGTAAGTGCCATGACAGGTTGCGCATGTATTTTCAAATAGCAGTTTCCCTTGTTGTGCCAAATCAGTGTCAATGGTAAAAGGGTATTCCGGTGCTTCCAAGCTTTGGATGTAGGCCAGGACATCTACCATTTTGCTGTCTATTTCAGCTGCCTTGGAGGCATCTCCCATTGTTAGGAGACTTGAGCCGATAAATGATTTGCAAAAATCATATCGTCCTATGGCGTGGTAAAACATAGCGTTTTTCTTTTTTAGCAACCACCAAGCCGGTACATCGGTCGGTATAACATCTTCAGAGACTTCAACAAAAGGGGTGTCTTGCCATACCAAAGTATTTTTGTCCCGGTGACTGATCAATACCTGTGCAATCTTATCGGCTGGATTGGAGCCTCTGGTTTCCGTAATGGTCTTAGGGCCTATAGCAACAATACTTTTTCTAAATTGATCATAAGCCAACCATTCCGCACTCTCCTCTCCACCATAAAGAGCTCTTATACCAGAATTCAATAGGGCTATATTACTGGCTCTATTTACGGTAAAATCAGCATCATGATTTCCTAAGCCTATTATAAAATTATTGTTAATGGTAGAGGCGTGGCATGCCATGCAGTTGGGTGCTACCACCTTTGCGCCATTTGAAGCTGTTATGGCGGTATAATCATAGGGGATATCGGCGTTGTCACCGCTTCTATTAAGGCGGTTATCGGGATTCTCGCTTGTTCCCAGCAAAAATGCGTCGTAAGGTATGCCCGAACTCATGTAATCCCCAGAAATTAAATATTCGTATCCCGCCGAAGCATCCCCTGTTCTTTGAGGATTGTTGGGTAAGGGGCTACTCTCTATATTGGGGCCTTCCACTTCGGGTTCTTCCTCAGGTTGGTCAATAGGTTTTTCATTGACCACAATATCTATAAGGTCCTCTTTGCTCTCTTTGGAGCACGAAAAGACAAGGGTATAGAGGATAATAGTCGAAACCAGAAAATAAATTTTTTTCAAAGCAATAGATTTTTATCAAAAAAAGCATAGTCAATTTAATGATAATTTAAGACAAACAGGCGTGCTTACTGGTTAAAATCGACAAACCACCGTGGAACTCGCTAAAAGGTGGATTATGTTCGATTGGCTGGTAGTAAGGGTAAAGGTGTTATTACTTTTTCTCGGCCAAACCTTCCAGTTTCTTGTTGGGTACCGCCCAAATAATGGCAACCGTAATGAATCCAGCTACAGCTATCCATGTATTGATATAGGCGAGTGGAATGGAGGCAATGTAAATTAGCATTGATATGTTTTCTTTCAAACCTCGTTTGGTGACCAATTTTAATGGGTAGTTTTCATCATGATGCTTTATGAGGTAAATTTCCAGAATTCTATATGCTATGGCGCACATAAAGAGAACAGTGCCATATAGTGCAATAGTTAAAGGAGCGTGGTAATTTTCCCCTACCCAACTCGTGGCAAAGGGAATCAGGGACAACCAAAAAAGCAAGTGGAGGTTGGCCCAGAGAATCGGGCCATTTACTTTTTCAGTAACCTGCAATAAATGGTGATGGTTGTTCCAGTAAATCCCTAAATAAATAAAGCTCAGGACATAACTCATGAAGATGGGGAAAGTAGAAGTTAGTCCTTCCAGGGTGGTTTCTTCAGGTGCTTTCATTTCTAGAACCATAATTGTGATGATGATAGCCAAAACCCCATCGCTAAATGCTTCCAATCTTCCTGTTTTCATAATAAATTGTTTTGTTTATGTCGGTAAGGGTACAAAATCAGATTCGCCGGGTACTTTTGGAAATTTCTGAAGTTTCCAATTGTTACTGGCTCTTTCAATGATATTTTTATCAGAAGAGACAAAGTTCCAGTAAATATGTCTTTCTTCTGGGAATGGTTCGCCGCCAAAAATATAAATAATAGTATTGGCAGCCAGTTCAAATTCGCAAAGACTGCTGTCTTTGGCAATTAAAATTTGTTTAGGGCCATAGGTATTTCCATCACTGGAAAGGCTTCCTTCCAACACGTAGAGACCACTTTCTCCGAACAATTCCGGTCCTATATTTATTTTTTTATTTTCCCTACTTGTCAATTCCAAAAAATATAGTTTACTGTGTACGGGTACGGGAGAAATCCTGCCTAAGACCTCCCCGGCAATTAGGGTTGCTGTAACGCCTTGGAATTGCCATTTGGGGATTTCGTCTTTGTTGAAATGGGTAAATGTGGGCTCCATTTGTTCCTTTCTTTTAGGAAGTCCTACCTATATTTGCAGTCCATGCAGCGACTTTTTACTGTTTCTCAAGTGTTCTAAAGTGCGTTCGGAATGTACTACTCCCTTGCCGGCAGTCATCCAATTAACGCCGCCGGGATTAATTTGCACCTCATTTCCTAAACTATCCCGGTGCATAATTGCTCCGTCAAAAAGAAAGGTGAGTGTAGAAAGTCCAATGTGTGGATGCGGTGGAACATCCAAATTTTCATTCTCGTTCATTTCAACTGGCCCCATATGGTCTATAAAAACAAAAGGCCCCACCATACGCTTTTGCCTAAAGGGCAATAATCGGCCAACCATAAAATTGCCGATATTGGCCGCCCTTTCCGGAATTACGAGTTTAATGTTGGACATAACTTCTTTTGTTAACAATGAAATACTTAAAAATAGAAAAAAGCCAGCAATTATTATAAATTTAATGGGACTTCCATCAACAGTACCTTGCTGGGCTCTGTGGAAGTAAGGGTGATTTCGTTAGTTTCCCAAATCCCTAAGGCATCACGCCGTTTCAACTGATGTTCCCCTATGGAAATTTCACCTTCCAAAACAAATATATACAGTCCATTGTTAGGTTTATTTAAAGTATAAGTTGAGCTAATTCCAGTTTCAAAATCACCCAAGGAAAACCAAGCATCCTGATATATCCATACCCCTTGATTCGATTTATTTGGGGAAAGTATTTGGTAAAAGGAATTTTTGGTAGCCAGATTATGGGTGGAAATTTGATCATACCTTGGTGATACATTTTGGGCCTTTGGAATTACCCAAATTTGTAAAAATTTCACTTCTTGATTTTTGTTCTTGTTGTACTCACTGTGAAAAACACCGGTTCCTGCGCTCATTACCTGCACATCACCTTCCTTAATTACGGTGGTGTTTCCCATACTGTCCTTATGTTCCAAATCTCCTTTTAGGGGAATGGATACAATTTCCATGTTTTTATGGGGATGTTGTCCAAAACCCTGACCGCCAGAAACGGTATCGTCATTTAACACCCTAAGAACACCAAAATTCATCCTTTCTGGATTGTGATAATTGGCAAAACTAAAACTGTGATATGAATTTAGCCATCCATGATTGGCATGGCCTCTGCTATCTGCTGAATAAAAAATTGTTTTCATGATTTATCTTTTCGTTTTTTCAAAATTAAGGACCAACAGCAGAATATGCATTGATGTATGATAAGTAAGTCCAATTTATAATAGAAAATTCATTTTGGATTGTAGCGAAATCTTGGAGAAATGGGTAAACTGATTATTTGGCGGATAATTATTGAGCATGTTTCGGACAAAAAAACTGTTCGTTCGTCCTTACGCGATTAAAAAATAGTTGGAATCTAATTTACTTATGGTTTCATCAGATACTAAACTGTTTCTGGGAATAAATAATAATCAAAGAACTTATTTAAAATGAAAAAATCAATTCAAATGGCTATGGTACTTA
The DNA here is from genome assembly GCF_014397245.1 of Arenibacter arenosicollis. Lineage (GTDB taxonomy): Bacteria > Bacteroidota > Bacteroidia > Flavobacteriales > Flavobacteriaceae > Arenibacter > Arenibacter arenosicollis. The sequence continues at coordinate 6,376 of NZ_JACLHY010000012.1, read as the reverse complement.
TGGTGGTATTTGGCTATTCGCAAAAGAAAAAAAACGGGACCATTTTTTTGGAACATCCCGCAATTGAAGTTGTTAATGGTATGATGACCGCTTTTGTGGCCGGGGATGCCGAAAAGGTGGGTTCCTACCTAGCCGATGATTTTAAAGCCTATAACGGGTTTAGTACCAATAAAGATGACAAAGGGTCTACCAAAGAAGAGTTTTTGGAACAAGTAAATTTTTGGAAAGATAATGTTGCCTACCTGTCTTCAGCACCAAGCGAAGGTGCCTATCCGGATGCCTTGGAATATAAAGAAAGCGGAGTTTGGGTTCAAACCTGGGATCATATAAAAGGAATGCATAAAAAAACTGGGGTAAAATTGGATATGCCTTATCATAGGTTATATAAGCTAAATGACGATAACAAAATAAAAAGCATGATCAATTATTTTGATAATGATGTCATCTGGGAAGTCAGAAGAAGTTTTGGTGATCGACAAAATGGTACAATATTTAATCATCATGATAATATTAATACAGTAAGGAAATTGATGTATGCCTTTGAATTTAAGGATTTGGAGACCTTTTACAGTTTCTATGCTGAGGATGCTAGATTTTATAGTCTAGAACTACCTGATGGAGAGAGCCTTGGATTGGAAGAGATAAAGGAACGCAATAAGAAGTTAATGGAGACTTATAATTTTGATAGTATAGATGAGACTGGTTATCCGGATTATTTGGAATATGATATGCAGGATGCCAAGGTGGTTCAGTCTTGGTGGAAATTTAGATTGACAAGAAAATCTGATGGTAAGAAAATTATTGTACCAGCCTTATATCTTCATGATTTTGATGATGAAGGAAAAATTACGAGGTCCATCGCATACGTAAGTACCAAGATTTTGGATGCTAAATAGTACCAAAATTAAGGTAGGAAAAAGAGCGCCCACGACGCTCTTTTTTTATTTAAGGGGTATTGGAGCGTCCTATAGTAATTGAATTGCAAGGTATTTTGGCGGTATGGAGTCATTCCTTGGGTATCCTTGCTATGTCGTATAATTTGTAAAATAGCCTGCTGCCCGAACAAAAAAATAAAGTAACTTAGTGGAGACCATATTTTAAACAAAAAAAACACTGAACCATGATTACGTTAATTATTTTTTTAGGAATCGCAGCTCTGTTAGCCCTATTCCTAGTAAATGTTTTTAATCACTTTGCCAGACTTAGGAATCTAGTGAAGGACGCTTGGAGTAATATTGATGTCGCATTAAAAAGACGGTACGACCTAATACCTAATTTGGTAGAAACTGTTAAGGGCTATGCAAAGCACGAAAAATCTACCCTAGAGTCTGTTATAAATGCACGCAACGCTGCAATGGCTGTCCCATCGGGAGATATTAATGCCCAAATAAAGGCAGAAAACCAACTGCAACAAAGCTTGAGAAGTATATTTGCTTTGGGAGAGGCTTATCCGGATCTAAAGGCCAATGCCAATTATTTAGATCTTCAACAAAAACTAAATGAGATCGAGGAAAATCTGGAACGTGCCAGGAGGTATTACAATGGTTCGGTGAGAGAAAACAACACTTATGGGGAGAGCGTTCCGGGAGTGCTTGTAGCAAGTTTGTTCAAATATCAACATTTCGATTATTTCGAAGCTGAGGAGGCTAGTAGGGCCAATGTAAAAGTAGATTTCTCTTAATGAAAAACATTTCTTTTTTTCTTTTTATTCTTCTTGTCGTCGGCAAGGGCGTGGCTCAGGATTTTACGGTTATAAACTATACAGTGGACATTACAATTCATCAGGAAGGTTATTTTGATGTGGTGGAAAACTATGATCTTAATTTCGAAATCCCAAAACACGGCATTTACAGAAACATTCAGACAAAATATGATCTTGTGGATGCCGAGGGTTCGGAATCAACCCGAAAGATTAAAATAAGTAAGATAAAGGTTCCGAATTATAAATATGACGCTCCGTTCGACTTTGTACAAAAGTTGCAGGACAATGTGCAGATAAAAATTGGGGACAAGGACATTACCTTAGTTGGTCCCCAGCATTATGAAATAAAATACAGGGTTCACAATGCCCTTCTCTTTGAGGATTCCCATATTCGCTTCTATTGGAACATAAAACCGGAGGATTGGCAGGCCGATTTTCACCAAGTCAGTTTTAAAGTACATGTTCCGGACAACGTATATCCAGACAAAGAAAATAGCTTTGTTTATTCGGGCGACAGCGGTACTAGCACAAGGAGTACGGATATACAGTTATATTACTCGGCCAACGAATTTTCTGGTACCAGTAAGTCAGGCTTTGTATCACATCCAGGGCAGAGTGTTACGGTTCTGATGAACCTTCCCTTTGGCTCGGTCATAGAAGAGAAACCTTTTTGGCCTTTTTGGGAGCAGTTCGGTTGGGTGTTCTTGATCGGGATAATGTTTTTTGCATTTTTTAGGGTATGGTGGAATTTTGGAAGGGACGAGCGTATAATTGCCACCACCAGTTATTACCCACCGGATAATATAGATCCGGCCATGGTAGGTTTTTTAATCAATGACAAGGATGATAATTCGGATTTAATCTCGTTGATACCTTATTGGGGCTCAAAAGGGCTTATAAGACTTGAAGAAATCCCCAAAAAAGGTCTTTTTGGGTCCAAGGACACCAAAATCGTCCGTCTACAATCTTTGCCATTGGATTCCCCAGCCTATGAAATGGAAATATTCCAGGGGCTGTTTGGCGACAATAACAATGTAGTTGGGACCGAGGTGCTGGTGAGTAGTCTAAAGGATACTTTTTACACCAAGATGATCAAAGCTCGCAGCGAATTGAAGAAATTGGCGCAGCCCTATTACGAAGCAGAATCCAAAAAAATCCAAGGCATTATGTATTTTGCATTGGTGGCCCTTGCTATTGGACTAACTTTGGTTGGTCTTTTCTATTGGGGTCCTTTGGCCGCCGTGGCAATTGTGGTCTCTTGTATTCTTCTGATTTTTGTAAACCGATTTATGGTAAAAAAGAATGCCAAGGGCAATGAATTGCTATCAGAATTAAAAGGATTTAAAAGATTTATTAAGGTAGCAGAGGAAAACAGACTAAAGATGCTTATCAAGGATGACCCGCATTATTTTGAAAATACCTTGGGATATGCCCTGGCCTTTGGTTTGTTTGATCAATGGGCCAAAAAATTCAGGGACCTTAACATACCCCCGCCTGACTGGTATTCGTCTTCTTCGAGTAGTGCTTTATCAATGAATCAGTTTTCCAAATCCTTTTCCAGTTCCATGGCCAGCACTAAGTCCTATATGGTAAGTTCACCGTCCAGTAGTGGAAGTTCAGGGGGCGGATCCTCAGGTGGTGGCTTTGGAGGCGGTGGAGGAGGAAGTTGGTGACCGGAGAGTTAGTTGCAAAATAGAATTTCAAAATACTATTAAGGCTAATTATTATTTTATGGTGATTCTGGTGTAAATTGAAGGTAAATATCTTGTTACCGTAACCATATATCTGGTAGTATTGACATTTTTAGTTCGAAAAATGGAGCGACACGGAAGAGCTTATTTAATAAAAGTTATACTTACTTTTGTGCTTCATTGGAAAAGCTTTTTTTATGTCCAAATCTCGGAATACCTTACTTATTGTACTTTCCTTTTTTGCCATATATGTAATTTGGGGTTCCACCTATCTTTTAAATAAGATTTCGGTGCAAGAATTGCCACCTTTTATGTTGGCTTCCATACGTTTCTCTGTGGCGGGTATTTTGATATTTGCGCTTTGTAAAATAATGGGAATCCCATTGACCATTACCAAAAAGCAATTATTAAACTCCAGTATTGCGGGATTTTTGTTCCTGGCCTTTGGAAATGGTTTTGTGGTTTGGGCGCTAAAGTATGTGGATAGTGGTTTTGCAGCATTGGAAATAGCTGCGCAACCTCTGGTTATTTTATTATTGATGAGGATACTTGAGGGGAAAAAGATTCAGACCATGTCTTTGGTAGGGGTTATAATTGGCATATTGGGTATTTATCTATTGGTAAGCCAAAATCAGGTAATAAGTAAGGAGAATTCGGTTCTGGGAATGGTCATGATATTTTTATGTATGATAAGTTGGGCTTATGCAAGTTTGTTTGTGGCCAAAGCAGATCTGCCAAAGAACTATTTTGTAAATACGGGCTTTCAAATGTTCGCCGCCGGAATCATTTTAATGGTGGGGAGTTTGCTAATTGGGGAAACCTGGTCCCTGCCTACCACCTGGAGCAGCCCAGTACTATATTCCATGTTATTGCTAATTATATTTGGCAGTATTGTTGCCTTCACAGCCTTTAATTATTTACTGAAAGTGGTTTCGCCGGAAAAGGTAGCTACATCCACTTATGTAAATCCAATTATTGCTCTTTTATTAGGTTGGTTCTTTTTGGGTGAAGAGATAACCACTCAATCCATTATTGCCGCTGTTGTCCTTCTAACAGGGGTCTATTTTATCAATACCAGAAAGAAATTGGTTTTGTTCTCCAGGTTTTCAAGTCGGTATTCGCCTAAGGAAGATTAATAACAATTGATTTTTTCAAATCTTTATCTGGAAAGTAGGGGAGCGCATATATTGACTGTGATGATCGGGTATAAAAAAAGCAGCTGAATCTTAAACCCACTGCTTTTAAAATTTAGAGCCCTATCCTACTTAATTTTTATAAAATTAGTTACAGTATATTCTGCGCTCCGCCCAACGATTTTTCTTGATATCTCGAAAATTTACCATCAAAATACTTTCTCCCGTCAACTGAAAATTAGTTGATTCTGACTGTGATTTATGAATAAAAGATTTCATTATTTCTGTATTATTGGTTTTTAATTTACCTGTAACGCCTTTTGGCGTTCCAGATGTTGCTTTTTGAATTTTCTATTGTTTGTTTTACGTAATGATTGTTTACTGTTTCCATGATGTTGTTTTTTAAATTGATGTTAATGTTGTAACTATTTATTGCGGTAAGTTAATTGTACCGTCTTTTACTGTTCCAAATTCTACTTTTGGAAGATTCCAATGTTTGTTTTACAAGGTGTTTGTTAATAGTTTCCATGATTTTATTTTTAAAATGATTAATTGATTTACTACTTATAGACGACGTATGAATAAAATTGTTACGGTACTATGTATAAAATAGTACCGTTTTAAGCAATATTTAACATTTGGACAAAGGGGTAAAAGGGGGTGAGTGGGGTTTAAATATCTGATAATCAGAAATTAAAAGGCTTTGTGTAAATTAATCTATTTTTAAAAAAAAGGGTTTAGGCGGTTCACTGAAGCTTTAAAAGAGGTATGAATTAAACCGACTCTGCTATTAATAAAGCAAATAGGGAAAATTTAATTTAATTAAAGAATGCGGAGAGTACGGAATAAAATTTTTGCAGTACCGTTCTGCTCTTAATTTTGAAGGCAAACAATACCGCATGAAAAAATATTGAATATTTGTAAATACCTACTCAGAGACATTTGTAGGAATTATGAGAATTTTATGGGAATATCATTAGCTATTTAATATCTTAGGGGTAGAAGGAAAATCAGTCTTTTGGGTCCATTTCCTTCTTACTTAAATACCAGTCCTTTCTTGTTCTTATAAACACAATTGGATTGGACCCATAAGTATTGTTTAAAAGGTTAAGCAGCGAGTTAGTGGTAAGGATGGGAGAATTTGACAAGTAGCCAATGGGTAAGTGTTTAGCTCGAATTAAATTGAATTATTAACGGATTATAATAACCTTAAATATATAAGTATGAAATTCAGTAGAAATGCAAGTGCAAACTGGAAAGGTAGCGGTAAGGATGGTAAAGGTACCGTAAGTACGGGAAGTACCATCCTGAAGGATACCCAATATTCCTTTAAATCGAGATTTGAAGATGGCAAGGGTACTAACCCGGAAGAATTGGTAGGAGCCGCCCACGCTGGTTGTTTTACTATGCAACTAAGTTTTTTATTAGGAGAGGCCGGGTTTACACCGACCAACTTGGATACCAGCGCTAAGGTGAACTTTGAGGACGGCAGTATAACACAAATAACATTAAGCCTTAATGGTCAGGTACCGGGAATTAAGGAGGATCAGTTTAAGGAAATTGCCAAAAAAGCCAAGGAAATTTGCCCTATTTCCAAATTATTAAAGACAGATATAGTGTTGGAGGTAAGCTTAAAGGCATAGGAACCAAAGCTGTTTACATCCTATCCTTATGGGTATCAATAAAAAAAGCCACTTTTAAAGTGGCTTTTCTTTTATTTGTGATGTCCCGTCCTAAAATAAGTTGACACAAAATCGACTTATTTATGAAACATTCAAAGATTACAGGTAATAAGCGTACACAACGCGATTACAATCTAGGTTTTAAATTGGCCGTTATTTCCCAAGTTG
>NZ_JACLHY010000011.1 GCF_014397245.1 Arenibacter arenosicollis | reverse complement strand
GCAAGTCATGAAAACCATTTTAACTTTAATCTTTGTTCTTTTTATCGGAGTAGCTGCACAAGCTCAAAACGATGCTGCCGAAGTTAAGGTTGAAACTGTTACCATGAGTATTGTAACTGCTACAGCAAAACAAGAAGTTGCTGTTAAAAATAACAACGCTGTTGTCCGCTTGTATATGTTCAAAAATTCTAAGGTAACCAAAGCTTTGTCTTTCTCTACCAAATTGAATAAAGCTAAATTGGCTTAATCTTAAGCTAGAATGTCGTTAGTATTAAATACAGAATCTCCCAAACCTTTAGTGCCCCTATTGAACCATGGCTATTGGATAATATTTTTTACGTAACCAAAAGGCTACGCGCACCAATAAAATTAAGGCAGGAACTTCCACTAAGGGACCAATGACTCCGGCAAATGCCTGTCCCGAATCCAAACCAAAAACAGCAATGGCTACCGCAATGGCCAATTCAAAATTGTTTCCTGCAGCAGTAAATGCAACAGAAGCCGTTTTGTCGTATTCCGCACCCATGGCTCTGGTAAGGAAAAAACCAATGAAAAACATCAGCATAAAATAGATTAACAATGGAACTGCTATAATTAAAACGTCCATTGGTATCTCCACTATCAATTCTCCTTTTAAGGAAAACATGACCACTATTGTAAACAATAGGGCAATCAACGTCATGGGTGATATGGTTGGTATAAATGTGTTGGAGTACCATTCTTCCCCTTTTAGCCGCACCAAAATCAATCTACTTAAAAACCCCAATGCAAACGGTATTCCCAAATAGATGGCTACGCTTTCCGCAATGATACCAATAGAAATATCTACTATGGCACCGTCAAATCCGAAATAGGGTGGAAGTACGGTTATAAAGATCCAGGCATAAAAACTGTAGGCAAATACTTGAAAAATGCTGTTCAGAGCTACCAGACCGGCACCGTACTCACTGCTTCCTTCCGCTAGGTCGTTCCAAACAAGTACCATAGCAATGCAACGTGCCAACCCAATCAGGATCAATCCCACCATGTATTCAGGGTAATCCCTTAAAAAAGTAATGGCCAAAGCGAACATTAAAATAGGACCAACAATCCAATTCAGGACCAACGAAATTGATAAAATTTTAGTGTTTTGAAAAACCTTGGGCAAGAGGGAGTAATTAACCTTGGCCAGTGGTGGATACATCATTAATATCAACCCAATTGCGATGGGTATATTGGTTGTTCCACTACTAAATTTGTTGATGATTTCCGGAAATTTAGGAGCAAAATAACCTATACCAACACCAAAAGCCATTGCCAAAAAAATCCATAGGGTTAGATAGCTGTCCAGAAAGCTTAATTTTTTACGGAATGCCATTTATTAGGATTTAATTTGGGCGAATACATATAATAATTCGGTTGCAATTTGAAGGCTTCTTTCCCGATACTTTTCGGCCTGCTGAGGGGTGTTGTCAAATGCCTTTGGGTCCTCAAAGGTTATTGGAATGCGTCTTTCGGCACCTGCTATAAAGGGGCAGCCAACGTCCGCTTGGGAACAGGTTAGAACTGCTGCAAATTCAGATTTTGGGTTAAAGTCATCATCGAACTTCTTTGAAAATCCTATCAACGCAGGTTCATTGTCGCCATATTTTATGCTGTAAATTGGATTTTCTCCTTGAGATATGGTCTCAATTTTAAATCCTGAATTTTTTAAGGTTTCCGCTGCCATTGGAAATAAGGCGGTAGCTTCCGTTCCTCCAGAATAACAATACACGTTCTTTAGGCCAAAATAAAAAGCCATTGTCTGTGCCCAGACTTGTGACAAGTGACTCCGTCTGGAATTATGGGTGCATATAAAATTGATTCTTACTGGCTCGTCTATATTTATTTTGTGCTGTACATATTCAACAAGAGGTTGTAATATTTCTTTACGTTCCTTGCTTATATTTTCAACGCTTAATTTAGAGATTGCATTCTCAATGTTAGCAAAAAGCTTCGTTTTTACTGGTGCCATAGATTGGTGTTTATGGGATCGTAATGGGTTTAGCAGCATCCGGAATCGGGAGTGCAACAATTGGCTGCTGTTCCTTGTAATTGGGATAATTTTATTTTTGGTTTTTCTGCCGGAATACCACAATTTTCCTTCGCCAGGCAATCTGTATGTTTGGAGGCCAAAAGAAAATTGGTGCCGTCAAAGTCCAATCCAAATTTTTCTATGGTTTCGCCTTGATATTCCACTTCAATTTCCAAATCGCCAATTTCCAATATTTTTTCCGATAGTTCTATGATGTGAACCAGTTTCTCCGGATGAAGTTGGTGGTCATAATCATTGGCATTCCAAAGTTGAAAATTTACAACTTCTTCCTTCCTAACCGTTCCTCCACAGTCTATAAAGTTCTTTATTATTTTACCTACTTCCGTAACATGAAAATGATTCGGTACAAATTTTCCGTTGGGCAACTGAAATGCAATTTTATCCAATTGCCCTAATATTGTTTTTACCTCTGATAGTTTCATTTTAATATTTATTTATTGCGATAATACGATTAATGATTTTAAATTTTTTAGCAGCAATCCTCCTGTTTGGTTATGTCCAGATTAAGGAATTGTTTTATGACCTCCTTCATTTCCAGCCATTTTTCGGTGTTAATGCAATAGCAGACGCTGGTTCCTTCAACACTACCCTTGATGAGTCCCAAGAGTTTCAATTCTTTCAAATGTTGTGAAATGGTAGGTTGAGCCAAACCAATTTCATTCACAAGATCACCACATACACAGGTATTTATTTTAAATAAATGCTGCAGAATAGCCACTCGGGCCGGGTGCCCCAAAGCTTTGGCAAAAATGGCAATTTCGTTTTGTTGATCCGAAAATATTTCTGTTTTAGCTAATCCCATTCTCTTATTATTTATATATCGCAATATTACGATGAATATTTATTTTAACCAATATTTTTTACTTTTTTTTACAATTAGTCCTTTTGGTGTTAATTTTTTCTGCTTATCAGGACTGTATGTTTTTCTATTAGGGCTTCCGTTCTCTGGTAATTTATATGGTAAACCTCAGGTTCTTCAAATGAATTTTGAGATAGAAGTGTTTTTAATGTATCCAATTTATGAAAATGGAAATAGACTCTATCTCCATTGTTACCTACTTTGAAGTCCGATTTGTTTGGATCACCCTCCACAAAACTTAAATATAGCAAGCCGTTGTTCAATAACAATCTGTGGGAATCGGCAATTACTTGAACACAGTCTGCCGGTGAAAGAAAGGGTAGGCAAAAACCACAGACTATTCCATCATATTGGGTGTTTAGTTCGCTGATCTGCCGGCCGTCCAAAACCTTGAATGTAGCGGTTGGATTGTTCTTTTCTGCCAATTTTATCATATTTGGGGCAACGTCTATCCCTAGTATATTGAAGTTGGGCCTTTTGGATAAAAGATATCTTGTGATGTTTCCGGGGCCACAGCCTATTTCCAAAATTCCGGCATTTTTTGTTGATATCGAATTGCAAATAAGATCATAGCTTTCATTGTACAAGTCCAGGTCCATAAACTTGTCTTGATATAGGGAAGCTATTTTGTTCCAAGTCTCGAATGTTTCCTTATAGCGGTCCAATGAGGTATTTTATTTTAAATGACTGTTAATCGACATAAATATCGGTAATAATCTTCATCCCGGGATTGCTGTATTTTATCAATTTTTTATTTTAGGTGGCTAAAATCACAAATCAGAGGAGCTTAAATTGTAAGTAAACACTTACAGTCATCGGTGAAATGCAAATTTTTATCGCTAAAGTGATTTGCTGCCCGTTACGTTCATCGGGATTTTTTTGCACTTTATCCAAGAGTTCTCCGCTTAACGAGAAACAGTGTTTTTCGTCGAATCGGAACCTAGAAAAGTACACTTGCCCAAGTTATATATATAACAAAACGCAAGTCATGAAAACCATTTTAACTTTAATCTTTGTTCTTTTTATCGGAGTAGCTGCACAAGCTCAAAACGATGCTGCCGAAGTTAAGGTTGAAACTGTTACCATGAGTATTGTAACTGCTACAGCAGAACAAGAAGTTGCTTTTAAAAATAACAACGCTGTTGCCCGCTTGTATATGTTCAAAAATTCTAAGGTAACCAAAGCTTTGTCTTTCTCTACCAAATTGAATAAAGCTAAATTGGCTTAATACTTATAAAAATAATACACTGTGATATTAATTGCACTATTAATCCCCATTTGCATCTGTCTTAATTACATGGTTGTTTTTCCAAAACCAACGGATAATACAGGCGCTCTGAAAAAGCGGATGAAACTTAATAAATAATTCTTGGCCGTTCTTAGGTTAGATTCAATCCTTCATGATTTATTATTTATTCTCAGGTAGGGTTTCAAATTCCTTTTTTTTTTGTTTTCAAACCATTTGGCCATGGCATCCTGTGATTTCATGAGTTCCTGCATTTTATTCATGGCCTCTAGGTGCTATTTGTCGCCCGCCTTAAACATTTGCATACCATGCTTTTTGCTTAGTTCTGCCATTTCTTTAAACGTATTGGCGTGAAATTGTATGTCGCAGGCACCTCCCAATTGTTTACATGTCATTGTTTTCATATCGATCGTTTTGTTAAGATAAGTTTATCCAGTAGACCACTGACTCTTAAATGGACTCTGTCAACACTAAGTTTTAACTAAGTTGTAGGCTGAGGTTACAAGTTATTGAAAAAAGCTCAAATCAATACTGGGGATATCTAGTCCTTTTGATATTACAAGTTCATGTTTATCAGTGTTTTTTAAATAGGTATAGATTAACAAAGGTCAATATTAGGTAGAATACCGTTAAGTATGAAGGTTAACTCTCAAAGGGCAATACTTCTGTAGGTACGTTGGGATGGAAATGTACATAAAGAGCTACCATGATAGTGGCGATGATGAAGGTGTGTCCTATATACTAGTTTTTTAATGCGATGAGTTTTTCAGAAATTTTAAGTAAATCTGGTTCAATTATTTCGGGCGGTGGAGCCAAAGGATACAGTTGTTGTCCGGGACGGGCAATAAACGCACCTCTCCAACCGGCCCACATTGCACCGGCAATATCCCATCCGTGGGCAGCAATCATTATACATTCATTTGGTTGAACTCCTATTTTCCTGGCTGCCCAATTATAGACATCCCTGTCGGGTTTGTATTTTCCAAGATCCTCTATACTTAATCGTTCGTCGAAAAAGTTGGTAAGACCGGCATTCCTAAATTGCATCTCGACTCCCTTGTTGGAGGAGTTGGTCAAGGAGACCATTTTATAACCGGCATTTCTAATATTTTTCAGGGCAGCCTTTACTTCCGGGTGAGTGGGTAAGGAGCGCAATGGGGTTAGCGCCACCTTGGCATCTTCCTCTGATAATTGAATTCCATGATTTGCAGCGACCATTCTCAAGGTGGCGGCTCCTATGGTGCCAAAATCTACATATTGCCTACTAGCGGTCGATACTAGCGAGTATTGCAACATGGTAATAAACCAAAGTGGCAAGAGATCTTCTCGGCCCCCTAAGGCCTTCCCTATACTATTTTTCATATTCCCTAAATCCAATAGGGATTCGTTTACGTCAAAAAATAGAACCTTGGGTGGTTTCATATGAGTTTGTATTTCTTTATATTAATCGGTCTTAGTTTAAATCAGCATTAGTGTACAACACCAGATTTTATAATTTTTTAAAAATAGTCGTCGCATTGTGCCCGCCAAATCCAAAGGTGTTGCTCATGGCTACATTTACGTTATGGTCAATGGCTTCCTTAAGTACTATAGGCATGGATGTGGGGATATTGGAATCAATTTTTGTGGTGTTGATTGTTGGTGGAATAATATTGTTTTGAATGGCCTTTATGGATAAAATAGCTTCCACTGCACCTGCCGCTCCCAATAAATGCCCGGTCATGGATTTTGTAGCGCTTATTTTGAGGTTGTCTAAATCATTGTTGAAGGTTTTTGCCACAGCCTTTATTTCGCTCAAGTCACCAACAGGGGTAGAAGTAGTGTGGGTGTTTAAGTAATTTATTTCTCCCGGATTTAGTTTAGCCTCCTCCATGGCTAATTGCATAGCTTTTATTGCACCGATACCCTCGGGATGGGTGGCTGAAATGTGGTAGGCATCATCCGTCATTGCGGCTCCTACTATTTCGGCATAGATTTTTGCCCCGCGTTTTTGGGCATGTTCATATTCCTCAAGAATTAAGGCGCCGGCTCCTTCGCCCATAACAAATCCGTCCCGATCTTCATCAAATGGTCTTGACGCCCCTTGTGGGTCATCATTTCTGGTAGATAAAGCTTTCATGGCGCTGAAGCCACCAATAGAGGCCTCTGTTATGGGCGCTTCCGACCCCCCTGTTACCATTACTTTGGCCTTGTTTAATCGAATATAGTTAAAGGCATCCATAATGGCAGAGCTTGATGATGCACAGGCTGAAACCGCTGTATAATTGATGCCCATTAATCCGAATTTCATAGCAATCATTCCCGATGCCATATTTGCTAAAAGTTTGGGTATAAAAAAGGGATTGAAACGGGGATTCATCCCTCCCTGGGTATAATTCTTCACTTCTTCCTCAAAAGTTTTCATACCGCCCTGACCAGTTCCCCAAATTACCCCTATATCAAAAGGAGAAATTGTATCCAAGTTTAAACCGCTATCACCAAATGCTTCTGTTACGGAACAGAGCGCATACTGGGTAAAGGGGTCACTCCTTTTTATTTCATTGCGATCAAGATATTTTTCGGGCGCGAAATCCTTTAATTCACCGGCGAATGTCGTTTTAAACAAAGAGGGGTCGAACTTGGTGATTTTTGAGAATCCATTTTTGCCTTTTACGGCACTTTCCCAAAATTCATCAACCGAATTTCCAATTGGAGTCAAGGCTCCCAATCCTGTAATCACTACTCTTTTCATATGGTTTTATTGTGGTTAATACCCAAGCTAATTATTTACTTTTCTTCAAGCAAGTCTGTTAACACTTGTTTGTAGACATCAACGGGTTGAGCTCCGGTAAGTGCACTTTTCATATTGAATACCATTGTAGGAACCGATGAAACCCCAAGGCTTTGCCAGTAGGTTTCTTTTGACTGTACCTGATAACGCGCATCGTCACTATCCAATCTGTCTATAGCCTCGTCCACATTTAGGCCCACTACTTCTAGTTCTTGAAGAAGCACTTCCCTTTTGGAAACATCTTTTCGTTCACTAAAAAAAGCAGCTACAAGTCGCATTTTTAGTTCGGTCTGTTTGCCATTTTCCTTTGCATAATCCAATAGAATGTGCGCATCCCTAGTGTTTACAATCTTCATTTCATCAAAATAATCGAAGGTAAATCCCAGTTCTGCCCCTACCTCGGCCATATAATCCTGTGAGCGTTTTTGGTCTTCCAAACTAGAACCATATTTTTCGGTAAGATGCTCTTGTACGTTCTGACCCTCTTTTGGCATAATTGGATTCAGTTCAAAAGGCTGCCATTCCAACTCTATTTGATCTTCTATTCCTAATTCAGCTATTGCTTTTTCCAGACGTTTATAACCTATGGTACACCATGGGCAGACCACATCGGAAACAATATCCAGTTTAATTTTATCGGCCATAATTCTATTCTTTAATGTATAATCTATTTTATATTGGGAGAAATCCAAATTTTTACTTCCTTTCCCAATGCAATAATAGGTCAGTTTTATAAAACCTCACTAATTTGAACTACTGGCTTAACATTTGTGAAATTGGGTAGATCCGCCAGGATCTTTTCGGCATTTACTCCAAAAGACTGTTGAAACGATTCCAAGGATTCGGAAGTAAGGTTGGCAATGACTACATATGGTGCCAGCTGCGCTGGACTTGCTCCGGTAAGTCCTACATTTATATCGGACGTCTTTACCGCATCGCCCAAAAGCTCTGAAAGTAATTGACTATGTTCAGTGGTGTAATATTTTTTATCGAATTCTAAATCTTCCGTATTAGGATACATTACTGTTAATTTAATCATGTTTTTTTTCTTGTTTAAATATTAATTGAATTTATTAAATCACATTTTTTAATTATTATTTCCTTTCTTAAATAAAAACCTTCCGAATAGACGGAAGGTTTAAAGCTGTTAATCTGTGATTTTATATCTCCACAGTCTCTTTTTTCCATGCAAAACTTTTGAAAGCTGCATCTATTGGTGTATTTGCAATATGGTTTGTATAATTACTGATTACTTTTTGTGATAATCCTAAAATGATTTCCAGAACGTGCTTTTGTTCATGGCCTGCAGCATAGAATGTTTCCAAGTTTTCTTGAGTTACGTTTCCTCGATTGCGAACAATAGTTAATGTCATGGTGCGTAAAGCCTCCAATTTTGGGTTTTCAAGCTGTGTTTCGTTACGTAATGCTTCGGTAATACTATTATCTACCTTCATCATTTTTGCTATTCCTGTATGTGCAGGTACGCAATAATGACATGCGTGTTCAACGTTTATGGATTGCCATACTACGGTTAATTCCTCTTCGTTAAAAGATGTGTTTACAAATAGTTCATGGAGCTTTTGGTAGGCATCCAGGACTTCTGGAGCACCAGCTAAGACACCATGCAGGCCGGGGATCATGCCATAAGCTTTTTGCGATTTTTCCAATAATGGTTTACTTGCTTCAGGAGCAGTTTCACTGTTGTGCACTTTTAATGTTGTCATAATTTCAAATTTTAATTGTTGTACTTGATATAAAATAACTAAACGATTGTTTAGTTATCGGTTAAAAAAAATGTTTAAAGGTTTTTAAATGTCATTTCAATATAGTCTTCAATTTCTTGCCTACTATTTACTCGGGAAGCGGCAGCTAAACCGTGTTTGGCCAATAATAAAAAATTAGCTTGTTTAGTTATAGTCTCTTCATCTTTGTTTCCATCCATTCTCAATTTGGCAATCAATAGGGTTTTAAGATTATCCATAAATGAAGTCATCTCACCTTTTACTAATTCATCCTCACTTTCTGAAAACTCATTATAGGTATTGCTTATTAAACAACCTTTTTGATTTCCTTCTTGATGACATATGTTTACGGAGTCATAAAAAAATTCCTTAATGCCCTCAACACCATTGGTTGAGTTCTTAAATTTATCGAGGATGCTATTTACCTTTTTTTTGTAGCTTTTTAGGCTTTCCAAAAAAACACCATGCTTACTTCCAAAACTAGAATAGATAGAAAACTTGTTGATGCCCATTTCTTTTTCAAGCATTTGCATAGAGGTGGATTCATAGCCGTTGCGCCAGAATAAACGCATCGCCTTTTCAATAACCTCTTCTTCTATATATGCTTTCTTTCTTGCCATGATCTCTAACTACGGAATAAAACTAAACAATCGTTTAGATATGATATAATATTTTAACATTTATTTAATTTGTGAGGGGGATTGGCAAAGCAGCACGATACTTATTGTTGGCCTGGGGTAGTCATGGATGATATGTTTTTATAACAGCCAAATTTCTCCAATTAGCTCAGGAACATTTTAATTATTTGGCTTATCAGCCTAGGATAAACGCTGAAATTCATGTTTTACCGCTGAAAGGATTTTAGGTTCCGTTGCGTTTAGCGGTATTTTTTTACACTTCAACAGACATTTTTCAACTCAACGAAAAACCCTGTTTTTCAACGAATCAGAACCTAGAAAATTTCACTTGCCCAAGTTATATATATAACAAAACGCAAGTCATGAAAACCATTTTAACTTTAATCTTTATTCTTTTTATCGGTTTAGCTGCTCAAGCTCAAAACGGTCATGGAGAAGTAAAGGTTGAGACGGTTACCAAGAGTGTCGTTACAAAAGTTGCCGTGAAAAATGATAACAGTATTGCCCGTTTGTATATGTTCAAAAATTCTAGGGTAACAAAGGAATTGTCTTTCACTACCAAATTAAACAAAGCTAAATTGGCTTAATACTCAATAATTAATCTACTACTCCAAATAGGTAGTACCAAATTGGATCACTATGATGTTATTTGCACTTTTAGTTCCCATATGCCTTTGTCTTAGTTATATCATTGTTTTTCCCAAAACTAAGGGTATTCTTCGTCCTTTAAAAGTGCCTGCGAAACAGGAGAGGGAATAGAGTAAAACGCCATCACGATATTTTTATCGAAATAATATCGATCTAAAATATTTGGAAAACCAAAAAGCATTCTATTTAGAATTTGGATGGGCCGGAGTGGAAGGCTTAAGTCTTAAATTTATGTTGTATATCGGAAAATTTCACAATGTAGTTTGTGCCTTTTTTTGATAAATCCCTATTTATAGTCCCTTTCAACTGTCGGGCCAGATTATGGATAAGTTTTAAACCCAAGGATTTTGTATTCTTATGGCTTATGTTCTCAGGAAAGCCTTCGCCATTGTCACCAATATAAAGTACATAATCCTTACCATTGGACTTTAGAAGTTCTATATGTATTTCACCCTCGTCGTTGTCCTTTATTCCATATTTAAGGGCATTGGTAATTACTTCATTGATCAATAGACCTAAAGGTATGGCTGTATCTATCCCCAATTTAACATCTGGAATCATAATGTTCAGGGTTATATTGTTGTCAGTGCCTTTAAAGGACCTTAACAAATAATCGCTTAACTCCTCTACATATGACTTATATTCAATTTTGGACAGATCATGTCGCATATACAACATTTCATGCACCATAGCCATCGAAATCACCCTATTTTGACTGCTTTTTATCAAGGTTTTAATTCTAGGCTCCTCAATACTTCTGGATTGAAGACTAAGTAAGCTGGATACCGTCTGCAGATTGTTTTTTACCCTGTGGTGTATTTCCTTTAAAAGAGTGTCCTTTTCCTTGATACGGGCTTCATTTTCGTTTCGGATCTTGTGTAGATCGTTATGTGCTTTAAGGAGATTTTTTCCAATAACGCCCCCTAAGAGATAAACAGAGAACAGAATACTAAAAAGTGCAAACATGTCTTTACTAGCAACAGGGACCACGTTTTCTGTAAAATTAAATTCTGCAATACTCTGGGAATAAATAAGGATAATAATAAGCAGATTTAAGTTGAGGTAAACCCTTCCATATACCTTTGTGCTGATATATCCGGCAAATACCACCAATGCCAGTACAAAAATAAATGGACTGTTGATTCCGCCGCTGTATAAGGTAATTATAACTGAGGCCGCCAAGGCCATTATTGAAGTAAAATTATAAGTAAACCCAAGTGTTTTATGTTTGTGGAACAAAAGGGTGTTAACTAAATTTAGTACACCAAAAACAATAAAAGTAGCTGGGATTATTTGGGTGATTTTAAGAAAATATATGCAGACAATACCGAAAACAATTGAGAGGACAGAGGAGATATAGTTAACCCTTAACGTTAAACGGACTTTGTCCTTTAGTCGGTACTGATCCTGAATGGGTATTTGCATTAAAAAGCGGTTAATGGTTGTATTCTGAAGGTAAAGATAATAGTTTGAATTAAAGCGTGATGAATTTTAAGGTTAAAACAATATATTTATGTAATATGCCACCGAAAAGTTACCTGAATTTTTATTGGTAAACTATCGTCTAAAATTTTTTAAGTCTGTTTTGCATTCTCATTATTTCCTTTCCCGTAAGAAAAAACTTTAGTTTCAACATAAATATATTAAAATTCGTACAATAAAAAAGCGACGACCTATGGGGTCGTCGCTTTTTTAATGGATATTGAGCAATTTATGTAAAGAGTAGGGGTTTTCTTATTCTTCTATTATTACCCACTCTCCTTTGTCCAATAATGGCTCCGCCTGCTTGTATTTTACTGTCTTGCTTTCGCCCGACATTACATTCTTAATGGTTACTCTTTCGTTTCTGCCTATTTTGGCCTTTTCCCTTACAATGGTTTCCGTTACCTGTGGACGTCCACCTTGGTTCTGGCCCACGGCCCTGCTTTGGGCGGACATTTCATCACTGTTGGGAATTTCCTCTTTAGAGGTCTTCAAATTTTCCTTTGGCCTACGAATATTTCTAGCCTCTTGAATTTCCGGGCTTTGATTAGGTAACTCCCCTTTGAATAAAAATGAAACAATTTCTTTGTTCACCTTTTCGATCATTCCTTTGAAGAGTTCAAAGGCCTCAAATTTGTAAATCAACAAAGGATCCTTTTGTTCATGCACAGCTAATTGAACGGATTGTTTTAACTCGTCCATTTTTCGCAAATGTGTTTTCCATGAATCGTCGATAATGGCAAGGGAGATATTCTTTTCGAAATCTGTTATCAATTGTTTGCCATTACTTTCATAAGCTTCCTGAAGATTGGTAACCACATTCAAGGATTTAATACCATCTGTAAATGGCACTACGATCCTTTCAAACTTATTGGCATTGTCCTCATATACATTTTTTATTACTGGGAACGCCGTGGCAGCGTTGCGCTCCATTTTGTTCTTATAATGCGTAAAGGCTGTCTTATAAATGACATTCGCTATTTCCTGAACACCCATTTTTGCAAATTCATTTTCACTAATGGGAGAGGTTATGGAGAAATATTTTATAAGTTCGAACTCAAAGTTTTTATAATCGCTGGCCGCCTTATTGGTGTCCGCAATTACCTCACAGGTGTCATAGATCATGTTGGCAATGTCTACTTTTAATCGCTCTCCTTGTAAGGCATGGCGTCTTCGTTTATAGACTACTTCCCTTTGAGCATTCATTACATCATCATATTCCAACAATCTTTTTCGTACACCAAAATTGTTTTCCTCTACTTTTTTCTGTGCCCGCTCTATAGATTTGGTCATCATGGAATGCTGAATAACCTCACCTTCTTCCAAGCCCATTTTGTCCATCATTTTGGCGACCCTGTCCGATCCAAATAACCTCATAAGGTTATCCTCTAAGGAAACGTAGAATTGAGAGCTTCCTGGATCTCCTTGACGTCCTGACCGCCCTCTAAGCTGCCTATCTACCCTTCTGGAATCGTGACGTTCGGTACCTACGATTGCCAAACCTCCTGCTTTTTTTACTTCTGGGCTTAGTTTTATATCGGTACCACGACCAGCCATGTTAGTGGCTATGGTAACTATGCCTGCATTACCTGCTTCCGCAACAATATCTGCTTCCTTTTTGTGCAATTTTGCGTTAAGTACGTTGTGTGGTACTTTCCTAATGGTCAACATACGGGAAAGCAATTCGGAGATTTCTACTGAGGTAGTACCAATAAGTACCGGTCTACCGGACTGCGAAATTTTGGTTACCTCTTCTATTATAGCATTGTACTTTTCGCGTTTGGTTTTATAGATCAAGTCTTGCCTGTCATCACGAGCAATGGGTCTGTTGGTAGGAATTTCCATAACATCCAACTTGTATATCTCCCAAAACTCACCTGCTTCCGTAACGGCTGTACCTGTCATCCCTGCCAGTTTGCTGTACATCCTAAAGTAATTCTGAAGGGTTACCGTGGCAAAGGTCTGGGTCATGGCCTCGATTTTTACATTTTCCTTAGCCTCTATGGCCTGGTGCAATCCGTCCGAATAACGACGACCATCCATAATACGGCCGGTTTGTTCATCCACGATCATGACCTTGTTTTCCATAACCACATACTCCACATCTTTTTCAAAAAGGGTATAAGCTTTTAAAAGTTGGTTCATGGTATGGATGCGTTCGCTTTTTATGGCAAAATCCTTGAACAATTCTTCCTTTAATTCAGCTTCTTTGTTTATTTCAAGCTCTTGATTTTCAATTTTGGCTATTTCATTACCAATATCGGGCATTACAAAAAAGTCCTTATCGCCATCCCCGGATAGATATTCCACTCCCTTTTCGGTAAGTTCTATCTGATTATTTTTTTCATCAATAACAAACCAAAGTTCTTCATCTACCTTCGGCATTTCACGGTTGTTATCCTGCATGTAAAAGTTCTCGGTTTTTTGAAGCAATTGTTTTACCCCTTCTTCACTCAAAAACTTGATCAAAGCCTTATTTTTAGGAAGACCTCTGTGCACTCTAAGTAATAGGAAACCACCTTCTTTGGTGTCGCCCTCGGTAATTAATTTTTTAGCTTCCGCCAAAACTCCTGTTAAATAGGCACGTTGCTTGTTGACGATATCACCAACTTTTGGTTTTAGCTCATTAAATTCGTGACGATCACCTTCTGGTACTGGGCCTGAAATAATCAAAGGGGTACGGGCATCATCTACAAGAACGGAATCCACCTCATCCACTATGGCGTAATTATGTGGTCGTTGAACCAGATCACTAGGCGTATGTGCCATGTTATCTCTAAGATAATCAAAGCCAAATTCGTTATTGGTACCGTATGTAATATCCGCGTTATAGGCTGCCCTACGTCCGTCAGAATTAGGTTGATGTTTGTCAATACAGTCCACCGAAAGTCCGTGGAACTCAAAAATAGGAGCCATCCAGGCACTATCCCTCTTTGCCAGATAGTCGTTAACCGTCACCAAATGCGCTCCATTTCCTGTTAGTGCATTTAAATACAATGGGAGGGTAGCTACCAAGGTTTTGCCTTCCCCGGTATGCATTTCAGCAATCTTACCTTGGTGCAGGGCTATACCGCCAATTAATTGCACATCGTAATGAACCATATCCCAAGTAACTTGCTTACCTGCAGCATCCCAGGAGTTTTTCCAAATAGCTTGGTCGCCATTAAGGGTAACATAATCTTTTGAGCCGGAAAGCAATCTGTCGTGCTCGGTAGCTTTTACCGTTAGGGTTTCATTATTGGCAAAACGTTTTGCAGTTTCCTTTACTACGGCAAAGGCTTCGGGCAACATTTCCGTCAAGGCCTTTTCGGAAATGGTATAAATTTCTTCTTTTAGTTTGTCTATTTCTGCGTAAATATCCTCGTTTTTGTCTATATCGGTAGATTCTTTTACCTCATTTAGTAACTTAGCTATTTCCTCATTAAGTGCTTTGCAGTCTTCTTTTAACTTATTTTTAAAAAAAGTTGTTTTTTCTCGAAGTTCATCGTGGCTTAATTTTTCTAAGGCGGCCTCGAAAGATTTTATTTGATTGACTAAAGGTTGTAGGTCTTTGACATCTTTCTTTGATTTATCCCCTACAAATACCTTTAATATCGAATTTAAAAAACTCATAATGTTTTCTGTTATTAATGAAAGGCTTCGTTAAAGCCATTTCCTTTGTGTATACACAGTTTTCTTTAGTTGGCACGTAAAATGCTATCTTTTGGATGTAAGATATTCCAACATCAAAATTACGTAAAAAAAAAGCCTCATATGAGACTTTTTTGTTGTAATTCCGTTAATATTTTAATACTCGTCCTCGTTCCAAAGATAGTCTTCTTCTGTAGGATAGTCTGGCCAAATCTCTTCGATTGATTCATAAATTTCCCCTCCTTCTTCCTCCATGGATTGTAGATTTTCTACAACTTCCAAAGGTGCACCGGTTCTAATTGAGTAATCTATCAATTCGTCTTTTGTTGCGGGCCAGGGCGCATCACTTAAGTAGGATGCTAATTCTAATGTCCAATACATCGTAATTATTTATTTTTAATATTTTGCAAAAGTAATTTTTAAACTGAGACTGCCAAGTTTTTTTGCATAAAATTCAATTATTTAATTTCGAATTTTATTGCTTTAATAATTTGATAACGAAGAATTAACGGATTTATTAGTCCTGTTTCTCTGGAATCCACTTTATTTCTTTGGCTTGTTTATCATGCGACAATTTTCGTGCCAATACAAAGAGGAAATCTGAAAGTCTGTTTAAATAGGACAATAAAGTGAGATCCACTGGTTCATAATCGTTTAATTGGGAGACCAAACGCTCCGCCCTGCGGCAAATGGTCCGGGTAATGTGACAATATGACACGGTTGTATGCCCGCCTGGCAATATGAAATGGGTCATGGGGGGCAGGTTCAATTCCATTTTGTCTATTTCCTGTTCCAACAGTTTTAAATCTTCGTCGCCAATTTTTGGAATATTCAATCGGTCTTTACCATTTTTAAGTTTTTCCTTCTTGGGGTCAATGGCCAATAAAGCTCCTACCGTAAACAACTTCTCCTGTATTTTTATCAATATCTTCTTGGAGGAATCTGCTATATCTTGATCCCTGATTAATCCGATCCAGGAATTGAGCTCGTCCAAGGTGCCATAACTCTCAATTCGAATATGATGCTTGGGTACCCTGGTACCCCCAAACAGACCTGTTGTGCCATCATCACCTGTTTTAGTATATATTTTCATGTGGGTTGATGTATATTAATTTTAGGGAATTTTAATTTTCGATCGCTTTTGGCGGTAATTCATTGGGTCAAGATTAAAAGCTGTTGACCTTTAGGTGAATATATACAATAATGTTTAGGTATAACTTTTAGTCCTTTGGTTTGTCTCTATTCTCTCTCTTGTAGTCCTCCATGAATTTTCTTGATTTCCTATCCCGGGATTTTCGTTTGGTAAATCCTTGGGTCACCAAGAAAATTACTCCAAGAACGGCAAGCACTATGTAAATGATGTAGTCCATTGATCAGATTTTTGGATTTCCTTTAACGACCATTAAAAATACGGGTTTAAATCCGAATCTTAAAATGCTCCTTAACCTGTTCTCTTCGGAAAAATAACAATCCACCATAAAACAGGTCTATGCTTACCCTTATCTTTTCCAATTCTTTAATGCTTTTCCATAATTTATTAGTATCCTTTGTTTCGTGTATTTTATCCACATAAACAATGGTGTCGTTGGTAATGTTGACATTTTGAACAATATATTTATTTATGGTTTCATGGTTCAATGTACCGATAAATATTAATTGGCTGGAGGGATTGGTAATGGTTACCCCACTTACGGTTTTGGTTATTGCCTTTTCCAATGCCGTATTATTAGGTGTCAATTGCACTTGGGCTATTTTAAAATAGGCTATTGTTTTTAGCAGAATGTTATGGGACATACTACTTTTAAAGTTTGGGGCAGCATAAAGGCACTTTGTAACATATTGGTACACAAATGGGGAGTGTACTCCGTGTTGGTTGCTGGATGATATCCAAAATTTTAAAAATGAGAAAAGGCGATAAAACATCCTGTACGCTACTTTTATGGAACTATTCGCCCATGGACATTGAAAGTTCGAACCAACGTTCCGTTTTACCTTCTATGGCATCTGTAATTTCTTTTAGTTGAATGGATAACTTGGAAATATCATCGCCTGACAGGCTGCTGTCCGTAAATTTATTCTGGATTTCCACTTTTTTGGATTCCAGTTTTTGTATTTCCTTTTCCAACTGTTTGTATTCCTTCTGTTCCAAAAAGGAAAGTTTTTTTTCTGTTTCTTCCGCTTTCCAGGTATTTTTGGAATTTTTTTCTTCTACAGCTTTTTCTTTGGCAGCCTTGTTTTCCTGAACATTACTGTCTTCGTAGGATCTGAAATCGGAATAGTTTCCAGGAAAGTCCTCGATTTCGGCATTCCCCCTAAAAACAAAGAGGTGGTCTACGATCTTATCCATAAAATAACGGTCATGGGAAACTACTAGAAGACAGCCTGGGAAATCGAGTAGAAAACTTTCCAGTACGTTTAAAGTAACTATATCCAAATCGTTTGTTGGTTCATCCAAAATAAGAAAATTCGGATTTTGTATCAATACGGTACAAAGGTATAGTCGCTTGCGTTCCCCACCACTCAGTTTCTCCACAAAATCGTATTGTTTTTTGCGATCGAATAGAAAACGTTCCAGTAATTGCTGGGCGGAAATTTGTTTTCCTTTCATTAGAGGGATGTAATCGCCGAATTCGCGAATGACATCAATAACTTTTTGACCTTCTTTAATGGTAATGCCGTTTTGGGTATAATAACCGAACTTAATGGTTTCTCCTGTAATTACCTTGCCGCTGTCCGGCTGTTCGGCACCACTCAATATATTTAGAAATGTAGATTTCCCGGTACCATTTTTTCCAATAATACCGATACGCTCGCCTTTGAGGAAATTATATTCAAATTTATCAAGAATGGGTTTATTGGGGAAGGATTTGGATATTTTATGGAGCTCTACAATTTTGCTCCCCATACGTTCCATATTAATTTCCAACTGAACCTCGTGTTCTTTTCTACGTTGGCTAGCCTTTTCCTTTATGGTGTGAAAATCGTCAATTCTTGACTTGGATTTTGTGGTTCGCGCTTTGGGCTGCCTTCTCATCCAATCCAATTCTTTCTTAAATAAAATCTTGGATTTGTGCTGTTCTACCGCCTCCTGTTCTATACGCGCTTCCCTCTTCTCCAAATAATAGGAATAATTGCCCTTATAGGAATACAGCTGTCCATTGTCCAGCTCAATAATTTCATTGCAGACACGTTCCAAGAAATAACGATCATGGGTAACCATAAACAGGGTCATGTTTTCCTTGGCGAAATACTGTTCCAACCACTCGATCATTTCCAGATCCAAATGGTTGGTAGGTTCGTCCAGAATAAGCAGGTCTGGTCTATTGATCAAGGCATTGGCCAAGGCCAATCGCTTCTTTTGTCCTCCAGATAGCTGGCCTACCTTTACATCTAGATCTTCCAGTTTTAATTTGAACAGAATCTGCTTGTATTGGGTTTCAAAATCCCAGGCATCATAACGCTCCATGGCTTCAAAAGCCTTTTGATAGGCATCCTCATCTTCAGGATTTTGTAGCGCATGTTCGTAGTTTAAAATAACTTTCAAAACCTCGTTGTCCGACGCAAAAATGGTTTCCTCAATGGTCAATAGGGGGTCTAGATCAGGTTCTTGTTCCAAAAATGAAATTCGAATGCCTTTTCGGCTATTTATTTGCCCGGTATCTGAAGCATCTTTGCCAGATAGTATATTTAGGATGGAAGTTTTGCCACTACCATTTTTGGCAATAAGTGCAATTTTTTGATCCTTATTAATGCCAAAGGAAATATTTGAAAAAAGTGATAACTCGCCAAATGATTTGGATATGTTTTCTACAGTAAGTAGGTTCATCTAAAGTATTATTTTAAACTGATTTGTTGTTGGAAATACTTCCATAAAAAAAGATATCTCACACCTAGCATCATCCAAAGGGGTATGGCTAGCATAGAGAACACCTGTATTTTAAATATTCCCAAAATTAGGGTCAAGCCCAATAACCCCAAAAGAAATAAAAGGTATTTGGGCAACCAGATGGGGGTATTCTTCTTTTTAAGAATTATAAAACCAACAATTAAATTTAATGGAAATACCCATAAGATATTAAAGTTGTTGGCTGTGGCCGTATGATCAGTAAAAAACCAAAGGAAAACTAATAGAAGACCGGCCAAACCAGTCACGAAAAACAGGATGGAATCTACGATCCTGCTTCTAACATGATTTTTGTAATCAATATAAGTTATGACCAGTACAAACACAAGCAGTGCCAAGATCCAAAATAGGGGCGAAGCTAAAAAGTACCCCTCTCCCTTCTTTTTTACGGACTCCAATATGGTTCTTTCCCTAAGTACAAGATCATGGTCTGCCAAGGTGGTATTGCCCAATTGTTGCATTACATAAATGGGTAAGAACATATGTTCTTTTACGGTGGCGGTTCTGTCGATTACCGCCCCTAACGCCAGATCAATTCCAAAACTAGACCAAGAATTGGGGGTTAGGTTTTGGTGGATCAATTGTCTGAAGGTGTATTTTTTCTCCAAATGGCCTTCCTTAAAAAGTAATTTTTCGCCTAAGGATTCTTGTAATACATCGGGTATTTTGGTGGCGCAATTGTTGAAAAAGAAATCGTATTTATAATCCCTATTTTCAGGGCGATAATTGTTTTCCAAAAATTGGAACAACTCATTTTTTTGAATGGGGGTGAGCTTTAATAGTTGTTCTTTTACCCATCTATTCTCTAGTTCGTAGGCGTATAAAAAATTGGGCATGTTCTGTTTGCTCAGGGAGTAGAATAGTTTCCCCATGGCGAACTCCACGTAAAACATGGGTGGGTCAAAATTAAAAGTACCATAGTTATAAACCCAGTCCACTCCTTGGGCGGAATCCTGGATTCTAATGGCGCTATGGCCGAAAGTCGTGTATAGGTCACTGCCAGAACCACAGGTCAGAACACTTATTTGAGCTTCAGGGGTTAATTCCCGGACCTGCGCCGTTCCGAAGCTTATGAGGCCTATAAAAAATGTAATAAAAAGAATCTTTATCCGCATATACTATTGGGAGCCACTATTTTTTAAAATATCAACGCAAATATCGAACAAATTCTAGGATTTGGGCAGCATAGTACGGTGTATTATAAAAAACAAGATATATTTTAACAGCATTTTTTAATAAATGGTATTTTTACATGATGGTACCCAATCTGTAATAAGCAGATTTTGGTATTAACCTATTTAAAACTAGACTTATGAAACGCCATATTCCCAATATAATAACCTTGTTAAATGTTTTTTGCGGTTGTGTTGCCACTGTGTTTGCAGTTTTGAACAAATTGGAATTGGCAGCGGCTTTTGTTTTTTTAGGTATCTTTTTTGATTTTTTTGATGGATTGGCTGCTCGTCTTTTGGATGTAAAAAGTGAATTGGGACTGCAGTTGGATTCCTTGGCCGATATGATTACCAGTGGATTGGTGCCAGGGATCGTTATGTTTCAGCTTTTGAGTATCTCTTACAGTGGTGGATGGAATATAGGACTGCAACTAGATTCAGCAGAGACGATGAGATGGGAGACTTTTGACATCCCGTTGCTTCCTTTTTTTGGGTTTCTAATTACCCTTGCCTCGGCCTATCGCTTGGCGAAATTTAACCTAGATGAAAATCAAGTTTCCTCATTTGTGGGGCTTCCTACTCCGGCCAATGCATTGCTAATACTTTCTTTCCCTTTAATATTGCTATATCATAACAATGATTTTTTAAACGCTATTATCCTTAATAAATGGTTCTTGATCGGGACCACCCTACTGAGTTCCTATTTGCTGAATGCACGTATTGGACTTTTTGCTTTGAAGTTTAAAAATTGGGGTTTTAAGGATAACGCACTGCGTTATATATTCATTGTAGTAAGTTTTGTGCTGATACTAACCATGAAATTTATGGCTATTCCGGCTATAATTGCCTTCTATGTTATTAGTTCTTTGGTAAATCAATTCAATACCCCAAAAACCGTTTGAGTGTTGTAAAATTGCCTTGGCAGTCTTTGCTTACTGTAATTTTTATAAAAGAAGATAAAAAAAGTCGTCTTGGTAGGGGTGATAAACAATTTGCGATAGGGAAGTCGTCTAGGAGAAACTAGAAATCCAATTTCTTTTTACGAAGCTCAAAATTCTGTCCCAAATACACTTTGCGCACCATTTCATCGGCCGCCAAATCTTCGGGAATCCCAGATTTAAGGATTCCACCTTCGAACATTAAATATGAGCGCTCTGTAATTGCCAAAGTTTCCTGTACGTTGTGATCGGTAATTAAAATGCCAATATTTTTATTTTTAAGCTGGGCTACAATTCTTTGTATGTCCTCAACGGCAACAGGGTCTACTCCGGCAAAGGGTTCATCCAATAATATAAATTTTGGGTCTGTGGCCAAAGCCCTTGCAATTTCGGTCCTCCTTCTTTCTCCACCGGATAAAAGATCGCCACGGTTTTTCCGAATATGGCCCAGTCCAAATTCCTCTATGAGCGATTCCATCTTCATTAACTGCTCTTTTTTGCTCAACTTGGTCAATTGAAGTACGCTCAGAATATTTTTTTCGATGCTCAATTTCCTAAATACAGAAGCTTCCTGTGCCAAATATCCAATTCCGTTTTGCGCTCTTTTGTACATGGGAAAGCGTGTTATTTCCATTTTGTCCAGATAAATGTTGCCCCCGTTGGGCTTGATCAGGCCTACGATCATATAGAACGACGTAGTTTTTCCGGCACCATTGGGACCCAATAAACCAACAATCTCCCCTTGGTTTACTTCCAGTGAAATTCCTTTAACTACTTGTCGCCCTCGGTAGGACTTCATTATATTATCTGCTCTTAGCTTCATAGTACCTTTGCTATTCCCCAAAACTAAGCCTTATATTAGTTTGGGAAAAGATATTGTAGTTTTTTTAACCTTCTTGTTTTTCCAATTCTTCCCAATATTCATAGGCCCTTCTTAAATGGGGTACTACTATAGTACCGCCAACTAGGGTGGCTATGCCCAAAGTTTCCATAACTTCTTCTTTACTTGCACCCTCATTGAAGGAGCTTTCCAAATGATACTTCACGCAATCATCACAACGAAGTACTGCAGAGGCAACCAGTCCCAAAAGTTCCTTGGTTTTTACATCCAGAGCACCAGCGGCGTAGGCATTAGTGTCTAGGTTGAAGATTCTTTTAATTATCTTATTGTTGTCGGCCAATAGCTTTTCGTTCATTTTGGAACGATAGTCATTGAACTCCTTAACTTGATTTGGCATTTTTCTTCTGTTTTTTAGCTTCTCTTCTCAAAACTACTTTGGAAATATAAATACTAATTTGGTAGAGGACTAATATAGGTACGGCCACAATGATTTGACTAGCTACGTCAGGTGGTGTAATTACTGCAGATAGAATAAGTACTACTACAAGGGCAATTTTCCTGTATTTACGAAGTATTTCAGGGGTGACCAGACCTATTTTTGTCAAGAAAAAAATGATGATCGGCAATTCAAAAATTAAACCGCAAGCGATTACTGAAGCTCTTACTGTGGAGATGTAAGAGACAAGATCTATTTCTCTCACCACAGTATCACTTATAGAGTAACTCCCTAGAAAATTGATAGATAAAGGGGCTACCACATAATACCCGAACAAAACTCCCGTAAAGAAAAGAGCGGAAGCTATAAAGATAAATCCGCGCGCATTCTGACGCTCGTTGTCATATAGCCCAGGAGCAATAAATTTCCATAATTCATATAGCACATAGGGGAATCCAATGATAAAACCTGCCCAAATGGAAGTCCAGATATGAGCGGAAAATTGTTCGGACATTTGCCTACTCTGTACCGTAAATTGTGGTTCGGTATTGCAAAAGGCTTCACTAAAGCCCAATAATTTGGAAAAGTCGCAGAAAACATGGTAGGTTGGAAAATCTGGCATCATGGGGCCAAAAATGACCGTATCAAAAATAAAGCCTTTCATTAAAAAGGCTATCCCGCCAATAATAACGATGGCTAAAGTTGATCGTATTAAATGCCATCTAAGTTCTTCCAAATGATCGAGGAACGACATTTCATTTGGGGTCTTAATCTGTTTAGTCATTATAGTATGCCTTCTTTTATTAAATTGTGTAAATGTACTATTCCTTTGTAATTTTCCCCGTCAACAACCAATAATTGTGATATGTTTTTGGCCTGCATTAATTCCAATGCCTTAATGGCAAGCACGTCCACGGCAATGGTTTTAGGTGTTGCGCTCATAATATCCTTGGCAGTTAAACCATAGATATTGTCAAATTTGTTGAGCATGCGTCTAATATCTCCATCCGTAATTATACCAACAATTTTATTATTTTCCAATACCGCAGTAGCGCCCAACATCTTTTCAGAGATTTCTACGATTACGGATTTTACATCGCTCGTAGCATTTACTTGGGGAATTTGATTGTTGTTTGAGATATCGCTCACCCTTAAGTATAATTTCTTACCCAGCGCACCACCAGGGTGGTATTTTGCAAAATCCTTGCTGCTGAACCCTTTTAGTTCCAAAAGGCATATTGCCAAGGCATCCCCTATAACCAATTGGGCAGTTGTACTGGTTGTTGGGGCCAGATTATTGGGGCAGGCCTCTTTTTCAACGTAGGTATTTAAAATATAGTCCGCATGGGTGGCCAAAAAAGAGTCAGGATTTCCCGTCATCCCTATTAATTTGTTATTGCCACTTTTAATCAGGGGTACCAGCATTTTAATTTCGGCAGTATTTCCACTTTTGGAAATGCAGATAACCACATCGTTTTTTTGAACGGTGCCAAGATCTCCGTGGATGGCGTCGGCGGCATGCATAAAAATGGATGGGGTTCCTGTCGAATTTAAGGTAGCCACAATTTTGGAGGCAATAATGGCACTTTTTCCAATACCGGAAATTATAACCCTGCCCTTGGAATGTCTGATACATTCCACTGCATTGGAAAAGTCTTCGTTTAGGAGGGACCCTAAATGGGATATTGCCTCGGCCTCAGTTTCAATGGTTTTCCTCGCTATGGCCAATATAGCTTTGTTATCGCTCAAAGTAATTTAAAATTAGGTGATGATTTTCCTAAAAGAAAGTCTTATATTTATTCTACAAAATTACATAAACTTAATTTTATAGAATATTTTAAATTTGAACAAATTTATTTACAATAAATACTTACTCAAAAGACAAAAATTCCTTAACTTAAGGAATTTCTTTTTGGTTTTAGTGCCAATATATATTAATAAAAATGGTGAAGTACGGTATGGGTATAGATGAGATTGATTTGCACGCCTCCCTAAAGAAGTATTTTGGATTCTCCCAATTTAAAGGTTTACAGGAAAACGTTGTTAAGAATATTGTACAAGGTAAAAATACCTTTGTTATAATGCCCACAGGTGGTGGAAAATCACTTTGTTATCAACTACCAGCCCTTATGCAGGAAGGTACGGCTATAGTGGTGTCACCTTTGATAGCCTTAATGAAGAATCAGGTAGATGCTATAAGGGACGTATCCAGTGAGATCGGGGTGGCACACGTTTTAAACTCTTCCTTGACAAAGACAGAGATTAGACAGGTGAAAAGTGATGTCAGCAGTGGGGTAACCAAGCTTTTGTATGTTGCTCCAGAATCCTTGACCAAAGAGGAATATGTGGATTTTTTACAGGGAGAGAAAATATCGTTTGTTGCAGTGGATGAGGCTCATTGCATATCTGAATGGGGGCACGATTTTAGGCCGGAATATCGCAATCTAAAATCCATTGTCAATAGATTGGGGGATAATATTCCTCTGATTGCCCTAACGGCCACTGCTACTCCCAAAGTTCAGGAAGATATTATTAAGAATTTGGGAATAACAGATGCCAAGGTATTCAAGGCCAGTTTTAATAGACCAAATCTTTATTATGAGGTAAGGCCGAAGACCCAAAATGTTGATGGGGATATTATCCGTTTTGTAAAGCAAAATTCTGGAAAATCGGGTATAATTTATTGTCTTAGTAGGAAGAGGGTCACGGAGTTGGCCCAAGTGTTGCAAGTCAACGGTGTTAGCGCAGTTCCTTATCATGCGGGATTGGATGGTAAAACTAGATCCAAACATCAGGATATGTTTTTAATGGAGGATGTAGACGTGGTAGTGGCCACTATTGCCTTCGGAATGGGTATAGATAAGCCGGATGTGCGTTTTGTTATACACCACGATATTCCCAAAAGTATAGAAAGCTATTATCAGGAAACTGGAAGGGCTGGAAGAGATGGTGGAGAGGGACACTGCCTTGCATTTTACTCGTATAAGGATGTGGAAAAACTTGAAAAATTCATGTCTGGAAAGCCTGTTGCCGAACAGGAGATAGGAAACGCCCTGCTTCAGGAAATTGTTGGATATGCAGAAACCTCAATGTCTCGTAGAAAATTCATACTTCATTATTTTGGGGAGGAATTCGACGAAATTAATGGTGATGGTGCCGAAATGGACGATAATACCAGAAATCCTAAAGAAAAGCAGGAGGCCAAAGACAACGTGGTTAAGCTGATTAATGTTGTGATGGGTACCAGTGAAAAATTTAAATCCAAAGAAATTGTAAGGGCATTGACTGGAAAGGTTAACGCTTTGATATCTTCACATAAGACCGATGAAAAGGAATTTTTTGGCTGTGGAAAGGACAGGGATAAGGGGTATTGGATGGCTTTGATTCGCCAAGCACTTGTTGCCGGACTTCTTAAAAAAGAAATTGAGCAATATGGTATACTTCATGTAACTCCTGCAGGAAAGGATTTTATAAAGAATCCAACATCGTTTATGATGACCATGGATCATGTCTACAATAAGGAGGCCGATGATGCTATAGTTAGTGCGGCAAAATCCTCTGCCGGTGTGGCCGATAATAATTTGTTGAAGATTTTAAAGGACTTAAGGAAAAAAGAGGCCCATAAATTGGGTGTCCCACCATTTGTGGTGTTTCAAGATCCCTCTTTGGATGATATGGCGCTTAAATATCCGATATCCTTGGATGAATTGGTAAATATTTATGGAGTAGGGGAAGGTAAGGCAAAAAAATACGGGAAGCCCTTTGTAGAACAAATTGCCGCCTATGTTGAGGATAATAACATTTTGAGACCGGACGATCTGATCGTAAAAAGTACCGGGGCCAATTCGTCCCTGAAGCTATATATCATTCAGAACGTGGATAGGAAGTTGCCCTTGGATGATATTGCTTCGGCCAAAGGATTGGAATTGAAGGAGTTGATCAAGGAAATGGAACAAATTGTCTTTAGTGGTACCAAATTGAATATTGCCTATTGGATCGATGAGATGTTGGATGAAGACCAGCAAGAAGAAATCCATGATTATTTCCTGGAAGCCCAAACCGATGACCTGGAAGTGGCATTAAAGGAATTTGAAGGTGAATATGAGGACGAAGAACTTAGGTTGTATAGATTGAAGTTTATTAGTGAAGTAGCTAATTAAAAGGTGTCTAAATAAGTATTACGGAGCAGTGGTTTAATGGAGAGGAGACGCTGTGCACTTTAACGAAAATTTCAATGTCCCCAAAGTACTATTGGCCCCGCCATGTTTTGGACCTTTTTCTATTTGACTGCCTTTTCCAATAATTGCAATGTCATTTTATCCGTGTCAAATTTGGCGTTTATCCCTATTGGTAGGGTAAAGTTGTTTTCTATATGGCCATAAGTCATACCATAAACAGCGGGTATCCCCAGTGGCTGGATCCTATCCATTATTACCTCTCTTAATGTAAAGGATTTGGGGTCGGGGATAGAATCACATCCTTTAAAAACTCCTAAAACGAATCCAGCAGCCTTATTAAATGTTTTGCCGTGTATTAATTGGGTCAACATCCTGTCAATGCGATAAGGGGATTCTTCAATATCTTCAAGACAGACTATTGCGTCTGTAAAATCAATTTCATGCGGAGTTCCAATTAGGGCATTTACCAGTGTTAAACTACCTCCTACCAATTTTCCAGTGACTACTCCCGGGTTAATACAATATCTATTGTATTCTGGCTTGCTGTATTCCTCCTGATCTATTATTTCAACATTTTTAATAGTGGGCAATTCTTTAGATTTCATTACCACATTTTGCAGCTGCTCTATACTATAGGGATCGTTGATGGTACTTCCAACGGGCCCGTGGAAGGCTACAAGGCCTGTTTCTTGGTGAATTCCATTTAAAAGGGCAGTTATGTCGCTAAAACCAATTAGAGCCTTAGGATTATCCCTTATTAGTTGGTAATCGATCAAATGCATAATTCTAGTACATCCATATCCCCCCCTGGCGCAAAGTATGCCATCCACCTTTTTATTGGCAAACATTTCGTTTAAATCAGCGACCCTTTCAGAATCAGTATTGCTAAAGTACCCGTGGTTGCCATGTATGCGATTGGTATGGAAAGCTATAAATCCCATTTTTTCCAGAGTTTCTTTGGCTTCTACCAAGACTTCTGGTTTAATGGCATATCCTGGAGCAATAAGTCCAATAGTATCCCCTTTTTTTAGAGCTTTGGGTTTTATTGTTTTATTATTAGTTCTATTCCCTTGGGTATTGGCCATTATTGTCGAGGGAATTAGTGTGGCCATCCCTGCACCTAGGGCTGTTTTAAAGAACTGTCTCCTTTTCTTCATTTATCTTATTTTGTAGGACCTAAATATATAAAAAATCACACAAAAAAAGTCCGCCACGTGAATGGCGGACTTCATCTTAGTATTTAAAAAAGATTACATGCCAAGGGAGGATGAATCCTCTTTGGATTTGGCTCTTCTTAACTGTCGTTGTATTTTCTTGATGGCAGATTCTATAGACTTTTCGGGTTCTATAATATTGTATTCTCCCCAAAAATCGGGATCTGAGAATCCAATGGCCTCATCCTCCAGAATAATTGAAGATTTAATACGGTCCTTGAATTTAGGAGTTTCACCAGTGGTGTTCTTTTCCCAGTCCGTAATGGCCATTTCGCAAGTCATGCTATAAACCGAATTGAAAAGTTTGTCGTCCCAATTGATCTTGAACTCCAAGAGGACATTGCTGTAACCATAATACCATTTTCCGTTCTTTTCCCTATAATCTACACGGTAGGCAATATCTGTTGGCCAGACATTGGCATGTGCTGGTTTTTTACGGACGAACATTTTGGAAGCCTTTTCGCGGTCAGTGATGTTCAGGGAATAAATGGCGCTGGTCAGAATTTTCTTCTCAGCATCTATATACAACTTCCCTTGGTAAAGGGGGTCTGTTATAGATTCCAGTTGTTTAAAATTGATTACAAAGATTAGTTTGTTATTTACCTGGGTGGAATTTTCAAAACTAAAGGTATAATCATCAAATGTTTCTTCGGTAAAAATATATTGTGGATATTTTATCATGTCTACGAAAAGGGTGTTGAAAGGTCCTCCCTGTAGTTTAATGGCCAAGGTGTCCAATTTGTTGTAATCGGTGCTTTTCCTAGCTTTATAAAGCTGTAATGCGTCCCTGCGATCGGAATTGTAGGGAGATTTGTATATATTGACAACGGCCTCGGACAAGGACACGTTTTTCCTTCTTTTTTTAATGGTTTCCCTATAGAAAGCCGTCATTAGGGTAGGGTCGTCAAAATAATTTTCACCTTTTCTCTGCAAGGTTTCCTTTACTAGGGCCTTCGCATCTTTTGGAACAGCAAGGCTTACCTCGGATAATTCCGTAAAGCTTACTTCCAGTGCAATTTCATTTTTATTTTCCTTAAGTTGGCTTAAAGGGATTGTTTTTGTCTTATAGCCTAAAAACGACACAATGACTTGCCCTTCGCTAATTTCTTTGGGAACTTTTAAGGAAAAGTAACCCTCAGTATTACTAACGGTGCTTATATTGGTGTTTTCAATCGTAAGACTGGCAAAGACCAATGGATTATTGGTTTCACTATCAATAATTTTACCTTGATATTGATTAAAAGAAGTTTCCTGTTCCTGCACATCTTGGTACAGCAATGCCGCCGAAACGGAGGGCGTTACCCCTAAGAACAACAAAATTAATATTGCGGTTATAAGGGGATTTTTTACAAAGGGATTTTTTTTGAGTTTCATCTGTTTATAGTTTACTGTTTTTATCGCTCAGAGGTATTTGCAAAAAATTTAAATGGTGGTTGGTGCAGGTTGGTATAGGTAAATTCAAGCTAAGCATCTATCGCTTATATCAAGGAACGACTGTCTTCCTAAGATAGTGATTTTTAACGATATACCCTATTTATTTTTGTATATATTTCCGGTATCTGTTGAAGGAAAGGCCTAGGTAATTGAGAAAGGTTTGTTGTTGGAGAGTATAAAGTGCCGAATAATATTCGATTACTTTCGAAATAATAAAACAACGGATAGTTTTAGTACTATCCGTTGTTATAACTATGTCTATAGGGAAGCTAAGTAATTCGTTATTTCACCAAATGAGGATTTTGATATAATTAGTCCGTGGTTTGATAAATTCAGCTTAAAGCTTGATTACTTATTTTTTTGTAAACCTGTAAAATGTGACAGGGGATAATATGCCCTTTGTTAGTTCTTTCTTCGCACTTCAAAAATATCGGTTCTTCTGTCCTTCAAGTTTCTTACACTACCAAATTGGTTTAGTTCTCTTAGCAAATCTATATCTAAGTCTACAATGAGTATCATTTCGGTATTTGGAGTAGCTTCAGCTTTTATTCCGTTGGCGGGAAAGGCGAAATCACAGGGTGTAAATACCATGGATTGGGCATATTGAATATCCATATTATGTACTTTGGGCAGGTTGCCCACGCTTCCGGCGATGGCTACATAGCATTCGTTCTCTATGGCTCTGGCCTGTGCACAATTTCTGACCCTGGAAAAGCCATTTTGGGTATCTGTTAAGTAAGGTACAAATAAAATATCCATGCCCTCGTCTGCCAATAATCTACTTAATTCCGGAAATTCGGAATCGTAACAGATCAAGATGCCAACCTTCCCGCAATCCGTATCAAATACCTTTAGGTCGTTGCCGCCCTGCAGTCCCCAAACCCTTTCCTCATCTGGAGTTACATGTAATTTCTCATATCTTTCCTTGGTTCCATCCCTTTTGCAGATGTACCCAACGTTGTATAGTCTTTCATCTTTCATTTCTGGCATACTCCCAGTAATAATATTTATATTATAGGAAATGGCCAGTTCGGAAAATCGCTGTACAATGGTGGCTGTGTGTTTAGCCAGCTCCCTGATTGCAGCGGACTCCGATAAATGATTGTTCTCGGCCATCAAGGGTGCATTAAAGAATTCAGGGAATAGGGCAAAGTCCGATCTATATCCTGAAACCGCATCCACAAAATACTCTGCTTGTTGAAGTACATCGTCCAGATTTTTATAGGGACGCATTTGCCATTGGATGAGCCCTACCCTTACAACTTTTTTTACAACGCTGGCCTTTATGTTTTTCTTTTCATAATAAATATTGTCCCACCTTAAAAGCACGGCGTAATCGTTGGAGGCAGTATCTCCTTCCAAATAGTTCTTCAGAATTTTACTGGGATAAAAATCGTTGGATATCTGAAAATTAAGAACGGGGTCGTTTATTTCCTTGCGTTTTACCTTTTCTATATATGCTTTTGGCGACAAGGTGTCCATGTATTTATGGTAGTTGGGGATTCTGCCGCCAAAGGCAACCCCTTTCAAATTTAGGCGCTCACAAAGTTCTTTTCTGTAGTCGTACAATCTTCTGCCCAACCGCATGCCCCTAAATTCCGGTTTAATAAAAACATCGATCCCATACAGTACATCCCCATCGGGAGAATGCGTGTTAAAGGTGTAATTACCGGTTATTTGTTGGTAAGTGTGCTTATCTTCGAATTTGTCGTAATCCAGAATAATGGACAGTGCACAGCCTGCAATATGGCCATTTACTTTTATGACTACCTGTCCTTCAGGAAATCTGGATATTAGATTTTCTATTTGATGCTCCCTCCAATAAGATTCGGGCATAGTGGTATAGGATTCTATCATGGCCGTTTTAAGCTCTTGATAGTCATTTACACTTAGGTATAATAGCTCAATATTCTCTATTTCTTCCATCTTCATAGTCATACTGTTAAAATTAATTTAGGGGATAATTATTCTGTTTTTATTTTTGATGGGTCTTTGATGAGTCCGAAATCATTTCATTGATTTCATTTAACTCCCCTTCGGATAAATAACGCCATTTACCCACGGGAACATCCAATTGAATATTCATTATCCTTATACGTTTTAATGCGGTAACATTGTAACCCAAATACTCGCACATTCTTCGGATCTGACGGTTAAGGCCCTGTGTTAGAACAATTCTAAACTGGAATTTGCCAATTTCCTCAATCTCGCATTTTCGGGTTACCCGATCAAGGATGGGCACCCCATTGGCCATTTTCTCGAGGAAAGCTTTGGTGATTGGCTTATCTACAGTTACTAAATATTCTTTCTGATGTTTATTTCTGGCCCGTAAAATCTTATTGACTATGTCCCCATCATTGGTCAAAAGGATAAGGCCTTCACTGGGCTTGTCCAATCTTCCAATTGGGAAAATTCTACTTGGGTAATTAATGAAGTCGATAATATTATCCTTTTCTACCCTGGTGTCCGTGGTGCATACAATTCCAATAGGTTTGTTGAAAGCAATATAAACCGGCTTTTCTTGAGGTTCCGAAATAATCTTACCATCTACACGGACTTCGTCATCATCGGTAATTTTTGTTCCCATTTCTGGAACTTTCCCGTTAATAGTAACTCTACCTTGATCAATAAGTTTGTCCGCTGCGCGACGTGAACAGTAGCCCATTTCGCTTAAAAACTTGTTTATTCGGGTGGCTTCCTTCTCTTTCATAAACACTCCTTAACCCTAATTTATAAATCGGATTTATGGGCGAAATATACTTAATAAAACTCTTATTTTTGTCAACAAGGACACAAGTTATTTTAGTTGCTCTTTTTTGTCGCTCTTTTCCGCCTGGCAAATTCCTGTAATTAATTATTTTTTTAAAGGATCTGCATTTTCCATATAAATTTCCTTTTCCAGTTCATTATTCAATTTTTGAAAAAACAATATTTCGGCATAAAATTGCCAATCGAAATTTATAGATTGGTTGGCCAAATGTACATGATGGTCCTGGTCTAGGATGTAATTGTCCGGTTTGGTTAGAATGCGTGTTTTGCCGTAGACCATTTCCAAATCCTTTCTTAGGGTGCTAAATTCAGACTCCAGTTCTTTGAGTTTGGAAGCCGTTGCAATAATGTCATCTCTACTTTCCGCCTGGTCATAATCCCGGAGGGCCAAGAGCATTTTTGGGCTGAATTGGGCCAGTTTATTTACTTGTTCATAAACCTGTAGGTTATGGTCGTTGCGCAGTGCAATGGAACGGGCATATTCTATTTTTTTTGCGATACTGTCGGTTTGAGATAGCACTTGGGCTGCTGATTTTATTCGGTCTTCGTTGGCAGAACTCCATGCCCCAATATTTTTCTTATCCGGAAAGTCGATTACGGCCTTTTCCATTGGATTTTCCATTGAAGGTAGAAAGTTGCGCTGATTGCCTTTTAGCAATGCATTTTTCCAGAATGCCACAGGTGTTTCAAGTGCGGTAATAAAACTATTGTTAACATCGGCAAGGGGATATCCGTATTCCCTTTGTCTAAAGGCAGTTTTAATTTCCTCTTTAGTTCGCTTGTCACCAATCCAGGAATATTCGGCAAAGGCCAAGATGCCCCTCATGTACAATTCAAAATGTGGGGAATCATCATCCCATAGTGTTAACAGCAGTCCATTGAGACCACTATTTATGGAACTAACCGCAAAAGATCTAATGTTTTCCATATTGCTTTCTTCCTGAGGCATTAGAACCCATCGGGTTTGGCCGGCAGTTGCACCCATTACTTGTAGTTCATGATCTGTAAACCACTGCATGGCCTTAATATTTCCTAAAGCTTGGGGGGAACTGTAATTCCATCTCATATAGATACAATTCTTAGGGAAAATGTCCAGAAACTCCAATAATTTGTGCTCATTTTCCAACCAAACTTGATCCACTTCTTCTTGGGTCATCTCCTTTTTAAACATGGGGTCATAAACATCGGCCTGTTTAAGCGGCATATCATCCCAAAAAATCGGGGTTTTTCCATGTTCTTCAGCAAATTTGGCTACTTTGTCCAGCCACATCAATTGTAATTTCAGGGGAGATTCTTTGCTCCCTCTTCCCGTGGTATGTACTTCATCACCGCCAACATGTAGGTATTTTCCATATGGAAAGGCTTCCATAGCATCTAAATAAAGGTCAAACTGCACTTCATAGGTTTTAGGGTCCAATGGATTAAAAGCCCAATCACTTTCCGGATTATCCCTAAGCTCCCTATACTCTGGGTGCTTTAATATAAATGAGGCATGTCCCAATCCCTGTACCAATGGACTGATTTCTATATGACGGTCTTTGGCGTAATCACTGATCTTTTTCCATTCTTCAATACTCAATGCATCTTCGGAGGCAACGATAGGCTGACTCTTAAATTTTAATTTGTCCTCAACTTCCAATATAATACCGTTGATCTTATAGCTGGCAAACTTATCCAACAATTGATAATAGTATTCGGTCTTTTCCAAATGGTGTTTTACATCTAAGTGGACGGAACGATAGGCCAAAAGGGGAAAATCTTTTAATTGGCATAATGGTAGGTTTGCCTTTTGGTCTTTCGCATCAACCATTAATTGTTCCAAGGTCTTGAATGCATAGAACAATCCAGCTTCATCTTTCCCTGTTATGTTAATTTGGTTGTCTGTTATAGCTAGGGTATACCCTTCCGCCGGTGTATCCAAATTGGCATCTATTTCGTATGTTAAAGTGGCCTTACCCTTGTTCTCATTAATTACTAAGATATCCTTATTAATTATAGGTAATGCCTCACCGTTTTGGGCTATAACTTTTAGGGATTCATCGTGGGATATAGAACTGGCTCCCATAACCTGAAATTCTTGGGGTTGAGGTAGTAGTTTAAAGTCGCCCATTTTATTCTCCTTTTGGTTGCAGGAAAAAAGTAAAATGGAAATTGCCAATAGATAGATGCCGTTTAAATTTTTCATAAGATGTTTAAAATGGAATGGTTTTTTTGATTAAGTGCGTAATGGGTTGATTAATTTGCAA
Source organism: Arenibacter arenosicollis (assembly GCF_014397245.1). Classification (GTDB taxonomy): domain Bacteria; phylum Bacteroidota; class Bacteroidia; order Flavobacteriales; family Flavobacteriaceae; genus Arenibacter; species Arenibacter arenosicollis. Next base: position 116,885 of record NZ_JACLHY010000011.1, on the reverse strand, counting down.
TAATATTGAATAATACTTAAATATGGAATATTTTTGGAAAAATGCCCATAATAACTTTGGAGGTCGGACAAAGGAGGGTGTTAATTGTATTTTTTGAACAATTGTCTATACTCCAAATTGTTCCAAATGGTGGTTGAGATGTTTGTAAAACAAATTGTTCCATTCTGTTTTGGTAAGGGGGCCAAAGGAATGGGATTCCTTGTTGTGGAAGTGATTTTCTCCAAGCTCCTGAGTTTTTGTTAGGTGGTCTATCAATCGCTTTTTTTCAACTTCAAAGTCCCTTTCGTCTGTAATTAGAAATGCCGGAGCAGTCCTGCTGTTTTTTTTGTATGGTTTGTCATTAACCACTGGTTGTTTTACAAAAAGTTTAAGCATAAATTTCATTATTCCGTTAGGTTTGGGGTGTTTATCAGTATAGACCATTTCATAGGGGACGTTACAATGGGCCAACATCTGCGCAACTGTCATTTTACCCCATAGGGCGGTACTTTTGGAGTTTAATTTGTTAATTCTCCCTATAACTTTGCCCACTACCTCTTTATTGAAAATGTTTTCCATAATCCTGTTTTTTTAGATGTTCAATTTTTTTTTTGATGCTATTGGTCTCTGCTATACTATTTGTATGATGTAAACTGTATTCTCCTGTTTTTTAGAATAGTTAAGAAAAGTGTTGGTCAGCCAATAAGCCGTTTTATCCATTTTAATTTACTTTTGGTATGGGGGTGATATTTAAAGTTCGGTTCTATCCAGGTTGGTTTCTCCAATATACCCTTATAGTGTGAAAATGCTCTAAATCCGTATTCGCCGTGATAAGAGCCTATGCCACTTTCTCCAACACCTCCAAAGCCCATATTGCTATTGGCAATGTGCATTACGGCGTCATTTACGGCTCCACCACCAAAAGAGATTTCATCCAAAATTTTGCGTTTTATCTTCTTAACGCTGGTAAAGACATAACAGGATAGTGGCTTTGGTCTGGCCTTTATTTCTTGTATAATTTTGTTAAGGTCGTTATATTCCAAAACTGGAAGGATTGGGCCGAATATTTCGTCCTGCATTACCTTATCTTCAAAAGTAATATTGGTTAAAATGGTGGGTTCCATAATTCTATTTTCAAGATCGTATTCCCCTCCTGTGTATATTTTATCCTTATCGATCAAGGCTATTAGACGCTGCAGGTTTTTATCATTTATTATCTGAACGTAATTATCCTCTTCTATCAAAAATTTGGATTGGGCTATTTCCTTTTTGGCCAGTTTTAAAAACTCCTCTTTAACTTTTTCGTGCACTACCACATAGTCCGGGGCAATGCAGGTTTGGCCAGCATTAAGATATTTTGCCCAAATAAGTCTTTTTACACTTATTTTGAGGTCGCAGTTGGCTGTAATTATAGCTGGACTTTTTCCTCCTAATTCCAAGGTAACAGGAATTAATTTTTTTGCTGCAGCCTGGTAGACGATTTTCCCAACAGGCACACTCCCTGTGAAAAATATTTTATCGAACTTTTGATTTAGTAAGTCGGTGGTTTCGGCTACACCGCCTTCGATCACCTTAAAAAAATTGGGGTCAAAATTTTCGTTGATCAATTTGGCCATTGCCTTGCTGGTGTTAATGGGCAATTCACTTGGTTTTATTATCACGGTATTCCCTGCGGCAATGGCGGCAATAGCCGGAGCAAGGGAAAGTTGGTAGGGGTAATTCCATGCCCCTATGATTAGACTTACACCTAATGGTTCCGGAATTATATAGGATTTACCAGGTAAATTGGCCAAATTGGTCCTGACCCTTTTTTGTGCCGACCATTTTTTTACCCTTTTTATGGCCTCTTTTATGTCGTGATATAGCAAGCTGATTTCAGTAGTGTAATTTTCAAAGGCGGACTTTTTAAAATCCTTGTATATGGCCTGGTGCAGGAGTTCTTCATTAGCTCTTAATATGGATTCCAATTTTTGCAATTGCCCAATCCTGAAAGCTATATCCTTGGTGGTATTGCTATTAAAGAATTGTTTTTGTGCTTCAACTATTTCCTCCATATTTCTGGCCTAATTTAAGTGTTGATTGTTTGGTGCGCTTTAGCATTGTCCAGATTATTTTACCATGAATAGGGCATTGACGAAAAAGAGTTTTCCGTTCTCCCAAAATCCACGGAATAAAGGATTGTCTACCATATAAACTACCTGTCCCTTGCCTAGGTCCTCCACCCCGAATACAAGTGTATTTGCAATCTTTTTCTTGGCTTCGCTTCCTGCGAAACCAGAAATGGGAATAATGTTTTTTTCTAAATAAGCGACAGTGCCTGTATCCAGATTTTCAAAAGCGTCATCACTTAACTTAAGTGTAAAGTATTCGTCGCCGTAACCGTAGGCCAATGGATGTGTTGAATCTACCTTGGTTTTAAAAATAGCACCGGTAATCGAGTTCTTGATGTCTTCCCGCTCTGCCTCCTCATAAGGCAGTATGGTTTCAGTACTATCTTTTTTAACTTCCTTTTCCTTTATTTTAAAACCATGTTCCCCTATTATACTTTTTATAGCCCCTTCCAAGGCGATTAATTTTCCTCCATTGCTCACAAATTCCTTTAGTTCTTCAAGTCTACTTTCATTAAAGAACTTGGAATACCATCCGTTGGGGAGAATAAGGACATCATATTCGTTTATGTCCACTTCATCGTAATATTCAGTATCCAAAATGGTCAGCGGATATTGTAGCTGTTGTTCAAAAAAGTGCCAAATTTCCCCAAATTGAAGGGTGCTTGTCGGTTCCCCGGACAACATGGCTATTTTGGTGTCGGTAATCATTGGTACGTAACTGGAACCAAAATCATTTCCTTTTTCCACAAATCCGGTATTGGCCGGTGTTAATAAGGTTTTGTTGTTGTAGGCCACCCTGCTTAAGGTTTCCGCAAAACCCTTATGGTTCTTGTTATCTCCTTTGGTAATGATCAAACTGCCTCGCTCAAATTTCTTCCCTTCCACACGAAAAGGATTTTTGGCAAACCGAACCCTTATATTTTCCTTCATTAATGCTGTTAAAAATCGGGCATCTTTCATGCTGGTCCAATCGCTTACATAGGCATAATTATCCTCCGTGATTTTGGTTTCCGGAGTGGGTTGGGATATCCCATCACCAGGTGTGTTGGAATCCACCAATGTTTGGGAAGCAATAGACTCCAATCCATAGGCGTAGGGTAATGACCAGGCCGTAATATCGTAGGTGAGCGAATCACTGAGTTTTGTATTGGGTTCCATGAGCACCTGTGCCAAGGTGCCTTTGGCTTGATTGGTAGATACCACTAAACTTGCAGGGGTAGTTTTTAGAGTCCCCAATTTCCCGGAGCTATACAGGTGACCTTTTACCAATCCGTCCTTCGCCCAGCCGTATTTAATCTCATGGGATTTAAGCAATGAGGTAATGGCTTCAATTTTATCTGGGTCCCCGTTCATCACATAACTCTTGTATTTGAAATTCTTTTCCTTATAGAATTTCTTGAATTCCCTGTTTAATCTTTCTGAATTTTGGGAGGCTACTTCCACTGTAGACAAGCCTGTGGTGAGGTGATGTGCTATACGGTCTTGGAGGGTAAGCGTGTCCCCTATAATGGTTTTGACTCCCAATCCGGCATGTCCACTGCCACCCTGCTCATAGGTCATTCCTATGCCACCATTGTATGTGGGGAAGGTGTCGCCATAGCTAGGGTATAAAAGATCAAAGACTTCTTTTGTGAAATAAAACCAGCCATTGGCATCGAAGTATTTAGCGTGGTTCTTGCCTATGGTAACTTGAAAATCGCGCTGAAAATCGGTTACAACTTCATGAAAGGGTTCTGCGGCCGGGGCAAAATAATAAGGATTGTTTACTCCCTGTTCATGAAAATCCACATGTACATGTGGCAGCCATTGGTTAAAAACCTTTATGCGTTGTCGACTTTCAATTTGTGTGAGCCATGCCCAATCACGATTTAGGTCGAACATGTAATGGTTAGACCGCCCGTTCAACCAACCTTCATGGTGTTCCTTGCTATTGGGGTCAATATTATTGGGAGTATTCTTAAATTGATTGTACCAGTTTACATAACGATCCCGCCCATCTGGATTAATACATGGGTCTATAATCACCACGGTATTTTTTAGGTAGGACGCTTTGCTGGTCAATAGTTCATATATGGTCTGCATGGAGGCTTCGGTGCTTACACTTTCATTTCCATGAACATTATAGCTTAACCATACAATGGCCTTGGTAGGCGACCCCTCACCTGTAGTATTCTTAATATGTTCCTTCCTAATAGACTCCAGGTTACCTATATTTTCGGCTGTAGAAACATAGGCCACGATCAATGGTCTACGTTCGTTGGTTTTTCCATACTCTATCAATTTAACTCGGTCCGAAGCGCTATGGGCCAGATATTTATAATATTCCACTACTTGATGGTGCCGAGTAAATTCCGATCCCAACCCGTAACCTAAAAATTCTGATGGGGATAGTAAAGTTTGGGAAATGCCAAAGGTGGTAGTAAGGAGAATAAAGGTTAGTAAAAGTTTTTTCATAGAAATCCATTAATTTGCTTCAAATCAAATCTAAGGAATATTAGTGATATTAGTTCTATTCCAATAGGACTCGCGATTTTCAGATTAGCCAAAACAAAGTTCAAAAAGTTATTTTAAAATTGATATTTAAACTTCTTAACGTATTTTTAGGAACTGAAAAAAGGGATAATTTTATCTTTACCAGCTATTACCAATATTTCTATGGAAGTCGAAGGCATACCCTTTAAAAAAACTGGTTATTTTTCTGATTTAATATGTGATTATTTGGAAGGCAAGGAAACTCTACTGCCATTTTATGATAGACCACCACGTATAGATCAATTTAAGGAGCAGATTAAGGCCAAACAAAATTTTCCAGAGACCCATAGGAAAGTATTGTATTCGGTGCTGAAAGATCAATATAAGAATGTTGGTATTTCGGAAGATACCAAAGTAAATATTTCGCTCTTAAAAGAGGCTTCTACTTTTACCGTTGTTACGGGACATCAATTAAATTTGTTTACTGGCCCCCTGTATTTTTTATATAAGATCATTTCCACAATTAATCTTACCAAGGAATTGAAGCTGTCCAATCCTGAAAATAATTTTGTGCCTATTTATTGGATGGCGACCGAAGATCACGATTTTGATGAAATAAACTACTTCAATTTTAGAGGGAAAAAATTACAATGGAATAAAATGGCCTCAGGTGCTGTTGGACCGCTTGAAACAGATGGGTTGGAAGCTATCTTGGAGGCATTTTCAAATGAAATGGGCAATAGCATCAATGCCAATAGGCTAAAAGAATGGTTTGCCAAGGCGTATTTGGAGCATGATAACCTTACGGATGCCACTCGTTTTTTGGCCAACGAGCTTTTTGGGGAACACGGTCTTGTTATTTTGGATGGGAATAATGCAGAATTGAAGCGCTTATTGCTACCCTATGTAAAACGGGATTTATTGGAAAATGCTTCGTATAAAAAGGTAATCGCGACCATAGATCAGCTTCAGGCCCTGCCAGAAAATTATGGTATTCAGGTTAACCCAAGGGAGATTAATTATTTTTATCTGGTGGAGGGTGTCCGTGAGAGGCTATTGGAACGTGATGGAAAATATTATATAAACGATACTAAAATCCAATTCAGTCAGGAAGAAATACTGGCCGAACTGGAAAAATACCCCGAACGTTTTTCTCCCAACGTAATTACTAGGCCTTTATACCAAGAAGTTATTTTGCCCAACCTCTGTTATATAGGTGGAGGTGGGGAATTGGCTTATTGGTTGGAGCTGAAAGATATGTTTGAAGAAATGAAAGTGCCTTTCCCTATATTATTACTTCGTAATTCGGCATTGGTAATTACCGGGAAACAGATGGAGAAATTACATCGCATGAATATTTCCCTCACGGATATATTTCTAAAACAAAATAGTCTTATCAATAAAAAGATAAGGGAGATTTCCAATATTGATATCGATTTTACCCCCCAAAAGAAACATTTGGAGGAGCAGTTTAAAGGGTTGTACGAACTGGCATCCCAAACGGACGCTTCTTTTTTAGGCGCAGTAAAAGCGCAGGAGGTTAAGCAATTGCAAGGTTTGGATCATTTAGAGAAAAGGTTGTTAAAAGCGCAAAAACGAAAGTTGGAGGATCAAGTGATGCGCATGACCGAAATACAGAATCAACTTTTCCCGAATAAATCACTACAAGAGCGCAATCTTAATTTCTCTGAACTTTATTTGGAGTATGGAGAACGATTGATTCCAAGATTAATGAAGGCACTTAGGCCGTTATCCGGAGATTTTTCCATTGTAAAAATGGATTGAAATCGATACTTTTTTATTGCGGTTTCTTGAAAGATTGTAACAATCCAAAAGGTTATATTTGTTAAAAACAGACTATGTCCATGCACAAAGTAGATTTTGAAATGGTGGAAATGACATTGGATGTCATGAAATACGCCATTGGTCGCATAACCCATCCAGCCCCGGAATTGGGCAAACCCAAGAAAGAAGAAGAATTAAGGGCCTTAGTGGGAGAAACTGTTACTCCTAATGGTATAGGAGGGGAAAAGGCGTTTCAACTGTTTAAAGAGGTGCTTATAAAAGCTACGGTACCTATAGATCATCCCAGACATTTGGCATTTGTACCCGCTTCGCCTACGCGTGCCGCGGTAATGTTTGATCTGGTCACTTCGGCATCAAGTATTCATGGTGCTTATTGGATGGAAGGTGCAGGTGGAATATTTTGCGAGAACGAGGCCATGAAATGGTTGGTTTCCTTAACCGGATTGCCGTCAGGTTCTTTTGGGGTATTTACAAGCGGGGGTACGGCCGCCAACTTATCCGCTATGGTTACCGCTAGGGAAAATTGGCGCAAATATCCTAGTAATACCAATAAAAAAGGATTGATCATAACTTCCTCCGGGGCCCATTCATCCGTTAAATCCATGGCCAAGGTTATTGACTGTGATGTGCTTTTGGTGGAAACTGAGGAACAAATGACCGCTGAGGCCCTAAGTGAAAAAATTGATTCCCTTGATAGCCAACAAAGGGATAGGTTGTTTGCAGTTGTTGGTACCGGAGGTACTACGAATGCTGGTATCATTGATGATTTGTCAGGTATTGCCAATGTGTGCAATACGGAAAACCTTTGGTTTCATGTAGATGCCGCCTATGGTGGTGGCGCCTTAGCCTCCACAATAGCAAGGCCGTTGTTCCAAGGAATAGAGCAAGCGGATAGTATTACCATTGATCCACACAAATGGCTTTTTTCACCCTATGACTGTGGAGCTATAATTTATAAAAACCCGGAATTGGCCAAGGAAGCCCATTCACAAGAAGGTTCTTATTTGGAAATTTTTAAGGATGAAGGTGCCCATGGTTTTAACCCTTCTGACTATCAAATACAACTGACTCGCCGAGTAAGGGGGTTGCCACTTTGGTTTTCATTGGCCATGCACGGTACGGATAAGTATTCGTGGGCAGTTGATCAAGGTATAGAGTTGGCCAATTTGGCGGGGAACCTTATACGTAAGCATTCCTTGGTGGAATTGGTAAGGGAACCTAGTCTTTCATGCGTGTTGTTCAGGAGAAAGGGATGGTCTCCCCAAGATTACACCCATTGGACCTATAAAAATCACAGGGAAGGATTCGCCTTGGTAACTCCAACCAAGTATAAACAAAAAGGTGTTTACGAAACTGTGGCGCGCTTTTGTTTTATTAATCCGGATACCACGGAGAAGGATATTGCCATGATATTGGATTCCATGGCTTAAAGGAACAAAAAAAAGTTGCCTGTTGGAATATTAGGGGACCAAATACTCACTTTCCCACTGAATACCAACTTTGGAAAAACGGACCCTAATATGATTTGGTTGACTTAATTTTAGGTATTCAATTTTATACGGCGTAATCTCTACTATACAGAAATGATTTTCTTCACTTAAATATTCCAAATTCTGGGGATTAATTAAATTACTGCCAGGAGATCTGCTTGTTGTGTATTGCTTTTTGGCGTACGTATCCAGTTTACTCCAATATTTCTCTTTGGTGGCCTCATCATCTTTGTAGGTTGCCGTGCCTTCAATCTTTAATTGCAACAATTTGGTTGGGTGGTAAAGGAGCAGGCTCACTCTTTTGTTTTCTTTGATATGGGTTATTTTTTTAGAACGTCTATCAGTGTAGAAAGTTAGTTTTAGGTCCTTGGAAACATCTCTTAGGACCACCGTGCGCAAACGCGCAACTTGATCTAATCCCACAGTTGAGAACGTAAAAAATCTAAAGGGATGGTCTTTTTCTGTGGGTCCCTTTTGCAGCTCTTCCCTTATTTCCTGTAAATAAACGGTGGCCATGAATATCGTTTTTTATTGTTTTATTAAAGATAAAAATAAAAGTTGGAGTAGGGTATTTCTTTTCTCAGTTGTTATAGATATAAATTGCTATGAATTTGAAATTAATTTCGAATGAAATTGTGAGTAGTTATAATTAGTTAATTGGTTTAGGTTGGTTTTGATTAGAAAGCCCGGTTGGTTACCGGGCTTAATTTTTGTCCTAAATGGATACAAGTATAGGGGTCTAGCTAGATTTTGAAATACATCAAGTCCAATTTGAAGTACCTGACCCGGAAAAATTTTAATTTGAAACCTTTCTGAAAGAATCCCCTTATTTTAGGGGCTATTAGTTAAATATGGATAGGTGAATTCACTCTGTTTATAAGTTTTGTAATTAATATACCTCAAAGATCCTTTTACAAAAATTTCAAATTACTATTTTTGCCCATGCAAAATAACGTCCTAATATTAGATTTTGGTTCCCAATATACGCAGCTCATCGCTAGAAGGGTCAGGGAACTTAATATTTTCTGCGAAATTAAACCGTACAACCATTTGCCTGAGGATTTATCGGAATACAAGGCTGTGATCCTTTCGGGTTCACCGTTTTCGGTAAGGGGAGATGATGCCCCACATCCAGATTTGTCCCAGATTAAAGGCAAAATGCCACTATTGGCCGTTTGCTATGGTGCACAATATTTGGCCCACTTTAACGGTGGCAATGTAGCGCCTTCCAATACCCGTGAATACGGGAGGGCTAAATTGTCCTTTATTGATCACAGTGAATCTTTTTTCGAAGGAATTTCGGAAGGCAGCCAGGTTTGGATGAGCCACAGTGATACTATAAAGGATTTACCTGCTGGAGCCATTAAATTGGCAAGTACGCATGATGTGGAGAATGCGGCCTATAAGTTAAAAGATGAAGAGACCTATGCCATTCAATTTCACCCTGAAGTTTATCATACTACTGATGGGAAAAAGTTGTTGGAAAACTTTTTGGTACATATAGCCGGGGTGGCTCAGACTTGGACTCCCGATTCGTTTGTGGAAACTACTGTTGCCGAATTAAAGGCTAAAATTGGTGATGAAAAGGTAATTCTTGGATTATCCGGCGGTGTAGATTCCACAGTGGCGGCAGTTTTGCTGCACAAAGCAATCGGGAAGCATTTACACTGTATATTCGTAAATAACGGCCTTCTTCGTAAAAATGAGTTCCAATCTGTTTTGGACCAATATGAAGGAATGGGGTTAAATGTTAAGGGTGTAGACGCTTCGGCACGTTTTTTGGATAACTTGGAAGGAGAAAGTGATCCAGAAAAGAAAAGAAAGGCCATAGGAAGGGTTTTTATAGAAGTCTTTGATGATGAATCGCACTTGGTGGAAGATGCAAAATGGCTTGCTCAGGGAACAATATACCCAGACGTTATTGAATCAGTGTCGGCTACAGGAGGCCCGTCTGCAACCATAAAAAGTCATCATAATGTAGGTGGATTACCGGATTATATGAAATTGAAGGTTGTAGAGCCATTGCGAATGTTGTTTAAGGATGAAGTTAGGCGGGTAGGCGCCAGTTTGGGAATCGATAAGGAATTATTGGGCAGGCATCCCTTTCCAGGACCAGGGTTGGCAATTCGTATTTTAGGGGACATTACTCGTGAGAAAGTGGCTATTCTGCAAGAGGTAGATGCCATTTTTATCAACGGATTAAAGGAATGGGGGCTTTATGACAAAGTATGGCAAGCGGGAGCAATGCTCTTGCCTGTTAACAGTGTTGGTGTTATGGGGGATGAAAGGACTTATGAAAAATGTGTAGCTTTAAGGGCAGTTGAAAGTACGGACGGGATGACAGCGGATTGGGTGAATTTGCCCTATGAATTTTTGCAGAAAACCTCCAACGACATCATAAATAAGGTTAGAGGTGTAAATAGGGTGGTATACGATATTAGCTCCAAACCACCAGCAACGATTGAATGGGAATAATTAAGTATTAAGTATAACGTAATTCTAAATTTCCAAGTTTGGCATTAATATTTAATTTTTAGTATAACATTGTTGTGTTTGTGTTCGTTCTCAATTTTGTACTTGACTTATTATAAATAGAACAATTAAAATCTATACTTGTGAAAATATATAGTAAAGTAATTATTACAACGGTTTTTTTATTGTTGTTGAGCTTCAATGCAATAGCACAAAAATTCACTACCCATTCCGTTAAAGCTGGTGAAACTTTAGAAAGTATCTCTAAACGATACAAGGTTTCCGAGCAGGGGATTTTAAATTACAATAAGGAGATAAAAAAAGGTCAGCCATTAAGGGCCAATACCATTTTGGTAATTCCTACAGCAAACGGTACTGTTGTAAAAAAAGATAGTGTAACCGAGGTAACCGCCTTGTTGCAAGCATTAAAAGGAAATGAAGCCGGTCCTCATCAGCGGCAGCCTATTGGCTATATCTCGCACCGAACCAAAAGAAAAGAAACGCTGTTCGGAATCTCCAAACGGTATGATATTTCGGAGGATGATATTAAGCGCTACAATAAGGAGTTGTACTCTGTTCAATTGAAAAAGGGTATGATTCTTAAGATTCCTAAATATAAAAGAGTGGATCCTGCCGAAAAAGCATTTATTGAGGATAATTATGAAATTTATACCGTGCAACCCAAGGAAACACGGTGGAGTATTGCCAATAAGTACGGGATTACCATAGATAGTTTATTGGTTCTAAATCCAAAATTATCGAAAATAACAGACTACTTGTCCTCTGGTCAGGAGTTGTTGTTGCCAAAATTATTGGGCAGTAGCATTAAAGATCAAGAAACCCAGTTATACAATTCATATACCGTTCCGCCAAAACAGACTTTTTATAGTTTGGAAAAAAAGTTTGGATTAACCTCCAGCGAAATTATAGCCTTGAACCCTGAAATAAAGGAAAGAGGTGGGCTAAAGGAAGGAATGGTGTTGAGGATACCTGTGCAAAAGGTAGAGACCGGAGAAGTGAATATTGAGAATTACAATTTTTATGAGGTCAAACCTAAGCAGACCGAGTTTTCACTAACCCGTAAATTTGGAGTAACCTATAAAGAATTGTTGGACCTTAATCCAGAATTAAAGGACGGACTAAAGGCAGGAATGGTCTTGAAATTACCCAAAGCCCAGACAGGTAATTTTGACGTAAAAAATGCACTGATCTTGGATAAGATTAATTTAAAGGACAGTATCAATAAGTTAAACCGGCCTAAACTATTATTTCTTTTGCCCTTTAGGTTGGATAGGTTGGATTTAAATGACAATGTTGCCACAAAAAATGCTATAGAAAATAGAAAAGATGTAAAATATAGTTTGGGTCTATATTCAGGAGCCATGGTGGCCTTGGATTCAATAGCCAAATTAGGAATCTCGGTTGATGTGAAAACCTACGATACCCAATTGGACTTGAATCGTACGAAGGGAATATTACAAAGGGAAAATTTGATAGGGGTCTCTGCTATTTTTGGTCCCTTGGAGCCACAATCTTTAAAAGAGGTGGCCATGCAGGCTGCTGAATACGGAGTTCCGGTTGTTGCTCCCTTGACCGAAAAAAGTGATTTAAGTTTAAACAATGTGTTTTTTACCCTTCCTTCTGAAAAAGTCATGGTGGACCATATGATGACCTATGTTGAAGGCTTACGGACCAAAGAGAATATTGTTATAATTGCTGATCAAAAGAATAAATCTACGGAATCCGCTTTAATGATGAAATTTCCAGGGGCTAAAATTGTGGCCTTGAAGGAGGATCGGACTGTGGACATTGATAAAATTTCAAAGATATTGTCATTGGAGAACGAAAACTGGGTGTTTCTGGAAACCGATCAGGCCAATGTGGTGTATCACGTGGGATCGTTACTCAATTCTTTAATAAACAAGGAAATTAGTATACGGCTTTTTACAACGGACAAGAACAAGGCTTTTGATAGTGAAGTAGTTTCCTATTCCCACCTTTCTAATTTGAGATTTACATATCCTTCCCCGTCGAGAGAGGCCGAAGATAATGGTTTCTTAAAGGCATATAGAAATAAGTATGGTTCCGATCCCGATGCATATGCGGTTCGCGGCTTCGATCTTACAATGGATATGCTTCTAAAACTCGCTTATAAAAACGATTTGGTTATTGCCTCCAAACTTATAGGAGAAACGGAATATACTGGTAACAAGTTTAATTATAACAAGGACATTTCTTCCGGATATTATAATAGAGCCTCCTATATATTGGGTTACGAAAATATGAGGATGGTGGAGCTTAAGGATTAATGCTGATGGCCTCGAAAGTAACCTCTACCGGTTAACATAAAACAAACTGTGGGCACATTGGATGGGGTATTCTTTTATTACCAATGTGCCATTGGATAACCTTGGACCGGGGTAGGCATATTAGCCATCGGATACTGTTTTTACCTGTTTGGCCTGCTATTTGTACTCTGTTATAGAAATAATGTACATAAGTCTGGAATTGGAATTAGAGAATTCTACGGAGGAAGTGACTAAATTTACGAAAGCCGAACCTAGGAGGATGCCTGATATCCATGTTAAATTTAATACCTTCAATAATATCTTGGATAAACTTAGAAAAATTTTGGATCGCACGGCGCATACCTGCCGGATGCATTGTAAAATGCACACTGATATCTCAACAAATATTTCTTTCTAGTGGGAACTTTAAAAGCGATAACGCTACTTGTGATATGCCTGATATTCAATTCGGGTTTGGGTCAAGAGGATGAGGTTATTGAATGGCACCCTGGGAAAAAATTGACCTGGGCCGATTTCAAGGGTAAGCCATCCAATATTTCCAAGGCAGCCGCGATTACGGCAAGTGGAATAACATACAGTTTTTCTGCTCAAGGAACCGCGGATAAAATGAAGCTTGATTTTAAGGTAAGCTGCCATTTTTATCCATACAAATCCTGGTATAAACATAAATTGGCCAACTCTATTGTTTTGGGTCACGAACAATTACATTTTGATATCACCGAAGTTTATGCCCGTAAAATGAGGCAACAGTTGGCCAAGACCAAATTCACTAAAAACGCAAAAGCTGAGGTGAAGGAGATATATAGAAATATTCTCAGGGAATTAAACGATTTTCAGAATAAATACGATTCGGAAACCAATTTTTCCAGGGATACGGTTCAGCAATTAATTTGGAATAAAAAAATCAGGAAAGCTTTAAATAATTAAAAGGAGACCTTTTACAAAGTCTCCTTTTGGATTGATAAATTTTAAGTACTTGTATTTAAATTCTACTATACGTCACAAATAGTAACCCCTTCTTTTAGAGCTGCTATTTTATCCTCCCAAGTGGGTATGAATTCCTGTGCAACATGCCCTTTAAAACCAGTGGACAAAATAGCCTTCATGATGGCTGGGTAATACAGTTCCTGAGTTTCGTTAATTTCATTTCTTCCTGGGTTTCCTCCAGTGTGGTAATGTCCAAAAAATTCGTTGTAATCTTCGATATTTCTAATGATATCACCCTCCATAATCTGCATATGGTAGATATCATATAGTAGTTTAAAATTGTTGGACCCCAACTTTTTGCATAATTCCACACCCCATTCCGTGTGATCGCACATATAATCATCGTGGTTCACCTTGGAATTCAATAACTCCATTTGTATCACTACTCCGTGTTTTTCGGCCAGTGGCATAATCTGTTTTAATCCGTCTACACAGTTTTGTAGGCCAACAGCATCATCCATTCCCCTGCGGTTACCACTAAAGCAGATAAGATTGGTGTACCCTGCTTTGGCAACCTTAGGAATCATTTCTGTATAATTTTTGATCAAAGTTTCATGATATTTGGGGTCGTTCCAGCCTTCCGTAAGGCTAATTTCGGCCCCATTGCACATAGAGGAATTAATATTATATTTTTTTAGTAAAGGCCAATCTTTGGGACCAATAAGGTCTACACTTTTTACCCCCAAGTCATTTAACGACTTAAGAAAATCTTCTAGGGGGATGCTGCCATAACACCAATAGCAGACGCTATGGTTAATGTTGTTTTTTAGTTTGGTTTCTTTTTCTTTATTTAATTCCATTGCATTTCCATTTTTGCAAGCCAGCAAGCCAACAGATGCGGCTGCTGAAGTTCCTATGAATGTTCTTCTTTTCATCTATATATGTTTTATTTTCTATTGAAGGTCTTTTTGGTTTTCCAGAAATATTTTTAACTGGCTATTGTTAATTTGTTGATGACTAGGTTATAACAATTCTGTTGTCCGAATTGTCATCTAAGCCATATTCTAAATCTTTATGTTTTAAACGTAAATAATACGTGTATAAAGATAAGTGATTTGTATTAAAAGTACGGAATTTAGAAATAGAATGTTCTAAACGCACTTGGTTTAAATTGAAGGGAAGATTTTGGTCAAACATTTTGGAAGCCATTCTGAAGGTGGTATATTTGGATAGATTCTTGAATATGAATGTAGTTCCGGATAAAAGGCAATTAATAGAATTGGCTCATTATAGAATGCCATTTGGGAAGTTTAAGGGAAGGTATTTGGTAGAGCTTCCCGAGCCATACTTGGTGTGGTTTCAACAAAGTGGATTTCCCGAGGGAAAGCTTGGAAATTTGTTAAGAGCAATGCTGGAAATTAAAATTAACGGATTGGAGGGGCTGATTAGAAAAATTCAAAAAGATTTTCCCCAATATTAGCCGTTAATTGTTATAGCAATTCGTATTTTTGCTGGCGTTAAGAATTCAACCTAACGCTTCATGTCACAGACTAAATATATTTTTGTAACCGGCGGGGTTACTTCATCCCTAGGAAAAGGGATTATAGCAGCCTCTCTTGCCAAATTATTACAGGCTCGAGGTTATAGAACTACTATCCAAAAATTAGACCCTTATATCAATGTTGATCCGGGAACTTTAAATCCCTATGAACACGGTGAATGTTATGTTACCGATGATGGTGCTGAGACCGATTTGGATTTGGGACATTACGAGCGCTTCTTAAATGTGAGGACTTCACAGGCTAATAACGTTACTACTGGAAGAATTTACCAAAGCGTAATAGAAAAGGAAAGAAGAGGTGAGTTTTTGGGGAAAACGGTTCAAGTAGTACCCCATATTACCAATGAAATTAAGGAACGTATCCAATTATTGGGTAAAAGCGGGGATTACGATATTGTAATTACAGAAATTGGTGGTACGGTGGGTGATATTGAATCTCTTCCATATATAGAAGCTGTGCGCCAGTTGCTTTGGGAGTTGGGGGATAATAATGGAATTGTAATTCATTTAACCTTGGTGCCCTATCTTTCAGCTGCAGGGGAGTTAAAAACAAAACCTACCCAACATTCCGTAAAGACCTTAATGGAAAGTGGAATAAAAGCCGATATTTTGGTCTGTAGGACCGAACACGAAATTCCAGATGATTTAAAAGATAAACTCGCACTTTTTTGCAATGTCAAGAGGGAAGCAGTTATACAATCCATAGATGCATCCACCATTTACGATGTGCCAATTTTAATGCAAGAAGAAGGTTTAGATACCGTAACGCTTAAAAAATTGGCCCTACCGGATGATGTGGTTCCCGATCTTACTAAATGGAATCAATTTTTACAATGGCACAAGAATCCTAAAAATGAAGTAACTGTAGGACTTATAGGGAAGTACGTGGAATTGCAGGATTCCTATAAATCCATTTTGGAATCTTTTATCCATGCAGGTTCTGTAAATCATGTGAAAGTAAAAGTGAAATCTATTCATTCCGAACATCTTACGGCCAAGAATATGGAAAAGAAGATGCAAGGTTTGGACGGGATACTGGTAGCACCCGGATTTGGTGAAAGAGGAATAGAAGGAAAGATTAAAGCGGTCCAATTTGCCCGTGAAAATGGAATTCCATTTTTAGGTATATGTTTGGGAATGCAAATGGCTGTAATAGAATATTCCAGAAATGTACTTGGTCTAAAAAATGCCAGTTCCACTGAGATGGACGAAAATACCCCTGATCCTGTCATCAGTATTATGGAGGAACAGAAAAATATCATAAATAAGGGGGGAACTATGCGATTGGGTGCCTGGGACTGTCATTTGGAAAAGGGTAGTTTGGTGCAAAAAATCTATCATGGGGTGTCCGAAATTTCCGAGCGCCACCGTCACCGTTATGAGTTCAACAACAATTATAAAAAACAATTGGAGGAAGCTGGACTTGTGGCTTCTGGAGTGAATAAGGAAACAGGGTTGGTTGAAATCGTAGAGATTCCTTCACATCCTTGGTTTATTGGGGTGCAATATCATCCTGAATATAAGAGTACGGTAGACAATCCACATCCATTATTTGTGGGGTTTGTAAAAGCGGCTTTAAAGCACCAGAAGGAAGGAAAGCAATAAACTAGTGCCAGTTTGGCATAAATAGCCTAATTGGGCATATATTTGCAAGCTGTTTTAATCTGTTGGGAACGTTGATATTGATTGAATCCCTGCCGAAAATATTTTAAAATTTAACTTTAGATGGAGGAAAAGAAATTGGATATTAATACCATGATCGGTTTTGTGCTGATTTTTGGTATTCTTATTTTTATGTTTTGGCAGAATCAGCCAACGCCGGAAGAGCTGGAAGCGAAGAAGGCACAACAAGAGCAGGTAGAGGCTGCTGAATCGCAAAAGACCAACTCGGTTAAGGAAGAAATTCCCCAACCCAAGTCAATCGATCTCCAAGATTCAACGGCTGTGGCAAGTTATAAAAGCGCTATTGGTGCTTTTGGCTATACAGCTCCTTCCGAAGGGACTACGGTTTTGGAAAATGATGTTGTTTATTTGGAAATAAGCAACAAAGGAGGTCAGATCATAGAGGCGAGAATGAAGGGGTATGTTACCTATGATTCCATTCCAGTTTATTTAATTAAGGATGGTAATGCAAATTTCGCCCTTAATTTTAGTACTTCGGACAACCGGGTTCTGAATACCAACGATTTATATTTTGAACCTACACTTTCCAAATCTGGAGAAAATCAGGTGCTTTCCATGAAGGCCAAAGTGGCTTCCGATAAATTCTTGGAGTATAGATACGAAATGAAACCGGACGAATATCTTATTGGTTTTACCGTGCGTTCCCAAGGTTTAAATGGGGTGCTGAATAGTTCCAAGCCCATTGATTTGGATTGGAAAATGAAGACAATTCGACATTCCAAAAGTATCCAATACGAAAATAGATATACAAGGGTTACTTACAATCATGATGATGACAAAATAAGTAAGCTTTCTGAGGGTAGTGAAGATGAGGAAACGGAAGTGGATGTGAAATGGATATCCTTCAGGCAGCATTTCTTTAGTTCTATTCTTACCTATGCCAATAAATTCGAAACTGCCAAACTCAACTCCATTAACTTGGTGGAGGAGGAAAGCCATACCCAACAATTTACCAAGGAATTTGCTTCAGAAGTGCCTTTAAAATTGGAAGGTGGGGAGTTGGCCTATAATTTTAATTGGTATTACGGTCCAACAGATGTAAAGGTATTGGCACAATACAAAGAATTGGGGCTGGAAGATTCCATTCCTTTTGGATGGGGAATTTTTGGATGGATAAACAGGTATATTTTCACCCCAGTTTATACCTTCTTGAGTTCTTTTTTACCTTACGGTATTGCTATTGTAGTCATGACCATTTTAGTGAGGCTAATTATGTCTCCTGCAACTTATAAGTCCTATTTGTCACAAGCCAAAATGAAGGTGCTGAAACCTGAAATTACTGAGCTTAATGAGAAGTTTAAGGACAATGCTATGAAAAAGCAACAGGAAACTATGAAATTGTACAACAAGGCTGGGGTAAGTCCCATGAGTGGTTGTGTACCTGCATTGCTGCAGATGCCAATTTTCTATGCCCTGTTTATGTTTTTTCCAACTTCTTTTGCATTGAGACAAAAACCTTTCTTATGGGCAGATGACCTTTCTTCCTATGATGCTATAGCTCAATTGCCATTTACTATTCCATTTTACGGGGATCATGTTAGTTTGTTTCCCATATTGGCCTCGGTTGCCATCTTCTTCTATATGATGATGACAACTGGTCAAAATATGCAGACGCAGCCAGGAATGCCGAATATGAAATTTATTATGTACCTGTCTCCTTTAATGATGTTGGTTTTCTTTAATAACTATGCCAGTGGACTTAGTTTATACTATTTTGTATCTAACTTGATTACCATTTTTATTATGTTGGCTATTAAGAATTTTATCTTGGACGAAGACAAAATCCATGCCCAGATTCAAGAAAATAAGAAGAAGCCTAAGAAAGAAAACAAGTTTCAAAAGAAGATGAGGGAGATGATGGAACAGGCAGAGGAACAAAAAAAAATAGGTAAGAAATAAGTCAAAATTTACCTTCTGGATAATTAAAGTGCTTGAATTTTTTCAAGCACTTTTTTTTTGTGGATATCCTTGATCTTCATTAGTGTTCCAACAATAATCACATTGCTTCTAAAATCAATTTCTACTGTGGGAATAAGCGGTGTTTAAACCTTTTTTTTCAACCAAAGTCTTAGGTATGAATAATCATTAATACCGCTAATATGAAAAATTTAAAATTTGTTATAGGATTGGCATTGATAATGTTCTTTTTGTCCAACCCCAATTTGGAGGCTCAGACAAGCGTGTCCAAAAGAACCAAAGTTGAAAAAGTACGGAAGGTTAAAAGAAAGGTAAGAAGGCATAATAGAAGGGTTGTACGCAGAACGCTTAGGCGTTTGCCAAATGGTACTGTGGCTGTCATGCACAGAAAGGTGGCCTATTATCCAGTTGGGGGAATGTTCTATATAGCTAGGAAAGGTGTTTATGTAAGAAGTTTTCCTCCACGTGGGTTTAGAGTCCGCATATTACCAAGGACTGCAATCCGAATTGTAGTAAGGGGTAGTGCCTATAGGTACGCAGATGGAGTATTCTATCAACAAATGGGTGATGAATATGAAATAGTTGCGCCCCCAAAAGGAGCTGTAGTTAACGAGCTACCCAAGGATGCCTACGAAATTGATTTTGAAGGAGTCCCAGCGTATGAACTCAATGATGCTGTGTATAAACCTGTTCAAGATGGTTATGAAATAATTGATGTCCTTGAAGAGGAAGATTGAAGTATTGGGGGGTAATTTGTAAAACAAAAAACCCCGGCCAATTAGTCGGGGTTTTTAGCATTGATTTGGTTTAGTTTGGTAAGTTTTGGGTCCTCAAATATTGATATTTTTCAGACTGTATAAAACTAATAGTTGTAAAGGAGCCTTTTTAGTATGCTAAAGTGGCTCCTTTTGTTGTTTAGGGATTTGTATACATAATTTTATTCCTATTTTAAGGTTGACGACTTTCCGTTTGTCTATTAAAAATCCTTAAATAATTAGATCCAAATTTTTTTAGTCTTGTCCAAAAATAGGACGATTAAAATTGGTTACTATTATTGGGGTCTTCCCTTAGTTGTTATTGAGCCAGATTTTTAAAGCAACCAAATCCCAATTTTGTATTTTTGCATACTAATTGTAAGTCATTATTGGTGGAAGACGACCAAGGGGTACAATACATAAAAGAAGATTTAAACGTATGAGAAAGGTGGTAGTCGGACTTTCCGGTGGTGTGGATTCCAGTGTTACAGCATATCTCTTAAAGGAACAGGGATATGAGGTTATAGGCCTATTTATGAAAAACTGGCATGACGATTCCGTGACCATTTCCAAGGAATGCCCATGGCTGGAGGATAGCAATGACGCACTAATTGTTGCCGAGAAGTTAGGAATACCTTTTCAGACAGTGGACCTAAGTGCCCAATATAAGGAGCGTATCGTTGACTATATGTTCAGGGAATATGAAAAAGGTAGGACTCCTAATCCAGATGTGCTTTGTAATCGCGAAATTAAGTTTGATGTGTTTATGAAAATAGCCATGCAGCTGGGAGCGGACTACGTGGCCACAGGTCATTATTGCAGAAAAGGCGTTATTAAGAATGAAGATGGGTCGGAAACCTATCAATTGCTAGCGGGAGCCGATGGAAATAAGGACCAGTCCTATTTTTTATGTCAACTGTCACAGGACCAGCTTTCTAAAACCTTATTCCCTATTGGGGAATTATTGAAGCCTGAGGTGCGTAAAATAGCTGCAGCAAATAATTTGATCACTGCGGATAAAAAAGACTCCCAAGGTCTTTGTTTTATTGGGAAAGTTCGCTTGCCCGAATTTTTACAACAAAAACTGAGACCCAAAAAGGGTGTTATTGTTGAGGTGCCTGCCGTATTGGAGCAGTACGCTGATAATGTTCCCGAGTTTAATTCCAAGTTAGAGGAATTAGCGTTTTTTGCAGAAAAGCCTCATTATGACCTAACCGACGGGAAGGTAGTTGGGGAGCACCAAGGTGCCCATTATTTTACCAAGGGACAACGCAAAGGTTTGGATGTAGGTGGTACTAAAGAACCATTATTTGTAATAGAGACAGATGTTGATCAAAATGTAATCTACACCGGTCAAGGCAAAAGCCACCCTGGACTTTATCGTAGGACCCTATTTGTCAACAATGATGAATTGCATTGGGTGCGTACCGATTTGGCCTTGGAGGTGGACCAGAGCATGGAAGTTATGGCTAGGATAAGATATAGACAACCTTTGCAGAAAGCAACCTTATATAGAGTAGATGCCGGTTTGTATGTCGATTTTGAAGAAAAGCAATCGGCCATTACGGAAGGTCAGTTTGTGGCCTGGTATATTGGGGAAGAATTGATAGGCTCCGGAGTAATCTCCTAACAACTGTGGGCTTGTATAAAGCTGATGCATCAATTAGGTAAAATTTGATATCTAATATTAACCAACAAACAAATATTTCTGGACTGCCATTGAAATTTAAACCGTCCGGAAATAGATAAGGTATTTATGCAAAATAGAATTACCGAGCTTTTTGGAATTAAATACCCATTAATTCAGGCTGGAATGGTTTGGGCCAGTGGATGGCGTTTGGCTTCGGCTGTTTCCAATGCTGGAGGACTGGGTATAATAGGAGCGGGATCCATGTACCCCGAGGTCCTGCGCGAACATATAGAGAAATGTAAGTTGGCCACCAATAAGCCCTTCGCCGTAAACATACCTATGCTTTATCCGGATATTGATAGGCTAATGGATATCATTGTAGACCTAGGTGTAAAGATTGTATTTACATCGGCTGGCAATCCAAAAACTTGGACCTCCTTTTTAAAAGACAAGGGAATTACTGTGGTACATGTGGTGAGTAGTGTTAAATTTGCCCAAAAGGCTGAGGAGGCTGGAGTAGATGCTATTGTTGCGGAAGGTTTTGAGGCAGGTGGACATAATGGAAGGGATGAGACCACTACACTGACATTAATTCCTGCTGTAAAAGAAAAAATAAGTATTCCTTTAATTGCTGCTGGTGGAATTGCCACGGGCAGGGCCATGTTGGCCGTTATGGTTTTGGGTGCCGATGGGGTTCAGGTAGGTAGTCGATTTGTAGCCAGCGATGAAGCCTCGTCCCACCACCTGTTTAAGCAAAAAGTGGTAGAGGCCGGTGACGGGGCAACCCAGTTGACCTTAAAGGAATTGGCCCCGGTAAGATTAATAAAAAATAAGTTTTATAGTGATATACAACAAGCCTATGCTGCCTGTGCTTCCGTGGAAGAGCTAAAAGTGCTGTTGGGCAGAGCACGAGCAAAAAGAGGTATGTTCGAGGGTGATTTGGACGAAGGGGAACTGGAAATAGGTCAAGTTGCAGCTATTATCCATGATATTAAACCCGCAGCCCAAATTGTAGCCGATTTAATAAAGGAATTTACAATTGCGAAGGCCGAGGTGAAGCAATTGTAAAATGAATATTGTTTAAAGTATTTTATCACACCTAGGTTTCATAACGCAATTGGGGAAAATTAGGTTTAAAGTGTCCCTCAAATTTGGAAATTGGCCTTTCAAAATCATAAAATAGATGTTGTTATCTTTATATCGGCATGTTTCCAAGCGGTATCAAATTCTTGTTTGATCTTTTTAGCTTCTTCCAATTTACCTTGCCCAATTAGGCTTTCGTGTAGACCAATTAAGGACCAACCGTTCTGGCGGAGAACTTCCAGATCCTCCTTATATAATTTTTCGGCTTCCGAAAATTTTTCAGCTTTTACCAAGATGGCCCCCAACGTCTGCCTCACAGGTATATGCCAGGCAGTAGGTTCGCTGTAAATTAAATGGTCTTCCAGGTAAATGGCTTTTGAAAGATGCTCCATGGCATTTGGTAAATCGCCTTCAGCAGCAGCAATCTCACCCGAAATTACCGCATGGGCAATCTGAGCAATATTTGAAGATGGATTGGTATAGTTGGCAACTACAGTTTCTAATTGCGGGTCGTTCTTCATAGCGGAAAGGGCCTCTAATTCTTCTTTAGCTTCTTTAATATTATTTTTTCTAATAAAGGCAATGCCCCTTGAATAGTGCCAAATAAGTTTAAGATGTTTGTAATCATCCCCTGGATAGGGTATCGTCAAAATTTCATTCCATTTTCCAAACCGTGTATAGGCCAAAAGTGGCGTTGATGCAAAATCTTGTAGGAATGGCAATGTTGTCATCTCGCCAATAGGGACTTTTTCTGCGGTTTTTTTGGCGGCGTCAATGGCCAGATCGCTATTGCCCAAAAGGGTGGAGGCAGACCATAGAAAGTGCAAATTATGAGGGTAGTATCCAAGTGGGTACATGCCCTGTGAATAACATTGCGAAATATAATCCTCATCTGCCAAAATTGCGGCCTGATTTACCTTTACGGCATCCTCATACCTACCTACCCTTATATAAATATGTGAGGGCATATGTACAATATGGCCTGCTGCTGGCATTAAGGACCCTAGTTTATCAGCACTGGGAATGGCGAGGTCCGGTTTAGGAAGTTCCACCATGTGTATATAATAATGATGTGCCCCTGGATGGTCAGGATTCAGGGCCATGGCACGCTCCAGGGCAGCTTTTCCCTTTAGTGTATTGGGAGCTGGGTTGCCATCGTTGTCCCAATAATTCCAGGGCATGGTATTCATAACGGAAGCCGCGTATAAGGTTTGAATATTGGCATCGTCGGAAAATTTCTTCACTACTTTTTCCATGGCATTCATGTAGGTCATATTTAATTCCGGAATATCCTTTGTTAAGTCACTACTATATCTATGGGTCAAAGCATCTATTAAAGCCTTTTCTTTTGGAGTACCATTTTGGGCTAAGTTCTTGGCTTTTGTGAGGGCTTCATAAGATTTTGTCCTGCGCTCGTCATCGGGCATAGGGTCATTTATGTTGGGACCTAAGGTATATGCCTGGCCCCAATAGGTCATTGCAGCCTTTGGGTCAAGCCGTGATGCTTCCATAAACGAACGATGGGCTTCGGCATGGTTAAAAGCATAGGTAAGTTTTATGCCTTGATCAAAATAAGCTTGAGCCTTTTGGTTTTTGGTGCTTATGCCGAAATGTAAATTACCTAGGTTCTCAAACAGCGGTGCAATTTGCTGTGTAGTGTCTACATTGCTCAAGAGGTATTTGGCAACGGTACATTTCATGGAGTAAAAACTGGCTTCCTGCGTTACTTCCAGTACTTGTGGTGTAGGTTCTGGTGTCCAATAGTAAACAAGTGGTAATAGTACTAAGGCTATTATCAAGAGACTTAATTTTGTTTTCATGACGTTGAAAATTTGTATTGATGTGTTAATTCCCAATTGGATTATAAAACTAGCAAGTAAGGTCAAACTATATCTGAATATAGATTGACTAGGTTCTTAAAAGTAAAGTTCTAAATTACAAGGGGAGAATTAATAAACGCTAACGGAGGGGGAAAGAAAAACTAATATTTCTTTATCTAAAAATAGTGAATTCTAGGGAGATATGCCAGAATCAAGTTAATTTATGTTGATGTTCTGACTAATGAGTTTAGATCATGACTGGGCAAACTTTTAGTTACAATTGTACTCGGAATTGTTAGAGTACAATGCAATGGCCCGGATTTTACGCGCCAATAACTTTTTGGACAATACTTTGTGCTTTTGCCAACTCTTCTGCATTAACGAATATCTCTTGATCTCCCTGCATGGGAGAACCAAAACCTGCCAATCTTCCTGATTCCGATTCGTCTTTTATAATCGGTTCTATACCTATTTCTCTTAATTGATTTATAATCGTCTGGGACAAAATAAAATTGCCGGAAAATATCTTGGCGTAATTGGAATCCATATTCTTCAATGTTATGAGTTGTGTACAATTTACATAATTTATTTTTTGGTACAATTACCAAAAGTATTTATAAAGGCCTTAGTATCTTTGTGGCCCATGAAAGGAATAATTATAGGTATTATCATTTCTTTTTCTACTTTACCAATTAGCGCACAACTACAGGAGGATAAGGTTAAGCATTTTGCAGCTGGTGCAATAAGTGGTGCCATTGGTGCCGATATAGCTGATCGTATCTCCAATGGTAATCGCTATTGGAGGATAGCAGGAGCCTTCGCATCCAGTTTATTGGCAGGCTTGGCAAAAGAGGCCTATGATGAACATATTTATAATGGTTGGGATAATAGGGACTTAACGGCCACAGTTTTGGGGGGAGTATCTGTTGGGATTACCATAGATATTTTTTCGGAAAAGAAAAAAAGAAGGAAAAGGGAGATGTTGATTAGACTGTCCAAAGGGAGAGCTGTAAGTGTTGAAAAGTGAACATGGATAATCCTAGTATCCTGTCCAATATGGCCATTCTAAAGCTCTAAATTAATCCACGAGCTTTTATTTCCAAGTATTTGTTGATTGTGTTAATAGTAAGATTTTCGGGTTTCGTTAGGATAGTCTGTATGCCATATTTTCTTAATTCGTTGACGATAAGTTTCTTCTCATAAGCAAATTTCTCCGCGATGGTTTTTTCAAATATTTGCTGGATTGTCTCCGCTTTTTCATCCACAAACTTGGTCAACTCGGTGTTTTCAAAGAAAATGACCACTAATAAATGTTGTTTGGCAATAGCCTGTAGATAGGGGAGTTGCCGTTGTAGGGCGTCCAAGGTCTCAAAATTACTATAGAGTAATATTAGACTTCTGTGGTTAATATTACGCTTAATATCTGCATACAATCGGCTGTAATCACTTTCTTCAAAATTGGTTTCCAGATTGTAGAGCGTCTCCAGTATTAGGTTCATTTGGGAGCTTCGCCTTTCGGCGACCACCCGGTTTTCCATCTTCTTGCTGAAGGCGAACATCCCGGCCTTATCCTGCTTTTTAAGTGCAATGTGAGATATGACCAGAGTAGCGTTAATGGCATAATCCAATAAGCTAAGGCCATTAAAAGGCATTTTCATCACTCTTCCTTTATCGATTACAGAGTATATGGGCTGTGATTTTTCATCCTGATATTGATTTACCATTAGCTGGCCCTTTTTGGCAGTAGCTTTCCAATTAATGTTCCTAATATCATCTCCTTGTACATAATCCTTAATTTGCTCAAACTCCATAGTATGGCCAATACGGCGAATTTTCTTAAGACCATATTCGAACAATCTATTGGTAAAGGCCATTAAGTCATATTTCCGCAATTGTAAAAAGGAAGGGTATACTGGGACCTCCCGTGCATTGCCAAAAGTGTATTTTTTGGAGATTAGGCCAATTGGAGAATGGGCAAAGACATTTAAATTTCCAAAAGAATACACACCCCTTTCCGTAGGTCTAAGGTAATATTGGAATGCCTTTTCCTTTCCTTTACCTAGAGTAGTTTCAATACCAAAATCGCGTTTCTGAAATTGATGGGGAATTTCATCCAAAATCTTCAAACCTACCGGGAACAAGTATGAATTACTTAGGTTTATTTCAATTTCGTTCTCGTCCCCATTAGAGAGTTTTTCTGGAACTATGCGTTCAGCACTTATTCCACCTTTGGAGGCAAGAACCAAAATAATATCAACCAAAAAAATCAAAGAAAAAATATAGAATAACAATTTTATTGCCCCCAAAATATCAGGAACCATATAGGAGATTAAAAAGCTGAGTACCAAGCTTGATAAAACGATAAAAAATCGCCTTTGGAGATAAATATTTTTAAAGATTTTTTTCATGTATTTTTTATGCTATCCATTACTTTATAATGGAAAAACCTATCATCGCGTTCGCACAGGATTAAATTAATTATCAACCAATTATCTTGGGATTTCAATGGTCTCCAAAATTTGTTTTATCACTTTGTCCGGGGTAAAGCCTTCCATTTCCCTTTCCGGGGTCAATAATACCCTGTGCACTAATATAGGTACCGCTACTTTTTTAATATCGTCAGGGGTTATAAAATCGCGGCCGTTAAGGGCGGCCAACGCTTTGGAAGCGTCCATTATGGCTATAGAGGCCCTTGGAGAGGCTCCAAGGTATAGATTGGCATTGCTGCGCGTGTTGTTAACAATGCCAGCAATGTACTTCATCAAATTGTCCTCTATAATGATTTCCTTAATGGTGTCCTGGTAGTTTGCTATTTGCTTTGCTGTGAGTACAGACGTTATTAAGCTTTCAATGTTTTTGTTTTTCTGACGATGTTTACTTTCCAATATCTGGATTTCTTCCTCCAAAGAAGGATAATTCACCTTAATTTTAAATAGGAATCTATCCAATTGAGCTTCGGGAAGTCGGTATGTACCTTCTTGTTCTATGGGGTTTTGGGTAGCGAACACCAAAAAGGGAGGTTCCATTTCATAGGTGAGACCATCCATGGTAATCTGTCGTTCTGCCATGGCCTCGAAAAGGGCCGCCTGAGTCTTTGCAGGGGCTCGATTTATTTCATCGATCAAAATAATATTGGAAAATAGAGGGCCTTTTTTAAATTCAAATTCAGAGGTCTTTACATTAAAAATGGAGGTGCCCAAAATGTCGCTCGGCATTAGGTCCGGGGTAAATTGGATTCTGCTAAAGCCTACATCCATGGTTTTTGCCAAGAGTTTTGCGGTAACCGTTTTGGCTACCCCCGGGACTCCTTCGATTAGGGAATGTCCGTTGGCAAGGATAGATATAATTAGCAATTCAATCATGTCCTGTTGACCAATGATCACTCTCCCTAATTCCGACTTTATCTGTGTTACCGAGGTTTGCAACTGACCAAGGTCTATTCTACTTTTAAATTCCAACGGGTTGTTATCGTCCCCTTTCTGAATTTCTTCCATGCCTTATTTATTAAATTGATTCAATTTTTTATTCAGATGAATTACATCCTGTTCACTGTGATGTGTTTTACTTTTAAGTTGTATTATTAGATCTAAAATTTCTTGGGTTTCCGAAAGTGGTTTGCCCGTTTTTGCCGATAGATCTCTAGCTGTTTTTTCGTTTATAGATTCTGTGTTGAGGTGGTAATGACTTCTGATATGCTCCAGGAAAAAGTTGATTTTTTTAGAGCTTAAATCGGTAAAATCCCTATGTTCGTAGTATAGACCCCCAACGGTTTTGGCAAATTCGATCGATGAATTCTCCAAGGGTTTAATGACGGGAATAATACGTTGTTCCCGCTTCGCCTTAAATATTATAAAAATCAATAAACCAATCATACTAAGATAATAGGCCCATTTTAAGGATTCTTGGTTAAGTACAAAACGCATTGGCGAGTCTATGACGATACGCCCGGATTTCTTATAATTATCCCAATATACATCCTTGTCTTTTAAATAGGAAAAGGTATTGGCAACATAGCCGGCGTTATCCTTTAACATATAATAATTTGTAAATGTCTGTGGTGTGGTATTCAGGTAAAAATTTCCCTTTCCAAATTTTATTCTCACAAAATTGGGGCTTTCGGTATTTTCCGTGGACCCCGAATTAATAAGCCCTTTTTCTGTGTCGAATGAAATGTAGCCCAAAATAGTAGTGTTCAAGGAATCAACCGATGAGAAGTGCGTATTGTAAACACCCCTTGAAAGGGTATAGTTTCTTTTTGAAAAGGAATTGTTGGTAAGACGAATTTGTACTGTATCCTCCTTTACCGAATATTGGGTTTCGACCTTTATGTTTAGGGTGTCCGATAAGATGGAGCCAAAACCTGAAGCTGCAATAAAGGTGTCGTTGCCACCACTTACATACTGCAGTAATTGATGGGTTTCCTGTTTATCCAGGTCCAAGAAATCATTTATCAGCAAGTAGTTGGAAGTTTTTGTGGTATCACGATCTACCAAGATATTGTACAAACTTTCGTTGGATGAATATATTTCCTGTTCAGGGAACAGATTTGGAAGTTCTTCGTACAAAACATAACAACCAAAAGGTATCTTGTCCGATGACGTATAGGATGGTCTCCAGTTCAGGGGTTTGGGGCGTACAATTTCGGTTACCACGGTACCTATAAGTACCGCAAGAAATAGGCCCAAGATAATTTTAGAACGCCTATCCATTGCTCCCTATATTATTTAGGTTGGTAAATTTCATCTGGGCAGCCATGTATTTATGCTCGTCTATCTCCTGTTCCCCGTACCAAATATGGTCGTAGAGATAGGATACATCTTTGAAGAGCAGCTTTATTGCCGGAACTTTTATTTCTTTTTCATAATCCTGATTTGTTTTTTCATAATGCCATTCAATGATCTGCTGCTGTGATAGTGTTTTTAAAACCTTTAAGTATTGATAGCGAATGGCCAATCGGTAATTTCTTTGCTTTATGGCATCGTTTACCAATACATCCAAATCCAGACTTTCTATATGTTCCTCGGCCAGGTTTATATTTGTGAAAGAAGTAGCTTTTTTTCTAAATATGGCAGAGGCACTTTCCCCGGTTAAAAATCTTACAAGCAGGTATATGGCCAATGCACCCATAAGGTAGTATATGAGGTACTCCAAAATTTGAGTGATTCCCGGGGGGAGGTCTATGCCAAAAACATCCTTTAATCCGTTCATTAACCAGTTGAGAAAACGTGCCAATAAATTTTGGGATTCCCCGTCCTTAATGGAGTAGTTAAATTCTTTGCCCTGATATTTCTGTGCCAGATTTTCGTCCAAAGAGCGGATTACTAAGTTGCCGCCCCTATCTTCATTTAAGGTAATGGAATCTTTTTCCCCTTGGGCGGACCCGGAGAATAGTACAAAAAAGCTGCAAATAGTAAAATTTATTTTTATCACTGGTCCTCAAGTCCTATTTGGTCTATTTTGCTTCTCGAATTTAAATTATACGTTTTTTCGTGCAGGGAAAAGTATAAAAGACCATTTACGAATTGGGACAAACATTGTGAATATACCCCTATAATAAGTAATAGGCAGGTTCCCAAGGTATAAATGATGGTCGGTACTATTGAGGCACCTAGGTCAACATCATTTTGAACCACGTGAAATGTGTAGATTCCGATAAGAATTCCGGGTATCATAATAATTACCATGAACAAAAGCCCAATTAAAAATCCCAGGATAAAATTTACCCCAACCGATTTCCAAAAGTTTTTGGTTACCAAATTCCAACCTTCCCCTAGAGCCTCTGTAACGCCTCTTTTTTCCTTTAACATAACAAAAAAAGATACTCCCACCCAAGCCATGACAAAATATTGTATTACGTATTGTGCAAGCATTCCTACCAATGGGATAAAGGTCAGGACAACGGCGGCGATCATAAGGCCCAAAAAGAGCAATATCAGTATTAAAATAAAAGCAATTATACTACCCAAATTGCTTTTGACCTCTGCCCAAACGTCGGTTTTATTAAATTTTTGGCCTTTATGTTCTTCATATTTTATCATATAGGAGGTGCTTAGGCTATAATTTAACACCGCCACCATTAAGAAAATAAAAAAGAACAAAATTCCACCAACTATAAAATACATTATATAGGCATCACTGCTAGATCCCACGGTTTCCAAGACCGAATTTTGGTTGTTGGTGATAAGACCTATTACTCCTGATACCAGCAAGTAACTTACAATCAATAACCCTATCAGAAAAATACCATTGTAGCTTAGAAAGACATTGGTAAATTTTTTTAGGTTCTGTTTAAAAAAGTCGAAGTAGGTATTGATGATATCACCAAAGTCCCTATCTACCCTTAGTTCAATAAATTTTTCCTGGTCTCTGGTTTGCATGAGCGTGGTTTAATAATATGGGATAAAAAATATAATAAAATAGAATTAATAGTAGGGAGCTGCCTATAACTAAAAACGCCAACCATGGGGGCATATTGGAATAGCGGGTTATAAATCCTTCAATAAATCCGGCAATTATAAAAAAAGGTATGGTGCTGACCACTACTTTTAATCCGTCTTTGGCACCTTTCATAAAGGATACGCGTCTGGAATATGTTTTGGGGAATAGGATACTATTGCCCATGATCAATCCGGCACATCCTGCGATGATGATTACCGATATTTCTATGGTCCCGTGCAACCAAATCTGTTTGTTGGCCTGATAAAAAACTTCCTGGGTATAAAAAAAAGTAATGAACGCTCCCAGCATTACGCCATTGCTAAATAGAATATATGCCGTACCAATACTGGTGATTACACCAAAGGAAAATGCCATAAAGGCTACTTTAATATTATTGATGGTAATCCCTAAAAAAGAACCTATTTCACTGCCGCCTTTGTAAATGGCCGTTGGGTCACCATTGGCAATATTGTTGAGAGTCTCATTAACATAGGCATCCCCTAAAATTAATCTCACAAATGTATCATCGTTAATAACGGAAATACTTCCAATGGCGGTGGCAACAATAAAGATTAGGAACGCAATTCCAAGTGTCTTGTGATATTGTCTAAAAAAAAGTGGAAATTCGGTTTTCCAGAAATCAAATATCCTATTCCGACTTTCTTTTTTGTTTTTGTATATTTTTTGATGGGCCTGTGAGGCTAGGGAATTCAAATACAATAAAGTCTTGCTTTCCGCGTAATAGGTTTGTGCGTAGGCCAAGTCGTTGGTCAGTTGAATATAGCCATTTGCAAGTTCGTCCGGGTTAATGTGGGCATTATAGTTGATAGCCTTTTCAAATGCTATCCATTTTTCTTTATTTTGCTTCACAAAAGCTGCCTCACGCATACTGGGATAATCCTTTAAGAAATAAAAATAGTACTAATATGTCCAAACTTCAAATCAATACAACGCAAAATGTTAACCTGGATTATAAAATTGTTGGTATTGGAGAGAGAATCGTGGCCTTTTTGATCGATGGATTTATATTATATCTCTATGCGGTGCTTGTGCAGTTAATAGGAAGGGCCATAGGATATGTGTTTGATGACAGTTGGACTCAAATAGGATTGGTGAGCCTAATTTTTTTGCCGGCAATGTTTTATAGTTTAATAATGCACAGTCTGTTCAATGGACAAACGGTAGGGAAAATGCTTTTAAAAATAAGGGTAGTAAGATTGGATGGTTCTCCGGTACATTGGTCCAATTTATTGGTAAGGTGGATGCTTCGTTTTGTGGATATTTGGCTATTCCTTGGTTCTGTGGGATTATTGACCATTTTGTTCACGGATAAAAAACAACGTTTAGGTGATGCGGCTGCAGGTACTGTGGTCATAAGCACAAAAAATAAAGTGAAAATTTCACATACCATTTTGGAAGAGGTTGAGGAAACCTACGTTCCCAAGTTTGTGAATGTTACCTTATTGACAGATAAAGATGTTCGCCTTATTAAGGAAACCTATAATATTGCCAGGAGAAGTCAAGATTTTAAGACGATGAAGGCCTTGCGCGATAAAGTGGAGAGTCTTTTAAATTCAAATTCCG
The DNA here is from genome assembly GCF_014397245.1 of Arenibacter arenosicollis. Lineage (GTDB taxonomy): Bacteria > Bacteroidota > Bacteroidia > Flavobacteriales > Flavobacteriaceae > Arenibacter > Arenibacter arenosicollis. The sequence goes on along the minus strand of NZ_JACLHY010000011.1, from coordinate 84,848 downwards.
ATCTTTATGACGTTCAATATATAGATACCGTTTTAAAAGATTATAATTTTTTCACCCAGAAATCATAGCCCATGTTTTATTTTGTAATTGATATTTTAGGAATCGTTGCTTTTGCTATTTCCGGGGTTATGGTGGCCATGGATAAGAAGTTGGATTTATTTGGGGTGTTTATCATTGCCTTTGTCACAGCTATTGGAGGTGGTACCTTAAGGGATTTACTTATAGGGAATACGCCGGTTTTGTGGATGCAGGAATCTATCTATGTCTATGTAATTGCCGGTACCGTTGTTTTTTCGATCGTTTTTAGGGATCAGCTAAAATATGTGCGTAAATCCCTGTTTCTTTTCGATACTATTGGGATAGGATTGTATACCATGGTTGGAATTTCACATGGACTTAACGCAGGTTTACTTCCTGTTATGTGCATTGCCTTAGGGACTATTACCGCCTGTTTTGGAGGAGTAATACGCGATATATTGTGCAATGAAATACCGGTGATATTTAGAAAGGAAATTTATGCTACGGCCTGTATAATGGGAGGTGTTAGCTACTTCCTGCTACGCAAATTGCCCTATGACGATGCTTATGCTTTTGTAGCTACCATATTGATCGTCATTGGGATTAGATTACTTGCTGTTAGATTTAAGATTTCCCTTCCCAATATTTATCGCTCTGTTAAGTGATGATATTTATGATTTAAGGCTAGAACGAAATTGGGTAAATATGCAAGTACATGCAGTGGAAACCTTTCCTATCAATCTGCTCCAAATTATTTATCGTTTGCTAAAAAGCTTCTGCTTTTAATATATAAATGTTTTGTGAAGGCCAATCCCCGTTGTCCACGGGTTGGCTGTTTATTTTGTCCACCACATCCATACCTTCAATGACCTTTCCAAAAGCCGTATATCCGCCATCAAGGTGATAGGAGCCAGGCTTGGTAACCACAATAAAGAATTCGTAAGGTGATGCCAACTTATGTGGGTTGTTTATTTCACTACTGGGCATGGAAACGATTCCTCTATGGTGTTTGTGGCCTTTCCTTGTATCTGGGGGCAATAAATAACGCCCTATTTTTGATCTTTTTTCCGCGGTTTCTACATTGTCGGCATTTCCTCCTTGGATTATAAAATTTTTCACCACTCTGTGAAAATAGGTGTTGTTAAAATACCCCATTTTGCTAAGGTAGATAAAGTTGGCCTTATGGTAGGGGACGTTGTCGAACAACTGAATGGTAATGTTTCCCAAACTAGTGGTAAGTTTTACCTTGTCCTCCTTTAGGTTTTTACTGTAATTAAAGAAAAATTCAATGGCATTATCCTCATTGAGTTCAAAAGCCTCTTCTTCCTCCTCTTTTGCAAGTGGTGGCTCCTCTGGAATTATACTATCTTTTTTTACATTGTTTTGGGGTATTGTCTTTTCTTTTGGGGTCGGTTGATCTTTGCAACTCCCTAAAAGAAACAAAAACAATATTCCAAAAAGTGAAATCTCTTTAAGTGCCATGTACTTTGTATTATTTTTTAATAGTGTGTTAAATGATAACTATCCTATTTAGGGACGGTTGTTTTTAATTAATTTGCTGAAAAATACAAAAAATAGGATTTGTGAATTTTGACGAATTTTCCAATAGAATATCAAAAATAGAAAATCTAGAACTTCCAGGGACAGCTTCGCATTATAAAATGGCTCCCTTGTTCAGGCTTAAAGAGTTGGAGGCGGGTAAAATCATAAAGAAAAACCCCAAGCGTGCCGCAGTAATGGCACTTTTTTACCCAAATTCGACCTACCAGACCAATCTTCTGCTTATCTTAAGAAATACTTATAAGGGTATTCATAGCAACCAAATAGCGTTACCGGGTGGTAAGGTAGAAAAGAAGGATCTTAATCTATTGGAAACTGCTTTGCGGGAAGCCCAGGAGGAAGTGGGTGTTGTTAGGGAGCAAATAAAGGTGATCCGGTCCTTGAGTGAAATCTATATTCCGCCTAGCAATTTTGAAGTCACTCCATACCTGGGCCTATATAAAAAGGAGGTGCCATTTTTAATGCAAGCCAGTGAAGTGGCTGCCATAGTTGAGGTTCCTTTACAGGATTTTATGGATGATAAGAAAATATTTCATCAAATTTTGAATACCTCATATGCCCAGAATGTAGAGGTACCTGCCTTTAAACTAAATGGTTATACGGTTTGGGGAGCAACGGCAATGATGTTGAGCGAAATTAAGGAATTGTTTAGACAAGTGTTATAAGGCACTTATTTTGTAATTTTGAATGTTAACCAAAAAAAATATGGGCTTGTTTAAGAAGAATCCGTTTGGACATAATTTGTTATTAAAGAAGTGGCTTATACGTCTATTGGCCGTTATTACCCACAAAAGATATCGGGGATTTAATACTATTGAAATTGAGGGGTCCGATATTATTCGAAAACTGCCACCGCAAAATGTACTTTTCGTTAGTAATCATCAGACCTATTTTGCCGATGTTGTGGCAATGTTCCATGTTTTCAACGCCAGTTTAAGCGGCCGTGAAGATTCAATAAAAAATTTGGGGTACATATGGCAGCCGAAGTTGAATATGTATTATGTAGCTGCAGCGGAAACTATGAAAAAGAGTCTGTTGACCAAGATATTGGCCTATGCCGGTTCTATTAGCGTAGAACGAACCTGGCGGTCCGAAGGTAAGGATGTTAACCGGAAGGTCAAATTTAGCGACATATCCAATATTGGAACTGCCCTTAATGACGGTTGGGTAATTACCTTTCCACAAGGTACTACAACACCGTGGAAACCTTTGAGAAAAGGAACATCACATATTATTAAAAAATACAAACCTATAGTTGTTCCTGTGGTTATAGATGGTTTTCGCCGTTCATTTGATAAAAAGGGTTTACGCATAAAGAAGAAAGGAATCCTTCAATCTATGGTAATTAAAGAGCCATTGGAAATTGACTATGACAATGAATCATTCGACTCCATTATAGAAAAATTGGAATATGCCATTGAGCAACACCCTTCTTTTCTAAAGGTTATTCCAAAAAGTGAATTAATGGCTTACGAAGAGGAAAACAAAAAAAGGAAATTTAGGGTCTAAATGTCCATATCCTTAAGTTCTTTGTAGTTCTTGTTCAGTTTCTTTAGGAGGATTCCATAAAGTAAAAAATAAATACATCCCATCACTAGGGTAACAACTACCCCTAGAACAACTACAGTTGCTATCAAAGTGGTTTTTAATTTTTCAGGAGAAATATTCTCCGGCCTATAGCTATAACCCATAGCGGTCATTGGGTCTTCGTTCAAATATATTCCTACGGCCATGACCATAAAGGACGCGAATATTAAGGACAAACAAAAGATAACATAGTATTTAACGGTCTTTCTGGTTTTTAGGATATTGGACAACAGTTGTTTAGCGTTGTCCAATGAAGAAATTTCCTTATATCTTTTATAAAATTGAAAGATAAAAAACAATACCACGGAATATTGAACGACGTTGGAAAACAGCAAGAAATTTCCCAGGCCCAAATCTTTCCATATAGCCAAACTCTTCGACATAGAGGGGAGAAAGTATAATAAATGGGGCAAAGCAAATTCAATGACACTTATGAAGAAAATCCATTTAACAATAGAAGAGGATTTCTTCCATATCATTTTATAAATTTCATCAAAGGAGATTTGAGGCAATTGTTTGTCCTTTTTTTGCCAATCCCTTTTTAATAATTCCAATTCATCCATTATATCTAGGGATTTAATATGGTTCTTAGCTTATTTTTAATTCGATTCATTTTTACTCTTGCATTTACTTCGGTAATACCTAAAGTTTCTGATATTTCGGCATAGTCTTTGTCCTCCAAATAAAGAAAGACCAACGCTTTGTCTATATCCCCCAATTGCTTTACTGCATTGTACATCAATTTAAGCTGTTGCTCCTCGGAGGGGTCATATTCATCTGCCGTTATTTTAAAAATGACCGACTCATAATCTTGCGTAGGTACACTTTTTTTAGATTTTCTATAAAGCGTTATCGCTGTATTAAGAGCAACCCTGTACATCCAAGTACTAAATTTGGATTCGCCCCTAAACTTGGGATAGGCCTTCCATAATTGAATAGTTATTTCCTGAAATAAATCTTTATGTGAATCCCTGTCATTGGTGTACAGCGTGCAAACCTTATGTACAATATTCTGATTGCACTCTAATTCCGTTACGAATTGATGTTCCAAATCTTTGGTCACTCGGTTCTAGTAGTTAGTTGATGATTAGTAGCTATAAATTAAGTTTTGTTACAACAGATAGGCAGAATTTATATGTTTTGATAAGGAATTTTAATTTTTGGAACGACTTATATCAAGAAACAACTCATTTAGGCAAGATAGTTGGCGAATATTTCATTCTTAAAATTAATAAAGATGCATATGAATAGATGTTTTGGGTGCCTAAATATACTGAAAACGAATATTCTTCTTCTTGATTAGTTGGCGAATGTTTAATTTTACCCATATTTACGAGTATGAATATTCCTAAGACAAGTTTTCCAAGAATTGTTATAATAGGTGGTGGTTTTGCAGGTATTTCCATTGCCAAGAAATTAAAAAATAAAGAGGTACAGGTAGTACTTTTGGATAAACATAATTATCATAATTTTCAACCGCTACTGTATCAAGTATCCACAGGGGGATTGGAGCCAGATTCCATTGCTTACCCAATACGTAAGGTTTTAAAAGGCTATACCAATTTTTTCTTTAGGCTGGCCAATGTGGAGGAAATAAAAACTGAGGAGAACATCATTGTGTCCAATATAGGCACCTTGGAATATGATTACTTGGTAATAGCCACGGGCTCCGAAACAAATTACTATGGGAATAGGGAGATTGAAATAAACAGTATGGCCATGAAAACCATACCGGAATCCCTAAATCTTCGAAGTTTAATTTTGGAAAATTTTGAGCAGGCATTACTTACCGATAAATATCATGAAAGAGATGCCCTCATGAATTTTGTTATTGTTGGGGCAGGACCAACAGGGGTTGAATTGGCGGGCGCCTTGGCGGAAATTAAGAAAGGAATCCTGCCTAAGGATTATCCTGATTTGGATACCCGAAGGGTGCAGATACATCTTATACAGTCCGGTGAAAGAATCCTTAAGGAAATGAGTGAAAAAGCATCTCAAAAGGCAGAGGACTTTTTGGAAAGTCTTGGGGTGCAAATATGGAAAAATACCAGGGTAACCGGTTATGATGGCAAAACAGTGACCACAGATACAGAAGCTACTTTTGAAACGGCAACATTGGTTTGGGCAGCGGGTGTTAAAGGTGTTGTGATAAAAGGTTTGAATGCTAAAGATCTGTTGTTGGGTGGAAGTAGGTTATCAGTGAATCAATATAGCCAAGTTATTGGCTATGACAATATATTCGCTGTTGGAGATGTGGCCTGTATGCAAAGCACGGAGACTCCAAAAGGACATCCGATGATGGCTCAGCCAGCCATGCAACAGGGAAGGAACTTGGGCGAAAATTTGGTGCGCTTATTGGAAGACAAGCCCTTAAAGCCATTTGTATACAAGGATAAGGGAAGTATGGCCACTATTGGCAGGAATAAGGCAGTAGTGGACATGAATAATATTAGATTTCAGGGGGTTTTTGCTTGGTTTGTTTGGATGTTCGTTCACCTTTTCTTTCTGATTGGGTTTAGAAACAGAATGGTCGTTTTTGTGAATTGGGTGTACAACTATATCCGGTTCGATAGGGAAGCACGATTAATTATTAGGCCCTTCAATAGAAATTACAGTGCATTTAAGGATTAGGGAGTGCAATGATCAAAATCAATAATTAAGTATGGCTAATCCTTTTTTCTGGGATGGTATTTGTTCATTACTTCGGCCAGATGTGTACGGTCCACATGCATATATACCTCGGTAGTGGTAATGCTTTCATGGCCCAACATTTGTTGAATGGCACGCAGATCTGCCCCATTTTGTAATAAGTGGGTGGCAAAAGAATGCCTAAAAGTATGTGGACTTATGCTTTTATGAAGTCCTATATCCAGGGCAAGTTGTTTTATAATGGTAAATATCATGGCGCGTGTTAACTGTCTCCCTCTACGGTTCAAAAACAGAATGTCTTCAAAACCTTTTTTGATCGTCATATGTACGCGTATCTCCTTTCTGTAGATATTTATGTATTTCTTGTTTATTTCACTGATGGGAACAAAACGTTGTTTGTCTCCTTTTCCGGTTACCTTAATAAAGTCTTCCTCAAAATATAGATCTGAAAGCTTTAGGCCAATAAGTTCGGAAACCCTTAGTCCACATCCATAAAGTGTTTCTAAAATGGCTCGGTTACGTTCCCCTTCGGGTTTGGAAAGGTCAATAGCGCCAATTAAATCATTGATTTCTTCCTCGGAAAGGGTATCGGGGAGTTTGCGGCCAATCTTTGGTGATTCTATTAACTCCATAGGGTTGTCCTTTCGATAATCCTCGAAGACCAGATAGTTGAAAAAGCTTTTTAATCCGGATATTATTCTTGATTGTGACCTTGGATTTACGTGTTTGGCCAGTTCATATATGAATTGCTGTATGGTGCCTTTGTCTATTTGTAACGGAGTTTCTGCAAGTTGATGGTTTTCTAGAAACAATATTAATTTTTCAACGTCCAAAACGTAGTTACTAACGGAATTTTTGGATAAACCTCGTTCCAAATTTAGATAATGCTGAAAATCATGAAGGGCCTGTTTCCAATTCATGGGTTAAATATAGAGTACTTTTTTGGGTTGAAATAGTGTTCATATGCCTTAACTCCAACTTTTATGGGATAATCGGCTTTTATAATATATGGTTCATGGCGTATTATGTTGAGCAAATATGTTTGATGCTAAATATTAAATTGAATCTAATTAAAGTGTCATTTCAGGGGTGGCTTGGCATATGATGGATTGTCCCTTGGAAAGAAGTAACAAAAAGTATTATTTGGCCATCTTTTTTTATGAATTACAATTTCTTACATTTAACCCATGAAGATTATCATTGTCAACGGACCAAACCTTAACCTTTTGGGAAAACGCGAGCCAGAGGTTTATGGAAAAACAACTTTTGAGGAGTATTTTGCTACTTTGCAATTCAAGTTTAAAGACCTGCAATTGGAATATTATCAGTCCAATATAGAAGGGGAAATCATTAATAAATTACACGATTGTGGTTTTGAAGGATATCAGGGCATTGTTTTGAATGCCGGTGCCTATACCCATACTTCCATTGGTATTGGCGATGCTATAAAAGGAATAACCACTCCAGTTGTAGAGGTACATATTAGCAATACTTTTGGGCGTGAGGAATTTAGGCACACCTCCTATATTTCTCCGGTAGCCAAAGGCGTTATATTAGGTTTTGGGCTAAAAAGTTACGACTTGGCCATTCAAAGCTTTTTAAATAAAGGCTAAGCTTGCTGATTGGGTGAAGATAATAATAGCCATAAAAGTTGAAAGCAGCGATTCTTTAATCGCTGGGGTTATTAAAGACTAGAACGTAACCACTTCGCTCTTAGTACTATTCATTGCACACTGAGGACTGTTTACTAAAGCCTGTTCACTTTTTACGCCATCTGTGGCTTTAGATACTTCTTGTCTACATAAAAAGTACCAAATGGAACAAGAGAGGCAATAAAAAGGATAGCAAACATCTTTAAGTCCCATTTTTTTTCAATACATACCAGTATGGCCAGTACCACATAGGCCATGAATAGAAATCCATGTGCATAACCAATGTAAATATTGGGTTCTGGTATTTGGGCCATATATTTTAGGGGCATCCCAATTCCAAAAAGTAATAAATAGGAAATACCTTCGAGAATTGCGGTTAAACTAAAAATTTTCAACATATCTTTTTCGGTGATTTTTGTGATCGGAATATTTTTTTAGACCCGTCAGGTAAAGCCTGACGGGTCTAAATTTGTTAAGGAATATAGACCTTTAGCTATATATGTATTACTTCCCCGTAAGCATGTGCAACAGCTTCCATTACCGCTTCGCTCATGGTAGGGTGGGGGTGTACCGCTTTTAATATCTCATGTCCGGTGGTTTCCAATTTACGGGCTACTACCGCTTCGGCAATCATGTCCGTTACTCCTGCACCGATCATATGACATCCCAGCCATTCTCCGTATTCGGCGTCGAATATTACTTTTACAAATCCGTCCTTGTTGCCCGAAGCACTGGCTTTTCCACTTGCCGAAAATGGGAATTTACCAACTTTTATTTCGTAACCTTTTTCAATGGCCTGCTTTTCGGTCAGTCCAACCGATGCAATTTCTGGAGAACAGTAAGTACATCCAGGGATGTTGCCATAATCCAACGGCTCAACGTGCATGTCGGCTATTTTTTCCACACAAAGTATTCCTTCTGCTGAGGCAACATGCGCTAGGGCTTGTCCCGGTGTAACATCACCTATGGCAAAGTATCCTGGAATATTGGTTTGGTAATAATCGTTTACCAAGATTTTATCCCTATCCGTTGCAATTCCAACATTTTCCAAGCCAATATTTTCGATATTGGTTTTTATACCTACGGCAGATAATACTATATCGGCCTCAAGAATTTTTTCCCCTTTGCTAGTTTTAACAGTAGCTTTCACCCCAGTTCCTGAAGTGTCTACCTTTGTTACCTCTGAGGAGGTCATAATCTTGATGCCTGTCTTTTTAAGACTGCGTTCCAATTGTTTTGAAATCTCCTCGTCTTCTACTGGTACAACATTAGGTAAAAACTCCACTACGGTAACGTCCGTACCCATTGCATTATAGAAATAGGCAAATTCTATTCCTATGGCACCACTGCCTACTACGATCATTTTCTTTGGTTGTTTATCCAAGGACATGGCCTCGCGGTAGCCTATAATTTTTTTGCCATCCTGTGGAAGGCTTGGCAATTGACGGCTACGGGCACCAGTGGCAATAATGATGTTATTGGCCGAATACTCGGTTTCCTTACCGTCATCAGACTTTACACTTACCTTTTTGCCAGGTTTTAAGGTTCCGTAACCCTTAATGACTTCAATTTTATTTTTTTTCATCAAAAATTGAACGCCCTTGCTCATGCCTTCCGCTACATTCCTACTTCTTTTAACCACGGCGTTAAAGTCCTTGTCAACACCTTCCGCCTTAAGTCCGTAATCGGCTGCATGAAGCAAATATTCGAAAACCTGAGCGGATTTCAATAATGCTTTGGTAGGGATACATCCCCAATTTAAACAAACGCCACCAAGATTTTCTTTTTCTATAATGGCAGTCTTAAATCCCAATTGAGAGGCTCTGATTGCGGCTACATAACCTCCAGGACCACTACCTAATACAATAATATCGAAATTGCTCATTTATATTTTTTTTGATAAATAAATTATGAAGTCGCAAAGTTACAAAACCATACTGAATTCACACGGATGCCATTTTAAATTAATTGGAATAAATAAGGCTGGCCTAAAGGAACGAATTGGCCAGCCTAATACAAGATGTAATTTTTTATAACTTTTAGACTGGCCTTATTTTTCTGGTACAAAGTTTAAGGCTGTCCCGTTTATGCAGTGTCTCTCGCCAGTGGTTTTTTTAGGGCCATCGTTAAAAACGTGACCTAAGTGGCCGCCGCAGGTTGCACAGTGTTCTTCTTTTCTGGCATAGCCCAAATTGTAATCCACATCAAAGCCCACATTTCCTTTTATTTCCCTGTCAAAACTAGGCCATCCCGTTCCGGAATCGAACTTGTGTTCGCTTTTAAAAAGCTCCGTTCCACAGGCTGCACAGGTATAGACACCTTTTTGTTTGTTGTGCAGTAATTCGCTTGACCCAGGGTTTTCGGTACCTGCCTTGCGCAGCACATAAAACTGCATGTCCGTTAATTGCTTACGCCACTCTGCTTCTGTTTTGGTGACTTTAAACTGCTCCTTTTTTTTGGAATCTATTTTGGATACTTCCTTTTCCTGGGAAGTACCCTTGCAACCAATGAATACGACACATAGTGCAAATATTATTTTTTTCATATAGCTTTTCATTTTTTAATGATTTAGACGGAAATGTTGAAGTTTCCTTGCAGTACTTATGTACGGGAATTTTAAAGTTGAGGTTTCAATATATAAAAATAGCCCTTAATTCCGTTAGGAAATAAGGGCTAATAAAATTATAATGCTACCATTAATTTAACTTAAAGCGCTGTACATCTTTCTCTTCAACGCCCATAGTTCTCATAACCGCATTGATATTTGATTTGTCCAATTTAGAACCGGCCAATTTTTCTGCCGGTAAAATGGCTATTCTAAATACCTGGTCTTGCGTATCTGCAGCAGTAAGTGTACCTAGATCAAAATCGGCATCCAAGAAAATGCGTACGTCTAAAAAGGAGTGGTCGTAGTTATATTGTAAAATCCCTTGATTTAATAATACGGTTTGTGGTAACAGACGCCAGACATCAATAGGTGGTTCACTGCCTCCATCCAGCTGTTCCCATAAAATATACACCAAAACAACATCAGTTTCAAAAACCTCGACTGTCTGGGGAAATTCATATGTTATTTCATAGTCGATTGGGTTAAAATCGCCCTCTATGTCTATAACCGTTCCCAAAATGTTAACACCATCCAGCCCGTCCTGTCCGTCCTGTCCGTCAAAACCATCAAAGCCTGGGGGTCCTGCCGGTCCTTCGCAGGAAATAAAAAATAAAGCTATAAATGCGCCGAGTAATAAGGTAACTTTTTTCATAATATTTATTTTAGAGTTTTTACGAATTGTATAATTGTTATTGTATTTTTATAGTAGTTTCAAAAAGCGTTCCAATTTTTATATCTATACTTGCAAAGTTAGGTTTTAGTTAAAACTTAGCGTTCCTGTATCAAAGATAATATTGCACTAAATAACATAATCATGACCAAAGTAGTATCCCATAGTTTATTTACAGATTTTGATATTGATCTTTTTAAGGCGGGTAAACATTTCAAATTATATGAAAAGTTGGGATCTCATCTCATAGAAGTCAACGGAGTCAAAGGTACTTATTTTGCCGTGTGGGCCCCGTCGGCGAGGTCTGTTTCAGTGGTGGGCGACTTTAATAATTGGTACGAAGCGGATCATCAACTCAATGTTCGTTGGGACGGAAGTGGTATTTGGGAAGGATTTGTGCCCGAATTGGGTCAGGGGACTTTATATAAATATATTGTTCATTCCACCAATCATGGGGTAGTAACAGAAAAAGCAGACCCTTTTGCCAGAAGTTGTGAACACCCTCCTATGACAGCGTCAATTGTTTGGGATGCCAAGCACGAATGGAAAGATGAAACATGGATGAAAACCAGAAAGGACAAAAATGCCTTGGATAAACCATACGCGGTGTATGAAGTGCATTTGGCCTCATGGAAGCGAAAATCCAATAATGATTATCTGACCTATTCGGAATTGGCCAAGGATTTAGTGGAATATGTTAAGGAGATGAATTTTACCCATGTCGAGTTTATGCCGATTATGGAGTATCCTTATGATCCCTCATGGGGATATCAATTAACAGGTTATTTTGCCCCTACATCTAGATTCGGGAAACCTGAAGGGTTTAAATTATTGGTGGATACATTGCACCAAAACGGAATTGGGGTTATCTTGGATTGGGTGCCTTCCCATTTTCCGGAGGATGCACATGGTTTGGGATTCTTTGACGGTTCCCACCTTTATGAACACCCGGATAGTAGAAGGGGGTATCATCCGGATTGGAAAAGTCTGATATTTAATTACGGTAGAAATGAGGTAAGGGCCTTTTTGATCAGTAATGCCATGTTCTGGTTAGATCAATTCCATGCAGATGCCCTAAGGGTAGATGCCGTTGCGTCCATGCTATATTTGGACTATTCAAGGGATGAAGGTCAGTGGGAGCCCAATATATATGGGAATAATGAGAATTTAGAAGCTATTTCTTTTATTAGGGAACTAAATGAAACCGTTTATTCCAATTTTGAAGGAATACAGATGATTGCAGAAGAATCTACCTCCTTCTCAATGGTGTCCAAACCTGTCAGCATGGGAGGACTTGGCTTCGGAATGAAGTGGATGATGGGATGGATGCACGATACGTTGGAATATTTTAAAAAGGAGCCTGTTTATAGGAAACACCATCAAAATGATCTAACATTTAGTGCTACCTATGCATTCACGGAGAATTTTATGCTGCCATTTTCACATGATGAAGTTGTTTATGGCAAACAGTCCCTGTTGTACAGAATGCCGGGCGATGAATGGCAACGTTTTGCCAACTTAAGATTGCTTTTTGGGTATATGTATACTCATCCGGGCACTAACTTAATTTTTATGGGAGGCGAATTCGGTCAGTCTTCCGAATGGAATTTTCAAAAAAGTTTGGACTGGCACTTATTACAATATGATTTTCACATTGGAATCCAAAATTTGATAAAGGACTTGAACAAACTTTATCAAGAGTATCCTGCCCTTTATGAGAAACAATTTAGCCCTGAAGGTTTTCAATGGATAGATTACGGGGATCATGCCAATTCGGTCTTGACCTATATAAGAAAAGGACTCAATCCCAAGGAAAATATCTTCATAGCCTGTAATTTTACTCCTGTTCCAAGGGAAAAATATAGAATGGGAATTTCTAAAACAGGACAATTAAAGGAAATTTTCAATAGTGATGATACAAAATATGGTGGTACTGGAATGAAAAATGGTACGCTAAAAATAAGTAAAACCCCGTGGCATGGATATGATAAGTCCGTGGAAATCACTATTCCACCTCTCGGAGTAGTTGTTTTTAAATGATTATGAGGTCTTATAGCGCAATTGATTATAAATGCGACGCATATCATTTCGTTAATTCGGGTGAATGTTCTTTTTTTGTATTCGCAAAAATGACAAACCATGATCACCAATACTGAGCTTGAATACAAAGGGAATTTATACCCCAATACTATTGTCGAGTACCGCAGGGATACGGATAAATTGTATTTTACTACTTCAAATGGGGTTATTTTAGAGATGACTATTTTGCGTGATAGTATATTTAGATTTAGATATGCTACCGAAAATATTTTTGAACCGGATTTCTCCTATTCTATTAGTGAAGATGTAAGTATAGGGTTTAATCACCTTAAGGTAGAGGAGAATACAACAGAGTATCTGGTACATACGGCGAAACTTAGGGTATTGGTCGATAAAAAGACACTAAGGATACAGATATCGGACTTGGAGGGCAATATCATTAATGAGGATGAGCTTGGTTTTCATTGGGAGGAGAATTATGAGTTTGGGGGAAACTCTGTAAAAATGAGTAAGATCACTCAAAATGCCGAAAGTTTCTATGGCTTGGGCGATAAGGCCACGCATTCCAACCTCAAAGGTAAGCGTGTAAGTAATTGGGTTACGGACCAGTATGCTTATGGTAAAGATCAAGACCCTTTGTATAAGGCCATTCCATTTTTTATAGGTTTGCATAATAATAAGTCCTACGGTATTTTCTTTGACAATACTTTTAAAACCAATTTCGATTTTGCACATGAGCGCAGAAACGTAACCAGCTTTTGGGCAGATGGGGGAGAAATGAACTATTATTTTATCTATGGCCCCCAAATGAGCCAAGTGGTAAAGTCATATACAAATTTAACGGGAACGCCAGAACTGCCTCCTATGTGGGCCATGGGCTACCATCAATCCAAATGGAGCTATTACCCCGAAAGCAATGTCAGGGCACTGGCCAAGAATTTTAGAAAGTTGAGAATCCCTTGTGATGCAATTTATTTGGACATAGATTATATGGACGGATTTAAATGTTTTACCTGGGACAAATCCCGTTTTCCCAATCCCAAAAAAATGATCTCCGATTTGGAGGAAAAGGGATTCAAGACGGTGGTTATGATCGATCCTGGAATTAAGATAGACAAGGATTATTGGGTTTATCAAGAGGGCGTAGAGAATGACTATTTCTGCAAGAGGGCCGATGGTGCTTTTATGAAAGGCAAGGTATGGCCAGGGGAATGCAATTTTCCCGATTTTACCAATCCCAAAGTTAGGGAATGGTGGGCCGAATTATATAAGGAAATGATGTCTGAAATTGGTGTACACGCCGTTTGGAACGATATGAACGAACCTGCCGTAATGGAAGTGCCTACCAAAACGGCGCCTTTGGACACCCGTCATGATTATGATGGCCATCCCTGTTCGCACAGGAAAGCCCACAATGTTTACGGAATGCAGATGGTACGTGCTACCTATGAGGGAATAAAAAAATACGTTTATCCAAAGAGACCATTTGTAATTACTAGGGCAGCATTTGCTGGAACCCAAAGATTTTCATCAACATGGACCGGCGATAACGTGGCTACTTGGGAGCACCTATGGATTGCAAATGTTCAGGCCCAACGGATGTGTATGAGCGGATATTCGTTTATAGGTTCGGATATTGGCGGTTTTGCCGAACAACCTAACGGAGAGCTGTTTGCCAGATGGATACAGTTGGGGGTGTTTCATCCTTTCTGCAGGGTACATTCCAGTGGTGATCACGGGGATCAAGAGCCTTGGTCTTTTGATGACGAAGTAACCAATATAGTGCGTAAATTTATTGAATTGCGCTATCAATTGTTGCCGTATTTGTATACCATGTTCTACAGGTATTCCAAAGAAGGTGTGCCTATGTTAAAACCTTTGGTGCATTTTGACCAAGAGGATCATCAGACCCATTTTAGGACAGATGAATTTATTTTTGGGGAGCAAATTTTAATATGCCCGGTACAGGAACCCAATGCACAAGGTCGCAGGATGTACATTCCTAGAGGAACCTGGTATAATTATTGGACCAATGAAGCTGTTGTGGGTGGCATGGAGAAATGGGTGGTAGCCGGATTGGATAAAATTCCGATATTCATAAAAGAGGGGGCCATGATTCCTAAATATCCGGTTCAGCAATATGTTGGTGAACTGGAAATTAAAGAACTGGTTCTGGATGTATATTATAAAAAAGGGGTGGAAACTTCAACCGTTTACGAGGACGGTCAGGACGGATATGATTACAAAAAAGGTAGATACAGCCTTAGAAACTTTAATTTTAAAGGTAAGGAAAAAGAATTGGTGATCCAACAGTTTAAGGACGGCAGTTTTATTACTTCGTATAACACCTTTAAAATGAACCTTCATGGATTGCCCTTTAAAATTAAGCAAATACTGGTAGATAATGAGATTGTTGATTTAAAGGAAGTGAAGTTAAACGGAAATAATAATATTCATTTAAGCAAAGATTTTACTGTATTGCACATTATCGGCGCCTAAAATTTTTGTAATTTTCGATGAATAAATACATAATTCTACGATGAAAAAAATTGTTTTAATAATAATGGTCTTTTTAGGGGTTACAGCTTGTAAGACCAATCCCTTTACAGGACAAAAGGTTTTGAATTTTTATCCCAACAGTCAGATTTTTCCAACTGCATTTGCCCAATATGACCAATTCCTCGGCGAAAACAAAGTATTAACAGGTACCGCAGAGGCACAAATGATTACCAGAACCGGGCAGCGGATTGCAGCGGCAGCGGAACGATGGTTGACTGCCAACGGTTATCCTGGATATTTAAAAGATTATAAGTGGGAATATAATTTAGTGGACGATAAGGCTATAAATGCATGGGCGATGCCAGGTGGTAAGATAGTTTTTTATACCGGAATACTTCCTATAGCCCAAGGGGAAACAGGGGTTGCCGTCGTAATGGGACATGAAGTTGCCCACGCCCTAGCCGATCATGGCGCACAGCGCATGAGTGCCGGCACCTTGCAGCAATTGGGAGCTGTAGCAGGTAATGTGGCTATTCAGGATGAACAAAAAAGGAATATATTTAACCAGGCTTATGGCATTGGATCCCAAGTGGGGGTAATGCTTCCTTTTAGCCGCAGTCATGAAACAGAGGCCGATAGAATTGGTTTGCAAATTATGGCCATAGCCGGTTATAATCCGGATGAGGCTGCGGAACTTTGGAAAAGAATGAAGGCCAATAGTGGAGGTGCAGCGCCACCAGAGTTTTTAAGTACCCACCCTTCTAACGATACTAGGATAGCCAACCTTACTCAATGGGCACCTTTGGCAAAACAGGAAGCAGCTAAATTTGGTGTTACCTCTTTTCAATAGTGGTATTTGTAATAAGAATTATAAAGTAATTTCAATAGCGAAGCTGTTCTTAAAGGGGACAGCTTTTTTTTATATATGGCTAGAACTCTTCCGAAAAAGGGCAGTAATAAATTGTTGAATGCATGGGCATTTTACGATTGGGCCAATTCAGTTTATAGTCTTGTAATTTCTTCGGCAATATTTCCTATTTTTTATGGAGCCTTATTTCGGGTGGCCGAAATAGAGAAGGTGGTTGTCTTTGGGGGAGAAATAGCTAGGGCCCCCTTAATAAGTTATGTAACCTCGGCAGCATTTTTGTTCATAGCCATCATAACGCCAATTTTGTCCGGTATCTCCGATTATTTGGGCAATAAAAGGCTGTTTATGAAATTATTCTGTTACTTGGGAGCATTTTCCTGTATTGGGCTGTATTGGTTTTCTTTGGACAATATTTATTTCAGTCTGATCTGCTATTTTTTTGGTTTGGTCGGTTTCTGGGTGAGTTTTGCCTTTAATAACTCCTATTTGCCTGATGTTGCTTTTCCAGGACAACAAGATCGCATCAGTGCAAAAGGTTTTTCGTTGGGATATGCCGGCAGTGTTATTTTATTGTTGTTTAATTTGGCGATGGTAATGAAACCCAATTTATTTGGTATTGAAACGGATGTAAATGATGTTGCCGAAATAAAGGCCATGAGGTATTCATTTTTATCGGTTGGTATTTGGTGGATAGGGTTTGCACAGTACACTTTTTATTTTCTTCCAAAAGGATTTAAAAGAGAAGGGGATAGGAAGCATATAATACTAAATGGGTTTAGGAAGCTAAAAGGGGTCTGGCATGAACTAGGGGCTCAAAAAAAATTGAAGCGATATTTGGGTGCATTTTTTGTTTATAGTATGGCAGTGCAGACCGTTATGCTGATTGCGACCTATTTTGGGGAAGAAGAGATTCAATGGCATTCGGATTCCGAACGTACAACAGGGTTAATTATCAGTATCCTACTTATTCAGCTTGTCGCAATTTTAGGGGCTACCCTGACAGCTAGGGCTTCCAAAGCCTTTGGCAACATTAGAACACTTATTGTGGTGAATATTCTGTGGGTATTAATATGTATTTATGCTTATTTTCTAATTACACCATTGGATTTTTATATAGCTGCGGGCTTTGTTGGAGTCGTCATGGGTGGGATTCAGGCACTTTCGCGATCAACATATTCCAAGTTTATTCCCGAAACAATAGATACGGCCTCATTCTTTAGTTTTTATGATGTAGCGGAAAAGATAGGAATAGTAATAGGTACTTTTTTATATGGTTTTGCAGCGCAGTATTCCGGAAGTATGCGATATGCCATTATTTTATTGGGGCTGTTTTTTTTAGTTGGCGCATTTCTTTTGACCAGGGTAAACAAGGTCACGGAGAATTAAAATTCTATGTTAATTGGCTACCCCATTTTCTGGTAAGGTTCCGGTTTTGGACGTTTCACTAAAACAAAAACATGCCTTATACAAAGTTGTAAATTAATGATTGGAGATATCTCCTGAACCGGAAACTTTACTATTTATTTTTTCAGGATTCCCCCGGTAATCTATATCACCAGATCCGGATACTTTTGCATCTATTTTTTTGTTGGCGGTAACCTTAATGTTTGCAGAACCGGAGACAGATGCAACTACATTATCTGCAATTAGGTCATAGGCATTGATATCTCCTGATCCAGAAATAAATACTTCAAAATTGGTGGTAATTCCACTTAAGACCATATCTCCAGATCCAGACATACTAGCTTTTGCGGAAGTGGCATCCAAACCTAATGAGATATCTCCCGAATCTGACATAGAGGTTTCAAAATAATCTGTTTTTATTGTCTTTTTGCCAACAATATTACCTGATCCAGACAAAGTTAGACTGTTAATATGCTCTACGGGAATGGTAATGGAAACGTCTTTTTTCCAAAAAGAAGGATTTAGGTTGAATCCTTCCTCCACCTTGATCACTAATTTATTATTTTTTGCTTCGGTAATGATATGATCCAATATGTTTTCTTCCCCTACCAGTGTTATTTGCCTTCGCTTCCTTCCACCAGGTCAATATCAAAAGAACCCGAAATTGCAATATGGTCGTAATCCAATATGGTTCTCTGTATTGTGGTCAAATTACCATTGCCGCTTATTTTTTTATTTTTCTGAGCAGTCAATGTGTCCATGACAAATAATACGATTAGGATAGTTGTTGACTGTTTCATTATTATGGTTTTAATTTATTTTCTAAAGAACGATATTCCTCCGTATTCACTATTTATAGACATCAGATTACCACTATTTTGACTTCCATGATAACCTTGGTAGTAGCTTGTGTTGGATTTTTCCTTGCTTATGTTTATTTCGAAATCATCTTTCCCGCTTACTCCGGCATATTCGGTTTCAATTTCAAAATTGAAATGATATTCAGGGGAGTATCCTATCTTAATGCCGGTATAATCACTACTTATTTGGAGATTTTTGGCGTCGGATGCCATCTTGTCTATTTTAACGGACCCGTAGCTCGATTTTACATCCACATTACCATGGATTAGTCCTAATCTTACATTTACATAGTCGCCATTGCCCTGAATATTTTTGGCCTCTCCAATTTCCAAATTGCCATAATCGCAAACATAGGTCAGGTTTTTCATTGTTTGGACAGTAGCATTTGTATAGTCTGCAACGATATCCAGGTCTCCTGCCCTTTCAATGGTGAATCCGGAATAGTCAGCGTTGATTTTGCCACTATTTATATAGCCAATGGTAGATTTGGAAGTATAGTCGAAGGATAACTGGTTACTTCTGCCATGCAGTTCCCCAATTTCCAACCTGCCATAATCACAATTGATATTGGCATGCCCGTCTATTCTATCCAAAATTATGCTCCCGTAATCGTTACTGAGATTAACACTGTTTTTAATAGGGATTCTGATCGTGTAGTTCACTTGCATATTTACATTGTTGTTATTGCCCCAGTTCCAGCCCCAACTATTTCTGTCCTTGTTAAAGATGGTTGTAGCGGAAACCATATGGTTGTTGGCCTCAAAATCGACCGTAATTCCATCTAGCTTGCGTTGTACCTTATCCTCATTGTCCCCCGTTGTCTTGATATTCACCTCGATTGTAACCCGGTCTTCGTTCCAAGAGGTTATGTTTAAACTGCCATAGCTATTGGAGATTTTCAAAAGTGCGTCCAAATTTACTTTGTACTCCTTTTTAATGATTTTTTCCTTGGTATACTTGCCCCTTGGTGTATCGTTGTTGGAAAATGATATAAAAGGAATAATCAATAATATGACGATTATATATCTAAGCTGTAATATTTTCATCTTTGTAGTTTTTTAAAATCTTTATTTCTTCTATTTGCTCCAATACTTCATTTAATAGGCCTATTCTAGTCTGGAAATTTGTAATCATGGCGCTTAATATTAGTTTGCTATTTCCGCCATTTAATAAATCCTGTTCCATTTTTTTGTAATCGCTATCCAGTGTCCTAAGTTGCATCATGGTATCGGCGATCAACTTCTGTGTTTCAGGGGTGCTTTTACTTTGCATTATTTTCACTTGTTCCTCAATTAAGCTTGCAAAGTAGTATTCGGTGTTGGTGATTTCTGGTGAAATATTCGAAACCTTTTGCCGCAAACTCGGGGATGGGTTAAAGAAATTAAAACCAATAGAGCAAAGTAAAAGCAAGGTGGCGGCTATGGATAGGGATTTCCACCATATACCGGTCTTTTTTGTTCCTGTGGCAGCAGCTGATGATGCCTCCAATTTTGATAAAAACCGTTGCCTATGTCCATCTATGGGCTCTTCAATATCGAAGGAACCTTTTAATTCCCTGAACAGATTTTCAATGTGGTCATTTTCCATCGTATACCGTATATAATTTTTGTCTTAGGCTTTCTTTGGCCCTTGAAATCATTGTTCTGCAATTGGCATAACTCAAATTCATTATTTCGCTTATTTCTTCGTAATCATATCCTTCAATTAAATGTAAGGTCAAAGAAACTCTGTAATTGTCTTTTAGCAGTTTCATGGTTTCAATCACTTTTTGAGCCTTTAGTTCAATCATACCATAATCTGGGACATATGCATCATTGTCTTCGACCTTGTACATTACATTGCCAAGATCAATTTCTTGGCGCTTTAATCGTTTTCTGTATTGATGAATACTGTTGTTTACCACTATGCGCTTTAACCACGCCCCAAAAGATACTTCTCCTTTAAAGGTATCCAGTTTGGTCAATGCGCTTAAAAGTGATTCCTGCATAACATCCTC
Source organism: Arenibacter arenosicollis (assembly GCF_014397245.1). GTDB lineage: Bacteria > Bacteroidota > Bacteroidia > Flavobacteriales > Flavobacteriaceae > Arenibacter > Arenibacter arenosicollis. The sequence continues at coordinate 64,436 of NZ_JACLHY010000011.1, read as the reverse complement.
GGCAATGGCACTATCTTTTACAATCCTAAAAGAAAGATTGTACATTCCCTTGTAATAGCGATTGTAAATTTCCATTTGTGCATTTCGGTCACGACTTAAACACAATGGTATTAGTTCATCAATATGTTTCTTTTCTAGGCTCAAAAAGGAATTGGTTTGCTTAATAGATGAAGTAATTTAGGGAATGTTACAGTTTATTTATAAAAAGATTTGACTTGTTGGCATAAGAATTGCCCAATTAGAATTAAAAGGAAATAGCAAGATCCATAATCGCCTTATTTTTAAAGGAATGGCGGTGTATAAAGGATTGAATATAAATTATTTTTCTGTCTATAAATGACAGAATGACCGATATAAGAATATGGCTAAAACAAAAAACATAAAATTTGACACTATGTCATTGCATGGGATTGATGAGGAATCTGAATTAATACCCCTGATGACACCGGAGGATGAGGAGGAAATTAATAATGAAAAATTGCCTGAAACCTTGCCTATATTGCCGTTGCGCAATACTGTATTGTTTCCTGGCGTGGTTATTCCAATTACGGCCGGAAGGGATAAATCCATTAAACTAATTAAGGATGCCAATAATGGGTCAAAGGTAATTGGTGTTGTTTCCCAAAAAGATGAGGAAACGGAGAATCCTGGGGTAAAGGATATAAACACCCTTGGTACCGTAGCCAGAATTCTGAGGGTATTACAAATGCCCGATGGAAACACTACGGTGATCATTCAGGGTAAGAAACGTTTTGAAGTGGCAGAAGTGCTTACGGAAAAACCGTATATCACCGCTACTGTTAGGGAGACAAAAGAAGATAGACCGGAACGGAACAATAAGGAATTCAGGGCGATCATAGATTCGATAAAAGAACTGTCCCTTCAGATTATTAGGGACAATCCCAATATCCCAAGTGAGGCCTCGTTTGCGATAAAGAATATTCAGAGCGATTCATTTTTGATCAATTTTGTTTCCTCCAATCTTAATTTGAGTGTAAAGGATAAACAGGAGCTTTTGGAGATCGGAAGTTTGCAGGATAGGGCGTTGGCGACACTTAGGTATATGAACATTGAACTTCAGAAGCTGGAACTGAAAAATGACATTCAGTCCAAGGTGAGAACCGATATGGATCAGCAACAAAGGGAATACTATCTTCATCAACAAATGAAGACTATCCAGGAAGAATTGGGTGGTATTTCTTATGAGGAAGAGGTTGATGAAATGCGGACAAAGGCCAAAAAGAAGAAGTGGAGCAAGGATGTTGGCGAACATTTTGAAAAGGAATTGGCAAAATTGCAACGGATGAACCCCCAAGTTGCCGAGTATTCCATTCAGCGCAATTATTTGGATTTGTTTATAGAATTGCCTTGGAACGAATATTCCAAGGATAAATTTGACTTGAAAAGGGCTCAAAAAATATTGGATAGGGATCATTATGGATTGGAAGATGTAAAGAGGAGAATCATTGAATATTTAGCGGTCTTAAAACTGCGTAACGATATGAAATCGCCTATCCTTTGTTTGTACGGACCTCCTGGAGTTGGTAAAACTTCTTTGGGGAAATCTGTTGCGGAAGCTTTGGGAAGGGAATATGTGCGGATTTCACTTGGTGGTCTAAGGGATGAGGCAGAGATACGTGGTCATCGCAAAACATATATAGGAGCAATGCCTGGCCGAATTGTTCAAAGTTTAAAAAAGGCGGGCAAATCCAACCCTGTTTTTATTCTGGATGAAATAGACAAGCTGTCCAATAGCCATCAAGGAGATCCTTCTTCGGCTATGTTGGAGGTTTTGGATCCGGAACAGAACTATGAGTTTCATGACAATTTCTTGGAAATGGGCTACGACCTTTCCAAGGTAATGTTCATAGCCACCGCCAATAGTTTGGGTGAAATTCAGCCTGCCCTTAGGGACAGAATGGAAATAATCCATGTAACGGGATATACCATTGAGGAAAAGGTAGAAATTGCGAGAAAGCATTTGTTGCCAAAGCAATTGAAGGAACATGGTCTGACTCCAAAAGATTTAAAAATTGGCAAGCCACAATTGGAAAAAATTGTTGAAGGCTATACCAGGGAATCTGGCGTTAGGTCCTTGGAAAAACAAATTGCCAAAATGGTGCGACACGCCGCCAAATCCATTGCCATGGAAGAAGAGTACAATCTTAAGGTTTCCTTTGATGACGTTGAAAAGGTTTTGGGACCAGCGCGTATGGAAAGGGATAAATATGAGAATAATGATGTTGCTGGAGTGGTTACAGGATTGGCATGGACCAGTGTTGGTGGTGATATTCTTTTTATTGAATCCATTTTGTCCAAGGGGAAAGGTAATTTAACTATTACCGGTAACCTGGGTACGGTAATGAAGGAATCTGCGACTATAGCTATGGAGTATATTAAATCCAATTCGGACAGGTATGGTTTAGATCCAGAGGTTTTCGATAAATACAATGTCCATATACACGTTCCGGAAGGGGCTACCCCAAAGGATGGACCTAGTGCAGGTATTACGATGCTAACCTCTTTGGTGTCTTTGTTTACGCAGAAAAAGATTAAAAAGAGTTTGGCCATGACAGGAGAAATAACCTTAAGGGGCAAGGTGCTTCCTGTAGGGGGAATAAAGGAGAAGATTTTGGCTGCTAAGCGTGCAAAAATAAAGGAGATAATTCTTTGTGAGGATAATAGGAAGGATATTTTGGAAATTAAGGAAGACTATTTAAAGGGTCTTACTTTCCATTATGTGACCGATATGCAGGAGGTGATAGATATTGCCATCACAAATGATTCTGTTAAAAATCCTAAGCAACTTTAAGTATTTTATGTAAAATTAATTTAATAAAAGTACCTACCGGCTTACTCGGTAGGTACTTTTTTATTTTGATAAGGATTTTTGCGTAAAGGCCAGCCTTAACAGGTGGTTGGGGATTCGGTGTAAGTTGAATTTGTTAACTTTGAGGTGTTGTCTTGTCAACATTAGCCTTATGCATACTAAGGAATTAAGCAATTCTTGTTATTTTTAGACCCATGGGAAAGATTACTATTGCAATTGATGGATTTTCATCAACAGGAAAGAGTACTATAGCAAAACAGCTGGCAAAAGCACTGGATTATGTTTATGTAGATACTGGCGCCATGTATAGGGCGGTAACTCTTTTTGCCATGCGCCAAGGTTTTATTGGTGGTGAAACAGAGGATCTGGAAGGATTGGGAAATGCGCTCTCTGGGCTAGATCTTAAGTTTGTCTACAATAAATCCCTTGGGTTTTCAGAAATGTATTTGAATGGGGAAAATGTGGAAAAGGAAATTAGGACCTTGCCTGTTTCACAGCAAGTGAGTAAGATTGCTACCATTGAAAAAGTGCGTGTGAAGTTGGTGGCGATGCAGCAAGATATGGGGAAGAAAAAAGGTGTTGTAATGGACGGCAGGGATATTGGCACTGTAGTCTTTCCGGATGCCGAATTTAAAATTTTTATGACCGCATCTCCCGAAACCAGAGCTTCTAGAAGGTATAAGGAACTTTTGGATAGAGGGGAGAAGGTGGCATACGAAGATGTGCTTAAGAATGTTCAAACCCGGGATTATATAGATTCACATCGTGAATTTTCGCCTTTGAGAAAAGCAGAGGACGCCATAGAATTTGATAATAGCGATATGGGTCTAAAGGAACAATTGGAACGAATTTACAATTTTGCGCTCCGTAAAATTGAGGGACACTAGTTTTTTTATTAATCCTGTTAACATTTGGGCGCAGTAAGGAAGTTAATTGCCGATTCGGCCTATCTCCAGACTCCGCCCAAAATGAATTGATTCAGCCTTTAGTTAGGTATGACCAAAACTTGATCTGGATGAATAAGATCCGGATTTTTTAGGATATTGGTGTTGGCCTCAAAAATTTTCTTGTACTTCATAGGGTCACCATAGTATTTTTTGGCAATCTTGCTTAGAGATTCTCCACTTTTTACAGTATGCCGGTGGTAAACACTTTCATCGGCAACGGTAATATTGGCTTTGATGTCAGAAGGATTTTCTCCACCCAATTCTTTGATTTTATCCCACAAAAGGTTCTTTTCATACTGGGTTGCAGCCTGCCCTTTTATTTTTAGAATTCCGGCTTCCTCGGTTACATCCCCACCTTTTATTTTTAGTTCCTCACCAAGGTTCAATACAGCTTGATACTTTGCTTTAACACTCATAATAGTATTTATTTAACGGTTAATATTTAACTATCCAATATAGGGAATCTTGGCATGTTTTTCGTCAATTTGCGCAAAATAGTTAAGTAATTGACACTCATCTCATTTTTAGGTTTGTAAAACCATTTTTTAGTTGTATTTTTGCACTCCTTTTTTAGCAAAGCATCAAGAGAAAAAAGGGACGAAAAGAAAATCAATATAACTTCTTCTGTGGTAATTGTTAACTCTTGTAACTCCATGGAATACAAATTTATAATCAGCAAATGGCTGAAGAAAAAACAACAGTTGAGGTAGAGGAAACTACCGCAGCTACACAAGAAACAAAAGTAGAGGCCCCAGCACAAGATCCAAAAGAGTTTTTGGCTAATTTTGATTGGGACAAGTATGAGCAAGGAATTGAGCGCGTTGATGACACCAAATTAAAGGAATTTGAAGAATTAGTAGCTGAGAACTTTGTAGATACTGCAGACGCAGAAGTAGTACAGGGAACAGTAGTTTACCTAACAGAGCGTGAGGCGATTATTGATATAAACGCTAAATCTGAAGGTGTTATTTCTCTGAACGAATTCCGTTACAATCCTGACCTAAAAGTTGGTGATAAGGTAGAAGTGTTGATCGATATCCGTGAGGATAAAAGTGGACAGTTGGTACTATCCCATAGAAAAGCAAGGACTATCATGGCTTGGGATCGCGTAAATGCTGCTCATGACAAAGAAGAAATTGTTAGTGGTTTTGTTAAGTGCAGAACTAAAGGTGGTATGATTGTGGACGTATTTGGAATTGAGGCATTCTTGCCAGGTTCACAAATAGATGTTAAGCCAATCCGTGATTACGACCAGTATGTAAACAAAACTATGGAATTCAAAGTGGTGAAAATAAACCACGAATTCAAAAACGTAGTAGTTTCCCATAAAGCGTTGATCGAGGCTGATATTGAAGAGCAGAAAAAAGAAATCATCGGTCAATTGGAAAAAGGACAGGTATTGGAAGGTGTTGTTAAAAACATTACTTCTTACGGTGTCTTTATTGATCTTGGTGGTGTAGATGGATTGGTGCATATTACCGATCTTTCTTGGAGCAGAATCAACCATCCAAATGAAGTGGTGGAATTGGATCAGAAATTGAATGTTGTTATCCTTGACTTTGATGAGAACAAGTCTAGAATTCAATTAGGTCTTAAGCAATTGGAGAAACATCCTTGGGATGCTCTTAGCGAAGACATTAAAATTGGAGACAAAGTTAAAGGTAAGGTAGTTGTTATTGCTGACTACGGTGCATTTATCGAAGTTGCAGAAGGTGTTGAAGGATTGATCCACGTTTCTGAAATGTCTTGGTCTACACATTTACGTTCCGCTCAGGATTTCGTAAAAGTTGGTGATCAGGTTGAAGCTGTAGTATTGACCTTGGATAGGGAAGACCGTAAAATGTCTCTTGGAATTAAGCAATTAACTCCAGACCCATGGACTGATATTACTACCAAATATCCTGTTGGATCTAAGCATAAAGGTATTGTACGTAACTTCACTAATTTTGGTGTGTTTGTTGAATTGGAAGAAGGAATTGACGGATTGATCTATATCTCCGATCTTTCTTGGACCAAGAAAATTAAGCATCCATCCGAGTTTGTAACCGTAGGTGATACTTTGGAAGTAGAGGTATTGGAATTGGATGTTGACGGTCGTAAATTAAGTTTAGGACATAAGCAAACTACTGAAAATCCTTGGGATAAGTACGAAACTGAATTTGCTTTGGACACAGTTCACAAAGGAAGTATAGCTGAAATAGTAGATAAAGGAGCCACTATAGATTTTAACGAAGATATCGTTGCCTTTGTACCATCTCGTCATTTGGAAAAAGAAGATGGCAAGAAATTGGTAAAAGGTGAAGAAGCTGAGTTTAAAATCATTGAATTCAACAAAGAATTCAAAAGAGTTGTAGCCAGTCACACTGCTATCTTTAGAGAAGAGGAACAACGTAATGTAAAAGCGGCTGTTAAGAAAGCTGCAGCATCTGCAGATGAAGCTAAGCCTACTTTAGGTGACGCAAACGAAGCTTTGCAAGCGTTGAAAGATAAAATGGAAGCTAACGATAAGAAGAAAAAGTAAGCTTTTGGATTATTGATATATTAAAGCCCTGGCATTTGTCAGGGCTTTTTTTTTGGGATTAATTGAATTAAAATACATATCCCTGCTACCTCGCTACTTGCACATCCCATTTTAGGATCAGTAATTACAGTATCAAGTTTGGCTACAACCCATAGGTACTCAATGGATTGTATGGAAGTGCAAATTCCTTGGTCCGGTATTGAAGAGGTCTTTTGTCTTTATAGCGCCAATATTAAATAGAAATCGCTACTTTTGTAATTCAAAAGCATTGGCCAAATCATCTATGAGTCAAAAAGTATTACTTTCTTCCAAAGAAATAAATATTATCCTGCATCGCTTGGCTTGTCAATTATTAGAAAATCATCTGGATTTTAAAAATACGGTTCTAATAGGTATACAACCTAGGGGCATATTTGTGGCATCGCGCCTAGCTAAGATTCTTCAAGAAGATTATGGAGTAAAGAAAATCGATTTAGGTTTTCTGGACATTACATTTTATCGTGATGATTTTAGAAGAGGGGAGAAGACCTTGGAGGCCAACAAGACTAAAATCGACTTTCTTGTGGAAGATCGGAAAGTAGTTTTTGTAGATGATGTACTATATACTGGAAGAAGTATCAGGGCGGCATTAACGGCTATACAATCTTTTGGAAGACCGTTGGAAATTGAGTTATTAACCCTGATCGACCGCCGATTTAGCCGACATTTGCCCATACAGCCCAATTATAGGGGAAGGCAAGTGGATGCCATTAATGGAGAAAAGGTTAAGGTAATGTGGGAGGAAAATGACGGGGAGGATGTAATATATTTAGTAAAGACATAGCGCATGGGCGAATTAAGTGTAAAACACTTGTTGGGAATAAAGTATCTGAAAGAATCGGATATTCAGCTCATTTTTGAAACTGCAGATCATTTTAAAGAGGTAATCAACCGTTCTATCAAAAAAGTGCCCTCACTTCGCGATATTACCATAGCAAATGTATTTTTTGAAAACAGCACCCGTACTAGGCTTTCCTTTGAACTGGCGGAAAAGAGGTTGTCCGCGGACGTTATAAATTTTTCTGCGGCACAGTCATCCGTGAAGAAAGGGGAAACCTTGATCGATACGGTGAATAATATTCTATCCATGAAGGTGGATATGGTGGTAATGCGCCATCCAAATCCGGGAGCTGGTATATTCCTGTCCAAAAATGTTAAGGCTTCTATAGTAAATGCAGGGGATGGTGCTCACGAGCATCCTACACAAGCTTTGTTGGATTCGTATTCCATTCGGGAGAAGTTAGGTGATGTAGCTGGGAAAAATGTTGTTATCGTGGGTGATATCCTTCATTCAAGGGTAGCACTTTCCAATATTTTTGCCTTACAATTACAGGGGGCTAATGTAAAAGTTTGTGGACCTAAAACCTTATTGCCAAAACATGTAGAATCCTTGGGTGTTACGGTGGAGACCAATTTGCGCAAGGCTTTAAATTGGTGCGATGTAGCCAATATGCTCCGTATACAGAATGAGCGCTTGGATATAAGTTATTTTCCGACGACTAGGGAATATACACAGCAGTTTGGGGTTAACAAGGCCTTATTGGATAGTTTGGACAAAGAAATAGTAATTATGCATCCTGGGCCCATTAACCGAGGTGTGGAGATTACCAGTGATGTAGCTGATTCAAAGCAATCCATTATATTGAATCAGGTGGAAAATGGGGTAGCCATACGTATGGCAGTGATTTATTTGTTAGCGTCAAAAATTAAATAATTGACTTATGATATTGGATAAAGAAGGAAATGTGACCACTGTTCTCCAAGAGAATATTTCATTAAATAAGTTTATTTCCAATTTTAGGGATATTTATCCTAAAATAAAGAACGATCATATTATTATTAATCTCTTTTCCTTTGCAAAACTTACTTCCAATGATGTTTTAGAATTTTTGGAGCTTTCGGATGCGCATCGAAAAAGCAAAAAATCCTTCGTTTTGGTTACCGAAAAGGTATCCTACGATGAAGTTCCGGATAGCATCTGTGTTGTGCCAACCATTCAAGAGGCGAAAGATATTATAGAAATGGAGGAGATTGAAAGGGATTTGGACTTTTAGGAAATTAAAATTTAAAAGGAAAACGGAAGAAGGAATATAGTTGAGGAAATAACCCAATATAAAAGATTGTTGGCGTCAATTTTAATGTACGCCCAAATAAATAACTAGGGTTTAATTTTCAATTTTCCTATTTCCATTTTCAATATTTCATTTTTATGAAACTAACCATATTGGGTTGTTATGCTGCAACACCAAGATCATTGAACAATCCCACATCCCAAGTTCTGGAGATTAAAAATCATTTGTTTTTGATAGATTGTGGTGAGGGAACACAGGTTCAATTGCGAAAAAGTAAGATTAAATTTTCAAGAATCAATCATATTCTAATATCCCATTTACATGGAGATCATTTCTTTGGTTTACCAGGGTTAATTTCTACATTTAGATTATTGGGCAGAACCAATGAGTTGCACATTTATGGTCCCCAAGGAATAAAGGAGGCTATTACCTTATTTTTGAAATTGGGCGATTCATGGACCAATTATCCACTTATTTTTCACGAGTTATCATCAACAGAGCCCGAAAAGATTTATGAGGATAAAAAAGTTACCATCACAACAATACCGTTGGATCATAGGATATACACCAATGGGTTTTTGTTTAAAGAGCAGTTGGCGGAACGAAAATTGAATATAGCGGCTGTTGCCAAATACAAAATTGATAAATGTTATTTTCAAAATATAAAGAACGGCAAGGACATTGTTTTGGAAAATAATCAGGTAATTCGCAATGCCTTATTGACATTTGATCCACCGGCACCCAAGAGTTATGCCTTTTGTAGTGATACTGCTTATTCGGAGAAGATTATTCCTTTGATCATTAATGTGGATGTGTTGTATCATGAAGCCACCTTTTTGGAGAGTGAAAGGAAATTGGCCCCGAAAACAAAACATGCCACAGCCAAGGAGGCTGCCGCCATAGCAAAAGCCGCCAATGTTGGGATGTTGATTTTAGGTCATTTTTCTACCAGATATGCCTCACTGGAGCTTTTTAGGGAAGAGGCCAAAACCATATTCCCCATGGTAGAACTTGCAGATGACGGCAAGGAGTTTGAGCTTTAATTACAATCACCTACTTTCTAATTGGGGTCTATAGTTTCAAATCATTATTAGTCGTTCAGAGATAGATGAAGGGTGTCCGGCTATTATTGTTGCTTATTGTACTCTTTTGAGCCACTTATTATAATCCTTTAAATATGCAGTGTTTTATTTGTCATTCCTGGGGTGAAAGACCTCAAAAAAAACTGGGCTTAGTTTTCGTGTTTCAGTTTGTTTTATGCAATTTTGTATAGTAACTTTCATGATATAATTATCCAAGAGGACACATGCAAAAAGACCTAGGGAATTACAGAAAATCCTATGAGAAAAGCGCGCTTACCGAAGAGGTAATTTCTGATAACCCTATGGAGTTATTTCAGAAATGGTTTTATGAGGTAGAGGCATCCGAGGGGGTAGATGAACCCAATGCCATGACGGTATCTACCATTGGTTTGGATGGTTATCCCAAAAATAGGGTTGTCCTACTAAAAAAGTACACTTTTGAAGGCTTTATCTTTTATACCAATTATGAAAGTGAAAAGGGGAGGGCCATAGCACATAATCCCAATATGTGCATTTCATTTTTCTGGCCTAATATGGAAAGGCAGATTATTATAAAGGGAAAGGCCGAGAAAATAGCTGAAAATTTGTCGGATGGCTATTTTGAATCCAGGCCGGACGGCAGTAAACTGGGAGCCATAGTATCCAATCAGAGCCAGGTAATTCCAAGTAGGGAGTTTTTGGAGAAAAAATTAAAGGATTTGGAGAAGGAGTATGAAAATAAGGAGATAGAACGTCCCAAGTATTGGGGTGGATTTATTGTGAAGCCTATTTCCATGGAATTTTGGCAGGGAAGGCCCAATAGATTGCATGATAGAATACGTTATAGTTTACAGGATAATTTTGATTGGAAAATAGAAAGATTGGCGCCCTAATTACTTCATGTCCTTGGATTGTGATAGCAGCGGGAAGGCATAAACAAGTATATATTATTTAATGAAACAAACATTAAAAGTTTATAATGTAAGAGCAAAGGGGTTACCTATGATTTCAATTTTTTAATTAAAAAGACTTCAACGTATGAAAACGGTAATATTGGTTAGACACGGAAAATCGTCTTGGGAATATAATGTTTCGGATAGGGATAGACCACTAATGGAAAGGGGCATCAAAGATGTCAACAAAGTGGCAAAGGCATTTCAGTCGGAATTGACACCTATCGAAGCTGCTTATTCAAGTCCCGCCAATAGGGCCATGCATACTGCTATGATTTTCCTCAGAAGCTTAAGCTTTCCATTTGCAAATTTTGAATTGTCCAATGAACTATATGATTTTTCCGGTGAGGATGTTCATCGGTTCATATTGGGATTGAACAATGATAAGAATACAGTTATTATTTTTGGACACAATGAAGCCTTTACACATATTGCCAATTCCTTAGGAAACATGTATATTGACAATGTTCCCACAAGTGGGCTGGTACAATTAAAATTTGACACTAACGATTGGAGTGCCGTTACAAAAGGGATTACGGTACGGACACTTTTTCCAAAACAATTAAAAGAATGATTAAGAGTAAGAATCAATATATAAACAGAGAAATTAGTTGGTTAAGTTTTAATGAGAGGGTTTTACAAGAAAGTGCTGATAAGAATGTTCCTTTAATAGAGCGACTTCGATTTTTAGGAATATTTTCCAATAATTTGGATGAGTTTTTCAAGGTTAGGTATGCTACCGTGAAAAGAATTGTGGAAGCAGGCAGAACAGGAAAAAGTGTTTTGGGAGGTGAAACCGCAAAGGATTTATTGGAAGAAATTACCGATGTCGTAATTAAACAGCAAACCAAAAGCTTAAAAATACTTAGTGACATAGAAAAGGAATTGGAGGGTCAAAATATTTTTTTGGTCAACGAAAAAAAGATAACCGAGGCCCAATGTTCTTTTATCAAGAATTATTTCATTGAAAAGGTAAGTCCTGTCCTGATGACAATAATTTTAAACGATTTGGCAGGCTTTCCGATGTTGAAGGATACAGCGGCTTATCTGGCTGTAAAATTGATTTTAAAGCAACACCCTGATAGTAAAACAACCGCCAAAGAGAAGCGTTATGCGCTTATTGAGATCCCCAAGGGTATAGATCGTTTTGTGGTGCTTCCGAAGGAGGGCGATAAAAATTATATCATGATTTTGGATGACCTTATCCGATATTGTCTTGGGAGTATTTTTAATATGTTCGATTACGAATCCATATCGGCTCACATGATTAAAATTACACGTGATGCCGAGTTGGATATGGATAACGATTTAAGTAAAAGTTTTATTGAAAAAATATCCTCTAGTGTGGAACATCGAAAAATAAGTGATCCCGTTCGTTTTGTTTACGATAAAAGTATAGGAAAGGACACACTTGAATTTCTAAAAGACAAAATGGACATTGAGGACACGGATAGTGTAATTCCCGGAGGAAGGTACCACAACAGACGTGACTATATGGGCTTTCCCAGTTTGGGACGAAATGATTTAATGTATGATAAGATTACTGCCTTGCCTGTTAAAGGAATTTCCATGGAAGGCAGTCTTTTTGAGAGGATTTCGGAAAAGGATTTCTTACAGTACACACCCTACCAGACCTTTTCCTATATTATTAAATTTTTAAGGGAGGCTGCCTTGGATCCCAAGGTTAGAAATATTAAGATTACGGTATATAGATTGGCAGATAACTCGCAGGTAGCTGCTTCTTTGATCAATGCCGTAAAAAATGGAAAACACGTAACCGTGCAGATAGAATTGCAGGCCAGATTTGATGAGCAGGCCAATATAGAATATGCGGAACAGTTACAGGCAGAGGGTGTAAAACTGATCTTTGGTGTTCGTGGCCTAAAAGTGCATAGCAAAATATGTTTGGTAGAAAGGGAAGAAGGTTCACATACTAAACGATATGGGTTTGTTAGTACCGGAAACTTTAATGAATCAACCGCCCGTATCTATACGGATTATACCTTGTTTACCGCCCATGATGGAATTTTAAAGGAATTGAATAAGGTTTTCGATTTCTTTGAGACAACCTATAAGATCAATAAATACAAACATCTCATAGTTTCTCCGCATTACACCAAAAATGTTTTCAAGAAATTGATAGATAAGGAAATTCAATATGCGAAGGCAGGCAAAGAAGCGTACATTAAAATTAAAATGAACAGCTTTACCTCCTATAAAATGGTGGATAAACTTTATGAGGCAAGTAGGGCAGGCGTAAAAATCCAACTTATTATCAGAGGTGTCTGTTGCTTGGTTCCAGGGGTTAAGGGGATGAGCGAAAATATAGAGGCCATTAGTATTGTGGATAAATTTTTGGAGCATCCAAGGGTTTTTATTTTTGGTAATGATGGCAATTCCAAAGTGTATATATCCTCGGCGGATTGGATGACGAGAAATTTGGATTATAGGGTAGAAGTAGGAGTGCCCATTTACGATGCAGATGTAAAGCAGGAGCTTTTGGATACTTTTGATATCTCCTGGAGGGATAATGTTAAGGCCAGGGTCTTTTCTGAAAAGCATGACAATGCCTATAGAAAGAACAATAACTCAAAAGTGCGATCCCAATTCGCGACCTACGATTACTACCTCAATAAATTGAATTCTTAAAAAATAACTCAATTGATAGTACGGAAATATGCCGCAATAGATATCGGTTCCAATGCCATACGTTTGCTTACACATAACGTAATAGAAGAAGAGGGGAAAGAAACCCTTTTTAGAAAAAGTGCATTGGTGCGATTGCCAATCAGATTGGGGGAAGATGTCTTTAAAAATGGGACCATTTCCAAGCGTAATGAGGAGCGCTTGTTAAGTGCCATGAAGGCATTTCAACTTTTAATGGAGGTTCATGGGGTGGAAAAATATATGGCATGTGCCACTTCGGCCATGAGGGAGGCGGATAATGGACAGGTGGTTATTGATAATATTTTGGAGGCTTCGGGAGTAAAAATTCAATTGATCGATGGGGAAAAAGAGGCTTCTATCATCGCATCTACAGATCTTAAGAATTTGATAAGGAAAGATGAGACTTATCTTTATATTGATGTTGGGGGAGGTAGCACCGAATTTACGGTCTTTTCCGAAGGGAAAATAAAAATTTCCGAATCCTTCAAAATTGGAACCGTTAGGCTCCTAAATGGTATGGTGGATGAAGAAATGTGGAATGAATTGGAACTGTGGTTAAAGAAACATGTTAAAGGGCTGCCCAATTTATCGATCATTGGTTCAGGGGGCAACATTAATAAATTACATAAAATGTCGGGTAGAAAGGAAGGTGAGTCGCTTTCCTATATTTGGCTTAGGGCACAATATCATTTTTTGTCCAGTTTAACATTTGAGGAAAGGGTCTCGGAATTGGGATTAAATCCGGATAGGGCGGACGTAATAATTCCGGCTACCGAGATTTTTGTTTCTTCTGCCAAATGGATCGGGGCCAAAAAAATTCATGTACCCAAAATAGGGTTGTCCGATGGAATTATTAAAACCCTTTACTACGCCAAAAAATAGGTGTTCATAGTATAGATATTCCTTTGTGGCTGCAATGAATTTTAGCCATGGACCGATTCATTCTTACCCAGATCCTTCATTATGGAAGCCTCATAAGATAGAAGCTCATCCCATTTCTTGTCCACTTCTTTACGGTCTCCATACTTACGGGCAAAATTTAGGAACATGGTATAATGTCCGGCCTCACTTACCATTAGTTTATGGTAGAAATCTGCCAACTCTTTATCCTTTAATTCCTCGGAAAGTAACCTGAAGCGTTCACAGCTGCGAGCTTCAATCAATGCGGCATATAATAAACGATGGACCAGTTGGGTTGTTCTACTACCACCTTTTGGAAAGAATTTTAATAGGGCCACCACATACTCGTCCTTTCTATCCCTTCCAAGAGTTTTTCCCCGAGCTATAATACGATCGTGTACCATTTTAAAATGTCCCATTTCTTCCCGGGATAGCGCTATCATTTCCTGGGTAAGTTCCGTATACTCAGGAAAGCTGACAATTAAGGAAATAGCTGTACTAGCCGCCTTTTGTTCGCAATAGGCATGATCTGTCAATATTTCGTCGATATTTTTTTCAACAATATTGACCCATCTGGGGTCTGTGGGTAATTTTAAACCTAGCATAGTGTAAATTTCTTTTCAAAAATAGAAAGAATACCATAAACCGCAGTAATTTATGATGATATAGTTTTATATTTAAGCCTTCTTGGTAAGCAGTGCAAATTAATTTGAATTGCCAAAATTACCTAAGCATGGTCTTATCAATACATTTGGTTTAACAATAAAAAGTATCTTATTATATGTTATTTGAAAATATTGGTTCACAGCTCCTCAAAATTTTGGAGGATAATGTGGATAAAGAAAATAAGCAATGGCTATTGTCCAAAATAGAAAGCATTGTGGAAACGGAGTCAACTAAGGATCTGTATTTGACCTATAGTCTGGTTCCTACCAAAATTAAAACGGAGAAAGATTTTTCACTTTTATTGGATGACAAAAAATTAAAGGCATATCTGGAAATTCAACAAGCGAACCTTCAGCAGATTGCTAGAATTTTCCTGCTTTACAAGGTATTGGAGGCAAAGGAAGAATTTTTTAAAGCCAAGGTGGCAAATATTATAGAAGTGGCCGACAAGAGTGAATTGGAAACCTTTTTGAAATTTCTGGTGTTGCTGCCGAATCCCGAAAATTATAAATATCAGGCCGTGGAGGCACTTCGGACCAATATTGCAACCGTTTTTGATGCTATTGCATTGAACAATCCTTATCCTGCACTTTATTTTAATGAGCAGCAGTGGAACCAAATGTATCTAAAGGCGGCATTTATGCAACAAAACCTTAATGACATTGTTCAGGTAGATAAAAGGGCAAATAAGGAACTTACAAGAATTATTTCCGACTATGCTCACGAACGATGGGCGGCATCAAGGGAAATAGATCCCTGCTTTTGGAGGCCAGTGGGCAATTTCATGGACGAAAAATTGCTAAAGGATATGAAAAGGTTATTTTCCAGTGATAATCTGGCCGAGAGAAAAGCCGCAAGTCTATGCTGCCATAATTCCAATTTTAAAGAAGCAAAAGCTTTGTTGGTAGAATTCCCTGACCTATTAAAGGGTATTGAAAATGGAAGTATTACTTGGGAGAATATCAAAGTATAATCCTGTACTATAAGTAAAAAGAGCGGTTAAAAAGTACTTTATAGTACTTTTTAACCGCTCTTTTTTATTGAGCCTTCTTGGAATTTACTTCTTTAATGAATTGATCCACCCTGCAATTTTTAGAGCTTCGTCCTCGGGCACATGTGGCATGGGTGCCATTGGGGTAGCGTATTCCGGCCAATTTTTGGGTTGTGGATTGTAAATTAATTCCACAATTTTTTCATTGTCGTAATTACGTTTTGAAATTTCGGTAAAGGAAGGGCCAATGACCCTCTTGTCCTTATGATGGCATGCCACACAAGTATTGGTCATTAATAGAGGCTGCACTTCAGCGTCCGTCAAAATCTTACTATTAACTGTTGTCCTTTTAGGTGTCGTTTTCTTGATACTAACCGCTTTTTTTAATAGACTGGAGCGTTTGGTAGACAGTTCCGAAACCGGAACCGTAGCACCCTCTGGTATATTGTTCAAGGTGTAGTACAAGGTAGGATGTAAGATAGTATTGCCCGTTTCTTTGGCCTTTAGCCCTGGTAACATTATTTCATGTACATAGTATTGACGAAGATTGTCTATAACTACACGCACTTTCATTCCGTCATCGCTTACTTTAACCCCTTTGATTTTGATCTCCTCAATATTGGTTTGCGGACTTCCATAGGCCGCATGATATTTGTAGATGTAGCTCTTGCCAAAATAGGAATCCAGATCCTCGGCCGAAGCTTTGTCTACCGGTAATGTAAATTCAATTTCAAAACCATCAGGCATTGCGCTTACTGTTTTCATTTCAAATGGTGTGCGTCCTGTCCATGTCAGGTATTCCAGACCAGAATTGGTGGTGCCGGCAGATCCCCAACCTCTATTGGTTTCTCCAACAAAAAGTCTTCCTTCGTTATCAAAATCCATCCGCATTACTCCAGATTGAAAGCCTGTCCTAAAGTCGAATGCCACTCCTTGATATTCCCCATTAACTTTTTCGAGAACTACCCTCATAATTTTACTTTGCCCCATGTCCCCAACAAGTAATTGGCCATTAAATGGCCCAAATTTACCCTGGGTCTTGTCCACTTTAATTTCAGAATTTGATATTCCCAAAATGCCATGTGGTAAGATTACAGCGGGTAATTTCAATTCAGGGAAGGATTTCTTTATTTCATATGCAAAATCAGGATTTGCTTCATCCCTAATATTTTCCGGTTTCACATACCTGCCATTTACCTTGACTTGTCTTTTGTCTACCTTGCTGTAAAATTCTTCCTCCGTAAGTTTAATTGGTGAATCCTCGTGACCTGTCCATCTTAGTCCTGCAGGGTGTCCTGCAAAAGTACCTTTGGTAAGATGCCAGATGGCCCCGGAGCCTACCCAATCCCCCTGGTTTTCAGTATAAAATAATTCATCATTCACCAAACCATAGCCGGCAGGAGACCGCATTCCAGTGGCCCAAGGTTCCATCTTGCCATCCTCGGTGATTTTCATTGTCCAGGCCCTCCATGGTACCCTGCTTTCGCCCCTCCACCATTCTTCATCGCCAAAGGCAACATTGGCGGTAACGAAAAAGGTATTATCGGGTGCCAGTACAGGGCCAAAGGAATATTCGTGATAGTGGGTGGAAACAGGCCAGGCATAAATGGTCTTGTATTCATCAGCAATATCATCCCCGTTGGTGTCAATTAGTTTGGTTAGCTCGCCTCTTTGTGCGGTGTAAAGAGCTTGGTCATGGTAGGCAAGTCCCAAGGGTTCATGTAGACCGGAAGCGAATTTTTTGAATGTTGGCGAAACCCCGTTAGCCATGGACGGATTTTCAATGATCCAAACATCTCCACGTCTTGTACACACGGCAAGATTTCCATTGGGAAGGGATAAAACACCTCCGCCTTCCATTTGGACTCCCTCTGGTGTTGGTACAGTTGTTAATCTATAGTAATCGTCTTCACTGGAAGCATTTTGAGCGACTAAAATTGTTGCTGTAAGCATCATCGCCAGGAAGCCAAATGTCTTTATGATCGTATTTGTTTTTTTTGTTATGGTTCTCATATCTCTTACCAAATTATTTCATATTTAATAGTGCTGCCATCCACGGGAATAATTATTTCCGCTTCATCATTTACTTCTCTAAGAATAGGCTCTTGTCCAGAAAGTACTTTTACGTAGAATTGATGATTATCAACATCGAATGACCCGTCAGCTAATTTCTTGGCTTTTCCTGAAGCAATTTTATAATACCAATTGGGTTTTCCGGTTTGGGAAAAACTAACTTCATTGATCAGATGGGTATTTTTGTCATTGGGATAGATTTTGTTCTCTACCTCAACGCCTTTGTAGGTATATTTAAAGATAGGAAGTCCGTTGACTGGGTCCATAGTATACCCGTTGGATTTAAAGTCTGGAGCGCTTCCCGTTTTAGGGAACGGACTTTGCAAGTCCGCTAGTTCGGCCAAAGGTTGATTTAAAAAAGTCCATTGTACGGCGCCATTAGGTTTAAAAGATCCGTTACCTCGACTGTGCCACATTGGGGTAGCATCAACAAAAGCACCGCGCCACATACCAATAAGATTTTCGGCGCCCATATCATATACAAAATTAATTCCCTCAGGGGTCCCGAGGCCTATGGTGTGGGAAAGCCGCTCCTCATTGCCTTTAAAACTTACAAAGCCCCTTAACATACGTGGAGTTGCCTCGGCGTTGACCAAAATTGGGGAAACGGAACTTATATCGGGTGGATAGGAATCGTAAACATGAAATTTTTTATGATTGGTACTAGCCGTTGCAATTGAAAGGCCTAATCTAGGTGCTCTCCAGCCTGCATTTTTTATGTTGGTCAATGTAAATACATGCTCTCCCGCATTTAAAGAAACGGTTTTCTCCAAATTTTCTTGGGCATCCGAGGAATTATTGGTGGCAATGGTTTTGCCGTCCAGACTAAAATCTATTCCTCCTGTATATCCTATGGAAAAGAGGTAGTCATCGGCTTCCGGAATATTAATTTTACCCGTATAGGTAATGCCATACCGGTCTTCTTCATGTACAACATTAATATCTATTAATTCCCCTGATTGTTTTTCCGACGCCACTGCACCTTCCAATTCTTCCAAGCCCTTAAAATCGCCTTTATAGGTGATGTAACTTAAATCCGATAAAGTGACTTGCGATTCTTTTAATAGCTGATAATTAATATTCCGAAAAGCCATAGGACCATGGTCTCCTTGAATCATTAGTGGGCCCATTGCGGTTTCTTCTGTAGAAATAGGACCGCCTGTTGGCAATGGAACTTCCACATTGCTGTGGATTAATACACCGTTCAATGTTACGGAAACAAATTTTGCATTTGCAATTTTTTCTCCGGAATCATTGAATTTTGGAGCCTCAAAGTGGATTTTGATCTTTTGCCATAATCCCGGTGCCTTTGCCGGATTGCTCAACGGAGTAATTCCTAGAAATTTCTTTGATGGCTCTTCTTCCCAATTTCTATGGATGCCCCCAAAATCATAGGATGTAGGATTTAAAATACCCCAGCTGTCTTTTATTTGCAATTCATAACGGCCTTGTAAATATATTCCTGAATTTGAGCCATTGGGTATTAGGATTTCCATTTCCAATTTTATATCGCCGTGTTCCCACTGGGACAAAAGATGGTCTTTTTGCGTAAAGGAATAATCGTTGAACAAAACACCCGTTCCTGGTTCAATGTGTATGGGATGTACTGTTTCTTTTGACTTTTTTTGTCTTCGTTTTTCCTTTTTGGATAAATTAATAGGTTCCGGATCCTGATGCGTGTGAACGGTAATGTTGCGGTCGGCAACTACATCCCCCACTATTTTCCAATTATTGCCCGGGTCTCTAAAATCGTTTAAGTTTTCCAGCGATAATTGTTCTTGGGACAACATGCTAAATCCAGAAAAAAGTAATAGGATTGCTAGTTTGATTTTCATTGTGATAAACTTGATTATTAAAAATAGGATCTAAAGGTATCATTATTCACAGTTTAATAATAAGGTCATCTGGAATTTAACATTTAGTGCATATTTAAGTTTTTTTTATGGACCAGTAGATAGGTCGGCTCGGTGACTTTCGGTTGGTTTATTAATATTTTAAGCTTTTGTTTTTGAGTTTTTACAGTTTAAATTAAAAAGGAGCTGGCAAAGGTTAAATATGAGAGCAGGTTCGTATTTTTTGCTAGGATTTTGTAAAATTATTTTTAAATGATTTAAATTGCTGCATTATTCATTGATACAATGGGGAAAAGGCAAAAATAGTATCAATAAAGGCATATATTGTTCCGCGATGGATAGATTTTAAGGTTAAAATACCAATGCTAAAGCAAGGATTGGAGTTCTATTATTCATTAATCAAATTAAATAGGTAACATGGCTAACATTTCAAAATCACTATTAATACTGATCTTGGTAGGTTTTCTTGGTTCTTGCACGTCCAAAGAAGAAAAAGTATTGGTGTTTAGTAAAACGGAAGGATTTAGACATGGTTCCATCGAGGCAGGGGTGGTAGCTATGAAAAAGTTGGGAGAGCAAAATGGTTTTTCCGTGGATGCTACCGAAGATGCAACTTATTTTACTGAGGAAATACTTCGGCAATACTCGGCCGTTGTATTTTTAAATACCACGGGAGATGTTTTAAATGAAGTGCAGCAGGCCGATTTTGAGAGATATATTCAAGCGGGCGGTGGATTTTTTGGTATTCATGCCGCCACGGATACTGAATACGGTTGGCCATGGTACAATAAATTGGTCGGAGCATATTTTAAAGGGCATCCGAAAACTCAAGAAGCTAAGTTGAATATTGTGGACAAAAGCCACCCTGCAACAAAATTTATGGCAGATACATGGATGAAGACAGACGAATGGTATAATTTCAGGGATATCAATCCAGATATTAAGGTCTTAATTGAAATTGACGAAAGCAGTTATGAGGGAGGAGAAAATGGGGAGCACCATCCTATATCTTGGTATCATGACTTTGATGGGGGTAGGTCATTTTACACAGAAATGGGGCATACCGATGCTACCTTTGAAAATCCTGATTTTCTAGATCATGTTTTAGGTGGACTTCACTATGTAATCGGGAAAGATAATTTGGACTATAGTAAGGCGAAAACAGAAAGGATTCCAGAGGAAAACAGGTATGTGCGCACGGTGCTGGATTTTAACCTGAACGAGCCTATGGAACTCGAAGAATTGCCTAGTAGGGGAATTTTATTCGTAGAAAGAAGGGGAGCTTTAAAACTCTACGATTTTAAGGAGGAAAAAACAAAGCAAATAGCTCAACTGAATTTGTTCTATGGCAATGAAGACGGATTATTGGGTATTGCAGTTGACCCAAATTATCAGAAAAATAATTGGATCTATTTATTTTATTCCGCACCTGGTGAAATATCGGAACAACGTATTTCAAGATTTACTTTGGTTGGAGATTCGTTGGATTTAGCGTCTGAAAAAAATCTTTTGACCATTCCAACATTACGTAAATGCTGCCACAGTGGAGGTGCATTGGAATTTGGTCCTGATGGTAACTTATATATCGGTTTGGGTGACAATACCAATCCTTTTGAGTCTTCTGGGTATGCGCCTATAGATGAAAGGGAGGGTAGAGCCTTATGGGATGCTCAAAAATCAGCGGCTAATACCAATGATCTAAGAGGTAAAATACTAAGGATTAGGCCAGAGGATGATGGCACTTATTCTATACCCGAGGGCAACCTTTTTCCAGTAGGCACTCCAAATACAAGGCCGGAAATATACGTAATGGGTAGCCGAAACCCCTTTAGATTTTCCATTGATAGTTCAACAGGCTATCTCTATTGGGGCGATGTTGGTCCGGACGCGGGTAAGGGCGACCCCAACCGTGGACCTCATGGTATGGGCGAATTTGACCAAGCCCGAAAAGCTGGGAATTGGGGATGGCCATATACCCGAGGAAACAATCAGCCGTACAATGATTATAATTTTGCTACGGAAACTTCTGGAAAAAAATTTAACCCTGCCAAATTAATAAATGATTCACCAAATAATACAGGTATAAGGGAGCTTCCACCTGCGCAGGAATCAATGATATGGTTTTCCTATGCTGCTTCTGAAGAATTTCCTTGGTTGGGCTCTGGAGGAGTTAACCCTATGGCGGGTCCTATTTATCATGCCTCCAATTATCCCAATGCCACGAATAATTTTCCAGAATATTTTGAGAATAAGATTCTCTTGTATGAATGGATGAGGGATTGGGTCTATGTAGTGACCCTGGATGAAAATCACAGCTATGTAAAGGCAGATCCATTTATGCCTAGTAGTGAGTTTTCCCATCCAATGGACATGCTTTTTGCTTCAGATGGCAATCTTTATGTTCTTGAATATGGACAAAAATGGAATTCACAAAATATGGATGCCCGTTTAAATAGAATAGGTTATGTAAGTGGCAATCGCAAACCTGTGTCTAGGATAACATCGGACAAAATGGTAGGAGCCCACCCCTTTACTGTACGCTTCTCCGGAAGTTCTTCTGAGGATTTTGATAAGGATCAATTAAAATACGAATGGTTCTTTAATTCGGATGAGGTCCAAGATACTTCAATGGAGCCCAGTTTTACATTCAATGAACCTGGGAATTATACGGTCCGTTTAAAGGTTACCGATGAAGCTGGAAATACGGATATATCCAACCAGAGAATATTGGTTGGGAATGATATCCCCGAATTAAAAATTGAATTGGACACCAAGAACAAGACCTATTGGGATGGACGAAAAGTGGCCTACAAGGTTGTTGTGACGGATAAGCAGGATGGCAGTACTTTGGACGGTACCATTGATCCCAAGGAGGTTAAAGTTACCTTCGATTATATTCCGGAAGGTAAAGATATGGTTATGGCTACCTTAGGTCATCAACAGAACACCATACCGGAAGGTAAATTAATTATGGACAATACGGACTGTAAAGCATGCCATGCGGTAAACGTAAAGGTCAATGGACCTACTTATGAGGAAATTGCAGCTCGGTATTCATCGGCGGACAAAAATTATCTAATAGATAAAATTATCAAAGGTGGCTCTGGGGTTTGGGGAGAAAGTATGATGTCTGCCCACCCTCAATTAAAGGTAGCAGAGGTAGATAAAATAGTGGATTACATTCTTTCACTGGATCCAAAAATGGGCAAAAATGAAAACTTGCTTCCCCTATCCGGTGAAGTTGCCTTTAACGCCCATAAGGCAAAAAGGAGCCAAGGAAAGTACGTTTTAATGGCTTCATATTCGGATAAAGGAAGTAAAGCGCAGCCAGAATCCTCCTTGTCGGCTAGGGATCAAATAATATTTAAATTTCCAAAATTTGAAGGAGTTAATGCGGATGAGAAAAGTGGTGGATTAAGTAAATGGGAAGTGGAGGGTGAAGAAGTAATAGGATCCATAAAAAATAATTCTTATTTGAAATTTAACGACATAGGATTGGAGGGTCTAAAAAATATAGAACTATTCATGTATTTCGGCGCAGACTATCCATACGAGGGAACCGTTGAAATAAGGGAAAATAGTTCTAGCGGTAACCTTATTGGAAAAAGTTCCTTGAAGTATTTTAATAAGGAGCATGGTGCCAAGAAGAAATATGATATTCCGGTAAAGCCCTCTTCGGATTTTGATGCTATATACCTGGTGTTTAAGGGAGCCGGGGACAAGGAACAAATTATAGGGAATTTTAGCTCCATGATGTTGATATATTAATTCGTGGATCGGAATTGTAGTTAGGGTGATTTTTTCAGTCGGAATTTCAGAACTGCAATTTGATTTACTGTTAAAACACTTTTAAAATGGAGTTGTTATAAGCGTTAAACCCCATTATTTAATTAACTTTAACGGTTGGAATTGCTATTAAAAATATGGATTTCTCAGTTTTTTATGATTTAGTCCGATTGGGGTAGTGAAACATTTTAATTTAAGACACGATTATCAATTAAAGTATACAATATTATTATGGAAGAGAAAATGATGATTATAGACCCGCACGTGCATATGACATCCAGGACCACCGATGATTATGAGGCAATGGCAGCAGCAGGTGTAGTGGCTATTATAGAGCCATCTTTTTGGTTGGGGCAACCACGTACCCAAGTAGGTTCGTTTCAAGACTATTACAGCAGCCTTGTAGGTTGGGAGCCTTTTAGGGCCAGTCAGTTTGGTATACATCATTATTGCACTATAGGGTTAAACTCAAAGGAAGCCAATAATGAGGCATTGGCGGAACAAGTAATTGAGTTATTGCCGCTATATGTGCATAAGGAAAATGTGGTGGCCATAGGTGAGATTGGTTATGACGATCAGACTCCGGCCGAGGACAAATATTTTAGAATGCAATTGGAGTTGGCCAAAGAATTAAATATACCTGTACAGATACATACCCCACATAGGGACAAAAAGTCTGGAACCCTAAAAAGTATGGAGGTTTGTCTGGAACATGGTTTGGATCCAGGGATGGTTGTAATAGATCACAACAACGAAGAAACTGTTAAGGATGTATTGGATCGCGGATTTTGGGCAGCATTTACAATTTATCCAAAAACCAAAATGGGGAATGAAAGAATGGTGGAAGTAGTTAGAAATTTTGGAAGTGATAGAATCATTGTGGATAGTTCTGCCGACTGGGGTGTAAGTGATCCCCTTGCGGTGCCAAAAACGGCGTCCCTTATGTTGAAAAGGGGAATAGCAAAATCGGATGTAGTTAAAACCTGTTACCAAAATGCATTGGATATTTTTGGTAAGAACGGTAAAATGAAGGAATCCGATTGGTTAAAGCCACAAGGCATCAATCAGACAAAATTATATAATGACAATAGTGTTTTGCGAGGGCAGGAGCCTAAGGTCGATGCCGATAAAATAGTATAATGAATCCTGTATTTAAAGGATATTTAAGACTGGCCCGACCGGCAAATTTACCTACTGCGGCTGCCGATATTTTCGCAGGGGTGGCTATTTCGGGATTATTTATGGGCACTTCCCTTAATGTTGTCTGGGATACAATTAGGATTGTAGATTTACTATTGCTAATATTTTCTTCCGTATTCCTATATGCGGCAGGTGTTGTGCTCAATGATGTCTTTGATCATAAGTTGGATAAAATAGAGCGACCGGAAAGACCCATTCCTTCGGGATTAATTTCGGTGAAATCTGCAGCTATCTTTGGAGGTGTTTTAATGAATTTGGGTGTGCTGAGTGCATTTCTGGTGAGCTCAGTATGTGGAATAATAGCTTTTGCCTTAGGGCTTGCTATTCTTTTGTATGATGCCTTGGGGAAACATCATTCCTTTCTTGGTCCACTAAATATGGGTGTTTGTAGAGGATTGAATTTGTTGCTAGGTATTTCCATTTTGGGCGATATTAGCAATTGGGGATATTTTGTTTTTCCTGTGGTTTACATCGCGGCTATTACACTTATAAGCAGGGGGGAAGTACATGGTAACAATAAAAGCCATATTCTTTTTGCAGGAGGATTATATACAAGTGTTATTTTAGGAATTATAGTTCTTTTTTCCATTTCCAACTTAAATCTGTTGGAATCCATTCCTTTTTTATTGCTGTTTGCTTTTTTGGTATTTAGGCCTTTATTGAAGGCTTACAAGGAAAATTCACCACAAAACATAAAAAAAGCAGTGATGGCCGGAGTAATATCGATCATAGTTTTGGACGCTACCTTGGCAGTGGGATTTTCCTATTGGTGGGTAGGGTTGATTACCTTATTGCTATTGCCCCTATCAATTTTTTTATCCAAACTGTTTGCAGTTACCTAACTTTTTAGAGTATGTCACATTATAAGCCAATTGAGCAGTCCTTCAAAGTATCTTATGAGTATAAGTTGCATTTTACCGAACATGTATTTAGCTCCAATAATCCTCTGTTCAAAGATATCATTGAAGGTTATAATAAGAAGGGAAAGGTAAAGGTACTTTTTGTTATAGATAGTGGTGTTCAGCAATGTCATCCTAATCTAAGCTCACAAATATCCTCATATTGCAAAGCTAATAGTTCCGTGATAACTCTTACTGAACAAATGGAAATTGCTGGTGGGGAACAATGTAAGAACGACTACCAAAATGTGGAGCGCATATTGAAGGCCATTAACGACAATAGAATCTGTAGACATTCCTTTGTAGTTGCTATTGGAGGGGGTGCTATAATAGATATGGTAGGTTATGCTGCCGCCATTGCCCACAGGGGAGTGAAACTTATTAGGATACCTACCACAGTACTGTCACAGAATGATTCTGCCGTAGGCGTTAAGAACAGTTTTAATATTTTAGGTAAAAAGAATTTTCTTGGGACTTTTGCTCCTGCCTATGCCATAATAAATGACAACAATTTTTTAACCACACTACATCAACGCGACTGGATTTCAGGAATAGCTGAAGCTGTAAAAGTGGCTTTGATCAAGGATAAGACTTTCTTTGAGTTTATAGAGGAAAATGGTACAAGACTTCAGGCACGCGAAATGGAGTCTATGGAGTACCTGGTTTATCGCTGTGCCGAGATGCATATGGAGCATATTGCCCAAGGAGGAGATCCTTTTGAAAGTGGTTCGTCCAGACCTTTGGATTTTGGACATTGGGCCGCTCATAAATTGGAATATATGACCAATTACCAGCTAAGACACGGTGAGGCTGTAGCCATTGGGATGGCTTTGGATTTGGTATATGCCAATTTTACTGGGTTAATAAATAAAGATACGCTGGACCGTATATTAAATGTCTTGGAACAAATTGGGTTCAATTTATATATTCCTATTGAAAAAGATAATGAACTGGATGAGTTGCTAAATGGTATTCAGGAATTTAGGGAGCATTTAGGAGGGGAACTTACCATTACATTGATATCTGAAATAGGAGCAAAGCACGATGTGCATGAAATTGATATTGCTACAATGGGAAAAGCAATAGTTTGGTTAAAAGAAAAGTACAAACCTCAAGTATCCAATAGCATATGTTAGTAGATAATAAGTATCATGTTAGTTATTGTTCCAATATACATCCGGGTGAAGATTGGGAGCAGACCCTAAATAGCTTAAAAACCTATCTGCCTAAAATTAAAAAGGAAGTTTCACCAGAATCCCCTTTTGGAATTGGATTGCGTTTGTCCAATATTGCAAGTTTAGGGCTCAATGAAGGTAGTAATTTACAAGAGTTTAAGGATTGGCTGGACCAAAATCAATTTTATGTTTTTACTATGAACGGTTTCCCGTATGGAAACTTTCACAATGAACGGGTAAAGGATATGGTGCATGCCCCGGATTGGACCACCAGTGAGAGATTGGACTATACCAAGCGTCTTTTTGATCAATTGGCTTTTTTGATCCCAGAAGGTATTTCAGGGGGTATTTCTACTTCGCCGGTCAGCTACAGACATTGGCATACTTCATCGGAAGCACTGCACGAAGCATTTACGACAGGTGCGGAAAGTATGGCCAAGGTTGTTTTGCAATTGGTGGATATTGAAAGGATTACGGGTAAAAGCCTTCATCTGGACATTGAACCTGAACCGGATGGTATGATGGAGAATAGCGATGAAGTACTTCATTTCTATGAAGCATATTTGATTCCTATAGCCACTCGGAAATTGATGGATGTCCTGGGCTGTGATAAAGAAAAGGCCAAGGAGTTAATTTTAAAACATATTACCGTTTGTTACGACGTTTGCCATTTTTCATTGGCTTATGAGGAACCTGAGTATACTCTGGGAAAATTTAGAAAGGCAGGTATAAAGGTTGGCAAAATACAAGTTAGCTCGGCCCTTAAAATACTTTTTAAAGAAGGCGAAAATGAGGAAATATGGCGTTCCTTGGCTCAGTTCGATGAACCTACCTATTTACATCAGGTCACTGAAAAGGTTAGGGGCAAGGTAGTGACTTATAAGGATTTAGCTGAGGTTTTGGAGAAACGCCCAAAGGTGCCAGAGTTAAGATCCCACTTTCATGTTCCCATCTTTTTGGAGAAGTATGATAATTTATTTTCCACCCAGGATCAAATAATCAAGGTGTTGGAATATCTTAAAAAAGATCAATTTTCGGATCAATTGGAAATTGAAACCTATACTTGGGATGTATTGCCTAAAAATCTTAAAACTGAACTATCCAATTCCATTGTACGTGAATTGGAATGGTTGAAGAGCAACATATAAAGCATGAAGAAAACCGTAGTACTTAACATAGTTGGATTAACCAGGGGATTGATAGGGGAGCACACTCCCTTTATTAAGTCTTTTTTGGAGAAAGGTACATCGGCAACAGTTACCCCTCAATTGCCCGCAGTAACATGTAGTGTACAAGCTACCTACCTAACGGGAAAAACACCTGCCGAACACGGCATAGTGGGAAACGGTTGGTATTTTAAGGAGGAACAAGAAGTTAAATTTTGGCGACAATCCAATAGTTTGATCCAATCGGAAAAAATTTGGGACAAACTCAAAAGGCAAGATAAAAATTTTACTTGCGCCAATATGTTTTGGTGGTACAATATGTATTCCAATGCAGATTATAGTGTTACTCCACGACCAAATTATTTGGCCGATGGTAGAAAAATCCCAGATGTGTATTCTTATCCAGCAGAACTTCGGGACCAATTGCAAAATGAATTGGGTACATTCCCTCTTTTTCATTTTTGGGGTCCAAAAACCTCCATTAAATCTAGTCAGTGGATAGCAGAGGCTGCCCTGAAAACCGATTTATTACATGATCCTACCTTGACCTTGGTGTATCTGCCACATTTGGATTATAATATGCAACGTTTTGGTACGGATTTTAGTAAAATATCAAAAGATTTAAGGGAGATAGATAATGTAGTTAAGCAGTTGGTTGAGCATTATGAAAGCAAGACTGCCCATATTATTTTGCTTTCCGAATATGGGATAACCAATGTTAGTAACCCCATTCATTTAAATAGAAAGCTTAGGCAAGAGGGTTACCTTGATATTCGAGTGGAACGGGGATTGGAATTATTGGATGCTGGTGCAAGCAAGGCCTTTGCCGTTGCAGATCATCAGTTGGCCCATGTTTATGTTAAGGATAAAGAGGACGTGGCTAAGGTTAAGGCCATATTGAAGAATATTAAAGGGGTAGAACAAGTGCTTTCTGGTAGTGAAATACAAAAATTACAATTAGATCACGAACGTTGTGGAGATCTAGTGGTGGTGGCAGATAAGGATTCTTGGTTTACCTACTACTTCTGGTTGGATGATAGTAAGGCACCTGATTATGCCAGAATGGTAGACATTCACAAAAAGCCTGGGTACGACCCCGTAGAGATGCTAACAGATCCTAAGGATAAACTATTGATGCCAAAGGTTATTTGGAAGTTGTTCAAGAAGAAATTAGGTTTCAGAACCGTAATGGACATTATTCCGTTGGATGCTACTTTGGTGAAAGGTTCACACGGTAGAATGCCGGAAGATTCCAATGATCATCCAATTTTGATAACCAACAAAAGTGGAGCTGATTTGAAAGAGACTTTGTTGGCCACAGAAGTTTGCGGCATTATAGAAAACCATCTTATAAATTCTTAATATGCGACTTTTTTCCAAGATTATTTCGGCCGTATTTACCATACTGTTTATTTGGGCCGCATTTGTTCAGTATAACGATCCCGATGCCATGCTGTGGTATTTTATTTATGGATTGGCAGCGATAGCTTCGTTTTTGTTTTTAATGGAAAAATTGGTATTGATAGTGCCGCTAGTACTATCCTTTGCTTATTTCATAGGTGCCTATATATTTTGGCCAGAGCACTTTGAAGGGGTTTCCATTGATGGGGGAAATATAAATAATATAGAACATGCACGGGAATCTTTAGGCCTTATAATAAACGCCTTAGTGATGTTGTTTTATGCTTGGAGGATAAGAAGGGTAGGAAAGGTTTAAATATCTAAATCGAACTCCTTGCGCAGAAGGTCGATGGCCGGATTTTTCTCCCGTAATTTTAGATACTTCTCTTCAGGGGTAAAAGCAAATTTTTTGGCAGTAGCTTCGTTTACTGTTATTCTCAGTTGTATAAAGTGATTGTTGAGTTTTAATTTTAAGTACTCCATTAAATCATACTTATCACGCTCAATTTCCTTCTTCATAGTGCCATTTGGTAATTCTATCCAAATGGTAAAATTTTCAGTTAGTTTGGGAACATCGGAATGTAGGTTGGAGGCTAAAATTTTTCGGCCATCTTTGTCTACGATATCAACAAAATCTGCCCAATGTTTTTGCATTTCCTCTTCCGTAAACTTTGTTTTGGGCAGGTTGCTTTCATCAATAACATCTTCCTTTTTGTTAAGTTGATGTTCTTTTTTTGCCTTTAAACTGGAAAGTGAAAGACCTGAAACCCTCCTTTCGGTAGATTTAAGATTTATTTTGGCCTTTGGGGTAGGATTTGGATCTTTTTCCAAGGCAACATCCGTACTGCCTACCTCTTCCTTACGGTGAGCTTGATCTTGAGTATTGCGAGTGGAAGTTTGGTGCTGAATACCCTGTTCTTCCTTAATGGTTTCGGTACTAGTGGCTGTGGTATTAATTATAGCTTCCTCAGTTTTCTTGGCCTTTAACTCCTTTTCCACCACAATTGGGCGGTTGACTTTGTAAAATGAAGCTGGAATTATAAAATCTGGTTTGTTACGACCATTCCCTAAGGATTCAGACTTTTTTTTTTCTCCATCAAAATCGATAGAGGCTAATTTCATTAAGGTTAATTCAACAAGAAGGCGCTGATTTTTACTGGACTTATACTTTATGTCGCAATCATTGGCCAGGTCAATGGCGGTAAGTAAAAAGGAACTGGAAGTTTTTTTAGATTGTTCACTATAATGCTTTTTAGCCTCCTCACCAACTTCCAAGAGTTCAATAGTGTTTGGGTGAAGGCATACCATTAAATCCCTAAAGTGCGAAGCCAGACCACTTATAAAATGGTGTCCGTCGAACCCTCTGGCCAAGGTTTCATTAAAAAGAATCAATAAGCCTGGAATATCATGCTTTAGAATAAGATCGGTAGCAGTAAAATAGGTGTCGTAGTCCAGAACATTCAAATTTTCGGTTACGGCTTTTCTGGTCAGTTTTTTACCGGAAAAACTCACGACCCTATCAAAGATGGATAGCGCATCGCGCATGGCACCATCAGCTTTTTGGGCTATAATATGGAGTGCATCGTCCTCGGCATCAATTTCTTGGTTCTCCGCAATATATTTTAGGTATTCTGCGGCATCCTTTACCGTAATGCGTTTAAAATCGAATATTTGGCAACGGGACAGGATGGTAGGGATAATCTTATGCTTTTCCGTTGTGGCCAATATAAATATGGCATGTGCGGGTGGTTCCTCCAGGGTCTTTAAGAATGCATTGAATGCAGCCTGGGATAGCATATGTACCTCATCAATAATGTATACCTTATATTTTCCTACTTGGGGGGGTATGCGTACTTGACTGGTCAGCTCCCTTATATCATCCACGGAATTGTTGGATGCAGCATCGAGCTCAAATATATTAAAAGCAAAGTCCTCATCTTCATGTGCCCTGCCATCTTGGTTAATTTGTTTGGCCAATATTCTGGCACAAGTGGTTTTGCCAACACCTCTTGGACCTGTAAACAATAGGGCCTGTGCAAGATGATTGTTGTCTATGGCATTGGTCAATGTATTGGTAATAGCCTGTTGCCCAACAACATCTTTAAATGTTTGGGGCCTGTATTTTCGGGCGGATACTATAAAAGGTTCCAAGGCTATTGACTTAAATTCAGCGCAAAAATACTACGCGGAAGGGTGAAGTACAAATATAAAAATAGCATTGCATTAAAGCGCCTATTTAACCTTCTTTAGTATTTTATTTATCAACAATTGAATTACCTTTGTTGCAGCAGGTCGCCTTATCGCTCCCCGCGTTCCGCGGGGGGAGGAAAGTCCGGACACCATAGTGCAGTATAGCGGGTAACGCCCGTCCGTCGTGAGATGAGGACAAGTGCAACAGAAAGTATGTACAGGTTATGCTGTAGTGAAACCAGGTAAACTCTATACGGTGCAACGTCATGTAAATCAGTGTTTGAGGGCTGCACGCTCGAGCTGAAGGGTAGGCGGTTGGAGCCAAAGGGCAACTTTTGGCCTAGATAAATGATAAGGAGGCCCTGAAGTAA
The DNA here is from genome assembly GCF_014397245.1 of Arenibacter arenosicollis. GTDB lineage: Bacteria > Bacteroidota > Bacteroidia > Flavobacteriales > Flavobacteriaceae > Arenibacter > Arenibacter arenosicollis. The sequence continues at coordinate 32,675 of NZ_JACLHY010000011.1, read as the reverse complement.
TTCAAGGCTAACAGAATCCGGCTTATGACCTGCTTTTTTTTAATGAGACAGTATTTGCATAGCAAATACCTAGTCGAATTAATGCCGACGCAGGCGGTATCCTTTTGATTAATACTAGCAGAGGAGAGATCCTTTCAATTAATGCCACCGCAGACGGTATCTTCTGAATGAATGCTGCCATGGGAAGATTATTTCAATTCTTGCCGCTACTGGGGTATTTTTATAATAGGATTTATTACCGATGTCCAGCAGATACCTTTTCAATATTAATATGTAAAACTAAATAGTTCCTTAAAGGAATTTAAGGTATTTCTGTCCCTAAGTCTTCAATTACCCTCTGTCCATTCGAAAAAACTAAAAATACTGCCGCCATATCTTCTTTGATCGGTGAAATGCTCCAAGTGGGATAGATCGGTATGTTTGGAATGCTCTATAATCAAAACACCATTCTCCAATAATAGCTGTTTTTCAAAAACCAATTTGGGAATTGCCGAGAATTCTTCCGGAGATAGATCGTAAGGTGGATCGGCAAAGATGATATGAGCTTTTATAGGGTTGGTTTCCAAATATTGAAAAACATCTTTCTTTAGGGCAGTAATTGGAAAGTCCAAGTCTGTGGACGTTTTGGTAATATACTTAATGCAACCTAGGTCTGCATCAATAGCAGTTATATTTTCAGAACCTCTGGAAGCAAATTCGTAACTGATGTTTCCGGTACCGGCAAAAAGATCTAATACCATTACATCGTTAAAGTAGTATTGATTGTTAAGGATGTTGAACAAAGCTTCTTTTGCCATATCCGTTGTAGGACGAACTGGGAGTTTTTTAGGGGCGGTAAGCCTTTGGCCTTTGTTTTTGCCAGATATTATACGCATTAAAGGGTATTTAGCAGTGTAAAGTCTATAGTTTCCTTTTCCGATCCCCCAAAATGATAAAAAGTCGTGTTGGAGGGAATAAAAATAGAAATATCCCTTACGTATTGATGACACATGTTATATAATTCATCACCTTCCTCGATGGATCCGAAAAGTTTAAGTTTAGTAGTTTCCGTATCCAATTTTAATTGTTCCAAAGTAAATAGTAGATAGTAAATAAAATCCTCTTTGGTATTAAAACTAAAGTTGTTGTATAGGATCAACTTTTTATTGGAAATCACAGTGATGTCCATATGTCCCTGTATGAGGTGTATATAACAAATGGGCTCACTTAGGTTGCCATGACTGTTGGTCAAAGTCTGAATCAAGATGGTGCCATGGTGCAAAAATTCAAATTCACCAAAAAGATCATAGATGTAATTGTTTATATTCATAAAGGGAACATAAACGTTTACCATGTCCAAACTTTTAATTTCATCATATTCCAGATGGTCGTTGGCTAGGATTTTGGCATTGAATTTTAAATAATTGGCTAATTCTTCTTTATTGAAAAGGGATTGGGGAACAAGACTAAAAAGATTGTTCCTATGTATCACAACAACCTCTGAAAACTTTACATCCTTTATTCTGTTTTTTTCAAAAAGTTGCTTTATTTCCTTTTGAACGGCATATGGGGTAAGTTCATTTTCGAACACCAGCTTTTCAGAAGCAAGAATTTTGTTGGAAAGTGTGTCCAGGACACAAAAAGAAAGTCCATTCAAGCTAACTTGAATGGACAATTTATGATATTCCGATTTAGAATTTTCTAAAATGCTATTGGTCGTTTCGTTTGTCATATATAGATGGCCAATTTCCACTGGTGCTTACCTCGGTCAAAGATCCAACCTTAATAACGTTTCCATTTACTTCATCAACATTTATCTGGGTATTTTCCCTGGCCAATAAAGTTTTGGGTTGGTCATGTAAAACTACATCCTTGCTAACTTTAGCTTCGAAAACCGGAGCTTTATATCCACTTTTTTCAAGTATACTGGATTTCATTTCAAATTTTTCCCCATTGGCTGCGTAAGGAACATTCATCATTGTTTTGAAACGATCGTCTTTTTTGAATAGGGAGTCCTTAACGGAAACTCTTCCTAAGGTATCAATTATTTTTACCTCCTTCAACATATCGATACCAAAATTCTTGTCGTATTCCAAGTAAGAGGAATCTCTCTGCTGAGTAATGGTGTAATATCCAGTATCTACAAAACTAATAAGTGCGTTAAAATCTTTTGCATATCTACCATTTACAGTTTTATAGGCTTCTTGGGAATTCCTGATATCCTTTAAATTGGATATTACTTTAGCAAACCGTTCTTGCTTAATTTTTTTAAATTCAATTGGGCCGTTCACAGAATTATAAATCATATATCCCAACACGATAGATACTATCCAAAGGAAAATTTGTAATATGGTCTTCATCTTGTAAGTGTTATTTTATTTAGTGGTTGTCACAAATCTACAATTTTTTTTTAATGGTAAAAGTATTTGACCTTAAAAATACTGATTATCTTTGATGACCTATGACTTCTATAACTGACGCTACTTTTTTTAAACTGCTTAAAGACAAATTTCCACATGATCCAACTGCCATGCAGTCAGTGGCTTTAGAGAAACTTGCAAGTTTTGTTTTATCTAAGGAAAAGGATAGTGTTTTCATGTTAAAAGGGTTTGCTGGTACAGGAAAGACAACCATTGTCGGCACCATTGTGACCAATCTTTGGAAAACTACTATGAAGGCCGTTTTAATGGCTCCCACGGGCAGGGCAGCCAAGGTAATGTCCAATTACTCCGGAACGCAGGCATTTACAATTCACAGAAAAATTTATTTTCCAAAAAAACAGAGTGGTGGCGGAGTACAGTTCGTATTGTCGCCCAACAAGCATAGAAATACCATTTTTATTGTGGACGAGGCCTCAATGATTCCTGATACTCCCGCAGATTCCAAGTTGTTTGAGAATGGGTCTCTTTTGGATGATTTATTGATGTTTGTTTATTCAGGACACAATTGTAAATTGATCCTAATTGGTGATACCGCCCAGCTTCCTCCTGTACATTTAAATATTAGTCCTGCTTTGGACGAAAACCAATTGTCCTTGAATTATAATAAGGAAGTAATAAAATTGGAATTGGATGAGGTTGTTAGACAGGCCGAGGATTCTGGGATCCTGATAAATGCCACTAATTTACGGGAGCAACTTCAAGGTGAATATTACGATGACTTTAAATTTATTGTGAGTCAATATAGTGATATCGTGCGCCTTGTGGATGGGAATGATATACAGGAGGCTATAGACGAATCCTATTCACAAAATGGTAAGGAGGAAACTGCCATTATAGTCAGATCCAATAAGAGGGCCAATTTATATAACGAGAACATTAGAAATAGAATTCTATACCTTGAAAATGAGCTGGCGGTAGGTGATTATATGATGGTGGTGAAGAACAACTATTTTTGGTTGAAGCCTACCTCTGAGGCAGGTTTTATAGCCAATGGGGATATCATTGAAGTATTGGAGATATTTTCAATAAAAGAATTGTACGGCTTTAAATTCGCGGAAGTGAAGGTTAAAATGGTGGATTATCCCAACCAAAAACCTTTTGAAACAGTGCTCCTATTGGATACCATAATGGCAGAGACCCCATCTTTATCCTATGAGGATGGCAACCGGCTTTATCAGGAAGTTATGAGGGACTATGCTGATGAGAAATCCAAATACAAGAAATTTCTGGCGGTAAAGAACAATAAATTTTTCAATGCGCTTCAGGTTAAATTCTCATACGCCATCACCTGTCATAAGTCGCAAGGGGGGCAATGGAATACCGTGTTTGTAGAACAACCTTATTTGCCGAACGGAATAGACAAGGAGTATCTTCGTTGGTTGTATACTGCGGTGACCAGGGCAAAGCACAAATTGTACCTTATAGGCTTTAAGAACGATTTTTTTGTTGATTAGGAATAGTCTAATTTCGCATTATAATATAGGAATATGGCTTTTGAGACCATTTTAAGCATATTTTTGGGTGTCGGGCTAGCTGCATCTGTGGGGTTTAGAATTTTTTTACCATTGTTTTTTTTAAGTTTGGCCGCTTATTTTAATGTGTGGGAACTGAATGAAAATTGGCAGTGGATCGGTAGTTTTACAGCTCTAATAGTTCTAGGAGTAGCAACCATGGTTGAAATTTTCGCTTACTTTATCCCTTGGTTGGACAATCTATTGGATAGTGTTGCAATACCAATGGCCGCTTTGGCAGGAACAGCAGTAATGGTTTCAACTGCATCCAATTTAGATCCCTTGATTACTTGGACCTTGGCAATAATCGCCGGCGGTGGTACAGCAACTGCCATAAAGGGAGCCTCTGCTACTGGTAGATTGGCCTCAACTGCCACTACAGGCGGAACGGCTAATCCGGTAATTGGTCTGGTGGAGACGGGAACTGCCGCCGTAGTGGCTACTGCATCAATTTTTGCACCCATTCTGGCAGCCTTCTTGGTGCTTATAATATTGATTGGCATTTTTAGGATATATAAAAAACTTAGACCTAAAACATAATCCAAATTAATCTTAAATAATTTTCGTGTGAAATGAGCATGACCCAAAACTGGTCACAAAATCAATGAAGATATGCGTATTACATATAACAATTAAAAAATAATAAATATCTACATATGAAAATCATTGCAATGATACCGGCTCGTTACGCGGCCTCAAGATTTCCTGGTAAGCTTATGCAAGACCTACAGGGGAAACCTGTAATACAAAGAACATATGAAGCAGCTGTAAATACCGGTTTGTTTCAAGAAGTGTATGTAGTTACGGATAGTACCACTATATATGATACTATTAAAAAGGTAGGTGGAAAAGCCATCATGAGTATAAAGCAGCATGAATGTGGAAGTGATCGTATAGCAGAAGCTGTGGAGGCCATGGATGTTGATATTATTGTTAATGTTCAGGGAGATGAACCATTTACGGACAGGGAAAGTCTTGCCGGTGTAATAGAAGTTTTTAAAGATGATGTTAAAAAAGAAATAGATTTAGCTTCTTTAATGACGAGAATCTCCGATTGGGTAGAGATTAATGACCCCAACACGGTAAAGGTGATTGTTGATAATCAGAATTTTGCCCTTTATTTTTCACGTGCCCCAATTCCATACCCTAGGTCAAGGGAATTGGATATTCCTTATTTTAAGCATAAAGGAATCTATGCCTTTAGAAAAAGTGCCCTCATGGATTTCCAGAGATTGCCTATGCTTATATTGGAAGCGACGGAAAAAATAGAAGCAATACGATATCTGGAATACGGAAAAAAAATCAAGATGGTAGAAACCAACGTAAGCGGTATAGAAATTGACACGCCCGAAGATTTAGAAAAAGCTAAGAAGGTATGGAAATAGATTTTAAGAATATAAAGGTGGTTGGTTTTGATGCCGATGATACCCTTTGGGTAAATGAAACGTATTTTAGGAATGCTGAAGAAAAATTTGCCAGCCTTTTGGATAGCTATGAGACTAAAAACCAAATAGATCAGGAACTTTTTAAAACGGAGATCAAGAACCTTGAATTATATGGTTATGGAATAAAGGGATTTATGTTATCCATGATAGAGTCTGCCTTGGATTTGTCCAATAATAGGATTTCTCAAGCAAGGATTACGGATATTTTGAATCTTGGAAAGGAAATGTTGTTGCACCCGGTTGAGTTATTGGATGGCGTAGAGGAAGTGCTGGAAAAATTGAAGGATAAATATCGCTTGATCGTATTGACCAAAGGTGATTTATTGGATCAGGAAAGAAAATTGGAAAAGTCAGGTTTGTCCAAATATTTTCATCACGTGGAAGTTCTTAGTGATAAAAAGGAAGAAAATTATAAGAATCTATTGAATCATTTGGAAATTCCCGTAGAGGAGTTCCTGATGATTGGAAATTCATTGAAATCGGATGTATTGCCAATTTTGAATATTGGGGCAAAGGCGGTTCATATTCCATTTCATACCACATGGCAACATGAAGAAGTAAAATTGGAGGAGCACAATAATAATCATCTTACATTGAACACTATCTCGGATATATTGGAGTATCTAAAATAAGTTTATGAACGTAAAGAGTAATAATAATATTACAATTAACTACCCCGGATTGATGACGAATTACAAGAACTTTCCTATGGTACCCCGAGTTATTTTTGGCCAAGGATGTTTTGGACAATTGGGAGAGATATTGATGCCTAAAAGGATTCATTCCGAGGCACCTTTTATCTTTCTGGTCGATGATGTTTTTGAAGGTTCGGAACTAGTTTCTAGAATACCTTTGATATTTAACGATCAGATAATTTTTATATCAGCGGATGAGGAGCCCAAGACAGACCAAGTAGACGTCTTGGTAAATAAAATCAAAAATGATTTTGCCGAACTCCCTTCTGGAATTATAGGTATTGGTGGTGGTACTTTATTGGACCTGGCAAAAGCTGTGGCAATCATGTTGACCAATAGGGGAAATGCATATGAGTATCAAGGTTGGGATTTGGTGAAAAAACCGTCCATTTATCATGTGGGTATTCCAACAATCAGTGGTACGGGAGCAGAGGTTTCCAGGACCACGGTATTATTGGGTCCCGAGAAAAAACTTGGGATTAACTCGGATTATACCACTTTTGACCAAGTCCTTATGGATCCCGATTTAACACAAGGGGTTCCTAAGGAGCAATGGTTTTACACGGGTATGGATTGTTTTATTCATTGCATAGAATCGCTCAATGGCACTTTTTTAAATGCCTTTAGCCAAAGCTATGGGGAAAAGTCACTGGAATTGTGCAAAGAAGTATATTTGGGAGATTTGACGGAAGAGGATGCCAGAGATAAACTTATGATGGCTTCTTGGCATGGAGGTATGAGTATAGCATATTCACAGGTTGGGGTTGCCCATGCCATGAGCTATGGCTTGTCCTATTTATTAGGGGTTAGACATGGTATTGGGAATTGTTTGGTTTTTCAGCATTTAGAAGAATTTTATCCAGAGGGGGTTGAACTTTTTAATGAAATGAAGGAAAAACACAACATCCAACTTCCAAAAGGCATCTGCAATGAACTTACCAATAACGATTTTGATATTATGATCAATGTAGCTTTAAGCCTTGTACCCCTATGGGAAAATGCGTTGGGAAGTGAATGGCGAAATATTATAAACCCTGAGAAATTGAAGTCTATTTATCAAAAAATCTAATATTTCTGAACAAATTGAATCTGTTTATTTTTTGCTAATTATGAACTTGATTTTATTTGGGGTTAGGTAACAATTGGTAAAATGGTTCCTTGTAATTAAAACTATCTGTGACCTTAACATTTTAAACAATTGATGGTTTATGCATGCTATTGCAAAATTTATATATTTTAAGATTCTGGGATGGAAGCTAGTCGGCTCATTTCCACAATTGGACAAATGCGTTGTTATTGTGGTGCCCCATACCAGCTGGGTCGATTTTTTTCTTGGACTTCTGATTCGACGGGTATTGAATGAGGATATTCATTTTATTGGAAAGAAAGCACTTTTTAAACCACCATTCGGCTGGTATTTTCGATGGATGGGTGGCGCCCCCATAGATAGAAGTAGAAATATGGATACTGTTAGTGCCACGGTCAAAGTATTTGAGCAGAATAAAAAGTTCAGATTGGCACTTTCCCCGGAAGGCACTAGAAAAAAAGTTACGGTATGGAAAACAGGTTTTTATTTTATTGCCAAAGCGGCCAAAGTTCCCATTGTTTTGGTGGCGTTCGACTTCGGAAAAAAGCAGATTAAAATTTCCAAACCGCAATATCCTACAGACGATAAGGAACAGGATTTTATAACTTATAAGACATTCTTTAAGGGAGTAGTGGGCAAGATTCCAGAGAATAGTTTTTAATGGTGATATTAGTAGAAAACATCAGTGATTATAAGTTTATTCAATTTTATTTGTAAGAATAATATATGAAACTTAGAAGGTTATATTTTTTTGTTATAAATAATAATATTGCTAATTATTATTTCACCTCTTGAAAATAATTAAAATGTAGATTTCTTCTAAATTTATTTTATTAAAAACCTGATTTATTATTTTTTGATTTTTTAAATTATTGTGTTGAAAGATGGTTGATTGTCTGAAATATGATACCACTTGTCGAAATAATAAACTCTTTACTGTTAATTTAACATTTTATATCAATATTTATCCATTGTTAAAAAATGCTGCACAGCGATTACCAATTTGTTCTAGTAACAATTCTATGTTAACCGGATGTGAGGCGTGATTTTTATACCGAAATAAAAAAACTCCCCCGTTTTTATATTTACAAATATTTGATTTGCACCCCAGATCTCTATGGCTCTCCTTGGTTATGCTCATGACCAACAGGATTTTTATGAATAAATTTTACTTAAAGAAAAAATTTGTCATTGGGCTTAATTCGTTGTTACACTGTTACTATTCAACATGGTGTCTTACGGATTATTTCTTTGAGTACTTCTGTTTATGGTCAGGTGAATACATACCATTAATCCGAAAAGATCATAATTACCAAACAATACTAAATAATCATTCCACATTCATTTTTAACACTCCACATTATGCACAGATTTTTACGTAAACCTATTGGATATTTATTACCAATGCAATTAGCGCAGTCCATTAAATTGGAAAGTAGGGTAATAGTGATACTGCTAATACTTTTATGTTTTAGCTCATCCCTTATGGGGCAGGTGCAAATAACGACCGATCCATCATCACCTACCGTTGCACTTAATGAAACTTTTACAATTACAGTGAGGGTTGAGACAGATCAATCTGCGGATGGAGCTGAAATTCATATGAGTTTTGATCCAAGTATAATTGAGGTGACAAGTGTAAGCCTACCTCAGCCAAATCCCTTACCGCTACCCATCATCGGTCCTGGTTTTGATAATGCTCTGGGTGTGATCGATTATGTGGGAGGAACATTTTTTGCCTTTCCGAATACTGATTTCGATTTACTGGAAATACAATTTACGGCAATCGCTGAAGGCTCTACCGATTTAGAATTTAGTGGACTTCCTTCAAAAGTTACGTTTGAGGGACAAAACATATTGTCCGGGACAAGTGGATCCACAATTATAGTTGGAGTAACAGATATAATACCTCCAGTTATTACCCTCATCGGAGATGAGGTCATCAATTTATCGGTAGGAGATGTCTATTCCGAACAAGGAGTCAATGCCAACGATGAAACAGATGGTGATATTAGTGAAAATGTAATTATAGGAGGAGATGTGGTGGATACCAATACAGTGGGAAGTTATTTTGTTACATATAACGTAATGGATGCAGCTGAGAATCCGGCAGCAGAAGTAGTACGTACGGTAAATGTTTCCCAAGTTGTGGTTAACACATATACGATCACTACTAATCCTGGCGCAAATGGAACTATATCCCCATCTACTACCCAAGTTAACCAAGGAGATAATATTATTTTTACCATAACCCCGGACCAAGGGTTTGAAATAGAAGATGTTATAGTAAATGGAAGCTCTGTTGGTCCCGTAGCCTCATATGAGTTCACAGATGTTCAGGCAACTGCAAGTATAAGTGCTACGTTCATAGAAAATGCTTTCCAATTATGTATAGCCAGTGGTAATGATGCACTTACTGCTTTTGGTCGCAATTTCGTTGGAGATCCCGCGACCACTCCACCGACTGGGACTTCCTTTGTACGGACTGGTGGTAAAGCTTATTTAGGTTATAATGGTGCAATTAGTGGGACATCCACTGCTGATGAACTTTTATTTTTTCAAAAGGAAATTTATGGGGGTAAGGATAGTGCCAACCCTCCATTGATGTATGAGATTCCTGTTCCAAATGGTTATTATAAAGTAGATCTGTATTTCGCCGAAGTTTATCATCCTGCTGCAGGTGGTAGGGTTTTTGACGTTCTTATGGAAGGGAACGTTATTTTGGATGAATACGATTTGGTAGATCCTATAAAAGACGGTATTTCTTCCAACAAAACAGCTATTGTAAGAACCTATTTTGTAGAGGTTGTTGACGGAAATCTTAATGTGCAAGTTGGACCTGCGTCGGTCGATAATGGAAAAATATCCGGACTTTGCGTTACGGCGACTTCTGGCACAAATGTACATCCAATAGCCAATATCGGCAATCTTCAATTTGAGGCACTTGCTGCCGTGGCAGAAACCTTGAATATTGTAGATAGCGATCAGTTGAATATTGTATTTAATAACTTACCGGCTTCCTTAAGCTATAATCCATCAACAAACCAATTGGAGGGAACTCCTTTGGTAGCCGAGCTTGGTGATCATGTAATCAATGCCATTATTGATGATGGGGTCAGTGATCCTGTAACCGCAGAGTTTACAATTACAATTTATCCTTCTGGAACTGATCTTCCTCCTAGTATTGCCCCCATAAATGATATTGAAGTGGCAGAGGGATCAACAGCATCCGCTGATGTAATTGTTTCAGATGATAAAGATGTGTTCAATGCCAGTATTGTTATTTATGACAAAAGTAATGGAGGAACCAATAGTCCCTTATTGCCATCCACAGTGATACCTGCAACAGATTATACGTTTACGGATAATGGAGGTGGTAGTTTTGTACTTAATTGGAGTACTAGCCAAGGAGACGGTCGCTCCTATGTGGCCGAAGTCACTGCCGATGATGGTGTTAATCCAGCTGTAAAACAGAGCTTTAATATTAATATTGCCCAACCGATTCCAACAGATATTTTTGCCAGAACTTTTAGCAACCCTTTACCTTGGTATGGAGCTTCTCCGGCTGCACCGTTTACAGTGGCTATTGAGGCCAATGCTGCTAAGAATATAGGGTATATAGATGCGGGGGATTTTGTAGAGTATTTAATTGATGTTCCCGCTCCCGGAGTTTATGATATTGAGTTTTTTGCAGCCAAGCAGCCCGGGGGAATTACTGTTATAACAGTTTCTGAAGAAGATGGAGGAGGGTTTGCTGCCATTGGATCGGTCAATGTATCGTCTACCTCGGGTTGGCAGACTTATTCGTCTTTTTCTACCTCCGTGGAATTTAGCAATCCGGGTATACAGACAATCCGTCTGGATTTTAACGCCGGGGTCAACCTTAAAAATTTTGATATAACACAGTCTGCCATTGCAGCCTGCAATGTGGCTTTCAGGGTAAATGCAGGAGGTCCCATCCAAGGATTGTCAGGGGGGGATTTTGAAGCAGATCAATCTGTTGCTGGGGCCGGCGGAACTGCTGGTACAGGAACTCCTTCCCCTTATTACAAGGGTGTTGTAGATAAAACCTTTGGCTCAAATGCAGCTTTGGTGTCAAATAACACTGGATATCCTGATGCTATTTTTCAAACAGAGCGGCATATAGATGGCGGGGTTTTAATGAACTGGGAGTTTCCAGCTAACGGTACGTACGAAGTAAATATTTTATTCAATGAAAACTGGACTGGAGAAGCCAACCCCAATAACAATAGGATTTTTGATGTGGAAATAGAAGGTGATCTGGTGTTGGATGACTATAGACCATATTTAGCCGCTGGTGGGTTCAACATAGCAAAAGTTGAAACTTTTATCGTTGAAGTTACGGACGGTATTATGAATATCGACTTTAAAAAAGGTAATCAAAATCCATCTGTAAAAGGATTCAGTATTTGTTTAATTTCTGAACCCATTAACACTCCGCCAGTGGTGTCAATAACTGCACCGGCTAATGGAGATCCAGTAATACGGGGGACGGATGTTACTCTTACCGGAACTGCTTTGGATATTGAGGATGGAGACATTTCCAATTTTATCGATTGGAGTTCTAACGACACTAGATTTACTACAACACCTTTAGACGGAATTGGTTCGGCAATTACCGGACAATTTGTTACGCCAGGAGTTCAAACCTTGACGGCAACTGCGACAGATAATGGTTCAGAAGTGGGTACTGCCAACGTAACTGTTAATGTTTCTGGGCCCGGTGTGGTTATAGACCTTCCTTTAGAAGCTGCAGAATTGAATTCTACCGATGTAAGATTGGAATGGACAGGAACGGATGTGTTATATGCTCTTACAGAGCACTATCATTTATTTGTTAATCCACCAGACCTCAATAATATTGATCCAGCTACCCGAATTTCAACAGCTTCACAGATAGGACAGGAATTCTGGGACCTAACAGCTGCAGATGGGATAGTGGATGGACCAAATACCATTGTTCTAGTAGTGGCAGATCCTACTCATGCAGCTTTTGAAAATGCAGAGGCTACGGCTGTAGTGAATTTTTTGGTAAACCTACCGGACAATATACCACCAGTTATAACACTTCTGGATGTTGATCCACTTTTGGTGGAATTAGGCTCAACTTATTTTAATTTGGGGGCCAGTGCCTTGGACGATGTCGATGGTGATCTGACCGATGAAATTTTAATTGGTGGGGACATTGTTGATCCCGATGCTTTGGGAGATTATTTAATTACCTATAATGTTTCTGATGGGGCTGGTAATCCTGCGACGGAGGTAACCCAAACGGTCACCGTTTTTGACAGCACTGCACCGGTTATTACATGTCCAGATAATGTTGTGACATCTACGGATCCGGATATTTGCGGTGTGTTGTTGACACTTACTGGAGTATCTGCAACGGATATTGATGGAAATATAACTTTTGAGGCCAACAGAAGTGATGGTCTTCCCTTGGACTCGGCCTATGCTTTAGGACAGACCATAGTGACCTGGACTGCGGAAGATGGATCGGGGAATGTTTCGGACTCATGTATACAGACCATTACTGTAAATGATGAGGTGGGGCCAAATTTTGAATGTCCGTCCAATATTAATGAGACTAGTTTCAATGGTAATCCAATTGCTGTCACAATTATTCCCCCATCTGTTTTCGATTCATGTTCGCAATTGGATGTTACATTAACGAGTACACGTAATGATGGTCAGGAAATAGACGATGCTTATCCCGTAGGGACTACCCAGATAGAATGGAAAGCTACTGATAATGCTGGCAATATAAGTTCTTGTATACAATCAGTTACAGTTGATTTTACGGCTTCCACCCAGAAAAACATTGAGTCTTTTAGTGTCGAAGGACAGTTTGGACCGGAAATTATTGATGCTTCGTCTGGTACAGTAGGAGTTACCGTTGTTGCTGGAACAGATGTTACTGGCCTTTCACCTAGTATTGGGATTTCGGCAGATGCCACAATAAATCCTTCCTCGGGAACAGTTTTGGATTTTACCAACTCAGTAAATTATACGGTTACAGCTCAAAATGGAACTTTAAAGAATTGGACGGTTACTGTTACTGTTCAAGAAGATAACGAAGATCCGGAAATTACTTGCTTGGGAGACATTAGTATGTCCAATGACAGCGGACAATGCGGAGCGGTGGTAAATTATACCGCACCGGTTGGAACGGACAATGTTCCAGAGGCTATAACCAACCTAACCCAAGGTTTGGGAAGTGGGGAGTTTTTCCCTATCGGTATAACTACAGAGGTTTATACCGTTACTGATGCATCAGGAAATACATCTTCATGTAGTTTTACGGTTACCGTACTAGACTCTGAAAATCCAACAATAAGTTGTCCGCAAGATATTGTTATCCAGGTTGCAGAAGGAGTTTCAACTGCCATCGTGGATTTTACGACTCCGCTTTTTAGTGACAATTGTCCTAATGCCAATATTCAGCAAACTCAAGGTCTTGCAAGTGGTTCCAACTTTCCACTGGGAACAACATTAAATATTTTTGAGGTTACTGATGCGGCAGGAAACAATCAGACCTGTAGTTTCAATGTAACCATAGAAACTACAGCCCCAGCTTCGCTTACCGTAAATGGATTTACGCTTGTAAATGCGGATACAGATCAGGATATAATGCCATTGACTAATGGTAAATTGATCAACGCTGGAACTTACGTCACCACCAACCTTGCCATCAGGGCCAATGCTACCCCGGATGTGGGTAGCGTAAAGTTATTGCTCACTGGCACTAAGAGTAGGAATCAAACTGAAAGTGTTGCACCCTTCACATTGTATGGTGATAATGCAACAACAGGCGATTATATTGGTGAGTTGTTTCCTATAGGAAATTATACCCTTATGGCTACTCCATATGCCAATTCAGGATTGAGTGGAAATCAAGGTTCTCCAAAGACCATAACCTTTCAATTCACAAATCAGAATCCATTATGTAGTAATTTTGACGCAAGCGTGAGTACTTCTTCTAACCCTAGCGCTTGTAATAGCAACGATGGTTCTATAGTCATCAACACCGTTGGGTTTGTGGGGCCTCTTACATATAATTGGAGCCATAATGCCAATTTGAACACTGCTACAGTTAGTGGATTGGGAGCTGGTACTTATAATGTTACAGTTACCGATGCTAATGGTTGTTCCGAAAATTTGGCAATTACATTAAATGGCCCAACACTTCCTGTAGTAACCTTGGCGCCTTTTGCCGATGTACTTATAACAGATAACCAGTTTGCTTTAACTGGAGGTAGTCCTTCCGGAGGTGTATATAGTGGTACAGGGGTAAGCAGTAATACCTTTGACCCTTCTATAGGAAGTGGAACTTACACTATAATGTATACGTATCAAGATGGTAATGGTTGTTCTAATAGTGCTACACGAACAATAAAAGTAGGTAGTCCAATAAATAATGCCTCGGTGATTGTAGTTGATGCGAATACTGATATTACCTTATTTGCTTTAACTGACGGACTTCAGATAGATAAAACTACCATAGGCAATACGCCTTTGGGTATTATTTATAACGCAGCTTTAAATCCTGGAAACGTCTCATTTAAGTTGACCGGTCCCATAAATCAGAATAAATCTGAAGGGCCATCTGCTCCATATTCTTTATTCGGAGATATAGGTGTAGATATACAGGGGAAGCCCTTCCCAATTGGGAATTATACCTTGGTAACCTCTACTACTTCGGGAGTAAGTCAGACCATTAATTTCTCGATTATAAGTGGTCCTCCGGCCAATGTGCCTCCAGTTGTGGCTCTAGCAGGTAACCCAGACAATAGTGTTCCGTTTAAAATTAATTTCTCGAGCGCAGGATCTACTGATAATGATGGAATTATAACAGGGTATTCATGGAATTTCGGTGATGGTAATACCTCAAATCTGCAAAATCCAGCACATACTTACGGCTCAGGTGGTATATTTAGTGTTAGCCTAACATTGATGGATGATGACAACGCAACTAGTACTAAAAGTATTAATGTAACTGCAATTGATCCTAGTATTAATCAACCTCCAATTGCTGTGGTCACGGCTACGGCCAATAGTGGAACGGCACCTTTATTGGTAAATTTTTCAAGTGTTGGTTCCAGTGATGCCGATGGTAATATAGACTCCTACGAATGGGACTTTGGGGATGGAGCAACCTCTACCCAGATCAACCCGTCACATACCTATGCCACCCAGGGTAGTTTTGTTTGTACTCTTACCGTAAGGGATGACGATGGAGCAATAGGTACAACAAGTGTAAGTGTCAATGTAAATGCACCTAACAGCAATGCGGCACTATTTATATTGAATGCCAATAATGATAGTCAATTATATGCTTTAACCAATGGATTGCAGATTTCCAAAACCGATATAGGAGAGACTCCTTTGGGTATCATCTTTAACCCTAATCTAAATCCGGGTAATGTTTATTTTACACTTACGGGACCAATAAGTCAGACTAAGTCCGAAGGACCATCAGCACCTTACTCATTGTTCGGGGATATAGGTGTGGATATTCAAGGCAAACCCTTTCCGGTAGGGAATTACACTTTAGTGGCGAGACCATCCGTGGGAACTACCCAAACAATTAATTTTAGTGTTGTAAGTGGACCACCGGGCAATGTTAATCCAATAGCTGTTGCAATAGGCAACTCGGATGCCAACACTGCGTTTAAAATTAATTTCTCAAGCTTAGGTTCAACGGATAGTGATGGGAACATAGTTGGGTACTCTTGGAATTTTGGAGACGGAACTACCTCAACTTCCCAAAATCCTTCCCATACCTATAGCTCTGGGGGTACTAAAACAGTAACGCTTACAGTAACCGATGATGATGATGGAATAGGAACTACAAGCATTCAGGTTGTTGCTGTTGATCCTACCGATATCGACAAAGTGGTAAGTTTTACCTTGATAGATGCGGAAAACCAATTTGACCTATTTGATATTCAGAATAATATGAATGTTAATGATGGTGAAGGAGTCAACATAAGAGCTAATACGGATCCTGGGATTGTAGGAAGTGTGAAGTTTGAATTGTCAGGTACTCTGACCAGAACATGGACAGAGACAAGTGCTCCATATGCGCTTTATGGTGACTTTAACGGTGATTATATACCAACATCTCTCCCGATCGGAACTTATACCCTTAAGGCAACACCTTATACCTTGGCAGGGGGCACAGGAGTTGCGGGACAATCATTGACAATTGTTTTTAATGTAGTACAGTCCGCTTCTACTGCCAAAGCATCCGTTACCTCAATGAATATCTCTCCAAATCCGGCTAATGAAAGTGTTACGGTTTCCTTTGATGAGCCAACACCATTAACCCAGATTTATGTATATGATATAACGGGTAGGTTGGTAAAATCATTAAAGATGGATGCAAGTGAGGACGTTGAGACCTATCTCCTTGGAGTTCAGGATCTCCCAACAGGATCTTATTTCATAAGAACTATAGATGCTGAAGGAAAGGAATTACAACAACAAATGGCAATTAAACGATAACCCAGTCCCAAAAAAAGATTTAGAAAATGGAAAAATTTAATTTTAAACAAACCATTATTCCAAAGATTATGAAGTATTTCAGACCATTAAGTATAAATACAATTTCTCGAGGAAATGGGAGTAGCTCCATAATTATGTTTACTGTGATGTTACTACTCTGTACTAATGGTTTAAAGGCACAATCCTTTAGTCAAAGTAACCTTAATTACAACGGGAATGGTGGGGTTAGTCAAGGTACCTCCTTGATGTATGGACCTGATGGCAGATTGTATGTTCTTAACTTAAATGGCACTATTGATATTTTTACGGTGCAGAAGAATGGAAGTAATGATTATGTTGTAACGGCATCCGAAAAACTGTTGGGAGTTAAGAACATTCCAAATCACAATGATGACGGTTCGGCAAACAGTGGAACTAACCGAGAGGCTACAGGTATTACTGTGGCAGGAACGACTTCAAACCCTATAATTTATGTTACTTCCAGTGATTCTCGTGTAGGAGGTCCTAGTGGTGATTTAAATCTCGACACCAATTCGGGCGTAATTACACGATTTACTTGGACAGGAAGTTCATGGGCCGTGGTGGATATTGTCCGTGGCCTACCCAGGTCCGAGGAAAACCATGCGACCAATGGATTGGAATTTGCAACTATAAATGGTGTGGATTTTCTAATAGTAGCACAGGGCGGCCATACCAATGCTGGATCGCCATCTGACAATTTTGCTTGGACAACCGAATACGCTCTATCTGCTGCAGTTCTTTCCATAAACCTAAACCTTATAGAAGGTTTGCCCATTAAAAACGATGGAAGAAATTATATATATGACATTCCTACTTTGGACGATCCTACCAGGGCCAACGTTAATGGTATAATTGATCCGGATGCACCGGGCTATGATGGTATAGATGTAAATGATCCCTGGGGTGGTAATGATGGATTGAACCAGGCAAAAATTGTAATTGGAGGACCTGTGCAAATATTTTCACCGGGGTATAGAAATGCATATGATTTAGTGCTTACGGCCTCTGGGGCGGTGTATGTGACCGATAATGGAGCCAATGGAGGATGGGGCGGTTTTCCCAATAACGAAGGAACAGCTAACGTGACCAACGATTATAATTCCAGTGAACCTGGAAGTAATACGGCTATTGGAGGGGAAAAGGTAGATAACGATGACCATTTGTCCTTGGTTACCACAAATATTCAAGGGTATTCATTTGGGACTTTTTATGGAGGTCACCCGGCACCGATCAGGGCCAATCCGGCCGGAGCGGGACTTTATACTAACCCCTCCGTAAACAACACCAACGGAGCGGTATTTAGAACGTTGATTTATGACCCAACGGGTTTAAAAGGAGCTGGCTATACTAATAATGCAAGTATTGCGTTACCTGTAGATTGGCCACCTGTTCCCGTAAGTCTTGCAGATGGAGCACAAGGTGATTGGAGAGGACCTTCAACCAACAATCCAGATGGACCACAAGATGCTTTGGTAACTGTCTGGGGCAATAACACTAATGGAATAGATGAATATACCTCAACAATATTTACCGGTTCGGAAAGTATGGTTGGCGACTTGATCGCTGGTCATAATAACGGTATTTTGAGAAGGGTACAATTACAGCCCGATGGTAGCTTGGATCAATTGACCAATACTTTTGCATCTGGTCTTGGGGGTAATGCCCTGGGTATTACATGTAATGGGGACAATGATCCTTTTCCTGGGACCATATGGGTGGCGACATTTAATGGTACCATCAAAATTTTGGAGCCACAACCAGAGGTTGTGTGTTTAGACCCCTCCGATGACTTATATGATGGGTTGGCAGATACCGATCAAGACGGTTACACCAATCAAGATGAAGTTCAGAACAATATAGACCATTGTAACGGGGGATCACAGCCAAATGATTTTGATAAAGTGGCAGGTGGGGTTTTGGTTTCTGATTTGAACGATAATGACGATGATAACGATGGTATTATAGATGCCAATGACCCATTTCAATTGGGTAACCCGTTGGATAATGGTTCTGATGGATTTGATTTACCAGTGCTGAACGAATTATTATCCGATAATTTAGTTCTAGGTGGTTATTTGGGTCTTGGATTAACAGGTCTTATGAATAATGGTGCCCCCAATCCTAACTGGCTAAATTGGTTGGATGTAGTTGGTGCCGGTCCAAACCCCAATGATATTTTAGGAGGAGCAACAGGTGCAATGACCATGCAGATGACTTCGGGAACGGCATTGGGTACAGACAATAGTCAGGAAAAAGGATTTCAATATGGTGTAAACGTAGATCAATCCGTTAACTCATTTACCGTTGTTGGCCGATTATTTAATTTTTCCGATCCTACCCAGCTTTATGGTTCCAGTGCTCCATCTGGAGGTGAATTGGGAATATTTATAGGGGATGGAACTCAAAGCAATTATATTAAGGTTGTCCTTACCCAGAACGGGGTTGTAGCCTTACAGGAAATCAATGATGTGCCCCAAACACCGCTAACGGCTACAATCGCAGCAGGAAATAGGCCTTCCAATGATGTTGTTTTTTCATTTAATATTAATGCGGTTACCGCGGCAGTAGAAGTTTTATACAGTCTTGATGGTAATCCCCCAATTTCCTTAGGGACTATTGCGGCATCTGGGACAATAAAAACAGCAATACAACAATCGTCTACCATTTTAGCGGTAGGTTTAATAGGAACCTCCAATGCAGCCGGAGAAGAGGTAGAAGGAACATGGGATTATTTGAATGTTACAGGAAGTCAACCTACTATATCCCAGCCTTTGGCCAATTTGGATAAATTGATTAGTTCTCCAGATCAAAATATTGATCTTAACGATTATTTTGGAGATGACCAAGGGGTAGGGAATTTAACATACACTGTAGAAAACAATTCAAATCCGGCTATCGGTGCTAGCATTTCTGCCAATATACTGACCTTGACTTATCCCAATACCGAGGCAAGTTCAAATATTACCATTAGGGCCACGGATTCCAATTCGTTGTTTGTAGAACAAATGTTTACAGTCAATGTAACAGAGCAGCCAGCAGTGTTATTCAGGGTAAATGCTGGTGGCGCTACCGTTACGACAATAGATGCCCCAAATCCCAATTGGGCGGGCAATGATGTTGTTGGAGCAACTGGCGGAACTAATTTTGATGTTAACACTGGCAATATTTCTACACATAATATTGCTGGAAGGCATTCATCGGTTCCAACTTATGCACCCCAGGAATTATTTGCGAAGGAGCGATGGGATCCAGCTGGTCTGCCGGAAATGGAGTGGACTTTTAATACTGGCAATGGCACTTTTACTGTAAATCTATATATGGGTAATGGGTACGATGGTACAGGAGCTCCGGGGCAGCGTGTGTTCGATGTTAAAATGGAAGATGTACTGGTTATAAACGATAAGGATCTAACTGCACAATATGGAAATAAGGTAGGTGCTATGGAAAGTTATCAAGTTACTGTTAGCGATGGCGTTTTGAATATTGAATTTATACATCAAACTGAAAACCCCTTGATAAACGCCATTGAAATACTTGGTGCAGGAAGTGTTGTAAATTCACCGATCGTTATTGACCCTGTTGCCAATCAAATAAACAATCCGGGCGATACACCAACCTTGAACATTACCGCAAGTGGTGGTGATCCTAATGAGAATTTCACATTTTCTGTTACTGGATTACCTCCTGGCTTGAGTATAGAACCAACCCAAGGAGCTATATTAGGAACCATTTCTTCCTATGCAGAAGATGCCGGGCAGTACAATGTGACAGTAACCGTCAGTAAACCATCATCCACACCGGCAAATGTTAATTTTGCTTGGACAGTAAATGATCCCAACGCGCCTAACAATGTGTTGTACCGCATTAACGCAGGGGGAAACATTGTTGCCTCCAGCGATGCGTCTCCAATAAATTGGGGAGAGGATCAGGCAGCAAGTGGTGCCAACGGTACTGCACAAAACGGAATACCTTCCGCATATGTAAATTCTTCAACAGAGGATAAAACTTATGGGGCAGCACTTCCAGGCGCTTTTGTCAACAATACGTCCTATCCCAATAATATTTTCGCTACAGAAAGATATAATACATTGGTCGTACCTGGAAATATGCAGTGGGATATTCCACTGGCGCAGGGGACCTATACCATAAATTTGCTATTTGCAGAGGTATGGACTGGAGCCAACACTCCGGGTGTACGCGTATTCGATGTAGCCATTGAAGGCCAAATAGTACTGAACAATTTGGATCAAACAGCTAAATATGGGTTTGCTACTGTAGGAGTGGAGAGTTTTGTAGTAGAGGTAAATGATGGAAACCTTGATATTGATTTTATCAAAGGAATTGAAAACCCCAATATTAAAGGTATTGAGATTATTACCTCCGGAGGTGCCGTTAGTGGAGACTGGACTAATATAACCAATGTAACGGAACATACTCCTAGACACGAGAACTCATTCGTACAAGCAGGAGATAAATTTTATTTGTTCGGTGGTAGGGAAAATGCCAAAAAGGTAGAAATTTATGACTACAATACCAATACATGGTCCCAGGCGGCCTCAACTGCCCCATTCGAATTTAATCACTTCCAAGCTGTTGCTTATGAAGGGTTAATTTGGGTTATTGGATCCTTTAAGGATAATGGATACCCCACTGAAGCCCCGGCCGATCATATTTATATGTACAATCCTGTTTCCGATACTTGGATTCAAGGTCCCGCCATACCTAGTGCACGTAAAAGAGGTTCTGCCGGATTGGTGATGTACAATAATAAGTTTTATGTTATAGCAGGAAATACCATTGGGCATAATGGCGGTTATATCTCATGGTTCGACGAATTTGACCCTGCTACGGGCAAATGGACAGTCTTGGGAGATGTGCCACGGCCCCGAGATCATTTTCACGCTACCGTTGTTGGCAATAAATTATATGTCGTAGGTGGTAGGCTTACAGGTGGTGATGGAGGAACTTTCGCTCCCGTCATCCCTGAGGTGGATGTATATGATTTTGTTAGTAAAACATGGATAACCCTACCGACATCCGGTAATTTGCCTACTCCGCGCGCTGCTTCTGGAACAGTCACTTTTAATGGAAAAGTGCTCGTAATTGGTGGGGAAGGAAATGGACAGGCCTATGGCAATACAGATGCCTTGGATGTAAATACCAATACATGGACATCTTTAAGCAGTCTTAACAATCCACGTCACGGTACACAGGGTATTGTATCTGGAGATGGTATATGGATTACTTCAGGGTCTCCCAACCAAGGAGGCGGTAACCAGACCAAAATGGAGGTTTATGGTGTGGACAACCCTACAGGGACTTCAGTTGTGGCAAGTGTACTATCGGTACCTGCAACCATAACAGTTCCACAAGGGGGAGTAGAGAATTTGTTGGTCAATATTTCAGGAGGAAATCAAGGGATATATGTTAAATCCTTGGCACTTACGGGTTCAAATGCGTCCAATTTTAATATTCTTGGACCAACAAGCTTTTTAATTGAGGCAGGTGCAACCAAAACAGTTCAAATAGAACATACAGGTTCCCAAACTGGGGAAGTTGCTTCTTTGGTTGTGGCATATGGGAGCAATGGTTCTGCTAGTATAGGAGTTTCTAGTGGCGAAGAGGTATCGACTGTTTTATACCGAATAAATGCAGGAGGTGAATTGATTGCGGCAACGGACTCACCCAATCCGGACTGGAGTGTGGATCAAGGTACTTTTGGGGTTGCTGGAAACTCGCAATATTTAGCAGCTGCAACTACCCCTGGTGGCCTATACAACAAATCTGCTGGTTCCGCATATACGGGACCTATTAATATGACCCATTCATCCCTTCCTTCAGGAACACCGAGTATTATTTTTGAGACAGAAAGATATGACGCCATTGCAGCACCGGAGATGTTGTGGCAGTTTCCAGTGGATTCTGGGACGGAAGTAGAAGTGCGACTTTATTTTGCTGAGTTGTACAATCAAATAACTGCGGCAGGACAAAGGGTTTTTGATGTTTCTGTTGAGGGATCCGTCCCTAGTACATTCAATGATATCGATCCATTTAGTACAGCTGGAGCTTTGGGCGCTTTTATGGTATCCCATAGGATAACTGTTACAGATGGAACTTTGGATCTCCAATTTATTCACGGAGTAGAGAATCCTGCCCTCAAAGCAATTGAAATAGTTGCAGTTACAGGTAATCCTACCTCTGGTTTGCCGCCCGTGGTTGCCAATCCTGGCGCACAGACCGCAGTGGACGGGGATTCCGTAAACCTTCAAATTGTTGCAAATGATGAAAATACTGATCCTTGTGGACCCTTAAATTTTTCAGCGACCAATTTACCACCTAATCTTACAATTGACCCGACTACTGGTCTAATTTCTGGTACTATTCTTGGAGGTTCAGGAAGTGGAACAGCCGGTGCTTTTATTGAGAACAATGGAGTAGTTATTATGGAAGCTGAGACCGATTTTACAGATACCGCCGGTGGATTTAATCTTCAAACCACTTCAGGAACAACATTTTTGGTGGCAAGTACAGACCATTTTTCGAACCTAAACGGGCAAAGCGTTAATTATAATGTCGAAATTACAACACCTGGAGTATATCGCTTTCATGTGAAATCGGCTATTACAGGTTCAACTTCTACGGACAAAAATGATACGTGGTTTAAAATAGACAACACCCCTGATGTTCATTTCTTTACGGTGCAGGGAGGAGATCTTACCGGAACCCAACAATTCCTTAGTGAACTAAGCAATCCGGCAAGTACTACGAAAACCTTGTATTGGCCTAAGGGAAATGCCCAAGGAAGGCCTGATCATGGAAATGAAAACCCTGGAATCAATGGTTTCTTCAAGGTGTATACCAATACGATTGCTAATTCGTGGTATGCGCGTACTATAGATAATAATGCTTGGCCTATATACGCTTATTTCGCGAACCCTGGTACATATGCAATTACTATGAACGAGCGTTCAGAAGGCCATAAAATAGATCGTATTGCTTTAACCCATATAGACAATACAGGGACAGGTGTAAACAATACCTTATTAAATGGAGCTCAATCTTCACAGAATGTTGGTGGCGCACCCGGAGCCTCAGAAAATAGTCCTTACAATGTTACCGTAACGGTAAATGATGCTTGTGTCCCCCCTTCAAGTACGGTGGTTAGTTTTAATTGGAATGTTACGGCCTTACCTATTGGTAATCCGGAAGCTACTGTAAAGGTTACACCAGGTAGTGATTTAGAAGCATCAACTTATGGAAACAATTCTTTCTTTATTGACAATACAGGGGACGATAACATTGTAAATGTTACCATCAATACGGCAACTGGCTTTATGATGGATGTGGTTTTTGATCCAGTGGGAACAGCAGGTGATAGTGTTGCAAAGTGTTTAACGGCGGGTAATGCGGGTAGCACGTCTACTGCCGTTGGCTTGACTGTACCAGGAAATGGTGGATCGGATAACGAAGATTGTGTAAGTGTATTTGGTCAGCCACATAATGGTGTTAATAACGCAGAGGGATATGATGTTTTGGAGCTGAATTTTACAGATTTCAATCCGGGCGAATCATTTGTGTTTGGAGTGGATATGGATCCAACAACCATTAAGGGTGATTTGTCCTCCGGTGATGCAGGTTCCATTTCGGGATTTGAACTGATTGGGGCTACAATTACCATTGAGTTTGCCAGTGGGGTTGTGTATACTACAAGTTTATATGATGAAGGCTCGCTCGGTGGGTCTGATGCAATTGTAAATGGCGAAAGCAATAATTTGGTGGCACCTTCTATTTTAATAGCGGGGTCAGTAGCCTCGAGACTGGTAACAGAGGCGAATCAAGTTGTCCAAATTACGGGTGAGCCAAATGCTTTGGTTAGCTTATTGCGTGTAGATGGCCGATTATACATTGATGCAGGTAATCCTTCTATAGGTTATGATATTGATCCTTTTGAGGCTAATGAGGCGATGGCCAAAGAGTTGTATACAACCCAGCTAAATGCATCGGGAGTTGCCAATATTCCGGTTACCCTAACACAAACATCGGGAGCTTCCGGAACGCCAAATGGAGGTCTAAATCATTTCGTTGCTGTAGTTACTGGTGCCAATGGAATAAATAGCATTGCATCCAATACTATAGTATTGGAGTTTGATCCTTCCGCAGCAGAATCGGATTTGACCGTTTCCTATAGCCTACAGGGGCGCACAGATTATAGTATTGATTTATCGGTAGGGATATTTGAAGTTGGGGCTGTTACACCTTTATTGGAATTTACTCCTATTGGAACTTCCAATGGCGAAGCAGTAATGATAGGAATTCCCCAGGGAACCTATGAAATAGCTGTTAAATCTGGAATGCATTTGCAAAAAGTGACGACCATTACCTTAGAGGCTGGAGACAACAATCTGAGTGTGGGGGAACTTAGGGTAGGGGATGCCGACAATGACAATGCGGTTGGACTTGAGGATTTCTCTGTTTTAGTTACTACTTTCAATCTTAGTTTAGGGAACGCAGGCTATGATTCTAAGGCAGATTTCAACGGAGATGGTTCTGTTGGATTGGAGGATTTCTCATTGTTGGTAACTAATTTTAATGTCGCGGGTGAAGTACCTAGCGGATTGTAACACATAATATAGTATTCAATGTAATAGCAGTAATAGCACCGGGCAAAATCCGGTGCTATTTTTTTTGTTAATAGTCGAGTTATTAGTCTTTCCAGGGATGATTACAGGTAATAATACTTTTATAAAATTTATTTCATTATTGTATTGCAAGACTTTGGAAAAAAGCAGATTAAAATTTCCAAACCGCAATATCCTACAGACGATAAGGAACTGTATTTTATAACTTATAAGGCATTCTTTATGGGAGTGGAGGGCAAGATTCCAGAGAATAGTTTTTAAACTACCGAAATTTTGTGCCATTCACCTTACTCTAATATTATATCAAATTTCTTCACAGATTCTATTTTTACTTAAATTCTAAATGTAATTCCCAGATCAAGGCAATAGTTAAGTACTAAAATGGCCTGAATGGCAGGTAATTGTAAGCGATTAATTTTCCTACATACAATTGTGACTACAGTTATAGGATATTTCACAACATAATTTAATGTTTATACATCATTGGCCTGGATAAACTACCCATTATAGCGGTGTATTGCTACTTTTGGCTCCATTGTAGTCTATCTGTGCAATGAGTATTGAATTGTTAAAGTTCAGGAAATAGACTACATATTTTAAATAAAAACCAGCCCTCGCAAATATGAATAACCAAAGTTTTATTAAAATTCTATTTTTCTTACTATTGACTCCTTTAGCATTGTTTTCACAAAACAAAGCCTACGTTTCTGCATTGAAAGGGGGTAATATTCAAATCATCAATACAGATACCCATACTTTGTCCGGAACTATAGGCCCAATTTCTGGGGATACAAATTGGCGTAACAACGAAAGAACGATTGGTGTAAGTAATGATAATAAATATCTTTTTCAAGATTGTTATAATTGCGGCGGTGGTACTAAAATTATAGATTTATCAGATAATTCTATAATAGGAAATATCAGCAATTTTTCTGGTAAAAGTGGAATTGTATCCTCTCCCTCTGGAAGCAAGATTTATACGGCAGCTGCATATAGTGTTAACATTTATGATGTTAATTCACAATTGAGTACAAATTTTGTGAGTAGGAATACGGGAACTTGTAATGCAGCAAATCCTAATGAAGCATATCAAAGCGTTAGATTAGCAATTAATTCTTCTGGAACGAAACTATATGTGGCAAATTTGGATCCTCGAAAAAAAGGAGTGTCCGTTTATGATACTTCAACAGGAAGCGAAATTAAAATTCATTCGGGTATTTCTGGAGCAACAAGGTTAAATATTAGTTCCGATAATAATTTTGTCTATGTATGTAATACAAGTTGGGGTTATAGTAGTTGTGCAAATGATCCTTCATTGATGACAGATATATATGGGGTAGAAAACTCCAATCATTCATCAGATATAGCAATTATAGATACAAATACCAATTCAGTAATCGATTATATTAATGTAGGTGGTGCTGTTGATGTAGTTTCAAATAATGATGGTTCTAAAATTTATGTAGGAACAGGGGGTGGAGTAAAGGTTATAGAAAGAAATCTTAGTACGAATGCTCATTCACTTTCCTCAGATACCTACAATACTGGTTCTGTAAGCCATATGGAAATTGATCCAACGGGATCATTCTTGTATGTTGTGTCCTCCAATGTTTTAAAACATGTTGATCTTATTTCAGGGAATATAAGTACTATATCTACTTCTTCCAGTGATTTTTTGGGAAATATAGTATTTGAAAAGCCTTTTTTAGATACGGATCAGGACGGTATACATGATTCCCTTGATTTATGTCCAAGTACTCCCAGTGGGCAGTCTGTAGATGCCAACGGATGTTCGGATAGTCAAAAGGATAGTGACAATGATGGTGTCATGGACGATGTTGATACCTGTGCTGATACACCATCCGGGGAAACACCTGATTCAAATGGATGTTCGGATAGTCAAAAGGATAGTGACAATGATGGTGTCATGGACGATGTAGATATCTGTGCGAATACACCGACTGGGGAAACACCTGATTCAAATGGATGTTCTGATAGCCAAAAGGACAGCGATGACGATGGTGTCATGGACGATGTAGATATCTGTGCGAATACACCGACTGGGGAAACACCTGATTCAAATGGATGCTCTGATAGCCAAAAGGACAGCGATGACGATGGTGTCATGGACGATGTTGATACCTGTGCAGATACACCATCCGGGGAAACACCTGATTCAAATGGATGTTCCGATAGCCAAAAGGACAGCGATGACGACGGTGTCATGGACGATGTAGATACCTGTGCAAACACGCCAAACGGAGAAACAGTAGATGCCAACGGATGTTCGGACAGTCAAAAAGATGCAGATAATGATGGTGTTTCAGATGCTATTGATATCTGTGCTGATACTCCAACAGGGGAAACAGTAGGTGCTAACGGATGTTCCGATAGTCAAAAAGACAGCGATGACGATGGTGTTATGGATGATGCCGATACTTGTGCAGATACCCCTTCAGGAGAATCTGTAGATGCGAATGGTTGTTCGGATAGTCAAAAGGACAGTGATAACGATGGTGTTATGGATGATACGGATACCTGTGCCAATACGCCTACAGGAGAAATTGTAGATAACAATGGTTGTTCGGATAGTCAAAAGGACAGTGATAATGATGGTGTTATGGATGATACGGATACCTGTGCCGATACCGCAAGCGGAGAAAATGTAGGCGCCAACGGATGTTCAGATTCACAAAAGGATGCAGATAACGATGGTGTTTCTGATGCGATCGATACCTGTGCCAATACGCCAAGCGGAGAAACAGCAGATGCCAACGGATGTTCGGATAGTCAAAAGGATGCCGATAACGATGGTGTTATGGATAATGTCGATAATTGTAGCAATACACCCACGGGAGAACCCGTAGATGCCAACGGATGTTCAGATAGTCAAAAAGATAGTGATAACGACGGGATAATGGACAATGTTGATACTTGTTACAATACTCCGAGTGGAGAAACTGTAGATGCCAATGGTTGTTCAGATAGTCAAAAGGATTCGGATGACGATGGTGTTTTAGATGCGATTGATATCTGTGATAATACCCCAGGAGGTGAAAATGCGGATAGCATGGGCTGTTCCGCTTCCCAAAAAGATGCAGATGGCGATGAAGTCAAGAATGAGGTGGATGATTGTCCTGCTACTCCCGCTGGAGAGTCTGTCGATGCCAATGGTTGTTCGGACTCCCAAAAGGACAGTGATTTTGATGGAGTGAACGATGCAGAAGATCAATGTCCAGCTTCGCCCGAGGATGAGGCAGTGGACGCAAATGGGTGTACTACTTCCCAAAAGGATACTGACAACGACGGTGTGAGTGATGAGCTTGACGAATGTCCTAATACTGCATCCGGTGAAAGTGTGGATGCCATAGGCTGTGCAGATTCCCAGAAGGATGCCGACGGTGATGGTATTCAGGATTCTTTGGACAACTGCCCGGCTGTGCACAACCCAGGTCAGGAGGACCGGGACAACGATAGTCTTGGCAATGTATGTGATACCGTTGAACTTAATATTTCACAATCCTTTACGCCCAACGGAGACGGGATCAATGATACCTGGGTGATTTCCAATATAGAGAACTATCCCAATTCTTTGGTAAGGGTATTCAACTCTTGGGGGAAAGAGGTCTTCTCGGCACGTAAGTACCAGAATATTTGGGACGGCCGTTACAAAGACCTAGGAGCCAAACTTCCTGATGCCGGATCCTACTATTTTCAGATCGATTATGAGGGAGATGGAAAAGTAGACCAGGACGGATGGCTTTATATCACTTCACGGTAACCAAACTATTATTTACAGAAAAAGAAATCAATAAAATGCAGATATTAAATAAGATTATTTTAGGCGCACTTTTGATAGTGGGCGGAAGTTCGTTTGCCCAACAGGAAGGGGTGGTCACCAATTATATGTACCATATGAATAGCTATAACCCGGCCTATGTTGGGGTGGATGGGGAAACAATGGTCACGGCTACTTTCAGACAACAATGGACTGGCATCCAGGATGCCCCCAGTGCAGAGGCGGTATCCTTCGGGACCACCTTGGGCAAAAAGTTGGGGATCGGCATATCCATTTACAACAGTAATACCTTTGTGGAGAGTCAGACCTTTACGGGAATCGATTTTTCGTATAGACTACAGTTGTCCCAAGGAACGGAGCTATACCTTGGATTAAAGGCAGGTGGTAACACCTACAGCGTTAACACCTCGGGCCTGGAGACCTATAACGTAAATTCGGACCCCAGTATCTCCTCTATATCCCGCTTTAATCCCAATGTTGGGGTAGGGGCCTTGTTGAAAAACGGTAAGTGGTATGCTTCTTTGGCGGTTCCACGTCTCCTGTCTACGGACCGTGCAGATAACGACAACGGAGTGGCAACGGCAGCTTTGGCCAAGCCACATGTCTACGCCACGGCGGGGTATGAGCTAATGTTGAATCCCATCACCAACCTAATGCTCAGGCCATCCGCCATGGGACGTTATGTAAGCGGTGCACCAATTTCCGTAGATTTCAACGCTATGCTATCCTTTGACAACATTTTTGAATTAGGAGGCAGTTACAGGACAGATGGGGCATTTGCCGGACTGGTGAATTTCAGCATCAAAAAAAGATTGCTTTTGGGCTATGCCTATGAGATAAGTACCCGAAGTGAACTGGCAAGTGCCAAAAACACCAACGAATTTTTGTTGAGGTTCCTTTTTTAAAGAAGTTGTGAGCGATTAAAAAAAAAATAGGGCTATTGCATAGGCATTAGCCCTATTTTTTAATTCAAAATTTTTATGAACGGGATTCCTCTTTTTTTCCATTTCCGTATATGCGTTAGAAGGGTCTTAATAAAAATATTTCCTAATATGATATTCCAGAATAGACCAATACTATTAATCAGTTAATAGGCCAAAACCTATTTTTGGTATGGATTTGGCAAGAATCAAAATAGTCAAGACTTTACTTATAGTCTAGTTCACAACAAAATTTAACACTTTCACATCTTTGGTGTCATAATAAATACTTTACAATGGTTGAAATACTAATTTTGATCTCAATACGTTATGAATGAACAAAGTATAAGTCTATTTATAACAAGGAAAAACGATTTATAAATCAGCAACTAGAGTATAAATTCCATCGAGAATGAAAAGAATTCAAATAATATATTTTCTCATTGCAGTCATCTGTTTTTCAGTATCCTATGCACAGGGGGAAATAAGAGTATCTTCCCTTGCCGATGATAATAATGAAGGAACTTTACGCCGTGCAATAATTACCGCCAATGCCGATACCAAAATCAATGAAATTATTTTTGATACTGCGTTAAAAGGTACCATTAGCCTTACCTCAAACTTGCCGAATGTTACTAGTAATATGGTTATTAGGGGGTCCGGGGCGGATAATATTACTATTTCCGGTGCTGGTGAATACCGAATGTTTGTAATTGAATCTGGATTTACCTTGGATATTTCTGGAATTACCTTTACTGATTCTGCCAACAATTACAACAACGGGACTATTTTTGATGTTTCCGGATCATCTGTAATAGCTACTGAAATAGTGGTTACTGGGATTTCCAATCAAACTGCGTTTTGGTCCAAAGGAGACAATTCAACCATTACTATCTCCAATTCAATTTTCAAAAACAATACAGCTACTCTTTTTAGGAGCTATTGGGGATCTACTCCAAATTTTACATCAGATAATGAAAGTGACTATACCAACAGAATTACAGTAACGGAATCTACATTTAGTTACAATCGGGACTTAATCTTTTCAACGGAGCGCTATGTAAAAATTAACAAATGTAACTTTATTAGGAATTATGGTCAAATTGCCAGTTTTAGAGGAGTAAACCGCTACCAGGTTTTAAACTCTACCTTTGTAAACAATACAGGCCGCCTACTTTTTACATTTTCAAGTAAGATTGGCGATACTCCATCGTGGGGCGAGGATACGCTGGGGGTTAATAATACCCTTTTTGACGGGAACCTATTTCAGGGAAATACTGGGACCATTCTTAATACTGGTGGAGGTTTTAAACATGATTCCAAAACTACTATTACGAATAATATTTTTGTGAACAATGGAAAGATGTGGTATGGTAATCCAATTGTAGAGTCTGGAAACCAACAGAACAATTTTGTTGATTCGGTATCCCCATCGGAAGATGACAGCACGGTTTTTCTTAATTTGAACAAATCCCTACTAATAAAAGAGGACGAAGAATTGCACTAAAGACGTATATTTCCAAATGTTGGAATTGTATTAAAGCAGAAAGAACTGAAACATATAAATAAAAAGAGGCCCATGATCGGGCCTCTTTTTATTTATGGTATTATAGGAAATTATTATTCCTGCATGGTGTGATAGACATTTTGTACATCATCATCCTCTTCAATTTTTTTCAGGTATTAACATAAAATTTAAAACAACATAATTCTAGGTAGTAGTTCAGCACTGATATCGTCCTTTAGTCTAATTATGATAGAAATCACAGCGTAATTACCATATTTTAGCTCTTGTTAAAATTTTTTCAAAAATAACCCTTTTTTAAACCAAGCGGACTGTCAATCTTATTCCCTATTTAAACGACTAATTTATTTTGCTGTTTATCGATTAAACTATCTTGATGGTTGGTGGATTTACAATGGAATGCTATTGTGAAACTGCTTCATTTAGTTATAATCTTTAGAAAAATAAAAATGGCTTTTCTTAACATTGTGATAATCTATGAAATGTAAATCAAAATATTTAATAGCCTTATTGTTTTTACTTTTTATTTCCAATGCTCATTCTCAAGATAGCAGTGAAATGACTGCAGAGGAAATATGCCAGCAGTTTCAGAAGCAAAAAACGCGTAAAGGTTTTACTTCTAGAACAAACAACACTTGTTCCGACCCACAAAGTTACCAAGATAGTGATAATGATGGCCTGCCAAACTACCAGGATCAAGATGACGATAACGACGGCACCCCGGATACATCGGATGCCTTCCCCTTGGATGCAAATGAGGACATGGATACGGACAGCGATGGAGTGGGCAACAACGCCGATACCGATGACGATAACGACGGCATCCCGGATACATCGGATGCCTTCCCCTTGGATTCAGATGAGGACATGGATACGGACAGCGATGGTGTGGGCAACAACACCGATACCGATGATGATAACGACGGCACCCCTGATACATCGGATGCCTTCCCCTTGGATTCAGATGAGGACATGGATACGGACAGCGATGGTGTGGGCAACAACACCGATACCGATGATGATAACGACGGCACCCCTGATACATCGGATGCCTTCCCCTTGGATTCAGATGAGGACATGGATAC
>NZ_JACLHY010000010.1 GCF_014397245.1 Arenibacter arenosicollis | reverse complement strand
TCCAAACCAATCCTACTAAAACATTTGATGCTATTTTTTCAATGAGTTCGGGTCAGCTTTCTGCATTAATTATTTCCTTTACTCTTGCTCTACACAAGAAGTATTCTCAAAACAAGATTATTTTAATTGATGATCCTGTTCAAACAATGGATGAGATCAATATAGTTGGGTTTATCGAATTATTAAGAAATGAATTTTATTCAAACCAATTAGTAATTTCTACCCACGAAGATATGGCTTCAGCATTTATGAGATATAAATTCAAAAATTATGGGTTGTCACAAAAAAGAATTAATTTGAAGATGCATCAAAATTAATCATAATGGCCAATTACGATTTTTCAACCTTAAACGATAGAGACTTAGAAGAATTGACAAGAGATTTGCTATCAAAAGAGCTATGTGTAAATTTTCAGTCATTCAAACCAGGTCCAGACAAAGGCATTGATTTGAGATATTCTACAGTAAATGATGAAAACGAGATCGTGGTGCAGGTTAAACACTACTTACGTTCAGGAATATCAAAATTAAAGTTAGATCTAAAAAATAATGAAACTCAAAAAGTGGTTTCATTAAAACCTAAAAGATACATATTCTGTACTTCATTACCATTATCCCCGCAAGACAAGGAAGATCTTAAAAACATTTTCAATCCTTACATTCACTCTATATCAGATGTTATAGGCAAAGAGGACCTAAATAAATGGTTAGATGATTATCCTGAAATTCAAGAAAGACATTTTAAACTCTGGCTATCATCTATTGATATAATCAAGAAAATAATTAAAAATGGAGTTAAAGGTAGATCTGAATTTTATAAAGAAAAAATAGTAAAAGAAATTACTGTATATGTCCCAAATAAAACACACAATGAAGCCGTTAATGTACTAAATGACAATCATTTTATTTTAATAACAGGAGCTCCAGGTATTGGTAAATCAACTTTAGCTAATATGCTGACTTATCAATTTTTAGCCGAGGATTTTGAATTAGTATATGTTAGAGAAATTACTGAAGCAGAGGAAGCTTTTTCTCCTGAAAAAAAACAAATATTTTATTTTGATGACTTTCTAGGAGCAATTACTTTGGATTTATATAGTTCAAGGAATGCCGACTCCGCAATTGTGAATTTTATTGAAAGAGTAAGAGATGATAACCATAAAAGATTAATATTAACTTGTCGCACAACAATTTTAAATCAGGCAAAAAATATTTCTGATAAAATTGAAAATTCTAACATTGATATTTCAAATTATGAAGTCAGAATTGAAAACTACACAAATTGGGATAAGGCACAGATTTTATATAATCACATTTATCTATCAGATATAGAGGATGAACAAAAGGCTATTTTTTTTCATAATGATTTTCATTGGAAAGTTATTAAACATCGATACTATAATCCTAGAGTTATTCAAGACATCACTAAAAAAAGCAATATAGTTGATTCTGATTATTCAGAAAAATTTGTATTAGATGTATTAAATGATCCAAAAAAAATATGGGAAAAACCTTTTAATGTTCAGATTTCACAAATTTCTAGATTGTTGTTATTAACGATGTATTCATTAAGTGGTGGAATTTATTATGTCACAGATGAAAGACTAAAAGAAGCTTTTAATAGTAGAATAAACCATGAAGTTGTTAATAATAATTATCAAAGGAATGGGAATGAATATAATTTTGCTTTAAAAGAATTAGTAGGTGCTTTTATTATTAGAATTATTGAAAAAAATAATATAAGATATAGCTTTTTTAATCCATCTATAGATGACTTTCTTTATGCATATTTTAAAAATTCTAATGAAGAATATTTGCAACTACTTAAATCATCTGTGTTTTTTGAACAATTCAAATACAGAATAGCGACTACAATAGTTACAGAAGAAAAAAGAATAGACTTTTCCCATAAAAACAATAGAAAAAAATTATACGATATTTTTGAAGAAAGGAGAAAATTTTTAAAAGGGTATAATAGTGATTCTAATCTTAATATAATATCTATCCTTATTCGATTATTTAACAAAGATGAAATTGAAGCAGAATTATTAAGGGGAATAAATGATCTAGATATAAGCTATTTAAGTTGGGATGATCGCGACAATCTAACTGAAATTTTAAAATTTATAGCTCAGAATAATTTAGTTCAGCAGATAAATAATTTACCCGAATTAATCAAAATTCTTTCAAAAGATGTTATTTCTCATTATCAAATAAAAAGTTTCTCAAGTCTAGTTAAAGAGAATTCTATTTATAGTGATTTTATTATTGATTCAAAAACATCTAATTATGATTATTATAATGAAATCCAGGAAAACATTAATGAATCTTGGGAGAAACTTTCTAATGCTTATATGACAGATGCCTATGGAATTGATAAAACTTTAGAGAAGGACGAATTAGATGAAATAATTAATCAAAGAAAGGAAGAAGCTATCCAAATTAATAAAGATATTGGCCTAGATGCTTCTGTAGC
This sequence comes from Arenibacter arenosicollis, assembly GCF_014397245.1. Lineage (GTDB taxonomy): Bacteria > Bacteroidota > Bacteroidia > Flavobacteriales > Flavobacteriaceae > Arenibacter > Arenibacter arenosicollis. The sequence goes on along the minus strand of NZ_JACLHY010000010.1, from coordinate 160,079 downwards.
CATTATCGAATATGAATTTGATACCTTATCTCAAATTGAATTTAATAAAGAGAAAAGTAAGGAGAAGGATATAAAAATTCAAGGGTATAAAGAAAATACTAGAGACGAAGTTCTGGAAATAAATAGACTATTTAATTCCAATAGCAATATAGGACATCTGGTTTCTGCTCCTTTTTAATTATTATAAAAAAATAATATTTGTACCTTTATAACACTAAAGAACAGCAAATGATATCTTTAGAGTTCTTATTTGGTTTTGAGTGTACAAATAGGTGTACAAAACGAAATAAAATTTTATAAATAACTGTAATACAGTGTTTTGGGTTCTGGTAGTTAGGTCTGCCACCCCGACCAAGAAAATCCGATCACATTTGTGATCGGATTTTTTGTTTTCCACTGTGTAGTTCCGACAGGTATTTAAGCAAGGGAAAACAAAAAAGACGGAAAGGCGCTAGCCTGTATCGGATTATCTTGAGCACCGGTCCCAATACAGGTTCACCGAGCGCAGTGAGGTAATCCTTTACGGAGCCTCAATTTTATTTTATAGTTGTCAGCGCTAGGTGGTTAAGCAAGAAAAAAAAAGACGTACAGGCAGTAGCCTGTATCGGATTATCCTGAGCATATAACGAAACAGGTGGAGAGAAGGTTTAGCGAGATTTTCCAATGAAGATCCTAAAATTAAAAGACCATCCCAATATTATTGAGACGGTCTGTGTTTAAAAGTCAATAAACTGCTCCTATTGCTCCATTTTCTGCATAGGTGTATAACCGAATTTTTGGCTTCCGATAGAAATGTCGGCCATTAACCCTTTTTTTGGTTTTGCAAATACCACAACACCATCGTTATAATTGGCATTCTTTGCAACGCCTTTATCTAAGGCCACTACAGTAGCCTCAGCCGATAGTTCAAACTCTCCCTCTTTAAATTCGTTCAGTGCATCTGTGGTCTCAAAAAAGATAACTTCGGTAAGTGCCTGGCCACCGACTTGTAGGCCAACATCCAGTTTTTTTAGATTGGCCATTCCCACCACTTTTCCATTTTCATAAAGAACTCCATTTCCAGAGGCTCCCCCAACGATTAGAGCTCCTTCCCCAATATTCGGAAAAATTACATAGCCTGCTGCATCGTTAAAAAAACGATCCAGCCCATAGTCGGCTTTTTGAAATTTCACTTTTGCTTTTTCAGCGTCTGCGATTACGCGTTGGTCATCTTTGCTTTGTGCAAATGCCCCAACGGCTACAAAAAATAGTGCCATTGAAATTATTAATTTAATTTTCATAATGTGTGTTTTAAATTATACATCGTTTTAAACTGCTATAAGACAAAGTAGTGTCAGTGCATGTACACATGACACCACTTTTATGAGGATAAAATTAAGTAAGGTCCCAATTTTAAATTACCTTTTTCAGGTAATTTATTAATGCAATTGTATAGTATGAATAACGACTTACAAAAGAACCAACACAACAAATAAAAATTGGGCCGGGATGCTTTTAAGATATGTGTCCATTTCAGTATTTAATATATTTTCCTCCTTGCTGCGCAAGCAGTCCGAATAGGTCAATATTATACGTAGTGTTTACTGAAAGTCAAGACGCGCAACATTTACGAACCGCTGCAATTGTTCATTGGTCTGTTTTAAATCAAATAATTTGTTGGTGTTGATCTATGGCTAATTAAGAGTTTATTGAGCCAAACAAATTCCGGATTGCATCAATACTTTTTTATAAGATATATTCCCTTTGTATAATCAAAGAGTTGGTAATGTTATTTCTTTAAGTATTATGAAAAAGGAAGAAAAACAAACGGAACAGCCAGGAAGGCAACACTTAATGGACAAATTACCCAGAACCATCAGGGACAACTATGTAGGTAGTGGGAAATTAAAAGGAAAGGTAGCCTTAATTACAGGCGGGGACAGTGGAATTGGAAAAAGCGCGGCCATACATTTTGCGCGTGAGGGGGCTGATGTGGCCATCGTATATTTGGATGAGACCAAAGATGCTGAAGATACGTGGCGGGCAGTTGAGGGAGAAGGAAGAGCCTGTCTGTTGATCAAGGGTAATGTAAGGGAAGAGGCCTTCTGTAAAAAAGCTGTTGAAGAGACCGTAAAGAAATTTGGAAAATTGAATATTGTGGTCAATAATGCGGCTATGCAGTTTCCGGCCGATAACTTGGAGAATATAACCTCAAAAAATATGCATATTACTTTTGAGACCAACATATACTCGTTTTTCTATATTACTCGAGCGGCAATAGCATATCTTGAAATGGATGATGTTATTATAAACACTACTTCCGTAACCGCTTATCGGGGTTCCGAACATTTAATAGATTATGCTAGTACTAAAGGGGCCATCGTAGCATTTACCAGAAGTCTTTCAGGAAACTTGGCCAAGAAGGGAATTCGCGTAAACGCAGTGGCTCCGGGGCCGATTTGGACGCCTTTGATACCAGCAACATTTAGAGGTAAAGATTTGGAAGATTTCGGTAAGGATGTTCCTTTGGGCCGCCCTGGGCAGCCTTCCGAACTGGGACCTGCCTATGTTTTTCTGGCTTGTCAGGACAGTAGTTATATGACCGGTCAAGTTTTACATATAAATGGAGGTGAGATCATAGGAGGATAATTTAATAAAATGAATCTAGGGCATCCCATCTAGCAACTACTTGGCGTATTTGAATTACTCTGTATTCGGATTTAAGCCCTTGAATACGCCTTGGGGTAATTCTGAATACTATAAAACTATGGCCAAGGACTAATAACTATTTAGGGTCTTCAATTCGATGGTTCAACTATTTCTGGAAATGTAATATCTTGATACTGCATTAAATTAATACTCCATTTTTAATAAAAGTGGTTATTCGGCAGGGATGAAAATTGTAAACGTTGCACCCTTATTCTCTTCACCTTCAGCAAAGATAAATCCGCCATGATTTTCAATGATTTTTTTAACAATTGCCAATCCGATACCTGTGCCATTATAGTCGTTTTTCCCGTGTAACCGTTGAAATACTTCGAATATTTTCTCACCATACTCCTGGTCGAAACCAATGCCATTGTCCGACACGGTTATTTTACAATAATTTTTATCAGATATTAATTTATAATTGTTGAAAAAAGCTCCAGTGGCAATTTTACTATTGATTCTGATTTTGAGTATTCTTTCATTTTTAGAAAATTTGATGGCGTTGCCTATCAAATTGAACATTACTTGTCTAAATTGAAAAGGTATGACGTTAACCTCATTTGTTTTTCCTATCTCTATGTCGACATTTTTTTGTTGCAGCTCTTCTTTTAGATCATCCCTAACTTCTTCGATTATTTCCGAAAGTTTAGTTTTTTTGAATATTCGTTCTTGCACATCCGTTCGGGAATAAACCAAGAGGTCTTGAATAAGAGTTTGCATCCTATTGGCGGAATTTTGCATCCTCAGAAATTTATTCCTACCGGTTTCCGATAAGTTATCAATTTCCTTCTCCATTATTTGCGAGGTGAACGTTTGTATTTTACGTAAAGGTTCTTGAAGATCGTGGCTTGAAATATAGGCAAACGCTTCCAGTTCTTTATTAACCTTTTTAAGATCAATGTTCTTTTTATTAAGTTCCCTAGTTCTCTCCTTTACCTGTTTTTCGAGTTCAGTAGCGAACATTTTTTGTTCGGTAATGTCGCGGATGGTACCAACCAACCTTTCTGCTTTTTTGTCAGTATCATAAAACACTTTTCCTTTAGCTTCTACCCAATGTACAGACTTATCTTTCCAGACCGTTCTGGCCTCATAATAAAGGTGTCCAGATTTAAAGGATTTCTTAATAGCTTCCTTTCTTGCCTCCTGATCATGGGGATGAAAACAGGAAATTAGCTGTTTGTAATCCAATTCCCGTCCATTAGGGACTCCTAAAATTTCCAAGCATCGGTCAGAGGTTACACTCTCCTCGGTTTTAAGATCAAATTCCCAGATACCAAGTTCACTGGCATTAATTACAATATTCAGTTTTTCTTCGTTCGCCTCCACTTTTTGTCTGGCCAATACTTTGTCCGTAACATCGCTTACTGTAATCATTAGGCCGGAGACTTTACCTTCACCGTCCAACAAAGGAGAGTACTCGAAATCCAGGTAAAACTTTCTTGTACCATCATCACCGTTTACATAGGCTAAGGATTCCTTTTCGCTGTGGGTTATCCCATTTGTAAAGACCTTATTTAGGAGTTCAGGATATTTTTGATTATTTAATTCGGGAAAAACCTCTAAAATTGAATGTCCAATAACGTCCACTTCTTTTTTACGCCAGATTTTTTCCATCATTACTTTATTGGCACTTTCTATGATGAAGTCTTTACCTCTTAATATGGTCATAGGAATTGGCGACTGCATTACCATATGGCGGAAGTGCTTTTCACTTTCTTCCAGAAACTTTTTCGCATTAACCGTTTTCGTAACTTCAGTGGCTATAACCATAATTCCTGAAATTTCTCCGGTTTCCTCTTTCAACGGATGATAAACAAAATTATAGTATCCCAAATCCTGTTTTCCAAAACGATTAAGGACAACTGAAAATTCATTGCCATAAAAGGGTATTCCAGTCTCAACAACCTCCTTGAACAATGGGGCCACAGCTTCTTTTACTTCGGGAAGTACCTCAAATAGGGGTTGTCCCAAAAAATCATCAGATTTTCTATCCACGATCATCAAATAGGCGCTATTAGCTAATTCCACTATAAACTCAGGACCCCGGAAAATGGCAATTCCCAAAGGGGCCTGATGTACTGAATCACGGAATCTTTTTTCACTTTCCTCAACTTTCCTTTTTGCTTCATTCAGTTCAGTAACTTCTGCCGCAGTATTCATTACGCCATAAACACTGCCATCGTTTTCAAAAACAGGTGTAAAGCTGTAATTAAAGTAATGCGGTTTTAAATTTCCATCAATATTCAGATCGACCCTCTGATTTTTTGCATGAAAAGGTATTCCCGTATTATAAACGCCCAGTACTTGCTGGAAAATTGCTTGACTTTCCAGTTCAGGCAGTATTTCGGTATATAATTTCCCTTCAACCTCATTTCCTTTTCCCCAAACGTCCTTTATGGATTGATTGGCCAGGGAAATACGCATTTCCTTACCTGCATAAACTGCGATTGGAAATGGTGCGCTCTCCACTAAAGCACGTATTTCCTGTTCACTTTTTTCTATTTTTTGCCGGGCTAAAACTTGATGGGTAATGTCATAACCAATGGCCATAATTCCATTGATTCTTCCTTCCGAATCGTAGAGCGGTTCATAGGAAAAATTAAGGTAGACTGTTTCTAAAACATCTTTTTTATTAATTTCAATTGGGTATTCATCAATTTCAAAGCGATTACCGGTAACCATAACACTATCAAGAAAATCCTTAAGGCCCTGTCCCATTAGCTCCGGTATTGCTTCAAACACCGGTTGGCCCAGAATTTCTTCCTCTTGCCTTCCAAATAATTCCAAGGTTTTTGTGTTGGCAATCTCGATAATATAATCTTCGCCGCGAAGAATGGCAATGGCGACGGGCGCCTGTAAAATCATCAAGCGCAGGTTACGTTCATTTTCTTCCTTTTTACGATTGGCCACGACTTCTTCCGTAATGTTTTGTAGAGTACCGGTAAATTTAATGGGAACCTTATGTGCGTCAAAGGCTACTTTCCCCTTGGCTCGGACAATTCGAAGTTGTGCGGTATTGGGATTTACAATTCCATATTCTATATTGAACTGGCCTCCCGAATCATAATTCAACGCTTCGTCGATTGCATCAGACAATCGGGCCCTATCTTTTTCAAAAACTACATTAATTCCGGTTTCAAGGTCAAATTCAGAATCATGCGGTAAACCGTGCCAATCCTTCAGTCGATTATCTCCAGTAAATTTTTTAGTGGATGGATCAATTTCCCATGTTGCCAAATCCGTAGCATCGATGGCAAACTCCAATTGGTATTTACTTTCCTTTAAATCATCTTCTGCCTTCTTTTTGTTAGTGGTTTCAATTACGGTGACCAGGACCCCTCCAACTTCACCGTTTTCCATTCTTATAGGACTATATGCAAAATCAAAATAGCAATTCTCCACATAGCCGTTTCTATTAAGTGGAAGTAAAAAGTCCGGGAAACCGACCGGAATACCGTCCATAACCCCATCGAACATGGATCCAATTATATGCCATATTTCTGAAAAGGTTTCCTTTGTGCTAATTCCCAATGCCTTGGGATGCTTGGTGGACCCAAGAATGGGCCTATAACCATCATTGTAGATTTGTGTGTATTCCTTCCCCCAGGCTATATACATTCCAAAAGGATTATCGAGCATTACAGCAACCATTGTACGTAAACTCGGCGGCCAATTATTAGGGTGGCCCAATGGGCTCTTGCTCCAGTCCTTGGCGCGTATAAGTTTGCCCATCTCTCCGCCACCTTGCAGGAAATATAATTCTTCGTTCTTCTTGTTCATATGGCAATTAAGGTTGTAAAACAAAGTTGTCCTGTGTCGCTTGGGCCTTGGGACTTCGTATAATGAGTGTTATGGCTTTGGAAATAACCTTTTTTAAATTGGAAAACTCCCCTGGCTTTCGTACGTAAAAATTGGCGCCTTTGGAATACAGTAAATTAACAACTTCAGTATCTTGGGAGGTTGAAAAAATTACAATCGGGAGCAATTCAAATTCCTTTATTTGCCTAATATCGGTTAAGCATTCAAAACCGGACTTCCGCGGCATATTAAGATCAAGAAAAACTACATCTGGTAGAAATTCCGGACGAGTGGATAAATAATGCATGAGCTCAATACCGTCGTTCACAATGGTCAAGTTTACATCCAGGGAAAGGTCTTCAAGGGCATCCATAAAAAAAGTACAATCGTCCGGATCATCATCGGCGAGCAAGATATAAGGTTTGTTTTTTTTCATTATTAGCAAATATTATAAGAACACAAAACTTCTTTGATAAATGGATTTAGATTTTTCCCAAACCATCTAAAATAATAAAATCGTTGGAATTTATCAGTCCTTATTGCACGCCTAAAAAGCCCTTAGTCCTAACCCAAATAAAAAGGGACAAGTAATCTGCTCAATTTTTCCTTATATATTTTTTGAAGTTAAAAATTAAATCAGGGATTAAATTAGTAGTTTATTCAGTATATTAAAGTGTCAATCGCAAATAAAATTAACTTTATCGCGAAGCTTTAATCACTACCTATTCATATTAAGTCCAATATGGTAACATCTAAACTATTTTCAGAGGTCTCATTCTACAAGTAAAATCAGCTTGGATAAAATGGCTTTTGCTAGTTTAATTTTGGGAGGATGATCGTTTGTCTCAAGGGTTGTGTCTAAAAAAAATGTGCTTTGGCATTCAATTGGTCTAAATCCACAATTAATTTGAACGAATTCTAAATACTAGTCAGTTGATTTAGTCTCCCCCTCTTCCTGCAATGGTTCAATAGATTGAAATAGCAAATTTTTGAGTTGACCGAAGCTATTGGGCTTTTGTAAATATTGATTGGCACCATCTTCTTTAAGTTGATTTACTTCCCTTTGATGAAAGGAAGAAGAATACACTATGACTTTGATATTTGAAAATTGTTTGAAACTACGAATATCGGTCAAACATTCAAATCCATCCATAAGTGGCATACGAAGGTCCAGAAATATGGCATCCGGTAATGGTTTATTTGAAAAAAGATCATCCATCAAGTCTATACCATTCTCAAATTGTGTGACTTCAGTTTTTAGAGGTATTTCAGATAATGCCTCCATAAATAGGATTCTGTCCTCGCTATCATCATCGGCTAAATAAATTTTAATGGCTTTCATAATGTTGTTGGTTCCAAAAGATCTTTTTTTTAAATATATTTCACTTGTTGAAATGAGAGAAGGTGATTCCGATTCTCTAATCTGCTTCTTCCCAAAAATCCTGTTCTATTTAGAGTTTTGTTCTTATAATATTTACACTAGGGATAGGAACCCGCCTTACCGTAGTTTTACTAAATTACTGATTGTTTTTTGCTTTATAAATTTAAAGTCTGAAACAGCCTGTTTTTAGTTGCTGCTACTGGAAAAGCAATGGAACGGGGAGATGCCATTACCTGATTCCAAGGTATTATAATGTTAGCAGTTCTTTTAACTAAATTCTTTGGTTCTTTCTTACTTTTTTGAGGAACAAAAAAATCATCATCACAACATAAATTTTAAAATATTGGATGAAGATAGTTCGAAGTTTTTTCACAGTATGCACTGTTTCCAAAAGATATTAACTCAATAAGTATTCAGAAGTGTGCCTCCCATTTAACTCTTTGTACTTCTAGTTTATTGGATTGCATTATTCAATATTATTTTTTTTCATAAACTATTGTTGAATTTTAATAATAAGTACAAAGGGAACAAAAATGATGTTACACATTTCTAGTTCCCTTTGCTATCATTCCATTCCTTGGCTAAAATTACTTAACCAGTCCATTGGGTATATTCTCAGCCATCATATTAACAATAGCACCCCATAAAATGATAACTTAAAATTACAAAAATTATATTTTATGTATAGGCGTACAAAGGTCGTTTTAATCGATTGGGTTAATAAGTTTATGAATTGAGCACACTTTGACTTTAATGAGCGGAATAAATAATAGTAATTTTTTATTGATTCAATTTGTGGTTGTCACAAGATAAATTAAGATAACCTTTAAGGCTATGTTCAAATAGTCCAAGTACACTATGCGGCAGTATTTCAATCTTTACCATGAAGCGTAACTTTTTTCAAATTCTCTTACAATATGTTAGGTTTCATACCCCTCAAGGGCCAAAAAAACTGACGATTGGATAGGTTTTTGCCGATTATTTGCATATTCTTACTTTGCAATGTTAAAATTTATTAAATCTATAATTTTAGCCATATATATTACGATATATTTAATAAGTTTGATAAGGATTAATCAAAAAAACAAGTCAAAAAACCTTTATTAATATGAAAAAGTCAGTATTTATTTTGATGGCTGCAATGTTATTGAATGTGGTTCAAGTCTTTGCCACCGATCCCCAAAAGGGAGAAACAAAATCAGCAAAGGCGGTTACTACACAGATATTTAAAATGTTGAGCGAAAAAACGATTCCGGATGAGATTCGCGGCTCTTCGGCAGAAGTACGGATCGCATTGGATAATGGTGATTATTTGCGAATTCTTTCTGTTAAAACAGAAAATGAAGAATTGGCAACCTATATCCGTAGCTGTATCGATTTTCAGAAAGTTTCAAAAGGAACTTTCGAGCAGGGAGTGATATATCGTATTCCTTTGGAAGTCAGTAAAAAGGGAAGTATCCTGTAAGCTGGTGCAATTAAATAATAGTAAAAGGTCCCTGAAATACTTTCAGGGGCCTTTATATTTTTTGGTAAACCATTAATGATTTTCCGATGAATGTTCATTGGTATTAATTCCAAAGAATGTATTGTAATTAACAACTTCCCCAGATTTATCGCTTCTTTTCAATTTAGTGATCAAATAAGGAATGTAGGTGACTGCCACCATAATAATTCCTGTAACCACTAGCACTACTGGGTTCACGAAAAACTCACTGAAAGAGAAAATACTGATAATCAATATTGTAGAAAACGGCATTGAACAGGCTAAAATATTAACTGCAAAATTAACATCGAAGGTGGGTTTTGTTTGTTCGTCTTTTTCTTCCATCGTATTTACTGCACTCATATGCGCAAACGGCCAGAAACTACAGGCACTCTGAGGGAATACCACAATAAATAAAATCATGGAGGTCCCTAAGGCGGGAAACAAGAAAACAAAAAAGGCCGATAGTAAAAATGTAATACCAGCGCGCTTAACCAAAAGGGAAAAAATAAAGCCAAATTCACTAAATTTTATACGTACCGCCATACCAATAAATAAGAGCACTAATGGTGTCATTATTAAACTCATTTTAACTATGGTATTCTCCAAGAACTCCGGAAAGGAGCTAAGGGTTAGTCCAAATCCCAATAATACCATGGCTACTATTATAACCAGGTTAATAGGTTCGTTGAGCATGGAAAGGAACAGGCCTTTTAACTTGCTCGAAGTAGTTGCAACCAGATCTTTGACTGCCCTGGCATGATACCAGTGCATCCCTAACATATACAATAGAATAAGGACAAAGATTTTATTCCCAACATCTGCCAATGCGGCCAGAGCCAAATATTCATCGCCCAAGTAGACTATGATAAATGGAAAACAGGAGAGTCCTGGAGCCAAAGAGGGGAGGAGCATTGTCAATGTTCTTTTTTTTGCTCCTTCATTCTTAGGTAGTGACGATGCCAATAAGAACTTGGTGGCTATGGCCATTATAAAATTAAATACCAAAGCCATAAGGGGAAAAATCAATAATGACCCTTTCAGTTCAATTTTTAGTAGTGCTACAAAAATCGTAGCTGGCAATGCTACGCTCAATATCAAGGTCTTTATCCCTTTAAGGTCTTCCTTAGCTACCTTTTTTTGTAGTAATAAACCTAGACCTATGATCAGTAGGAGTTCTAATGTTTTTTGTAAGGCATAATTCATATTATAAGTTCTTAATAATTCACTATTCCGTTCGGAGGTTCCGGTAATAAAAAACCCAACAAAAGTTGGATCATTGAAACATCGAGACAACGTTCCTATAGATCCAACTTGTAGGCAAACTCAACTTAAACCAATACTTTTTCGAGGGCTTTTGTAAATAGCTTCATCTCGTCCATGGTGCCCATACTTACACGGCACCAGTTCTTGCCCATAATCTCGAAGGCGCGAACACCTACTTTCTGGGCTGTCATTTTTTCAAGAAAAGCTTTTCCTTCCATTTCTATGGGGAAGATTATGAAGCTCGTGTATGATGGAATGTACTCAAAGCCCATTTTATCCAAGCTTTGGTAGACATATTCTCGACATTCAGCGTTGAGCTTTCTGGATTTGTCCTGAAAGGCTACATCATCCATACTGGCAATGGCTGCAAAAATGGAGGTGTAAGCAATGCCCATACCACCACGGGTAACTTTCTCAAGTTTGGCTAGAGTCGATTCTTGCGCCACTATATATCCTACCCTAAGGCCGGCCATACCGTGTATTTTTGAGAATGTACGGGCAATTATTACGTCTTTGCCCTCATTTATTAAAGACACCATACTATTCTTGTCAGCATCCTCTAAAAAGCCCATATAGGCCTCATCAACAAATACAGGGACTTTTTCGGAAACCCTGGAACAGAAATCTATCAATTCTTTACTATCCGTCATTGCTCCTGTAGGATTGTTGGGATTACAGATGTAAACCAATTTTGTATCTGCGTCTATGGCAGCTTCCATGGCTTTTAGGTCATGGGACCAATCAGCCATACAGGGAACGGCCTTCCATGAAGCCCCTGTGGCCTCTGCAACGCGAATCAATGACATATAAGTAGGATCTGCGGAAACTACATTGCCACCGTTGGCAAAAAGGACCATGGCTGTTTTTTCCAATAGATCGGATGATCCAGGTCCCATCATGATGTTCTTGATATCCACACCTTCTTCCTTGGCTATTTTTCCCATTAGGTCAAAAAGCTCGTACCAAGCATATCTATTGCCTTTAAATGCCACTTTCTGTAAGGCGGTAATTGCCTTTGGAGATGGACCGTATGGATTTTCGTTAGCATTCAATTTAGCCTCCAATACTGGCATTTCACGACTGTAGTCCGGTAAAAATTCCTTAAAAAACGGAGTGTAAATAGCATTGCCCTGGGCATCAAGTGTCAAAGGCGCTTTGGGCATCTCAGAGATTCCAAAACTTAAATGAGGCATTACCATGGCGCCAGCGGCTGTTAAAGCACCTCGTTTTAACCATGCTCTTCTGTCTAATGTTTTCATAATGTTATTGTATTTAAGTTGTTGAGTTTAATTTTTTAGTTACTTTCAACTGGGTCTGCATTTGCACCTATATTTCCGGAAGCGACTATGGTATTATCCGTTTCGCTTAGGTATATGTTGATGTGTGCATCCAGATTTAAAAGTCCATCATAAAAGGAGGTGTCACCAATGACGTAAAACTTGTTGTCATTTAATTCACCCGTATCTCCGGAGACAGTATCAAGTGTTAGTAGGGTTGTGGTTTCCACTCCTGTAGCACCTTCTAAAATGAGTGCAGGATGTTGTTGGCCATCAATGGTATTGTAAAGTGAAACCTGAACAAGAGTTCTGTCTAGTGTGCCTTTCCAAAAAACCACGCGCCCATAAACATTGGAACCACTGGGGTCGGCAGCATCTATGGTATAGGCAGTGTAATTTCGTAAAGTACCTCCGCCTTCGGCGACCTCTAATGCAGCTTCTGGCATTTCTTGCTCACAGGAAGCAGTGAAGAAAACAAGAAATATCAAACTAATAATTTTTATAGATGTATGTGTCATATCTTTTATTTTTTATAGCGTTAACAGATTAGAATCCAAAAGTTAGCCTAGCGAAATAATATGCTCCGTTAGAACCTTGCTGATAGTTCGAGTAGAGGTAAAACCCTCTTTCTTCAGCTCTTAGAATATCTGGGTATTTATTAAAGATGTTATTGCCCCCTACAGTCAATGCAAGCTTATCTGTAAAGTTGTGGGTAATTCCAATATCGGTAACAAATTGAGCAGAGAAGGTTTGATCGGAATATCCTTCAGAACCATCATTAAGGGTGCGGAAAGTATTGTCCAAAGAAGTTACTTCTCCAAAATAGGACCCTTTTAGCATACCTGACCATTTACCCCAAGAATAGGTTCCAGAACCAATAAAGGTGGTGTTTGGAGTACCTGATTCGAATTGACCTATAGAAGACCTATTTACGTATTTCGTTTCCAATTCCTCATCGGTCAAAAGCGTATTTAAATCTGGAACACTTGCTCCTTCAAAAGTGTTTTCACGTAATACACCTGAAAGTGTTAGGCCCAACATTCCTTCACCTACTTTTTCTCTGTAGTTGGCCACTATCTCAACACCCTTGGTGCTTATATCTCCACCATTAATTCTAAAACTAGCCAATCCGGAACCAATAATCGGAGCCAATACAGGCGCTTCGCTAGCATCAAAATTATCGGTTTCGAAGATGCGGTCTTTAATATCAATTTTATAGGCGTCTACTGTTAGGTCTATTTTGTTGAATAGACGGGTAGTGAAACCTATACTTATATTGGTGGACTGTTCCTGCCTTAAAGCTTCTATACCAATAGCCCTTGCAGCACTACTTGTATTTGGATAAAGTGTTCCATCAAAAGGATCAAGACCAACGAAGAAGGTAAAGGTGTGGGAATAATTCAATTCTTGTAGAGAAGGAGCTCTAAAACCCGTGCTTAAAGATCCTCTCAAGGCAAAGTTGTCCAAGATGGAGTATCTAGTAGCTATTTTCCCTGTATAGACATCTCCAAAATCTGAATAGTTCTCTGTACGCACAGCACCTGTTAACAGCCATTTCTCGGTAACATCAAGTTCTGCATCCAAATAAGCGGCGGTAACCGAGCGAAATTCATTGGCCTCATTCTCAGGGGCAAAGCCTCTAAAACACTGACAGTTGGGGCTGTAGAACTTATTTATGTTAGTACTGGCTTCACCATAAGGAAGAACTACCGGGCTGCCATCTGCATTTACAATAGGCTCGGAGTTAAGATCTTCCAAGGGAAAACCATCAGGACCTAATAATGCTTCATTGTCTGTTGTTGCCGTATATATCCCTGCATCACCAATGGCGTAACTTTCTGGCTGGCCAGCCTCAATTTGATAATTTTCAACCCTTAGTTCTACTCCTATAGCAACGTTTAGTCCAGATAATACATCATCAAAATACTTGGATACATCAAAGTTGGTGGTGTTCTGGTAGAAAGTATGTGTTCCCAAATCCATTGTAGTGGGAGACTCGGATTGTAAACTCGCGTTGAAGGTATTGAACATGTCATACTTCATTTTGTTTCTACCAAAGGTGTTGCTGAAATCAAAATTGAAATCGCCTAAAGTACCATCAATTCCACCTGTAAAGGCTATGTTGGTTTGGGTACTGGCAATTTGTGGTCTAAATCCATTGGGGAACAGGTCAAAGTTGGCACGGTCCGCCTGAGCAGGTCTGCGGTAAAAGCAGCTGTAACCAGAAACGTATTTATATCCAAAATCACCAAAAGAATAAAAATCGAGATCCTCATTTATAGGCAATGCCATATTATAGGCCACTACACCAAGATTGGAAGCCGCTGTACCTGCATAGGTAGAGAAATCCATGGCAGTAAGACCTCTGGCTGCCGATAGTCCGGCATCGGTCCTAAGTTCATTGGCAAGTGCCGTATTGCCTTCTGCCTGTGCTGAAAGTAGTTCAGGGTTGGTTATGATAATGTTCCCTTGGGCATCGGTACGCTCGTTATTAAGGTATGCATCTCCATAAGGAGTGGCATTACTTACATTGGCGCGAAGAGTTGCCTCCGCCTGGCGATAAAGTCCTGTAAGGTTCAAATAGCCACCTTCTTCAAAGGATACCCCATAATTTCCCGCCAATTGATAATTGATACCATCTGGTTTTGTGTCTTGTAATAATGCCTGATTTTCTTCACTGACATCCGTGCCGCTAAGATCTGGGGCGGAATTCGGGAATCCGCCCACAGTAAAATTTCCAGTAAACTCACCCGTGCCTTTTTTTAGTACCACGTTCATTACACCGGCAATAGCATCGGAACCGTACTGGGCCGAGGCACCATCCCTTAAAATTTCGACCCTGTCGATTGCATCCGGGACAATGAAGCTCATATCGGTAGCATTCGCTGCTGATCCCGTTTGTGAACCTGCCAAAAGTGCCGAGGTATGTCTTCTCTTACCATTTATGAGTACCAGCATTTGGTTTGGGGCAAGCCCACGAAGTGTGGGGGGGTCAACCGCAGATGAAAGGTCACCACCCTGGGAGCGAAAGGCACTGAAAGAGGGTGCCGAAGCAACCAGCATTTGCGCCAGGTCCATTTGAGGCATATTAATGGACTGCTCCTTTATATTTATAACATCTACAGGGGCAGTTGTTTCCAATTTGGTCCTGCCCTTACTTCTAGAGCCTATAACAATGGTTTCCATTAACATTTCGGCAGCTTCGGGAAGGGTTACGGTAATATTGCTTCTTCCGCCGATTAGAATTTCTTTATTGGCATAACCTAAAGATGATAATAATAATACTGCGTCGGATTCCGCGTCAATGGAAAAATTTCCGTCAAAATCCGATATACTTCCTTTAGTGGTACCCTTGATTACTACATTCACGCCTGGTAGGGGGGTACCGACTTCATCTGTAACTTTTCCTGATACAGTAATTTGTTGGGCGTTCATCGCAAGCATACTGAATAGTGCGAGTGATAGTATTAGAGCTTTCTTCATATACAATAGTTTAAGGTAGTTAGTAAACAATGTTTTAGGCATACCAATTTCAATCGTTTCCATGGCCATGGAAAAATCAATAGTACACTGGGCAAAAGGAAAGTTCCGGATACTTAACCATCAAAAAACAACTTGTTTTCGTTGTTAAATGACTTTACAAATTTAACGATACATTAGGATAAACAAAAGTTCGACACCTTTCTAAATCTCTGTATAATAGGTAGTTATGTGGGTAAAACTAATCATAAAAGTATTTTTAAACAATATTTCCAACAATATGTCAGCTTTTGGAAATTTTGAAGAATAAAAGCTATCAAAATGATCGATTATCGAAATAATTCATTTTTATCATTATGCTAAAAACGCGCTGAGCAAAAATGAATTAAAATCAATTAAATGTCTTTTTACTTATCATATTATTAGTGTTTTTTAAAGAATGATAAGTTTAATTTATGAAAATTAGCTGTTTTAAAGAATAAAATGAATATTATGCAATTAGTTTTTGCCGCCAACAGGCCTATAAATGCTTTTCATAAACTTAATGGTGTCTAAACCATATTAGGAATTAATTGGATGGAAATATTCAGGCTTTAAGTTCATGGGCTGATAAGGTTTAGTCTTAAACACAAATATGATTATCCTTCAGGATTAATAAAAGTGGAATGGAGTTCAATATCTGGTTAGAATGGTGGTGCTACGTTTTAATCATGCAATGCGAGGGGAAGATTGTTTTGGAATGATTAAAAAACTCTGTACTTGAGGATATCCGAGCCGCTTAAACATCAAAACTTTATATAAAATAATTCGTAATACTAAATTCTAAAGTTGTCTTGGTTTTTAATAGCTTCGATACTACCTATTGGGGTAGGATTAGTATTCTTTGGTTTCTCGATTTCGTAAATGGTACTCATATAATATATAGGAGTGTGAATTTTTTACTTAAGGTGTACTTAGAGTTGGGACGCATCATTAAACTATAAATGAATAGGATTTTTCGTTTTTGTGAAAATTAGGGAGTTTGGATGGCTGGCCATAATTAATAAAAGACATCCACGTCTGTTGTAAAATTTGAATTAAATGTCCTTATTAATATTTCGTAGGATGTAAACTTTCTATTTCTGGTAAGGGGTTAATTAAGGGTATAGGAAAATTTCTGAATACCTTATTAATTGGAGTAATTCGTTATTTGCCCCTATCGTTCAACAATGTTTAGCAAAGTTTTAGGAGAAGTAAATCTATTTTCTAAAAAACAGAACAATAGTTAGTTTAAAGTCAAATTATACAACATATCAATAGCAAAATTTATTTGTTTTTATCAAAATGTCAGAGATTTTGAATTGAAAGAACAAAAGCTAAGTAGACTAATAAATAAGTGCCAAAATAGTTTTTAGCAATATGAAAAATCCTACTTCTGAAAAATAACATAAAATTATTTTCACATCATTTTATTATCATATTATTAGTG
The DNA here is from genome assembly GCF_014397245.1 of Arenibacter arenosicollis. Classification (GTDB taxonomy): domain Bacteria; phylum Bacteroidota; class Bacteroidia; order Flavobacteriales; family Flavobacteriaceae; genus Arenibacter; species Arenibacter arenosicollis. Next base: position 143,238 of record NZ_JACLHY010000010.1, on the reverse strand, counting down.
TTTTTCATTAAATGATGAATTAAATTTACTGAAATCAATATTTATCAAAATAAAACACAATATTTTGTAATAATTATTCTAATAAGAACAGATTTATAATGGTCTTGATAATCTAAAATTGAGCAATATGAAGGACAGAGTAGATGAAATGGATTTCAAAATTTTAAGTTTACTGGCAGACAATGCACAGATGCCTTATACCGAGGTAGCTAAGAAGGCGGGTATTTCACCAGGTACTGTCCATGCAAGAACGAAAAAAATGATAAACCTTGGGTTGATAAAGGGCGCGACCCTTAATCTGGACTACAGTAAGATAGGTTGGAAAATGACCATTTTTTTAGGAGTTTATCTGCGGGAAAGTTTTATGTACAAACAGGTTATTGAGGCTTTACAAAAGGTACCAGAGGTAGTTAAAATTCACCACAGTACAGGGAAGTACGATATCTTTCTGAAAATGCATGCTAAGGACAGTATGCACTACAGGGATATATACCAGGATACTATTTTAACCATAGACGGGATAAAGGGTGTGGAATCCTTTATGTCCGTTGAGGAAAATATGAGTCGACATATTTCTTTTGAATAATATTTATTTCTCCAACTTTCGTGTATCCAGTTAAGCTAAAGTAAGGTGAACTTTTAGCACCCATCGTTTGTATTAACCTAATTGATTTGTGGGAAGCAGGAGATTAAGGGGGTATAAGTTGCTAAATCCAAAAACAAGGGAGCGCCCCAAAACGGCGATTTCCCTGGTATTATATTACTTAGGCTAAAAAAACAGGGTTGAAATCTATCCAAATATACCTTTCTATAAAATTCAGCTGTTTTACCCGATTGGATTTTTACATATTTTTCAATTCGGCCACCAAATCTGTCAAGGCTGCCTTTGCGTCACCGAAAAGCATAGAGGTTTTGGAATTATAGAACAATTCATTCTCAATCCCTGCATAACCTGCGTTCATACTGCGTTTGTTTACGATAATATGTTTGGCATTTTCCACATCCAAAATTGGCATGCCGTAAATGGGACTTGCAGGATTGTTGTGGGCTGCAGGGTTAACAACATCATTCGCTCCAACAACCAGTACTATATCGGTATTGCTAAACTGGGGATTAATATCTTCCATTTCTACCAGCATATTGTACTCTACATTGGATTCAGCCAATAATACATTCATATGGCCAGGCATACGCCCTGCTACGGGATGGATCGCATACTTTACATTTACCCCTTTTTTTGTCAATAGCTCTTCCAGCTCATGAATAACATGTTGCGCTTGTGCAACTGCCAGGCCATAGCCGGGAACTATAACAACCTTGTTTGCGTAATTCATCATAATGGCCGCATCGCTGGGGTTAGTGCTCTTTATAGATCCTAAAGCCTTATTCTCACCAGGAGTTGTGGCTGCTCCCCCAAAAGCACCAAAAATTACAGACCCCAAGGTCCTATTCATGGCCTTGCACATGGCTACCGTTAGAATAATACCGGCAGAGCCTACCAGAATACCCCCTACGAGCATCACCATATTATTGTACAAAATCCCTGTTATGGCAGCGGCAATACCTGTCAAGGAATTCAACAAAGAGATTACTACTGGCATATCTGCCCCCCCAATGGGAAGGACAAAGAGAATTCCATAAATCAGGCCAGTGGCCAATAACCCATACAATAACAACTGACTATCTACGCCAGTAGCGACCATAAATGCCGCAAAAATGACAATTCCAATAATTACAAGGTTGTTTATTATGTTGTAGTAGGGTATCCTTACCACACTTTTTAAGGAGCCGTTCAATTTGCCCCAGGCAATTAGGCTACCGGAAAAAGTAATGGCGCCGATAATTATGCCAGAAACTATGGTGGTGGACTGGGTAGCGTTGTTCACATTTTTACCGTATTCCACCAACCCGATAAGTGCCGCACTGGCACCCCCAAATCCATTGAACAAAGAGACCAATTCCGGCATTTTCGTCATTTCCACCTTTATTGCTATCAGCCAGCCAATTATAGAGCCTATGAGAATTGCCGCGCCAATAAGGATGTAAATAAGAGGCGAAACCTGCTGACCATGCACAAAAACGGTTCCCACTATGGCCAATCCCATACCGGTGGCGCCAATTAAGTTACCCTTTTTAGCCGTTTCTGGGTGCCCTAGCATTTTTAGGCCAACAATAAAGGTAACGGTAGCGATCAGATATATAATATTCAATAAAATCCCCATTATTTTTTTCTTTTAAACATTTGTAACATTCTATCCGTTACCGCAAAGCCACCTACTACATTTAAGACCCCCAAGACCACAGCAACGAAGCCTAAAGACAAGGCTACATAATCGGTTGGATCGGCATGTAACATCACTAAAATTGCACCCACTATTACAACGCCGCTCAAGGCATTTGCGCCCGACATCAATGGTGTATGCAAAACAGCCGGAATGCTCTTTATTACCTCTACACCAACAAATATGGCAAGGATAAGGATATATGTAATCTGTAGGTTGTTCTCTATAAATTTCAAAAACTCATTCATCATTTATTTTTTTAATTTTTTCTAATAGTTCCATTTTGCACAATCAGGGTCTCATCCGTAATTTCTTCATCCAGATCCCATTTAAAATTGGTCCCTTCGGTCAAATGCATAATATAGTTGTAGATATTTTTAGCATATAGATCACTGGCATTTGTAGAAACGCTTCTTGGATCAATACTGGTACCAATGACCTTTACTCCATTTTTGACAATGGTCTTATTTATTTGGCTTACTTCACAGTTTCCGCCTTGGGCAGCTGCTAAATCTATGATTACTGCACCATTTTTCATTTGCATAACCTGTTCTTCAGTAATTAAAATTGGAGCTTTTCTACCCGGAATATTGGCTGTAGTGATAACTAGGTCTGCTTGGAACAATGATTTGTTTACCGCCTCTTTCTGTCTTTTTACATAATCTGCCGATGCTTCCTTAGCGTACCCGCCTTCCGATTCCTCGCCCTCATTGTCTACCAAAATAAATTTGGCCCCAAGAGATTCCGCTTGCTCCTTGGTTTCGGATCTTATATCCGTGGCTTCTACTACAGCTCCTAGGCGTTTGGCTGTCGCTATGGCTTGTAAGCCGGCAACACCAATACCATATATCAATACCCTTGCTGGAGCTATGGTCCCAGCTGATGTCATCATCAAAGGAAAGATTTTTGTCATTTCAAAGGCTCCCAAAATAACAGCTTTATAGCCTGCCAAATTGTTTTGCGAACTCAACACATCCATATCCTGTGCCCTCGATATCCTTGGGATAGCATCCATGGAAAACGCCGTAGCGCCCTTATTGGCAATGGCTTGGATAAGTTCGGGGTTCGATTTATGATATAATTTACTGATCAAAATCTGCCCTTCGTCCACCAATTTTAAATCTTCTTCATCAAAGGGATTTATTTTTAGGAGTATCTCGGCTTCATGGAAAATGACCGCTCTTTTTTCAACAGCTACTTCAACATTCGTATAATCCGAATCCTTAAAAGAGGAGTACTCACCCGCACCTTCCTCTGCTAGAATTTCGAATCCTGAGGCAATTAATTGCTTTGCAATGATCGGCGTAATGGCAACACGTCTTTCACCATCCAAGGTTTCTTTTAAAATGCCTATTTTCATATTGGTTAATGGTTGGGTTAAAAATGATGTGTGTTAAATTATTGGTTAAAAATTATTAAAAAGCCTCAAAACTAGTGAATCAATAAAATTATTGGGATCTTTTAAAAGAAAGATTACAATTTTCGCATTAATTGTTGAATTATTTGCAATAAAACCTTTCTTTTTTTTCAGGATAATCTTAAATTTTATTTTTTTTCTAAAGTTTATTATGGCCGTTTAACACATCAATATTAAGCATGATTTGGATATATGGCATCCTGTACTGTCTGCCTTTCAGGTATAAAGGTATAAGGGAATAAATATGCTAATCGTTTATATGGACTGGCCTTCCAGTAAATAAACTATTAATCTATTGTATTTAATGTTTTTTGGGCTGTCGCTGTCCGTTACATTCTTTGGAGTTGTAATACTGACAATTGTCCTAAGTACATTGAATTTTAGGATGTCTAGAATAATTTGGATATATATTTTTGCCAATACCAAAAACACCAAAATTCCAGTTTCGAGAAGAATCTAGACTCAATATGCAGTTAGGTTTTAAATCATACACAATCACTTGGTGAGCTCTTCATATTCAAAAAAGATGGTTAAGTTTTAATTAAATGGTATTTCATTGTAGGTCTGCCAAGAAGCTAATGTGTTTGTATGAAAGAATATATGGGGATTATTATTGACCCTCTTATGATTCCAAAAAGATTTATTGATTCTTGGGCATTTTATGGGCCTCTCTCATTTGTTCGCTATCCCAGTGGTTATCATATTCGATAATACCTCTTTTTAGATCTTCCTCCAACTGTTTTTCCTGTTGTCTGATTTCCTGTTTTGCCTTAAAAATATACTCGTCTCTGGTTTTGGGTTTATCGGCCAATCTTCTCAGACCTTCCTCATCATATTGGATAAATTTTTGGGCTTGTCTATGAACGGTATACCTTCTAAAACCTAAATGTTGAAGTACGTCACCGGCCATCTTGACAGAAGTTTCCAAAGATTCCCTGTACACATCTTCTATGCCCATGTTTAATAGTTCATAGGCGTCATATCTATTTTTGGCACGTACCATCAATTTTACTGTTGGATATTTTGCTTTAACCATTTTTGACAAGTGGATTGCGGCATCCGAATCATCTATTGCAGATATCAGAATCTTGGCTTCGGCTATTCCGGCCGATTCCAATAATTCCATTCTACTGGCGTCGCCATAATATACTTCAAACCCCATTTTCCTTAAAAGATCAACCCTGTTTGAATCACTATCCAATATAGTGGCTTCTATACCATTAGATCTGAGAAACCGCCCAATGGTACTTCCGAAATGGCCAAAACCTACTAATATAACCTTATGGGTTTTTGCTATATGGTCTAATGACCTGGTTTCAGCTTTTTTCGTCCCAAATCTGGGTAAAATAAGTCGCTCATTAAGTATTCCAAGTATTGGGGTTAGCGTCATTGTGAGAGCGGTTACCACCAACATTATATCCAGTTCAAACCGATTTAAAATATTTAGTTGAAAGGCAAATGATAGAAGCACAAAAGCAAACTCCCCAATTTGTGCCAGACCTATGGTAAGGAGAAGTCTTTGGTCTACCTTGAGCTTAAAAGTAACAGCCACTAAAAATAAGATTAGAGCCTTTAATAAGATTATGGCAACTACCAAACCACTTATCATTAAGGGGTTTTCTCCAAGTACAATAAAATTAATTGAGGCACCGACCGCCATAAAGAACAGGCCTAGTAGTAGGCCTTTGAAAGGTTCCAAATTACTTTCCAATTCATGTTTAAATTCACTGGTAGCCAATACCACGCCTCCCAGAAAAGCTCCCAAAGCCGGACTTAGTCCAACCAATTCCATTAGATAGGCCAGGGCAAAAACAATAAGTAAAGCGGAGGCAGACAATAACTCCCTTAGCCTAGTTTTAGCTACTAGACGCAACATGGGTACAAAAATATAACGTCCAGCAAGAATTACTAAAACAACTGATAGGAAGATGGCCAATGCCTGAAGTCCAAGGGGTAGATTCTCAAGCAAATAAATATGATCTGCGTGGTCGGCGGCTACTAAGGTTTTTTCGGTATCGGTGAGTAATGGGATTACCGCCAACATAAGAATGACTATAATATCCTGAAAAAGAAGAATGGAAAACGAAGAAGCACCGTAGGTGGTGTTCATTAAGCCATTTTCCTTAATGGTCTGTAGCGTGATGGCCGTGGAGGAGAGGGACACTGCCATGGATATGATCAAGGAGACTTTCCAGTCAAATCCAATAAAGATAAATAGCAGGAAGGAAACCATCATGGTACCTAGTACCTGGGCTCCGCCCATCCCCACTATGGTTTTTCTCATTTGCCAAAAGTTCTTGGGTTCTATTTCAAGACCTATTAAGAAAAGCATCATTACAACACCAAATTCGGCAAAATGAAGAATGTCCTGGCCTTCATCCCCAACAAAACCTAAGATATAGGGGCCAATAAGTATACCGGCCAGCAAATAACCAAGAACTGAACTCAATCCTAACTTCTTGGCAATAGGTACGCAAATAATGGCACCGGCAAGAAATACTATCGCTGCGAAAAGAAAGCTACCACTCATTTGGAATCGACTTTATTTAGTTGGGGGGTATCATTTAAGAATTCACAATCACCTACCGTTCCCATGGGCAGGTTTTTCTGAAAGCAACCTATCAATTGCCGGTACTGCAGGGTATGTTTCTCCAACTCTTGATCGCTAATGTTATGGGTTCCCATGACGGTGAATGGAGGCATATATTCCATCCCACAGAGTCTGGCGGTTTGTTCAAAGGGTCTTAAAAATTCATTTACCGAGTAGTTGTTAGAGCCCGTTGGGCAATAGACTTCCCTTGTGCCACCTGTGGTGATTACATTTAAACACTTTTTTGTATGCAGAGCACTTGCGTTTGGACCATATGCCCAGCCAAATTCAAGAACAACATCCATCCATTGTTTCATTAAGGGAGGACAACTGTACCAATAAAAGGGGTGGTGCCAAACTATGACATCATGTTGTTCCAACAATTTTTTCTCACCAATGACATCTATATTAAAATCCGGATAGCGCTCATAAAGGTCATGAAAGGTAACGCCCTCTATATTTTCAATAGTTGCGACAAGAGCTTTATTCGCCCTGGATTGTTCAAATTTTGGATGGGCAAATAAAATCAATACACGTTTCATATTTTTAATTTAATGGAAAAACTATTTACTAGTTGATCCTGGGTTGTGACGGGCTAAACAAAAAAGACCTATTCTCCCTTTTCATCTCTAACCTTGTCCAAATAAACATCCATCGAGGTTGGCAGTTCAAAGACTTCCAACTCAAAATATGGAAGTGCCGCCAATAAATGGTCAAAAATATCGGCCATAATATATTCGTAGTTCTCCCAGCGCTTATCACTGCTAAAGGCATAAATTTCCATTGGTATACCCTCACTGGTAGGGGGTAACTGCCTAGTCATTAGGGTCATTGTCTGGTTAATGGCAGAATGGTTCTTTAGGTATGTTTCTACATATTTTCTAAAAACGCCCAAATTTGTAAGGTTTCTTCCGTTAATGGCTATTTTTTTGTCAATGCCATGTTCCTTGTTGTAGGTGTCGATATTGGTATTTCTTGTCTCCATATATTTGGAAATTAGCTGTATACCTTTAAGGGTTTCAATATTTTCTGCTGTCAGGAATTTTATACTTTTTTGTTTTAGAAGCAGGGCACGTTTGATCCGCCGACCACCGGATGCCTCCATACCTCTCCAATTCTTGAACGAATCCGATATCAGCGAATAAGTAGGAATAGTAGTGATTGTCTTGTCAAAATTCTGGACCTTAACAGTGGCAAGGGAAATCTCGGTAACATTACCATCTGCCCCAAATTTTTCAAACGTTATCCAATCACCAATACGGACCATGTCGTTGATGCTTACCTGTATGCTGGCCACAAGACCTAATATGGTATCTTTAAAAATCAAAAGGATTACCGCCGAGGCAGCGCCCAAGGCAGTAAAGAATTTCCAAATGGTGGTATCGGTAATGACTGCAAAAAGGGTTAAGAGTCCCCCGATCCAAGCAAATATCATAAATACCTGAATGTAGCTATCCAGGGGTTTGTCCTTCATATGGGGTAAGGTCTTCAGATAATCCTTTATGCTCCGCAGTAGGCTTCTTATCAATAGTAGCACCAATATTACGGCTAGGATTTCAATGGTCTTTAATACAATGCCTTCTGCATATTCAAAATCCAAAAAGGCAAGTGGAAGTAACTCGTATAGTAATAATAAGGGAACTATATGAGCCACATATCGTGGTACTTTATTAACAACCAAGAAATTATCAAAATTGGTCGAGGAACGTCTAGCGAAGTTGACCGAAGCAAACCTCAATACTTTCCAAATAATATAATCCAACAGACCAACTACTAAAACTATCCCAACGAAAAGTATTAGCGCATTTAAATAGGAGGCGGTAATGGCATCCATCCTGGTTTGTATTAGGTAATCGTACACTATTCGTCTTAAACCATTGTTCATGACCAGAATTCTATTTTTAGTATTTGACAAAAATAAGAATTGAGGTTCAGTTGTGGCAGCAGATAGTTAAAAAGTGTCGCAGGTCTGGATTAAAATAATATTTTATGGATGGCTTTTGTCACTTTCTAAGCTAGGTCCCAATTGCTCATAAATAAAAAGTATGGATGTAACACCAGCTTTTTAATTTCATCTGTGGCGCCTGATGTGTTCGTTTTAAAGGGCAGAGGTTTTAATTGGGCAATTTTGCCTCACAGGTATTTTCGCTATTGTTACAAATATTTTTGAAGGTTGGTTTTAAAATATTTGGCACTGTCAGCGGCGCTTTTCATAGGATTGGTTTTAAAATTACCTCCTTGTTCCAGATAATAGAATTCCAATCCTGATTCTTCTGGGTCGGGAAGTATTTCCTTGTAATCAATAGATCCATTGCCCAATTCGGAATAATCCCGGCTTACTTTATCCATGTCCTTTATATGCCACATGACATAGCGGCCAGGTTGTTTCTTTATTAATTCCTTTGGGGTAAATTTAGAGGAGTGCATAACCCAATACATGTCCATCTGAAGTTTTACCAGTGAAGCATCGGTTTCGTTAATGATGATATCAAAACCATTCTGACCACCGTAATCCTCAAACTCGTATCCGTGATTGTGATAGGCAAAGCCCAATCCGGCCGAATTTACTTGTTCCCCTATAAGGTTAAGTTTTCGGGACATTAGTTTAAAATTATCCAAGTTTCGCTGTTCCGGAGCTATATAGGGCCATGTGATATATTTACTATCCAAGGTCTTTGCCGCGCTAATGCATTTATCTACATAACGTTTTAATTCATCATCGGATTTTTCCAAATAAGAAGAAAAACCGTAATGACCACTGGTGATTGACAGTTGCAGGTCGTCCAAAATATTTTTTAATTCCAATGGCGAAAATCCGTAAATAAGGTCCTTGTCGGCATCAAATCCGTAGAATTCAAAGTCTTCGTAACCCATTTTCTTTAAGGCCTTAATAGTGGCAACGGGATCTTTTGCCATATTGGTGCGTACCGAGAAAAGCTGATAGCCCATCTTATATTTCGGTCGCTCCCATAAACTGAAAGAGCTTAGGGGCATTAAAGCCAATGCTCCTAGTGTACTCGTTTTTCCAATAAAATTTCTTCGATGCACCTGTTTATGGTTTAAAGGGTTGTAGTCCAATAGGACGGGATAAGGCTTGAAGTTAATGAAATATTATCTTCTTATGGTTTCCTTATTCACAATATTCCCACTAACGTCATAATGTGTAAAATCTACATCCTAGATAGTTCCTTCCCAGATCAGTTTAATTTCATTGCCGGTAATGGCATCCTTACAAAGGTAGTCTGGCACCATAGCCAATCCATTTTCATTGCTCGAACATCTGATAATTGATGTTGCACCAGGCAAAATAAATATTGAAAATTGTTAAAAAAGGCATATATTGAATAAAGAAAAGCGAGTTTTACAAACCAACCATTAAAAGGACCATTATGAAATTTAACAAATTATTCCTGTCAATCGCCATAACTATTGGCGTGTGCGTATCCAGTCAAAATGCATTTTCACAAACTACGGAAATTGCGGTAGTGGATAGCACTTCCAAGAAGGAAAATAGATTGAAATTTGGCTTTGGATTTGGACTAAGTTTTGTTGGGGGCACCAATATTAGCTTAGCTCCCAATTTAATATATGCGGTAAGCAATAAAGTGAGTATAGGTGGGGGAATCCAGGGCAGTTATACCTCTATCAAGGATTTGCAGAATACCACCACTTTTGGAGCCAACGTAATAACCCAGTATAGGCCGATCAGACAATTGACCACCTTGTTGGAATTCGCCGAGCTCAAAGTGAATACCAAAACTGAGACCCCCACGGGAAAAGTTACCGATGATTATTGGGACTCAGCTTTATTTGTAGGAGTAGGGTGGAATATTAATGAGAAAATATCTATTGGGGCAAAATACAATCTACTTTATAAGGAAGATGAAAGTGTATACACTAGCCCTATACTTCCTTTTGTAAATATTACTTTTTAGAGATTTGTTAAAATCAGAGGGCGATACAATTGCCAGCTATTGTTAATTTTTAGTCCTGCAGTTGGGTTGGCGTAATATCTAGCCTATAATTATCCAAAATCACAAGATAACCTTTGTTAATTTGGATTAGGGTTTTGAATGTTTTGGAGACGGATACATAACTTTGGCCCATTAGGTCGTAATTAAACATGGGTACTCAATATTAACATTTGATTAAGATTCATTTTCATTCTACGGATAAAATAACACATAAATCGGAAAATCCTCTTGTTTTATTAGTTGATGCTTCCCTATAATTTTGTACGTGTATTCTTTAAAATACATCGTTATGAAAAATATGAATTTTTATCCCAAGACATGGCAAGTGGTTCCTCTTTTATCGGATAGGTGTCAGTTGGATTCCGATGGAAAATGTATTAAGGATTTGGTATTGCGCAATTCCTATTCCACGGATATGAATGTGACGGAAATGAATTTGAACATCAATAAGTTTTCGGCTATAGATAATAAGGGGCAAGAGCATTTTATCAGTGATTTCCCTGGTCAGGCTTCAATACCCATTAAAGGAATGCATACCGGACTTTTTTTAAAATCTAAAAGTGTGCTTACTTTGACCCCAGGTACTTATACTGCATTCCGATTTTATCTTGGTAAATCCGGCAACAGTATTATATATAGTGACCACTTGGAAGAACGTGCGGACGGAATTAAATTCTTGGATTTTGAGATTGCGGACGGACTTACCATAAAAGGTGAGGAGTCACCGGAGGCAATTCTCCGATTTGATTTTGTACCCTATAATACAAGTGGACTTTTCAAATGGTTCGGACAATTATTTAAAGGGCCCACCGGTTTTAGAGGAAAGCTAGTCAACTCCTTTAGTCATTAAAAAAATAGGTTCAACTTTGTGCTCCTTTGTCGTAGCTGTTTATTTATCTCCAATATCTGGTTGAAGAATGCGGTTTGACAATTATAAGTGCGAAGGCAAACAATGGCAAAATTGTATCAAAAAAAGTACATTATAAAATTCCCCCTGTAATCCATACTCAGCCTTATATTTCTTGGGCAAAACTAAGTTCAATATATTACAGGACAGAGAAAATACGGACTACATATAATAACCCTCAAAACAAAGTTTTACAGTTTTGAGGGTTTTGCTTTGTCAACTTCTTAATTTGGAAAGGAATAAATACCCCTGTGCATTTCAATAAACTGATAAATATCATAGTTAAACCATCACGATTGCCGAACTTTGATAATTGGACTTATCCTAAATTGTTAACTAAAACGCAAGCATGTGGACTGCAATTTTTTTTAGTCTTTACTTTCTTATTGCTTTATTCATCATTATAAGTATCCTTTTACATGGTGCCAAACCTTCTAAAAGTTTAGCTTGGCTTTTGGCCATTTTTACCATTCCTGTAGGCGGAATGTTCTTATATCTTCTACTTGGAAGAAACCGTAGAAAGAATAAATTGTTAAAATTAAAAAGGAAGGCATTTCTAAACTTGCCGGAACCCTTAATGCAACATATGGCAACCATGAGCGGAAAGTACCGAAAGCTTATGACCTTGGTTTACCGTAATTCCCATTTTCCTCCCACAGAATACAATGAACTCCGATTGTTAAAGGACGGAAAGACAACCTTCGAATCTATTTTCGATGCTTTGGAAAATGCGCAACACCGAATAAACCTTCAATATTATATTTTTGAAGAAGGGGAACTCACCAATAGGTTAATACTACTTTTTGAACGTAAAATTGCGCATGGAGTTGAAGTAAGAATGATTTACGATGGTATTGGCAGCTTTTCCTTAAGCAAGGCTTATTTAAAGAAATTGATGGCCATTGGGGTAGAGGTATATCCTTTTCTCCCTTTCAAATTTGGTCGTTTTTTTTCATCCTTAAATTATCGTAACCATAGAAAGATTATCGTGGTAGATGGCAAAGTGGCGTTTACTGGAGGAATAAACGTATCTGACAAATACCTGAAGGGAGATATTGAATTGGGCAATTGGCACGATATGCATTTAAGGCTCGAAGGTACCGCTGCAAGTCATTTGGATTTCGTATTTGCAATGGACTGGTACCTGGTTTGTCAAAAGACCATATCTCTGCTGCCTTTGGAACTGGACATGGATAGGGTTGAAAAAAATGTAGGTAAGCTTGTACAGATTGTCGCTGGTGGACCGGACGATGATTTCCCATCCCTGGAACAGACGTATTTCACCATTATCAATAAGGCGAAAGATTATCTTTACATTACCAACCCTTATATTATTCCTGGGCAGGCCATTATGCAAGCCTTACAGACCGCTGCACTTGGTGGTGTGGACATACGATTAATGGTGTCCGAAAATGCGGACAACAAAATAGTAAGCTGGAGTGTGAGATCCTATTTTGAGTCCATGCTTAAATCGGGTATAAAAATCTATCTATTTCCTGATGGATTTTTGCACAGTAAAATTATTGTTAGTGATGATGCCATTGCTACAATAGGTACGGCCAATTTGGACGATAGAAGTTTTGAACAGAATTATGAAGTGAATGCCATTGTTTACGATGAGCCATTTGCAAAATTGTTGAAGGAAGATTTTCTAAAGGATGCCAATCTTAGTAGGATGCTCTCCTATGAAGAATATCTTAAAAGACCATGGGCCGAAAAACTGAAGGAAGGTTTTGGTAAAGTTTTTAGTCCGTTGTTATGACCTGATTGTTTCAAGACCTAATTCGTTTTTACATGGTTTACCTTCTTCCCAGCTATTTAGATTCCCAAAAGTAACTTCGGCTATATTGGTCAATGCTTCTTTGGTTATAAACCCCTGATGGGGTGTAAGCAATACATTTGGAAATGATAATAATTTTTTTAGTTGTCCGTCTTTAATCCCAGTGGCGGAATTATCCTTAAAGAATGTTCCTTTTTCCTTTTCATATACATCTGTACAATAGCCCGCGATCTTCTTGTTCTCCAAAGCAACTATCAAATCTTTGGTTTCTACCAAGGCTCCCCTTGCCGTGTTGATTAAAATGGCTTCTGGTTTCATTAAGTTCAGTTTCTGCCTATTGATCATATAGTGGTTTTCCTGGGTAAGTGGAATATGAAGGCTTATAACATCCGATTTTTGACATAAGTTGTCCAATGAAGTATAGGTAAGATCATACATTTGGACCAATTTGTAATCCGGTTTTAAATCGTTGGCCAATATTTTACAACCAAATCCGGCCATAATTTTGGCCATAACACTGCCGATCCTGCCTGTTCCAATGATGCCTACGGTCTTGCCATTTAAATTGAAGCCCATAAGATTATTTTGCAAAAAATTATAGGCGCGTACCTGCTTATCTGCCAGTATAATTTTTCTGTTAAGCGCCTGTAATAGGGCAACGGCATGCTCAGCAATGGAGTGGGGGGAATAATCGGGAACATTTGCCACCTTAAAACCGAATTTATTTGCCATTTTTAGATGCACGTTGTTATGTCCGGCCGAACGCAGTGTAATGAAGCGTACCCCCAAATCCCATAATTTTTCCAGAACAACGGAAGAAGCATCATCCCCTGAAAATATGGAAATCGCCTTATATCCTACCGCTTGGATTGCAGTTTCTGTATCCAGGGCATCTTTGGTATAGGTTACCTTGTGTGCGTTTTTGTTGGCGTTGCTTAAAAAAGGGACTTCGAACTCTTTTGCACTATAGACCAGTAATTTCATTTTTTCCTTCTTTGATAAAGATTAGATCTTGATCTTCCATGGCCAATACAACCAATTTTATATAATCTTTTATGGTTTTTTGAATGTTTTTGGGATCGGCGATGTCTATACTTCCCCTCCAGATCATGGCCCTTTCCTTGCCCTCGCAAATACAGTAAAGAGTGGTCTCCGCGTGGTAGACGGTAAACTTATCATAATATCCTTGGTCATAATAAATGTCCTGGTTGTTTAGATAATCATCATTGAATCTTCCCTGGTAATTGTTCCACTTGGAAATGGATTTTAAAAAGCTCTCCCTATCCTCCGAACCGGTAACTTTGGTGAACAGAATGGCATCAAAATCTTTATCCAATAGACTTTGTTCCACATCGTCCAGTTCTTTTTCCGTTTTTCTGGTATCGGTAAAGGAGACGTCAAAAACATCTAGGCTTCGCATAGCTTCCACATTTCTTTTGCTGAACTCCTTCTGTAGGCTTGTTTCGAATTCGGTTCTGGCTTCCTCGTTTTGTGCCATGCCTACTATTAATACTTTATTGGCATGGAACAATACAATATCAGGATTTTTCCAGTTTTCTACCAAACTTATAGAAGAGCATCCCGTTAGTAGTACTGCGAATAAAATAAATACTTTTTTCATGTTATAATTTTTATTGAAATAATTGACTAATGACTGTACATCATAAAACATCATTAAGATTTTGTTGTGGCAGGCGCTCTGCTATGGGGAACAAGTTCAAAAGCCTTTGGCCATTCTCCCCAATTAAATCATGAAATTAATTTATGTCAACAGTTTTTTCAATTAATCATTATTGTTTGGAACGGTGGTCAAGTTACCCCATGCTCTGAAGAAATAATATGACGATGGTCAGTTAAACAATTATTTCCTTTCTGAGTTATTATTTAAAAGAATGCCACCAGTATAATTAAAAATTTCGGATTTCAAGTTTTGAAAATCACCCAAGCATGCATCAACCTCCACCTGAATTTGATCATTTTTTTTATTAATGTTTAAACCACTTGAACTCTCCGACTTATCCGATATGCCGCCCAAATTGTTTTCATGTGTTGAAATTTGAGTTCTTATGGTTTCACTTCTGCTATTTATTTTTTCCAAACGGGTTTTGTAATCCATTAGGTGTTCAAAGAGATTGGGGACATTGGGCTTAAATGCATTTGAATTTAACAACTGATTTATAAAAACAATTTCATCATCCATTAATTGAAAATGTAATTTCCACTGTTGAACTTTCCAATGTAATTGGGCTACTTGATTCTCTTTGTCCATAATTCTGGTTACTTAATTTACATATAACTGGATGTTGAATAAAGTTAGTAACTTCTTAATTCCCTCACAATGAGATTTGTCATCTCTGTTTTAGATTAAAATTCCCCGTACTTCGTTCAGTTTGGGGATGTGTACCTTCCAACCATAAACATCCTTTATTTTAACACTAAACGCATCCAGGGAAGTAGGTTCGCCATGGATAAGGAATACAGTTTCCGGAATGTTATCCACATCCTTCATCCAATCCAGTAACTCGCTCTGGTCGGCATGGGCCGAAAGGCTTTCCAAATGATGTATTTTAGCCTTAACCGGATGGTATTTTCCGAATAATTTAAGCTCATGGGCACCTTCCAATAGTTGTCGCCCACGGGTTCCTTCAGCCTGGAAGCCAACCAATAAAACAGATGTTGATGCCACATCGATCAGCTGCTTTAGATAGGTGAGTACCCTGCCACCGGTAACCATGCCGCTACCGGCAATTACAATTTTAGGTCTGGGGTCGTCAATGGTCTTCCAGGTGTCGGCATAGGATGTTATAATATTAAAATGATTGCACATGGCATGGTACTCATTCATGGGTAGCTTATGCCAATGTGGAAATTGTTCAAAAATAGATAGCACATTATTGCCCATAGGACTATCTATAAAAACGGGAATATTGGGTATTTTGTTTTTTTTGTACATCTGCCAAAGGAGATACATTAAAGATTGCAAACGCTCCACAGCGAAGGATGGGATTATTAGATTACCCCTTTCATGAATGGTTGTTTTAATAAGACCACTTAGTATGCTTTCCACATCTTCCTTGGGATGTAATTTATTGCCATAGGTGCTTTCTACAAATAGATAATCGGCGTACTTTGGACGCATTGGAGCGTCTAGTAGATCATCATGCAGTCTGCCAATATCGCCTGAAAAAACAAATAACTTCCCATAAATTTCCAATTCAATAAAGGTAGCGCCAATGATGTGGCCATTATATCTGTATTTGAAGCGAATGTGTTCCGATAGGGTTATCCATTCATCCTTCTCCTTGGATTGAAACAAATCCAAGGTGCGCTCGGCTTCTTTTATCGTATAAAAGGGCAATGCTGGGTTATGCTTGCTATATCCTTCCTTATTGGCTTGCTCGGCTTCTTCTTCATGTATCTTGGCACTGTCCAAAAGTATAATCCTGGTTACGGCCAATGTAGGTGCAGTTCCTATAATTTTTCCTTTAAACCCTTCCTTTAATAATCTTGGTAAGTATCCTGTATGGTCCAGATGTCCGTGGGTCAATAGGACCATATCTATTTTAGAGGCATCTATGGGCAGGGTAGACCAATTAAGTTGTCTAAGTTCTTTTAGACCCTGGAACATTCCGCAGTCGATCATAAGATTCAATTCAGGGGTTTCCAGATAAAATTTGGAGCCAGTTACGGTTCCGGAAGCACCGAGGAAATGTATTTTGATACTGTTCAAGTTCTAATTATTACAGAGTTGTTTTATTTCTTCCAAGATTTTCACTTTTCTAGTGTTGGAAATTCCCAAGTGATCCAAAAAGAATTTATCCGTCAAAAGTTGCCTGCAAAGCACAATATCCCTACTCAGTAAAAACTGTTTTTCTCTATTGCTAAGGAGGGTGGATACTGTTATCGGGTAAAGCCCCAAACGATCTATGCGGTCCTTTAATCCATCATTAAAAGGAAAGTCCCAACTTAAAAGATACAACCCCGCGCATTTGCCATAGGCAATTGCATCTTTCGTAAAACGTGTATTGGTTACTACCCAACCTTTATCCAGTTGCCTATTGTCTTTTTTCTTGGTGGCCCAATACGCTTTTACATCGTTATATCTTGAGTGTATATATAAGGGGATTTTAACGTTGCAGTTACGCCCCTCTTCGGAATGGAATTTACATTCAATAACGGTGACGGTTCCATTTTTTTCGGCTACTACATCAATTTCATGCGTAACACAGATGCCGTTCATAATTTCATCCACTCGGGTAAGGTAACCTGAATATTCCAGGATGGCAGCCACAAAACGTTCGAATGGAAATCCAGTGGGACCCAATTCGTAAAGGGCTTTTTTTAATTTGTATTTTGAGGCAAATACCGATTTATTTTTTTTCAAAAGGGCAAAGGCTCTATTATAAATTTCGTTGGTAGAGATACCCTCATAAAGTTCATTCTTGACTTGGCCAACAATGTGTTCTACCAAATTGTGGTCGGCACCACTTTTTTTAAGGGAATTGCGAAGTTTATCCAAAGAAAATTTTGCTCGTTCTCCAGAGGTCTTGAGGATTTCAATGTCCAATTCTTTTTCCATATCATTGCTTTAGATGTATATCCAATTCCGGTATTTTAAGAAGTTGCAAGGTGGTGGAGGCTAGATTCACCTTCCCATCTGTGGCCATAAGGGCTAGCACTATTTGCTCGAACAACTCATGTTTTGTAATCCGCCGTAATTTGTAATCGGTTATATATCTTAAATTTATAGCTATCCAGTTGTCTGTAGGACTAATGGCCAAGGTAGGGGCTATTTTGGCATTTTCTATATAATAGTGTTCCACCATTTCCTCCCATTTTGCCAAGGATTTCTCGGTATAGTCAGAAAGGAATTCCGTGGCCTTTTCCAGTACTATTTTTTTTGCCAGAGCAACATCTGAATCATAGGTTACGAGTATATTGAGTTCATCCCAAACAAAGGGGAAGTCCATGGAGTAGTTCTTAATAGGACCTTTGAATACAAAGGCATTACTGATCTTGACGATCCTACCCGAGTAATTGTCACTGCTGACCCATTCACCAATTTCCATTAAGGTAGTATATATACTATCAATGTCAATTACATCTCCTTTTATACCATTGATCTCTATGCGGTCTCCGGGTTTATAGACCCTTACAAAAAAGATATAAAAAGATCCGGCTATACTCAATATCAACTCCTGCAAGGTAAATGTTATTCCTGCTGTGAATAGGCCAATGATAATGGTGTAATCCTTTATGTTTTCTACAGTAAAGGCCATTAAGATCAATAGCGCTATTAGTATATAACCAATGACTTCTACTCCTTTTTGCGCCTTATATCTAACGGAGACGTTCTCTATTCTTTTTTTTAGGATCTTCCGTAAAAAACCAATTGACAGCACAATGGCCAGTATCCACAATAAAAGTTTTGCAATCCGTAGTACTACGGGGTCGTTAATAAAGTCCAAGGGACTGTTCATGGGCAATTGATTTTAATAGGACCGGTAAACCAAATATTGTTTTACCGGTCTTCCAATTAAAAATTATCGAACTATTTTTTTTGTCCGAAAAAGTCCCTAACCAAGGCTTTGGTCTGGTTCTCGGTCATGCTGTCGGCTTTGGTGACCGCTTTTAATTTATTTGCTAAGCCTTTATGGTTTTCCAACAGTTCTTTTCTAAACTTTTCATTGGTATCCGCCGGTCCAAATAGTGCAATGGCATCTGCATCACCTACAGCATCTACGAGTTTTTTGAAATACGTTTTTAGTTGAGCTTTTTCCCTTTCCAAATAGGTGCGTTCATGCTTAACATCCTGGGTTGCACCAGTTTTGACCCTAGGTCCCGATGTTCCTTTACGATTAAAAAATTCTACTTCCGAAAAAATGGTTTCCATGTTTTCGTCTTTGTTATCCAAACGGATGATATGGGCTTTTTCCTTATCCATCCATATTCCAATATTTTTCATCTGTTTATATTTATTTGTTATTAAGAGGTCAGATGCAATTATTCACAACCTTCTCTTTTGGTTTTATACTGTGTTCATGAATCTTGGAATTCGCCATTATACTTCTGGGTTAATATTGAGAACTAATGTGGCTCATTTCATAATTCAATGCTCTAGGATTCGTTTAAAGCCAAAATAGGAACTTTGGCATCATAGCCAATCTCCTTGACCAATGGCCTTGAAAATATGCTATTAAAGAGGAAATGCTTTTTGTTGATAAACGCAATCATGTCACTCTTTCTACTTTCTACAAAAGAAGTTATTCCTCGGGCTACGTTTTTATCAGTAAGGATGTGGAAGCTATGGTCTACATTTTCCAGAATGTCGTCTAAGAGCTGTTTGTTGGCCTCTTGGCTCTCGTCCAAGGAAGTTTCCTTTTTAAAATGCAAAACGCTTATAGATGTTTGGTGCATCAAAGCAATCTCTATCAAATAATTTAATTCCTTACGCCTAAAGGTGGATTTATAATTGGTGGGGAAGACAATTTCCTTGGGAATCGAGAACCGTAAATCCTCAGGAATGGCCATTACTGGGCATTCCCTTATTTTCTCCATGGCATTCACAGTATTACTTCCAAAAATAATCCCTTTGGCACCAGTAGCTCCTTGGGTGCCCATGACCACAAGTTCTATATCTTTACTTGCTATGGTCTGTTTTATGGCCTCCGAAAGAAAATTGAAAGAAGAAATGGTGTGATAGCTATGTTTGGGATTATCGTGGTGAAGCTCCAGCATGTCCAATAGTTTGGCAAAACCTTCTTCCGATTTAGCTTTTGCTGCTTCAAATTCCGGGCTGCCAGGCTCTGGCATTATCAAGGTATTGGTAGTGTAATGATCCAACCGGAAAACGTTTAAAAAGTAGAATTCGCAGTTGAGCTTTGCATATAGATCCAAGGCATAGCGCGCGGCATTCAGTGCGTTCTTGGAGAAATCGGTAGGAATTAATATTCTTTTGTCCATAACAATTCTTCTTTAGATTGATGTACTAAATATAATGGGCTATAGTCACAGTTACTATGACAATCGTCATGCCAACGGTGGAAGGATTAAAAATGGAATATCGGAATACATACTTAGATCTTTCACTATAGGCTCTCGGGTAAGTTTTTCAAAAAGGCTCCTTTTTTCGTGTACCATGGCATACATATCCACTTTCAGTTTTTCCAAAAAAACGTCTATAACCTTAGCCTTGTCGTCAAAGTTCCTTATCCATTGAAAAGAATGTCCTTGGGAGCTTAGAGCTTCTGCCAACTGCTTTCTGTTCGCTTCTTGGGTCGTGTTCAAAATATGTTGTTCATGTACGTGCACAACCCTTATGGAGGCCTTGGATAAAGAGGAAATGTACAAAAGAGGGGTAAGTGTTTTTTGGTCACAATTCTTTCTCAGGTCGGTAACAAAGGCTATTTCCTTTGGTGGGTGAAAATCCATTTCGCCCGGTATGGCCAACAATGGGCATTCTTTTATGTTATTGGCTACCTTTATGGTATTGCTCCCAAAGAATATGTCGGCAGTCTCTGTCAGCCCTTTATTCCCCATGGTTATTAAATCAATACTAAGTTCTTTGACCTTTTGCTCTATAATATCGACCAAATCACCTTTTAGGGAAATAGTCTTGAAGGTGTGAAGCGGATTCTCGTTATCCAAGACTATTTTGTGCTTAATATGGGTGATTTTTTCCAGGGATTCAGTTTCCAATTGTTTCAAATATTTTTTAATCCCCAAGACCGGAAGTGTTTTGCCTGAAGAAATGGTGAGCTCGGAATAGGTGTTCAGAAGGTGAAATGTACAGGACTGGGAGGCCAAAAGTTTTGTTGCATAGAAAAGGGCGCAATACGCATTATTGGAAAAATCGGTCGCTACAAGTATATTTTTCATTCTCCGTTATTTTAATTGTGGAATAACCATAAAAGGGATATTGACATGAAAACCTATTTTTTTAATTACAGGCTCAATAAATAGACGCTCAAAAAAGGTATGTTTGTTCTGAATCATGACCAAGAGGTTAATTTTTTCCTTGGCTTGGAAGGCATTGATGGCATTTATAATGTCGTTGCTGGGCACATCGTGAAACAGCGCCGTTTTTTCTAAAATCTTTTCCAGTCCCTTTTTTTGTTTTTCTTGATCTTTAGTAAGCTTATATCCCGTGGATACATGCAGTACATTAATTTGGGATCCATGCTCCTCAGCGATATCTAAAAGAGGTGCTAGTAATTCTTTATTGTACCCTATTTCAAAATCTGTTGGAAATAATATTTCCAAGGGATTTTCGTACTCAAAATTTGGGGGTATAACTAGAACAGGGCAATTGGCTTTTTTTATAATGTGTACGGTATTCGTCCCAAAAAGGATTTCCTTAGCTCCTGTGGCACCTTTGGTCCCCATAACCACCAAATCTATACCTTCGGATTCAACTGTTTCCATAACCTCGTTCAAGAGGGTGTTAAATGAGGTTTGTACAGTAAAACTGTGCTTGGAATTATTGTGTTCCTTTTGAAGTCGATTTTTTAGTTTTTCCAGTTGTGTCATGGATGTTTCCTGCATTACATCGCCCAGACCTATAAGTCCCGGACTACCAACTAAATATTCCGCATTATACACTGGAGGCATATAGGTATGAATCAGGAAAAACCTGCAATTTATATTTTTGAAAAGGCTCAAAGCGTAACCTATGGCCTGAAAGGAATAGTCTGAAAAATCGGTAGGAAGCAAAATTCGTTTCATGATATTTTATAACTTTAGTGCCGTAAAACTAGATCAGAATAATTTTGAAAACCATGATATCGGTCAGTTCAGTATCTTCATTGTTTTGGTAATTTTACTTGGCAAAAAAATAATTATGAAGAGTAGTTTTAGTAATATCATTAATTCAGATACCCCAGTTTTAGTTGATTTTCATGCCGATTGGTGCGGCCCTTGTAAAATGCTGGCACCTATTTTGAAGCAGGTTAAGGACGAAATGGGCAACGCACTGAAAATTGTTAAGATAGATGTAGATAAGAATCAATCCTTGGCAAGTACTTATCAAGTTAAGGGAGTGCCTACCATGTTGCTGTTTAAAAATGGAAAACAGGTTTGGAGGCAGTCTGGAGTGCTACAAAAGAACGATATAATAAGTGTTGTTCGCCAGCATATTTAATTTTAAGTATCCCTGTATTATTTTTATTCGTGTACTATTAGAAATGGAATCTTGGTATGGTAACTTATCTTTTCTACCATTGGTTTAAAGAGGATGCGCTCTAGAAAGTTTAAGTTCTTGGCCACCATCACCAACATGTCCAGATCCCTACTTTCTACAAAGGCTTGAACAGCATCATCCAGTTTTTTTTCTGTTAGAACATAAAAGGAGTGTTCGTTTTCCCTGAAATAGTTTTTTAAAAATTCCTTGTTATTCAGCTGCATTTCGTTAAGGTTTTCTCCTTTTTTCGCTACATAAAGGAACCGTAATGCGGAATTGTGCATTAAGGCAAGTTCCTTAATTTGGTCAAGAACCTTTATTTCATAGCTTAATTGGTAATCTGTAGGAAATCCTATTTCCCTTGGGGAAGTGTACTCGGCATCCTCGGGAACAGCCAGAACGGCACATCTTACTTTGGTGAGCACGTTACCTGTGTTGCTTCCCAAGGAAACAGCTTTTAGGCCGGTAGCTCCTTTAGTCCCCATAATGATCAAGTCGATATTTTTATCCTTGACCTCCTGCTTTATGTGATCGGTAAAAAATCCGTAGAGAGCTGTTGTTTTAAAGGTATGTTTGGTGTTAAGCGGCAAGCGTTCAACATCTTTAAGTAAATGTTCCAATTTTTCATTGCTTTCCTTTAAAATGGTTTCCTCAAGTAATTCTGGTGAAACATACATGGCAGCTTCTCCGCCGGAATTGTAGGAAATGGGATTGATATGAATTATATGAAAAGTGCATCTGGTTTTATGGTACAATGCAGTTCCATATTTAATGGCGTTCCAAGCATTGTCAGAAAAGTCCGTGGGTATCAATATATTCTTCATGACAGTTTATTGTTGGTTCAGTTCAATTAGTTAAAAGTAATCTCTCTGGGACTGTTCCCAAATGACAAATATCATATCGTCCTCAATTAGGGTATAATGCTATTCCGGGTCTAGGGTTCAATCAGGGGAAATATCAAAAAAGGTACTTCTGTGCTAAAGGCGACCCTCTTGATCACGTTTTCTTTTGTGAGTTTTTCAAAAAAACTATGCCAATAATTAACCATGGCGATCATACCTATGTTTTTATTGTCACGAGCATAGCTATTAATGGCACCGGAAATATTTGCATGTCCATTAACCTCTTCAAAACTGTATTTAATTCCATGAAACATTTCCGTTAAAAGATCTCTGGCTGTTTTTTGATGGGCCAGTAATTTTTTGCCCGTATCTATATGGACAATGACAATCTTGGAGTGCCATAATTTGGCCAAATTTATAAGTGGTACCAGTTCTACCTCACTGTAAATATGTTCAAAATTTGTGGCAAAGGCTATTTCATCCGGAATGTCAAAGTCATAATTTTCAGGTACGGCAATAATAGGGCAGAAGTCGATTTTTTGTATAACCTTTACTGTGTTACTACCCATAAAAACTTCTTTCAGTGCTGATGACCCTTTGGTTCCCATAAAAATGTAGTCTATTCCCTTATCTATTGAGGTTCTTCCAATGGCATTTACCAAAGAATCGGCTACACTTAATTCCTCGAAAGTGTGTAATTTATTTTTGTTGACCGACTCCAATTCGCTAACCAATGTTTTTACGTCTCTTTCCGATTCGTCCTTTATTGCCCTGAACAGGCGTGTATCTTTAGCTTTTCCCATGTTGCTGCTCAAGTTGGATGGGCCTACCTCAAACGCATGCAGAATATGGAAAACACATTCCACTTTTTCAAAGAGGTAAATGGCATAATCTATGGCGTTACGGGCATTGGCCGAAAAGTCTGTGGGTAACAGTATATGTTTTGCTTTCATCTTTAAATCTTTTAAAATAACATATGGTCTATTTTCGTAGGGATTGCTCGGGAAGAAACAATACCGGTACCTTGGAATGGAATGCTAATTTTTTAATAACAGGCTCTCCGATAATTCTTTCCCAAAAGCTGTGCTGGTACCTTAACACGGTTAGTAAGTCCGCACGGATTTCCGATATATACTGTTCCACACTTTGCTCTACGTTGGCTTCAAAAGCTATCTCGTGTAAGGAGTAATCCGAACCCTCTAGCCGCTCTTCCAAAATTCCCATATTAGTTTTTTGGACATTGCTTAGTTTAAATTCAACTCCTACGTGTATTACCTTTATAGTAGCTTTCCAAAGTTTGGCTATTTCTGTCATAGGCAATAGCTCCAACTTTTTATACATTCTGGTATAATCCGTTGGAAAAACCACTGTCTTTAATTTTTGGAAGTTATAGTCTTTGGGAACCACCAATACAGAATTATTTTTTAGTTGCTTCAGGACTTTTACCGTATTACTTCCCAAAAAGATTTCCTTGGCTCCAGTAGCGCCTTGGGTACCCATGACGATAAGGTCTACCTCCTCGGCGGTTGTCAATTCCTTAATGGATTTTTCCAAAGTGTCCGACTTGGAAATGGTTTCAAAGCTATGGTTGGCGTTGTTGTGGTTTTTATTGAGGTACTCCAATATCTTGTCCAGTTCCTGGGTCGAATACTTTTCCAAAGAATCATAAATGACTCCTAATCGTTGTTGACTTTTTTTTCCTAATATATTCATGGCTTTTGGTTCGTAGGCATGTAAAATGAGAAATTTACACTTTACGGAGGCATAGAGTTTTACAGCTGTAAATATGGCATTCCATGCATTATCGGAAAAATCGGTGGGCAACAGGATCTTTTTCATGTTTTGGACTTTTTAGGGAGGTCTTTCCAGGTCTCTGGTATTACCAAAAAGGGAATCCTGGAATGGTATCCTATGGAGTCCACCGTAGATTTGGTTATCAATCTTTCCAAAAATGAATGCTTCCGGTTCATTATTGCCAAAAGTCCTATTCTATGTTTCTCTACATATTCATGTATGGCATTTGGCATTAATTCACCCTTGACCTGCTCAAAGGAATGGTCCGCGGTTTTAAGGAGGACATCCAATGTTTTTTTATGAGCAATTTGTTCTTCACTCAATACATACTCTTCCTTGACATTTAGGACGATCAATTTGGCTTTTAACATCTTGGACATATTTGTGAGAAAGCCTAATGCTTCTTTGTCATAGGGTCTGATATAATCCGTGGGGAA
The DNA here is from genome assembly GCF_014397245.1 of Arenibacter arenosicollis. GTDB lineage: Bacteria > Bacteroidota > Bacteroidia > Flavobacteriales > Flavobacteriaceae > Arenibacter > Arenibacter arenosicollis. The sequence continues at coordinate 118,037 of NZ_JACLHY010000010.1, read as the reverse complement.
AACGATGGATTTGATTTCCTTATAGGTATAACCGCTTGGGATGGCCAATACTGGTATTTTTGCTTTTTTGATGACATGGACGGTACGGGTTCCTATAAATATTTCTTTGGCACCTGTAGCTCCCTGGGTTCCCATGGCAATCATGTCTATATGCTCTCGTTCGGTAACTTCTTGAATCTCATCGGTCAGAATGTTAAAGGAGGACAGGGTCTTATACCGGTGATTATTATTGGCATAGTTATTTTTGATATCCGCTAGTGTTTTTTCCAAACCCGCTTGTGCCAGCTCAACGTTCTTATCGGGAATAGCACTATTTACGGGACCACCCATCATATAATCTACCCTATAAAAAGTTGGGGTATAGGTATGCAATATATAGAACAGACACTTTTCATTTTTGAAATAGTTGAGGGTATAGTCTATAGCGTTCCATGCATTTTCGGAAAAATCGGTGGGCAATAATATTTTTTTCATCCTTTCATCTTTTAAGTTTATCGGGGTAAATTTTGCATTACCAAAAAAGGAAGTTTCAGCCGTAGCCCAATTACGTCTACAGTAGATCGGTAAAGCATATCCTCTAAGAATGAATGCCGTGAGTTCACCATGACCAATAGGTTGATGTTATTTTTTTTGATGTATTCCATAATCACCTCCGCTTTTTTCTTAGTGGGTCGTATTTCGAAATACAGGAATGCGCTGGACAGAGCCTCCTTAAGAAAGCGCTGGTTATCTACCTGTCTATGGCTTAAATCCTCAAAGTCTGAAATGTAAAGGCAATGTATCTCTGATTTATATTCGGACGCCAAGGTGTCCAAAAGCTTCAATTCCCGACGCTTGTAGGGCAGCATGTAGTCTGTGGGAAACAGTATTTTCTTTGGTTGTTGGTACTTGTAATCAAGGGGAATAGCCAGTACAGGACATTGCACATATTTGAATACCTGTACCGTATGGCTGCCGAAAGTAATTTTTTTGTCGGCCGTTTGTCCCTTTGTTCCCATAATCACCATGTCCACATTTAGTTCGTTAACATAATCGTTAACTGCATCTACAAGGGTTTCGAATGCCGAAAGTGTTTTGTAGGTGTGTTTCGGATTATGCTCTCTAAGGATGAGTTTTTGGGTTAGATCTTCTAAGGATTTATCCGTATTATTTTTAATGGCTTGCTTTTGCTGTTCAAAAGAGGTTTCGCCATTGGTCTTAAACGGGCCATAGACATCGTCGGCATAGGCATGTAGGAAGTAAAAATTGGTTCGTTCGCATTTATACAGATTCAAGGCATAATCAATAGCATGCATTGCACTGCTGGAAAAATCGGTAGGAATCAAAACGGTTTTCATAGGTTTTCTTTTGTATACCTACCAAATTTATTGGTTGCGGCATATAAAACCTATGATATTTATCAGTAGCTATTGATCAAGATGTATACGTAGGCTGCTCGTGCAATACCAGCAACGGTACTCTGGTTTGAAAACTAATTTTTTTAATGGTATTGTCAAGAAACAGTTGTTGTAGAAAATTGAGGTTCTTGGCTACCATGATTACCATATCTATTTTTTTATGGATTACGAATCTCTCGATGGCATTTTTTGCCCTATTGTCCTCTAAGTTGTGAATACTATACGATTTGTCATGTAGTTCCAGTAAATAGTCCTGTAAATAAACCATGTTCTCATTTTGGGCCAGATTAAATTTCACATTGGGTTTGGTGACATTTACCACCTTTAAGTTGGCCTTGGAGGTACGGAGCATTTTTGAAATGGCTTCCAATATGGAGTGCGAATAGAAAATATTATAATCTGTAGGAAAGGCAATTTTCTTTGGTAAGGATGGTTCTGCCTTTTCAGGTATAACCAATAGATTGCAGTGTACTTTAGTCATGACATTTCCGGTATTGCTACCTAAAATGGTTTCTTTTAAACCTGAAGACCCTTTGGTTCCCATGACAATAAGATCTACCTTTTTATCCAATACGGTCTTGCGAATAATATCTACAAGGTTTCCATAATCTTGAAGTGCAATAAAATGATGATTTTTGCTGTCGGTAATGTTTTGGATACGGGCAAAAATGTCAGTTAGATTATCCTTGAGGGATTCATTGTCAGTTTTGGAAGGCATGATGAACGAATTGCTCTGCACACCGGATTGGCTTAAACGGCCTACATGGAGTACATAAAAATTACAGGGAACGCTCTTGAAAAGCTCAATGGCATATTCAATTGCGGTCCAAGAATTATTGGAAAAGTCCGTGGGGAACAGTATATTTTTCATTCATTCGATTATCAACGATGCCACAAAATTACGGTTATGGCCAAAGTTGTAATATGATATTGGTCATCTTGAGTAAAAAAGATACCTCAAGGATTCAAAAAATTATTCTAATTGATAAACTGCAAGGCCTTTAATTCCTTGATTCGTATATTTCTGCCCTCAATGTCGATCAAACCTTCCTTTTTAAACCCGGAGAGTGTACGTATTAGGCTTTCCGTAGCAATACCGGCTACACTGGCAAGATCATTTCGGGAAATTTTGATGGGATCCTCAGTTTTATTGTTCATGATTTCCGCAAATTGCAATAAGGTTTGAGCCGTTTTCTTACGAACCGAACTATAGGCCATTTGTAGCAATTGCTGTTTAATATCCTTTATATTTCCAGTAAGAAGTTCCATTAGTTCCATGGATATGTTGTGATTCTTTTCCAACACCTGCTTTAAATTTTCTTTGGAAATACCAGCCAGTTCCACATTTTCAATGGCCGTTGCCGATTCCTGATACGGAACATTATCTAGAAAAGATGTAAATCCCAAAAAGTCGTCCGCCCTGTAAAGCGAGGTGATCAATTCCTTCCCATCCTCGTCCATGGTATGGCATTTTACCACTCCTTTTAAAATAAGGTATATTTTATGGCTATATGAACCTTCTTGATATATGGTGCCACCCTGCGCAATATTTACAGGTTCACCGTTATCGTCAAAAAAGTTCTTCAACTCGTTTAAAGTGCGTATTTGGTTGTCAGTGGCCAGTGGATTTAATGCGCCCTCTTGCGACATCCTCCCCAGAAGCTCCACTTTCGCCAAACGGCTTTCAATGGCGCTTATTAAATCCTCTTCTTCAAAAGGTTTGGTAAGGTAGTCGTCCGCACCCAGATCCATTCCTTTTCGTATTTCTTTGTGTTCCGTTTTGGCAGACAGAAATATAAAGGGAATTAGCCTAGTCTTTTCATCGGAGGACAGATCTTTTAAGACCCCATAACCATCCAACTCTGGCATCATAATATCACAGACAATGATATCCGGTATTATTTCCTTGGCCATTATAATGCCAACTTTTCCGTTAGGTGCCGTTGTCACGGAATAACCTGAAAGTTCCAATAGCTCTTCGGTGTTCTCGCGTAAGGCCCTATCGTCCTCGATCAATAAAATAGTCTTCATTGTTCTCTTAATTTATGTTTTCCAGGGGGATAACTATTGTAAAAATAGATCCTTTGTTTTCTTCACTGCTAAATTCAATGGTAGAGCCAAGATTCTCCAAATGTTGTTTGGCAATGTTAAGGCCAATGCCAGTACCTTGGTTCAACAAGGCATTTTCTGCCCTAAAATAACGATTGAAAATATATTTTTGTTCTTTGATAGGAATCCCAATACCACGATCAACGACCTGTATTAGTATATTACCGGCTCCATTGCTCACCACCAGATCAATGGTCGTGTCCTCTGGGGAATATTTTATGGCGTTGTGAATTAGGTTGGACAAGGCGAGTTCCAAGGTTCTTTCATCAAATCTGATGAAAATATCATCTATATTCTCGGGGTATGTGATTTGCTGTCCCGATTTAAGCAGCATATTGGCCCCGTAAACCACTTCGTTTATAACTTTGCTTAGAGGGAAGTCCTCGATGTTATAATTTACCTTTCCGGAATCCAAACGCTCTACCGAAAGAAAATCGGTTAGAATGGTATCCAAGTACCGCACTTTGTTCTTTATAGTATCTACATGTTTGTCCCGTTTTTCCTGTTGGTGGCCCTCAGTGTATTTGGCCAATAAAGTTATAGAGGTCAGAATACTGCTCAAAGGGGTCTTAAATTCATGGGAAACCAAGGACAGAAAACGTGTTTTTAATTCGTTCAGTTCTTTCTCCTTGGCGAGGGCTTCCGTGAGTTGTTTGGTACGTTCCTGAACCTTTTTCTCTAGTTTTTCCGTGTAATTTTTTCGTTCTGTTATATCGAGTATTATGGCAACAAAAACCTGCTCTTCTCCAAGAATTGATAGTTGAATATGCACCTCTACGGGATAAATAGATCCGTCCTTTCTTTTGTGGTCGGTTTCAAACTTAACCTTATCCCTTTCTCCCCTCAACAACGGGTCTATAAGAAGCTTAAATTGCGGTGGATCCATATTGGGTTTAATGTCCAATGGAGTCAGGGCCTTAAATTCCTCTAGGTCATAGCCCATATTCCGCTGAGCTTCCTTGTTGACATTTAAAAAATGTAATGAGATAGCATGGAACACGTAGATTTCATTCAGTGATTCATCAAATATCCTGGCCCAATGGCTAAGTTCCTTTTCCTTGATCTTACGTTCCGTAATATCAATAACAAGGGCCATAACATAGGTCTCGTCATATAGTTTAAAGGGATTAAGCCCTGCTTCGACCGGAAATTCATCTCCATTTTTACGTACTCCATGTAGGTCCCTTCCCTGGCCCATTTGCCGTCGTTCGCTTTTTTCAATAAAGTGTTCCACGTTTTGACCGTGGTTATGATGGTACCTTCGCGGTATCAGGGTCTCCAAAGGTTTTCCCAGAAGTTCACCCTTTTTGTAACCAAACATTCGCCCCGCCGAGGAATTGGTAGCGACTATTAGCTGTTCGGTGTTAACAACTATAATCCCTTCGGATACACCTTCAGAAAGAAGATTGAATATTTCACTGTTTTTTTGAAAGGCCTGCATTATCCAAAGATAAAATTTTAAAACTGATTATTGTCATAGAAAATAACTACGTCATTCTCTATTTTTAAATTATTCACTTCAATCATTTAAAAATGGAAAATATAAAGAAAGTTGGTAAGAAGTTCTATGAGAATTTAGGAAAGTTGTTCTACGCTGTAGCAATGGCAGACACACGTATACATAGGCAGGAAATTGACAAGTTAAGGGCCTTTATTCGAAAATATTGGTTGGAGGTAGATGAATTGGAGGATGAATACGGTACCGATGCCGCCTTTCAGATAGAATCGGTGTTCGATTGGTTAGTGGACAATGAAAGGGATGGGGATGAATGCTTCGAGGAATTTAGGGAGTTTTATAAGGACAATGCCAGCATATTTAGCCCATTCATTAAGGTGTTGATTATGGATACGGCCAACGCCATTTCCAATAGTTTTGCTGGAAAAAATAAAGCGGAATTGGTACTGTTGGGAAAATTGGAAATATTACTAAAGTAACAATACTGGGTTACTGGAAGGCAATTCCCATATATAATCAGATCTTAAGCGTCATCACAGGTAACTTGGCATGGTTGGCAATATCCTCGCCAATACTTCCGAGTAGGAAATGTGCAAGACCTTTTCTGCCATGTGTAGGTAGGGCCAATAAATCAAATTTTTCCGTCTTGGTGAAATTTAGCAAACCGTTTTCCACAGTATAATCGTTGTAAATTTCCACTTTATAGTTGGTCTCCTGGGCCTTCGACATAAAATCTGCTATACGTTTCTCGGCTTCCGGGGTACTTAAGAAATCCTCAAAAGGGGTGTTGATGTATACCAATTTAAGTTTGGCGGAAAATTTTTGAGCCATGGACTTAACCTTTCTATAGGCCAAAACCATATCCTCCGAAAAACTACATCCAAAAAGGATGTTCTTAATTCTAAAATCTGAATTTTGCTGCTTAATAATCAAAACGGGGACATCGGAAGTACGCACAACCTTTTCTGCATTGGAACCTATAAAAATCTCGTTGAAACCTGTGCTACCGTGGGAGCCCATTACAATTAAATCTATATTTTGTTCCTTGGCTACATGATTAAGTTCACTAAATACCTTATAGTTCTGCACTATTTTATGTATCACAATACCCTTTAAATAAGGCTTGTCCAAGAAACTTTTAAATCTTTGCTTGGCTAGTCCCATAAAGTATTTGGCCTCCTCATACTCTAAAAATTCCTCTTCGGCAATAACCGCCTCCGAAATTCCAATCATATGAATAACTGTAATATCGGCCTTCTGCTGCCTTGTAATGCCTGCAGCAACCTCCAACGCATAGGCGGAATGTTTGGAAAAATCTACAGGGACCAATATGTGCTTCATCTTAGTGTACTTTAAAGATTGCTTTAGTTTAAGGCGGCTTACCAAGGCCATTGCTGTCTACTACTACTACTACTACTACTACTACTACTACTACTACTACTACTACTACTACTACTTTATAGGCCTTGGGTTCCTGACACTTCCTTGCTCTTGCACTACGGAGTAGTAGTATCAAAATTAAAGAGTTTCAGTATCAACTGACATGATATTGGTCATTAGCTATGTTTTTAATACAAGGCGATCTAAATAACTTATAATTGTTGGGAAGCCTTCTCTCGTCTAACTAATACTTTACAACCTTCTTCAAACTGGAACACCGTAAAAACATAAGGATTAGGGTTATTTATTTGTGGGCTACTGACATTGGTCATTTTGTACTGGTATTCTGTAAACTACTTTAGTGGAAACTAAAATTCGAAGTCATGAAAATATATTTTATTACGGCATGTGCAATGCTAATGCTTTTCAATATTATGTCTTCCCAATCAGTCAAAAATATTGATGAAATTGCTCCCTTTAGTGAAGGTTTGGCGGCTGTTCGACAAGGAGATCAATGGGGATTTATTAATGAAGAGGGGACTATGGTCATCAATTTTCGGAACGATATCTATTGGAACAAGGATGCCGATACTTCAAAAGATGATATTTCTGGGGTCCGATGGCCAATGTTCAATGAGGGCAGGTGTTTGATTACCAAAAATGTCGAGGAGGATGTTCCCGTTTTTGGATTTATCGATACAAAAGGAAATGTAGTCATTGAACCTGAACTATTAAATGTGTATCCCTTTAAGGATGGCTATACCACAGCTGTTCTATTTGAGAAGGCCATGAAAGGCAAAAACGAATTCAATCTGAATATTTACGAATTTAAATTTCACGATGTTATGCTGGACACTTCTGGGGAAATCATTGAATTTTTCAATAGAAGGTACAATATCCAAATGACCAAAAAAAGATATCAGAGGCCTACAATAGGGGTAAAGAGATTGTCCGACGGTCTTGTTGCGGTACATACTCAGGATCAAGGTTGGGAATTAAGAAATATAACTTTAAACAAGTGATAATGTCAGGATTAAAAGATAAAGTAGCCGTAATTACTGGAGGTGCAGGTGGAATAGGACTGGCCACAGCCAAACTCTTTTTGCAAGAGGGTGCCAAGGTGGTCATCGTGGACATAAGTAAGGAAGTTCTGGAAAAGGCGAGCTACGGGTTAGATCATAAGAACCTGTCATATTGTGTGGCCGATGTTTCAAAAGTTAAGGACACGGAGAAGTTTGTGGAAAATTGCCTAGAGGTTCATGGAAAGATCGACATTTTCTTTGCAAATGCTGGGATCGAAGGTACTTCAAAGCCAATAACGGATTATCCGGACGAGATTTTCGATAAGGTTATAGGTGTAAACCTAAAAGGGGTTTGGTTGGGATGTAAATATGTGATCCCAAAAATGAAGGATGGAGGTAGTGTAATAATCACCTCGTCGGTTGCGGGTTTAAAGGGTTTTGCCGGACTAGGAGCCTATGTGGCCAGCAAACATGCCGTGGTTGGTTTAATGAGGGTAGCAGCCCAAGAAAATGCAAAGCGTAAAATTCGCGTAAATACTATTCATCCGGGCCCGGTTAACAATAATATGATGCGGCGTATAGAAGTGGATATGTCGCCCAGCAGTCCCGATGAGGTTATGAAAGGATTTGAGGCGGCCGTACCTTTGGGGCGTTATGCGGAATCCAGCGAAATTGCTGAGATGGCTCTTTTTCTGGCCTCGGACCAGAGCAAATATATTACCGGAACTATCCATGTGGTAGATGGTGGAATGTTATGTTCATAAGTTTGGAAAATTGGAAACTACAGCTAACATAAAGAAATATTTGGAAGGTGGAGATCTTAGATCAATAGGAAGGGTAAAGTTTCTGATACCTTTAATTCGGAATCAGCAAGACTTCGATCTTCTATTTCGTTTTCTTCATTCCAAGGATCGGATAATACTTATGAGGGCGGCAGATGCCGTGGAAAAAATTACCATTGGGAGGCCCCAATATCTTCAAAGTCATAAAAGTGAGATATTGGATTTTTTCCAAAGCGCTGAGGACAAGGAATTTAAATGGCATTTGTCCCAAATGGTGCCAAGGCTTTCACTTACAGAGCAAGAGTTGGAAATTGTGTTGTCCAAACTAAATCAGTGGGCGGGCAACCCTACCGAAAGTAGAATTGTAAGAGTGAACGCATTACAGGCCATTTCTGAAATTGTAGAGGAAAACCCTGAATTGGAAAAGGATTTTAAAGACCTTATTGAGAAATTACAAAAGGAGGAAATAGCCTCGATCAATGCCCGAATACGAAAATTAAGTATTAAGTGATATGGAAAAGGCAGAGAATTTCCTACTTCTCTTCATGATAGACCATCTCGTTGGATTACAGTTATAAAATTGTAAGGCTATTCATGTAGATCTCTCTAATGACCAATTAATCAACAGCCCTAACCTTGCCGGACTTATAATGATTTAAACTTGTGCCACTTTATATTTAAAAGGGCAATATAACCACTTATGACAATTGTCATTGTCAAAGTCGCACTGTGCGAATATCTTCGACAAAATATTGCTTATGAAGGGTTTTTTAAGGTTGGGAAAAATTGCAGGAATCCAATTGGAGGTACATTGGACCTTTGCTTTATTGTTGATTTGGGCCGGGTTCGTTGAATTTCAGAATAGCGCTGATTTTACAAGGGTAGCGGTAAATCAGGGTTTTATTTTGGTGTTGATGGCTTGTGTGGTGCTACATGAACTGGGCCATGCCCTTACAGCCAGAAAATTTAATATTAAGACACAAAGGATTATTCTTTTACCTATAGGGGGCGTAGCAACCTTGGACAAAATGCCTGAAAAACCTGGGCAGGAACTTCTTGTGGCCCTTGCCGGACCTGCCGTAAATGTTGTAATTGCCCTACTATTGTCTTTAGTGATACCGCTAAAGAGCTATTTTAATTTTGATAATGTGGTGGTAGAGGAGATGCTTTATGCACCCAACTTGCAGAATTTCCTTTTCTATTTGTTTATAGCGAATGTTATGCTCGTGCTTTTCAACCTTATTCCAGCGTTTCCTATGGATGGAGGTCGTGTTCTTAGGGCTTTATTGGCTTTTAGGCTAAGTAGGGTAGAAGCCACCAATATAGCCGCTGCTATTGGCCAATCCTTAGCTGTAGTATTTTTTATTTTGGGCTTTTTTGTAAATCCTTTTTTGATATTGATTGCCTTTTTTATCTTTTTTGGCGCGTATGGCGAAAACAGAATGGTAAAACAGAATTCGTTGCTAAAGGGGCATGTGGTAAAGGAGGCTACCTTAACCAATATTACAGTGTTGCGTCCGGATAATAATGTACAAGAGGTTATAGAAATCCTATTGTCAAGTACGGAAAAGGATTTTGTAGTGGCGCTGGACAAGGAAATAAAGGGAATAGTTACTCAAAAGGATGTCATTAAACACGCCAAGACCCCTTCCATTTTAGTTAAGGATATTATGGATAAGAACTTCACCGTAATTGATGAATCTGCAGAAATAACCAAGGTATTGGAACTTGTTGGCAAGGAAAAGAAGAGTTTTTTTCCGGTGACAAGTAATGAAAAATTGATCGGCGCAATTGACATGGTGAATATTAGTGAATTTATTTTGTTGAAAACCGAATCTTCAAATTAGGGATTCTTCTTTTCAAGAAATATTTATGATTTAAAGGGTGTTTTACCACCGAAGTAACTTTATTATAATCCGAAGGAAGAAGTAACTACCTAAAGAAGAATATGTTCCAAATGCCAACTTAAAAACTATGTTCCAAAGGAATACAGGCTTCTACTATTTACTGGTTTCGAAAAACTAACACATGGCTGGCAAAGAAAAAATTAGTACTCGACAACCTCTAATAAACAATCAGGTATATGGCTTTATACCTACGGATATTGATGGGGTGGACGATTTAGCGGAACTCGCTCTTGATCTGCGTTGGTCATGGAACCATGCGGTAGATGAATTGTGGTACCAATTAGATCCGGATCTTTGGATGGAAACCCATAATCCATGGGTGGTTTTGCAGAACGTGTCCCGGGACCAACTCATATTTCAAATGGGAAATGCGGCTTTCCTGAGCAAGCTGGACGAAATGATGAAGCTTAAGGAGAAATCCCGCAATGACCCAGCTTGGTTCCAAAGAAAATATCCCATCTCAGACCTAAAATGTGTAGCTTATTTTAGTATGGAATTCATGCTAAGCGAAGCATTGCCCATTTACGTAGGTGGTCTTGGCAATGTTGCGGGGGACCAATTAAAATCGGCCAGTGATCTAGGGGTGCCCGTTATTGCCGTAGGGCTGCTTTATCAACAGGGATATTTTAGACAGTTGATCGATCAATTTGGTACCCAACAGGCACTTTTTCCCTATAATGATCCAGGGCAATTACCCATTTCACCCCTGCGGTTACCAAATGGGGAATGGTTGCGGATCAATATATCCTTGTCTGGTTATACGGTTTGGTTGCGGACATGGCAGGTACAAGTTGGCCGTGTAAAACTTTACCTGTTGGATAGTAACGATCCGGTTAATATGCCACTGCACAGGGGAATTACCAGTGCGGTTTACGGTGGCGGTACGGATCTTCGTATTCAGCAGGAAATTATTCTGGGCATAGGGGGATGGAAATTGCTCCGCGCAATGAATATTGCACCCGATGTGTGCCACATGAACGAAGGTCACTCCGCCTTTCTTGTACTGGAGCGGGCGGCCGATTTTATGAGGGAGAATGGCGTTTCCTTTGAGGAAGCCCTGGCGGTTACCCGTGCAGGAAATTTGTTCACCACCCATACTGCGGTGGCGGCAGGATTTGATAATTTCAGTCCGTCATTAATGTGGCAGTTTTTTGGAAACTATGCCAAAAAGGAATTGCATATAGATTTTAACGATCTGTTGGCATTGGGAAGGGATGATCCCCATAATTCAGCCCAGTATTTCAATATGGCCTATTTGGCCATTCATGGCAGTAGTGCCGTAAATGGGGTAAGCAGACTTCATGGGGAAGTAAGCCGAAATCTATTTGGAAATTTGTTTCAAAGATGGCCTACAGATGAAGTGCCGGTAGGTTATGTTACCAATGGAGTTCATATGCCAAGTTGGGATTCGGTATACGCCGATAAAATCTGGACACAAGCCTGTGGAAAGGAGCGGTGGAGAGGTCATTTGGAATCGGTTGAGCAAGATATTTTTACAGTATCCGACCATGATTTATGGCAATTTAGGAACGATTCCAGATATCATATGATAAATTTTATCCGCGAAAGATTCCAAGGGCAGACCGAGGATGCCGGTCAGTCCCCAGAAATAGTTGAAATGGCCAAGCATATTTTTAACAAGGAAACCTTGACGCTGGGTTTTGCAAGGAGATTTGTTCCCTATAAAAGACCAAACCTGCTATTATACGATGAGGAAAGATTTATTCGTATCCTTACAAATCCTCAGCGACCGGTACAATTGGTGATTGCCGGCAAATCTCCTCCATATGATGAGTCCGGAAAGGCATTGATAAGACAATGGGTACAATTTATTAAACAGCATAACTTACATAAGCATGTAGTTTTCTTAAGCGATTATGATATGTTGTTAACGGAACATCTTGTTCAAGGGGTAGATGTTTGGATAAATACACCTAGGCGTCCTTGGGAGGCCTGTGGTACCAGTGGTATGAAAGTTTTGGTAAATGGTGGAATCAATTTATCGGAGTTGGATGGTTGGTGGGCGGAGGCCTTTACTCCGGAAGTTGGTTGGGCATTGGGTGATGGTCGCGAACATGGCGGGGATCCTTTCTGGGATGCTGACCAGGCCATTGAACTTTACGAATTGTTGGAACAAAAAGTTGTACCGGAATTTTATAATCGCAATAAAGATGGGATACCAGAACAATGGGTAGCAAAAATGCGAAATAGTATGTCTATCTTAACTCCAAAGTTTTCAGCTAATCGTGCCGTAAGGGAATATACTGAAAAGTACTACCTCCCTGCTGCGGACAATTACCAAAAAAGAGCAAGTCAAAAAGGAATTGCCGGCAGGCAGATGATAAATACATTTCACGATCTTAGGAAAAAATGGTGGCAAATGCGCTTTGGGCAAATTCAAATTGAAAATATAGAAGGAGGGTATCAATTTAAAATAATGGTCTGGTTAAACCACATAAGCCATGACACCATTTCTGTTGAGCTTTTCGCCGAGGGCCTTAATGGCAGCCCAAATGAAATTATAAAAATGGAGATTGGTGGCCTTGCAGAGAATGGGCAAGATCATGAATGCTCTGCATGTATAAGTACCACTAGACCTGCCTTTCATTACACAGCCCGAATAGTTCCCTGTTATGCCAATATATCCGTACCCTTGGAAAACAACTTAATTCTATGGCAGCGATAATGTATAGAAGAAGAAAAAGACAATATAGGGCAGCGGGTACTGAAAATTTTATGGAGTTTGTAAAGCAAATTCTGTATCTTGAAACTAAATGACCAATAGATGATCATACACAGCTTAGGTAAAGGAAATTCACTACTCAATAAATTTGTCGCGGAAATCAGGGATGCTAAAATTCAGAAAGATAGCATGCGTTTTAGGCGGAATATAGAACGTATTGGGGAAATTCTGGGATACGAGTTAAGTAAGGCCCTAAACTATAGGAGTCAAAAAGTGCATACCCCTTTGGGAACCAAAGAAATGTCATTGCCCAGTGATGATTTGGTGTTATGTTCGGTTTTACGAGCCGGACTCCCCTTGCATCAGGGCCTTTTAAATTATTTCGACAATGCTGAAAATGCATTTATTTCTGCCTTTAGACATCATCGTGGTGATGAGGATGCTTTTGAAGTTATAGTGAAATACTTTGCTGCCCCATCTCTGGAAAATAAAACCTTGGTGCTAACAGATCCAATGCTGGCCACTGGAAAAACTTTGGAAAATGTTTTAAAGGCCTTAAAGGACCACGGTAAACCCAAACAAATCCATATTGTTTCTGTTATTGGATCCCAATCCGGCATAGATCACATACGGGAAGTCTTTCCCGAAAATACGCAATTGTGGATTGCTGCGATCGATTTAGAATTAAACAATAAAGGCTATATAATACCCGGTATTGGCGATGCAGGGGATTTGGCATTTGGGGAGAAACTGTAGCCATTTTTGTTGATATGATTTTCCCGATTTTCCCTATTTTTTTCCAGCACGTTTTATTCCTTTCACAAATTCATACCAGAGTACGGACAACATTCCGGCCAGCACGGAAATTCCAAGTTGATTCCCATTTAAAGTTTCAAATTGAAAAAATTGGGTAAAAGGCGGTACAAAGAGCAATAGTACAGCCAAAACCAAAGTTATACCTATAATTATTGGTACCAGGTTATTCTTGTATTTTAAGGTGGTCCAAATGGAATAATAAAAGGAGCGGTTAACCAAGGTCAGAAAAATATTGGCGGATATCAAAACCATAAATACCATAGTCCTGGTGATAGCTTCGTTATGATCTAGAAAAACAGCGTATTGATATACCGACAACGATCCCACGGTAATGGCCAATCCTTGTAAGATGCTGGTAAACAATTCTCTAAATTTAAAAAATGTAGTGGTGAATGGCCTAGGCTTTTTGATCATCGTATTTTTCTCCATGGGCTCGTTTTCATAAATTATGGAGCAGGTGGGCCCCATGATCAATTCCAGTAGAATAACATGCGAAGGTGAAAAAATAGAAGGATAGGCCCAGCCCAACGCCAAGGGAATAAATACGGTTAATATAATAGGGATATGAATGGATATGATATATTGGATGGCCTTCTTTAAATTGCCATAAATCTTTCTGCCCATGGCAATGGCATCGACCATTTTGGACAGGTCGTCGTCTACCAGGATCAAGGAGGCGGCTTGCTTGGCAATTTCAGTCCCTTTCTTGCCCATGGCTATACCAATATGCGAGGCCTTAAGTGCCGGACCGTCATTTACCCCGTCGCCCGTCATGGCTACTACTTCGTTGTTCGCCTTAATGGCGTTAACTATTCTTAATTTGGCTTCAGGGTACATACGCGTAAAGACTTGCGTTGCCATCACTTTTTGTTGCAATTCTTCATCGTTCAATTGCATTAGTTCGTCCCCCGTCATGTTCTTTTCATATCCAGGAAAATTTATTTGTTTGCAAATAGCCATGGAAGTTGTGGGATTATCCCCTGTAACCAATTTCACCTTGATTCCTGCCAGATCAAAATCTTTTAGGACCTGGGATATGTTTTCCTTAGGAGGATCATAAAAGGCTACTATACCCAGGAACGAAAATTCAAAATCCTGTTGTCTTTTGGGATAATCGTATCCTTTAAAATTGGCTTGTCCCACACCTAGCATACGGTAACCTTCCCGACCTAAATTGGTCAGGATATCCTTGATCTTATTTTTTTGGGCATCCGTTAATTGGGAAACCGCCATAATGGCCTCTGGGGCTCCTTTGGAGGCAATAATGCGCTCGCCAACACTGTTTTCGGAAAGATGTGTCATCATTGGGGGTTTGCCTCCTAGGGGATACTCGTGTACCATTTTATACAGGGGTCTCAGGTCCACTGAAACCATGTTGCCATAAGCCTCGTGCAGTGACTTTTCCATGGGGTCGAAAGGTATGGGTTCACTCGCCCACATTGCCATTGTTAGTAGATGTTCAAGGGAGCTATTAAGTGGGCCTTCGGCCGCAACAGTCTCTCCTGTTTCAAGGCTATAAAGTTTAGCCAGTTCCATTCTGTTCTGGGTAATGGTACCGGTTTTATCGGCACAAATTACGGTAGCACTTCCCAGAGATTCTACCGTTTTCATATGTTTTACCACAATACCCATTTTCATCAATCTGTAGGCACCTAGGGCCATAAAAGTGGTAAAGGCCACTGGAATCTCTTCAGGTAATATGCTCATGGCCAAGGTAAGGGCTTTAAGCAGACTGTCTAAAACTTCCTTGGACTGAAAATAATTTATACCCCAAACCAATAGAAAAATAATGCCACCCCAAATGGACATGTTTTTTACGAAACTGGAAATCTGTCTTTCCAGGGGTGTCTTTTCGTCCTGTATGCCTTCAAGGCTTTTTCCAATTTTACCCAGTCGGGTTTCGTTGCCGATCTCGGTGACGGTTGCAATGGCCAATCCGCTTGCTACCGTGGTGCCACCAAGTATGTTATTGTCCAATTTTGTAGCATCCTTAAAAACGGAAAGCGATTCTCCGGTGAGAATGGATTCATTTACCGAAAAATCGTTTGAATGTACAATGGTACCATCTGCCGGAACAGTATTGCCTTCCTCGACCATTAGACTGTCGCCGACAACCAATTCCTCACTGGGGATTTCCATGACTACACCATTCCGTATGACCTGACTATTGGGTTGGGTAAGATTTTTTAATTTTTCCAGGGCCATTCTACTTTTGGAATCCTGATAAAGGGAGATAGAGGCTACCAATATAATCGCGGAGGCCATAAATATTCCGTCCCCGTTATTACCTGTAATAAAGTATATAGAGGAGGCTACAATTAATAAGATAACCATAGGCTCCTGGGCAATACTTTTTAAAGCATCCAAAAAGCTATTGTCCTTTTTGTAGCTCAGGCTATTTTTGCCGTGCTTTTTTCTGGATTGTTTTACGGCTTCATCGGAGAGACCGTGAATGCCAAAATCGGTTGGATTGATCATAGGATCTTGAATAAAAAATGTACCGAGCCCTGTCTTAAAATTGAACCGCACTTGCTATCCCGAAAATAGACAGGGAAAAAATTATTTTTATGCGATTATTGGATATAGTAAAATTAAATGTAAAGAAATTTTATGGGACTGACCTAAATCATTTTGTACTAGGCTAGTTGGATGTACTTTAGAAGCATAATAAATATAACCCTTAAAAATAAAATATTATGACACTAGTAAAATTTAAGAGAAGGCCATTTGGCAATTTAATGACCCAGGATTTTTTTGACATGGACGATTTTTTTGATAATCGCAGATGGGTCAGAGATATGTTGCCAGATCGTTTCTGGAATGGTAAGAGAATAGAGCCAGCATTGAACATTAAAGAAACCGATGACCATTTTGAGATAGAGCTTGCCGCACCCGGATTTCAAAAGAAGGATTTTGAGGTTACCATTGATGATGGATGTTTAAATATTGCTGCAGAGAAGTCCGAGTCCAAAGAAGATAAGGACGAGAACTATACCCGTAGGGAATTTAGTTATAATTCCTTTGAACGTTCCCTACAGTTGCCGGATACTGTTAAGCAGGAAGCCATTAAGGCGGCATACAAGGATGGTATTTTGAGCTTTAATTTAACCAAAAAAGAAGAGGCTAAAAAAACACCTCCCAAGAAAATACTTATAGGATAGCAATTTGTTGGTTATTTGTTAGCAATGCCTTCCCGTTAAAACCCAAAATATGTCCATGTGGGTGGTTGCGACGGGAAGGCATATTTTTTGTTATTTAATTATTATCCTTATGCTGCAAAATGCATTTTTTACTCCTGTGCAGGATATTAGTGCCCATTTGGGCAGTGATTTGGAACGGGGTTTGGATAAGGAGTGTATTCCAGAACGTTTGCAGAAATATGGCCCTAATCAAATTCCAGAGCAAGGCACAAAGAAAAGATGGACCATTTTCTTGCAACAGCTCATGGATTCCATAATCTACATTCTTTTTGCAGCAGCAATTCTTGCCTTTATTTTCAGCGATAAACTGGAGAGTGCCGCTATTTTATTCGTAATACTTATTTCCGTCGCCATTGGATATTTTATGGAACTGAAGGCAGTTAGATCCTTGGAGGCCCTGGTAAAAATGGGGCAGGCAAGTACCCATGTAATAAGATCTGGACAAAGAATACATATCAAAGCGGCGGAAATTGTACCTGGTGACCTTATTGTTTTAAGCCCTGGAGATGTTGTGCCGGCCGATGCACGCCTGATATATGTAGATAACCTTCTGGTGAAAGAATCCGTATTAACGGGGGAGAGTCTAGCGGTAGCAAAGGTAACGGAACCACTACCAATGAATACACCGATTACCGATCAGATCAATATGGTCTTTAGGGGTACGGTGATTAGTTCTGGATTTGGGAAGGCCATAGTTACAGCATCCGGAAAGCATACCCAATTGGGGACCATTCAGCAAATGGGTGTGGATGCCGAAAAGGAGCGCACCCCTTTGGAGAAGAAATTAAACCAATTAAGCAATTGGCTTATTGGGTTAACGCTCGGTATTGCGGGATTAATTATAGTCATAGGCTATTTCAGGGGCAATGATCTTTTTTTTATGATCGAAACGGGAGTGGCTTTGGCAGTTGCCGCTATTCCCGAGGGTCTTCCAATAGTAGCTACCATTGCCTTGGCGAGGGGCATGATAAGGTTGACCAAAAAACAGGTCATCATAAAAAAAATGGAAGCCGTACAGACATTGGGTGCAACAGATATCATTTTTACGGATAAAACGGGTACCCTGACCGAAGATCGGATGATGGTATCTGCAGTGATATTTGGTGAAACATATTTGGATAATCCCTATCAAAAGGAAAAATCCCATTATACCTCCTTAAAGAATAAGCCTGTTTTTGATAAAATGATGATGGCTGGGATACTTTGCAACAATGTGGATCCCACAGCCATTATTGAACAGGCCGATTCCATTGAATTGGCATTGATACACTTTGCTATACATTTGGGCTATGATCCAAAAGCTGTAAAACAAGATAATCCGGAAAATCTGGAGTTGCCATTTGATTCTGAAATAAAGTTAATGGCAACGGCCCATAAAAAGCAAGGAGGCTATACGGTATATGCAAAGGGGGCATTTGAAAGTTTGGTAGACCTATGTAATTTTGATTTGTATGGGGAAGGAATAGGATTTGATGAGCATAAACTATTGTGGAAACAAAAGGTAGATACTCTTGCTTCCCAGGGTTTACGCACCCTAGCTTTTGCATATAAGGAAGAAGAAAAAGCACCCTCAAAAGACAATATTTTAAACGGACTTACTTTTCTGGGAACTATAGGATTTCTTGATCCTGCCAGGAAGGATGTGAAAGCAGTGATCGATATTTACAAGAAGGCGGGTATAAAGGTGATTATGGTTACCGGTGATCATCCCGGTACCTCAAAGAAAATAGCTCAGGATGTTGGGATTTTGGAGGTTAATGATATTCCTGATAAAATATGGCATGGCAAGGACCTCAATAAAAGTTTGGATGGGGCGGATGGAAATGATTTGTCCTTGTTAAAAGCCTCGGTCTTTGCCAGGGTTGGTCCGGAGCAGAAGTTGAATTTAATAGGCTATTATCAGAGACATGGCCATATAGTTGGAATGATCGGCGACGGCATCAACGATGTCCCTGCATTAAAAAAAGCGGACATCGGCGTGGCCATGGGCATTAGGGGCGCGGAGGCTGCCCGTGAAGTGGCCGACGTTATTTTAAAAAATGATAAGTTTACGGCCATGGAATTGGGAATCAGGCAGGGCAGGGTAATATTTCAGAATATTCGCCAATTTGTAGTTTACTTGTTGAGCTGTAATTTAGCAGAAATACTTACAGTAGGTTTTGCCGCCTTGTTAAATTTGCCGGCTCCCTTATTGCCCCTACAGATTTTGTTCCTGAATTTGGTAACTGATATTTTTCCTGCTTTGGCCTTGGGATTTGGAAAGGGAGAGAAGGATATTATGGAACAGCCTCCCAAAAGACCTAAGGGCCCTATATTGGACCGCAATGATTGGAATTTTGTAGTAGTGTACGGACTAAGCATAAGCATAGCTGTTGTGGGTATTGTAGCCTATGCCGATAGGATTCTAAAATTGTCCCCTGAAACCATTAATAATATGGCTTTCTATACCTTGGTATTTGCCCAATTGCTAAACGTGTTTAATATACCCAAGCATAGGGAGTCCTTTTTTGTAAATGAGATAACAACAAATTTATGGGTTTGGGGGGCAATTGCATTGTCTTTGGCCTTAACTTTGGGTGCCAACCTTAACACTCATTTGGCAGCGGCATTTTCGTTACGCATGCTTTCATTGGAACAACTGGGATATTCCATTCTATTTGCTTTTGGGGCACTGTTACTGGCACAATTCTTTAAGCGGGCAAGGATTTTATATTTTCGTTCTTGACCCAATATTGGAATTCCGAAAATTTTTGGTTTATAGTTGGATCGGGAAAAGGGTTCGCCATGTCCCGGCAGGGGGAATTGAAAATTCAGAAAGGATATAAGGGTATGTCATTATTTCCATAAGCTTATAAGGCGGATTATAGGGGGGCTTTTCAGTCTACGTATATAATTAATAGTAATCTTTTCTGTTTTACATAATAGGACATAAAAAATAAAAGGTAAGCTTTGCGTTCCAATACTATAGGTTCAAAGTTTACATTGAAAAACCATTCATAGCTTCCAATTCTGCAGCAGATAACAATTCTGAGGCCAAGGGACTTTTGCTCAGTACTTTTAGGGTTGCGGTATAGCCCAATTCAAAAATGATGTCCAAATTTTTTAGGGTAAACATACTATATCGATCCATATTCATTGGGCGTATCAGTAAATCACAATCGTTAAATTTACGGGTCGTTTCATTGGCCACCATCACATGATAAGCTCTTTCCAAGACCTTGTCCACACGATTAAGTTCTTGGATGCTTACCTTGTTGAACGGATTTACATAAACTCCTACAAGGCTATCACAGTAGGGTCTTATAAGATCCACAGGAAAATTGTTTAATGTACCACCATCTACATAATAGCCATTTTTAATCTGTACTGGGGCAAAAAGACCGGGAACCGCTGCGGATGCCAATACTGGTCTTATAAGCTCACCGCGACTAAATACCTTTAAAGTACCATCAAGAAGGTTGGTAGCGGTAATATAAAGTGGTTTTTCCAATGATTCAAAGGTGTCATGTGGCAAGTAGGCTTTAAATTGATCATAGAATTTTTCTGTATCCAAAAATCCTGGTTTACCCTTGGCATAATTGTTTATACTGAAAATCTGTGTTGTCTTAAAGAAATCCAACATTTCCTCCCAGGTGCAGCCAGCGGCATACAAGGCTCCTACTATGGCCCCTGCACTTGTCCCAGCAATATGGGACGGGAAAATACCATATTCCTCCATAGCCTTTATGGCCCCAATATGGGCAACACCGCGAATACCGCCTCCAGATAGGACCAAGCCCGTTGTCATAAGTCTTTAATTTTAAATTTTATTCAAAATTATTCCATATTAACAAATACGCATATGACCTTTATCAGGTTTAAAGAATCTATTGAATTGATATGTTGTATTATGACGGATGTCATTTCTTACAGCTTAGGATACCAATACATTTGTGGAACTTGGTAGGAACAGACTAAAAAAGTTTACAATAGTGTTGGTTTACTAGAACCAATAACGCTCAACTGGTCTTTCCTTTTCTGTTTGGTGAAGACATTTTTTAGTAAAATTCCACAAATCGACAATGAACGAAAAAATAACAAATACCGATCTTTTTCAAGTCATTTTTGATGCTTCGTTAGCAGGATTGTTCGTGGTCAATGAGCTCGGTTTTATTTTAATAGCAAACCAAACCGCTGAAAATCTTTTCGATTATAGTGCTGGGGAATTGGCGAACATGAATATTCATATGATCGTTCCCGATTGGAAGAAAAATGCAGAGGCTGCCCAATCAAAGAAAAATAGAGCAGAACCAATTCAGTTTTTTGGCCTCAAAAAAAATGGAATTAGCTTTCCATTGGATATTAGGTGTGCCCCAACAGTCTTAAAAGGTCAAAATTTATTTGCACTCTATTGTAAACCAGCGGACACCCCTGTTTTTGAAAGTGATAGAAGGTTTCGGAATTTGGTGTCCAATGTAGCGGGAATAGTGTATAGTTGTAAGGCTCACAGTCCCTATTATATGGAGTTTATCAGCGAGACATGTAAGGCTATAAGTGGTTATTCACCCCAACAATTTTATGACGACCCTGAACTTAGTTGGGAAAATTTAATTCACAATGAAGATCTGCCAAAAGTTCTGAAGGAGCTTGGCAGGGCAGTTAAGGAAAAAAGAGCATATCAGCTTTCCTATAGGATAATTACCTCCCTAAAGGCAATAAAATGGATATGGGAGCAGGGTTCATTTGTAACTGATGACCAAAATGTTCCTTTTAGAAGGGAAGGATTTATGCATGATGTAACGGACTTAAAGACAGTGGAAAATGCCCTGGTAAAGGAAAAAAAATTGCTTCGCCAATATATGGATACTTCTCCTTCTATGTTTCTGGTCATCAATAAGGACCATACCGTTGAACTTGTTAATAAAAGGACCTGTGAAATATTGGGAATTGAACAAGATGCTATTTTGCACAAAGACTGGTTTACGGAATTTATACCTAAAAGGAACAAAAAGCAATTGATCGAACTGTTTGAGTCTATTTTTGAGGATAAATTAAATCTGCCCAATTTTTACGAAAACCATGTTGTTTCCAAAGGTGGGCAAGAGCGCTTAATTCAATGGAACAATGCTGCCTTGAGGAATGGTAATAATGAAATTGTTGGGGTCGTAAGTTCTGGATTGGATATAACCGATACCAAGTTGATACAGAATACCTTGAATATTAGAAATAGGGCCTTGGAAGCTGCAGGCAACGGAATCGTTATTGTGGATGCCCATGACCCCGAACTACCTATTATTTATTGTAATCAGTCCTTTACCCATATAACTGGTTACGAAGGGAGTGAGGTTATAGGGAAAAACTGTAGGTTTTTACAGAATGATGATCGCGATCAACCTGAAATTAGGGACTTGGCAATAGCTATTCAACAGGGAAGGCCCTGTAGGGTGGTGCTGCGAAATTATCGTAAAGATGGCACCCTTTTTTGGAATGACCTGTCCATTACCCCGCTATATGATGAAGATCAAAAACTGACACATATTATTGGGGTCCTGAACGACGTGACCGAAATACAGCAGAACAAGAGGAAATTGGAGGAATATGCCCTACAATTAGAGTATAAAGTGGAAGAACAGACCAAGGAAGTGCAATCAGCCGTTCAGCAACTGGTAACTACCAGCTTAAACCTGGAAGACCAGGTAGTGGAAACTAATAGGGCGGAAAGAAAGGCCAAACTTAGTCAGGCATTGTTTACGGCCATAGCTCATAATTTCCCCAATGGAGTAATAATGATCTTTAATACAGATTATGAACTTGTATATGTGGAAGGAGAGGAAATGGACCGTATTGATATTATGAAGTCCCATTTTGAAGGGATTCCAATATATGACATCCCTATTTTTTCAAAACAGCAGCTAAAAAAGATAAAGTCGGATATAGAAAAGACATTGGAGGGGGCAAATATTTCCTTCGAAATAGAATTTAAAGATCAATACTATGCAGTTAATTCCACACCCCTCTATTCCGATGAAAAAGAAATTAAGTGGGCCTTGTTTGTCTATAACAATGTTACCGAACAAAAAGAAGTTCAGTATAAATTGGAAAAGACGCTGTTGGTGGAAAAGGAGCTAAATGAGTTGAAATCACGTTTTATCTCAATTGCCTCCCATGAGTTTCGAACTCCGCTGAGCGCCATACTTTCATCTGCCATCCTAATAGGAAAACAGAATGAACCGGGAAAGGAGGATAGAAGGATGAAACATGTAACCAGGATAACGACAAATGTAAGGGACCTTGTTGTTATTCTAAACGATTTTTTATCCCTTAGTAAGCTGGAGGAGGGTATGGTACAGGTAAAACCACAGATTTTTGATTTGATACAATTTGTAAAAATATTGATTGATGAGATGGAACCAAACAAAAAAGAGGGTCAGAACATTTTTTTAGAGCATTCCAAGCCTGCAATAACCGTTTTTCTGGATCCTAAATTATTGAGCCATATCTTAATAAACCTGCTCACCAATGCAATAAAGTATTCGGAACAGCAACAAATGATCAACATTAAAATTTCAATAAAAAGGAAAAGCTTATTCATTGCTATTAAGGATAATGGCATGGGCATACCCAAGGAGGAGCATAAAAATCTATTTAACCGTTTCTTTCGGGCTGAAAATGCAACTAACATACAAGGAACAGGTCTTGGACTTCATATTGTAAAGCAGTATACGGAACTATTGGGTGGCAGCATAAGTTTTAAAAGTAAAATGGGAGAAGGAAGCACGTTTAGCCTAAAACTCCCTGTAAATATAAACGAGTATGAAAAAAATTCTGTTAATTGAGGACAACAAGGATGTAAGGGAAAATACGGCCGATATATTGGAATTGTCCAACTATGAGGTGGTTACGGCCGAGAATGGGAAAATAGGGGTCGAACTTGCCGAAAAGTTTAGGCCAGACATAATTATATGTGATATTATGATGCCGGAACTGGACGGTTATGGGGTATTGGAACAAGTGGGTAAAAACAGTACAACTTCTAGTATACCCTTTATATTTTTGACTGCAAAAACTGATAGGGCAGAGGTGAGATTGGGAATGAATTTGGGGGCAGATGATTATTTGACAAAACCCTTTGAGGAAAAAGAACTGTTGGAAGCCATTGCCTCACGTCTACGAAAAAGCGACTTTCTTAAAAAGGAGATAGCCAAAAATATGGAAGGGCTCAATAAATTTATGGACGAGGCGTCACAATACAGTGATCTTAAAAGTCTTTCCAAGAACTATTCCCTTAAAAAGTATAATAAAAGGGATATTATCTTTAGGGAAGGTGACAATGCCCATTCCTTATTTTTTATAGAACAGGGCAGTGTCAAGACTTATAAAGGCACTGAAACTGGAAAGGAATTTGTGACGGGAATTTTTGGACCAGGAGATTTTATCGGGCAACTTTCCCTGTTAAATTCCAAAATAGCATATGTTGAAAGTGCTATGGTTTTGGAGGACTCCGAATTGTGCACCATACCTAGGGATGATTTTACGAAATTGCTTTATGGCAACTCGGTGGTTTCGCAAAAATTCATTGGAATGATTTCCAATAATCTGATGCACATGCAGGAACAATTAGTGGATATGGCTTTTGCTTCCGTAAGACAGAGGGCTGCAAAGGCCCTTTTGGAGCTTTACGATAAGAATGTTATACTGGATAAACCAAATGGTGGATTAGGAATCCCCAGAGAGGATTTTGCCGGAATGATCGGTACGGCCACGGAAACGGCCATCCGCACTTTGTCAGATTTTAAAGATGAAGGTTTAATTACCACCGATCATGGAAGAAGGATTATTATTTTAAACGTAGAGGGACTGAGAACTGTGGCAGATTTTTAATATTGGTTTTAATTTAGATCAAGTTTAAGGCTATTGTTTCCTGTTAAAAATACCCTTAAGCTTCTTTATGGCAAAAGCCAATAAGATTTGTTGTATGCTACCCTTAAGGCTTCCCGCCAATTGCAGAGGCCGGAGATTTGCCTTGGCCTGATTGAGGTTCAATTTTAGGCTTTCTATTTCAATTTTACGCTGTAATTTTAAGACCATTAGTCTTTCATCAATCTCCTTAAAAGAGTTGTAGTGCTTTCCCATAGTTTCAATCAAAATAATGTTTGGAAAATTTGCGAAGTAAAGGTGCATTGATCTTATCCCTGAGATAATAACAGATGATAGCAATAAGGATATAGCCCATACCTGTAAACAAAAATCCAAGGTAGGCGCTTTCCAAAACTACGTTCAGGGCATTGGATGCCGCCCACGATAATAAAAACAAGGCCAATAGGGCCAAGGCGCCTACTAAAAGAGTAATTGCAAAAGTGGTCACAAGCTCCATAAGAACCTTAAATATCTTTAGCTTGGCATACTCCTCGCTATTTTCTAGATAAGACCTTACATCGGCTTCTGCCTCTGTAAGGTCTTTCTTAAGTTCAGTCAAGGCCATGCTACCTTATTTTTGAAATTGTGCGTTTTTCTTTTTAAGGTCTTCCAATTTACGCTCCAAGGTAGCAATAATGTCATCTGCCTTATAACTCATTGTGGAGATGGCTTCATCCAATTTACGGTCAAAAGCATCCTTTTTCTCGTTTGCGGTTTTGGTAAGTTCCTCTTTGGCATGTGAGATTCTATCAGTTAAGTCATGGGTAGTTTCCCCAACCTTACGCTTTATTTTGTGCCTAGTTTCTATGCCTTTGTCTGGAGCATATAAAATCCCAATTCCTGCTCCTATAGCAGCCCCTGTCAATAAAGCCAAAAGAATATTTCCGTCGTTGTTTGTCATGATTTTTATTTTTAGTTTTAGATCTCTGTGAATGTATTTTACATACTTCCCAAAGTTAACGCTATCAAATTCCTTTTGAAATGATTTAAATCATATCCTAAATTCTATTAGATTCTTAACTTGGAATTAGACTAATATACCAACCCGACCATTTCATAATTTATGAATAAATGAAATCTAAGGTTAACATATCGGTGAGGAGGTTTTTTGCAATATTGGATTTTCAGAATTTACGAATGTTGAAAAAGGCTATCGAGGTAATTCAGGCCAACGTGGATAAACCCCAGATGTCTATATTGGGTAAACTTGATAACAGCAAAATTTCCCTGGATGAAATAAAGACCAATTTTGAACAAGAGTTGAAAGATTATTGGAATGGGGTTTTAAAATCCAAGGTACCTTTTGGGATATTCCCCAATGCAGAATTAGGAACTCTCTTTATTGCGGGCAACTTGGCCTCACAATTCTTATTGGATATATCGGGTATACCACTTGGTTCAATGTCCGCTGGCCCATATGGAATTTTAAGGGGATTGGGATTATCGGAGTATAAGGTGAATTTTCATCTAAAATTGCTGAAAGAAGGGCATTTTCTTCTTTTGGTGCGCGACAGCTCCATGAAGTTGGAGCTAATAGAAGAAGAATTGGAGAAATTAAGCTAAGTAATCAGCTGAACTCCAAGGATTTTTATCTAGTTTTTTGGTCCAGAGCGGCTAGGGAGGAATGATATTAATCATTTTTTTTGAAGTAGGAAGGTGGCATTTTTGAAGTACAGTAATATTGGATAATTAAAAAGCTATGGAAGATTCTGTAAATATTTATCAAAGTCAAAGGGAGTTTCATCTGTTTGTGGCCAATTCCTTTGTTGATTTAAAACGGTTAAAGAAAGAAGGAAACCTCAAGGCATTCAATCAGGTTTTATTAAAAACGATGCCAGAGGTCAGGCGATATGTCCAAAAAAATTTGAATCGAGCCTTGGTAATGCGTAAGATCGATAGGAACAAGTATAAGGCGGACGATTTAATTGACCAACTTTTTATAGAGGTATATGACCATTTGGACGAGATTAAGAATGAAAATGAGTTGCATCCCTGGATGTTCAAAAGAATAGACAAATTGATGGATGATATACTGGTAGAAGAAGAATTCGATTCGGTTTTCTTTGATAATATAGATACCTATTCCAAACCCGAATGGGATGCAATGCAGGAAGAATATTCTACAGATGGCGATGGTGATCTTGTTATGACCGAAGAACTGGACGATATTTCCTATGCCAAGAACGACTATGTTCTAAACCAAATTTTTATTGGGGATGACGATGAAAAAGTGATACTCCAATTGGATAAGGAATTGGGAGCCCAGAACATTAGAAAACATGCTGAAATGGTACTATGTCATATGCCCATTCCCATGCGACGGGTATATGAACTATTTACGGAACATCAGTTTGAGGTGGCGGAAATTGCCAAAATACAAAATAGTACCATTAAAGAGGTGGAAACCCTATTGGAGGCTGCCAGAAAGGGTTTGCGTACTAGTTTTTTAAAAAGATATATAGGATAGGTAGGGTATAACTTAAAATGTAAGCTAATGGCGGCCAAATCATCAGGTTCAAAAAAGTCAATAATATTAGGTGAAGCATTGGATGCTTTACACCATGAAAGTAGGGAATGGTTGAATATCGTTGCATTTTGGAAGGATGAGTCCAAATTTTTCACTGATCTGCTGGACAGGGAGCAAATAAATGCTTCGGAATACGGACAGATGCTCCAATATCTGGATAAGATCCATGAAACCCTATTTGATTATTTGGCCGAAGATATTGTAGCGCATGAAAAGCAGTTGGCCCATTTACTTAGTGCAGAGAAAGGGGTATCCGATCAGGACTACCGGGAAAAACATGCAACCCTTAGGGAGCAAATGGGTTTATTTGCCAACGATTTTAGGGAGTTTAAAAAAATGGTGTTTGGGTACGCCAAGAAATTGTAATCAGCACGTTAGCTAGGGTACCATGGCTAAGAAAAGGACAAAAAATAAGGAAATATTGGCAAACAGATTTAAATCAATGAATTACAAAATTACCTTAATGTTTCCTTGAGCAAAGTGGAGAGCTAATTGTTTTGGAAATCAGTAATAAAAATAAGGTCTCGACTCCGCTCGACCGGACACTACCAAGAGTTTAATAATTTTTGTCAATTAATAAAGTGACAAGAATAAATACCCACGAAAGTTATGGAGATTTCTATTTTTAATTCGGACAATAGAGCTATAGACAGTATTGCCAATTTTTTGGATTTCTACTATAGTTTTCGTTTAAAGCATTTGGCCAGCGATCTTCTGGAACAAGGCTTATCTCCTGAACAGATTACGGAAGCCGTGGTCAAGGCTATGACCGTTGGGAAATCTTCGGGTTTGGAAATCGATCAACACTTTAGGCCTGTATTCACAGGAATAGAAAAGCAGGTGGTTAGCGACTGCAAGCTGTCCCACTTGGCCTATGGATTGGTACTTATGAATGCGGATGTGGAACTTCCTGTTGTAGGCGATTTTCAGGTTAGTGTACTGCAACAATATATAAGGGGGCACCAATCTTCTTAGAGTTCCAACTCCAAGGCTATAGGGCAGTGGTCCGATCCAAAATAATCCGATAGGATTTCAACAGATTTTATACACTCTACCAAAGATTTGCTTACCAAAAAATAATCTATACGCCAACCGGTGTTTCTTTCCCTCGATTTAAATCGATAACTCCAGTAGGTATAGGCGACTACATCAGGATGAAAATGTCTAAATGAATCTACAAAACCCGATTTGATAAAATTATCCATTCCATCAATTTCAATTTGGGTGTATCCTGCCGTTTTGTTATAATTGCTCTTATCATTCTTAAGGTCAATAGGTCGATGGGCCACGTTAAAATCTCCGCAAGCAATTACGGATTTTGTCTTTTCAAGATTTTTGAGGTAGTTTAAAAAATCGGCATCCCATTGCTTACGGTAGTCCAGACGGTCTAATTGCTGCCCTGAATTGGGCACGTAGACGTTCACCAAAAAGAAGTCATCGTATTCCGCACATTGTATACGACCTTCGGTATCATGTTCAGTAATATTCATATCATTGGAAATGGCAATAGGAGCTATTTTACCCAAAATTGCGGTACCGGAATATCCTTTTTTATCGGCCGAATTATAATTTATGTTGTAATGTTCCAATGTGGAAAGTGTTTCCTCAACTTCGTGGTCCTGAGCCTTGGTTTCTTGAAGGCATAGAATATCAGGGGCCATTTTTCCCACTGTTTCAAAAAAGTCTTTTTTTGCAATGGCCCTAATGCCGTTGACGTTCCATGAAATAATTTTCATTGCTTCAATTTAAATTTTGGATATGGCTCCTTAAATAGGGGCGGGAATAAAGATAATAATTGGGTCCTGTTTAAAAAAAACGATAGTTGAAAGTTTTTAAAATCTGAAATAGACCAAGGTATGGAATAAAGCATGGTTTATTGTTGTAGGAATGCAAAATTAAATGTGTCGGTTCATTCTTCTTTGTTCCTATGAATGGAAATCAATATAACTACTCCAATTATTGCGGAAAGTATAAAACCTATGGCACCCAATACCGGTATTCCGCTAATCTTCGGAGGCATATCTGCCATTACCAAAAGGGCAGAGCCAATAGACAAGGCAGCAATAATAACTGCATAGACCAAACGGTTAAAAGCTGTCTTAAGGGAAACTCTAAACTCGTTGAGGCCTTTGTGCTCATGTACAATGACCAATTTCCCGTCTTTTATCTTATCCACAATTTCATTAATATCTGCTGGTAATTTGTCCAGAAGCGTATTGTAATCCTGGAATCGATTTAGATTCTTTTGAAAAAGTCGTTTTAGGCCAAATCGTTTTCTGGTTATTTTGGCCATATAGGGTTTTAGATTATCAGTAATGTTGAATTCAGGATCTAGTTTTAGGCCTACACCTTCAATAATGACCAATGCCCTAATAAGTATATACAGGTAATGTGGTATGGTAATCCTGTTCTCGTAAAGAACATTTTTAAATTGTTCCAAAGTTATTCCCAACTTAATGTTTCGAATAGATGTATTGCTAATGCCCTCGACTAATTCATACAAATCATATTCCAGCTTTTTTTCATCCGGGATATCGGTCTTTAAGGCAATTTTTTTAAGAATTGGAATTATTTTCTTTACATCTTTTTTTATGAAACAAAGAAGAAGTTCCATTAAGGCTTCCTTGTCATTGGGCATTATGGTGCCCATCATCCCAAAATCTATAAAACAGATTTTTTGGACTTCTGGGAGTACAAATATATTTCCCGGATGCGGATCGGCATGAAAAAAGCCATGTTCCAAAACCTGTTCCAAATACAAGTCCACCCCAACTTTTGCCACTGCCCTGGAATCAATATTTTGTTCTCTTAATTTTTCAAGTTCGGATACCTTAATTGCGTCAACCCAGTCCATACATATAATCTGGTCAGTGCTAAGTTCCCGATATGCCTCGGGAACGTATATGGCATCGTTACCCTCAAAATTTTTGGCAAAATGTTCCAAATTATCCATTTCCCTTAAAAAACTAAGCTCTTCAGTGATGCTTTTTTCAAAGGATTCCACCAACTTCAGGGGCTGGAAGGCCTTTACCTGGGCACTATATTTTTCCAGGGCCATAGCTACTTCTTTCATAATGGAAATATCGGAGGCAATTATTTCCGATATGTTTGGTCGCTGAATTTTTAACACAACCCAACTGCCATTGAGCAGCTGCGCCTTATGAACCTGTGCCAAGGAGGCGGCTGCAAGTGGTTTGGGTTCAATGGACAGGAAATATTGGGAACAATCAATATCCAGTTCTTCAGAGATGACTTTTTCCACTTCAAATTTTGGTAGAGAAGGTGCCTGATCTTGTAGTTTTTCAAGCTCTTTAATTAGACCTGGTGGTAACATATCGTCACGGTTGCTCAAAATCTGCCCCATTTTTACATAGGAAGGTCCAAGCTCTTCAAGCACCATTCGGATTCGCTCAAAAGTAGATACTGATAACAGCTTTTCGGTCTCCGGATGTTTAGCGAGGTAATTTTTAGGGATGAACTTTTTGACCTGACTGTTGGCCATAACATCCTCAAAACCATATTTCGTAAGCACACCAAAAAGAGTGTTATATCTTTTGAGGTTTTGTTTCTTGGGAAGTTTTATTCCAAACATATAAATTATAGATATTTGGTCAAAAATCGGAAGAAGTCTTTTTTAAGATCGGCATAAACCTGTTCCTGTGTCTCCATTTTTTCTCTGAACTGAATATGCTTTTTTACCATTGCCGTATCCATAGCTTCATTTGACTCTAAATCTTGTCCAGCTAGGCGGGTTTCGTGGATTTCAATTGCTTCCAATAAATCCTCTATGACCCCACCATGAAGTATAAATTCGTTTTGAAAGTGCTCCAATTGAACAAGGAACTCCTTTTTAGTCCATCTTGTAACCAATTCGCTAAGCCTATTATTGAAAAAAATTAGTTCATCCCTCCAAAAGAAGAGTTCCCGTCTCCAAATTTCGTGTTCAAAATGCAGGCTTGAATTATATATAATTTCTTTTTCCATGATAATTTATTTTTATACACTGAGGTAGATTCCAAATTTATCTAAACCTAATGACCCCTGAAATGACATATGTCATTTGAGGACGTATTCATATCCCTTTACTTTGAAGTGTTGTATAGAATATTTGAAAGATTGGGAAAGGTGTTGGAACATTAGTCTTAAGGTATAGACCAATTCAATTCCTAACTTAAAATTAAATCAACCATAATGGAGTA
The DNA here is from genome assembly GCF_014397245.1 of Arenibacter arenosicollis. Taxonomy (GTDB): domain Bacteria; phylum Bacteroidota; class Bacteroidia; order Flavobacteriales; family Flavobacteriaceae; genus Arenibacter; species Arenibacter arenosicollis. The sequence continues at coordinate 86,663 of NZ_JACLHY010000010.1, read as the reverse complement.
TCAGAAGCTATACAAAGTTGCTTGTTGACTCTATATTTAATGTCTAACTTAGAATTATAATTATGAAGAAAAACATGGGTAATTTAGACCGAACCTTGCGGTTTGTAGTCGCTGCGGCATTAGTTGCACTTTATTACAATGGTACTATTTCTGGAATACTGGGCATTGTCCTAGTTGTTCTGGCCATTGTCTTTTTCCTGACCAGTTTTATGGGTTTTTGTCCTTTGTACTTTCCTTTTGGAATAAAAACGTGTAAAGCAAAAAAAGAGTAAAGGTTAGGCCTGTCATTAGTTTTTTTGTTTAGTACTAATAATCGGGAATGGTAAAAATTGGATTTCTCCGCTAATGGACTTGGAACATATCGTATTAAAATCCTTGATCTTGAGATAAACTATATGCCTGTTTGGCTATCTCCAACTCCTCGTTAGTAGGTACTACCAAAATTTTGACCTTGGCCTTGGCGTTGCTAATTTCCCGGATGTCGGATGATTTTATATCGTTTTTACCGGCATCCAAGACTATGCCATAATACTCCATTTCTGAACATACAAGTTTCCTAAGTGTACTGGAATTCTCCCCGATACCTGCCGTAAAGACCAGGGCATCCAAACCGTTCATAGCAGCTGTATAGGCGCCTATATATTTCTTTATGCGGTAAGCGTTCATTTCCAAAGCCAGTATACATTCCTTATTCTCCGATGCTGCTTTGGCTTCTATATCCCTTAAATCGCTATGGCCCGTAAGCCCTAGCATGCCGCTTTCTTTTGTGAGCAGTGTGTTTACTTTTTCCAAACTATATCCCAAACTATTTACCAAATAGAAAATTAGTGCATGATCTATATCCCCACTTCTAGAGCCCATGATAAGTCCGTTGGAAGGAGTGAAGCCCATAGAATGGTCAACACTTTTACCATCCCTTACCGCGGTCATACTGCAGCCATGGCCCAAATGGATGGTAATTATTTTGGATTTTTTCAATTCTAGATGGGAAATGGCCTTTTCGGACACATATTTATGACTGGTGCCGTGAAAACCGTATGCTTGGATACGGCGATCGGCATAAAGTTCATTGGGCACTGCATATTTTTTAGCTTTTACTGGCATTGTATGATGAAAAGCGGTGTCAAAAACAGCAATTTGTTTGGCGGAGGGAAAAACCTCTTCTGCCAATACAATTCCTTCCAGGTTATGTGGATTGTGCAATGGGGCCAAGACCGACAATTCTTGGATTTTATCTTTTACCTCCTGTGTAATCAAGGTTGTTTTGATAAAGGTATTTCCACCATGTACCACCCTGTGGCCTACAATTCCGATATCGTTGACATTTTTAATGACCCCTTTCTTGGGGTCCATCAATAGCTTGGCCATTTTTAAGAACCCTACATTGTGATTGGGAATTTTCACTATTTCCTCAGAATCCACAGTATTGGTTTTATAGTTCACTGTGGAGTTTTTTGAGCCAATACGTTCTATCACCCCCTTACAGATCAATAGCTCCGAAGGCATTTGAATCAATTGATATTTTATGGAAGAACTGCCTGCGTTGATGATCAGTATGTTCATAGTTTTGAATTTATCTTTTAAAGTTAAAGGCCTTGTGCCTGTATGGCAGTAATTACAACCGTATTAAATATGTCATCGACAGTACAGCCACGACTTAGATCGTTTACAGGCTTGTTCAGGCCTTGCAACATTGGACCAATGGCCAAGGCACCTGTTTCCCTTTGTACGGCCTTATAGGTGTTGTTTCCGGTGTTGAGATCCGGAAAAATAAAAACACTGGCCTGACCGGCCACCTCAGAATCCGGAAGTTTACTTTTGCCCACATTTATATCCACTGCGGCATCGTACTGAATGGGCCCTTCCACTTTTAGATCGGGCCGTTTCGTTTTTATAATTTCTGTAGCCTTGCGGACTCTATCCACATCTTCACCGACCCCGGAGGCCCCGGAGGAATAGGATAGCATGGCAATCTTGGGTTCAATGCCAAAAGCGGTACTGGTAGCTGCCGAAGAAATAGCAATTTCAGCTAATTGTTCTGCTGTAGGATTCGGATTTATGGCGCAATCCCCAAATATGGTAACTCGGTTGGGGAGGCACATAAAGAACACCGAGGAAACTATAGAGACTTCTGGCCTAGTTTTAATAAATTGCAATGCCGGCCTTATGGTGTGCTGGGTGGTATGTATAGCTCCGGAGACCATCCCATCGGCATGGCCTTTGTAGACCATCATGGTTCCAAAATAGGAAACATCCTCCATAAGGTCTTGCGCCATGGCAAGATTAACATTTTTATTCTTGCGCAGTTCGTAGAGGGTGTTGGCGTAGTCGAAAAAATTAGGGGATGACTTAGGATCTATGATATTGATGCTGCTGGAATCCAAGTTAATATCCAACTCCGTAATTTTTGTCTTTATTTGCTCGGGGTCACCCAACAATGTAATGGTAACGGCATTGGTATCTATTAGTTTTTTGGTGGCCAATAGGATACGCTCATCCGCGCCCTCTGGGAGAACAATATGTTTTTTGGCCGATTTTGCCCGTTTAAGAAGATTGTACTGGAACATCCGAGGGGTAATCCCCTCGGCCTTAAAGGTAATAAGGCGTTCGGCCAATTCATTGATTGGGACATATTTTTCGAATTCTTGTATAGAGGTTGTAATTTTTTCCTTGTTCTCAGCGTATATTCTGGGTTTTATGGTGCCAATGCGGTTGGTTACGGAAAAAGTGCCGTCTGCAACTGAAATGATAGGAATAATATCGGACAGACCCTCAATAAGTTTAATGATAGAATCCTCTGGCAACAGACCACCCGTTAGTATTATCCCTGATAGATTTGGATAATTTGTGGAGATGTTGGCCTGTAATGCACCCAAAATGATATCTGCCCGATCCCCTGGAGTAATTACCAAGCTATCCTTTTTTAGGTGGGTGAGATAATTTCGGAGTTGCATGGCTCCCACACTAAATTTGCCGGCTTGATTGTTAATAAAATCCTCACCAAACAATATCTTGCCCGAAAGCTTTTGTGCAATTTCCTTTACTGTCGGATTTCCCAAAATGGGATTAAGGGGAATAGCCCCTACCAGTACTTTTTCGGGTAGTTTTTTCTTAAGTCCGGAAACCACTAGTTCAACATCCTCTGGCTGGACTTTATTGGCTACTGCTAACAGTACTTCCACACCTTTTTCCTTAAAGGAATCATAGGCCATGTATATATTTCCGACTAGTTCTTGAAGGGTCTTGCCCTTTCCGTTGGCAATGATGACTGCGGGAATTCCCAAGTTTTTTGCTATAAGTACATTGATGTCCCATTCTATGATGGCACCCTCCCCGGAAAAATCGGTTCCTTCCACCAAGACAATATCGAACCGATCTTCAATAGCCTTATATTTATTGATGATTTTACCTATTATTTCATCATCCTTGTCCAAGTTTTTGAGTTGTACCACCTGACTACGGGTGTAGGCAAAGGAATCCTCAAATTTCTGATCCACCTCAAAATGCTTAAGTATGGCATCGATATGGTCGTCGATATTGTTCTTTTCAAAGTCATCTATAATTGGTCTGAAATAACCCACTTTGGCAGTTTTTCCCAATAATAGTTGCATAAGACCCAAGGATACGATCGATTTTCCACTATTGGGTTCTGTGGTGGCTATATATATGGCTTTACTCATAAATCAAATGGATTTCTTAGACTTTATAATTAAACGAATCATTTTCCAATTGCGAAGATCGGGCTTAGAAAGATCACCTTATATGACAGATGTCATTTATTGATCCAACATAAGGCTCTAATTTTATTGCTCAAACATTATCCCACTATCAAATTTGCTGTTGGAATAAACCATATAATTCGGGACAAATTATAATAGCAATAATAATTGGCCAGCAAGTTTAGCCCATAATATTTCAATACAACTCAAAAATGAAAACACTGCTTTATGCCACGGATTATTCAGAAAACTCAGTCTCTGCTTTGAAATTTGCGCATGCCTTGAGTCAGAAACTCGGTGCACGTTTGGTTATTACCCATATATTTGAATTTCCCAGTATCTTAGGGGCCGAAGCACTTGATAATCCCCTTCCACATATACAGGAAGTTGCTTTTAAAACCAACCGTTCCAAGTTGGAGGAATTATGTAGCGAACATCTTGGCATCAATTGGGATAGCCCTAACATAAGATTGGAGGCAGCAGAAAACAGTTCTGTCATTAAAGGGATAATTTCCAAGGCAGAAGAATGGCATGCCCAAATGATTGTGGTTGGCACTAAGGGAGGAAGCGGTTTGGAGGAATTAATTTTAGGCAGTACCACCAAGAAGCTTATTGAAAAAGCGCCTTGTCCTGTATTGGCCATACCTAAGGATGTGGGTCGTATGAATATCCGTACCATAGTCTATGCAACAGATTTTGAGGAGGAAGATATACACGCCATCCAAAAACTAACTGAAATTGCCAAACCATTAAAGGCTAAGATCAAGGTGGTACATATTTCCACGAATGAAGAATATGGTGGCGACTTGTTGATGGAGTGGTTCAAAGATTTGCTCAAAAGCAAGGTAGATTATCCAGAGATTGAATTTGAACTATTGTTTTCAGCGGATGTTTTTGATACACTGAGAGTATATCTAGGAGTAGTTAATGCGGATATTATTGTTATGTTGGAAAGGGAAAAGAAGGGGTTTCTTAAAAAATGGTTCCATAAAGACCTTGTTAAAAAAATGGAGGACTACGGCAGGGTAAGCTTGATGAGTTTTAATGAGCAAAACCATCAGACCCTACATTTTTAAACTTATTCAGAATACCGTTTCTTTAATTCCAAATCAATAGGAGGTAAATTCAAAATTTCAATAAACCTTAATCATAACGAAGTGCCATAGCACCATAATAAGCGGCTCCAAGGAGCGGTGTTTTTTCATTAAGAATTACTTTTACCGGCACCATTTCCAAGAGAAAGTTTAAACGCCCGGACTGGATAAAGTTGTTGTAAAAAACTTCCCGTTTAACCCCTTTAATAATCTTTGGTAAGATGCCCCCGCCTATATAGATACCACCGGTAGCCTTAAATTTTAGAGCGAGTTGTGCAGCTTCAGTGGCCAAGAATCCTATGAAAAGGTCCAATGTTTCTACACAAACAGAATCTTTTGCTTCCATGGCTATCTTGGTAATAGTGGCGGAAGGACTTTCCTGCGACATTTGATCAGTCAACCATTGAGGCTCCTTTAAGCCACTAATTGACCGTAAGAACATATATAGATCTAATATTCCGGGACCAGATAATAATCTTTCCCAGCTAACATGGCCGTATTTTTGTTGGAAGTGTTGCAAAATCTTTATGTCCAATTCATTCCGAGGGCTAAAATCGCAATGACCACCCTCACAGGCGAAAGGGTGGTAGTGGGATCCGTCCCAGAACATCCCTGCCTCCCCAAGTCCTGTACCTGGGGATATTAGAGCAGCATTACCTGGTATTTTGGGGCCGTATTTCAATGTTTCAAAATCTTTTTCTTGGAGTGCCGCCAGTCCATAGGCATTGGCCTCCATATCATTGATTAAGGAAACGGAACGAATATGTAGTTCCCGACTTATTTCTTCGCTTTCTATGGCCCAGGAAAAATTAGTTCCAGATACTTTGCCTTGGGTTACAGGGCCGGCAACCCCTAAGCAAACCCCATTTATCCTTGGCAACTCTTTGGTTTGAAAGGCAGCCACTATCTCCATAAAGGATTTATATTTTTTAGTGGGATACGATTTTTCCTTTAACGGAACCAGTTCGCCGGCATGGATTTTAAAAAGCGCCAAATTTGTTTTTGTACCGCCAACATCAGCGGCCAAAATCACCCCTTTATCATGGGGAGCATTGGTGTTCATGAATGCCAAAGGAATCTCCCCTTCATGAAGGGCAGGTAACGCGAATTTTTGAATATTTTCCATGGTAGGAATCTTTTATGCAATGACTATGTACTTGTCCATATTAATGTTCTGAATTGGATGTAGCAATTTATCCACTTCTTACTGGTTTACTTTTGTGTTTTAAGAACCCATTGGTACAAATTATCCGCATCGTTTTTATTGCACAGTTGAGTACCTTCATGCATGGTAGCTGCAGTACCGCAGGCTACACCATACTTTGCCATCTCACTATAGGTTTTGCCCTGAAGCAGACTCACTATCATACCGGCCACCATACTATCACCTGCTCCAATGGTACTTTTTTGCAGGACAGTGGGAGCGGGAATATGCTCCATTAGGTTTTTAGTTGCCAATAAGGCTCCTTTTGCCCCCAAAGAGACCACCAGTACCTCACAATCATGCTCATTCAAAAACTTTTTGGCAAGTTTTTCCAGTTCCATAGCGGATATGGATTTTACCCCGCATAAGGAGCTTAGCTCGCCCAAATTGGGTTTCAGCATAAAAACTTTGGATTTAGTAGCCTTTACCAATGCCTCACCCGAAGTGTCCAGTACAAACCTTGACTTTTTCTTTTTGGCCACTTCGGCTACTTGTACATAAAAATCATCGTGCATTCCAGGCGGTAATTTACCACTGGCCACTAAATAATCTTCTTCATTTAAATTTTTTTCCAATATTTCCAATACATCTTCCCATTCCTTTTTTTCAACCTGTGGCCCCGGTACCCCAAAACGATATTGTAAATTGGTAGTAGTATCTGTAACAGCAAGATTATCGCGTGTCCATCCCTTAATGGGAATCGCTAATTGGTCAATACCTGCCTTGTCCAAAAGCTGCTTTAAATGTTCTCCGGTAGAACCGCCTGCCAGATATATACAGAGTGAATCCATTCCCAATTTTTTAACGGCACGGGATACATTTATGCCACCTCCACCCGCATCGTAAGTTGGAGCAGTACAACGAAGTTTCGTGTTGGGGCTAATGCCAGCTACTGTAACGCTTTTGTCCAATACGGGATTTAAGGTAAGTGTTACTATTTTTTTACGCATGTTAGTCGGAGTTTATAATTATTCACGTTTCAATTAATTTAGATTTTGCAACAATTGGCAAGCACCAATTCGAGGGTTTTCCTTAGATCCAAATCAGTGGGCACATGAATTGCCGTTACAAAATGGGATGTTCCATGTTTTTAACATATGTTTTTCTATTTTCATTGGGTTTAAAAACCCCTTTATTTTACAGGAAAGTCCTTTTTCAATAAAATCGGGATTCTTAATCCTTGTTTGAATAAGATTGGATTACGGAACACGATACGGTGTTCTAATTATAATCACAAAGGAAGTATTTATGAAGCTTAGGTAACATGATATAAGTCATCATGCGTTTGGTAATATCAATATTATACTGTAAAGAAAGTCACGGACTATGCTTCTATATAAAGCTGTACAGGCAATAAGTAGAATATTTTTCAATTTGTCCCAATGTCTTGGTGGATGAATCAATCGATTTTCAAGGGAGGCCCCACAACCTGCATTTCATTTTCTGCAAATAGTTGCGCAATCTCTTCTGGACTAGGCTCGTGATCCAATGCTGCCATGGAAACAAAAAAATTCTCCATTTTGCCAGCTGGCTGAAAAATTACTAGCATCTTACCTTTCTTAGATACTTGAGTCCAGGCATGTGGAACTTTTCTTGGGAGATATATACTATCGCCAATCGTAAGATTATAGGTTTCGTCCCCGACCTTAAAATAATATGCTCCTTCAAGGACATAGAATATTTCGTCCTGCCGGGGGTGTATATGCAATGGAGTGCCTTTACCTTGGGTAAGGGAAGTTTGTTCAAATATAGCTAGGTCATTATCATTATCACTACCGGATATTTTCACATCCATTATATTGGAATTTACGCCCTTTAGTTTTATATGGCCATGTATTCTTCCTTCCCCTGCATTAATTTTAAAGCCCTTGGTCTTTCTTTTTATTACTTTATCCAAAGAAGAAAATGATATTAAAGGAAGAGTGGCGAGTGCAGATAGGGCTGCAATGAAGCTGTTTCTTTGCATACGTTACAAATTTAAGATTGGAAGGGGAAGTGGGAACGTACCTTGTTGTTCCAATATCTAAGTTACGGAATAATTGGATCCAGTCAGTGAAATTCTAAGGATAAAAATGTAAAATATTTTTGTGCAGATTTTAACCCATTTTATAAGTTTAGTCAATTGGGGAATTACAAATAATTAAGTTTAAATATTGATTATGGATCCTTGACTTTTGGCTGTAAATTCAATTACTACTTTCCGCCATTCCAAAGCTGATCTTACTTTCCTCAGCCGTATTTATATTTTTAATTCCAGCGATAAGTGCATCAGGGTTAAAGGATATGGAGTTGATTCTTTGTTCTACAAGAAATTGGGCAAACTCGGGATAATCACTTGGTGCCTGTCCACAGAGTCCAATTTTTGTGTTGGTTTTACGGGCCGAGGCGATGACCATTGCGATCATTTTTTTTACTCCCGGATCTTTGGGGTCAAAAATATCGCTTAGGAGCTCTGAATCGCGGTCCACCCCCAAGGTCAATTGGGTAAGATCGTTGGAGCCTATAGAGAAGCCATCAAAAAATTGTGAAAACTCCTCAGCGAGAATTACGTTGTTGGGAATTTCGGTCATCATATACAGTTGTAGGCCGTTTTCTCCCCTTTTTAATCCATAATCTTCCATAATACCAACCACTTTTTCAGCTTCCTTAAGAGTACGACAAAAGGGAATCATGATCTTTACATTGTTAAAACCCATGTCTTCCCTAACCATTTTCATAGCCTTGCATTCCAACTCAAATGCCTCCTGGTATTTGGGATGATAATAACGAGACGCTCCCCGAAAACCGATCATAGGGTTGGACTCAATTGGCTCAAATTCCTTACCTCCTATTAAATTGGCGTATTCATTGGATTTGAAATCACTGGTACGCACAATAACATCTTTGGGGTAAAAGGCTGCCGATATGGTAGCAATGCCCTCTGCCAGTTTATGTACAAAATAATCGGCCTTGTCAGGGTAGTGGTGGGTTAGTTTATCAATTAGCTTTTTGGCTGATACATCTTTTAAAGTATCAAAACGTTTTAGGGCCATGGGATGGATTTGGATGGAATTGTTGATCACAAATTCCAACCGCATCAGACCAACGCCGGCAGTTGGATAAAACGACAGCTTGAAGGCCTGCTCCGGATCTGCCAGAATAAGCATGGGTTGGGTTGATGGTTTTTTCAATGTTGTGGTATCCACCACTTTTTCATCCCATTTTAGTATTCCTTCGTAGACTACCCCGGTATCCCCATCCGCACAGGAGATGGTAATATATTGGCCATCAGTTATCGTTTTAGTGGCATTTAGTGTACCCACAATAGCTGCCGCGCCAACCTCTCGGGCAACAATGGCAGCGTGACTTGTTCGTCCACCTTGGTCGGTAATAATACCGGCCGCCTTTTTAAGAATGGGATCCCAATCGGGATCGGTCTTTTCTGTTACAAGAATTTCTCCTGGTTGTAGCTTATCGGATTCTAGTGGACTATGGATAATCCGTGCTTTCCCAGCGGATATTTTGTTGCCCAGACCCATACCGCTCGTAATTTCCCTACTTTTTTCGAGTAGGGTATAGGTTGCAATTCTAAGCTTGTTCTTTTTTGCACTTTGCACGGTTTCGGGTCTTGCTTGTACAATGAACAGTTCATTGGTCAATCCGTCCTTGGCCCATTCTATATCCATTGGACGTCCATAATGCTCCTCAATGATTATGGCCCATTCAGCCAGTTTAATTACCTCAGGCTCCGTAAGTACAAATTGTTCCTGTTTTTCTATTTTGGTATTCAGGTTAAGGGTGCCACTGCCCGAAGTGTCATAGATCATTGTTTTTTCCTTGCTTCCCAATTTTCTTGAAATTATGGGTTGGCGTATGCCCTTTTTTACACTGGGTTTAAAAACGAAGTATTCGTCCGGATTTACACTGCCTTGTACAATATTTTCCCCTAGACCCCATATGCTGGATATAAGAACTACCTGATCAAAACCACTGTCCGGATCTAAGGTGAAATTTACACCTGAACTGGCCAAATCTGAGCGTACCATTAATTGGATACCTATGGATAGGGCTACGGTGGTCTGGTCAAAATTATTGTCTTCTCGGTATTTAATGGCTCTATCGGTAAACAATGATGCATAACATTTATGAGAGGCAGCAATCAATTCATCAAAACCCCTCACGTTAAGATAGGTTTCCTGTTGCCCTGCAAAACTGGCATTGGGAAGATCCTCTGCCGTAGCACTACTGCGGACGGCCAAGGAGATTTCAGGTCCATATTTCTTCACCATAGTGATGTATCCTTTTTCAACGGAAGTTTTAATGGCCTCAGGAAATTGTGCTTTGGCAATTTTGTTCCGTATAGCGGTTCCAACTTCCCTCAAATTGGAAAAATCTTTTTTATCCAATTTTTCCATTTCCATGAAAATGAAGTCCTTTAACCCTGCCTCCTTTAAAAAGAGCCAATAAGCTTCCGAAGTAGTGGCAAACCCATCAGGAACTTGAACTCCCTTCGAAGTCAGTTTTTGATACATTTCACCCAATGAAGCATTTTTACCTCCCACTTCTGGAATATTGCTTATGTCTATTTCGTTAAAGTGTCTTATGTAGTTTTTCATCACCAATGCAATAAATGGTTTCTTGAAATTACTTATACAAGAATGTACAGCTAATTACAAATAGCTGGAAAAATAGGGGAACCGACCTGCGGGTTTTATATTCTAGGTCTCTTTTCTTTTTCCAGTAATCTCTAAAATTTTAATACGGTAGACGGTTGGGATTCCCCTAGAGTACAATTTGCTGGAAAATTCACTAATAAATTCTGTTTCTCTATGCTCCTTGGCAAGGATAAGGCTTTTGACCCCCTCCGTAAATTGATGCAATTTAAACTTGGCATCGGTACCCTTAAGTTCTTCATAAGTTCCATGGGCCAAAACGGATTGCCAGTTGTTTATTGATTTTATTTCCTCCACTAACAGGGAAACCGCATTGTTTTTTCGCATGGCCTCTATCTTATGGCCATCCGCGGAATAACTTATTATTGAGTGATCTTCCTTATCATAATAATAGGTGATAGGAAGTACAAAAGGTTGATCTTGGGTTATGTATCCCAAGTGACCCGTGTAATTATCCTTAAGTAAACGAATACTCTCGCTAGTGGTTAAATTTGTCATATTCCTTTTTAAATAATTTATATACTTCCTTAGAAAATTTTGAAGAGAATATTCTCTAAAATATTCCCATCCAAGCATGATTAGATCAAATCTAGTTCCTTCTTTTTGGGTATAATATGATATTGGTCAGTTGTAATTTCTGAATGTAGGTATTTTCTTAACTAATAGTGACAGAATGACTTAAGTCATTGTAGTAGCTATTAAAGTGAGGTACTTTCAAAAGCATGAACAATACTACGTTCATGCGAACACTAATTATTAATCTAAATTTATTGATCATGAAAAAAATTCTATTAGGTTTATTAGCTTTTGGACTAACCACCCAAGCCTTTTCTCAAATTATTCCAACAGTGGAGCTATCGGAGGTAACCGTTTATGCTACGAACTATAAGTATCTGAACAATGTAAATACCCAAGAGTTGGCCTCGATACCAGTGAAGCTTTTGCAGCAAAAGGTAGCATCCTATGATGTTAAAAGTTCGGAATACTATCAGGACGATTATGACCTTTATAATATTACTTTCTTTATTCCTGAAGGTAAAATACTGGCTGCCTATGATGGTGATGGGAAGCTGCTACGTACTGCTGAAAAGTTTAAGGATATTAACCTGCCCACCACGGTAAAGAATGCGGTTTTAGATCGTTTTCCAGAATGGACTATTACGAAAGATATATACGTAGTCTCTTTTAACGAAGCCAAAGGGGTTAATAAAACCTATAAGCTAAAATTGGAAAATGGGGATAAAATGCTAAGGGTAAAGTTGGATGAAACAGGAAAATTTCTATAAGAGTTAAGAACATTGCCCTGAGCTTATATTAAATAGGGAACAGGGTAAAAGATTTTGTTTCCAATTTAAGTTAATGGACATTTTCAAGACGGTGGGTTTGAGATTCCCGTTTTGGTGATGTCCTTTTTCTGTGGGTAAATTGTACCTTCTGTTTATATCCTGTCAATTTTATTGGTTTATAATGAATTATTGTCAATCGGCCTTGTGGAAATGGAATCAGATGTTTAATAATTGTAATGTATCCAATTACAAGGTCATGTACTTTCTTGATGGAATTTTCAAGAAATAATTGGGAATACCCTTAGGATTAACACATTTATGACTTTTCTCATATTCTCCATGGTTAAATTCCCTTTATTTTGGACTATCCTAATTTTATATCAATGAGGAATTTATTCTGTATCAATTTTCTTTTTCTTTTCATATCCTGTGGAAGCCAACAAGAAAAGATACTCCCTACCAAAAAACATTTAACGGAATCGGTATATGCGTCGGTAACGGTACAACCAGATAGTCTTTATCAGGCCTATGCCCCTGTAGGCGGTATTTTGGATCTTAATTTGTTGGAGGAAGGAGATTTGGTAATGAAGGGAACACCAATTGTTCAGATAGTTAATAATACCCCGAAAATCAATTCGGATAATGCCCGTTTGGCCTTGGAATTGGCAAAGGCAAATTATAATGGAAGCTCGGCAGTATTGAGTTCGTTGAAAGATGAGATCCAATCGGCAACCTTATCCTTTAAAAACGATTCCATGAATTATTTCAGGCAAAAGAGGTTGTGGGATCAGAATATTGGGTCTAAAGTGCAGTTCGAGAACCGAAAACTTGCGTATGAAATTTCCGGGAATAATTTAAAGCAGCTTAAAAATAAGTACGTTCAGACCAAGAACGAACTCTCCACACAGGTTAAACAAGCATTGAACAATTACACTACCTCCCAGATTTCTAACCAAGATTTTACCTTAAAAAGCAAAATAAACGGAAAGGTTTATGCCCTTTATAAAAATCCAGGGGAAATCGTCAGTACCATGGAACCTTTGGCAGCGGTAGGTAGTGCTTCTGATTTTATTATCGAATTGTTGATAGATGAGGTCGATATTGTAAAATTAAATTTGGGACAAAAAGCCCTAATTACCTTAGATGCCTATGGAGATGAGGTTTTTGAAGCCAAAGTAAGCAAGATTTATCCCAAAAAGGACGAGCGTTCCCAGACGTTTAAGGCAGAGGCCACTTTTGACAACCCTCCAAAAGCACTTTACCCTGGCTTGGCAGGGGAGGGGAATATTATTATTTCTGAAAAAGAAAGTGCCCTGACCATTCCTAAGGAATTTTTAATAGACGGGAACAAGGTGATGACCCATAACGGTATGGTGGAAGTAGTCATTGGACTGAGAAATATGGATAGTGTCGAAATCCTGGATGGCATTAACGAGAGTACAGAAATCCTAAAACCAGAGGAATGATCAATTGGAAAGTCATATTGAACATTGCCAAAACCCATTTGTTGACCAAGATGAAATCTACGGTCACGGCTTCTTTGGGGGTTACCTTTGGTATTGGGGCCTATATTACCCTGGTGAGTTTTATGACCGGACTTAATGAAATGCTGGACAGTCTTATTTTAAATCAAACGCCGCACATCCATATCTACAATGAAATTGAGCCTTCGGAAAAGCAACCTATTGCCCTGTACCAAGAATTTGAGGATGCCTTTAATGTGGTAAGTTCCATAAAGCCCAAACAAAGTCAAAAGAAGATTCACAATGGACTGCCGATCCTTAACTATTTAAAAAATGACAAAAATGTATATGGTGCCACACCCCAACTAAGGGCACAGATTTTTTATCTCTCCGGATCCATAGAACTGGGGGGTAATCTACTTGGTGTGGATATTATGGAAGAAGCGCGAATTTCCAATATTGGCGACTATATTATACAGGGTACACCGGAGGATTTAAAAAATAGCGAAAATGGAATTCTTTTGGGAGCAGGGCTAGCAAAAAAAATGTCGCTCAAAGAAGGGGATCGGGTACAGATTAGCACAATTAGGGGAGATGTGTTTCCACTAAAGATCGTGGGGATTTATCAAAGTGGTATTGCGGAAATAGATAATATTCAAAGTTATGCCAATCTAAAGACGGTGCAGCGTATTTTGGGAGAGGCAAAGAACTACGTAACGGATATAAATGTAAAATTAAATGATATCGAAGCTGCCACGGCCATGGCAAAGGGCCTTGAAAAGCAGTTCCAAGTAAAGGCGACCAGTATAAACGAGGCCAACGCCCAATTTGAGACGGGGTCCAATATCCGGAACCTAATTACCTATGCCGTTTCCATAACCTTATTGATTGTAGCGGGCTTTGGAATCTATAATATCCTTAATATGCTCATATACGAGAAAATGAAGGACATCGCCATTCTAAAGGCTACTGGATTTTCGGGTACCGATGTGCAGCTAATCTTTATGAGTCAGGCCATGATCATAGGAACCGTAGGTGGTATTCTTGGACTTGCAGTTGGATTTGTACTTTCCAAACTAATAGATAATGTGGCCTTTGAAACCGAAGCATTACCTACAATTACCACTTATCCCATTAACTATAATGTGTGGTATTATATAATTGGGATTTCCTTTGCTTTAATTTCTACTTTTGTTGCTGGCTGGCTACCCTCCAATAAAGCTAAGCGCATAGACCCAGTGCGTATAATTCGGGGAACTTAACCAATATCCATGAATCTAGTTTTAGAAACAAAAAACATAAATAAGCATTTTTTAAAGCCCAAGGATTTTCATGTGCTCAAGGATATTTCATTTGGCGTTGAGGCTGGTGAATTCGTCTCTATAATGGGTAAATCTGGATCTGGAAAGTCTACACTGCTTTATATTCTTTCTACTATGGATACCGACTATACGGGCGAACTTTTTCTCAACAATACATTAATTACGGGTCAAAAACATCAGGAATTGTCACGCATCCGCAATAAGCACATAGGCTTCGTATTCCAGTTCCATTATTTGTTGTCCGAGTTTAGTGTACTTGAAAATGTAATGCTACCTGCCAAAAAATTGGCAGAGAAGTCCGTAGCAGAAATAGAACACGACGCTATGGAAAAATTAATAATGTTGGACATAGAAAAATTGGCCCATCAACGTGCTTCAAGGATATCCGGTGGGGAAAAGCAACGGGTGGCTATAGCTAGAGCCTTGATAAACAATCCTTCCATTCTTATGGGCGATGAACCCACTGGGAATTTGGATAGCCATAATTCCGAAAACGTCTTCAGTATATTTAAAAGGCTAAAAGAGGAGGAAGGTCTCTCCCTTTTGATTGTGACCCATGACGAGGATTTTGCAAAACGTACGGATCGCATCATCCAGATGGAGGATGGGCGTGTTTTGGATTAAATTTTGTTTACCTAGAACTAAAGGGGACTGCTAAAAGTCTATCTAAAATCATTGGGATGTGGATGTTTCCACGGGGCACGGTAATCCCTTTGCAAAAGTGCCGTTGCTTCCGCATCATTGACCACAACAATATTTTTAGGGTCATAGATTAATGGCCTTCCTGTAGCCATGGCCATATTGGCCAAAATGCAACTGGCAGTTGAGACATGGCCCTCCCGAATATCGGCAATAGGTAAAGTACCCTTATCAATGGCGGCAAGGAAATCCAACATATGTAATCTGGTAGCCGGTGCTGCGTTCAATTCTATATCTTTTTCGGTAAGGTCCTCGGGATATTTTTCTTTTTCATAAACAACATCCATATGTATCTTTTCTCCATCGCCATGGGGGACAAAATCTGCTCTCATAGTGCTGCCGGACAATGTTCCTTTTTCTCCATAAAGTTTAAAGGACCATGGATAATCAGGGTCTGCAGGGGTTCCCCAGCTTCTATGCTGCCATACGCAGTTGAGTTCTTCATATTCAAATATTGCGGTTTGGGTATCGGCTATATTGGATTTACCGTCCTTTTGGACATAGATTCCGCCTGTAGAACTAATCCTTTTGGGCCAATCCAGCTCTAGCATCCATCTAACGGTATCCAGCATGTGTACGCACATATCGCCCATAATTCCATTGCCGTATTCCATGAAAGTTCGCCACCAACGTCTGTGGGGAATTCCATCATAAGGTCGTAGGGGTGCGGGTCCGGTCCACATTTCATAATCCAAAAACTCAGGTACACTTTCTATTGGTGGATTGCCATTGGCCCGCATGTGGTAGTAACAACACATTTCCACATGGGAAATTTTCCCCAACAAGCCAGCGTCCACTATATTTTTTTTGGCATCAATAAGGTGGGGAGTACTTTTGCGTTGTGTTCCCACCTGAACTACCCTGTTGTATTTTCTGGCGGCAGCGACCATAGCTTCGCCCTCAAGGACATCTACACTTATAGGCTTTTGTACATAAACATGGGCGCCCGATTTTAAAGCCTCTATGGCCTGTAATGCATGCCAATGATCTGGGGTGCCAATAAGCACAATATCCAGATCCTTCTCGGCCAGCATTTTTCTATAATCCCTATAGGTTCTGGGGGCTTTTCCTGAAGGTTGTCTAAGTTGTATCAGGTTTGCTGCTTCCTTAAGCAAACGTTCGTCCACATCACAAATGGATACCACGTTTACCTTGGTTACTTGCATAAGCCTAAAAAGGTCACTTTTTCCATACCAACCTGTGCCGATCAGTCCAACACGTAGCGGCTTATCCCGATATAGGAGTTCCATACCATAGGATCCAAAAGAGGAAAGTGCCAAGGATGCTGCAGTGCCCTTTATAAAGTGTCTTCTATTGATGTTAAAAATCTTGGTTTCCATGGTAGCGTGATTAATTTGATCGGTTATTAATTGGTTCTCAAAAAATACAAAATATCTTAACTCCTAGGGATGATTTTCCAGAATATCTCAATATTTGTCGTATTCTTAAACAGGTCCTCAGCTTTTCTGTTGCCTCTTTATTTGGTTCATTATATCTTCCATCATCTCCACTTGTATTTGTTGGATGTTTAATAGCTCTTGTTGCTGATGGATTATAAGGTGGTCCAATTTCTCGTGTAGGATTCGAATTTCCAATTCGGCCTTTAAATTGACCATATAATCTTGTTTGGACCGTTCCCTGTCCTTTTCCTCCTGCCTATTTTGGCTCATCATTATTACGGGGGCCTGCAATGCCGCCAAACAGGACAAAATTAAATTCAAAAGGATAAAAGGGTAGGGGTCAAATCCTTTATCCATTAGGAAGATAATATTGATGACCATCCAAATAAAAATAAAAATGGCAAAAAGAATTATGAATCTCCAACTTCCGCCGAAAGTGGCTACCCGATCTGCCAGGCGTTGTCCATAGGAATATTCAGTTGATTCATCCAATAATTCCCTTTGGGTGGTAATTATTTTCTCCTGCTGGATCGTCTTTAGTACATCTTCCTCAAGTGTGGACAGTTCCCCTACTTCATGAATAAGATATTCTGCCAAATATTTTTGTCGATAAGAATTGAGTTCGGATACGGCAATGGATTTTTTCGAATTTATGTCTGGATGTTCTTTTTGGATAAGATCCATTATGGATTTTCGAATTGTTTTTACAGGAACCTGTTCGCTGATCGGAAATTCTTTTAGGGAAATGGCGCTTGTAAAGGTCTTCATGGGTAGCGTATTTTATATCTTAAAAGTAATATATTTTCTACCTCATATAAACAAATAGTACTTGTTTTACACCTATCTTTAGGTAAGGTTTCTTTACCCCAATAATGATTCAATGAAGAAAAAATTAAATCAACTGGAAGCCACGGCCATATGTGGAAACGACATTAGCTCCTCTTGTTTATATGTTTCCGCCCTAGCCATTGTCTATTCCGGTCAGTATGCCTGGATTTCTCTTTTGGTAGTGGCCTTTGTATTATTTCTTTTTAGAAAAATCTATGGGGAAGTGGTGGGGGCGCTACCTTTAAATGGAGGAGCCTATAATGCCCTATTGAATACCACCAAAAAGTCGACCGCTTCCCTTGCTGCCGCTTTGACCGTTCTTTCTTATATGGCAACTGCTGTGATATCGGCAAGTGAGGCAGTAAAGTATGCCTACAGCATATGGAACTTTATCCCGGTCTTACCGGTAAGCATAATCTTGATGTTTTGTTTTATGGGATTGGTTATCATAGGTATTGGTGAATCTTCCAAGGTGGCAATAATCATTTTCATATTTCATTTAATTTCATTGACATTATTGTGCGTCTTCTGTATCGTCTACTTTGCGCAAAACGGGTTTGAAACCCTCTTAGCAAATTTCAAGACTCCGGTGGAGGGTAGTATATTTAGCGCTTTGTTTTTAGGGTTTTCAGCAGCTATGTTGGGGATTAGTGGTTTTGAAAGTTCAGCCAATTATGTTGAGGAACAGAAGGAAGGCATATTTCCGAAGACCTTACGTAACATGTGGGTGGTAGTTACTATTTTTAATCCATTGATCGCCTTTTTGGCCCTTGCCATTATCCCCATCCATTTTATTGAAACCAATCAAGATGCCCTACTCTCCCATATGGCAGATGTTTCCGGAGGCAATTGGCTTTCCTTACTTGTGGGTATAGACGCTGCTTTGGTTTTAAGCGGTGCTGTGCTTACTTCCTTTGTAGGTGTGGGTGGACTTATGGAACGCATGGCCTTGGACCGTATTTTGCCCAAATTTTTATTGAAGAAAAATAAGGCTGGCAGTTCTTATATGATTTATACTTTATTCTTTTTTTTATGTGTGTCCATATTGATGGTAACCCAAGGAAACCTGGCAAAATTGGCAGGAGTTTATACCATAGCTTTTTTATCGGTGATGGTATTATTCGGAATTGGTAACATGATGCTTAAAATAAACAGGGCGAAATTACCACGTCCGGAAAGATCTAGCTGGTTAGGTCTTATGATAGCCATATTTGCGGTATTGGCTGCCATGGCCGGGAACATTATATTAAATCCTTCCTATTTGGGGATATTTACCGAATATCTCATTCCTACTCTTCTTGTTGTGTTTTTCATGTTGTACCGCACCTATATTTTTAGGGGATTTCTAGATATTCTAAGTTTTATCTTTCCTGATAAGGGCCAACTATTTAAGACCTTGAACGTACATACCAAAAAATTACTGGCGGCAATTAATAAACAACAGTTCGTTTTTTTTACAAACCATGACGATGTGGCTACCTTAAATAAGGTGATGCTTTATATTAAAAATAATGAACCAACCAGGATACTCAAAATTGTTGCGGTAGTGGATGAGGAACATTTTATAGCACCCAAATTGAAAGAGGATATTGGGGTATTGGATCGTGCCTACCCAGATATTCATATTCATTTTGTAGAAGAGAAGGGAGTATTTGGTCCGGAGAAAATTAAGGAATTGTCCAAACGCTGGGGAATTCCCACCAACTTCATGTTTATAGGTTCACCAGGGGATAAATTTCCCTATAAGATTCAAGAATTGGGAGATGTAAGACTTATTATTTAAGACTATTGAATATATGCTTAAAAAGTTATGGAAATTATAACCCTTGTTCTTTCCCGTTTTTTGTAAATTTATATTAGGCCTGAAATGTTTAAATAACTACTGATTTTGAAGATGGGTTGGCCAATATATTATTTTTATTAAACATATATTAATTATGAGTATTATAACAGAAAATGTAATTCCTGGCAATCATGGTAAAATCTTCGGAACTAATGCGAAAGAGGCAAACGACCTAAAGAGAATTGAGGATAACTTGTTAAAAATTGATGGTGTAAAAAATGTAATTTTCAATGACAGCTACCCTGTGGAATTTACTGTGCATACCACAAAAATGGTGGAAATAAAAGAAATTGAAAAGATGGTTAGAGGATTAGGATTTCATGCAGTTCCCAAGGGGTTGTTTGCTTTATAAGGCGATAGATAAAATACGTTTTTATTCCTTATTTAAGGTTTGTCCCAATTTAACTGATACTTCACTTTCACTTTTATTTTCAATTTTGTCCAAGCCATAATCTACATATAGTTTAATAATGGCAGCAACGGACCAGGCCTGATGAATACATCCTTTTCCTTCCTTAGGGTCATCCCCGTTAAAGACTTCGGAAATACAATGGATACCATTATAGAAATAGAAATGCTCTTTTAATTGTTCCAATTCGGACAGGACCTTTTTTTTATTCTCCAAGGAAGTTCCGTAAATGGTGAAAAAGGACTGAAAATATTCATACAGTAAAAACGGCCATACGGTCCCTTGATGATAAGCATGGTCACGTGACCATTGATTTCCTTCATAGTTCGGCTTATAATCCGGATTGTCCTGATCCAAAGTGCGAAGTCCAAATGGGGTATAAAGTCTATCTTTCACAGCTTCAAAAATGGACTTTTGTTGGTCATTATTAAGAACGGTGAAGGGTAGGCTCAGGCAATATATTTGATTGGGACGAAAGGTGTTGTCCTGTGAAATCCCCGGTACGATTACATCGTATAAAGTGCCTTCGGGATTAATAAAGAAGTTTGTAAAATTAGTTTCAAACTTAGTTATTAAATTCAAATAACAGGCATCAATTTCCACTTCAAGAACACTACAGAAATTCTCGTAAATTTTAAGGGCATTGTACCAAAGCGCATTAATCTCCACCGGACAGCCAATTCTAGGCGTAATAACCTTTCCGCCAACGATCGCGTCCATCCATGTAAGCTGAACATCGGGCTCCCCACCACTAATAAATCCTTCTTCAGTAATGTGAATATTGTAACGTGCTCCGGAAATATGTTGGTCCAATATATCCTTCAATATTGCAATATGACTTTTTAGAAATTGAAGATCTTCAAATTTTTGATGGTAATCATAGCTCGCAACAAAAAGCCATAAGGTTGCATCAATAGTATTATAATGAACTGGATCTTTGGCGTTATCTGGAAACCGGTCCGGAATCATGCCTTGATCAACACTTTTGAAAAAGGTATTCAATATAGAATTTGACAACGCTTTGTTGCCAGTTGCTATGGTCAATCCGCGCATAGCGATCATGGTATCCCTTCCCCAATCCGTAAACCAGTGATAGCCTGCAATTATAGACATACTATTGGTAGATTTTCTTTGGACCAAAAATTGCTCTCCCGACACCATAAGGTCTTTGAAAAACCCATCTTGAAGTTCCTTATTGTGGGATTTTTGTTTTTCGTTGGCAATGGCTAGAAGATTTATTAGTCCTTTTTTTATGATGTCTTCTTCAACTGTGAAGTACAAGGTAAGATCTTCCCCGGGCAGCAGCTCGTGCACAAGATATCCAATTCTGTAATAGTCGCAAACAGAGCCTTGGCCACGGGCTTTACCCATTGGAAGAATAATATTTTTAAACCAACAACGGTCTTCTAAAAACTTTCCCGATGTCCAGCCCGTAAAAACTGGCTGACTTCCGTATTTGGGGAATGTTTTTAAGTGTCCCTCATTGAATTCTGTAAAAAAATTATAGCATGAGGCTTCGTGAAAGGTAGTATGAAAGTCATTGTAAGCGTAGAGAGGATGTAGTTCCAAAACCAATGGTGTTTTTCCATTGTTCGTATAGGTCACCACCGTGGTGTTGGACCCGGGTACCATTTTTACATTTTTATACAAATCCCAATCCTTGCCTGCAAATTGCCAGGAAGGAGTAGGGCTGATATCAAAATTATTTAAATAGTGACCGCTATCGGGGAAAACTACTTTGGGATATTGATTGGAGGATAAATTATGGTATTGGCCATCTAAAAGGACCCGTTCTTCTATTTTGGCAACTACCACCATTCTATCGGTAGGCGGTTCCAGAGCAGCTACCAAAAGACCGTGGTACTGTCTAGTATTGGCCCCGTTGACAGCCCCGGAAGCATATCCTCCCAGTCCGTTAGTAACCAACCATTCCTTTTTAAAAAAATCTTCCAAATTACAATTATATTTCTTCCATTAAATTCGCTACCAAAGCGGTCCATCCGGTTTGATGTGACGCCCCAACACCTCTACCGCTATCTCCATGAAAATATTCATAGAATAGGATAAGGTCCTTAAAATGGGGGTCTTGGTATTTCTCTTTATGTAAAAGGTGAATAGGCCTGTTGCCGTCTGCATCCTTTTCGAAAAGTGTTATTAATCTCTTGCCAATTTCATCACTAATATCTTTTAAATTCATCGTTTTTCCGTTTCCGGTTGGGTAGGTGAATTTTAACTTGTTCCCAAAATAGCTGTGATATTCCCTTAAGGAATTAATAAACAAATAGTTCATCGGCATCCAAATAGGCCCTCGCCAGTTGGAGTTCCCACCAAAAAGCCCGGTGGAGGATTCTGCAGGTTCATAATTTATCCCATAAGTAGTGCCATCGATGGCGATGGTATAAGGATTTTCATGTACCTTGGATAAGGACCTAATGCCATATTGGGAAAGAAATTCCTTTTCGTCCAAAATGCTTCCTATCAATTTTTTTAAGCGATCCTTTGGTACCAAGGACAATAATACATCCTTGTCTTTCGAATATTCCTCCATCACCTGATATTTAGCGTTTTCTATGCGGTGTCTACGAAACCATTCCATACTTTTTCTAAATCTCGGAAGTTTGTCCAAATATTCCTTTTTTATGTTCAATACCGCTGTAAGCGATAACAATCCCGAAATGGAACGTACTTTAATGGGCATAGATTCCCCATTAGGGAATATTAATTTATCATAAAAAAAACCTTCGCTTTCATCCCATGACCCGTTATAATCCTGACTTATGTTATTCAATGCTTCTGCGATAAAGACAAAATGGCCAAAGTACTTCATGGTCATATCCTCAAAAGATATGTCTTGCAATGCTATTTCAAGGGCCATCTCCAACATATTTAGGCAGTATAAGGCCATCCATGAGGTTCCATCAACCTGCTCCAAGACTCCGCCTCCGGGAATATCCCGACTACGATCGAAGACACCTATATTATCCAACCCTAGAAATCCTCCTTCAAAAACATTGTTTTCAAGACTATCTTCCCTGTTTACCCACCAAGTAAAATTTAGGGCCAATTTGTTGAACATTCGTTTTAAAAAGATAAGATCTCCTTTGCCGGTCCTCTTTTTTTCCATTTGATAAACCTGTAGGGAGGCCCAGGCTTGGACAGGTGGATTAACATCGCTGAAATTCCACTCATATGCAGGTATCTGTCCGTTGGGTGCCATATACCATTCTTTGGTGAATAACAACAGTTGATCCTTGGCAAAACTGGAATCAACCAAAGCTAGGCTAACACAATGGAATGCGGTGTCCCATGCTGCGAACCAGGGATATTCCCATTTGTCCGGCATAGCGAGGATATCGTGGTTCCTCAGTGTTTTCCATTCCTTGTTTCTACCTTTAAATCTATTTTGTGGGGGAGGCATTTCCTTATGGTCTCCGTTCAGCCACTTTTCCACTTCATAATTGTAATATTGTTTGGACCATAAAAGTCCGGCAATAGCCTGCCTTTGTGTTTCTTTAGCTTCTTTGGATGCCGTTTTAAAAGTGGCATCAAGGAATTCTTGGGATTCTTGGATTCTTTTTGCAAAGGCGATATCAAATCTGTTATCGAATGGGTCTTCCGAAGAGGAGGCGGTCAGCCTCAATTTAATTGTTTTTGTTTCCCCGCCCTTAAGGTTCATCTCGTACAAGGGAGCAAATTTGGTGCCTTGGTTATTTTTGGAAATTATGGAATAATCATTGTTCACCACAGAGGTGTGAAAAAGATCCTTTTTAAAGGGGTGATCATTGGGTTGCGCGTAGACCTTTTCCATATTGGTCTCATTCTCGGTAAATAATAAACGGGAAGGCTCTTCAAAATAAAGGTTATAGTTACCTACATAAATATGATTAATGGAAACATAGGTTTGACCTTTATGACTTTGTTTTTTAATAAGTGGTTTTTTGGGCATCCCCACAAAACTCCATAAGTTCCTGGTCCAAAGGGTGGGTAGAACATGTATGGGAGCAGACTTTGAACTTCTATTGCTAATGGATATTTTTATGAGAATGTCTTCGTTGTCAGCCTTGGCATATTCTGTAATTACATCAAAATATTCATTGTTGTCTAGAATACCGGTATCCAAAAGCTCGTATTCAAATTCGTTTTTCCCCCGCTTCCTGTTTTCTTCTACCAATTGTACATATGGAAATTCATTCTGCGGATATTTGTACAAATGCTTCATATAGGAATGGGTAGGAGTATTCTCTAAATAGTAATACAATTCCTTAACATCCTCCCCGTGGTTTCCCTGGGGTCCAGTTAAACCAAAAAGTCGCTCCTTTAAAATACCATCCTTACCGTTCCAGAGGGCTATTCCAAAGCATATATTGCAATATCGGTCAGAGATTCCGGCAATCCCATCTTCTCCCCATCTATAAGCCCTACTCCGGGAATCTTCGTGAGAAAAGTAGTTCCAGGCATCTCCATCCGGACTGTAATCTTCCCTAACCGTCCCCCATTGTCGCTCGCTTAAATAGGGACCCCATTTATGCCAATCCTTCGCTTTCGATCGGGAATCGTCCAATCGCTTTTGTTCCTTGGTTGTTTTATTTTTAGTCATTCAATTATTGCCGTATAAAAAGTTCAAGGTTGTTGATCAAAAGAGGTATTATAATATGAACCTTAAACCTACAATTAAAGATAGTATATGTTGGAGACATAATTACCAACTACAGGTTATCGATTTGTAAATTATTTTAAGGTAGACAGATTTGCGATCTGTCTTTTTATGTTGGGGAAATGCATATGCAGTATTAACAAAATGCCTTAAGATGAATAGTAGGTACAACAGGTTATTGGCTTATTCAACTTAAGGATTATGCATGGGCAGGGATCTCTTATCTTTTCAGAATAACCTATAATTACTCCTTTCTATTGTAGGGTCGTATTATGAGTCCCAAAGGTCTGTCATAGGTAAAGTAGTTGGACATCCAATCAAGGAAGGCGACAACCTTGTTTCTATAACCAACCAAGGACATAATATGAATTAGCATCCATACTATCCAGGCAAATGTTCCGTGAAACTTCCATTTGGGCAAATCTACTACTGCCTTCTTTCTTCCCACAGTTGCCATAACGCCTTTGTCATGATAAACAAAAGGCTGTAGGGGTTTGTTGTTGTATATGTTTAAAATGTTCCTTGCCAAATGTTCACCTTGCCGTTGTGCTACAGGCGCCAGCATAGGAAGGCCTTTGGGGTTTTTCGAATCAATATGTGCGGCGACATCACCAATTGCAAAAATATTTGTGGTATTTAATACCCTATTAAATTCATCCACGGAAATCCGATTCCCGCGCAGAATATTTTCTTTGGTTATTCCCTCAACAAGTGCACCTTATACTCCAGCAGTCCAAATTACGGTTTTTGTCAAAAAAGAAGTGCCATCGGCCAATTGGATATTACTGCCATCATACCCATTTACCATGGTTTTAAGATGTACATTCACCCCCAAATTCTGTAAATACTCCAAACTTTTGGCCGAGGCCTGTTCGGACATGGCCGAAAGCAGTTTTGGTTCTGCTTCATACAGGTTGATCGACATTTTGCTTAGGTTAAGATCAGGAAAGTCCTTAGGCAAAACATAGCGTTTCATTTCTGCGAGTGCACCAGCCAATTCCAAGCCTGCTGGACCACCTCCGATAATGGCAATATTCATAATTTCTTCAAGCGGATCCCCATCAGTGTTGGCCATAGCTTTTTCCAGATTTTGAAAAATAAAACTTCTCATGTTCAGGGCATCAGGAATTGATTTTAAAGTCAATAATTTATCCTTAACTGGTTCAAAATTGAAAAAATTGTTTTCACTGCCAGTGGCAATAACTAAGAAATCATAATACACTGGTCCTATTGAAGTAGATAATTGATTTTTCTTTTGGTCTATAGAGGTTACTTCTGCCATCCTAAAGGCAATATGCTTGTGTTTTCTAAAGATCCTTCGTACGGGATAGGCAATACTATCCGGTTCCAAACCTCCGGTCGCCACTTGGTACATAAGGGGCTGAAAGTTGTGATAGTTGTGTTTATCGATCAATAGGACATTTACTTTTCTATTTTTAAAGGATTTGGCCATGGCTATTCCACCAAAACCAGCTCCAATAATTATTATTTTGGGTATATTTTTATTTTTCATGTATCCTGCAGATGTAAAATATGAAGTAATCGGTGTGCGATCGGGGCAAAAATAACGGCAAAAAAACCTAGAAATGCTATTCCACTATACAGAGCGAAGAAGGATGAAAACAGTTTGGCCCCGTCAGTTTTCATTTCGTTCACAGGTCCCATACCTGTCAGAATCATTGAGGCATTGTAGAACGAATCTATTATAGACAAACCGCCAAAATAATTATAGCCAATGGTCCCTATGCCCAAAGAAAAAACAATTAATATGAAGGAGAAAAGAAAGTAGGTCAAGACCCTAATTATAAATTTGCCAAAAGGCAATATTGGGTTTGATTTATGTTCAAGATGTACAGACATTCTATTCGTGTTTTCAATTTTATAGGGTTACTTTAAAAGTACTGCTTATACTTTAATTTTGAGTGTCGCGCATGAAATATCATTAATGGAATTTGGAATTTTTTATTAAAATATGGTCCGCTATCGTTTAACACATTTTTAACCAGACAAGGTTCTGGATATCAGTTCTATTGGCATTTTTTTTGTGGCTAATTATCTAAAAAAAAGGAAGTTCAATTAAAAATTTTTAAAATGAAAAAATTTGTGTTCGCCCTTTTGTTGGGCTTTATGGTGGTTGGAGGCCAAGCACAGAACGACAGGAACAAATCTAAAGCTGATTTGGCAGAAAAAAATACGGACAGTCTTTCTATAGATAAACCGAAAATAAGCTGGAAGGTGGATAAAAAATATGACGAGGAAGGAAACGTTATAGGCTATGACTCCATTTATTCCTTCTCCTATGACAATCTTGGCAACTTGCCCAAGGAGATGAATCTGGATAGTATTATGAATTCAATGAAGTTTTTTCCCCAAGGCAATTTATCATCGTTTTTTGAGGACCGTGATTTAGGTCGGTTTTTTGATCAGGATTCCCTGATGAACGGAAACCAATTTTTTGATGATTTTTTTGAAAGACAACGAACCAATAATTTTTCGGATATGCGGCAATTATTCCAACAAATGGATTCCCTTCAGAATATGATGATGGAGAAACACAGGAATTTTGTGCCGGATGAAACCAAAAGTAAATCCAAAATATAGGAAAGCTCCCGTCTTATTGGAAAGAATATATAGAGGCTATTTTTTGATGTAAAGTAAATTAATCTCTGCTATTTTAAGATAATAATGAATATTTAACATAATTCATACCATTCTGTAAAAATGTACATTGTACGTTTCCAAATTAATCTCTATCTTGACCACCCGTACTTGTCCTTAAAATTTTGGGGCGAGTCACAGCACATTTAATTTTTAACTGTAAAAACTAAACAAATTAAAAAAGCCATGACCAATATTAAAAATAGTAGAAGAGATTTTGTTAAAAGCAGTGCCTTGGTAACAGGGGCAATGATTTTACCTACCATGCAGATGGATGCTATGGTAAATGTAGCCAATGATAAAAAATTAAAGATTGCCTTAATTGGTTGTGGTGGTCGTGGTACCGGTGCTGCCCAACAGGCATTGCGGGCAGATCCCAACGTGGAATTGGTGGCTATGGCCGATGCTTTTGAAGATAGATTACAAGGCAGTCTAATGAATTTGCAAAAGGAATTCAAAGACACTAAAAAAGTAAATGTGCCCAAGGCAAATCAATTCGTAGGTTTTGATGGGGCTGAAAAAGCAATAAACCTGGCAGACGTGGTTATCTTGGCCACTCCTCCTGGATTTAGACCACAACACTTTGAATATGCAGTTAATGCTGGTAAACATGTGTTTATGGAAAAGCCTGTAGCTACAGATATACCTGGAGTAAGGAAGGTATTGGCAGCAGCGCAAGTAGCTAAGGATAAAAAGTTAAATGTGGTTGTAGGTCTTCAAAGACATTATCAGGACAACTATTTAGCTGGGTTGCAACAAATAAAGGATAACAAAATTGGAAAAATAGTATCTGGCCAGGTTTATTGGAACAGTGGGGGAGTATGGGTTAGAGAGAGACAACCTGGACAATCCGAGTTGGAATACCAGATGCGTAACTGGTATTATTTTAATTGGTTGTGTGGTGACCATATTTTGGAACAACACATTCATAACATAGATGTTGCCAACTGGTTTATTGGAGAGTATCCAATTTCAGCTCAAGGATTTGGAGGTAGACAAGTAAGAACTGGAAAAGACCATGGTGAAATTTTTGATCATCATTTTGTAGAATACACCTACCCAAGTGGTGCTGTAATCGCCAGTCAATGTCGTCATATGCCAGAGACCATGAGTAGGGTAGCGGAAACTTTCCAAGGAACCAAAGGGACTATTGAAACTTACGGGGACAATACTTTTATTAAGAATTACGATGGAGGGGAAATATTTACACATCGTGGTAAAGATGATCCAAACCCTTACCAAGTGGAGCATATTAAACTTTTCGAATCTATCAGAAACAAGGGAGTTATCACAGATGCGGAGAATGGCGCTATGAGTACTATGAGTGCCATTATTGGTAGAATGGCCACCTATTCCGGCCAAGTAATTAAATGGGAGGAGGCAATGACTTCCAATATTGATCTTGCACCGGATAACTTAACTTGGGATTCACCGGCACCGGTTCAGCCTAATGCGGATGGTACTTATAACATACCAATTCCAGGCAAGACGGTCGTGATCTAAAAAGTAGGTTCAGTTAATATAAAACCCCAATTTTTCTTAAGTATTTAAGAAAAATTGGGATTTTTTCTGTTGCTCAAATAGCTATTTATTAAATAAGGTCAATTTCAATAACCTTTTTATTTACTCTTTTAGCCCTGATATTTTTTAAGGTCCTACTTTTATCGTTTTCCACATCCTGGATAACGATGGTATATTTTCCTCCATCGAAGACTTTGGGGGCAAAGGTGTTTGTTGCCATTCTTATTGAATAAACCAGCCGGTTATTTTGATCAAAAACCGAAATCACCGGTTTAAGCTTTCCTGCAACTTTTATTTTTGGTAACCAAGCAACAGCTTTACGACCATAATTGTCCTCTTGTTTTATAGTGATTGGCCATCCTGGGAATTGCTCATTTTTATCGCTTATGGGGTCGGCATATCTAGGCCAACAGGCCGTAGTTATGGTTCTTTCTTTTTTATTGAAGGTTACCAAGCCATATCCTGTGGCCCTATTGTGAACCATGGCAGGCTCAATCCCCGTATTGAAAGGATTGCCTACGGCATGGACAGATATTTTATTCCCAAATCCGTCCTCATGATTACCCACATAGGAGGGATTTTCGTAGGTGTGTTGATCGCTTTTTACTTCTGGCCAGAATCTACGTGGCCAAATATTGTTTAATGCTGGCCCAGCAAAAGCGTAACCACTGTCGCCATGTTGATCAATGCCGTATTGGATAAAACTTCCTAAATGCTGATCTCCGGCAATCTGAAAGGCAAAACATTTCCGAATGGCCTTTACTGCTTTATCCCTTTCGTTTGCCGGCCAACCATTGGAATCCATGTCCACGGTAGGAACATCGCCCAAAACGTATTCCCCTTTTTTGGGAATCGGCAAGGAGGGAACCACATCATCATTAAGGGCAGTTTTTGGTAAGGTCGCCACAGTGGCAAAATTGGTCTGGGAAAGTACCACTTTCATTTCTACACTATTGTTCCAATCTTGGGTCCAATGATCAATAAAATTGTGCTGTCGTTTTCCCAAAAGTACAGCATCCAGGTTCCGGTGTTGTTTTATATCGAATTCTTTGTTTTGTATCCATCCATTTCTAACCTTGGCCTCAGGTGGCAAAACATGCTTGGGTGCCGATTTGAATTTTCGGTCCTCCAAGATGGCAAAACTAAGTCCGCCGTAGTTCCAAGTTGTATAATAAACACCGATATTCTGTTGTACTGGGGTAGGGTCGTAGGGATCCGGTAAATGACTGGTTTGTGTAAATTGGACCATATTAACCCATTCGGCAGGCATTTTATATCCACCCGAATCCTGTGCCAACATTCCATGTCCTTCACTGGTATCGGCCTTTTTTCCACTCTCACCCCAAACATTGCCGTGATATACATCATGATCATCAGGGATAATGGCGCAGGGTTTGTGCCTAAACAATTCCCGGTAAGACCAACCGAACATCATCCATTTTCGCAAGTAATCCAAACATAGGTCGTCCAGGTCACCACTGCGTTCTGCTCCATATCCACCGGTGCCCTCGTAAAACTGATCACCTAGGAAAAGTACAATATCAGAATTTAATTTGGATACATTTTCTTGGACGTCGTTATCTGGAAAACCATAGTGAAAATTACAGCTAAAAACAGCGGCAGAAACTGCATCCTTGTCCATTGGTTCTTGGGCTATGGTTCCGTCGTAAGTGTATTGGTGGGTTTCGTTTTTTAAAGGAATTTCTACCAAAATACGATACGGAATATCCGTGTTGGCGTTCCAATCTTCAATTACAAAGTTCACTGCCCTGCCAATATGCTCCAATTTGGTGTTTTTTCTGTTTTTCCAAATTCCTTGTTCCTTGAATTGTAGGATAACGGAGTGGCCATCAATCTCTTCAATAGGAGCTAATTGTGCCGTGAGTTTCAATTTATTTCCGTGTAGGGTATATTGTGCAAAACAAATAGGACCGTATAATTGGTCGTTGTTTGAAACAAGATTATCCGCAGCTATACTCCAATTGGAAAATGCTGCAGAAGGTTGGGATACGTGGCTCTTAGCCGTTTTTAAATCAGAGAGCAGGGCAAAATTACCTACAACACTGGTAGCATCAATGGCTATGTTTTCCTGGGCATGTATAAGTTGATCGGTTACGGCATCCAGTATCAAAACTTTTAATTGGTATTTATTTTCTGAAGGCCTAAACTCTGCCACCAATTTGTAGTTATTCGCTATTTGTTTCAGGTTAGTTTCGAAGGTTTGATCTGCTACCTGTAGGGTACCACTGGGGTTAAGTCCTATATTTAATCCCTTGCCAAAAACGGCAGCTGACCTGTAATCCTCAAAGGGACCTTTACATCCCAATCGCATTCCCAAGCAACCTTCATCGGCTGGTGAAATATTTTTATTCATTAAGTTTATGTCCACGCTTACCGTCAATGGAGACAGGTAATCCGTTTTTTGAACGGTCAATAATTGAAGGTTTCTATTTTCAGCACTAATGTTGCAAACAACGGTCCCATTTGTAAGTCGCCAATCCTGCAATCGGTTTCCCCAATATTCGGGACCTACCCATTTCATATCTGGCCAGTTGTGCCAATTGCTCTTAAACTGTATTTCTTCCAACGATTTTATTTGGCCAACTGATCCAAATGGGAATGCCGAAGCGGAAAAGCTGGGCAATAGGGTTCCCAGGGCAATGGTCTTTATATATTTTCTTCTGTTCATGCTGTATTTATTCTGTTGGGGGTAAGCATTATTACTGCATCCTAGGCTAAAAATAGATAAAAAAAATGGTTTGAAATGGGAGCTAAAGTTGCGCCATTACAAACCATTCTTAGATTCTACTTATTTTTTAGATTAAATTATTCCTTAACTTTTGTGTATGGGATTTTCATTTTAATCTCCCAGGTACCGGAATCGTTTATTTTTATTCCCCATCGGATATAGGCTCTATTCATTATCTCTCCCGTTTCTGGATCTAAATATGGAGTCCAGTCCTTGGGTCCATTATCGGCTTCGAAGGCTTCCGTATCTACTGTAAAGGCATCATCCGTGGTCAGGTAATACATTAAATAGGAGTTGGTCCCTGTAGTATACGTTCTTCCGTACTGAGGAAACGGTGGTGCAGGTAACGAGAATGTAGAACCAGTTGCATCTATTTCCGTGTCAATGGAATTGTCATGATAGTTTTGAAGGTAGGTTGATCCGGAGGGATAGAAGACAACCTTTTCAGGATTTAAGGGTTTATCATAACTGTCGGCAATAATCATTTTTACCTTTACGCCCAAAGCGGGCTCCTCGCTTACTTTGGTTACAGTGATGTATGGGTGTGTACCATCCAAAACACTGGGTACTCCGTCGTCAAAATCGTTCATAATGGTAGAGGTATAGGCAATGTCATATGCTCCACCACCTTTGCCCAACTGTAGTCTTGAACGCATTTCTGTTGGGAATTCAACCGGTTGAAAATCATCCAATTTTACAATAACAAAGTCATCCAATTGACGCTCACCCCTTACATTGCTGGCTTTTACGTTTATTTTGAAAATGTCATTATTGGTTACAAACTTACTGGCCTGGGTAAAGGCCAATTGTCCACTCACTTCATTGATCATAATAGTTGGATAATCCCCTAATTCCAACTTTTCTTCTACCAAGGCCAAAGTAGTGTCGGTCTCCGCATTAAAAGCGGATTTCCAAGTTAAAAGCTCGTACTCGTCGTACAGGTCATTGGTAGGGTTGCCCTGGGCATCCGTTATACTGGTAATCTCCCATTTTAAAGGATAGGTAGATCCTTCTATGGCTGGGGCAGCCCCAACTTTAAACACCCCGCGTGGAACGGCAATGGTATCTTCCAAGGCATGTATATTGTCACTGATATAGCCCACTTCCGGCGGCTGACAAGATGCAACCATTACGATAATGATCAGTATGGAATATAATATGTTTTTCATCTTTTTGTTTTTATGGTTTTTATTAGTCCCTTTCGAAATTGAATAAAGTATGGTTTCCCTGAAGGACATGTATCACTCCATTGGTAGAGATTAAATTGGAGGTTTTTACCACCACCTTATCGTCATCATCAATGTTATCCCATTCGTCCCAATCATCCCCTTGTTTATAAGTGAAATAAACATATTCGGGTTTGGAATCCAACTCATTATTATATTGATCTGTTGGTTCCAAAGAAATTCTTCTTTCTTCACCATTCTCGGCAGTATAGATTTTCCCTTGTTCTTTGGTCATGTTTTCCCTTTTAATTTTTCCGGAAAAAATGTAACCTCCCATATATTTGGTTAGAGTGTCTAAAGGAATATCGTTTACGGTATATTCCGCTTCTGGATCTGTCTCCCTCATATCGGCCAAAACACTATTGACGTAATTCTTAATGGAAAGGTTATTGGGAGCAAAGATGGTGTTGTTTCCATTCACCAAATCTGCCATTCCCGCTTTTTCGATTAAAATTGCCAAAGTATCCAATTGACTATGAGATTTGAAAAATTCCATGGTGGTTGTTCCGACTTCAGAACTACTGATGCCACCGTCTATGAGGTAGTTTCCATCCTTATCACAGGAGTAAAGAACTACGACGGCGGTTAATATGATTATTATTTTTTTCATCGTTATTGTTTTTTTATTCTTAAAATTAGCCTACAATTTACCTCTCCAATATTCGGTTTGAATAATGGAAGGATTCCTGGATATAACCGATGGATGGACAGGCCAGAAATATCCTTTTTTGGCATTTCTTGCTTGATTTACCCATGGCACTCCGTCATAATAATCCATCCTAATTCTGTCATAACCCGATTGAGCTTCACCAACAAACTCTATAGCGCGTTCGTCAAAAATGGCTTTCATTAGGGATTCGCGGTCTGTTCCTCCGGTGTAATCAGGTACATTGGCCTTACTTCTTATGGTATTTAGATCTGAAATTGCAGGACCTGATACCCCTTTTCGGGCATTGGCCTCTGCTCTTAGTAAGTACATATCTGCCAATCTGAAAATTAGAATATTGGATTCTGAAAATTGCGCATAGGCATCTTCGGAAGCTGGATCTTGTTCAGAATGCGAATATTTCTGAAGATAGGAGTAATCTGCATTGGTCCCATATTCATAAAAGAAAAGATCTTTACGAACATCGTTGGACCTATCTGCATCTGTGGCCATCATCTCATTCCCATAAAAATCAGGATCAATATAAGGGCTAATACCAGTATTTACGCTCTGCCAAACAGGGTAATTCAGGGTAAGCCCGGTATGGTTATCGTCATATTGTAACAACCTAAAGGATTCGTTCATCTCCGCGCTGATATTAATTTCGAATAAACCTGTCTTGGATTGACCTATACACATTTCATCAAAACCATCCTTACCTTCATTTAAATAATCTATTAAACTAGCACCGCTATTGTTGATTACCGCTGTAGTGGCGTCTATGGATTGCTGTATCATCTCCACATTATCGTTATCCCTGCTCGCATACCAAAGGGTAATATGGGCTTTTAATGCTTCTGCACTTGCCTTGTTGGCAGTTATGGCCCAATTGGAGGCACCAGGAGTTGAGTACTGTAATAATCCAATGGATTTGTTAACAGCTTCAAGCGCATAATCCAACACTTCCAGCTCGTCCACCCTTGGAGTCTCAACGATATATCCATCTTCACTGATAAGTTGGTCAGAACTTTCAATGGATTGCTCCACGACAGGTACATCTCCCCAGATACGGGCCATATAGAAATAGGTCAGTGATCTAATGAACGCTGCTTCTCCTAAAATCCTATCTTTTTCGGTCTTGGAATCGAACATTTCCACAGGCATATCGTTCACATATTGTTCTATAGTATAGGCCCAGTTAGCTGCTCTATAGAAGTTTTTCCAGTTGATGGATGCATCTCTATATGCCAAGACGTAATTACCACTACCTTCAATATAGTTTACGATCCAGTTACGACTGTTCATAAAGGTCATCCCGGTCCACTCTCCCCAATAAAGGAAATTGGATTGGGTCATAATGGCTTCCTTAAAAAGACCATAAGCTCCTGCTACGGCTTGCTCTGCATTGGCTTGGCTATCCCAAAATACATCGGGATGGGTAATGCTTATCGGCTCCTGGTCCAGCAAATCTGTACAACTCACAGCGCCAAGTAGGCACAGGACCATGATATATATTTTAAAACTCTTCATCTGTTTCATAGTTTTATTATTAAAATTTTGTGTCAATTCCAATAGTGATTGTCCTTGCCTGTGGATATCCGTTACCATAGGTATGTCCTTTGGCATCTACCATGGAGGCATCTACAACCTTTTTAGATCTCTGCCATTGGTATGGGTTTAACATTGCTCCGTAGATTCTTAATCGAGATAGTCCAATGTTCTTCATGAAGTTATCGTTCTGGTCAAAGGTGTATCCAATTGAAGCATTGTTAACTTTCCAATAATCGCCACTTTCTATCCAAAGGGTCTGATTGCCCCTGAAGCCGTAAAATGCTCCAAGTGTTGGACTCTGTGGATATAGTGCAGGAAAGTCTACACCAGCAGCACCATCACCGGGTTGTTGCCAGAATGTATATTCACTGAGGTCCGCAAGTCCGTTTCTTGCCCAGGAATCACCACCTCTATCATAGCTATCCATATAACTGTTAAGAACAGTATTCTTTATATCAGCTCCGAAGGAGAATTGGCTGTAGGCCTGGAAGTACCATTTTTTATACTGTAAGTTAATATTGAAGGAACCTGTAATATCGGGAATAGGAGAATAGTCTGTCGTTAATTTTAGATCGTGCTCCTCATTAAGTAAATAATCCCCGTTAAGATCCTGCCATATTGGAAAACCTGGTCGGATGTTGGCCCAAGCGGATTTACCTTGTAAAGGTTCTCCAGTAAATGGGTTTACAGGCAATTGATCTAGATCATCAATGATATAATCATTAATAAACATTTTATAGAGGTTTATAGGGCGACCTACAACATAACCGTAATCTCCTCCAATGTAATCCTGGTTGCCATTAGGCAATTTGGAAATGTAATTTTTGTTTTGCGCAAAACCTGCGGACAATTCCAACCTCAGGTCATTGGTTCGTGGAAAAACATGGTAACGAAGCATAGACTCCCAACCGTAGTTTAATACACCTGCTACGTTGGTAGGGGCTGAGTTGTACCCGGAATAGGCAGGGAAGGCAACGTCAAAAAATAGCTTATCCGTACTCTTGTTATAGGCATCAAATGCCAAACTTACCCTTCTGTTGAACATATCCAGGTCAAAACCGATATTCCATTGTTTGGTTTCCTCCCAAGAAAGGGACGCATTGCCAATTTGGTCATAATTTGGAATAACGCCGGTTACCCCGCCATAACTGGAAACATTCATTTGGTTTGCCCAATGTACATTACCACCGTAACCTAGATTGTATTTTCCAAAACGAAGGTAGTTTTCTGGAAATTGCTTCCCGTTGATACCCCAGCTACCTCTAATTTTTAAATAATCTATAAAATTGGAAATATGAGGTTTAAGAAAAGGCTCATCGGAAATAACCCAACCCGCATTAAAGGAAGGGAACTTGGCCCAACGTACATCTTTACCAAACCTGGAAGAACCATCGATACTGAAGTTTCCTCCTACCATATAACGATTCTTGAATTTATAACTTACACGACCAAAATAAGATACTAAGGCATTGGCACTGATATCCGTATATCCGCCTATCTGGTCTTGGGTATATCTATTGTTGATGGTTTGTATGGCATCACTTCCAAATCCAAAGGCGGTCAAGGCCATATCCTCGTATTTGTTGTAATCTATCCTATTTCCCAATACTCCAGTAACCTCATGGTCATTATTTGCCCCAAGGTTTTTAAATAGGCTTAAATAGGTCTCGGCCGTCAAGTTCTTACGATTATATAAGGCATAACTGGCAAAACCATCTCTTTCTGTCCGTATAGTGGAAGGCTCATAGAAGTTCTTTTTATTACTATCGTAGACGAAACTTAGTTGTGAATTTAGGCTAAGACCGTCCAATAGATCATAGGTGGCAAAGTTGGAAATAGTAAAGTTTACAGTCTTATCCTCGTTCAACTTGCCTTCCAGTTCCCCGCTTAAGGACTGCCTTCTTTCATCGGTAAGATAGAATAGGGAAGATTGAAGTCCGGCCGGATTTACAGGCAGGGACGAGTTAAGGTTAAAACTTCCTTGATAAGGATTTCCCTGGCCTGTTTGCAGATCGGTATGGGTGAATCTGGTAATTAATTGATTCCTGAATTTTTCACCTGCCTTAAAATTAAGATTAGAGGAAAAAGTTACCCTGTCAACCCCGGTTCCTTTTATGACACCTTCCTGGTTATCATAACCCAAGGACATTCTGTAGTTGGTTTTTTCACTTCCACCCCTAACACTAAAGTCGTATTGTTGGTCAATACCGGTCTTGTAGAACAAACCTTGATAATCAACATTGTTGTTAAACGCGGGGTTTATACTATCGGTCAAGACCATTGGAGTTTGTCCACTTTGCAATTCGTCGGTATGCCACCATCTTTGGATCATTTCCATTTTGGTACGGCGTTCTGCCCCCCCTACCAAGATCGGGACCAAGTTTGGTTTTGGTTGCAATCCTAAGCTGGTGGAAAAAGAGAATTCCGGTTTGTCCAGAGCTGCACCTTTTTTTGTTTCAATGATGATAACTCCATTAGCACCCCTAGATCCGTAAATTGCTGCGGCCGAAGCATCTTTTAGAACATCTATGCTCGCTATGTCGTTAGGGTTAAGCGAGGCCAAAAAATCTACGTTGGAGACACCGTAACCGGCCAAATCCTCAAGACTGGTCTGTACCCCATCAATAACGTATAAGGGGCTACTATAGGCCAAATCTGCATCGATATCTCCACCTATACTGGTATTACCACGAATAATTAGGGCTCCTCTACCTGCTGGTGCACCAGTCATATTTACGCTTTGGATTCCAGTTGCCTGGGTAGCGATCAATCCTGATACATCCAAAACCGGTATTCCTTCAATATCGTCGCTCTTAATACTGGAAACAGCACTGGTGACATCTCTTTTAAATACTTTTTGGTAACCAATTAAAACTACATCGTCCAATTGGGTAGCATCAGGAGCCAAGGTGATGTTGATCTGTGTTTGGTTTCCAACTTGGATTTCCTGTGGTTTAAAGCCAAGGTAGGAAACAGCTAAAATAGATTCTGGTCCCTTAATGTCTATATAAAAGTTACCATCAAAATCGGATTGAGTACCTGTAGAGGTTCCCTTGACTACCACGGAAGCGCCGGGTAATGGAACTCCATTGTCGTCGTAAACGGTTCCTTGGACCGTTATATTCTGAGCCTGGGCCAAGTGCACTATACTCAAAATTAGAGTTAATAAACAAATAAGTGGTTTTTTCATTGATCTAGTTTAAATTAGTAATCGGTTGATGTTAAAATTTGAAAAATTCTTGTCGTTTTAAAATCGTTTAAATACTTCCGTTCATATTATTTCAAGGGTTAAATTGGAGAGGAGCGGGTTACTTTTTTTAACCCATTCCATTTTCATGAAATGGGTCTTAAAAAACAACTTACTCAAACAACTCAAAATGTCTTTATGTGATGTATTAGCTGGTATTTAATACGTATCCTTAATCCAGTTATAAGGTTTTCTCTTAATCCAGGTACCTCTGGTGAAATCCGGGAAATCTTGTGGTTCACCATTATTTTCAATGGAAAGTTCGGAGAGTGGCGTAACTGCGCTCCAGGCTGCAGCATCATACGCATCCATTGGCGGTGCTATATTTTCTTTGGCAGATTCTATAAAGGCGTTCATAACATAGAAATCTATTCCACCATGTCCTGCTTCCGTAGCACTGTTGCCAAATTTTTTCCATAAGGGATGATCGTATTTTTCGAGCCAGGTATCCATGTTTTCCCAACCATGTCCTTCAGTAACACCTTCAATATGAATTCGTTGGGTGTGGTAGTCAAAATCGGTAAGCCCTTGTGCACCCTGAACTTTAAACCCTAAGGAATAGGGGTGGGGGTTATTTACATTATGGGTAACAATGATGGTTTCCCCGTTGGAAGTTTCTATGGTAGAAGTAATAATATCTCCCTGTTTAAACTTCAATTTGGCATTGGGATGGTTTTCACCAGCGGTTTCTACAATATATTTATGCAGTCCAACGCCTTTTGTGGCATGTGATGTTAGGGATAAAAAACGATTACCGCGGTTTATATCTGCCATAACAGCTATTGGTCCCAAACCATGGGTAGGATAGACATCTGCATTTCTTAACAAAGAATGTTGCGTTCTCCATGCCGATTCGGAAATTCCTTTAGCTCCAAATTCGGCACCTTTTCCGTAAGCTGTTTTACCGTCATTAAATTTTACACCTCGTAAATCGTGTTGATAACCACATCTGAAATGTAATAGCTCGCCGAACACGTTCTGTTTTACCATATTCAATACAGCAAGCACATCCCTTCTATAGTTTACATTTTCCAATATCATTAGATGGGAACCAGTTTGCTCATGGGTATTTACAAGATCCCAGCATTCCTCCAGGGTATTGGCGGCCGATACCTCAAGTCCCGTATATTTACCCGCTTTCATTGAATCTACCGCCATTTTGGTATGCCATAGCCAAGGGGTGGCAATAACTACTGCGTCTATATCCTGTAGAGCCAATAGATTCTTATAATCCTGTTCATTCTTCCCGAAAACTTTTGCCTTCTTTCCACCTGCTTTTACTATATGGTCCTGGGCAATATCAATGCGGTTTGGGTCTATGTCACAAATGGCAGCTACAACAACATCATTTCTCTTTAGCAGGTTATCGAGATGATTTGTACCTCTTAGACCAACACCAATTACACCTACTCTTAATTTTTGCGGGTCTTTGGTTAAATTAGTTGCCAAACCTAGGTTGGGTAATAGGGCAATACCGGCACCAGTGAGGGCTGTTTTTTTAATAAAATCTCTTCTGTGGTTCATGTTAACTTAATATTATGTTTCAATAGGTAGTGTCCGCAAATATTAAAATAGTGTTAAATATAAAAGTGTAATTTTTCTGCTTTGTAGGGGTAAAATTTTGGATTTTACGGCCATTTGTGATTATTTTCCACCTTTTTGAAGAAAATACCTCCTTTCGGTTGTAGTGAATAATAGGTACATTTGTTTGGAAGAAAAATGAGGGGTTTAACCCAATGAAATGCATTTGTTGAAAAAGGAATTTAATAGGAACAAAATATATGGCACGCTAGTTTTTGGGCTGTTTTTAGGTTCTTTTTTGTTTGGTCAACATTCCACCAATTTTATCCACCTTCCCTTTAAATTGGATAACCATAATATTAAGGTTACCCATTCCGTTCAGGACAGTCTTGGTTTTGTTTGGTTAGCGCACGCTGAAGGAATCTCCAAATACGACGGTTATAATTACGAATTCACGCCTAAAGATTTAATTTTTAAGGAGGATACTACTTCAGACGAGGTGAAGAAGATTTTTAGAGATGCCAAAGGGGTTATTTGGGCATTATCTATGAACGGACAAATTTCCTATTTGCAGAAAAATGGTAGGTTTTTATCTATTGATAATTCTATAAAGGATTTCCAAAAAGAATACAAGGTCAACATAATACATGAGGACAATGGAATTGTTTGGATGGCCACGAATAAGGGATCTATTTTTTCCTATGACCATAGTATAGGTGTTGTCGATAGTATTACAACTATACCTGCTAATTCTATAGGTTTAAACGAAGTTAATTCTTTGGTGGTTAGAAAATCCAATCAGCTCATTGTAAGTACATATAAGGGACCACACTATATTTTTTATTTGGAAACCAAGCTCTTGGAAAGATTGGAGGTGCCCTACGATTATAC
This sequence comes from Arenibacter arenosicollis, assembly GCF_014397245.1. Lineage (GTDB taxonomy): Bacteria > Bacteroidota > Bacteroidia > Flavobacteriales > Flavobacteriaceae > Arenibacter > Arenibacter arenosicollis. Next base: position 46,080 of record NZ_JACLHY010000010.1, on the reverse strand, counting down.
CTTGGCGGACAACAACCTCCTACTGTTGGACAAAAAAAATAGACTATGGATTGGTTCTTCTTATGCGGGCCACGGGCTAATGGTTTATGATTTTAGTAAAGAATCTTTTGTTCAGGACGAGATTATACAAGAACGATGGAGGGGGCAATTAAGTGAATTGTTCACTTCTATGTATTGTGATGTAAATGGAGTTATATGGTTGGGAACGGATGGGAACGGACTTTACCGTCTAGACCCGGAAACCGGTGATTTGGGAATTTATAAACACAATGATTTAAATGGATTTTCATTGAGCACCAATACCGTAATAGGTATAAATGAGGACTTAAAGAATAATTTATGGGTCCTCACCAATTATGGGGATATCAACATTCTTCGGAATAGGAATAGTCAGATAAATTACCATTCCGGTTCAGTTCAGGGCAGACCTGCAAGGGTGTTGTCTTCCTTTAAGGCAAAAGATGGTACTCTTTGGATAGGGACCGATGGGGACGGTATAACCAAGGTTTCGGCCAATGGTGAGGAAGAGCAATTTTTTAATAATACGCCAGGAAGCAAAGGATTCTATATCCACTCCATTAATGAGGATAGTGAGAGCAATGTATTGGTAGCGACCTATAAGAACGGATTATGGAAGTACAATACGCGAAGCCATAAATTTTCTAAAGTTCCCCTAAGGAATTCCAAAAACAATATGGTGATGGATGTCCGATTTATTTTTAAGGATTCCAAACACAGATTATGGGTCACAACAGACCTGGGGATATATTTATTTTCGGAACGAAACACTTTATTGGCCCATTTTGAAAATGATAATGCAGGCTTATTCGGTGGAATTTCCCAGTCCGTTGTAGAGGATTCCTCTGGGACAGTCTGGCTCGCATATAACGGGGGTGGATTATTTAGGTTTAATGAAAATATTGATAATATATTAAAATCCAATTTCACTCGGTATCTGCATGTTGATAACCAACTTATCCCCAATAAAAATTATCACATTTGGTCTATGGCTGCAAGTGGAGATGAAGTTTTATGGCTGGTTTTGGTAAATGGTGATTTGATCAAGTTTAATATTTCCAAACAGCAATTTGAACCCGTAAAAATAAAAGGAACTTATGAAAATACCACTTTTAGGTCCGTACTATTGGAAAACAAGGATAATTTATGGCTGGGTTCAACCAATGGTATCTGGCATTTAAATGTAAGGGATTCAATATCAAGGGTTTTTCAGAAAAGTGACGGGTTACAGGATGATTCCTTTATGCAAAGAAGTGCTCATAACGGGACAGATGGGAATTTTTATTTTGGGGGGTTAAATGGGGTGAATTACTTTAAACCCAATCATATAAAAAAGGAAGAATCGGTAGCAAAATTATTTATTGAGGATATAGACATATTAAATCAACCTTCTATTTCGGTTATTCCGGAACAAATTAAAGAAGGGGTAGAAAGGATAGATGTATTGAAACTGGATCATGACCAATCCTCATTTTTCTTTCGATTTTTAGCTATAGACAATGTACTTTTTTCCAATTACAACTATGCATATCGGCTTAGAGGTTTTAATGATAATTGGATTTTATCAGAAAAGGAACGTTTGGCTACCTATACCAATATACCTCCGGGGAGATATGTTTTCGAAGTAAAGGCCAGTTCTGGGAATGGGGAATGGGACATTGAACAAAAATCGGTAGCCATTACCATACTACAGCCATTTTGGAAATCTTCATTGGCTAAAGTTTTTTATACTTTATTGTTCATTGGCCTGCTATACGGTATCGTAATTTGGATACGACTTAGAAACAGAGTAATCGCCGATGAGCTGGAGCACAAGCATGAAAGGGAATTATATGCCTTAAAAATGAACTTTTTCGCGAAGATGTCCCATGAGATCCAAACACCTTTGACCTTGATTCTGATTCCGTTGGAAAATATGCTGGACAGGGCCACAAAAAGCGGTAATGTGCTATTGCAGCAGAGGCTTCGTTTAATTTCCAATAATGCCAACAGGTTATCACGAATTGTCTTTGAGCTAACCTCGTTGCGAGATAAGGAATTGGAGAAACTGGTATTACGCGCTTCAGAGCACAATATTATAGGCGATTTAAAGGAAATTACAAGTTCTTTTGAGGAGCAGGCCACTTTTAAGGGTATCAATTTTAAATGTAGCTACCCTAATGAAGAGCTTAAAATGTGGTACGACAAAGATAAAATGGAACATGTTTTCTTTAATCTGTTGTCCAATGCCTTCAAATTTACCCCCAAAGGAGGAGCAATAACTTTGGATGTTATAGTGGAAGATTGGGAAAGAAATGTAAAAATATCCGTAACCGATTCCGGTCCGGGAATCCCAAAGGAGGAGTTGGAGAATATTTTTCAACTGTTTTATCAGGCCGATTCAGGTAAACAGAAAGTAGGTACAGGAATAGGTCTAGCACTTACCAAAGAACTGATTGACTTACACAGCGGTAAAATAGATGTAAAATCGGACCCGATAAAAGGCACCTGTTTTAGTGTTAGATTTCCAATAGATGGAAATAGGAATGATAGCTTGCAAGGGGAATTAATGGTTGAGGATACTATAATTGAAGTTGAAGATGTTGACCATGAATTGAAGGAGGAAACCAATGGGAAAGGGTATCCCAAATTAGCCAAAACTATCCTAGTTGTAGAGGATAACTATGAACTGCAAATATCCCTTAAGGATATCTTTAGTGACTACTATAATGTTCTCTTGGCTGAAAATGGGGAAGAAGGCTATGCCTTAGCTCTGGAGCATAACCCAGATTTGATCATTAGTGATATTATGATGCCAAAAATGGACGGTATTGAAATGAGTGGCATGCTTCAAAAAAATGAACTCACTACCCATATTCCCATTATTTTACTTACCGCCAAAAAAACATCGAAAAATAAGATATTGGGGTTACGAACTGGTGCCCTGGAATATATTAGTAAACCATTTAACATAAACGAGCTCGTATTAAAGGTAAATAATATAATTACCCGTAGCGATCGGATTATTTTAAAGTATAAGAACGACTTAATAACTGCGCCAAAGAGTGGGTCAGGCAGGTCGCAAGATGAAGTTTTTCTGGAAAAGTTGGTTGGTCTTGTTGAGAATCAGATGAGCAACCCTGATTTTAAGCTGGAAGATTTGTCGAGCGAATTAAACATGAGTTATTCCGCGATTTACAGAAAATTTCAGGCCTTGACAGGAAAGAAAATTGTCGATTTTGTGAGGACTATGCGCCTAAAAAAGGCGGCTATTTTGATCTCCGATTGCAATTATTCCGTATCCGAGGCAGCATTTTTGGTAGGCTTCAACGACCCTAAATATTTTTCAAAATGTTTTAAAAAGGAATTTGGCAAAAATCCTAGAAAGTTAAAGGGGAGGGTAGATAGTATTGAAGTATCGGATTTATAGTGATTGGATTTAGGGATATAAAAATTGAAACAACCATAATAATTATAATGAAAGAAAAAACAAATATTGGAACTACCGTCTCAAATACATTTACCAAGATTGTTGCAACACCTTTTATTGGATATAAAAATAGTATTGTAATTACCTTGCTGCTATGTGTTTGGTCATGTACCACATTGTCCAAGCAAGATGTTCCGGAAGAAAATATTCAGGAAAAATTAATTTTTACCGAAGCAATAAATCCTGGGGGTAATAGTTGGGTAGTAAATAATGTGGAAGAAAATCAAGAGCTTATTTCCGATAAGGGGATACGCAATTGGAATGATGGGAATACTACTATTCGAACCTATTTTAAGACCGACCAAATTGGTTCATTGAATGTTGGACTAAAGCTTAAGGTGTCCACTGGCAACTCCAAACTAAAAGTCTCATTGGATGGAACGGTCAAAGAAGTTGAAGTTTCCAACAGGGATATTGAAATAGTGGAGGTGGGAACCTTTAAGATTAGCGAACCGGGGTACCATTTTTTGGAACTGCAAGGTTTGGAAAAAACAGGAAACACTTTTGCGGAAGTTAGTGAGGTACTAATTGGTGGGCAAGCAGCAAATGGCAGCCTTACCTACGTAAAGGAGGATTTTTATTGGGGAAGAAGGGGCCCATCGGTCCATTTGTCCTATACCACTCCGGCCAACACGGAAATTCTGTGGTTTTATAATGAAATAACGGTACCCGAAAATGAGGACGTAATAGGATCCTATTATATGGCCAATGGCTTTGGTGAAGGTTATTTTGGAATGCAAGTAAATTCGGAAACTGAAAGAAGAGTTCTTTTTTCCGCATGGAGTCCGTTCGAAACCCAAGACCCTAAAAATATCCCGGACGATTATAAAATAATTATGTTAGGAAAGGGGGAGGGAGTAACTACGGGCGAATTTGGGAATGAAGGTTCAGGTGGACAAAGTTATAAAGTGTTTAATTGGAAGGCCGGAAACACGTATAAATTTTTATTGAAAGGGGAGCCTTCGGTGAACAATTCAACGGATTATACGGCATATTTCTTTGACCCGGAAACTGATAAATGGAATTTGATTGCCGGTTTTAGAAGACCACATACCAGTACCTATTTAACCAGGCCACATTCATTTCTAGAGAATTTCCGGACCGAAGTGGGCCATTTATCCAGAATGGGGGAATATACCAATCAATGGATTTACGATACCAAGGGCAATTGGCACGAACTTACCAGTGCTAAATTTACGGCGGACGCCACGGCAAGAAAGGGATCAAGGGAAGATTATGCAGGGGGTGCCATTGGGAACAAATTTTTTATGAAGAACTGTGGTTTTTTTGATGAAAAAACTACAATGGACACTTTCCATGAAAGGACGGCCAACGGAATAGCTCCGGATATAGAATTTTCATTATTGGAAAAACCAATGCAATAGAAATTTAATGATTTGGAAATGTGTTATTTTGAAAATTGGTAAATAAGCTAAAGGGAATGGAAAGCGAGGAATAGATAATAAAATAATATTGATTGCTCAGAGCCATAAGCCTTAAAAAAAGAGAAAAGAAAATAGAATCAAGACTTTAGTTATTAGATAAAAAAGGCGCCAAGCCACAAACCAGAAAAAACTGTTATGAATAAATTAATTGCTCTAATTTTAATTCCATTTGCCTTATTAAGCTGTAAGGATGAAGCTAAAAAAGATGTTAGTAGTACTCCATCAGTAAAACCAAATATCATCTACATTTTGGCCGATGATCTGGGGTACGCCGAATTGGGTGCCTACGGACAGGAAAAAATAGAAACCCCTAATATAGACGCCCTGGCAAAGGAGGGTATGTTGTTTACCCAGCACTATACCAGTGCCCCTGTTTGCGCCCCAGCACGTTACATGTTGCTTACCGGGACACATTCTGGACATGCCTATATTCGAGGCAATGAAGAATGGGGAGAACGGGGTGAGGTTTGGAATTACAAAGCAATGGCCAAGGATTCCGTTTTGGAAGGACAACGACCTATGCCGGATAGTACCATGACAATTGCTAAAAAGCTGAAAGGAGTTGGATATAACACGGCCATATTTGGGAAATGGGGACTTGGAGCACCTCATACCCAATCCATTCCTACAAAAATGGGCTTTGATTATTTTTTCGGGTATAACTGCCAACGACAAGCCCACACCTACTACCCGTTGCATCTTTATAAAAATGAAAATAGAGTGCATTTGAATAATGATACCATTGCACCTAATACTAAATTGGCCAAAGGGGCGGATATAAATGAACCAGAAAGTTATGCACCCTTTACCTTGAACGATTATGCGCCCGATCTTATGTTTGAGGAGCTAAAAGGGTTTGTAGATAGGAACAAGGAAAAACCATTTTTTATTTATTGGGCTACCCCAATTCCACATGCGGCTATCCAAGCTCCCCAAAAATGGGTAGACTATTATAAGAACAAGTTTGGGAAAGAAGAACCATATTTGGGAGAAAGAGGTTATTTCCCACATCAAAATCCCCATGCCGGTTACGCTGCCATGGTTTCCTATTTGGATGAAAATGTAGGCAAATTAGTAGCGAAGTTGAAGGCCGACGGTCTATACGAAAACACCTTGATTATTTTTACCTCGGACAATGGTCCTACTTTTAATGGAGGTTCGGACTCGCCATGGTTTGATAGTGCCAAACCTTTTAGGAGCGAGCAGGGGCGAGGAAAGGGATTTGTATACGAAGGTGGAATTCGGGTGCCCATGATAGCTTCATGGCCCGGAAACATAAAGCCTGGAACCACAACCGATCATATTTCCGTACACTATGATGTTATGGCCACATTGGCTGATGTAGCAGGTTATGAAAAACCAGGTTATACCGATGGAGTAAGTTTTCTACCTACCTTGCTTTCTAGGGAGGATCAAAAGGATCACGACTTCCTGTATTGGGAGTTTCCAGAATATGGGGGGCAATTGGCCATCCGAATGGGCGATTGGAAAGTGGTGAAATCCCATTTGAAGGACAAAAAAAATGAACCAAAACTGGAATTATTCAACCTGAAGAAAGATTTAAAAGAAACTACAAACGTCGCGGATCAACATCCAGAGATTCTGGAGAGAGCTGCCAAAATATTAAAAAGTCAGCATACGGAACCCACTATTGAAAAGTTTAGGATTCCGGCCCTTAGTGAAGGTCTGTGAAGAAATGGAATTATATTATCTGCAAAGAACTTCCTGTTAAATGATTTTAAATAGCAATTATTGAAAAAAATGAAGAACATTAGAATTGTTTTGCCTTTGGTTTTATTTTGGGCTATATCTAGTATCGGACAAAACACTGGAATAATTCCACAACCTTTGAGTGTGGATTTGAAAGAAGGGAAGTATATTATTACTTCCAATACGCCTATAATAGCTGACAGTCCCAACCAACAAAATGCAAGCTATCTACAAGAATTATTGAAAGTTGAATATCAGAAAGAACTGAAAATCAAAAGAAAAGGGGGAAAAGGAATCATCCTTACCCTCGACCCTGGATTAGCCCAGAAATTAGGGGAAGAGGGATATGTCTTAAAGGTTGCTAATAGTGCCATATCAATTTCAGCTGGAACATCTACTGGAGTTTTTTATGGTATAATGTCCCTTAGGCAGTTAATTGGGGAGGATAGTGATAATGGGAACCTTTCAATTTCCGGGATCAGCATCGAAGATGGTCCAAGATTTAGCTGGCGTGCATTTATGTTGGATGAAAGTCGATATTTTAAAGGGACTGAACAGGTAAAAAAACTATTAGATCAGATGGCACTTCTAAAAATGAATGTGTTCCACTGGCATTTGACCGATGATCAAGGATGGCGATTGGAAATAAAAAAGTATCCCAAATTGACGGAAATTGGATCTTTCAGGAACAATTCCCAAATAGGGGGTTGGGATAGCGCAGAAAGGTCTAACACCCCTCATTCCGGATATTATACCCAGGAAGAGATTAAGGATATTATTGCATACGCCAACGAAAGACAAATTACTATTATTCCTGAAATCGAAATGCCCGGTCATGCATCTGCAGCTATTGCCGCATATCCTTGGTTGGGAACTATTGGGGAAATCAAGGAGGTACCTACCGTTTTTGGGAAGCTCCCAGATTCTTTTAATGTGTCCGATCCACGGGTGTACGAGTTTCTTGAAAATGTACTTTCAGAGGTTATGGAATTATTTCCTAGTAATATAATCCATATTGGCGGTGATGAAGTAAAATTTGATGCATGGAAATCTTCAGTGGAAATTCAAAATTTCATTAAAGAAAACGGATTGACATCTCCAGCTGACTTGCATATTTTTTTCACAAACAAAATCTCGAATTATTTAAATCAGAATGGGCACCGAATGATGGGCTGGAATGAAATTCTTGGAGAAAATGTACATGAATGGCAGGAAGCTACGGACATGGAGGTCAAAAAAAGCTTAGCCAAAAATACCTTGGTCCATTTTTGGAAAGGGAATTTGGATTTGATATCTAAAGCGGTTCACGACGGATATGATATAGTAAATTCATATCATGAATATACCTATTTGGACTATTCCTATAAATCTATCCCATTGGAAAAGTCCTATAGTTTTGACCCCATTCCTGAAGGATTGGAAGAAAGATTTCACGACAAAGTTATTGGGAGCGGGTGCCAAATGTGGGGAGAATGGATTCCTGAAGCCATTGACATGGACAAAATGGTTTTTCCTAGGTTGGCCGCTTATGCAGAAGTGGGTTGGACATCCAAAACTAGAAAAGATTATAGTGTTTTCCGTTCCAATTTAGACCGATTGTTGATTAGATGGAGAGGTCAGGGCATAAGTTTGCCGATGAATTTTGAAAAGGCAAAATTTGAAGAAAAGAAGTAAAGAACATCGATATATGAAATTAATTATTGCAATTTTCTTGTTGGGCAGTTGGTTCAATATTTGCATCGCACAGGAAGATATTACTACCGATGAACTGAAAGAACATATTACCTATTTAACCTCTGATAAAAATTCAGGTCGTTATCCTGGAGGAAAGGTCAATAAAAGGATTGTAAACTATATTAAAAAGGATTTTAAGGGATCCAATATTCCTTCCTATTTGAAATCTTATAAACAACCTTTTATGGCCCAATTAAGGGTAAAGAAAGGGCTGATGCCCAAAAAGGAAGCTAAAACTTGGAATGTTATAGGTGTTATTGTAGGAAATGACCCCAATTTAAAGAATGAATATATTGTACTTGGAGCCCATTACGACCATTTAGGTATGGGTGGTGGCCCCTCCTCAAAATCCGAAAGGATAGACATCCATCATGGTGCGGACGACAATGCAAGTGGCACTTCGGCCCTATTGGAAATAGGGGAGAAATTATGGGCGCATAGGGCAGAGTTAAAAAGAAGTGTTTTGTTGGTTGCCTTTGGAGCCGAGGAACAAGGGCTATTGGGCAGTAAATATTTTGCCGATAATCCGGTTGTACCCTTATCTAACATCAAACTAATGATAAATATGGATATGGTAGGCAGGTTAAACGAAGCCAAACAGGTTTATATGGGGGGAGCGGGAACCTTTCCTGGGGGAGTGGAATTGATGAAGGAATTGGGACCGCCTTTGGGGCTGTCACCTGTAATTCATGCAGGTTCGGTGGGAGGTTCAGACCATGTCTCTTTCTATAAAAAGAATATTTCTGTTCTAGGTATCCATACTGGTGGTCATCCACAGTATCACACCCCCGAAGATACGGTAGACCTTATTAATTTTGAAGGTCAGAAACAAGTCTGCGACTATATATACAATGCGATTATGAAAGTGGCTTCAACCACTTATGATATGAAATTTATTCCACAAGGGGAATAGAATGATTTTCGTTCTTTACATTTGCAGAATCATAAATAAATTAGAATGCAATATTATAAGCTATTAAGTGCCCTTCTTTTAGTGGGATTGTTGATTCAGTGTAAGGAGGAAAAAAAGTCATCCGACGAAAAAGACGTTAATGCCCCCATGTCGGAGGTCGTGGAATCCAAAATTGATACTACCCCCATTTTGGTTGAAAAACCGGAAAATATAAAGGCTCCGGAAGGAATGGTGTGGATCCCGGGAGGGGAGTTTATACAGGGTGCAGTACCCCAGGATAAAATGGCCATGGATCATGAAAAGCCGGCCCACAAGGTAAAGGTCGATGGTTTTTTTATGGATATTACAGAGGTAACCAATGCACAATTTGCAAAATTCGTAAAGGAAACAGGATATATTACTATTGCTGAGCGCGCCATAGATTGGGAGGAAATGAAAACCCAAGTTCCTGAAGGAACGCCTAAACCGCACGATTCAATTTTACAACCTGGCTCATTAACGTTTAAGAAGACTAAGACCTCGGTTCCCAACCTTTATGACTTTTCTCAATGGTGGAACTGGACCATTGGAGCTAACTGGAAGCAACCTAATGGCCCAGGAAGTTCTATTAAAGGCAAAGATAACGACCCAGTTGTCCAAGTGGCCTATGAAGATGCCTTGGCATATTGCCAATGGGCAGGTAGAAGATTGCCCACAGAGGCAGAATGGGAAAGAGCCGCAAGGGGCAATAAGCCGGAAAGTATATACTTTTGGGGAGATGACGATACTGTTTTGTCGCAAATGGCTAATACATGGGAAGGAGAATTTCCTGTTAATAATAGTAAAGCGGACGGTTTTGAACAACGCGCAAGGGTAAAATCGTACCCTCCAAACGATTTTGGACTATATGATATGGCCGGTAATGTTTGGGAATGGACCAGTGATTGGTACAATACCAATTATTATAACGAATTAAATGCAATAAACGGTCCTGTTGTAAATCCTCAGGGGGCAACCAATCCTTATAATCCAAATATGCCCTATGCAAGGGAGAAGGTAATGAGAGGCGGTTCTTTTCTTTGCAATGCTTCTTATTGCGCCAGTTATAGGATATCCTCTAGAATGGCTTCCAGTCTGGATTCCTCATTGGAGCATTTAGGATTTAGGACCGTAGCAACGGTATCTATGCTTAAAGAAGATAAATAATACTTATTTTTACTGTTTCTCATACAATCCTCTAGGCTTTTGTCTGGAGGATTTTTTTTTGTCATAATTTTCCAGTTTTACCATGAAAGTAATAGGCCTCGCTTTATAAATGTAAATTTTACGTTTATAAGGAATTTTTGCTATATTTGTGATCTTAATAACATTTTTATTTATGATTTTTCCAGAAAAATTTATCCCAGAGCTTGTTATTGAATCCCCAGGAAGGATCAATTTAATAGGGGAGCATACGGACTATAACCTTGGTTATGTATTGCCTACGGCCATTGAAAAAAAAATAACCTTTAAATTCAAAAAGAATAATTCCAAAACGGAGTGTAATCTTTATAGTTTGGGATACAATACTGGTTTTACCCTGTCTTTGGATAAAATAGCCAAAAGCAATGTAGAATGGGAAAATTATATTCTTGGTGTTTTAAATGAGATATTATTAAGGACCGATAAATTAAGGGGTTTTGACTGTACCATTGAAAGTAAATTGCCAATGGGTTCCGGTCTAAGTTCTTCTGCGGCCTTGGAATGTGGACTGGCTTACGGTCTTAATGAACTGTTTGATCTTGGGCTCTCCAAAATGGATATTGTGCTGCTTTCGCAAAAAGCGGAACATACCTATGTAGGAACGCAATGTGGTATTATGGATCAATTTGCTTCTGTAATGAGCGAAAAAGGGCACGTGATCTTATTGGATTGCCAGTCTTTGGAACATCAACAAATTCCTATCCAAATAGATCCATATAAAATGATAATGCTCAATACCAAAGTCTCACATAATTTGGCATCCAGCGAATACAATACCAGAAAAAAAGAATGTGAAGAGGGTGTTGCAATTCTACAAGGACATTATCCAGAAGTAACTTCCTTGAGAAACGCCAATAACGAAATGCTGGAAGTTTGTAAAAATGAAATGGGTGCCACTATTTATAAAAGATGTTCTTTTATCATCAATGAAAATGAAAGGGTATTAACAACGGCAAAGGCATTGAAGGACAATGATTTAAAACTATTTGGTGAGTTGTTATATGAGGCTCACGACGGAATTAGTAAATCTTACGAAGTGAGCTGTCCGGAATCGGATTTCTTGGTCGATTTTTCCAAGCAATACGATGCCGTGTTGGGAGCAAGACAAACAGGTGGTGGATTTGGAGGTTGTACCTTAAATATAGTACATCAGGACAAGGTAGATGATTTTGTGGAAGCGGCCACCAAGGCATACAAAGCAGCTTTCAATATAGAATTGGACGCATTTGAGGTAAAACCCAGTGCAGGAACCTACATACAAAATTAATCGTAATGGCAAATAATTTTAATAACAATCCACATAGAAGGTTAAATATCCTAACAGGAGAATGGATTTTGGTATCTCCACATAGAACCAAAAGACCATGGCAGGGAAAGACCGAAAAAAGTGCTACTACGGACCTGCCCGAGTATGACCCTTCCTGTTACCTCTGTCCGACCAATGAAAGGATGGGAGGGGAGTTTAATCCCGGTTACGATAAGCCTTATTCTTTTGTCAACGACTTCTCGGCCCTACTACCGGATGTTGAAGAAGAGACATACGAAAATGGTCTGCTATATGCAGAAGCCGAATCCGGTATTTGCAAGGTAGTTTGTTTTTCCCCTAACCATGCCCTTACCTTACCATTAATGTCCGTATCGGATATTACAGAGATAATTTCACTTTGGCAGAAAGAATATATAGAATTGGGGAGTAATGAAGCCATCAATCACGTTCAGATTTTCGAAAATAAAGGTGGTATAATGGGGTGTAGTAACCCCCATCCACATGGGCAAATTTGGGCCCAAAATAAAATACCGCAGGAGGTACAAAAGAAAATTAGCAATTTAAAGGCTTATTGGGAAAAGAACAAAAGAAGCATTTTAGAGGATTATATTGAACAGGAATTGAAGTTGGATGAACGTATTATAGTCGAAAACGAGCATTTTGTAGCGCTGATTCCCTATTGGGCAGTATGGCCTTATGAGACTATGATCCTTCCTAAGAGAAAATTGGCACATATAGGTTTGCTTTCAGAAAGTGAAAAGCGTTCCTACGCTGAAATCCTGAAACAACTTACTATTAAATACGATAATATATTCAACACTTCTTTTCCTTATTCCGCAGGCATACATCAGGCACCAACAGATGGTATGGACCATCCGGAATGGCATTTTCATATGTCTTTTTATCCGCCGTTACTGCGATCGGCGACTATAAAAAAGTTTATGGTAGGTTACGAAATGTTTGCAAATCCACAACGCGACATTACGGCGGAACAAGCAGCAGAAACAATGAAGTCATTATCCAAAAGACATTATAGTCAGGAGGAATAACTTTCTCAAAGTTTAGACAAAAATAGACTATTGAACAGGTTCAACGGTTTTAGTACCAATGGATTTAAAGGTAGGGAGTATTTTGAAATGAAAAGCCTACTCGGCCCAATTCTTTTTTTGCTTTGTCCAACACAAAAGGGTTGTTGTAGACAAGGGAGATTGTTTTGTTTATAATATCAATGTCCAAAATTCTCAAATCCAAAATCCGACTTAGATTTCTTGTTATTATGCTTTTATTTTCTTCAGAAATAAGTTGTTCTACTTTAATCAAGGTTGTCATGGAATCTTGTTTTTGGATTACTGATTTCAAAATTAGATATCCAACACTTCATGTAAAATGATTTAAATCAGTTGTGGTAATTGTTTTAAAATTATATCTTTTGAACGCTTAGGTATTTGGGAGAATTTATATTGCGTTAGTTAACGGATTGAAACTTACACCATTTTTGGAATTAGGCTTATTCATAGAGGTCCAGTCTGTTTTTTAGATGGGTAATTTCATCCTGCATTTTTTCAATTTTGTTGAGTAGTTGGGTAATAACGGCTATGCCTTCCAAATTAATGTCGAGGTCGGAATAGAGCCTAATTATTTTTTCGGCTTTTGGCAATTGCTGAATGGGGAGATAACGTACATCTTCTTTAACAACAAGGTCCACTAGTCCAAATTCATAAAGTTCCATTACAAAATGGGTTTCAATATTGTGACTTAAACAGAAGTCGGTAATTAATATATATTCCTTTTCCATAAGATTAAATTTGGGGGATAGGGAATCCTTAATGCCTCGGGGCCAGTTTCTCTATCCGTATACATTATTATTTTCTTAGCTCCGCCAGTTTCTTAAATAAATCTTTTTCCTTTTGCGTTAAATTGGTAGGGGTAACCAGGTTATAGGTAATATATAGATTTCCATAAACGTCATTTTTTTTATACACGGGGAAGCCTTTGCCTTTTAATTTAATTTTGGTGCCGTTCTGCGTTTCCGGTTTAACATTTAGTTTTACCTGTCCGTCAAAAGTATTCACCATTATTTCACCTCCCAATAATGCAGTATATAAGTCTAAGTTTACAGAAGTATACAGGTCGTTACCGTCCCGTTTAAAGGGTGTGTCATTTATGATTCCAAAGGTAATATACAGGTCGCCATTTGGCCCTCCTTGATGACCAGGTCCCCCATGTCCGGTAATCTTTATGGTTTGCCCATTTTCAATACCGGCAGGGACCGTAATTCTGATATTCTTACCATTTACAGTGAGGGTCTGCTTATGGGTCTTAAAAACATCCCTAAGATGTAATTTTAATTCCGCATTTAAATCCTGCCCTCGAAAACGTGTCTGTCCTCTCCCAGAAAAATTACCGGATCCTCCAAACATAGATTCGAAAAAATCCGAGAAATCATGTTCTCCATAATTTTGTGAAGAAGTTCTCCTGCCTCTACTTTGGCTGGAGCCCTGTGAGGATCGCGCCTTTTCAAACTCTTCTGCATGTTGCCAATCCTTTCCGTATTTATCATACTTTTTACGCTTTTCCGGGTCGCTCAATACCTCGTTGGCTTCATTAATTTCCTTAAATTTCTTTTCAGCCTCTTTATCGTTTGGATTAACATCAGGATGGTGTTTTCGGGCTAATTTCCGATACGCCTTTTTAATGTCGCTTTGGCTGGCACTTTTGTCCAAACCCAATATTTTGTAGTAGTCTATAAAATTCACCTGTCCGTTATTTTTACTTTACATTTTATTGCTTGTTCAACCAATCATATCAAAAGCATGTGCAATTGAAATACTTTCTTCTCCAATTCTGGAAATTTCAATTGGACCAATTGCATGGCGCAAAATTATTTAAATCCATCGTTGATTCAACTGATGAAAATCATATCTCGTTCCATATTATTCCTTAAATTTAATAGAAACTTACATAAATGCGCAATTGGAGAGTATCTTGATTAAGATAATCATTAATTCATTCCAAAGCGTATTTTAAGAATGTAGGGTATATAGGTTATAAACCTATGTTTCAATTTACTTTTTATAAACCAAAAATACACAGATGAAAAATATATTAATACCCACAGATTTTTCTGATAATGCCTACAGGGCAATTTCCTATGCGGTACGTTTGCTTAAGAGTGAGGATTGCACTTTTTATCTGCTACATACCTATACACCGGCCATATATCAGTCTGAGTATTTATTACATAGTCCTGGACAATTGGGATTGGGAGATATCTACCGGACCGATTCTGAAAAAAGATTGGAAGAGTTAAAATTGAAAATCGTTACAGATTATAATAACCCCAAACATAATTTTATAACCTATAGTGCCTTCAGTGTATTAATGGAGGCGATTGATGAACTTGTGGAAAGTAAGAAAATAGACCTTATAATTATGGGGACCCAAGGAGCTACGGGTGCAAAGGAAATATTTTTGGGCAGTAGTACCGTACATACCATTAAAAGGGCTAAATGTCCAGTATTGGCCATCCCTTTTGATTATAATTTTGAAATTCCAAAAAACATCCTATTTCCAACGGACTACGAAATTGATTATAGTTTAACCTTACTCAAGGAAGTATTGTTTATTGCCGCCATTCATAAATCTACCATAGATATTATGCATGTCTGTACTAGTTATGAACTTAACGAGAAGGAGAAAACGAACAAGAATAAATTGGATCATTTACTTGTGGAAATTAAACATAAGTTTCATGAACTGCCAGATCAAGGAATCATTGATGCAATCAATAGTACTCAATCGGAGCAGCATGCCCAACTACTGGTAATGGTAAAGAATAAGCATAGTTTTCTCGAAAACCTCTTCTTAAAACCGGTCATAAACCAAATTGGTTTCCATACAAGTATACCATTTTTAGTTTTGCCCTATCAATTATTGGAATAGGTTGTCGGGCAACTACAAAGTATTCTCATTTAAGAAAAAATCCAATTTTACAACAAAAACCTAACATTAAGGCATATGGTGTAACAGCCCATAGTTTAAGCCTCTTCTTTTATAATAACTTTTTATAACTTTTGATGTAAGTTTTTTATTGAAAATCCTACTTTTGTTTTCTAATAAGTAATGAAGATTTTGATTATGGCAGAAAAAGTAGAACGTTTAAAAACGTTGATCATAGGTTCGGGACCTGCAGGCTATACTGCGGCAATATATGCGTCTAGGGCAGATTTAAAACCGGTTCTGTATACTGGAATGGAACCTGGGGGACAATTGACTACCACAACGGAGGTTGATAACTTTCCTGGTTATCCTGACGGGGTAGACGGACCCACGATGATGATGCAATTACAGAAACAGGCGGAAAGATTCGGTACCGAGGTACGTATTGGTATGGCTACAGCTGTTGATTTTAGTGATGAAGTTGGTGGCATACATAAGGTTACCATAGACGATAATAAGATTATTGAGGCAGAAACAGTAATTATTTCTACTGGGGCTACGGCAAAGTACTTGGGCATTCCTAGTGAACAAAAATTACGTGGTGGTGGAGTATCTGCATGTGCCGTCTGTGATGGATTCTTTTACAAAGGACAGGATGTCGCAATTGTTGGGGCAGGGGATACAGCTGCAGAAGAGGCCTCTTATTTGGCCAATATTTGTAGGAAGGTCACCATGTTGGTAAGAAGAGATGAAATGCGTGCTTCAAAAGCTATGCAACATAGGGTTAACAGCTTGGACAATATTGAAATCCGTTACAATACCGAAGTGGATACCGTTTTGGGCGATCAAGTAGTAGAGGGATTAAGAATGGTGAACAATGTAACCGGAGAAAAAGAGGATATTGCCATTACAGGATTGTTTATTGCCATTGGTCACAAACCAAATACGGATATTTTTAAAGGACAATTGGAAATGGATGAAACAGGGTATTTAATTACCCAAGGTAAATCTACCAAAACAAGTAGGCCCGGAGTATTTGCCAGTGGCGATGTTCAGGATAAAGAATATAGACAGGCAGTCACAGCTGCCGGTACAGGTTGTATGGCCGCCTTGGATGCAGAAAGATATTTGGCTACCATTGAAACCCATCAAGAAGCCTAGTCTAAAATCAATTATAGGGTATTACTCAATACTCACTGCGAAATTGGTTGAGGGGAAACAAAAACAATCTGTATATGGAATTATTATCCACGTACAGATTGTTTTTTATTTGGTACCATGAGTACCGTGTATTTAAGTTCCTTTTTTGAAATAGCTGTAAACTACAATATTAATTTAGACGCTTATAGTTCTCTGAATTAATGCGATTTCCATCGGCATCAGTAAAGATTTGGCTGTATTTGTCACCTTCCAATTGAAGTTCCATATGCCATTCCATATTTTCATTGGCAACTTTTCTCATAGATGATGACATGTATTCCAATTTTTCTGTCAAGGTACTATCTGTTGCTACATAAGAGCCGTACCCAAACCATTCAATGGAGTCTGTAGGAACATATCTTGTCCACATCACCTTTCCATTGTAATACATTTTAATTTGACGGTAGCCATCTGTTGGAGGTATGGTTTTAACCACATCGTTACCATCGTAATTGTTAAAGCTTACTAATTCCCACGTACCTTCAAGGGTATTGGGGTTTTGAATTTTTGTAGATGCAATTTGGGTGGCGGACACCAAAAAAAGCATCAAGAAAACTATTCCAAGTATTTTTTTCATGATTATAGTATTTATGATTTTAGATACTAATAAGTTACAACTTTTTTGGATTATTAACATATTAAACAAAGGTTATGTTAAAAAAGAATTCAATAAAAGAGGTTTTACGTCTTAATTCTGTGACAAATACACTTCAGAATAGGTTGATTTTTACAAAAATCACATTTCGAAGGCCCAATGTTTGATTTTTATGGTTTTTTTAAGATTTTAGCATAGATTAATTAAAAAAACAAATATGATACAAAAACTTTTATTGTTGTGTTTGTTCATGCTCACATGGCATGGCTATGCACAAAATGTTACCGGTAACGTTAAAGATGAAAGTGGGGCACCACTTCCAGGCGTTACCGTTTTGATTGTAGGAACCAACACAGGAACCACGACAGACTTTGATGGTAACTTTATCATTGCGGCCAATCAAGGTGACACATTGCGCTTCTCCTATTTAGGGATGAAATCTCAGGATGTTACTGTTAGGTCAAATTCCGAATTAAGTGTCGTTTTATTGGAAGATGCCAGTGCTTTGGACGAAGTAGTGGTAACGGCCTTTGGTGTTGAGAAAAAACAAAAATCTCTAGGCTATTCAGTTACCCAAGTTAACACTGAAGACTTAAACCTAGCAGGTCAATCGAACCCTATGGAGAGTTTGCAGGGTAGGGTTGCCGGGGTTCAAATCAACAGAACCTCTGGATCATCTGGTGGCGGAGTCGATATCTTGATAAGGGGTATAACTTCAGTAAATCCCAGTAGAAGCAATCAACCATTAATTGTTGTTGATGGAATTGCCTTGAACAACGATACCTTTTCTGGTGAAGTAAGACCTAGTGCAGGTTCCAATTCGCCAAATAGTTCCGAACAATTTGCCTTTTCCAATAGGGCCGGTGACATTAACCCTGAAGACATTGAAAGTTTCAACGTATTAAAAGGAGCTGCCGCAACTGCATTGTACGGTGTAAGGGCTTCTAACGGGGCAATCATTATCACAACAAAAAAAGGAAAACAAGGAAAGGCCAAAATAACATTGACGGCTTCAACAACCTTTAGGGATATACAAAAAACGCCTTCCTTACAAACTACCTATAGGGAAGGATTCAGCGGTGCTCCTAGGACGTTATATGATCCAAATTCTGAAACAGGGTTTAATAGGGTGCAAAATTCAACCTCTTTTTATAGCTGGGGTCCTAGATATTCAGATGATTCCTATACATTGTCCAACGGTACGGTGGTTGATTTGTCCAATGACCAATTTTACAGTCCATACGATATATTTAGAACTGGTTTTAATTCCCAGGTAAATTTTAGCCTAAGTGGGGCCAATGAGAAATTGGACTATTTCTTTTCTATGGGAAAGGATAATGAAGATGGGGTTCTGCCAAACACGGATTACGCCAAAAATAATTTTAGGTTAAAAGCAGGTTACAAGATTTCAGATCAATTAACACTAAATTCATCCATCGCATATACCAAATCCGGTGGACGTAGGGCCAACGGTGGAGATAAATCTGTTATGAGTGCATTGTCTTATTACTCTGGGACCTTTCCAATAAATGATTATCAGAATGCCGATGGTACAGAAAGGGATTATTCTTTTGGTATAATTGATAACCCTAGGTATTTAATGGAAACAAGTAGTTTAATCGATAACGTGAACAGATGGATAGGTAATGCCACATTAAATTGGAAACCTAAAGATTGGGTTAATGTAACCTATTCTGCCCAGATAGATAATTATTCGGATCAGCGTAACAGATATGTGGGACCGGATTTAGACGGAGGATCACAAGTAGGTGGGTTTGTATTGAATCAAAATATAAATTTTACCGGATTGGAATCGAACCTTTTGGTTGCCTTTACTAAGGATTGGTCGGACGATTTCACTACAGATCTTACAGTGGGACATCAGATTTCTGATTCAAAAAGGGATTATGCCCAGGCTAGGGGTGAAGGATTGAACGTACCCGGAATCAATGAAATTGGAAATACGATTAATTATTTTGTGGATAACAGTATTACACAATTGCGCAATGTGGGTGCATTTGGAGAACTGAAGTTAGGATATAAGGACAAATTATTCCTGACCGTAACAGGTAGAAATGACTGGTTATCTACCTTACCCAAAGAAAATCGTTCGTTCTTTTATCCATCTGCAAGTTTGGCATATGATGTTTCCGATGTATTTGGTGATAATGATGTCTTTACTTTTGGTAAACTTAGGGCATCCTGGGCCGAGGTTGGAAAGGGTCCCGGATTTGGTGATGTAGGCCAGTATTTTGTTGTTGATGGGGATTTTCCTTTTGGTGGTGCCGGAGGATATAGAAGAAGTACCTTATTGGGAGATTTGGAGATAGTTCCGGAACGTAACCAATCAACAGAATTTGGTGCCGACCTTAGGTTTATGAAAGATAGGATTAGGTTGGATTATGCCTATTATAAAACTCGTGTTAAGGATCAAATATTTACAGTTGGAACCGCATATTCTTCAGGACTCTCAGGAATCACAAGGAATGCTGGCGATTATGAGGTTTTTGGACACGAATTGTTGGTTAGTGCCGATATCATTAGAAGTAATGATTTTAGGTGGGAGTTGATTTTAAATTGGTCTACCAGCGAAGGGAAAGTACTGGAAATCCCAGAGGATATTGAATCTATTATTTTTGCGGATTCAGGGTTTGCCGGAATAACTTCCGAAATCAGAGCTGGAGACAAAATGGGGAATCTTTACGGATATAAATGGAAATATGAAGATGGTCAGCGGTATTTGGATGCCGATGGTTTTCCGGAAATTGTAACTGATGAAAGGGTGAAGGTAGGTAATGCCTTTCCAGACTTTATATCATCCTTGGGAAGTAATTTCAAATGGAAGGGACTTGGGTTTAATTTCTTGGTGGAATATAAGGAAGGTGGAGATCTGTATGATTCAGGGCTTAGAAATTCTATTAGAAATGGTAATCCTTTGAGTACTTTGGTCAGGGATGAAGAAGTGGTGTTGTCGGGAGTAATGGACAACGGAAGCGGCGGATTCACAACCAATACTACCCCAGCTTTAATTGATCAAGATTACTATAGAAATTCTAACGTCTACAATAGGGCTTCTGAAATATTGGTTCAGGATGCTTCCTGGGTTAAACTTCGTAATGTTAGTGTAAGCTATGATTTGGACAGTAAATTTATAAGGGATTTGAATATGGAGAAAGTAAGCCTGTCCGTTAGTGCCGGGAATATACTCTTATGGACTCCGTTTGATGGTTATGACCCTGAAGGGAACCAGTATAGTGCTGGTAGCAATGTTTACGGCTTTACAGGACTTAGTGTACCTGTGAGCCAAAGCTACTCTTTCGGTCTAAATATTTCATTCTAAATATGATAAACATGAAAAACAATATAATAAAAACTGGAATTTTATCACTGTTATTGGTTGCACAGATTTCGTGTAGTGATGATTATTTTGATGTAAATACCCCTTCCAATACAGCAACTTTGGAAGAGTTAAGGATGCAGGATTTAATGGCGCCGGTAATACATAGTACCATGGAGGGTCAGCGTTCTGCTGAATTGGCATTTGGGAATTATGTGCAGAACTTTGTTTCTACAGGTGGAGGAGCTGCTGGACAGACGGAGGCCAGTGGATTATGGAGTCAGGTTTACCTTTATATATTGCCGAATCTTAAAGCAATCAAGGAAAAGGCTGCAGAGACAAATGCCACACATATTGGAGCTATTTCGGATATTCTTATTGCAATAAATCTTGGAATAGCAACGGATACCTGGGATAATATACCCTATTCGAATGCTACTGATGGCCCTGACAACAATTTCCCTACTTTCGATACCCAAGAATCGATTTATGCGGAAATATTCACGCTGTTAAATTCGGCGATCACTGCCTTGGAAGGTCCGGATAACTCTGGCTTTAATTTAGGGAGCTCGGACCTTATCTACGGGGGAGACTCGGATCAATGGTTAAGGGCAGCTTACTCTATAAAAGCAAGATATCAGTTGCATTTGGTAAATAAGGGTACCGTTACGGCCAATGAAGTCTTGGCCTCGATTGCAAATGGTTTCACCTCAAACGATGATAATTTTGAAATGTTCTACAATGAGAAAAACATCAACCCTTGGTATTCTGTCGAAGTACTTGCAAGGTCTACAGGTAACCTTAGCAATGATATAGCCAGCCAGCTGGTAAGTTCCATGAACGGGGATTACTATCCTTTTGAAAGTGCTGCGCTTAGCATTGATCCAAGACTGCCCCTTTTCGCAGAAAACGGGGATGAAGCTGAATGGAAAGGTTTTGTTAGTGGCGGAGAAGGGCAGTCCCCGGACGGTAGTGATGCCAATACCCGATTTAAGACAGATGGTTATTATACTAGTGTAGATTCACCTTTAATGTTGATCAGTTATGCCGAAGCCAAATTTATTGAGGCAGAGGCCGCCTTTTTGGCCAATGGTGGCAATACAACCAGTATAGGGTCTACTACAGAGGCATATACGGCTTATGTGGAAGGTATCCAGGCCAGTATGGATATGTATGATGTTGATGGAACCGATTATTTAGCCGACGGTGCCATTGCAGTTGGAGAAGCAGGTTTAATGTTGCATCATATCATGAAGGAAAAATACATCCATAACTTTTTGAATCCTGAAACTTTTGTGGATTATAGAAGATATGATTTTTCCAATGATGTATTTACCGGTCTGCAAATCAGGTTGGATGAATCAAGTAACGACAGCGAGTATTTTGGACAGTGGTTTAGGAGGGCCATATATCCCTCAACCGAATTGAGCCGAAATGAGGCCAATGTTTTGGCAAATCAACAATCTCCTGTTACCCCAGTATGGTGGGATAATTAGTAATTAATAGAGAACTATTAAAACAACGGCCATCCTTTTTTGGATGGCCGTTTCTTTTTAGAAATATGAGTTTATAAGATTACACAATAAAAGGATATCCTCCCTTGTGTGGTGGGCGCTGATTACAATTCTGCTCATAAGTGTGGAATCTTCATCTGGGTATCTAAAACTGGTCACCACTACCTTTTGGTCCTTCAGATATTTGGTGAGGTCCTCGTCATTAAAACTAAAGGCAGGATGTTCTTCCATAAACTTAAACTTGTCCAGCGCTTTTATATTGGACCTGAATAACCCAATATTATTTTTTAGGACAGTCCTTTTTTCTTTGAAAATTTCACTGGCGTCAATAATGCTGGCCATGGCAGCAGGTGCCGCTGGACTTGCACCTCCAAAAAATGGAGTATCCACCAATTGTTCCATACGGATTCTAGAACCAAAAATGGTACCTGCCTGTATCCCAAAACCCTTTCCCAATGAGCAACAAACAATCAATTCCTTTGGGTTTAAATCCTGTATGTTGCGAAAAACGCCACCTCCGTTGTTGCCCACAATTCCAATTCCGTGCGAATCATCTACCACTAGAATGATATTTTCCAATGGTAGCATTTTTAACCCCTCAAAATCGGGATAGTTAGATCCGGAAAAATCAATGGCATCCAAAAACACCACTGGAGTGGTTTCCTGATCGGTTTCCAAATAATCTCTGACGGCTATATTTAAAGCCGTGAAGGTTATGTATGGTTTAAGTTTGGATATGCCACGGTTAGGGGAATAGAGTGCAGAATGGGTATTTGGGGCATAGAATAGCCTATTTGCCTTGGTATCCAAACTTTGTCTTATAAGTTGTCCTGCCAAATATCCGGACGATAAACTGATACAGGCCTCGCTTCCCACTAGACGGGATAAATGCTGTTCGGCCTTCTCATAAATTGAAAGTCGGATATTGGATTTTCTGGATGCTCCGTAATTTGTACCGTATTTCCTTATATTTGAGATAAAGATGTCCTGGAAAGCTTCATCGGTCTGAAGCCCTAGATAGGAGGTACCTCCAAAATACAAGTATTTCTTCCTGTCCAGCTCTATTTCCCTGCCCGGGAATCCATCGATATAAAAAGTCATTATCGTAAGCTTATTCCACTTCCGCCTTCGGAGGGAAAAATTACTTTTCCATTGTCCTGTATGACAACCCCATCGGCAATATCCTCTTTTAACAACATGGCACCGTCCATATCTACATAATCCAATTGTGGAATTAATTGGGCTATGGCCGATATGCCCACAGTAGATTCCGTCATACAACCTACCATTACTTTAAGTCCCATTTCCTTGGCCTTGGCAATCATACGTCGTGCAGGGGTAAGTCCACCGCATTTGGTCAATTTTATGTTGATTCCCGTAAAATGAAGGCCACATTTTTCCACATCTGTTTCCACAATACAGCTTTCATCGGCTATAATGGGCAGAACACTTTGGTGCATTACCTTTTCCATGCCTTCCCAATCATCGGCTTTGAGGGGTTGCTCTATAAACTCTACACCCAATTCCTTTAAATATGGTGCATTCAAGATAGTTTCTTCAGCTGTCCAGGCACAATTGGCATCAACCCTAAAAATAGCATCCGTATGTTTGCGCAACGCCCTTACAATTTCCACATCTTTATCGGTGCCAAGTTTAATTTTATAAATGGGCCAGGGCATTTCTTTCATTTTATCCACCATTTTTTCAATGGAGTCCAATCCTATGGTATAATTGGTTATCGGATAAGTGCTGTTGTCCGTATTCCATAATTCATGCAGGGGTTTACCTTGTATTTTGCCATATAAATCATTGGCGGCTAAATCTAATGCACAAATGGCAAAATTGCTCAGGTTTTTAGAAACCAAAAATGCATGGAATGCTTCCGGTTCCTTAAAATTGAATTGCTCAATGTCATTTCTAACATTTTCAATCTCTGCCTGCATGGTTTCAAAGGTTATTTTGTAATAGGGGTTGGAAGTTGCCTCCCCATAACCCGTTTTACCATCCAGTTCCAAAGAAACGATCATGGAATCTTGAAAATCATGGGATTCCCTAGAAATACTGAAAGTGTGTTTTAAAGGGAGTACGTATTTTTTAATCTTTATTTTCATACCAAAATTTATAGAACGAATATAAAGAAAGATGACGTATTGGAAAGTCAAAACCCATTGAAATCTCAATGGGTTTTATCAACATTTGTGCTATACAGTTGTTGTCAAGGCCTTGACAGTAATTTACAAGGCACTTACGCTTCCAGAGCTCGATTTTTTATGTTCTACTTCGGCATTTCCGGTATAGCGTATATTTCCACCACTACTAGCTTTTGCTATTAAGGATTCGGATACGTTTACTGTAATTCCCGCCCCACTACTGGCGCTGGCTTCGCATTTTGCCGTGGTTAAATGCTCTGCTTTAATACCAGACCCGCTGCTGGCATTGCTATAAAGGGACTCTGTTTCACCCTCCACCTTAATGTCGGCACCACTACTGGAATCCGCGGTTACTTTTTCGGCCTTTAAATTCTTAATTTGTAGACTGGAACCACTGCTGGCACTTAAATCGATGTTTTGTGCACTAATTGCATTTTTGGTTATCATATCGGCGCCACTGGAAGTTTCCAAATTGGTAATTACTGGTAATGTAACATAAACTTTTTTGGTAGCCCTGCCAATATTTTCGATGGCATGAATTCGTAAAGTTCCATTTTTGATATCGGTACCTATAAGGTCTATTACATTTTCGTCCGCTTCTACTACAATTTCAAAATCATTGCCTTGGGTAACATAAACATCCAAGCCCTCAGAGGCTGAAATAGAGGTAAAATCCGAGTTAACGGCACGATGGTCTTCTTCAACAATTCCATTTCCCTTCTTACCGTTTCCAATATTAATATCGAAACCGCAGGAAGAAAACAAAATAGCCAAGATAAGAGTGATGGTAATTCTTGCAAGTGTTGTCATGATTGTTGTTTTTTGGCCTGAAATAAACCTTGGGGGAAAGAGGTGTTCAAGAATTGATTAATGATTGAATAAAAATATTAATTAGGTTTCTTTAAACCCACTATAAATTGCTGAGCTGTTACAAGAGGCTACTGAACTGTTTCTTTTTTTATTACCGTTTTTTTACTGTCCTTTGTGTTGAACTGTACGCCTTTTTCGTCGATTTTTAGTTTAAAATTATCTCCATCTCCTTTTATATCTATATCCACTCCATCTTCATTGATGATAATTTTACCATTATTATCGTCATCATCATGGTCTTCTGTATTATCAGGACAATTTTGGCATACTAGGTTGCCATTTACATTCATTTTCCATAGATATTTTGTCATTTCACAACCATTCATGTCCCGATCCAATGGGGCTCTCATTGTCCAACAATGATTATTGTCGCTTTCATAAGCCAATACGGTACCCTCGGGTATATATAGATAGATTCTTACTTCTTGGTCCCTGTATTTATTTTCTTTGGCGGTAGTCAAAAAATCGTCCAATATTAAAGTATTTCCTTGCAACTCATAATAATAATTGATTTTTTCCGCAGTCTCAGTGGCATTTTTAAAAGTATTCCCATTCGCGTTTTTGCGTACCTCCAAACGCACTATTGAATCTTTGGACATTTTTAAGTTGATACGAAAATCTTCTGACACCAGTACTTCTTCCCCGTTTTCAGTGTAATCCAGTACAACCCCGTTTATGCCAATGTTATTACCATTATTTTGGTGGGGAGATGATTTTAAACTAATTTTTATGGGTTGATCTGGTAATTGGAAGGCCAGTTCCGTTTCATTGGAAACGCTACCTGTGTAGGCGTGGGCAGCTGCTTGTCTTATACCAAAAACGGCCAATAAAATAATAGCGATCAACCACAATCCCAAAAGTGTAAATTTTGCGATATTACCAATCGATTTTAAGTTGTTCACCAAAATCTTTAAGCCTAGGTACATGAGAAAGAAAAAGGGAATTCCAATTGCGAAAAAGCCTAGTAGTGATACTAGCCAAACCGGGGTATTGGTTGAGTTTACCATATAGTAAAAATCTATTCCTGGAAGGTGTATGATATCCAAAATCCCTACGGTAAAAAGACCTACGAACAAGGATACAATTCCAGCAGCACCGATTATGATCAGGATAATCCCAATAAATTTGCCAATGATCTTAAAAAAAAACATAATTATATCGGCAATGGCATTAAAGAAGCTCCTGCTACTATCTTTTACTTTGGTTCCCACTTTTTCATAGTCCACGTTTTTTACTTTTTCGGCTACGTCGTCAAAACCTTCCTTTACTTTTTTTTCAATATTACTTATGTTAACGGCTTCGCCGCGCATGTCCAACTTCTGGGCAGTAGTAACGGCCTCGGGAATTAATATCCACAGTAGACCGTAGATAAATACAAATCCTCCCCAGCTAAAAATGGTCAGTAGGATCCACAACAATCTAACCCAGAGGGCGTCAATTCCAAAATAATGCCCTAGGCCAGCCGATACACCTCCAATATACTTATTGTCTATATCCCGATATAATTTCCTTACACGTCCCGGGTTTTTGGAAGTTTTGGGTTGATCCTCAAAAATGTCCTCATCAACCATATAATCTTCTGGTTGTCCCATTATGCCTATAATCTCGTCCACTTCCTTTTCGGTAATTACCTGTCTTTCGTTTTCCATTTTTTCATGGAACAGTTCGGCAATTCTGGCTTCTATGTCCGCTATAATCTCGTCACTACCATTGGTATTGGCGAAAGAGCGTTTTATGGCCTCTAAATAGCGTTGAAGTTTGCTATAGGCTACTTCATCTATATGAAAGAATAAATTGGCCAGATTTATATTTATTGTCTTGTTCATTTTTTAGTTGTTTTTTGTTTTGGTTACGAGGTTTGTCGCATTTCTTAATTCATCCCAAGTGGTATCCAATTCTTTTAGAAAAAGTTTACCAGTTTCAGTTAGGGTATAGTATTTTCTTGGGGGACCTGATGTAGATTCTTCCCAACGATAATTGAGAAGTCCAGCATTTTTTAGTCTTGTGAGCAGTGGATAAATAGTACCCTCCACCACCAGCATTTTGGCGTCTTTTAAGGTGTCCAGAATTTCGGAGGTATACTTGTCCTTTCCATTGAGAATGGAAAGTATGCAGTACTCCAAGACTCCCTTGCGCATCTGTGCTTTTGTATTTTCAATATTCATAGTTGCATGATTATAATAATTTAACTGTTCGTTTTTTTGATGATCGCATTTTAGTGTTTCACTTGTAACTGATTTGATGAATAAACTCCGGAATTAGTTTGATGAGTACTAATTTTAAAAGGTGTTATTTTATAAAGGGTATGCTTATGGGGTATTTAAAATCTTGTCCTTCACTGGTACGAATGGTAGCTAGGATGGTGTAGACTATATTTACTAAAAATAAACCGAACTGTGCAACACCTGCTATTCCCAAAGGCCAGAGTAGTTTGCCCAATTTAAGAGGGTTAAAATCAAAATTAAATACATTGAAATTATTGAACTGCGCAAAACCAAAATCTCCCTGATGAATAATTTCTGGAATAATTCCAATAAAGAAAGGAATAGTGAAAATTCCTAGTATAACGGAATACAGGAGAAGGCTAATCTGAAAATTTAAGGCCTGTTTTCCATTTTGGTCTACAAATCCATGATCTTTCTTTTTAGCTGTCCAAAGAATTAAGGGCAGGAGAAAGTTCCCGAAGGGGATAAAGTACTTGGAAAAAGTTGAGGCATGTATTATCGCCGACAAATTTTTTTCGTGTTTGCTTAGTGTTGAGGTCATGGCTTTTAATTAGTGTTCAAAAGTTTTATTATTTGTTTTCAATTCTAAACTGGAATAAGAACGATTTCCAATTTTGAAAGGGCCTGAAAAATGGATCAGTTCAATTTAATTTTGGAAGTCAAATCTGCTACACATAATAACTTTCTATGCAAATATATATCTAAAAGAAGGTACTATGCAAAACAAAGTACTAAAATTTAACACCATATTAACATTTATAAGTTCGTACATTTTACATACTTTTGAATTAAATTAAACTAGACCTATGGCATCAGATGCGAGTAAAATTAACATGTTCAGCTTTTTTAAGCTGCCTGCCGTTTGGTGGACAGGAGTGCGTTTAAGGTATATTGATGACCAAAAAGCCATTGTAACCGTAAGACATAGGTGGATAAATCAAAATCCTTTTAAATCCTTGTTTTGGGCAGTTCAAGGAATGGCGGCGGAATTAACGACAGGAGCCATGGTAATGAACCAGATTAGGAAAAGTAGAAGAAATATTTCCATGTTAGTGGCGAACAATAATGCTAATTTTTCCAAGAAAGCCACTGGTAAAATCACCTTTACCTGCACAGATGGTCATCTTATTGCCGAAGCCATTAAGAATACAATTGCTACAGGGGAGGGGCAGACCGTTTGGATGAAATCTGTTGGGGTTAATGAAGAGGGGATTGTAGTTTCCACCTTTAATTTTGAATGGACTCTTAAGGTTAAGGGTTAATGTTCCAATGTGTTGTCTAGGTAATGGATTTATGAATCAGGGAAGTAGTGCGCCATTGTAACAAAATGGTATTTTTGGTTACCAATAGGCCGAAATAATAATAAAACTAGTAAACTTTAAAAAATGAATGCACACGAAATAGACTATGTGATTTATGGGGAGGAAATGCAATATGTAGAAATAGAATTGGATCCCCAAGAGGCCGTTGTGGCGGAAGCTGGGAGTTTTATGATGATGGATTCCGACATTAAGATGGATACAATTTTTGGGGATGGTTCCAATCAGGACAATAGTGTCCTGGGAAAATTGTTCTCTGCGGGCAAGCGATTGCTGACAGGGGAAAGTCTCTTTATGACGGCATTTTTAAATATAGGTCAAGGTAAAAAACAAGTGAGTTTTGCTTCCCCGTATCCAGGTAAAATTATTCCAATAGACCTTTCTGAATTTCAAGGTAAGTTTATTTGTCAGAAAGATGCTTTTTTATGTGCAGCAAAAGGGGTTTCCGTAGGCATTGAATTCTCAAAAAAACTAGGCCGTGGACTTTTTGGGGGAGAAGGATTTATAATGCAAAAATTAGAGGGAGACGGAATGGTTTTTGTACATGCTGGTGGTACCACCGCTCAGAAAATATTGGGTCCAGGCGAAACACTAAAAGTGGATACGGGCTGTATTATTGGCTTTACAAAAGATGTGGATTATGATATAGAATTTATTGGCGGAATTAAAAATACCATCTTTGGAGGTGAAGGTCTGTTTTATGCCACTTTAAGGGGGCCTGGTACCGTTTATATTCAGTCGTTACCTTTTAGTCGATTGGCGGGAAGGGTCTTGGCATCCATTCCTAGAGGAGGTAAGGATAAGGGAGAGGGAAGTATTTTAGGTGGCTTGGGCGACCTATTGGACGGGGATAACCGATTTTAACGAATTTAAGAATCCCTTATATTATCCATAATAACGTATCCCAATAATGAATTTTGATTCCCTGTTTAAATTTCTAACCGAGCTCAACCAGAACAATTCCAAGGAATGGATGGATAAAAACCGAAAATGGTACAAAGAAATTAGGGATGAATATATAGGATGGTTAAATGATTTGGACCTTGCATTAGCGGCCGTAGATAGTGAATACTACAGTACACCAGGTAAAAAAGGCATAAATCGAATCAATAATAATTTGATGTTTCATCCCAATAAACCTACTTACAAGGACCATTTTGGGGCCGGCCTCGATAAGGCGCCCAATACGGGTGATTTTTATATTGAGATTGGACTTAGTAGGTCTATGTTGGCTGGAGGAATTTGGCGACCAGACCCTAAAACCTTGCGCAGTATTCGTGAGGCCATTGATTATGACGGAGAAGAACTCAAAAAGATTCTCAACAAAAAGTCATTTAAAGAAACTTTTGGGGAATTGGTGCTGAATGAAACCTTGAAGAAAGCACCCAAAGGATTTTCCAATGATCATCCACATATAGATCTTTTGCGCAATAAAACCTTTGCCGTAATGCATCCCTTGACCCAGGAAGAAATATTACAGCCAGGTTTTAAAGAGAAGGTAATCTCGGTTTATCTAGAAATGCTGCCCTTTAGAAGGTATTTGAACAAGGCAGTTACGGTGTAAAGGTAGGCTGTTGAAAAAGTTAATGTTGAAGGATTAATGTTTATATAGAGAATATCTGTTGATTAAACCAATCCGTTTGTACAGGAGGCGATGGAGGCGAAGCTATCTTATCCGACTTTAACAGATTGCTTCGCAGGGCTCGCATTGAAGTGATAAATGTCCGGCATAGCGCATCATAATGGGTATGATGGGTTCCATAGAAAAAGACTTTATCTTCACCGTTATCTGGGCATTTAAAATTCCTAGATTTGTATGAAATTAATAAAATAAACTTCCCAAAGTGAAAAGCAATAAAGTAAGAAACATAAAGAGGGAACTATTATCTGATAACTGGTATAAACTTGAAAAGATAACCTTTGATTATCTAAAATCGGATGGCAATTGGGAATCCCAGTCCAGAGAAGCCTATGATAGGGGTAATGGTGCGGCTATCCTATTGTACAACAAAAAGAAGGGAAGTGTCATCCTTACAAGACAGTTTAGAATGCCAACGTACATTAACGGCAACGAGTCGGGCATGATGATAGAAGTGTGTGCCGGACTGTTGGACGGTGACCATCCGGAGGATTGTATAAAAAAGGAAACCGAGGAGGAAACAGGATATAAATTAGATCATGTGGAAAAGGTATTCGAATCCTATATGTCTCCTGGATCCGTAACCGAGATTCTGTATTTTTTTATAGGATCTTACGAAGAAAAAATGAAGGTGAGCGATGGCGGTGGAGCGGAATCCGAAACTGAAAATATTGAAGTGTTGGAATTGCCTTTTGACAATGCATTTGCTATGATAGCTTCGGGAGAAATAAAGGACGCCAAGACCATAATGCTACTCCAATATGCTAAAATTAACGGGTTATTTTCCTAGTAGTTTTGCGACCAATGCTTTATGGAAACAAATCAGAAAATTGCTTTTGGAGGTGGATGCCATTGGTGTACTGAGGCGGTGTACCAGTCCTTGAAGGGGGTTGAAGTGGTAGAACAGGGCTTTGTTGCTTCAAAAGGGGAAGAATCTTTCTTTTCCGAGGCTGTAATTGTGCATTACGATCCAAAATCCATCGCCCTCAAAGACTTAATTTTAATACACCTTTATACCCATAAATCGACTTCCGATCACAGCATGCGGAATAAATATCGGTCTGCCATTTAAACTTTCACCCCATTGGATGTTGAAAAGTCCAAAGCGGCAATAGAGAATTTTCAAGAGCTTTTTAAAAAACCTTTGGTAACCAAGGTCTTGCCGTTTGGAGATTTTAAACTTTCGGACAAAGCTTTCCAAAACTATTATTTTAACAATCCACAAAAGCCTTTTTGCGAGACCTATATTGCCCCTAAACTTAGACTCTTGTTATTAAAATTTGGGAAGTATGTTGATGAAAGTAAGGTCTTGGGTCAATAATTATCCCTAATCATTTCGAAAATGGATTGCATTTGTTGTTTTACCTCCCCGTTGCTCTTTGTAAAATGATTGTTCATAAAACTAAATATCAAAGTTTTTCCTGAACGGGTTATCAGATATCCACTAAGGCAGTAATTATTGCCCAGCGACCCTGTCTTGGCGTAAATATAGGGGCTGTCATCACCATTGAATCGGCCTTTTAAGGTTCCTGATAAGCCACCAACAGGGAAAAAATTGAAAAGGCGTTCCCGAGGTATTTCTTGGTACATTTTATTTAGTACATATACCATGGTTTCTGGTGTGAACAAATTATATCGGGAGAGACCGGAACCATCCACCCATCGGGGTGGTTGTTTAAGTTCCTGTAAATAATTATCCAAAATATACTTTCTGGCCTTGGCACTGTTTAAGGTGTCAGATAGGGTGGAGGAGCTTAAAATTAATAATTGTTCCGCAAGAAAATTATCACTTACCTGCATCATTCTTTTATATACGGAATCTGAAGGAACGCTGTACAATATTTGTTTTTTCGTATCTGGCATTTTTTGTACAATATTCACCTTTTTAAGAAGCACTGCTTCCAGCAGTTTTTTGGTAAGGGTACTATCTATCATATAAGGACTCTCCAAAGTATCTTTTCTTTGAGTATCAAAATAAAAGGTATTGCTGTACAATTCCCTGTTTACCCCATAACTAATAGGTACAACCTGATCTTGGAAATAGCTTGGTATAACCTGTAGATTGTCATTAGTGGAAATGGTTACAACATTGCCGTATAAAGGCAAACCGCTTCTTTCCGGACTAAAATACAGCTCATAATCCTCCCATGCCCAACCGGGGCCAAACCTACTTTCCTTAAAATTATTCAAGTAGAGGGATATGTTATTGTAGTCCCGGGCAAATTTTATTGCGGTACTGTCGGCAAAATAGGAGTGCAACAAAGTTGGGTCGCCTGTGCCTTCCATATATAGGGTGTCATTTTTAACAACATATTTTAGCGCTGGAATATTTTCCGGTAATGTTTTAAGTGATGAAAATAGTGTAATTATTTTGGTATTACTGGCGGGAGTAAAATATTTCTGACTATTATGGCTATACACCGTGTCCTTTTTTACAGGGTCATAAATTAAAACGCCTTGGAAGTAATTAGTAGCGGCTTCGGAACTTAGTTGTTGATTTATTTCTTTGGATAACTTACTGTTATGTAATGTTTTACAACCTGTAAAAGTCATCACTAAACAAATTAAAATTAACGGTTTAAGCATGCTTATTTTACCAGAATAGGGCATTTGAAATTGTACGTTCATCGACTTTAACATCCTTTTATCTATTATTTAACGGAAAGACGGCAATAATATATACCTTTTATTGGTTATCTTAGTGCAAGCAACCTAAAATTATTTTGAAATATGGCAAGAGCTATGTTAGAGTACACTAAAACCGTATTGCAAAAGGTTAGTTTTGATACAAAGTTATTTTGCAAAGAACTAGAAAAAGCAGTGACAAGACTATTACCATTTGAAATAGAAGAATTAAAACTCTGGTTAAAACAATTTATTTTTGATAAGCCAGAACTACAACAAAGCTTACTTTATTTAAAAGCTTAGATACAGGCCACCCATAAAAGGTGGCTTTTTTTATGACTTCTAGAGCGGCAACGAGGCAGTTATTTTAATAATTGTTTTGTTCCGAAAACAACTTTTTTGGTTAATTCAACCGTATATAATTGCGGACCCCCAATTTTATATACGTGAAATATTTAACCTACCTATTTGTTCTAATCGTTTTGAGCTGCGGAAAGGACGAAGATACTTTACCTAAATTTGCCAACGAGCTTCTCGGGAAATGGCAATTGGAAGCTACCAAAATAAGTCCTGGCGATATTGTTGAAAATTGGACAATAGTAACCAATGGACCTATCTTCGAATTTAAGGCAAATGGGTCCTATACCCATAACGAGAAGGCCTGTGGAGGTATTGTCAATGGAATCTTCAGTACAAATGACCAAGTATTAACATTGAGATATCACTGTGAAAGCAATGCCATCGAGACCAATTTCAATATGAATTTCTCGGAAGGAAATCTTATTTTATCAAACGTGGGCTGTATTGAGGAATGTTCCTATAAATACCGAAAAATGGAATGACTATTTGTTTAACGGACTAATAATTTTTACGTCTTGGAAAGCAATAGCGCCTCTTACTACACTGGCAATCACATCATATAATGCTTCGGTAATCTGAATTTTTAGTTCACTCTTATGATATATAAGACTTACTTCCCTTGCTGGTGATGGATTTTTAAAGAATTTGAGGTTCTGCTTCTTTTTATCATCAAGTTCAATAGTATTTAGGAAGGGTAGGAGGGTCATTCCCAAACCTTCGTTGGATAGATTGATCAGTGTTTCAAAACTACCACTTTGCAATTGAAAGTGTTCTTCCTGATAATTTTTGGAAGCATTACACAAATTTATTACCCCATCCCTAAAACAGTGTCCGTCCCGCAAAAGCAGAACATCTGAAATTTCCAGATCTTCCGGAGTTAATTCGGAAAATTTCCCCAATCGATGGTTAGGCGGTACATAGCCTACGAAAGGTTCATAATATAGTGGGCGTTCCTTTATATATTCGATCTCCAAAGGCGTAGCTGCAATGGCCGCATCAATATGGCCATCTTGTAGATTACGAATCAAATTTTCAGTATTTTGTTCCTTGATGATCAGGTTTACTTTGGGATATTTCTTGATAAAGGTCCTTAGGAACATTGGCAATAGGGTGGGCATAATTGTAGGAATGATGCCTAGAGTAAACTCCCCACCTATAAACCCTTTTTCTTGGTCAACAATATCTTTGATACGGTTGGCTTCATTTACAATATTTTTGGCCTGCGCTACAATTTTTGCTCCCACTTCAGTTATGGTGATGGGTTTTTTACTTCTGTCGAAAATCAATATGTCCAATTCATCCTCCAATTTTTGTACTTGCATACTTAGGGTAGGTTGGGTAACGAAGCTTTTTTCGGCTGCCAAAGTAAAATTTTGGTACTCGGCCACGGCTAGTACATATTGCAATTGTGTAATGGTCATGCAGTATTATTTTAAAGGATAAAATTATGAAAACTAAAAACAAAACCTAGACTGTTTGGGCCTTACTTATAAAATCTTTTCTCTGTACCGTAAATAGGGATATTGGTTGTTAGGTTTTATCCTTTAAAATATAGGCCTTTAATCTAAAATTATATTTTCAGCTTCAATCTTTTTGTCATTGATAAAATCGTAAAGTGTTAGTTTCCTCAAGGTATAATAGTCGGTCCAAAAATTTTCCAAGGAATTAAGGTAATCAATCTCGGCCTTATCTTTTTCCTGTTGAGCCAGATTTAGATCGGTAATGGTAATTTTGCCCAGTATATATCTCTCTTTGGTAATTTGATAGCGTTTAATGGCGATCTCTTTGGCTTTTTCCGAGGTGGAAAGAAAATCACGCTTGCTGGACCAATTTAGTATATGTAGATAAATTTCCTGTTCAAAGGCCTGCTGTTCTTGTTTAATGTTGGTTTCTACCAAACCTAGATCGGCCTCTCCCATCTTTCTTTCGGATTTGGATACCCCCCAATCAAAAATGGGAATACCTAACCTTACAGATACCCTTTGTTGTCTGTCATAGTCCTGGAACAAGGCATCATAATCCTCGGCGCGTTTATTTAATCCAAAATTGGCATTAACATTTATTTCCAACCTATTGTTGCCTTTTATTTGAGCTAGATTTCTTTCCGCCTCCAAACGTCTCCTTCTAAATTCTATAACAGACTTTCTATTGTTGGTAGCTTCATCCAAAGCGGTCTGTACACTCACCTCAAAATCTACCAGTTTCTCGGGAATGAAGAGTTCTATGTCCTCGGTTTTCAATTCTAAATAACGGGCTAGGTTTTGAGATGTCCTTTTAAGTAGGATAGTATTTGTTGTAACTTCATTTTTCGAATTTAAATGTCCAAGTTCCATCTGCAATAGCTCATTTTCGGCAATCTTTCCAATTTCGAACCTCCCTTTGGCAATTTGTAATAAGGTATCCTGGGTGGCCAAATTTTTCTTGGAATTTTTCAATCTCATTTGTGCGGTCAATAATCCAAAATACCGTTGACAACTGCTAAGGGAAATATCTTCCATGCGCTCTATAAATTCGCGCTTGGATTCTTCGTATTTTAATGGTTCTATTTGTCTGTCCCACTTATATGGATTAAAGAACAAGGAATTTTGATAGTAATTTACGGAAAATGGGGTGAGGGAGTAATTGCTGTTTTCATCTGCACCAAAGCGATCAATTCTTTGGATTTGGGAATTAAGGGAGAGGTTACCTCCAGTGAAAGGAACCCGCTGGTCTATGGATAAAGTCCCATCTACTCTGGATTGATTTTGATTTACAAAAATATCCTGCCCCTCGTCATTGGTAATTCTTGTAATGGATTTGGAATAATCCGGCAAAGTCGCTGATAATCTAAATTGGGGCAAAAATTGTGCTACATAAGTTCTGTATTTCCAATAACTGGCTTGTGATTGATTTAGTACGGCTTGGTATTCAGGGGAGTTTTTTTTTGCCATTTCAATGGCCTCAGTTAGCGTAAGCTTTTTGGTCTGTCCCAGTACATTAAGGTTTGAACAAAGGAACAACAACAAAATACATTTTTTCATTTTGGACTGTTTTGATTGATATAATGGGGGAGGGTAATTGTGATATATGTTATTCGGAATATTATTTTATTCCCGTCTAATGGCCTCTATTGGATTTTTATTCGCAGCGGATTTAGCTGGTAAAACTCCAAATGCAAGCCCTATAAAAGTGGCTACAAAAAAGGATAAAATTATGGAGTTTAAAGAAAGTATGGTTTCTATTCCCGTTGCCAATTCCAATCCGTAGGATGCCACAATTCCCAATATTATTCCAATAATCCCACCGCCTATGCTTATTAGGACGGACTCTGATAAAAACTGTAGGATAACATCCTGCTTGGTAGCCCCTATGGCCCGCATGATACCGATTTCCTTTGTCCGCTCCAGTACAGAGGCCAACATAATATTCATAATACCGATACCCCCAATAAGGAGGGATATACCCGCAATTACACTAAGCACTATATTAAAAATCTGTTTCGTTTTCTGTTGCTGCTTTAGCAATTGTATAGGGATGGTTATTTCAAAATCCAACACATCATTATGTTTTCTTTTAAGGAGTTTGCTAAGTACTTCAGCGGTCGATTTTAGTTCGTTGGAATTATTTACCTGGACCGTTAGCTTGTCCAACTGATGATAATTGCCCCTGGGTATTCTCTTTTTAGGTCCATTGTTGGCACCACCAATTATGATCATTCCTCCTCCACTAAAATCTAGGGGTTCATCGGATATAATCTTTCTATCCTTATAGCGGACCAAGAAAGTCTTTACAGGAATGTAGATATCCTGGTTAAGATCTCTGATACCTAGGTTTTCCTGGGCTTTTTCAGAAATAAGTTTTTCCTCGATTATTCCAATCACTTGAAGCCATACGTCTTTGACCTTGATTTGCTTGCCTATGGCACTCTCGCCCGGGAATAATTTTTTTTCTACTTTTTCACCGATAATACATACCGAAGCAGCATTTACAGCATGCTCCTCCGAGAAATTGCTGCCTTTACCTATATGTATATTAGAAGTTTGAAAAAAAGAATTAGTGACACCTATTAATTTAACCGAATTTTGCCTACCCTTATTTATGACATAAGTTTCCAGGATTATTTCGGGACTAACGGCTTTAATGGTGGGGATATTATTTTGTATACTGACCACATCCAATAGATCCAATCCTTTCGAAAATCTGGTAGTTTCTTTGGCACCTTCATCATCTTCACTGGCGTTCTCATCTTCTTCGTCCGGTATGGGGGTTACCACAATATTGTTTACACCTACGAGTTCCAATTGTGCCAAAATCTCCTTTTCCGCACCATTTCCAATAGACAACATGGTTATTACGGCTGCAACACCAAAAATGATTCCCAATGCTGTTAAAAAGGTTCTAACCTTATTGATCGTTACCACACGGATGGCTTCTCTGAAATTAGAGATAATCTGTTCTAGAAGTATCTTGTCTATCATGAATCTAATTTAAAGACAGTATACTCTTTTCTTCCATTCCTTCCGGTTTGCTCAGATATACAACTTCATTCTCATTTAAACCTTTTTTAATGATTACCACGTCCAGATTGGATTCGCCCATCTCTATTTCTTTCTTATCGATGGACAAGCCGGATTTGGCGTAAACAAAACTTATGGAATCTTGGGAAAATACGGCTTCCAAAGGCACCATAAGTACTTCTTCTTCCTTATGTATCAGTATCCTATTTGAAGTGGTCATCCCGGGTCTAACATTATCATTATTTTCATCAAAATTCACCAATACTTGAAAGAGTTTAATATCCGATCCTCTTTTTTCTTCCCCTACATTGGCCACGTTGGTTATGGTTCCTTTTACCGTTACGTCCGGGAATGCATCGAAACCTATTATTACGGGAAGGTCTTTTTTAATCTTTCTTATATCCACCTCATTGGCGTAGGTTTTGGATTCCATTTTGGTTAGGTCTGGTAAGGTTGCAATAGCAGGATCCCACATACTAATGGACGACCCGACCTTTCTTTTTGAGCCATCCCAGTTCTTGGCATAGGTTACCATTCCATTGGCGTCCGAATGTATGGTAAAGGATTTTTGAAGATTCCTTAGCTCGTCCAGCATTTTACTTATTTTAGAGACTTCCGTACCAACCTCGACCATTTTGGCCATGGCTTTCTGTTCTTTAATTTTATAATCCTCGGTTTTTTCTTTTAGATCACGTTCCAGACGCTCAATACTTATTTCCAACTTTTTAATAGTGGCGGGAGGTTCATAGATAGATTGTTTAAGCTCCAGCCTATTTTCTTCAATATCAAATAACAGATCCTTGATAGCAGTCCGTTCCTGTTTCAGGGTCAAGGTGGTGTCCAATTGCTCTTGGGTGTATTTTGACTGAGCGGTTTCCAAGTTTAATTGGGCATCCAATATCTGTTCATTCACTTCTGAGGGATCTAATCTGCCCACATAGTCACCTTCTTTGACCAAAGAGCCTTCAGGAATTAAATCTTGAATTTTCACATCCCGAAGCTTGAATTTCCGAATGTCATCCGGACCATTAATTTTTTTCAAACTAGTAGATTGGGCCTCTCCAGAAATAATCACTTCATTTAGAAAATCGCCCTTGACTACCTTTGTAGTAATGGCTACATCTTCATCCGAAGTATTCCCGAACAAGGTGTAGCCTACAAGAACAAGAACAATGGGGATACCAAATAGGAGTAGTTTTTTTTTAGTCATTATTAGGTGGTTTAGTTAAAGGGGGAGAATCAAATTTAAGCTAGTACCTTATTATTCAATAAGATATTTTGTTATTATTTTCTTAATTTATCGTAATACTGATGTCTTAAGAATCGTTCTTTAATTTTTTATAAATTTTTTAGTTAAAATTTTAGAAATATCATCAATAATCATACCATTGACTAAGCTTACGTTTTACCTATCGTATATTACTATACAATCATAAAATCTATCAATAAATTTACGCTTCAATGGCAATGGGAAAGCTGTAGTTTAGTAGTATAATTAAAAGAATAAATTATGAAATTGAACAGTATAGGTTTGGATATTACCAAATCAAAATCGTTAAGTAAGGATTTAAATCAGTTATTGGCAAATTTCCAACGCTACTACCAAAACCTAAGGGGAATTCATTGGAATATTAAAGGGAAAAGGTTTTTTGATCTACACGTGAAATTCGAGGAATTGTACACCGACGCCAACCTAAAAGTAGATGAAATAGCGGAACGTATTCTAACCTTAGGAGGTGTGCCTTTACATACCTTTGAGGATTATATCAGTAGCTCAAAGGTGCCGGTAGGTAAAAACATAACCAAAGATGAAGATGCTATTCGTTTAATTGTAGATTCACTTTCTCAACTTCTTATAATTGAAAGGGCCATTTTGGATGCTTCGGATGAGGCTTCGGACGAGGGTACCAATGCTATGATGAGCGAGTTTATCACCCAGCAGGAAAAGACGGTCTGGATGATGAAAGCATGGTTGGCCGAAGAAATCTAATCCTTATAGTTGGAGTCTTTTAGGTGCTAAAATTAATGGGCGCCAAATAGATTAAGTTTACAGATCATCCCTAGTTGAGATATGGCAATCATAATTAGGGATGCTTCTTTATATTACTACATCAATTTAAAAAATTCCTATCGAATAAAAAGGGATAATCAAGATTCGTATTTACCGTTATCTGTACTGCAGTGTCCCGCCCATCTATTTGTAAACGGGTAATATTTTGTTCAGGCCAAGGATTATTCTTGATCCAGAAATGTCCATCGCCCTGAACCATAAGAACGGGTTTCCCAAAAGACAGTGATGCAGCCCGGAACAAATCTGTAAAGGGTTTAAACTTATCAGGGTCTGCTTCCACAATATTGGCATGACCAAAAACAACCGTTGCTTCCACCGAGCTCTTATGTTCTTCCAGCATCGTTTTAACCCACTGGCCATTTTGTGTTAATCTGTCTTGCCATTCTATGGAATCGTGAACCTGACTTCCCACTAGATTAATACCTATAAATAAAACTTTATTCTCTATCCAACTAAAATTTTCTGGACGTTCCGTTTGATAAGTGATGTGAGGTTCAAAGGACCAATTTTCATTAAAATGCAGGAAATATTTATTCCAATATTCCAGGCCCAGTGCTGGATCTTCACAGTCGTTATACTCATTGTCCCCCAAAACTATAAAGGTGGGAACCTTAAATGTTTTTAATATATCGGCAACATCCAGATAGACGTCTTCATCGCAATCACGGGCCCCTGGCTTAATGTCGCCAACATGGATAACGAATTCAGAAGAATTGATAGTATTGTGTTTGGAGATAATATCGATCAGTCCAAGACGCTGTTCTTCATTGTATGGAACATCGCCAATTGCCGTGAAGGACACAGGGGAGGTTTCCTCCGTTGGTCCTTCATCTGTATTGGAGTCGGAACTTTTGTTTTCCCCACATGAACATAAGAGAAATGTCAACATCAATAAAATCCAGAAATTATTACTGGACTTCGTGAATCTTAAGCTAGAATTGGAATAAGGCATAATAAAATTTAACCGTGTAGAATTAAATTTAAATATAATTTAAATACGGTATAAATGGCCTTATTTCTGCATTTTTAAATAATAATCCGCTGAATGTTTACCCGAACCATAGAATAAAAAGAAAATACATACCAATAAGGTAATAGTGGCCAAAACAAGGTTACTTGTGTTCATCACTCCTAGGAAATTCGCTAGCACGGCACCAATAAGTATTGGTAGCTGTGCAAAAACCG
This sequence comes from Arenibacter arenosicollis, assembly GCF_014397245.1. Taxonomy (GTDB): domain Bacteria; phylum Bacteroidota; class Bacteroidia; order Flavobacteriales; family Flavobacteriaceae; genus Arenibacter; species Arenibacter arenosicollis. Next base: position 4,778 of record NZ_JACLHY010000010.1, on the reverse strand, counting down.
CCCAACGGGTCAGCAAGCCGATTACCAATAAAAATCCTCCTACAAAATGTGCAGGAGCCACATAATGCATAATCAACATACCTCCTGGTAGATTTTGGAATGGTTTAATGATTTCTGCCATTTGTTGGTGATTGGACATAAAATCCACACCTTTCATAAAAAGAAAAACACCTAATGCAACTCTTAATAAATCCAGGGGATAATAAGTATGTGCATTGGCCCATTTGTTTAAAGATTTAATTGTTGCCATAACTGAAGATTATTTGTTACTTACCCTAAGATACTCATTTTTAACTAAATGTAAAAGATTTAATAGATGCTATTTAACAACCATTTTACCCAACACGGTTATTTTGCTTGTGGGTACCAATAACTCAAAAAGGAAAACTTAAACTTCGGTCCAAGTCTTAAAACCGCGGTATTTCAGTTTGTGCTTTAAAGTGCGTCCATTTTTACGCTATTACTTTGTGGTAAACCTAAGATTATTATTTCCAACCGTATTTACGAATGTTGTGTTATGGAAAGCCTATGGTCGTTTGATTTCTTAAACCAAAACATTTTCGAAATCGGAGTCGGCACAAAAAACGGCTGATATACGGGATTCATTTACAATATTGACCATGTCGTCAATAGTCATCCCCGGCTCGATATTGAATATGTTGACGTCGGTGTTCTTCTGTTGAATCACATTCTCGAGCAAGTCGCCCTGTTGTATATTTATTGAAGTGTTCTTGGGAAATCTGACCATAGTGTTCAAGTCTTCGATATCGCTTTCTGAGAAAATCAATTTAGGATTATTGTTCAGAATATGAACATCAATGTTTCCTTTCCAGTTACGGCAAATTAAAAGCGAGATTAAGGCGGACAGGTTATTGTCCTTAACACTAAATGTTGCCTTCCAGTCTACGGGAATATTGGTCATCCACAGGTTGATGCTTTTTTCTATGGCCAGACTGGCGGTGGCGTAAGGAATGTAAATAATCATCCCAAAATTATTCTTTTTACTATCCAATATTAATCGGTTGTAATATCCCAGATTGGAAGTGGCCGAATCCAAACTTGCAAAGATGATGTTGGGCTTAAAGAAGGCAGCATTGAGCGACTGCATGCTAACATTTACGGTAGTGTTAAAGTCGGTGTTATCTATTACGGTATAGGAAACCGATAAATCACTTTCCTTGAATTTTTTCACAGCATTTTTTAGAAAGTTCTCCATGTTTCTCTGTTCTACCTCATTCTCATTTCTTAGTGCCAATATCTTTACTGAGCCTTTAGGATATATTATGGAATGTATAAGTTTAAACGAACTTCTGATCTCCTTGGGCATTGTTACGGGAATTAAAAGGTCTGGACGCCAGGACCGAACTTCCCTTTCTTGGCGCAAACTGTTTGTTTTTTTTGTAGCCCATTCCGCCAAGGCCGTGAATAGACCACTTCGGGAGTCCCCTGCGGCCGATTTAATATTCATTTTTACAAGGTACAGGTAGAATATTACTATAAATATCAATGAAAATAGGGCAATGATCACGTTCAGTACAAACATAATGGCAATGGAGCCAAAGGCCCCAATGGCCGGGACAATAATCGGAATTTTTAGGGTTGGTCTATAACTGGGCAAACCCAGGGTCTGCTCCACGAGGGCCACTACATTTACCATGGCATAGGTAATCATAAAAAACATGGTGAGTAATGGGGCAATGGTATTTAGATTTCTCAACGATATGCCAAAGAGAACAAGTACTGCGGTGATCAACATGGCATTGACAGGCTCTCCTTTTTTAGATTTTTTTGCCAATTTCTGACTTTTTGGAAGAATATTCTTTTCTCCCAAGGCCAATAATATTCTTGGAGCTCCCACAAACGAGCCCAGAGCGGAGGAAAGGGTAGCCCCTAACAGACCTGCCAGCACTATGGGACCATACAGGGATTTGTCAATGAATACATTGTAATTTTTTGCCAGTTCGTCCGGAGTGGCTATAACAGCGGCAACAAAAATTAGACTAACATAAATTATGGTCGTAATTATTACCGATGAAATGGTGCCGACAGGAATACTTTTACGTGGATTTGCGAGGTCTCCAGACATATTGGCTCCGGCCATTACCCCGGTAACTGCGGGGAAAAAGACTGCAAATACTATCCAAAAGGAGGAACCGCTAAAATCGTTTTCAATAGATCCAGGGTAAGTGCCCGTCCATTGAATATTATAATCCAGTTCGTTGACAAATAGCGCCCCATATATAGACACCAAAGAGAGAACAATAATTCCCAAAATCACAAATTGAATCTTAAAAGCAAAACTGGTACTTATAAAAGCAATACCCATGACAACTGCGAAAATCAACAGGTCAAGTATCAGGGGATTGACATCTGGAGTTAGGGTTTGCAGACCTTCTCGGAAACCGAAAATATACATGGCAACTGCAATGGACTGGGCAAAATAAAATGGAATGCCTATGGCGCCCCCAATTTCCAGACCTAGGGATTGGGAAATTAAACTAAAAGCGCCACCACTGCCAATCCTTATGTTGGTGGTTATAGAAGATAGGCTAAGGGCCGTTGTAAGCGTAATGGCCACCGATAATAGAACTATGCCTAAAGCCCCTAAGACCCCGGCATTACCAACAACCCATGGCTGGCGGATATACATGATGACACCCAGAATGGTTAAGGTGGTTGGTGTAAACACCCCAGCAAATGTACCGAAGGTCTTCTTGATCATATCCTATTTTTTTAAAAGCCCTTGGTGGATGTAAATAGGACTTTGTTGGTTATAGTTTGTTGGAGCATTCAATTTGTACCTATTGGTTAAGGATACACAGATTATCAGGTACTAAATGCGCTACCTTAGTCAGCAATTGCTCACCTTTAAGATATTCATTTATTTTTGATTAAGCACCAAGTGTGCCCATACATTTTAACATTTTCCTCGGCTACGAATTGTGATGGGCCTTGAGTTCAAATTATGATCTACCCAAGTCTATAGCGCTGGCTTGTAAATTACTTCCCTTCTATTCCCTGTAGGGATTTGCTTAAGACTGAAGTTGTGAAAAGAAGGGAATATTTTAGATTTAATTGAAATTTGTCTCAACGAAATGGGATGCATATACCAACGCAAACGGATTTAAGCACTATGTTGAACCTACAAAGTAAAAGGTTCAACTACACAGGCTCCAATAAATTAATAATGCGTTTTATAACTTGGATACATCAATCTTAAAAAGTTCCGCCGCGTTCTTCCAAAGAATAAGTTCTTTCTTCTCTTCGGGCAGATCCAATTGTTTCATGAAATTGAGATAGGAATGCATATTGGAAATGGGCCAGTCCGTACCGTATAAAAGATACTGCGGATTCCCAGCATAGGTAATCATTTCCTCCAATTCATTTTTCATGAATCTCTCAAACTTATATGAGAAATTACCCAACACCAGGCCAGAGACATCGCTATAGACATTTTTGTTTTTGTACACTACTTCCATGCAGTCTTTGATCCAGGGATTGCCAACATGGCAGATGACTATTTTAAGGTCAGGAAAATCTACGGCTACGTCGTCTATATGAATGGGATGGGAGTATTTTATCCTTCCCGTTGGCGAATAGGTGTCCCCGGAATGAAACATTACGGGAATATTGTATTCAACCGCCATGTCATAAACTACCTGTAGCCTTTTATCATTGGGGTAGAAGGGCTCATAACCAGGGTATAGTTTTAAACCTTTTATTAGGCCTTCATCAAGAAATTCGCTTATTTCCCTTAGGTCCCTATGGTTGTAATTTAAATAACTTATACCGGCAACCACGCCTAAGTTGTCCCTGCCACTTATGGCTTCGACCACCTTCTTTGTGCTTGGTCTATGTTCGTTGACCTTGTAGGAGGTAAGTACCAAAGAATAGTCTACCTTGTTTTCCTGCATGGTATCAGTGAGCAGATTTAAGCATTCTTCCAAGGAAACTACCCGGTCTTCATGGTAGTTATTTATATGTGTGTGGACGTCGATGATCATGGACAAGGAGTTAGTTTACAGTAAAAGTAAGGAAGCTTTTTTACACTTGGCATTTAAATTGCATAGAGGAAGAAAAAATTAAGGGAATCCTACAATGATTTTTTCATTTTTAAATTCAATGCCGTAGGTTTTTCTATTCTGTGATAATTTTAATTCAAACTCTGAAGGAGAAGCCTTATCCTGGGTAGGGTACCAATCTTTTCTTTCCCTATTGATGCATATAAGCAATCCGTTTTCATCGCCAATTGCACAAAAGTTTCCAAATCCCCCATCATAAATTGCGATATCCATAGCATGTTTTAAGGTGTTGAATTCCCTTTCAATATCTGTTGTAGGGACTCCAATTTCCGATATTTCCAGAAAATGCTCCGGCCCAAAATTATGGTCAGAGGCATTTTTAAGATTTTTTCGGGCTATGAGTTCCACAATATTTTTGTCTTCATCATAAAAGTAGATGGCTTTGGCATTCCAAGCCGTGAAGTTTATAATTTCATCTTCTCCGTCCTTTAAGATCGGACATCGCGATTTTAACCATTTTAAAGCCTCGAACTCCTTATTGGCAGGAATGTTTATAGCAAAATGATAAGGAGTGGCAGATTGCTTGTATTCAAAATGAAGCATTGAACTCCCAATTTGAAAGGAAACATGGATCAATCTCAAAAGTTGGGTCTAAAGAGAAAAATAATTTTCTTTGTGCTTTAAATTACATTGATGAATAAAGGCACTGAGTTATCCTTGTTAAGTTTAATATTACCAGAAGGAATATTAGAGTAT
>NZ_JACLHY010000001.1 GCF_014397245.1 Arenibacter arenosicollis | reverse complement strand
ACAACAGAAGACCACATTTGAGCCTTAATTATAAAACACCTAATTTTATACATAACAAAAAACCTGTGAAGTTAACTTCACAGGTCTAATATATATTCTTTAAAAACCGTCAACCTATTTTAGGACGTCTCAAAAGCTTCTATAAAAGTCTTTCTGCTTAGATTAGCCAAAACCTCCAGATCGGTAATGGAGCAAGGCTCCAAATATAGTTTCATATCTAAGTTTTTGTTTCCTAAAAGTACAATTTTCAACTCGGGTGTACACCAAAAAAAAAGGGAGCAATACTTGGTAGTATTGCTCCCTTTAAAAATTTTGACTTATGCCTACAGCATAAATAATTTTTTCGTCAACCGTACAATGCCTCTGAAAAAGTCATTGCGATAAACTTGAATTTCTTCCTGCGCAGGGGCGTGGCTCATTTGGGCTTCCATAGTAAAAGAGGTTTAAAGGTTTAGTAGTTGTTAAATTTGGGGTTTAACTTCTGTTATTAATTGCAATATAATTCAGATTAACGCAGTATTTAAAAAATTGTTGTGAAATACGCCCTAATTGTTGTATGCGCATAAAAATAGTTATTTACATCGATATATGACCACTTCCAAAATGTTAAATTTCCATTTCGGGAATATCCCCCTCAACAATTAAATTGCCTTCTGTGGCCTTAATAATTTCTTCCACACTTACACCCGGGGCCCTTTCCAACAATTGAAATCCTTTTGGGGTTACATCCAGAACAGCAAGGTTCGTCACAATCTTTTTTACACATCCAACACCGGTCAATGGTAAGGAGCATTTCTTCAACAACTTGGACTCCCCTTGCCTATTGGTGTGCATCATAGCTACAATGATGTTCTCCGCTGAAGCCACAAGATCCATGGCCCCTCCCATACCTTTCACCATTTTTCCAGGGATTTTCCAGTTGGCAATATCGCCATTTTCAGAGACCTCCATTGCCCCCAAAATGGTAAGGTCTACATGTTGGCCCCGAATCATCCCAAAGCTCGTTACAGAGTCGAAAAACGAGGCTCCCGGCAGTGTTGTAATGGTTTGCTTACCTGCGTTGATGATATCGGCATCCTCTTCCCCCTCAAAAGGAAAAGGTCCCATTCCCAGCACCCCATTTTCACTCTGAAATTCCACGCTTATATCGTCCCTTACAAAATTGGCCACCAAAGTAGGTATCCCGATTCCCAGGTTAACGTAATATCCGTCCTTCACTTCCTTTGCAATGCGTTTTGCTATTCCGTTTTTATCCAACATTATTGTTGATTTGATAATTAGTTAATTTGATAATTTGGCACGTTTACTTGTACCTATAATTTTCGAGATAATTCGAATAAGAGATTTTAACTCTGAAAAAACTGCTTCTTGCGGGTTTGGATAATAGCTTGAAGCTTGGCAAAGTTCAATCCAGTATAAAGTTTCATCAGCCTCTTTAGCGGTAATTTTAAATTTATGTACAAAATCGGCAGAACTTTCTCCATTTTGAGCCACCCAAGTATTTGCTCCTATAGATGCTCCACTTTTAAACAATTGAGATGCCATTTCATACTTATTCAAAGCTCTCAATTCTTCACAATATTCAATAATTTGCAAGGAGAAATCGAAAGTTTTCTTTACTATTAAATTTTCCTTATCATTCCTCATATTATCAAATTTTCAAATCAGATAACTTTCAAATCATTTTACTTTCCGTACTGTTAACTGTTCAATTCTCTTCTCGTAACTTTTTCCTTGGAAAATACGCTGTATAAAAATTCCTGGAACGTGAATTTGGTTGGGGTCCAACTGTCCTGCAGGTACCAGTTCCTCCACCTCAGCCACCGTAATCTTGGCAGCGCCACACATGGCCGGATTAAAGTTTCGGGCAGTTCCCTTAAATATTAGATTCCCGGCCTCATCGCCCTTCCAAGCCTTGACAAAGGAAAAATCGGCCTTAAAAGCCTCTTCCAGTACATACATTTTTCCATTAAACTCCCTGGTCTCCTTTCCTTCAGCCACTTCGGTGCCATAACCGGCAGGCGTATAGAACGCCGGAAAACCAGCCTGGGCGGCCCTACATTTCTCCGCTAAAGTTCCTTGAGGTGTTAATTCCACCTCCAACTCCCCGCTTAACATTTGTCGCTCAAACTCATCATTTTCACCTACATAGGAAGAGATCATTTTATTAATCTGGCGTTTGTGCAACAATAAGCCAAGGCCAAAATCGTCTACCCCGGCATTATTGGAAATACAGGTTAAATCCTTAACGCCCATCTTCACCAAATGCGTAATTGCATTCTCCGGAATACCGCATAATCCAAATCCTCCCAGCATAAAAGTCATACCGTCCTTTACCCCTTGTAATGCCTCCTCAACGTTGGCAACTGTTTTACGTATCATATAAAATCGACTTAGTTAAACCTAATCCTTGATATCTCTAAAATACGGGTTTTTAACGAAAAATGCCCTTAACTTTTAAATAAAAGCAAGGGCATTTATGACTATAATATTTTAATGTTCTAAAAATCCAAATCGTCTTCTATATCTATTTTATTATCCTCCTCCATTGATGCCTTGGAACAATCCACGTTTATGGATAAATTCTCAGGCTTTTCAAATTCTCCATCGGAAACGCCCAATTCCTTGTTGGCATAGTTCTTTTTCATATACAATCCCCAAATGGGCAAAGCCATGGAAGCTCCCTGACCGTAGGTAATGGTCTTAAAATGAACCGCTTTGTCATCTCCACCTACCCACACTCCGGTTACCAAATTGGGTACCATCCCCATAAACCAACCATCACTTTGATTCTGGGTAGTACCTGTTTTACCGGCAATTGGGTTTTTAAATTCATAAGGATAACCCGTTATAATTTCTTCGTATTCCTTACGCCATTTGTCATAACCCGTAGTCCTTAATCTAGTTCCCGATCCGCCTTGGGTTACCCCGGACATAAGATTGACCATGGCGTAGGACACATCCTTGCTAAGAACATCTTTTGTCTCCGGCACATACTCGTAAAGTACCGTACCATTTTTGTCCTCGATCCTGGTTACCATAACGGGTTTAACATATACCCCTTGGTTGACAAAGGTACCATAGGCGCCCACCATCTCATAAACATTAAGATCTGCAGTTCCCAAGGCAATGGAAGGTACCTCTGGGATTTCTCCTGTAATTCCCAAATTTTTGGCTATGGACACCACCGCTTTGGGACCTACCTTGTCTATCAATTGGGCGGTAACGGTATTCACTGAATTTGCCAATGCATTTTTAAGGGTCAGCATTTCCCCCGAATATTTACCATCGGAATTCTTTGGGCACCAGGAATCTGGATTTCCGTGTTTATTGGCCTCAATACAATATTGATTGTCCGGTAGCATATCACAGGGCGAAAGTCGCAATTGATCTATGGCTGCAGCGTACACAAAAGGCTTAAAAGTGGACCCAACCTGCCTAGCTCCCTGAATAACATTATCATACTGAAAATGCTTGTAGTCTATACCCCCAACCCATGCCTTAACATGCCCTGATTGGGGTTCCATGGACATCATAGCGGTCTTAAGAAAGGATTTATAATATCTAATGGAATCCATCGGGGTCAATACCGTATCCTTTTCCTTAGTCTCACTATTCCAATCAAAAACCGTCATCTCCACTGGCTCGTTAAAGGAAGCCCTTATTTCCTTTTCATTTTTCCCTTGATCCTTTAGGTTGTGCCACCTATGAGAGGATTTTATCGCCCTCTCCATAATCCCATCTATTTCTCCGGGAACCTGTTCAATAAAGGGAGCAGTTTTATTACGGTCAGGGGTGTTTTGATGAAAAAACTCGGCTTGTAATCTTTTCATATGTTCCGCTACCGCATCCTCCGCATTTTTTTGCATGCGGGAATCTATGGTGGTGTAAATACGTAACCCGTCCAAATAAATATTCCATTTATCACTTTCCCCTTTCATGGCCGGCTTGGGATTATCCTTAATCCATCTGTTCATAAACCCTTGAAGGTACATCCTAAAATAGGTAGCCAAGCCTTCTCTGTGCGATTCAGGACTAAAATTGATATCCATTTTTAAGGCCTGTAGCGAATCCTTTTGTTTTTCGGTAATAAAATCGTACTTCGCCATCTGGGACAAGACCGTATTTCTACGATTTAAAACCAATTCTTCCCGCCTGATGGGATTGTAATATGAAGAATTTTTAAGCATACCCACCAAAACTGCAGATTCTTCTATTTTCAGATTTTTGGGCTCTTTTCCGAAATAAATACGGGAAGCCGACCTAATGCCATCCGCATTATAATTAAAATCGTAGATGTTAAGGTACATCTTAACGATTTCCTCCTTCGTATAGCTACGTTCCAATCTTATGGCAAGCACCCACTCTTTTATTTTTTGGGTAATAGTTTCAAAAATGTTTTTGGAACGCACCCCAACAAACAATTGTCTTGCCAATTGTTGGGATATGGTACTGGCTCCTCCCTTTTTGCCCAAATAGACAAAAGCCCTTAAAGTACCTCGGGCATCTATCCCCGAATGCTCGTAATACCGTGCATCTTCGGTAGCTACCAAAGCCTGCACCAAAGTTTTGGGAAGGTCTTCAAAAGCAACATCAGTTCTATTATCGTCGAGATAAAACTTACCAAGGGTTTCACCGTCCGAAGAAATAATTTCACTAGCCAAATTGGTCTGCGGATTCTCCAAACGCTCATATTCCGGCATGGCTCCGAAGGCTCCCCAAGAAGCCAAAAGGAAGATCAAAACTACGGATAGGGCACCTATAAAAAAGAGTAGCCAAAACCACTTAATGAATTTAAAAAAATTGTTGTTGCTTTTTTTCTTCTTCTTGGTAGCTGTTGCCATAAGACTACTAATTACTTTTTTCGATTAGATATCCCACATCGGTGATACCTTCCAATTCGACAATTCCATCTACTTGGCCATTTTTACGCATGGCATGGGAAATTTCTAATTTATATACGCCTGAAGTCGGGAAAACGACGTTTTCCTTATACCATAATTTGTTTTCCTTTAAACTGCCATAACCTGTTCCCAACCATTCTCCGTCCCGTTTGGACATTTCATATTCCAGAGTATCGCGTAGCATATCTCCGTTTGGAAACTGTAATTCTGCAATTAAAAAGAGGTTACTATATGGGTATGTTCCATCATTCCTAACGTTGATGAACATATTGTACTCTTGAATGGTATCCAATTCCTTAAAGGAAAACGCTACTACACTATCCTTATTCCAGATTCCGTTCTGTGTTGGACTGAATTCCGATTTTATGGTTTGACCATCGCAAGAAACCATAAAAACCACTAACAAAAATGCACCTAAACTCTTAAGCATTATTGGCAGGTCTTTTTTTATAATTTGTTCTCTTTTTTTTCTTGTTGTTCCTATTGGACCTTCTCTTCTTAGGCGTATCAAAACGGGTTAAACTATCCTGCCCCACCACATTCTCAAAAACCTTTTCAACCTCCTGCACGTTTTCTACCGCATATTCCTCCAAACTGGCCACTTTCTCCCTCTTCTTGTTCTTTTCCAAGACCTCAATTACCTGGTCTTTAGATAAGATATGCCAATTAGCTGGTTCGTCCTTATACGAAAACCACAGAGTAGCTTTAAAAATATCTACTTTCTGGCAAAAAGCCATTCCTTTTTCAGTGAAAAGCTTGGTGTCCTGACCTGGAAAATCCTTTAAGGCATCCAAATAAACATCCAATTCATAATTGAGACAACACTTAAGTTTTCCACATTGGCCTGCAAGTTTTTGTGGATTAAGGGAAAGTTGCTGATAACGGGCCGCCGAGGTACTTACAGACCTAAAATCTGTTAACCAAGTTGAGCAGCACAATTCCCTACCGCAAGAACCAATTCCTCCCAAACGTTGGGCTTCTTGCCGGTAGCCAATCTGTCTCATTTCTATTCGGATTCCAAAAGCTTTGGCCATGTCCTTGATCAACTGACGGAAATCTACACGTTCTTCTGCGGTGTAATAAAAAGTAGCCTTGGAACCATCACCTTGAAATTCCACATCGGAGATTTTCATCTGCAATTTGAGAACAATGGCTATTTCTCTGGCCCTCTTTTTAATTTCCTCTTCCCTATCCCTACATTTCTGCCAAATGTCGATGTCCTTTTGGGACGCCTTTCGATAAAGTTTGGGCAGTTCCGGATTATTGTAATCCTCCTTTTTCTTTTTCATTTGTACCCTTACCAATTCACCGGTAAGTGTAACCATACCCACATCATGGCCGGAAGTAGCCTGTGTAGCTACTATGTCACCAATAGAAAGTGAAAGATTTTCGGAATTTCTGAAGAATTCTTTTCTGCTATTTTTAAAACGGACTTCCACACAATCAAATGGTTTTTCCCCATTTGGTAGTGACATATTGGAAAGCCAATCAAATACCGTCAATTTATTACAGCCATCAGTGCCACAAGTACCATTGTTCTTGCATCCTTTTGGCTGTCCGTCCTTACCGGTTGAACAACTGCTACAACCCATATTTCGTATCTTGGTTTAGTAAAAATGTAACACTTTTACTAAAAAAGGTTCATAAAATTATTAAACGTAAAGATAGTGTTTTTTTAATGCGATGAAAAGAAAGAGTTCCGTTGTCAGCGTTAAGCTTTACTTAAACCGCAAAAAAACCATCCACAGCATAGGATATAATTCTTAATCCTTGTCCAAATTACATTAAAAAATTAGCTTCCCTTTTATTGTTAAAACAAAACCTTTAAGACTTAAACCTCAACAAAAGACCTACTTCTTGTACTTTAAAACTTCCGATCTGCCCTTTTTAAAAATCTTGTTGCTCACCACTTTCCCCTTTCTGAGCCTTTTTTGCTCCTCATAAGGCAATTCATGTATATCCTTACATTCAACGGAACAGCATTGGTTCATGGCCTCGGCACAAGCATCGCACTGTATAAAAAGTAGATGACAGGCCTCATTGGCACAATTTACGTGATTGTCGCACGGGTTTCCACATTGATGGCAGTGGGCAATGACATCATCGGTAATCCGTTCCCCCCTTCGGTGATCAAAAACAAAATTCTTCCCTAGAAACTTATTTTCCAGATTAAGGTTATTAACCTGACGGGTGTATTCTATAATACCGCCTTCCAGCTGATATACATTTTTAAAGCCCTTGTGTTTATAATAGGCACTGGCCTTTTCGCACCTAATGCCACCAGTACAGTACATGACCAATTTTTTATCCTCTTTATGGTCTGCAAGATCTTTTTCTATAATATCCAATGAATCCCTAAAGGTATCCACATCAGGGGTAATGGCATTTTTAAAATGGCCTATTTCACTTTCGTAATGATTCCGCATGTCCACCAAAATGGTGTCGGAATCTTCAATAAGTTCATTAAACTTTTTAGCATCTACATGAATTCCCTTATTGGTAACATCAAAGGAGGCGTCATTTAATCCGTCCGCCACGATTTTTTCACGAACCTTCACCTTTAGTTTTAAAAATGATTTGTTGTCCTGTTCTATGGCGATATTCAATCTAACATTTTCCAAAAAGGTGATGCTATCCAAATGGGCCTTAAACGACTTGAAATTTACGGCAGGAACGGACAGTTGGGCATTAATACCTTCATGGGCCACATAAATACGGCCTAGAACATCCAGTTCGTTCCAATGAATAAATAAATGATTTCGAAAAATTGACGGATTGCCAATACGTGCATATTGATAGAAAGAAATGGTAAGGCGTTCCAATCCCGCCTCCTCTATAAGGGCTTCTCTTTCCTTTGCACTTAAGGTATTGTACAGTTGCATGCTATACTAATATTTTAAGTTAAAGAATTATTTTACGACTACAAAAATAGGATTTAAAGGTCGGGATTAAAAGGATTAACATCTGTTTTTTGATTTCCTGGAAGGCAAGCTCGTTACTGAAAACTAAAAGAAAATACTTTGAGGGTGGGATTTATTTATGGCCAATAAAAAGCAAAAAAGGATCCTGAAGTTATCAAGACCCTTTTTAAGGTCAATATTGTTTTTTCTTTTTCATAGAATTACAATAAAATATTGACCCACAACCCTTATTGTTTTACCAGAACAATAAGCAACCTAATTTGAGTTAGTTATTTTTTAGATGCGCTAAGTAAAAAAAGGTTGCGTCCAAAGCAATTAATAATTTACCCCTATTGGAAAAAAGTAACGAAAACGGGCGAAACCTATTCGGTTAAGACCTTTAAATAAAGCGATATAGAAGAATTTAGTGCTATTCAAAATTTTTATTTCAAAATTTTTATTTCCCCAATTTCTTCTTATAAAATCCGTACGATAGGTGGTATTATGCAAAAAGAATTGGTATTTTAGCGTCCCTAATATGATATGAAAATGAGTTCCGAAAAAGAAGCAAAATTAAAAGCACTTAAACTTACCCTAGATAAATTGGATAAAACTTATGGCAAGGGTGCCGTAATGAAAATGGGCGACAGCATAGTACAGGACGTAGAAGTGATTTCCTCCGGTTCCTTAGGATTGGATGTAGCACTCGGTGTAGGAGGCTATCCACGTGGAAGGGTAATCGAGATTTACGGGCCTGAATCCTCAGGTAAAACTACACTTACGCTACACGCCATGGCAGAAGCGCAAAAAAATGGGGGTATTGCAGCTTTTATTGACGCGGAACATGCATTTGACCGTTTTTATGCACAAAAACTTGGGGTAGATATAGATAACTTGATCATTTCCCAACCCGATAACGGTGAACAAGCTTTGGAGATAGCAGATAACCTTATACGTTCTGGCGCTATTGATATCGTTGTTATCGACTCCGTTGCCGCATTGACTCCGAAAAGTGAAATCGAAGGTGAAATGGGTGACTCCAAAATGGGACTTCACGCTCGTTTAATGTCACAAGCCCTTAGAAAGCTTACAGGTTCTATTAGCAAAACAAATTGTACCGTAATCTTTATTAACCAATTAAGGGAGAAAATTGGAGTAATGTTCGGTAATCCGGAAACAACTACAGGTGGTAACGCCCTAAAATTTTACGCTTCAGTTCGTTTGGATATAAGAAGATCTACCCAAATTAAGGATACCGATGGTGGCGTACAAGGTAACAAAACACGTGTTAAGGTAGTAAAGAACAAGGTTGCACCGCCATTCAGGACCGCTGAATTCGATATAATGTACGGTGAAGGGATTTCCAAAGTAGGGGAAATAATCGATTTGGGAGTTGAATTTGAAATTATCAAAAAAAGTGGATCATGGTTCAGCTACGGTGACACCAAGCTTGGCCAGGGTAGGGATGCTGTTAAAAGTTTACTACTGGACAACCCCGAACTACTCGAAGAACTGGAAGGCAAAATTAAAGAAGCCATCAAAACAGTAAAAGCATAAACTTAAAAATCCCGATTCGATCGGGATTTTTTCTTTCTACACGCAACCTTTATTTCCTGTTTACATCTTATAGCAAAAACTAATTGCTATGAAATCGACTTGCCTTTAAATATTCCAGAATATCTCGAATTTTTTTTTCAAGGCAGGGGTTTCCAAAAACATTTAAAAAAAACTAAATATTAAGAACATGAAACGAGTATTCTTTTTGCTGCTTGTTGCCTCTTTTGCACTAATAACATCTTGCGACATAGATGATGATGTCAACTATCATTTTGAAGCCCTACAGGTAAAATCTGTAGAAATGCCAGAAGCATTTGATTACGGTCAGATCTATAAAATAAAAGTTACTTACTTTAGACCGAATAATTGTACCTTTTTCGAAGGTTTTGACGTAGTAAAAGAGGATGTAACTACCAGAAAAGTAGTTACTATTGGTACTGTAATCGAAGATGAGGACGAATGTACCGGGACTGGTGAGGACTTAGTTGCTACCTTTAACTTTGAGGTTTTGTACGACCAACCTTATTTATTTAGATATTGGACAGGTGAAGATGCAAGCGGAGAGCCAACTTATCTAGAAATTACAGTGCCGGTCAATGAAGACAGTTCGGCCATAGTTTTGCCGGCCAATGAAAACGGTTCGGCCATAATAAAGAATTAGTTATTAACCCAATCCATATTTTGAGTAATCCGGTAGAGCTCATTAATAATTGCAAAAAGGGGGATAGACAAGCACAAGAACAGTTATACCGTGATTATTCCCGGATACTGTTCGGTATTTGTCTCAAATACTCACGCAATAAAACGGAGGCGGAAGATAATCTACATGATAGTTTTATGACTATCTATAGTAAAATTGAACAGTTTAAAAATCAAGGCTCTTTTGAAGGCTGGATAAAGCGCATCACTGTAAATACAGTACTTCAAAAATATAGAAAAGAGGAGAACTTAACAGTGGTTTCCGATAATATAGAGGAGGAAGCGCCAGAGGATTCCGGGTATATAAATCTAGATCTGGCCACCTTGTTAAGTTATATACAGGAGCTACCAAACAAATACCGCTTAACCTTCAATCTATATGTGATGGATGGTTATAGCCATAAAGAGATAAGTGAATTATTAGGAACGTCCTTGGGGACCTCCAAATCCAATCTTGCGAGGGCAAGAATGATTTTAAAAGAAAAAATTGAGGCAAATAAGGCAAAGATCATTATGGAAGGTTAAACTTTCCCTATTATGATTTCTGCTGAACAATTGAAAACATGAGTGAAAATAATTTAGACAAATTATTTCAAGAGAACTTGGCCAACTACCAAGAAATTCCGGACGAAAGAGTCTGGAATTCCATAGCCGCTTCCTTGGATAAAAAGAAACGATCACAAAAGCTTATCCCCCTATGGTGGAAAGTTGGAGGTGTGGCAGCTATACTTGCCATCCTCTTTTTTGCAATCAATCCTTTTTCTACTTCCAAATTGGCAGAACCAATCATAACGGATGTAGAAAACAACTCTCCTAATTCAAAGGATAGCAACGCACTGAAAGAATCAACGCCAGAAGCATCCAGCATCACTGTTATTGATGAGGAATCCACTGAGGAAAATTCAATTAAAGCGACCAAACAAAGGCAACAGGAAAAAATCACTAATCCTTTAGGCAGTCAGGAAAGTATTGTTGCCACAGGCAAAACAAAAAACAATAACCCAGCAAAAAGCCAAAGGACCGTATCTGCAACCGACGCTGTAGCCAATAACACTGCCAAAAACAACATGGGTAATATTGGTTTTGATAAAAAGACAGGAAGCGACATTCCCAATACCAATGAAAAAGAGGCGTTGAATGATCCATTGGGCCAAAAAAATCTTCCCAATATTGTTGAGGAAAAATTGGCGCATCAAGAAGTTAATAACACAAACAAAAAAGAAGGGAATAACCCAGAGATCACTCCTGAGACTGTTCCAGCTAATAAAAAATCCATTTTGGAGGCTATTGAAGAAAATGAGGTTGTTGATGTGGACAATACCCGTAAAGGAAAATGGTCCGCTGGGCCCAGTGTAGCTCCTGTATACTTTAACGGTATGGGTGAGGGGTCCCCAATCAACTCTATCTTGGCCTCCAATACCAAGACTGGAAATGTTACGCTAAGCTATGGTATTACTGTAGCCTATGAGATTTCCAAAAAACTTAGTGTTCGTTCCGGTGTCCATAAGGTAGATTATGGCTATGATACCAATGACGTTTCCTTTACATCGTCATTCAACGCTTCTTCAGGGAATCAACTAAGGAATATTAACTATTCCAATGACTCCCAATCCATTATTTTGAATAATCCAAACAGCGAAAATGTAATTCCCAAACCGGGGTCCGTATTCGCTTTGGATGTTACCGGTAAAAACCCTACCCGTTTAGGAACCATGGGGCAACAATTTGGTTATTTGGAAGTACCTTTAGAATTAAATTACGCTCTCCTTGACCGTAAATTTGGGGTTAATATAATAGGAGGGGTTAGTTCCCTTTTCCTAACGGATAATTCCGTAGTGTTGGAATCCAATGGACAGACAACTGATGTTGGGGAGGCCAACAATATCAATTCCGTCAATTTCAGTACCAACTTTGGCCTTGGGCTTAACTATAAATTCACCCCGAAGCTTAAATTTAATGTGGAGCCTGTTTTTAAATATCAATTGAATACCTTTTCAAACACTTCAGGAAATTTTAATCCTTATTCATTGGGAGTTTACAGTGGGTTTAGTTTAAAGTTCTAATCCTAAAGGTGGGTTTGCACCCTGGAAAATCTCTTACCGGGTAGTTATTGTCCATCGCCTGAATCTTGGAGCTCCTTCAGAATTACGTTCCTAACCTTTTCCCGAAGCATTCCTTTGTCCGCCTCGTTTAAGTGAGCCGTAGCAAAAAATTTATGCACCTTAACCCTTAACCTTCCGGGACCTCCACTATAAAATGTAAAGGAAAACCGTTTTTTATTATCATAGAAGGTCATGGGCACAACAGGGATATTATGGGCTATGGCCATTTTAAAAGCCCCGTCCTTAAACTCATCCAAAAGTATATTTTCATCAGGCACCCCTCCTTCAGGGAAAATGCAGATACTTAGTCCCTGATGCAACCTTTTCTGTGCTCTTCTATAAACTGCGGTCCTACTTTTGGAGCTTTCCCTATCCACCATTATGCACACCCGTTTATAGAAAAACCCAAATATCGGAATATTCACTAATTCCTTTTTGCCGATAAAAACGAATGGATTTTTGCTTACTCTCAGCATCAACATAATATCCAACATACTGGTATGGTTGGCTACCAACATATAACTCTCCCCTTTTTTGAGTCTTTCTTCCCGCCTTATAACGGGGAAACAGCCCATCCCGAAAAGAATAAAGTTGGCCCATATATTACGAGCCATCCAAAAAAACTGCGGATAAGTTTTCTCGGAAATGGTAAAAATGACTAGAAAGGGAAACATTAACAGGATCGGGAATATCGCCAAAATATAGAACCAAATTCTGTATAATATATGGCCTATTTTCTTTGAGATCGATAGCATGAGATCAAAAGTAATAATTTTAGTCCTTTTTTAGGATTTCTTTTACCTTTGTCCTTCCTTATAAATAAAATAATGGCAAGAATCTTAACAGGTATACAAAGTACAGGGACCCCTCATCTTGGGAATATATTAGGAGCAATTATCCCGGCGATTGAAATGGCCAACAATCCAGAAAACGATTCCTTTCTCTTTATTGCGGATATGCACTCGTTAACCCAGATCAAGAATGGGAAGGTACTACGGAACAACACCTACGCCGTGGCCGCTACCTGGCTGGCATTTGGTTTGGACATAAATAAGACCGCCTTTTATAGACAAAGTGATATTCCACAGACCGCAGAACTTGCCTGGTACCTCAGCTGTTTTTTTCCATACCAAAGATTAACCCTTGCCCACTCTTTTAAAGATAAGGCGGATCGACTGGATGATGTGAATGCGGGCTTGTTTTTCTACCCCATGCTTATGGCTGCGGACATACTTTTATATGACGCCCAGATAGTTCCGGTTGGCAAGGACCAAATGCAGCATTTGGAAATGACCCGTGATGTTGCCTCTAGGTTTCACGCACAATTGGGGGAAACCTTTGTAATGCCAGATGGAAAGGTACAGGAAGAGACCATGTATATCCCCGGTACAGATGGCTCAAAAATGAGCAAAAGCAAAGGGAATTTAATTAGCCTTTTTCAAACCGACAAACAATTGCGCAAACAAATCATGGGCATCCAAACGGACAGCACTCCCATGGAAGACCCTAAAGACCCGGATACAGATAACGTATTTGCCCTGTATAAAATTCTAGCTTCGGAAGATCAGGTGGCAGAAATGAGAGCAAACTATATAAATGGCAACTATGGCTACGGACACGCCAAGCAAGCGCTATATGAAGTAGTACTGGAGCGATTTGGTGAGGCAAGGGAAAAGTTCGATTATTATATGAACAACTTAAATGAATTGGATGAAGCCTTGGCCGTTGGAGCTGAAAAAGCCAAAAATGTGGCCGATGGGGTTTTGGAAAGAGTAAGGACCAAGGTTGGGTATTGATTTTTGGGTGACTTCCAACAAATTAAATTTTTACTTCGTAACTTGATGCTTCTATCATTGAAGCGATGGCTCGAATTTCCAATTATATTCTAATTTCCGCAATTTGGTTATGTACTGTTGTCCTATTTGCCGTTCCAAAAAATCCTTCGGGTGTTTCCGTTAATTTATCGTCTTCAGACTTAACCCAACAACTGGAAATAAACGGAAGAGTTATTGACCAAGAAACAGGACAAGCCATCCCTTTTTGCCATATAGGAATTACTTCTTCGGCTTGGGGGACTGCAAGCAATGAATTGGGCGAGTTTGTAATAAAGGTAGATTCTCTACCCGCCAAACTCATATTTACCCATATAAACTATAACAAGTACATAATTGAAGTTTCCCAAACTTCCGACCTAATAGTTGAGCTAACGCCCTTTAACAATGTATTGGAAGAGGTTACTGTAACAGCGTCCAAAAAGGAAGCATATGGCGTGAACCTAGCTAAAAAAGCATTTCAAAAAGCCTATAACCAAACTACTAAACCCAACTACGGCCGAGCCTTTTATAGGCAAAAATCGAAAAATGGGAATGAATACTCCGAGTTTTCGGAAATTATCTATGATATACGCTATAATTCAAGAGGAATAGAGGATTGGGACATTATTGAAGGCCGATATGCATTAAAACCAGGAGGGCTTCACAATAGGAACTACACACTTTTAACTCGATTGATTTCTCCGTTCCAACCCGATACTGAAGAGGTTATTTTTCCAATGCACCCCGCTTTGGAAGTCTTTTATGACATCCATATCGTTGAATACATAGAATCCAGCAGCGATAAAATTGCGGTATTAAAGTTCAACCCAAAAAAAACGATCAACACCCCAACCTTCGAGGCGGAGGTGTACATCAACCTAAAAACCTACGACATCCTTAAAATTACTGGCAGGCTTTCCCATGACGATTTAAAATTTGTTCAACTCGTGAATAACAACAACAACTCATGGAAAAATTACAATATCTCGTTTGAAATGGCTTACAGCCCAGAAAATACAAGCAATTCCTTAATAGATTATATTAATATTGCCCAAGAATTTGACTACTATATAAACGACAATTTTGAGTTTCATACCACTTCCTCCTCAAACTTGACTTTTTTTGAAAACTACACCCCTACATCTAGAAAAAAATTGGGAGGGCAGTTCGGGAAAAATAAAACTGACTGGCAAAAACTCGACGAAATAGGTTACAACGAAAAATTCTGGGAGGACAATCCCATTGTAAAAAGGACACCGGTAGAGGTAGAAGTAATAACCTCCTTTGCAAAGGTTGGTGCTTTTGGTTCCATATTCCTAAACAGCAAAGATCAAGTGGCACTAATGCAATCCAATTTAACCAATGATCCATTTATTGGAGATTTGGGAGCATCGGTTAACCACTACAATAATAATAACCCAGTGGAAAAAGTTTTTCTGCATACGGACAAGGAATTATTTGCAACAGGTGAAAGCCTATGGTTCAGCGCTTATACTGTTTTGGGGAGCTATCATCAATTTTCTCTAGGTAGTAAGGTGCTTCATGTAGATCTGATTGGTCCGAAAAATGAAATTGTGCTTTCCCAAACCCAAGAAATTGTAAATGGTAAGGCCACTGGTAATATGGATTTACCCAACAACCTTCATTCGGGCAATTATCAATTGCGTGCCTACACCAATTGGATGCGAAATTTTGATCACGATTTCTTTTTCACCAAAACAATACAGGTATTCAATGACCTTAGTGCCCCGATAAACGCCATACAAAAAGAGGATAAAATTGATTTGCAGTTCTTTCCTGAAGGTGGGCACCTGGTTGCCAATTTAGTTGGACAAGTAGCATTTAAGGCAATAGGAAATGACGGTCTAGACAGGAATATAAAAGGTCAAATTGTAGATTCGCAAGGGAAATTCATTGCTGCCTTGGCCACGATAGATAGAGGGTCCGGTTTTTTCAATCTTAAACCACAGGCAGGAGAAAAATATTCGGTCATCCTTGAGGATGGCACCAAATTCCCACTACCTAAAGTAATGAGTGAGGGATATGCAATAACGGCATACAACGTAAATCCAAAAAGCATTCAAGTAAAAATTCAGGCCTCGGAACCTCTGAAAGAGCAATCATTTTATGTAGTTGGCCATATAAACAATAAAAAATACTATCAAGGTAAATTTAATTTTGAAGGTGAACCTACCGTAAATTTTGAAATTCCTAAAAGTAAAATGCCTAGCGGAATCATGACACTTACCCTTTTTGATTCACAAAAAAAACCGTGGAGTGAACGTATCGTATTTATAAATAATCAGGATGAATTGGTAATAAATGCCAATTTAAGTCCTAAAAAATTTAAGGATAGAAGTGAAATTACCATAGATGTGCATGTATCCGACACCGATGGCAGGCCTGTTATGGCAGAACTATCCATGGCCGCCACAGACGCAGATCAAGGTTTAAAGAGTCCAAATTCTGCGAACATTTTAACACATCTTTTATTGCAATCGGACATTAAGGGCCATATTTCCGCGCCCGGACTTCTTTTTCTCAACCAGAAAAAAGCAACCCTGCACGCCCTGGATTTGGTAATGCTGACCCATGGCTGGCGAAAAATCCCATGGCCTGACATTAAAGAAGTGTCAAATTCCAGCAAAGAGTTCAATTTTGTGAAAGGGCTTACCATATCTGGAATTGCAACAAGTCTAAACAACAAGCCTTTAGCCAACACCCATTTAACCATAATTGCTAAATCTGGGGAGCAATTGGGCATGCTTTCGGCAAAAACGACTTTGGATGGAAGTTTTACCATATCAGATTTTAACTTTAAGGATACTACCAATATTGCCTTCAATGCCTTTGACACCTCTGACAGCCCCTTTGACGTAAAAATTACCTTAGACGAACAAGAAACTACACTCCCACCACCCCGGTTTATGAATTTGCCTTTCCAAGCCGAAAGGTATAAGCAAATTCCCCATCCACAAAGAAAACCCGTTCCGGCGTTCGATATAAGTAAAACAACAAAACTTGACGAAGTCATTATTACTGAAAAAAAGATGGAAAAGTCTAGAAATGCCTCGCCATCCGTTTATGGACAAACGCCAGATGCCTCACTGTATATGGAGGATAATAAATCAGCCCAAAGTGTACTTGATCTGGTAAGAAGATTTGCAGGGGTAAGTGTAAATGGCAATACAGTGAGTATTAGAAATGGAGGCTCCCCTTTATGGGTTCTCAACGGTGTGCCCGTCAACAATGATAATCCTTCAGCATCATCCCAAGCTAGGACCATCCAAAGACAGAGTTCTTCCACTGACCAAGGCGCAGGAAGTGCTGTTCCCGTAAATCTTTCTTTATCCATGGAGCAATCAATGGCGGCAGGACCCGTTCCTACGTACATTGCTACCATGGATACTTACGCCGTTGAAAGAGTGGAGATTCTAAAAGGGCCCTCAGCAGCCATTTATGGATCCAGAGGGGCCAACGGGGTCATCCTTATATACACAAAAAGAGGAGGGGCTAAAACTATTGCTCCTGCAGTATCCCCAGAATTTGCCATTGTGGGCCATGCGCCTGAACGAGAGTTCTACTCCCCAAAATACAATGTTACTTTAGATGAAAATAGTGCTCCGGATAACCGTGCCACCCTCTATTGGATCCCTTCATTTACTACGGATAAAAATGGCAATGCAAGACTCCTATTTTACAATTCGGATAATGCCAAACAAATTCAGGTGCATATAGAAGGATTATCGCTATACGGAACTCCCGGAAATTACCTTCAATCCTTTGGTCTAAAGGATTAAATTACAATAGCCAATCTTTAGCCCTCTCTAATAAACGAAAAAACCACCTAGTCGGTTATGGTCTCCTTTTGACCAAGCATTTTTTAAAAAACCAAGTTCTTAAGCTGTCTTTTATCGACAAATAACCTCATTTTAAGAATTATAGCAACAATTAAAAGTTTTAGAAACCAATGAGTCGGTCAAATCTTAAATGGCCTCGAACAATTTACCTGGAAGTGGCCTCACTACTCCCTTCATTTCCATATTCAATAGTGTGGAGGACACCTTAAAAATGGGAAGCTTACAATCCAAGGCAATACTGTCTAGCAATTGTTTACCTCCCTGCTGTAAATAATCATATATTTCCTTCTCAGTATCATCCAGATCTACAAATAATTGTTTTTGTATGCTTGTAGGTTCTTTTTCCTTCAATTGCCATCCCAACATATATATCAGATCTGCTACAGAAGTAAGCATATGAGCCTTCTGCTGTTTAATTAGATTATTACAACCACTGCTGTATTTATCCTGGGTTCGCCCGGGAACTGCAAAAACATCCCGATTATAACTGTTGGCAATATCGGCCGTTACCAAACTGCCACCTTTTTCAGCGGATTCCACTACAATGGTAGCTTCGCTCATTCCCGCTATAATCCTATTTCGCTTTAGAAAATTTTCCCTGTCGGGCTGACTTGTACTCCAAAATTCAGTAAAAAACCCACCATTTTTATTGACGTCAGGAACATATTTTTCGTGAATTTTTGGATAAATCTGATTTAAGCCATGTGCCAAACATCCTATTGTTTGCAAGCCATGTTTTACCGCGGCCTTTTGTACACAAATATCCACTCCGTAGGCAAATCCACTAACAATAATGGGATCCAAAGGTGCCAATTCCTCAATGAGCTGCTCGCACAAAGCCGTACCATAACTAGTAATATTCCTGGTACCTACAACGCTTATTATTTTTTTGCGGTCAAGATTTATGTTCCCTTGGCTAAATAGTAAGATAGGACTATCTATACAATGTTTTAAATAGGATGGGTAACTATCATCCATAAAATAATGGAGATCTATTTCCTGTGTCCTTAAAAATTCATACTCCGCTTCTGCAGCCTCCAAATGTTCCAAGTCCATTAATCCCTTAAGGGTACCAGAACCAATTCTATCAATTTTTAATAAATGACGCATTTTATCCTCAAAGATTGCCGATGGATTACCACAGTTTGAAATTAATTTTTTTGCGGTTGTGTCACCAATATTTGGAACGTTCTGTAAGCGTAGAATAGCAATCATTTCATCTCTAGACATTTATGGAAAGAGCTTAGTTGTTCACAAAATACATAAATTATAATGTTAATAAAAAGTTATGCCAAGAGTTTTGAACTTGTGTTATTTTTCCAATCTTTGTTCCTATGGGAACCGAACATTACATAGCGGAGCTGCTTTATAGATACAATTGTGTAATGGTGCCAGAATTTGGCGCTTTCTTAACACAGATGAAATCTGCCGTTATCAATGATGGCACGAATTCCTTTTACCCTCCTTCGAAAGTACTTTCCTTCAACGAGCAACTTACTTCCAATGATGGATTGTTGGTTTCTTATATGGCCGACGCAGAAAAGATGTCTTATGAAGACATGCAAAAACAAGTAGCCGCAGTATCCTTGAAGTGGAAAAAACTTTTAAAGGAAGGAAATCGTTTAAGTCTACCCAACATTGGTGAACTCTGGTTGAACAAGGAAGGGAAAACCCAGTTTCAACCATCCTATCAAGTAAATTACCTAACATCGTCCTTTGGTCTATCCACCTTTGTTTCTACCCCAATTTCTAGGGAAGTTTTAAAAGAGGAAGTCATTGAATTGGAAGAAAAAATTCCTTTTATGATTACTCCCGAAACTCGTAAGGAATCTACCATTAGACCTTATTTAAAGTATGCAGCGGTTGTATTGCTGGCTATTGCTACGGGATTTACGGGGTATCGCTTGTATAATGAGAACGAGTCCAACCAAGAATTGGTAAGACAAGAGGCCCACCAACAAGTTTCAAAAAACATTCAGGAAGCTACTTTTTTCAATACAGCACCCTTAGAATTGCCCGCAGTTTCATTAAATGTCATTTCAACCAAAAAAACTGGTGTCCACCAAGTTATTGCCGGTGCGTTTAGAGTTCAGGAAAATGCTGAAAAAAAGGTACTTCAATTAAAAGAAAAAGGATATAATGCATCTTATTTAGGGGTCAACCAATATGGTTTGCATATGGTTGCCTACGGCAGTTTTGATGACGCCAACGAAGCCCTAAAATATTTGCGGGAAATTAAACTTTCTGAAGCGCCCGAAGCTTGGTTGCGTTCCGTAAAATAATTCCTTCCCTACTTTTTAGCTTAACAATACCAATGTATCTTTGCCCAAAATAAATTTATGGAGCCCAAGACGCCCAGTGAATCGCGTACATTAATGACCGATATGGTCCTACCAAGTGAAACAAATCCTTTGAACAACCTGTTTGGAGGGGAATTGTTGGCCAGAATGGACCGTGCCGCCAGTATTGCTGCAAGGCGACACAGCAGACGAATTACGGTCACCGCTTCCGTGAACCATGTAGCCTTTAATCAAGCCGTACCCGTGGGAAGTGTCGTGACGGTCGAGGCAGCCGTTTCTAGAGCTTTCAGGACCTCAATGGAAGTGTTTATAGACGTTTGGATGGAAGACCGATTTAATGGCGAGAAATCTAAAGTAAACGAGGCCATCTATACCTTTGTTGCTGTGGACGACAGTGGGAAGCCAACCGCTGTTCCTGAATTAAAACCCGAGTCTGCATTGGAAATACAGCGATTTGAAGCCGCCTTACGCAGAAAACAGCTTAGTTTGGTGCTTGCAGGTAAGATGAAGCCCAAAGATGCCACTGAACTCAAGGCCCTTTTTATGAACTAAAAGTCGAAATTATTGGGGTCGGGACCAAATCGTTTTCCGCGATCTAACTGATCCAATTTTTTGACATCCTCTTGGGCGAGTTCGAAATTAAAGATATCGGCATTCGCCTTTATGCGTTCCTTTTTCGAAGATTTTGGAATGGTAACAATCCCTTTTTGTAAATTCCAGCGTAACACGATCTGGGCAATGGTCTTATGGTATTTTGCGGCCATACTTTTCATTATGTCCAATTCAAAAATATGCCCTTGCATTAAAGGCGACCAAGCCTCATACTGAATGGTATTTTTATTGCAAAAATCAATTAACTTCTGTTGTACCAAATATGGATGAAATTCCATTTGGTTAACCATGGGAACATATTTGGCAGAAGAAAGCAAATCCTCTAGATGATCTTGCATAAAATTACTTACACCAATGGCCCTCACCCGCTTCTGTTCATACAAATATTCCAAAGCGCGCCATGTGTCTTTGTATTTGCCCTTTACCGGCCAATGCACCAAGTAAAGATTTAGATAATCCAAATTTAACCGTTTTAAGCTAGCCTCGAAGGCATTTATAGTGCTGCCATAGCCCTGATCGCTATTCCAAACCTTACTCACTACAAATATATCTTTACGATCAACACCGCTTTCCTTAATCCCTTTACCAACCCCTTCTTCATTTTCATATATAGAAGCAGTATCTATGTGCCGATATCCTTCTTCCAATGCCCATTTTACGGCATTGGTCACTTCTTTACCATCCTCGCTCAAATAAACGCCTAAACCAAGATATGGCATTTTAACACCATTGTTTAAAGTAAATGTTCCTTTTAAATCGGTTAAATTTTTCAATTGATTTAATTTATAATTGATAAATCCACTCTTCGGGATTAAGTCGAGTAGTATCCTTATAGAGATAAAACTTTAATTGGGTAGTGCCACTGGATTTGCTGGTGTATATATCCCCCAAATCCGACTTTATATTTACTTTATCACCTTTCTTTACATAAACTCTGGAGAGGTTGTAATAAGTGCTAATATAATTTCCATGTTTTATTTGCACCCCTTTATTGCCACCGGGAACGGAAAGTATGGCGATAACTTCCCCTTCAAAAATAGACCTCGCCTTGGAACCCTCATCAGTGGCAATAATAACTCCGTTACTTTCGTGCTTTATCCCAGGATATACGGCATCACTATAAACACCGAAACCCTGTCTTTTAATTCCCTTTTCTACGGGCCAAATGAGTTTTCCTTTGTTGGCTGAAAAATTATTGGCCACAATGGTCGCCTCTGGGGTCAAAACAAACTTGCTGCTACTTGCAGAGCTGGTATTGGTAGATTTTCCGGCAGCCTTATTGGATGCCGCAATAGCACTTCTAATCAAACTTTCTATCTGCTCATCGATCCTCTTGGCCTCCTTCTTTTTCTTATCGATAGCCGCTGCATATTTACTTTCATTCTGGCGTATACTTTTAAGTAATTCCTTTTGGGATAGAATCTCCTTGTACAATTGATTCTTGATCTGCGTATTTTCAGTTACTAATTTGTCTTTCTCCTTACGCTGGTCCGAAAGATCTTTGTTCAACTGGGTAAGCTCGTCTGTTTTGGCCACAATTTGCTCTCCCTGCTCCTTTCTATACTGGGTATATTGCTTCATATACTGAAAACGCTTGAACGCCTGAAGGAAATTCTCTGAGGATAAAAGAAACATTAATCTACTTTGTCCAGATTTGTTCTGATAGGATTTCTGAATCATATTACCGTATTCCTCCTTAAGAAAGGCAAGGTCATTTCGGAGTTTTCCAATGTTCCTGATATTGGTATTTATTTGTCTGTTAAGTAAGTTGGACTGCTGATTGGTAACCCTGATCAATTGTTGGCGGACGTTAATTTTTTGGTCCATAGCCTCCATTTGTTCCAAGACATTTCCCTTTTCCTTTTTCTCGGCAAACAATAATCGATTAATCTCAGATATTTCCTTTTGGAGTTGTTCCCGTTTGGATTCCAATGCCTTCTGTTCATTGGTCTGGGCCAATGCAACATTGCCCAATAGAATGAACATAACTAAAAGAAAATAAACTATATAAGAATTCTTACTTCCCATATTAATTTAATACTATTTCTTTAAAACCATTTGGTATGTTATAAGGAAAATTCAATGCTCTATTGAACTCCATATTTCTAAATTCGACCGTAATATTGTTAGTATGGTCGCCATCCAGTGCCGTAATATCTATCTCTCCAGGCAAAATCCATTTATTAACTTTTTGATAGTTCTTATAGCTAATTTCAAGCAAGCGTTTTTCCCAAGGTTGGGATAACTGTTGGGTGACCATTTTATAATTCACGGGTTCTATTTGAAACAACGTTTTAAATAAATCACCAGCCTTTTTAGGCTTTAATTGATAATTGTCATTGGAGATCGCCACCGTATATTTTTCCTCCCTTAAATCGAAAAGAGCCTCTCCCAAAAGAAGATTTTGTACTTTTTGAAAATCAAGATCCGTTCCCAACAATTGACTTAAATAAGAGAAATTTCCGTCAAAAAATTCGTTGTCCATTTTATTATAAAAAGACACGCGCTCAGGGGTAATGTACGCCTTTACGATACCCAATGGAGCACTTAGCCATATTGCTTTATCCTTTTCCATTCTTAGGCTTACACTAACACTCTGGGTAGTCTCGCCATCCGAATAGTCTATTCTCATCTTACCACTTAAAGTCTTAAAACTTAAATGGGAGTAATAATGGTTCCTAATGACGGCCTTTGCCGACAAATTCTCATCCACTGCACCGCTTTTGACTATGTTGGTGGACTTACACGAAACCACAACAACTACAAAAATGCAAAGCACGGCCCATTTTTGAAGTTTATTAATACTGTTTATCATAGTTTTATGACCCGGATTTAATTTTACTAAGATACATATTTGCCTTGGAAGAATTTCCCAAAGCATTGTTAGCATCCACTAATTCTTTATACATTTTATTCGCAAGTTCAAGGTCATCCAATAAATAATCCAATCCCGATTCCAAAATGGCAATGGCCTCCTTATATTTCCTTGCCTTGTTAAGAGCAAGTCCATGGGTGTAATAAAAGTAGGGTTGGGTAGGAAAGCTTTCCATAGCTTCCTCACTTACGGATGCAGCACTCTTAAAGTCGCTCTTTGCCAAAAAATCCTCGATAATGGATTCATGATTTTTTATAGGGTTTTCCTTTTCTATTTTTAACACCAAAGTATCCCCTTCATTTTCAACTACTTCCTTAGCTTTAATGGAATCATTAATTTTTGAAGTCAGTTGCTTTGAAAATGGCGACACTTTCATACCGTTAAGTATTTTTAAGGCATTATCATAGTTCTGTCGCCCATAATAAATCAGTGCTAGATTTTCCCTTAGCTTGGGATCATTATATGGAATTTCATCCTTCACCATATCTATGGTGGCTCCTTGACGTTGTACTATCTCCATCAAGGTATTCAAAACCCAAAAATTATCCGGCCTGGCGTTTAAAGCGGAAATACCATATTGCTGTGCTAGAACAAACTGTTTTGAAGCCAAATATGCCTTTGATAATTCGTGGTCGATCACTGAATTATTTGGATCCAACCGTTTACATTCCAACAGGAGGTTTGCTGCCCTGTCATAGTTCTCTATTCCCTTTTGCTTTAACGCTTCAAAGAATTTTTCTTGAAACTCATCGGTATATTCCTCTAAAAAAACTTCTGAGCTTTCCTCTGCCTTCAACTCATTTTCCTGGGCGCAAATAAGTTGTGGGATTAAAAATAATCCCATGGCAAAAAGTAATATGCAAAAGTTTCTGATCATATCGAAATATCGCTCTAAATGGAAAACAGACTTAAGCCTCAATGCAAATAGAAAGCCTCCAACCACAAATATCCAAACATCATTATTGTCCACAACAGCAAACAATTCTTAAAGATCGGATAGGCAAAGGTTCATTAAAATTAATGATAAAGCTAGATTCTTCCTTGTTTTGGTAAAGAGAATTTATTTTACCCCCGTACTGCCAAAGCCTCCTTCACCTCTTGAGGTTTCCGAAAGCTCCTCGACCTCGATCCACTCCGCTCTTTCGTGTTTGGCAATGACCAACTGGGCTATGCGCTCGCCGTTTTCAATAGTAAATGCTTCATTGGATAGGTTTATCAGGATTACCCCAACCTCTCCTCTATAGTCCGCATCAACCGTGCCAGGTGCATTTAGCACGGTAATGCCCTTTTTCGCTGCCAACCCACTACGTGGCCTTACCTGGGCCTCAAAACCTATAGGAAGCTCCAGGAAAAGCCCAGTTTTAACAATGGTTCTTTCCATGGGTTGTAATACTACGGACTCGGTAAGGTTGGCCCTTAAATCCATCCCAGCAGAAGCCAAGGTTTCATAACTAGGTAATACGTGAGCCGATTTATTGATAATTTTTATAGTCATTTTCTTAAAAATATTTGTTTGAGTTTATCACTTTCAAGCCGATACACAATGCCCAAAAATAAAATAAAGAATATACTGCCAATAATTAAATTACGATCGAAGACATAAAATGACAGCATGGAAAATAGGATTGAGACCCCTAGATAAAAGATAATTTTTCTATGGTTGTACGGAATAGGGTAATACATCCTTCCAAAAAAGAAGGAGAGGATTACCATGGATCCATATGCTACTAAAGTAGCGACAGCAGAAGCCACATATCCAAAATACGGAATAAATGCAAAATTAATAATAATCGTCAGTACGGCCCCGATCAGTGAGATAAAGGCCCCAAATTTAGTCCGGTCCGTAATCTTGTACCATACCGATAAGTTGTGATAGATCCCCAAACAAAAACTGGCCAAAATAATAATGGGCACCACAGACATAGCCTCCCAATAATCCGAATTGGGAACGATGATCAGTTTAAGCAAATCTGCAAAGACTACAACAGAAAGTAAAATGACACTTCCCAGGATTACAAAATAATTTGTGATCTGCGCATATGCTTTTTGCGGGTTATCGCTTTTGGAGTGACTAAAAAAGAAAGGCTCTATACCCATCCTAAAGGCCGTAGCAAATAGGGTCATAAACAATGTGAGTTTATAACAAGCCGAGTATTTTCCAATCTCGCTTTCGGCAATATCGTTTGGCAAAAGCCAATCCAACATAATTCGATCAAATACTTCATTGATGGTAAAGGCAATACCTGCAATTAAAACAGGTGCAGCATATTTCATCATGCTCGTCCATATTAGCCTGTCGAAAACATAGGGCCTTCTTAAATAGAGGCGCAACATTAATAAAAGAGTTATGCCACTAGCAATTAGCATAGAAATGAATATGTAGGAGATTTCAAAGTTAGGCTTGTAAAGGCTACTTAAAAGTGAATCTGGACTGCTTTCTGCCATTATTGGAAGAACTATTAGAAAAAAACAATTCAATCCTAAGTTGATTATCACATTGGCAATCTTGACCAATGCATATCGCATTGGTTTTTCATTGGCCCGTAACCACGAAAAGGGAATAATTACCAAAGCATCCAATACAAGAATTAATATCGCATAGGTGATAAATTGTGGATCTATGTCACTTACAGCTGAAATAGCCCCTTTAAATATAAAAGCTACAAGCATAAAAATAAAGGACGAGGCCCCAATAGATATTAAGGAGGTGGTTACAACCGTTTTCTTGTTCAGAGTGGCATCGTGGTAAAAACGGAAAAAAGCCGTTTCCATACCATATGCCAGTAGCACATTAAAAATAGCAAACCAGGCAAAAATAATGGAAACCTCCCCGTACCCATCGGTAGGTAGAACAGTGACATATAAAGGCGTTAAAAGAAACGATAGCATTCTGGGCAATACCGTAGCTAAGCCATAGATAAACGTCTGTTTAAATAATTTTTTAAGTGGATTCAAAGAAATCTATGAATTAGCTTTAAAATTAGGCATTTAATCAATGCGGGCAAAGTTAGTTAATTAGCTTATTCGGTAAATAGCGATTCCAAATTCTTTATAAATATAAAAGCCCCACATTCCTGTGAGGCCTTATATAATTTTCCTTCCCCAAAAAAAAAGGGAAAAATAGATACTACTTAGTTGTTCAACGCTTCCGCATTGTTGAAATTTGGCTTCGCTTCCGCTGCGCCCAATCGTTGCCCACTTCGCAGTTGACAAATTTCAAAACCTAACGGTTTTTTAATTGTTCAACGCTTCCGCATTGTTGAAATTTGGCTTCGCTTCCGCTGCGCCCAATCGTTGCCCACTTCGCAGTTGACAAATTTCAAAACCTAACGGTTTTTTAATTGTTCAACGCTTCCGCTCCACCAACAATTTCTAAAATTTCACCGGTTATAGCGGCTTGTCTTGCTTTGTTGTAAGTAAGTTTTAACTGATTTCTTAAGTCAGTTGCGTTGTCCGTTGCCTTGTGCATAGCGGTCATACGGGCGCCGTGCTCACTGGCAAAAGAATCGCGTATACCTTTATACAATTGTGTTTTCAATGATTTAGGAATCAATTGTTCCACAATCTCTGCTTTCGAAGGCTCAAAAATATAATCGGCCGAAGAATTGGCTCCGCCTTCTACAGGAACAATCGGTAAAAATTGCTCTGTCATCACTATTTGTGTAGCCGCATTCTTGAATTTGTTATAAACAATATCAATTTTGTCATAGGCTCCTGTGGTAAACAAATCCATTAATTCCTCGGCAATGACAGCAACATTATCGAACGTTAAATCATCGTAAACCGCACTATGGTTGGCAATAACCTTGTTCTTTTTCTTTAAAATATCATTTGCCTTTTTACCAATAGCAACAAAATCTACTTGTTTGCCCGCATAGGTGCTGTTGGCCAAAAGAACACTTTGTTTTAAGATGTTCGTATTAAAGGCACCACATAAACCACGGTTAGAGTTTATAGCAACGATCAAAACCTTTTTTACTTCACGATTATCAGCAAACTTACTTCCAGAATCTGAATCCAGACTAGCGCTTAGACTTTGCAATAGCTCCGATAATTTATCAGAATAAGGACGCATTGCGGTAATGGCATCCTGGGCCTTCTTCAACTTAGCGGCAGATACCATTTTCATGGCACTGGTAATCTGCATCGTTGAAGATACCGAAGCAATTCTATTTCGTATTTCTTTTAAATTGGCCATAGGCTCCACTTAAGCTCCCCAAGGAGAGGAATACTGTGTTATACAATCATTTATTCAATTCTTTTCAGTTTTCCATATCTGGAAAACTGAAAAGATTACTTTATTAATATTTTGCGGATAAATCTTTGGCCACAGAGGACAAAACATCTATTACTTCATCCGTTAACTTACCGGCTTTAAGTTGATCCAACACGTCCCTGTGCTTAGCGTTCAAGAACTCGATATAATCCCTTTCAAATTCCTTAATTTTCTCAACAGGAACCTTGTTCAATAGGTTTTTGGAACCAGCGTAAATAATAGCTACCTGATCTTCAACCGTAAATGGATCGTTCTGCGCCTGCTTTAGAATTTCAACATTTCTACGACCCTTTTCAATAACATTCAATGTAGCGGCATCCAAATCTGAACCGAACTTGGCAAAAGCTTCCAATTCACGGAATTGTGCCTGATCCAATTTTAATGTACCAGCTACCTTTTTCATTGATTTTATCTGGGCATTACCTCCAACACGCGATACGGAAATACCTACGTTGATCGCTGGACGAACACCTTGGTTGAAAAGATCTTGCGTCAAGAAAATCTGTCCATCCGTAATAGAAATTACGTTAGTAGGAATATAAGCGGAAACGTCACCAGCTTGAGTTTCAATAATCGGCAA
Source organism: Arenibacter arenosicollis (assembly GCF_014397245.1). GTDB lineage: Bacteria > Bacteroidota > Bacteroidia > Flavobacteriales > Flavobacteriaceae > Arenibacter > Arenibacter arenosicollis. The sequence goes on along the minus strand of NZ_JACLHY010000001.1, from coordinate 748,201 downwards.
AGCCGTTAAAGATCCACCACCTTTTACCAATGGCTTCAATACCTCTGGCAAATCGTTCATATTCTTGGCAATAGTATCATCTGCAATTACTTTTGCAGCACGCTCCAATAATCTGGAGTGAAGGTAAAATACATCCCCAGGATAAGCCTCACGTCCCGGTGGGCGTCTTAACAATAAAGATATCTCACGATAGGCAACTGCTTGTTTTGATAAATCATCATAGATAATCAAAGCTGGTCTACCAGTATCCCTGAAATATTCACCGATCGCAGCTCCTGCAAATGGTGCGTATACCTGCATGGAAGCAGGATCGGAAGCATTTGCGGCAACAATGGTAGTATATGCCAAAGCACCTGCATCTTCCAATGTTTTTGCAATGTTTGCTACCGTAGAGGCCTTTTGACCTATGGCAACATATATACAATATACAGGTTCCCCTGCATCGTAAAATTCTTTTTGATTCAAAATGGTATCCACACAAACGGTAGTCTTACCCGTCTGACGGTCACCAATAACCAACTCACGCTGACCCCTACCTACAGGAATCATGGCATCGATGGCTTTTATTCCGGTTTGCAATGGCTCTGTCACAGGCTGACGGAAAATAACCCCAGGTGCCTTACGCTCCAATGGCAATTCATATAATTCACCAGTTATTGGTCCTTTACCATCTATAGGAGCTCCCAATGTATCTACAACACGACCTACAATACCTTCACCAACTTTAATGGAGGCAATAGTCTGGGTACGTTTTACAACCGATCCTTCCTTTATATTTCTGGATGGGCTCAACAATACCACACCAACATTATCCTCTTCCAAGTTAAGAACGATCCCCTGAAGTCCACCTTCAAATTCTACCAATTCTCCGTATTGGACATTAGATAATCCATAAACCCTAGCGATACCATCACCTACTTGTAGAACGGTACCTACCTCGTTTAATGAAGCTGATGCTTCAAACCCCGATAACTGCTTCTTTAATATTGCTGATACTTCAGCGGCTTTTACTCCTGCCATTTGTTATAGATATAAGATTAGGACCACATTGAAACCCAACATCGTCCAAAAAAATTATTTATAGACTATTTGTAAACTCTCTTTTCAAATTACTTAATTTGTTGGCTATACTTGCATCATATTGCAAATCCCCAACCCGCAAAATAAAACCTCCAATAATACTCTCATCCACTTTGTTCTCTATGGTAGATTCATTACCGGTAAGTTGAACTACTTTGCTCAATATTTTTTTCTCAAGTTCACCGCTTAGGGGAACCGCGGTAGTAACCATCGCCACACCCTGACCCTTTCTTGCTTCATTTAAAATAATGAACTTTTCGGCTACATCGTTCAGAATTGAAATTCTCTTATTATCCACTAATGTGGAAATAAGTCCTTCTGTAACTGAATCGCTGCCCTTAAAGATTTCGGATAAGGCCTTCTTTTTAAGTTCGCCTTTTAAAACAGGGCTTCCCAACATTTCCTGAAGTTCAGTACTACCAGTTATAGTAGATAATATACTCCGAAAATCCTTTTCCACCTGTTCGGTAGCCTTATTCTCTACCGCCAAGTCCAATACTGCCTTTGCGTAACGTACGGCTGCTCTAGATTCGTTCATATTCCAATCCCTAATTTAGCTTGATCTCCCCGATCATTTCTTCGACCAACTTTAACTGCTTGGCCTTGTCGGAAAACTGACCTTTAATTACCTTTTCCGCAATTTCCAAGGATAGGGTAGCCACTTCATTCTTTATATCGGCTACGGCAGCTTTCTTTTCACTTTCAATGGCAAGTTGAGCTTGCTTGATCATTTTGTCAGCCTCAGCCTGGGCCAAATCTTTGGCATCGGAGACCATCTTCTCTTTCATTTCGCGGGCCTCTTTGATCATGGCCTCACGCTCTCCACGTGCCTCTTGCAAAAGACGCTCGCTATCGGCAGTAACATTTTGCATTTCCTTTTTAGCATTTTCCGCTGCGGCCAAAGCGTCCTTAATTCCCGATTCGCGATCCTCCACGGCATCTAGAATAGGTTTCCACGCAAATTTACGCAACAAAAGAAGCACTGCTATAAATAATAACAATTGCCAAAAAAACAACCCAAATGAAAACTGCTCTATTAATTTTTCCATGTCCTAATATATGAAATGTAAACGTTTAATTTTTAATTGTAAAAGAACAGCTATAACCAACCGTTATAGCTGTTCTTTATTTTGTTTGATTAAGATGCGAAAAGCGCAGCGAAACCAATACCTTCGATAAGTGCAGCAGCAATCAACATTGCTGTTTGAATCTTACCTGAAGCTTCTGGTTGACGAGCGATGGCGTCCATAGCAGAACCACCAATTTTACCAATACCTAAACCAGCACCGATAACAATCAAACCAGCTCCTACAATAGTTGGGATTTCCATAATATATATAATTAATTATTAAACATTCTACTTATTAGTGATCATGATGTTCCTCAACGGCCGATCCAAAATATAGCGCGGATAACATCGTAAAAATATAGGCCTGTAAAGCCGCTACCAACAACTCCAACAAAGAAAGTGCAAATGCCAAACCAAATGACAATGGACTTCCGATCCAGTTTTTGAAGATAAACATCATTCCCAAAATACTCATTAAGACCACGTGACCTGCCGTGATGTTCGCATACAAACGAATCATTAAGGAGAATGGCTTAATAAAAGTTCCCAAAAGTTCAATCGGAGCCAAGACAATCTTCATAAAGACAGGAACATCCGGCATCCAAAAAATATGTTTCCAGTAATTCTTGTTTGCGGTAAACGTAGTAATCAAATAGGTAAGGATTGCCAAAGCAAAAGTTACCGCTATATTGTTGGTAACGTTTACCCCTAGAGGAGTAAGCCCCAAAAGGTTAATGATCCAAATAAAGAAAAACACAGTTAACAAATAGCTCATGTATTTCTTATAATGCTTTTTCCCAATATTTGGAATAGCAATATCATCACGTATATAAAGTATAATAGGCTCTAACAAACGCCCTACACCCTTTGGCATAGCACTGGACTTATAAGACTTGGCCATTCTTGCGAACAAGAACAACATTAATGCAGCCACTAAAAATATAAAGACTACGTTTTTTGTAATGGAAAAATCCAATGGTTTTACATTGGTTGCATGGTGTTCATCATCGTAATTGATGGTCCCTTCGGCATCGGTCTTTACAATTTTACCATGGTAAAGGGCGTAATAATTTCCGTCCACTTCTGCCACGGATTCCCCATGGTGAAATTTTGAGGAAGAAAACACTTTTAGGCCGTTGTCCCATAAAATTACAGGCAACGGAAAACCAACGTGCTCATTATTTTCTTCATCTATGGTAAAAAGGGTAAAATCGTGGGAATCCAACAAGTGATGTCCAATAAATTCCTTGATTTCGGATTTTAGACTTCCTTTTTCTTCGCTGGATGAATGGTCCTTTTCCTGTGCGAAAGCATTGATACCCAGAAGAAGTGTAACAACTAAAAGAACTTTAACGTAAAATGGTTTTTGCATATCGCTTAAAATATCGGTCTCAAAAAATCCGTGCAAATGTACGCTTTTATCTCAAAAAGAAAAAAGCATTAATCGGTTTATTTTAGACCATAATTTAAAAGCTGTTCAGAAAACAAAATTGAAGCTAACTATTTAACATTCTGGCAGTAAACAATGTTTCCAAAAGTAGGCATACGAAATAGGGAACAAAAAAAGATGTAAACTCCAAGGATTCCATCTTTCCATCCGCATTATAGAACGGATAAAAAGCGATGAAGAAAAACAAAAACTTGAGCATACTTCCTCCGAGAAAAAGAAAACCAATTTGATCTCTGTATTTAACCCGAAACCAATAAAGTGCAGAAAATATGATCAAGGCCAGTACCATATTTAGCAAATAAGCCAAAACAATCATATGGTCGAACAAGGGAAAACCAAATAAATAAAGTACCAGGATGTGAAGGCAAAACACCAAGAAGCTCAAAAGCACCAAGGAAAGGTAAAAAGTAAAAAGAAATTTATGCTTGGACATTAATACTTTATGCGTTTCAACTGCTGTAAAACCAAATAAATTGCAATGGCGACCCCCAATAAAGTAAGTACAATAAGAAAGGTCTTGGACTCCATTTCAAAATAGTCGTCCAACCATTTTCCTCCCTTGGCCGATAAAAAAATAATTCCGCCCATTTCCAAGGCAATGCCAGAAAGCAAGGCGGCATTTTTTAAACCGTTGTTATTTTTAGGAGGCTTTTGCTGGCTCATTGGAAGTTACTGAATGTTTTGTTGGTGTATTTATAGAGCTCTTACCCTCTTTACCCTTCATTGTACAGGCAGCGTTAAAGGTGGCACCAGGTTCCACAGCTAATTTGGATACCGTTACAGTACCCTCGATAACAGCAGAAGACTTTAGGGACAAAAGATCGGAGACGATCAATTCTCCATTAAAATTACCCTCAATATCGGCATTGACGCACTCCACTTTGCCATGAATATAACCATCGATACCGATGACTACTTTTCCTGAAGTTTTTACATTGCCGTCCAATTTTCCATCGATCCTAAAATCCGCTTCAGAGACTATATCTCCTTTGATTCTAGTATTTTTTTCAATTCTGTTGGGTTGTCCGCCTAATTCTGTCATAACACGAGGTTTTTTGTTATCTGAAAACATTTTGTTAAGGTTTTGGGGTTTACTGTTGCGCTTTATAATCTGCTATATTCTTATGTACTTGTATTATTTTATAGTTGTTAGATAAAATTACGAAATTCTCATCACCGATTCGGTAATCCTTGTTGTTTTTTATCAATTCGGCGTAACCTAAGGCAAAGTCCTTGGATTTAAAACCATGAACCACTACAAACTGATCTTCAAGGTTGTATATATCTTTTGAAACCTTGTTCTTATATTTGAGGTCACTTATAGATTTTTCCAAAAGTTCCTTTAGTCTAAGTGCCTTTTTATCGTCCCTAATTTTAAGTGGAAAGACTACTTTCCAATTTCCCGAACCTGTAGATCCGGTTTCAACAGAAAACACCTTGGGCTCCAACTTTGGCAATTGTTCAGCCACCATAGTCTGTGCCTTTTTCCCCTCCGGATTATTGGGATAGTTAAGGGCTACATAATTTAATGCTTCCTTAAAATCATCGAACCCCTGTAGCCTACCAATGGCATTTGCCTTCAGCATTTCAAATTTAGGAACAATGGGATCACCGGTATAGGTACTTATATTTTCTTCGGCCCCGGTAATTACTTGTAAAAACTCCTGATCTTGGAATAGTTTGTACAATCTCTGGTACTTGGCATCCGGACTATCCGCGCTACCTGTTAAAACGGCCTGAGGGTTTAGGAGGATTTCCGCATATCTGGATTCAGGATGGTTCTTAATAATATCGTACTTCATATCAGTTGCCAAAGAACTGCCAGATTGCTCGTATATCTTGTAAAGGTTGTATTTGGATGGAATTACCAACCTTTCTTCAGGATTGGATGCTAATACGCTTTCCAATTTGCCGGCTGCCAGAAGATTCTCTTTAAATTTTTCCTTATAGATCAAGCCCAATTGATAATTGGCAAAATTACGTTCGGTTTTTAAACTGTCTATCACCTTGGGGTCTGTAGGTATTTGACCTAAATAGAATTCAACACTGTATTTTTGATCCTCACCCACGGCAGCTACATTTTTCACCCCTGAATTGGCCAAATTACCTTCACTAACTTCAAGATTCTGCGATTTAACCTTATTGGACCATCGCCAATCATCCTCTAAATTTCGCTTCCCCCATCTAGTTTTAAAATCGTTCTTTCCATATCCCAATGCGGTTATATTATAAAAATAAAACTTGCCCTTGTTCTCCTTGCCTCCCTTGCTTTTACTAAAGGCTGCAAAACCTGCATTGGCCATACTTTCTTCCTTCTTTTTATCTTTCTCGGCCACCTCCTTTAATTTGGCAATATGATCCTCAAAATAGGTTACCCTATCCTCAATGGAAGACTCATAAAGAGTAATTACGCTATCCGTATACTGAGCCACCTCTTCATACTTTATTACATCTTCCAAATTGTCCAGCTTTTTTTTAACCTCCCTAAACTTTTTGGTATTCTCATTTAAATTCTGCAACACACTATCATAATATGCTCCGGAAGCTTTATAACCATTCTGGTCAAAATTATAGATTGCCAGATTTTCGTAGTTCAAAGCGTTCAATTGCGGCATATTCTGAGTGGCACGTATGGATTTGTTATAATAGACCAAAGCCAGACTATCGGATTTAGTGGCCAAATGAAACTCTGCCACCTGACGGTATATTTTATTCAAGAAAGGTCTATTCTCCCTATTTTCCTCCAATTCCGTAAGATACTCATACATTTCCTCCCTATTTTCATCGGTAAGGTCTGTGTTCTGAATCTTTTGAAGATGGGCATTGATCATATAGACCCTAGGCGATTTCCTATTCAGGGCAATTACCTTGTCAAAGGCATAATTGGCACTGTCCTTATGTCCCAATTGATTGAACAGTTGACCAATGATATATAAATAACGGCCTTTTTCCGGATTCTTTTTGGTGTAGACCGAAGCAATCTTCAATTGCTGAATGGCCGTATCCTGTATCTTAAGGTTGATGTAAGCCTGACCCATCATGGCACGGGCATCAGCATATTCCTGATCGCTTAAACGCTCCTGTTTTATTAATCGCTTTAAATTTCTAAGTGCAAGTTCCTCATTTTCCAAACGAATATTTACCTTCTCCCTCCAAATAGTTGCTTCGTTCAGCTTATCGCTCTGCGTATATTTATTTAGGATATAATTGAAGGATTCCAAGGCGGGCATATAACGCTGGTCAAAGTACCTGGCCTTCCCCAACAGTAAAAAGGCTTCATCGGTCTGAGGGTTACGCTCCTCATCCTTAATATCCATACTGTGCTTCTGTATGGCTTTGGTTGCCTTTTCCTCGGCTATAAGAAAATTAGGGTTATTGTCTTCGGAATCCAATTTTATATCCTCGGTGACCTCCAGCCGCTCTACGGGCAATATCTCCCAGTAGTTGTCCTGATAAATGGCATTGAGTTCCTCGCGTCCTTCCTCAAAAGCAATATTACCGTTATACAGGGTATTATACTTGGTATTAAGGGCGTGCCAATTACGATTTAATAAGGCGTCTTTCTTGGTGGAACAGGCATTAAAAACCAATCCTCCAAAAACAACTGAAAATATAAGTCTATTGCGAAGCTTCAAAATTCTATGTATTCGTACGTATCCTTAACTTAAAAACGACCAGATTATTATGCAGTTGGTCGATAATAACCAGATTATTTTTAGTTGAAGGAGTATTCCGGACCAGCCCAAAGAAATGACCAGGGGGCAAAATACTTTGCAATAAAGACAACTTCCCGTTGCCAAACTAGAAACGGGCTCTAAATCGTATTAAGGCCGGATGGCGTGAAGAGCTGTGATTGATAAGGCCATTAGAGCCCCATGATAATTTATCCCCCAAAAAAAACTTCCAACTCTTTTAGGGTTTCCTTGGAGGTCTGGATATCCTTTACCTGCTCCCCTTTACTGAGCACCACAATTCGTTCACAAACCTCGGTAACATGTATTAGGTCGTGACTGGACACCAAAACGGTCACTTCTTTACTGGCGGCCAATTCCCTTATAATCCCTTTTAGCCTTATTTGGGTAGTAGGGTCCAGATTGGCGAAAGGTTCATCCAAAATAATTACTTCAGGATTACCTATGAAAGAAGCTACAATACCGGCCTTTTTTTGATTTCCTTTGGACAGGTCCCTAAGGTATTTTTTCTGCCCCAAGATTTCCCCATGAAAAAAATCTTCAAATCCGGACAACAGATTGTCCACATCCGCCTTGTTCTGACCTCGTAGTTCCCCGATGAAATAAAAATATTCCTCTGGTGTTAAATACCCAATCAAAAATGTCTCATCAATAAAGGCCGAAGTAAAGGGTTTCCATGCCTCGCTCGCATCTACCTGAACACCGTTATTACTGATGTGCCCCGTAGTCGGCTGAATTAAATCGAGCATTAGACTAAAAAAAGTCGTCTTTCCAGCCCCATTATTTCCTACTAAACCAAAGCTCTGTCCTTTTGGAATTTCCAAGTTCTCTATATTCAGTACAATGGATTCCCCGTACTTTTTTGTTAAGTTTTGGACTGTAATCATAGATATCTTTCTTTTTATGATTTTTGTTTGTAGGCCGCAAGGGTCTTATATTTTTCCTTCTTATAGATGGACTCTATCATGGCAAACACCTTGTTTCTAAATCCGAATCCTATTATGCCTGCCATTGCCACAAAAATATAGCCTGCGGTTGGACTAATTAAATAATGTCCAAGGGCATATACCCCCAAGGGCAAAATTAACTTGGGCAAGGTCAACAATAAGGTTTTTGAATTAAAAGCCTGCTTATCCCCAAATGCCTTTTTATTGGATGTTAAATCGATGGGTGTTTTAATATAGGCCCCGCCCCACAAAACCAAATAGGAATTAACCCCAATATTATAAATGGCCCCTACAATGACCGCCAAATAGGCGTCCCATCCAAAATAAATATAAAAGGAAGCCAAAATGGTACTTAGGATAGTGGCAATAATTATTAAATACCATTTTGAACTTAAATATTCCCTATACCTTATATTCTGGCTCATCATTAGGGGATAATAAGCGCTGTCCCAACTGGGAACAAACTGACCGAAACTAAACAAGAACCCCCCTGAAATAAAAATCCCGGCAAATATCTTCCATACCGGTCCGTCATAGGCTTCTATACCCCCCGTAAAGAAGAGTAATCCATAGAAAATGAAGAAAAAACTCATAATTACGGAGGTTTTGGACCGCTTGTTCCTTCTTATCAATTTTATATCGTTCTTTAAAAACGTACCCAAATTCCCAAAACGATTCAGCCAGGCATAGTCCTCTGTTTTTGCTAAAGATTTCTTTCCGGCCAGTCCGGCATCCAGATACACATGTCCTTTAAAATAAATATAGGCCGATGAAGCAAGTGATATCAGTAATCCCCATGTCAAAAACGCCATCCAAGGCATCTCGTAAAGTGCCTTAAAAAATGGGGATGTATACACGGTGATATTGAACAGTTCATAATACTGACATGCACCCAGTACTAGAACTACTCCAAGAAGGGTATAAAAAACATTGTCCATATTGTTGACCAATACATTTATGAAATTATTGCAATAAAACAGTGCCATAATTCCCAAATGCCAACCAATGACTCCTATGGGCGAGTAACCCTCTATCAAAAGCACTATGGAAAAGGGCACAAAGAAAAAAGCATGCGACCAATTAAAAAATGAAACTACCGTTTTCCCCAATGAATAAGCAACCACCTGACTCTTTTTTACTGGCAGATAAAGCAAGGGTTTAATATTGGTAATTGGCATTTTCTGCAACATGTACCTTATGTATAGATCTATTACCAAATAATAGATCATGAACTGGTTGACAATCAATAGTGGATCCCCCCAACCTTGCTTTTCAATGATATAAAATGCCCCTATTCCTAGGCCAAGGAACACGACCATAAAATAGAGTGCCCCAAAAATCATGAAAATCTTTATGGCAAGATTGGCTTTAAAAGAGGCGGATCTAAAAAAAGATTTCCATTCAAGCGTAAGAAAGTGCTTTAACATATTATACAGATAGTTATATCTAATGGATACAAATTAGGGTATTTGTTACAAACAACCTGCATTTTTTTGAAATCCCGTTTTAAATCCTGCTTGCTTTGTTTAATTTTGCACCAAAGATTTAATATGGCCCACTTTCATTCGCTTACGGTTCAAAAAATTAAACCGCTTACACCAAACTCAGTTGCAATTACTTTTGCCATTCCCAAAGAATTGATACAGACCTTTGCGTTTACCGCTGGTCAATACATTACCATTAAAAAGGAAATAAAGGGCAAGGAATTGCGCAGGGCCTATTCCATTAGTTCTTCTCCCAAATATGATGGCATCACGATTGGTGTTAAAAAAGTAGACAAGGGAGGATTTTCAGATTTTGCCCACAACAAACTTAAGGTCGGGGATGTATTGGAAGTAATGCCGCCGGAAGGCCGATTTGTTTTTAAACCCTCTACGAATCCTAAAAACATCGTGGCATTTGCCGCTGGTAGTGGTATTACCCCCATTATGAGTATTGCCAGAACCGTATTGGAATCCAATTCCAAGAACAACTTTGTACTGGTTTATGGGAATAAATCCTATAAAGAAACCATGTTCTATACCGATTTGGTTAAGCTACAATTGGAATACACCAATAGATTTCACATCTATTTTATTTTGAGTCAGACGCAGGAGGATGAATCTATTTTTGGGCGTATAGAGGCCTCCACTATAAATTACGTGCTTAAAAACAAACATAAAAATCTTGATTTTAACGATTACTATTTGTGTGGTCCCGAATCAATGATTCAGTTGGTAACCGAAAATTTAAAGGAGAAAGGCATTTCCGAAGATAAAATCCATTTTGAATTATTCACCTCAACGGAGATCAAAGATGAACTACCAGAAAAGCTGGAAGGGAAAACCCAACTCAAGGTTATTGTAGATGATGAGGAATTCTCTATATCTATGGACAAAGGCACCTTGGTACTTGATGCCGTTTTAAAAGAGAATATAGATGCTCCATATTCCTGTCAAGGTGGAGTTTGCAGTAGTTGTATTGCACGCATTAAGGAAGGAAAAGCAGATATGGTAAAAAACCAAATACTGACGGATGGCGAAATAGCCGAAGGCTTGATCTTAACTTGTCAGGCGCACCCGACAACGCCTACCCTTACGGTGGATTATGATGATGTGTAAATAGAGCACTTTAAAAATTGTCATCAGATCAGAACTGAGAATATCGCAGTAGGCAGTAGGCAGTAGGCAGTAGGCAGTAGGCAAAATTGAAAATTCTACTATCTCAACTTAAGAAATAAGAAAAGTTTCTAGGGATATCCGATTAAAAGCCTTTTTTACCTTAACCTACCCTGAACATTCACCTTCCTGAAATACCTCCAGCAGAAAATAATCCCATGGCAAACAAATTTAAGATACACTAAAAGTTTGCCGGATTACTCTCACCGCATGCTCATAGCCTATATTATATGCTTTTTCAATTCCCTTTTTGTCCAATATACCAATAAGTTCCAAGGCCCGGGGTTCAAATATTAAATCGCATTTGTTCACTTTGTTCCTATTAATAGCATAGATCATTAAGGAAGTAGTTCTATTGGCCAATTGTAAGGATGATTTTATTCCTTCCCTAGGGATTTCCTTTATTCCAGAGACATTACTGCCTATTATAAAATCTGAAGTAGTAGCCACTTCATCATAGGGGAAATTGTTCATAATACCTCCATCTGCATATAAGCGTCCTTTAATTTCTACAGGACTAAAAACGGGAGGTAGGGCGGCAGAGGCCAATAGCGGTTTAATTAATTCCCCTTGGGAAAATATTTTTTCATCACCTTTTTGTAAATCCGTGGCCACGACATAGAGCTTGCGTTGCAACGACTCAAAAGTACCTTCAGGTAAATATCTAGCCAATAGGTCAAAATACCTTTCCGTGTCCAATAGACCCGGCTTTAAAATCGTCATAAAATGATAACGGAAGAGAGGTGTTTCCTTAAAAAATTGTAGCATTTCCGTAACCGAGTTGCCATTGGCATACAGGGCTCCGATCAAGGCCCCTACACTGGTGCCAGAAACCGCATGGGAACTAATTCCAAATTCATTCAGCGCTTGAATCATACCTATATGCGCCATGCCTTTTACACCGCCTCCGGACAATACCAGTCCAACCGATTTTGATTCAAGTTCCGATAAATTCATTAATGTCGTAGTTTATCAGAAGTGTATAATAACATACAAACAACCGTTAAGTAATAAGTTCAAAATTACCCATAACCCTTCGATTTTAAAAAAATTAATCTTAATTAAACCTTATTTTACAAACTGCCTGGTCCGTAATCCCCATCCTATCTAGTTGAATTGTCCCTTTTATCGCATTTCATCGAATCCATAATCCCATATACCCGATTTCTACCACCCTTACCCTATGGATAATAGCCATAAAACCGACTAGGCCGTATGTTTGGCCTTATTGCCATGAATATTCTCCTAATTTGGATACAAGTAGTTTCCCAGGCCCAAATGACATAAATAGGGTGTGGTTTTGGAATGAAATTATCCAATGGATCTTCATTCGCCACAAAAGAAATACCTATAAAACCTTCCTTCGAAAATCGATTTTAAGATTGCAACAAAAAAACTAGAAAAATGGCCGGTACAAAATAAATAGCAATGGTTCGAGCACCATCATAATCCTTGGCTATTCGCTGGCCTAGCAGCAACATTAATAAAGCAAGGCAAGCCAAAATGGCTCCCACAAAGGCTATGGAACCCTCCCCAGCTGCGAGAAGCTGATAGAATCCTATAGAACAAAGTAGACCTGCGACAATTTCTGTCACCAGCACAGTCCCCAATAACATGGGCACCATATTCTTAAAAGGCGTTTTGGAAAAATGCTCTTTTAACCAAGCTAAATTGCCCTTCCAATCCATGATTTTATCGAGGGCACTCTGTAGAAAAGTTATGATTACAAAAAGAAGTAAAAGTAATTCAGTGGGATATGTCATTAAGTTGGTCATGGTAAAAGGTTTGAGGTTATACAGATTCTTTAAGCAGCTTTTTTGTGTAGTAATCGCGTTAATTTTATGGATAGATCCATCAGTATTAGTTTAGAATTACCATTTCTTTCAATGTGATAAATGGCATCCTCCAATTCCTTAACGATTAATAGAATATTGTTTTCATGAACGAAAGGCGCAAATTTTTCCAATTGAAATCCCTCTACGTGAATCCTCATAAAAGCCAATTCGCGGGTATTATAGTTGATCAAAAGGGCTTGCCTCATGACGGACATGCAATAATTCAAGAATTTTTTCTGGGTTTCCCTACCCGTTTTGGCCACAACTTCGCTCCAAGAAATAAGATCATGGATTGCGGCCTTGTTCCCCTTGGCCTTAAAAGCGCTTCGTACCCACTGCACAAACCACTTTTCAAACACCAAATCTTCAGAATCGTTGTTCATGAAATCCAAGGCCTTGTTATAATTGCCATTGGCTTCATGCGATATCCTGAGGGCATCCTCCTTTGCAATCCCTTTATTTATAAGGGCTTGTGAAATAGCTTCTTCGGCCAAAGGAGGAAAATGTAATATTTGGCACCTGGACCGTATCGTCTGTATAATTTGCTCTTCATCCTCCGCAATTAGAATCATTACAGTTTTATCCGGTGGTTCCTCTATCAACTTAAGGAGTTTGTTGGCCGTAGAGGTATTCATTTTCTCGGCCATCCAAATAATTAGGGCCTTATACCCTCCTTCATATGATTTTAAGGAAAGTTTTTTTACAACATCCTGCGCCTCGTCCACACCAATCTGTCCTTGTTTATTTTCAATCCCAATTAATTTATACCAATCAAAGAGATTACCGTAAGGTTGTTCCTTGATAAATTGACGCCATTCCTCCAAATAATGATCACTTACGGCGTGACTTTTTACTTTGTCCGAATTGGATACCGGAAAGGCAAAATGAACATCGGGATGGGACAAGGAGTTAAATTTTGTATTACAGGCGCTATTGCCATTATTATTTTCTCCATTACTGTTCCCACAAAGCAAGTACTGCACATAAGACAGGGCCATAGGCAAGGTACCACAGCCTTCAGGGCCAACAAATAACTGTGCATGTGGAATACGACCAGCATCTGCACTGGAAACCAAATGATTCTTTATATGGGAAAGCCCCAAAATATCCTTGAATAACATGGTTCAAATATAGCGGTTTTTATCTGAAAACTATTTGTTGAAAGGGCAAAGGAAAATATGGGAATCAACAACTTTTCTTTTCCAATTGGCACCTTTAAAATAAAACTGAGCTACAACCATTTAAGACATAAAAATGAAAATTGGGAAAAGAACCACGTAAATAATTGGAACAGTCTCTTTAATCGCTACCTATAAATCTTTACATTTGTCACTCTCTAAAACAAAATGGCTAATGAAAACCATCAAAGATTTTAATTTTAAAGGTAAAAAAGCATTAATAAGGGTAGATTTTAATGTTCCATTGGATGCGGATTTTAATGTAACCGACGACAATAGAATTGAAGCTGCAAAGCCTACCATCATTAAAATATTGGAAGATGGCGGAAGTGCCGTGTTAATGAGCCATTTAGGAAGGCCTGACGGAAAAGTAAATCCCGATCTATCTTTAAAACACATCTGCAACAAGGCATCGGAAGTACTTGGAATAACGGTGAAATTTGTTGAGGAAAGCACTGGACCTCTTGCAGAAAAGGCGGTTGCCGAACTAAAAACTGGTGAAGTTCTTTTGTTGGAAAACCTAAGATTTCATGCTGAAGAGGAAAAAGGAGATAAAAATTTCGCAGAACAATTGTCCAAATTAGGGGATATTTATGTAAACGATGCATTTGGTACTGCCCATAGGGCCCATGCCTCCACAACTATAGTTGCCCAATTTTTTCCAGAAAAGAAATGTTTTGGGTTCTTGTTGGCCAAAGAAATAGAAGCCATAGAAAAAGTAATGCGAACAGGTGAAAAACCTGTGACCGCAATCTTGGGAGGTGCAAAAGTCTCCTCGAAAATTACGATTATCGAAAATATTCTTGATAAGGTAGACCATCTTATTATTGGTGGTGGAATGACATATACTTTCGTTAAAGCCAAAGGCGGAAAGGTTGGGGATTCCATCTGTGAAGATGACAAAATGGAATTGGCCTTGGAAATTCTTGACCAAGCCAAGAAAAAAGGGGTAGAGGTACATATCCCTGCTGATGTTTTGGCTGCTGATGATTTTAACAATAATGCCAAAACCAAAGTGGTCAATTCCGACGAGATTCCAGAGGGTTGGCAAGGATTGGATGCAGGTCCTAAAACCTTGGAAATATTTAAGGAAGTAATCCTTAAATCCAAAACCATACTATGGAATGGTCCTATAGGCGTTTTTGAAATGGAAAACTTTGCAAAGGGTACCATTGCCATTGGCAATTATATTGATGAAGCAACCCAAAAGGGAGCGTTTTCATTAGTTGGTGGTGGTGATTCGGTCGCCGCCGTTAAGCAATTCGGTTTTGAAAATAAGGTAAGCTATGTTTCTACTGGTGGAGGTGCGATGTTAGAGAGCCTAGAGGGCAAAACACTACCGGGAATAGCAGCAATATTGGCCTAAAATTACCGTTAAATAGTATGGGTTAATTGATTTTTAACGAGCTAACGAAAATTAAATTTCATAGTTCAGAAAAAAATCACGATTTTAGTTTGCCCCGCTTAAAAAACAAACCTTATGAATATATCCAAAAATATATTATTGGGCGTTTTGTCTATGGGTTTCTTGGTTACAGGCGTAGCACAGGAAATAGATTCAATCCCCTCGAATAAACTTAGCCGTAGCATTTTAAAAGCAAAGGAAATTCCTGCTGATACCACTGCAATGGATATGGAGGGTGCGGAGCAGATGGAATCCATGGAAGCCAAGGATGATATTCAGGACAACCCATTGGTTTTAGTAAAAGGGCAAAAAAAATACGATTTGAAGGATCACCCAGAAGCTGCCAAGTTCGATAGCCTATGGATGAAGGAATTGTACGACAGTTCCTCTCTTTTCGATTCCATTTACCAAGACATTACCACTCTTGAGATAGATTCAGTATATCATTTTAATGTAGACACGGATACCTTAAAGGCGAGATTGGAAATCTTGAACCAAAAAACACCCTTTAATATTGTTTACAACCCTTCTTTGGAGAATGTAATACGATACTTTCTAACGCGGAAAAGGGATATGATGAGCAGGATGTTGACCATAAGTCAATTCTATTTTCCCTTGTTCGAACAGGAATTGGACAACCAAGATGTACCCTTGGAGCTCAAATATTTGGCAATTGTGGAGTCAGCCCTAAATCCGAGGGCACGTTCCAGGGTGGGTGCTACCGGGCTATGGCAATTTATGTACGGTACCGGAAAAATGTACGACTTGGATGTGAGCAGTTATGTGGATGAACGTAGCGATCCCATTAATTCAACCAAGGCCGCCAGTTTATATCTTAAAAAACTACACGGTATTTTTAACGATTGGGATTTAGCTTTGGCAGCATATAATTCCGGGCCTGGCAACGTAAACAAGGCTATCAGAAGATCAGGGGGTTATAAGAATTACTGGAATATTCGAAGAAATCTTCCAAGGGAAACTGCAGGATATGTACCTGCATTTCTAGCCACCATGTATATTTTTGAATATGCGGAAGAACATGGATTTACCACACAAGTTGCGGAACGTCCTTATTTTGAAACGGATACGGTACATGTTAAGAGTACTATTACTTTTAATCAAATTTCAGAATTGGTAGACGTAAGCGAAGAGGAATTACTATTATTGAATCCCGCCTATAAATTAAAGGTTATTCCCTATGTCAAGGGTAAGAATTATGCGCTTCGACTTCCTATAGATGCATTGGGGAAATTTGTTACCAATGAAGATGCAATCTATGCCCATGTGGAAAATCAAATAAAATCCAAGGAAGAATCCTTACCTCAAGTTGTTCAGTCCCAAGATCAGATAAGATACAAGGTTCGGAGTGGGGATTTTCTAGGAAAAATAGCCGAAAGATACGGAGTGGGTGTTAGTCAGATTAAAAGTTGGAACGGACTAAGAAGCAATAACCTAAGAATAGGACAACGGTTGACCATTTATCCAAGAAAAATTCCTTCCTCTTCAACCTCGACAAATACAAGCACTAGCTCAACAAATTCGGTGGCTGCAGCAGGTGCTAAGGTGCATACGGTTAAAAGCGGAGACTCTCTTTGGACCATTTCTAAAAAATATCCTGGAATTAGTATAGATAATTTACGAAAATGGAACGGTATTAGTGGTAACGACATTAAACCGGGCACAAGACTAAAATTGTGCGATTGTTCATCGTAAATAAACAACTGTATGAAAAAAATTGGGACACTAGTATTATTAATTTCTTTAATTCTTGGCTCATGTGGAGAAAAAGAGAAAAAGAAATACCTTCCAGAATCCATTGGTGCTATAAACTCTTTAGCCGTAGTAATGGACAATGAGCTATGGGAAGGAAAAGTTGGAGACCGCGTAAGACAGCATTTTGCGGCCCCAGTTTTGGGCCTTTCCTGGGAGGAACCTCTTTTTACCATTAACCAAATGCCACCAAAGGTCTTTTCTGGATCTATTCTACAAACACGATCTGTACTTTTTGTTGCTCAGGATACATTGAGCCTTGCCCACATTAAAACCGATGTTTATGCCACTCCACAAAAGGTGGGTGTTGTCAAGGGTAGCACGGATGAAGAAATTATTTCAAATTTGGATTCCAAGGCCGATGAGATCATTGAAGCCTTTAAGGAAGTTGAAATCCAAGAATCGCAAAAACGATTTTTAAAATCGCTTAGCAAGGAAACCGTATTGAACGACAAATTAGGGATTACCTTGTCCTTGCCCTCCATATACAAGGTAGGAAAACAGGAAAATAATTTTATTTGGATCGACAGACAGATACAAAAAGGTAGTATGAATATTATTGCCTACGATGTTCCAAATAACTATTTTAAAAACGATTCTACCTTTGTTAAGGATATAGTGGCTATGCGCGATTCTATAGGAAAACAATATATTCCAGGACCTGATGTTCCGGGAAAAACAACCTTTATGATGACCGAAAAAGCTTTTGCCCCTTATGTTTTTCCAGTGGAAATTTCAGGCAGAAAGGCCGCTGAAGTTAGAGGAATATGGGAAATAAGTGGTTATCCTATGGCGGGACCTTTTCTGACCTACATCATTAACGACGACAAAAATAACAGGAAAGTGGTCATTGAAGGGTTTGTATTTGCGCCTGCTACTGAAAAAAGAGACGATATGTTCCAGCTTGAAGCTATTTTAAAAACAGTGAAGTTCACGGATATTGAAAAATAACGTCTACAAAATAAATAACTACGAATAGGGCCCTTCACGGGCCCTATTTTTTTTTCAGTATATCAATCAGGCTATTTTGAAAAACACTCATTAAAACCAATAAAAATAGCCTCGGATATGGTTTTCATTTTCAGTCATAAAGCATTTATGAGGAATGTAACGACCAAAATATATACCTGGCTATTGATAGGCAATTAACATGAGTGCTGGGGAATATTAAAAGTTGGCGGAAAATAAAAAAACGCCCTTTAGGGCGTTTCTTAGTTTGGTTGGTTATTGGTTTAATCAAAGGCGAAGCCCGTAGTAATTCTGAATACAAAAGCATAGAGTACGATTATGAAGCTTACAAAACAAAACCAGCTCATTAACTTAAAATAGGACTTTACAAAGGCATGACCCATACTTCTAAATGCTTCTAAATAAATTTCTCGAATTAACTGAACGTTTTTCATGATTTTTGGTTTGGTTATTTGGTTGATTACTATTATATATAACTCAAAATCCGATAGTTAGGTATTTCATCGGACTTTTTTGTTGTAAATAGACCCCAGCTTGTTGTGAAAATGGGTTTCACCATTAATCATTGGCTTTAATTTGAACCCCGTGGCTTAATACACTTAACCCTGCGTACATAGAAATTGGAAGAAATCCCTTAATTAAATAATATGCTTGAATTGCAATAACATACATGCGATATAGACCTATGATCATTCAAAAATTTCTTTGAGATGATTTGGTGCAACTTCATTTTGCGGCCTGTCAACATATATTATTATACTTAACGGTATATTATTTAGGTTAATTGGGCCAATAGTAATTAAAAAACCGCCTATTCCATATAAGAAAGGCGGTTTTGATGTTAGTAATTTCGTGTGTGAACAAATATTACATCTTAACTATTATAAACTCTGAACGTCTATTTAGTTCGTGTTTTTCCCTACTACAGCGAATACCGTTTCCACATTCATTGATCAAACGTTCTTCTCCATATCCAATTGCACTTTCAATACGGTCTGCAGAAATACCCTTGGAAATAAGATAGGCTCTTGATGATTTGGCCCTCTTGTCCGACAAGTATTTGTTGTATACATCGGGACCCCTGGAATCGGTATGGGATTCAATCTTGATTACCATGTCTTTGTACTCTGTCATCACCTGTACCAATTTATCAAGCTCCAATGAAGCATCTTTCCTTATATACGATTTATCAAAATCGAAGAAAATCATATCAGTCTTAAGCTTTTTAATTCCGTCTTCAATTGCTATGAGCTCTTTTAACTTCTTCATCGTAACATCCACATTTACGACTTCATTTTCCTTGGTTTCTGCCGTCACTATATTTTCAAAGAATTCACTTTTAGTAGTCTTTACGGTATATTTGGTATTGGAATCCAAATCTTCAAATACAAAGGAACCGTCATCCTCCGTGACCATTTCCTTTAATTTAATATTATTCTCATCCAATAGTGTCACCAACGCCTTCGGCATAAGATCACCCGTAATTAGTTCTGTAACTACCCCTGAAATGGCGTTCTTCACCACCTCTTCAAGTACTAGTCTTTCAAAAGAATATATATCATCATCCCCTTTACCGCCACGTCTGTTGGAAGCAAAATATCCTTTTTGGTCTTCTTCATTAACGATATAGGAAAAATCATCCTTATTACTATTAATGGGCTGTCCCATATTAACCACTTCCTTGAATCCTTCCTCATCATAAGCCACCTCGTAAACATCCAATCCGCCAAGTCCTACATGGCCATTGGAAGCGAAGTACAATTTCTTATCGTTAATAAAAGGAAACATTTCCTTTTGTTCCGTATTTATTTCCGGCCCTAGGTTTTTAGGCTCGGAATAAATTCCGTCACCCAAAACATCAACCACAAAAATATCCGTTTCCCCTATGGTTCCTGGCATATCAGAAACAAAATATAACTTCTTTCCGTCCGGACTTAAAGCAGGATGGCCCGTGGAATACTCATCGCTGTTAAAAGGCACTTCCTCTGCCTCAGACCATTCCCCACCAACTTTCTTTGAGGTATAAATTTTTAGGTGATTCACACCGTTCATAGATCTTTTTAATTTTTTGCCATAATTGTTTCGTGTGAAATACATGGTTGCATTATCTGGAGTAAAAGCTACCGATGCCTCGTGATATTTAGAATTTATCTTCTTTGAAAACCTTATAGCCTCCTTCAGGTCTTGTGATTCCTTATTCACCTTGGATACGTAAAGGTCCAGGTAAGGTTGATTATTCCATTTATACCGTCTGGTATTAAAGATGGATGAGTCCTTAGCCGAGGCAAATACAATCTCATCCTCATTATAGAACATGGGCGAAAATTCAGAATATTTAGTATTTATAGCCAAGTTTTTAAGTCCAAATTTGAGCTCCATATTTAGAATATTATCCAAGACGGCCTCTTTTTTGTTTGCATTGAAGTCCAATTTAGAACCCGCATTGCCATTCTTGACCTCTTTGTCATAAAGACGCATCATCCTTTTGGACTTCCCGTACTTACCGGTGCCTTTCAAGGTATGGGCATACTTAAAAATTTGGTCCTGGGAAACTTCGTTCTCGTATCTTTCGAAAATCATATTATAATAGTAATATGCTTTTGCCATATTAGTATTATAATAATAGGCATCCCCTGCTTTTTGAAGAATTTCCAAGGAATAATTATTGGGATCCTTTTTTATGGCTTCTTCATATAATTCGGCAGCTTCCGCATACCACATCTTATCAAAATATTGATCTGCTTTTTGAATCAGCCTTGTAGCATTGGGATTTCCTTTATCCTTTGATTTATTTTCCTTTACCTTATTACTTACCATATCGCCTTCCTTAACAGGATTAAGCATATCATAGGTAACCTCGTCTATGGATAATTCTACCTTGGGCGAAGACTTCTTGTCTTTAGGGGAAGGTTTTTCATCTTGAACCGGCAATTGAGCCCCCTTAGGATAATCTTTCACATCTTGAACAGAAGAATTGTCAGTAGTAGCGATAGGAGATGAAACAGAACCATTCCCACTTATTTCTATTTTTTTGGTTTTTCCACCATTATCAACATTCATTAACCAGAATGAATCGGAATAAGTACCGTCCAATTTGGAGTTACAGGCGGCAATAGCCTTATCCAAATTATCGTACCTGCCCAAATAAACATAGTTGAGACCGTTATTGGTATTACTAATATACCCTGCATCAAAACCCTGTCCCTTTAATTTTTGGGCAAGTTTTTGAGCATTGCCCAAATCGGAAAATACACCGGAGACAATATAAAAACCTTCATCCGCCCCTTTAAGATTTTTAAAGGTCCTGCTTTTAATATGGTTTAAGGCAGCTCTCTTTTTAAAGCTTTCGGGAGTAACACTCCTGTTGTAATCCAATGTGGAACTGGACTTACCGTTACTGCTTAAATCTATATCCGAAAATCGTTCATCCAAATTGGACGCTACGTTGTTCCTAATTCCTTGGGCACTGCCAATTAAAGCAAGAAAGAGCAAGCAGGCTGTTAGAAGTTGTTTCATGGTTGTTTAATTAGAAAAATCTAGGGGATTTGAGCTTTTTGTCTTTTGAAATCAATTGATATCTAAAAAATATCTCATGGGTTCCCGAATTGTAATTATTTAGTTGGTTAATACTGTAATCATAGGCATACCCCATATTGATTTTTGTATTGATTTGAAAACCGATAAGAGCACTCAAAGAATCCTCTAGTCTATAGTTAACGCCCAAATTTAAAGTTTCGTATGTCAGGAAGTTGATCGAAGCATCAATGGACACAGTACCTCCTACAACATTCTTTACAAAAAAGGATGGCTTAAATTTTAAATCGGGTGTTAAATCAAAGACATAACCACCTATTAAATAAAGATGAACAAGGTCGGAAGCTTCAGATTCCGCTATGGCATCATAATGCTTACCAGTCAATATATTAGGGGTTGAAACACCAAAGTAATACCTGTTGGTATAATAAAAAAGTCCGGCTCCAATGGTGGGAAGAACCCTACTGTTGATATTCTCATTAAATGCTGCTTCGGGCTCCCTATACCGCCCCTTGGACCAATCCAGGCTCATAAATTTTATTCCAGCCTTTAACCCAAGTGAAAGTCTATCGCCATTTCGATTAAGTATTAAATTATGGGCGTAGTTCCCATCCATATAGGTTTCTTGGGACGGCCCCAATTCATCGTGTATAATGGAGAGTCCGAGCCCGTCAAATAATCCAATAGGAGATTCTATACCGAACGTTATGGTGCTTGGCGCGCCCTCTATACCCGCCCATTGACTTCTATAAAGCGACAAAATGGTCAAATGGCCGCGGGAACCTGTATAACCCGCATTTACGGTCATCGTATTGAAGTTGTAATGGGTATACTGTGGCTCTTGTTGTCCAAAGCTCACATAGAACATTGGCAAGAAAAGGAGTACTAAAAATCTTATGTTGGGGGAAACCATTAAAAACTATTTTTCGTATTACAATTAATCTTCAAATTATCGGCTAATGTATAGCCATCCACTTTTAACCGGTCTTACACCGTCCCCAAAATCCAAGAGATAAAAATAGGTGCCTACCGGTAAATTATTATCAGAACCAATATAATTGGTCTTGGATACTGTTCCATGCCAATCATTTTTATATCCTTTGGTTTCAAAAACTCTTTTGCCCCAACGGTTGAAAATCTGCAGGTAATTATTTGGATAACTTTCTATACACTCAATAAAGAAGACATCGTTCAATCCGTCGTTGTTCGGCGAAAATTCATTAAAAATTACCATACAATCCTCATCTATTTCCTTTACCTCCAAATCGATGAGGGTAATACTCGCCATAGAAGAGTCGTTGTTAGGTCTAAAATCCAACTGATCAACATAAGCTAGAGTTGCTACATTTACATAATCATCCAATTCGGTTATAGTAGCTTTGATTTCCAGTGTTGAACTTTCTTCAATTCCTAAAGTATCCATAGTCCAAATACCCATAGTTGGATCATAAGTACCATTATCCGTTTCTGAGGAAATATAATCATATCCCGCTGGCAGCTCCTCTGTTATTCCCAAATGGGAGGCTACATATGGTCCATGGTTTATAACCCTAACAGTAAATACAACCTCATCCCCTATATAACCTTCTTGCGGTACTACCGTTTTGAAAGTTTCCAAATCCACAATAGGCGTACCAACTGTGTGACTGTCCTCATCATCCTCGCTTTGATCATTATCGTCATTGTTGGGAGCGGAATCCATGTCCAATTGATCCACATTGGTTATTTGAGCTATATTCTTGTATTCTCCATTAACTCCTTGTGGGATATTAATGGTCCCCTCATAAGTGAGGGCTATGGATCCAATCTCCAAGTTTGGAACGTTCCAGATAATCGTATTTCCATTTAATACACCACCGTCGTTAATATTGCCAACGGTAATTCCAAAGGGAAGTATATCGGTTATTTGCAAATTGGTGGCAGTATCCGGTCCATCATTGGTGACTGTCAAAGTATAAACCACTTCTTCCCCAACATTGGGCATATTATTATTAACCGTTTTCTTTAAGCTAATATCTGCCATGGGGACAACCGAAACATAGGCCTCATCCTGATCATTAGCAGTTTCCGAATCCAATTGATCCACTTTAACCAGTTTGGCAATGTTCGTATAATCACCGGAATTTAATACGGTAACTAACATTTGCAAAGTAGCTGTTCCGGCAATATCAATGAAAGGAATTTCCCATAATGAACTTGAGGCATTGTAACTACCATTATTGCTATTGGCAGTTATTAGGTCATAGCCTGACGGAAGTATATCCTGAATAATAATATTGGACGCACTATAGTTGCCATTATTTACTACGTCTATAGTAAATGTCACTGTTTCGCCAACAAATGTTTCCAGTTTGTCTACCGTCTTACTAACATTTAAGTCTACGGTTGGTGTTGGAATCGTATGACTGTCCTCATCATCTTCACTCTGGTCATTATCATCATTATTGGGACTTGAATCGGGATCGATTTGATCCACTGATGTTATCTGAGCAATATTTTTATATTCATCCACCGCTCCTGTGGGCGCGTTTACTATAAGCTCGTAAGTAAGGACCTGAGTGCCCATAGCAATACTTGGAAGAGTCCAGCTAATACTATTACCATTTAGCACACCACCATCATTTATAGCATTTATGGTGTAACCAACAGGAATTTGATCCTCTACTATAACATTTGTTGCCTCCTCCGGACCGTTGTTGGTCAGCGTTAAAGAGAACATTATTTTCTCGCCAATATTGGGATTGGGAATGTCAGCAATTTTCGTCAGACTAAGGTCGGACATGCCATTGACGACAATAGTGATCGTGTCCCTACCCTCGCAACCATTGGCATCTGTGCCTACCACCGTGAAAACAGTGGTGGAGAATATAGGGATGGGAGCTCCATCAGAGGCTCCATTGTCCCAAATGTAACTATCCGCACCCGCACCTGTCAAAACAACAGTTTCCCCTGCATTTACCGCAGTGGCCGAGGCATTGGCAACTACACTTGGCGGAGATAATACGTTTAATTTTACTGGGGTTGAAGCGTCCACAGGACAGATATGGGTAGCGTTGCCAATAACTACTCTATACGAATTTCCGTTATCGCCCAATAAAGCATTGGTAATATCAAGAACATTGGTTTTTGTCCCACTGTATGTTCCACTCTCCAAAAGATCTTCCCATACAGAACCATTTAACCATTGCCATTGGTATGTATCCGTATTGGCAGCTACAACTGAAAACGAAGCATCATTCCCAGGACATATGGATTTATCAATAGGCTGGGTCACGATATACGGAGCGGTATTTTCTTGAAATTCAAATACTCCATTACCATCCACATCGGCTGGGACGGGATAGGTTGCAGCCATTACTATTCCATTGGAATTGATTTTGGGTGGGGTTCCTAATCCGTAAAATGGATTGTCCCCTTGATCTGAATTAGGATTATTATAGGCTTCATTGGCATCACTACAACCGTCATCATCACTGTCTGTATCCATATAATCCGGTCCGGTAGTACCATCAGTATTATTTACAACATAGTTGATGACGCCATTGTCTAAAGCTGATTCTACGCTGTCTGCCAAACCGTTAAGGCCATAGGGCCCATCAACAACCCCGTTGGTATGGGTTTGGTTGTGCCCAGCTTCTACAGCATCATATATACCGTCGTTATCAACATCAAGATCCAATTGGTTGGTTACTCCATCCCAATCGTTATCCAATCCATAAATTCTGGGATCAATATAGTTGGTAACGCAACCAAATTCTATATTATGTTGTCTTTGAGTAGAGAAAGCACCAGCAACCCTTGCCACAGCACCTACACGGATAGAAATTTCCGATCTTGAATTATAATCTACCCCAAAATTAACTTGAGGTACAATATTACTTCCAGTAGGATAGGTAGTAGTACCAGCGGTACCTATTACCCATTTTCCGTCGGTAGACATTGTCAATTCGGTTGGACTTGAAATTACATAACTCGTGGGGTTGTAGCTCCAAGTCTGTTCACCATATTGATGGGTGCCATCAATATCATTAAAATTCATAAAGATTTTATCGAGTACCACTGGATTTGAACCCCCTGAAGTCACAAAACGAATCTTATATTCTATAAGCCCTTGATCGTCTTTATTGGCAAAATTAAAAGCCGTATAAGGCCTAAAGGCTTCTTTTGCCATACTATTGTTGTCGATTTCGGTTACCGTGGCATTATAAATCTGTACAATAGTAATCAAGGCATCGGTTCCTGAGGTAACATTCGGAATTCTATATACCGCACCTTGTTGCAAGGGCGTCCCGGAAAGCAACACTGCGTTGGCACTGAAATCTAAAGTTGTTTCCCCTCCACATTGTGGTTGCGAATTAGCGATTACAGTATTTAGCTCCTCAATATCCGGAATACCATCATTGTCATCATCCAGATCCGAACGGTCGAGAATACCGTCATTATCCGAGTCAATAAATGGCGGTGGTATCTCCTCAAAAGTCTCAACGGTCACCAATCCAACATCACAAAGTCCGTCCGTATCACAAATTTTATATTCAAAGGTATCTGTACCTAAATATCCAGGATTTGGGGTGTACATTATCTCAGCGGTGGCGGTGGATATAGTTACCGTGCCATTGGCAGATTGTAAAAGTCCTGCATTGCTAATAGAATTTATATTGATATTGTTGTCGAGGTCTATATCATTATCCAATACTTGAATAACGACCGACTTATTTCGGGTTACCTGCTCTTGGTCATCATTGGCACAAGGACTGGCATAAACCGTGATGCTCGTTGCCTTTGAAGGATCTGGGGAACAACCAGAACATGATGCAATATTTAATCTATAGGTTCCAGGGCTTTCAATATCTATCAAATCTAGACCTACGCCTTCCTTTGAAGTACTTCCATCGGGAAAAGTAATACCAGGAGTTACCGATTCCCAGTAATAGAGCGCCGATGAAGATTTGAAATTGGCCTCCAATGCCATGGTTTGCTCAGCCATACAACTGTCAAAATTAATCGGTCTGAGAATACTAGTGTCCAATTGCCCTTCATATGCCGTTCCCAAGAAAGGATACGGTCCAGCAAAATCTACTAGTCCAGAACTGAATGAAGAAGAGCCCCTTGTTTTTATCAAAACCGCACTATAAGGAAAATAACTTGGAACATCCAATCCAAATATCACTGCTGGATCAAAACCCAAACCGGTAAAATTAAGTCCAACCTCGGCTAAAGCTTCTTTACCGTAGGTAGAGGAAGGAGTTAAATCATCGTTATAAGTACCCCATGGCGGAGCGGTTGTGGAAGCATTATTTATTTTACTGAAGGAATTTTGACCATAGTCTACATGTGCATATCCATATACAGAACTGCCGCTTTCCCCGTCAAAACTATTATAGGTAAATCCCGTATTGGCCAAATAATCCTCCCGGGATATCCAAATTCTAACATCCAAACTCATTAAGCTAGATCCCGAATAGTCGAATCCAACATCAAGGTCTCCAATTGTTGTAACCTTTCCATCATTATCAAATTGCCAGGCAGTATGACCTTCTTCCTGGCCAAAGTTGGAAAAGGAATTTCCAACCAATTGTATTTCTTCAATATAAAATTCTACATCCGTATAGTGGGCTCCCCCATTATCCGAAGTACTAACTGCCATGGTCACCCATAGGTCATCAGTTAAATTCCTTCCATCCCTTCGAACATGTACAAAGGAATCAACTATATCAGCCTTTTTTGAAATTTTGGACGGTTTTACTTGCCAATTGGCAGGGTTGTCACCATTTCGCCCCTGGGAAAAGGCAGTCTTATCATTTTCTTCAGCAATATAATCATGCCCAAAATTAGCCCCATACCAAAGTCTCCCGTTTTGGGTACTGTAATTGGGCTTCCCCATGGAAGCCTGAAAAACTGTATTCTGTCCGGAATTTATTATTCCCTGAAAAGAAACTAAATTACTTTCGTCAATGACACCCAATCCAGAATTCCCGGTAAACCAATCGTCATTTCCTGCGTTCGGCTCCCCCGAATATAGGTTTGCCTCAACACCAAAATTTCCTCCAACACCAGATTGTGCGGAAACATCAACGACACCAAATAGTAGGATAGAACAACAAAAACACGAGATGCGATTGCGTAAAGTATGCCTCATTAATATTTTTTTACATAGGAATAACCCTATGGGGGGATTTTTTTAAAATTTTATGCAATAGCCCATATAAAATGGGATACATGAACAAAACTAATACTTAACCCAAAAAGACAATTTATATTGTTGTGTGTATAGACTTTACCGTGGTGAAATGACGATATTGTGTTGTTTCACTTCTTAAATTGGGCAGAAGATGACAAAGGAGACGTCAATGAAAGATAGACCTCATCGATGAAGTGTAGTGTTGGATACATTCGCTTACAACGGCGATAATTGAACAAAAAAAAACACTCGTATTAGGAGTGCTTTTTATATTATGATATAAAGCTATTACTTCTCTTTTTTGTCTTCCAATTTATCGTCATCCTTGGAAGCATCTTTAAATTCTTTGATTCCGCTTCCCAATCCACGCATCAATTCTGGAATCTTCTTTCCTCCAAATAATAATAAGACAATCGCCACAACCAAGGCTATTTGCATTGGACCAATGACTAAAAATGTGTTTAAAGTTATCATAGTATAATGATTTAAGAGTAACAAATGTACTAAAAAAGATGTTAGAATGCTGTTAATTTTAACGACTAAAATATATTTTAATTATTCTAAATTAGAATATATTTTGCTAATAGATACTTTTGCAGCGAAATAAGTGCTGAATATCAAATTTAATAATAAAGGAATTAAATTTAAATACTAACCTTATCTTTGTTCATTATGGCCAAAAAGGTAAAGAAAAGAAAAGAAATTAAGCAGAAACTCTTACACAAGTATCGCCTAGTAATTTTGAATGAAAGTACCTTTGAGGAAAAACTTTCATTTAAATTAAGTAGAATGAATGTTTTTGTTACTGGATCACTTTTTATTATTGGATTGATAGGTTTCACTATACTACTTATCGCTTTTACACCCTTAAGAGAATATATTCCAGGATACTCTTCCACAAAATTAAAGCGACAAGCTACAGAATTGACCTATAGGACGGATTCCTTGGTAGCTACCCTAAATTATACCAACAGGTATTTAGATAATATCAGAAAAGTGTTACGTGGCGATATTGAGAATAATGAAATTAATAGGGATTCCCTATTTGAGCAGTACAAACTAGATCCTTCCACTATAGATTTAACTCCAATAAAAGAAGATTCCTTGTTAAGGGCACAGGTAGCTTTGGAGGATAAATATAATCTGTTTGAAAGAAACATTAATAATCCAGGGCAAGTCCTCTTTTCACCTTTAAGTGGATCCCTATCCCAAGGATTTGATGCCGAAAACAAGCATTTTGCAGTAGATGTTGTTGCCCCAAAAGACAGTCCCATCAAAGCTGTAGCCAATGGCACCGTTGTTTTTGCTGAATGGACGGCGGAAACAGGCTATGTTATTATTCTGGAGCACGTGGACGGACTATTAAGTGTTTACAAACATAACGGGGCATTAAATAAAGGCCAAGGCGATGTGGTCCGATCTGGGGAGGTAATTGCTTCGGTCGGAAATACGGGTGAGTTAACCACCGGACCGCATCTACACTTTGAGCTTTGGAGCAACGGCAGCCCTATCAATCCCTTGGATTTTATAGATTTTAAATAAAATTAGATGAGTTTAAAATCATTTGCAGCAAAAATATTTGCACGGAATATCGCAAGAAAAACTGCCCAATGGGTCAATAACCCAATTGAAACCCAAGAAAAAGTATTCAGGTCCCTCATAGCCAAGGCAGCACATACCAACTTTGGCCAAGATCACCATTTTTCGCAAATTCAAAACCATACCGACTTTGTAGAACATGTTCCTATAAGGGATTACGAAGAATTAAAGGGATATGTAGAAAAAGTGGTTGCTGGTGAAAATGATGTTTTATGGCCTGGCAAACCGGCCTATTTTGCCAAAACATCTGGTACTACTTCCGGAGTAAAATACATACCAATTACCCACGAATCCATAAAATACCAGATTGAAGCTTCACGAAATGCCATTTTAAACTACATCCATGAAACCGGAAATGCAAATTTTGTGGATGGAAAAATGATATTTTTACAAGGGAGTCCTGAAATGTCGGAAAAAAACGGAATCAAAATCGGCAGATTATCAGGAATATCCGCCCACTATGTCCCAAACTACCTCCAAAAAAATAGATTGCCAAGCTGGGAAACCAATTGCTTGGAAGATTGGGACACTAAGGTGAATATGATTGTAGAGGAAACCGTTAACGAGAACATGACCGTTATTGCCGGTATACCTTCTTGGGTACAAATGTACTTTGAAAAGCTCAACGCCAAGACGGATAAAAAAATAGGAGATCTTTTCAAAAATTTTCAACTCTTTATTTATGGTGGGGTCAATTATGAACCTTATCGAGCCAAGTTTGAAAACCTCATCGGGAGAAGAGTAGACAGCATAGAATTATTTCCGGCCAGTGAGGGGTTTTTCGCCTACCAAAATTCGCAAAAAGAAAAGGGAATGCTCCTGTTATTGAATTCCGGGATCTTTTATGAGTTTGTCAAAGCTGATGAATTCTTTGTAAAGAGCCCCAAACGGATTACCCTTAAGGAGGTGGAACTGGGAGTGAACTATGTTATGATTATTTCGACCAACGCTGGTTTGTGGGGTTACAATTTAGGAGATACCGTTCAGTTTATTTCTATAAAACCCTATAAAATCATAGTTTCCGGTAGAATAAAGCATTTTATTTCCGCCTTTGGTGAGCACGTTATAGGAAAAGAAGTGGAGGAAGCTATGAGACAGGCCATAGAGGGTACCGACGCACGGATAAACGAGTTTACCGTGGCACCACAGATTAATCCGGATGAAAAGGAACTTCCCTATCACGAATGGTTGATTGAATTTGAACATCCTCCAACGGATATAAATAAATTCATCGATTTGTTGGATAATTCCTTACAGCGGCAGAACAGTTATTATTTAGACCTTATAGAAGGAAAAATACTTCAAAAGCTTAAAATCACCCAAATAAAAAATGGAGGTTTTCAGGATTATATGCAATCCATTGGGAAATTAGGAGGTCAGAACAAGGTTCAAAGACTGTCCAATGACCGAAAAGTAGCTGATGCCTTGAGGAGTAAATTCATAAAATAATGCGATATCAACCTTAGATTAAGGTCCTGATATTTAAATCAACCTTTCTATTAGACAAAAAAGTCTAATTTTATTAAGTAAGTTCCCAGTAGGCGATAGAGAAAAAACCTTCAAGGAAAAAATAAACAATTTAAATTGTAGTTTTGCAGGAAATCCGCTTATGAGTAAAACCGTTAACACTACTAGGGCACAAGAATCCACCAATGCCATTGAGCGCTTGTATATTACAATGCGTCATCTTTTTAATCGTGGATTTTACAAGCCTTCAGGTGTTTCCGGAGCTGCATTAAGACAATCTCTTTTACAACTACGTCCAGAAATATATGGCTCCATTGCCGATGAAAAAGCCGAGCTGAACGGGCTTATGTATGTTTTGGAAAGATTACCGGAAGGCATAGAGCAATGCCGGTTTATAAACTTGACTTCGGATGAAGGATACGCCGGTTCCCAATTTAAACCCATTATACCGCCCAAAAGACGTAGAAACTGTTATAGGATTGATGATGAACAGATGAATATTGAAATCACAAGAGGTAGATCCGATATTTATGACATACTTACACATCTCACCTTTTTGTTTATAGAATCGGAAAAGCTCAGTAATAAAGTCTTAATAGAAGACACTGATAAAACAGTTAGGGACTGGGTGAAATTGGAAGAGGCGGCTCAAAAGGAGGAACTTACCCAACTGGAAAGAGAGGTAGCCTTGATTCATGTAGCCAATATTTTGGGAAGGCCATTCATAGAAATCATGGCAGTTCATAAACAGTTATCCACTGCAACAGAACCTGAACGCTTTATAAAAATTATATATTGGTTGGGCAAGCTGGCCATTGAGGAAGAAACGACTGGAAATAAAAGAGCAATTACTTTTAGTCCCATGTTAAGAGAGCGTCTGGGACATCATATTCATGGAGAACGATGGGCCAATAGGATCAAAGAAACCTTAATGGAGAATGGACTTATGAAACGTCCAATTCACATCATAAGTGCCAATATGCACAGTGTAATGAATTCCTTGTTTGCTCAAAAAGCTTTATCAAAATCGTTCAAGAGCAAATCAAAATTGGAAATATATGAAGCTTTAAGCATCCCCAAAAATTCCAACTTAAGGGAAAAAGTCATTGCCCATGCAAAAAAGAATGGGATGATCTCTATTGATGACGTTTCCGGAACAAATATAGATGTCCAAATTTTCGACATGGCCAAATTGGACAATAATGCTTGTTGCTACGATATGCCATTAAGCTGTCCAGAAAGTGAAAAACCTATTATCTTTGTAATGGATTACGCCTTTGGGGAACAGGCCTATGAAACCATAGATGAATTACTAAAACCTTACGGCATCAAAAAAAACCAAGAGGTATTTTTGAATGTAGCCTCCATTACAATTATGGGGAAAGCAGGTATTTTGGAGGGAGGAAAAGGAGATATCATGATTCCGGACGCCCATATTTTTGAAGGCACGGCAGATAATTACCCCTTTATAAATGAATTGAGCAAGGAAGATTTCGAAGGCAACGGACTTAAGGTACTTCAGGGAGCTATGGTAACCGTTTTGGGAACCTCTTTACAGAACAGGGACATCCTTAAATTTTTCCATGAGTCCACTTGGAATGTGATCGGTTTGGAAATGGAAGGTGTACATTATCAAAAGGCCATACAATCAGCTTCCAAAATTAGAAAAAGTATACGGGAAGACGTTAAAGTACGTTATGCCTATTACGCCTCAGATAACCCTCTGGAAACAGGAAGTACCTTGGCTTCAGGAGGTTTGGGCACCACAGGGGTGAAACCCACTTATTTAATCACTGACAAAATACTAACACAAATATTTAATTCTTAAATTCATATGGCCAATCAGCAACCAACTCCTAATAATTCTTCTTCTGAAGAAGTCGATTTAGGTCAATTATTCCAATTAATTGGAAACGGGTTCAGGAAATTTTTCCGTTTTATAGGAAATATATTCAAAGGAATTTTTCATTCAATTATCCTATTCCTCCTCTTTTTACAAAAGCATTTTATAAAATTTGTGATTGCTGCTGTAGTAGGTTTGGCCCTAGGCATCTATTTGGACATGGTTAAAGAACCAAAATATATCTCCACTATGGTGGTTGAGCCTAATTTTAACAGTGTCCAACAATTGTACAATAACGTAAATTTTTACAATGAGTTGGCTAGGGCCGATGACTCAACAGCATTGGCTGAAGCTATGGAAATAAGTGTTCCCGAAGCCTCAAAAATTAAAAAGTTTGAGGTTGAGTCCTATTCCGATGAAAATCAAAAGGTTCAATTGTTCGATAAATTTGTTCGTAGTTTGGATTCGACCACCAAAAAGGCCATTGATATGGAGAATTATTTGAAAAACTTTAATTCCATGGATGCCCGGTTCCATACTATTTCCGTTACTGCCTCAAATAACACGGTGGCCAAAAAGATACAGCCCTCTATTATTAAGTCGATTTCCAGAAACGAATATTTTCAGCTGCAACAGAGTATCAGTGACCAAAATATAAGTTTACAGGATAGTCTATATAAAAAGCAATTAATGGAGGTCGATTCTCTACAACATTTATATAAGCGCGTAATGGAAAAAGAGGCCGAAAGACCTCAACAGGGCACCAATATCAGTTTAGGTGAAAATGGTGGTCAGGAAAACAAGGAATTGGCACTGATCAACCAAGTCGATAAACTAAAACAAAGCCTAGTAATTTTAAATGAAGAAAGGGCCAATAAATCGAGCATTTTAAATGTCATATCCGCTTTTCCTAGAAGGGGCGTAGAGGTAAAAGGAATATTCAACAGTTATAAATTTTGGATTCCCCTTGGATTTATTGGGGTTACTTTGCTATTATTAAGTCTATTGGACTTGAACACCTATTTAAAAAATTATAAAAAAGAATAGTCCATGAACATCTTGGTTACCGGTGGAGCCGGTTTTATTGGTTCCCATGTGGTTAGGAGATTGATCAACACTTATCCAAATTATCATATCTTTAATTTGGATGCCCTGACCTATGCCGGCAATCTGGAGAATTTAAAAGATGTTGAGGGTGCCAAAAATTACACTTTTATTAAAGGAGATATTACCAATGCCGATTATATTGATTCCCTTTTTTTAAAGCATCAATTTGAAGGTGTAATCCATTTGGCTGCCGAATCACATGTGGATAGATCAATAACCGATCCCTTGGCGTTTGTAAGGACAAATATATTAGGCACTGTGAATCTGTTAAACTCCTTTATGTCTATTTGGAAAGATAATTTTGCTGGAAAGCGTTTTTACCATGTAAGTACTGATGAGGTCTATGGTTCCTTAGGAAAAACCGGTTTGTTTTCCGAAACCACGCCCTACGATCCTAATTCACCCTATTCGGCCTCAAAAGCAAGCTCGGATCATTTTGTTAGGGCCTATGGAAAAACCTATGGTCTGCCTTATGTAATAAGCAATTGCTCCAATAATTATGGCCCAAATCAATTTCCAGAGAAATTGATTCCATTGTTTTTATACAATATTATCAAAAAACAACCCTTACCGGTGTATGGCGATGGCAATTATACCAGAGATTGGTTATATGTGAAAGATCATGCCAGGGCGATTGATCTTGTATTCCACCAAGGAAAAAGTGCCGAAACGTATAATATTGGCGGTTTTAATGAATGGAAGAATATCGATTTGGTAAAATTGCTATGTAAGCAAATGGATGAAAAATTGGGAAGACAAACAGCAGAAAGCGAAAAACTGATTACATATGTGAAAGATAGACCAGGGCACGACCTACGTTATGCCATTGATGCATCCAAAATAAACATGGAATTAGGATGGGAACCATCAGTCATCTTTGAACAAGGACTGGAAAAAACAATTGATTGGTATTTGACCAATGGGCAGTGGTTAAATAATGTAACTTCGGGCCAGTATAAGGAATATTATGAGAGGCAGTATAAATAATTTGTTGAAACTAAGGAGTGATGGAGTTACATTGTCATGAAGAAGAAATCATTCAACTCGATAACCTTTTCGCAATATAATTCTACAACTATTTAACAGCATAACTAGATATCAAAAAAATGAAAGGCATCATATTGGCAGGAGGTTCCGGAACTAGATTATACCCCATTACCTTGGCGATGAGCAAACAATTGATGCCCATCTATGATAAGCCAATGATCTACTACCCGTTGGCAACCTTAATGTCGGCGGGAATTCAGGAAATTTTGATAATAACCACTCCCCAAGACCAGGACCAATTTAAAACCCTTTTAGGTGACGGTTCCCAATTGGGCTGTATTTTTAAATTTGCTTTCCAAGAGAATCCAAATGGACTGGCAGAGGCTTTTATTATTGGAGAAGATTTTATTGGAACCGATAAAGTTGCTTTGATTTTAGGTGATAATATTTTCTACGGTTCCGGCTTAGCAACATCATTACAGGCCAATAACAATCCAGATGGGGGTATTATTTACGGCTACCATGTTCAGGATCCAGAGCGTTATGGGGTGGTGGAATTTAATGAGGAAGGAAAAGCGATTAGTATAGAGGAAAAACCGACTTATCCAAAATCCAATTATGCTGTTCCTGGCATATATTTTTATGATAATAAGGTAGTCGCCATTGCCAAAAAAATAAAACCTAGCAAAAGAGGGGAATTGGAAATAACCGATATCAACAAGGCCTATTTAGAAAAAGGCCAGTTACAGGTGAGCATTTTAGATCGGGGAACGGCCTGGTTAGACACTGGTACCTTTGCCTCCCTAATGCAGGCCTCACAATTTGTTGAGGTCATAGAGGACAGGCAGGGACTTAAAATAGGGTCTATTGAAGAAGTAGCTTATAATATGGGGTATATTTCTAAAGAGCAACTTCGGGAGTTGGCAAAACCCTTATTGAAAAGTGGTTATGGCGAATATTTGATTGGTCTGATTAATGAATAACTGGATCGGGAGTTATCATTTTAAGAATTTACGCAGTTATTAAACCCAAAACATTGTAAATTTTAATTCCCTTCTTGAAGGACTAAACTGGTCGTGGAAGAAGCAGGGATTAAGGTGGGGGGTTGTAAAAGCAGATTAATGGAAAATAGAAATTAATTTGATAACAACATCACAAGATAACTTAATAACAACAGAAAAATTGAAAATTACAGAGACGAAGCTAAAAGGCTGTTTTATTTTGGAGCCTAAGATTCATGTGGATGATAGAGGGTTATTTTTTGAATCCTATCATAAAGCCATTCTGGAGCAAGCCATTGGCGAGTCAATAAATTTTGTTCAAGATAATATATCAGTTTCCAAAAAAGGAGTGTTACGGGGCTTACATTTTCAGACTGGGAAGCATGCCCAGAGTAAATTGGTGCAGGTATTAAAAGGTGAAGTATTGGATGTAGTGGTCGACCTGCGCGAACAAAGTAGTACTTTTGGCCAGCATTTAATACTAAACTTATCCTCGGAAAATAAGATATCCATTTTTATACCGAAAGGTATGGCACATGGCTTTTTAGCCCTGACCGAAGATGTGATTTTTACCTATAAATGTGATTCACATTACCATAAAGACGCTGAAAGAGGTATTAAATACAATGACCCTGATTTAAACATTGATTGGGAAAAAGACGACTTGAATCTAATAATATCGCCAAAAGATTTGGAATTACCTCTATGGAAAGAGCTACAGCTATAAGACGAATTTTGGTTACCGGGTCGACCGGGCAACTAGGTCATAGTCTTCAGGATACAGCTAAGGATTATCCACACATGGAATTTGTGTTTGCCAATTCCCAAACTCTGGACATAACAAACTCTGAAAAAGTGTTGAAAACCATTGGAATGGGCAATTTTGATTACTGTATTAATTGCGCAGCTTACACCCAGGTTGATGAAGCAGAAAAAAACCCGGAAACAGCTTTTAAAGTAAATGCTGAAGGAGTTAAAATTTTAGCTTCAGCCTGCAAACAATATAATGTTGCCTTGATTCACATATCAACGGATTACGTTTTCGATGGGGAAAAAGGTTCACCATATACGGTTAATGATCACCCAAATCCAATTAACGTTTATGGTAAGTCTAAATGGAAGGGGGAAAAGTACATCCAAGAAATATTGGATAAGTATTTCATTGTCCGTACCTCATGGTTGTACCATAAAATACATGGCCACAACTTTTATAAGACAATTTTGAAGAAGGTTAAAAAAGGTGAAGAATTACGAATAATAGATAGTCAAGTAGGCTGCCCCACTAATGCAGTAAACTTGGCAAAATATATATTGGAACACATAGTGAATAAAAATCAGCAATATGGCATTTATCACTTTACAGACGGCCAGGCCATGAGTTGGTTTGGTTTTGCCAAAAACGTATTGGAAGAAAACGGATTGAAAAATACTACAAATATTGTGAAGGACAATAATTATCGTAGTTTTGCGATGCGGCCAAAGTTCTCTGTATTGAAAATATAAATGTAGCAGCACTATAACCTCTTAATAGAATAAAAATGAACATATTGTCCTTGATTGGAAGACAAACTGAATTATTTACTTCAGATATTTGTAATCACGAAAAAGAACTGGTCCGGGTAGTTGAAAATTCTTCTTTTTTGGTCATTGGCGCCGCAGGATCAATAGGACAAGCTGTTACTAAAGAAATTTTTAAAAGAAAGCCAAAGAAACTTCATGCAATAGACATAAGCGAAAATAATTTGGTTGAATTAGTTAGAGATATAAGAAGTTCCTACGGACATATTGATGGTGATTTTCAAACATTTGCGTTGGATATAGGCTCAGTTGAATATGATACCTTTATTGCAGTAGATGGTAAATATGACTATGTGCTAAATTTATCAGCATTAAAACATGTTCGGAGTGAAAAGGATCCATTTACATTAATGCGAATGATAGACGTAAATATTTTTAATACTGATAAAACACTTCAACAATCAATCAATAAAGGTGTTAAAAAATATTTTTGCGTTTCTACCGATAAAGCAGCTAATCCCGTAAATATGATGGGTGCTTCCAAACGGATTATGGAAATGTTTATAATGCGTAGAAGTAAAGAAATTAAAATATCAACAGCGCGTTTTGCCAACGTGGCTTTTTCTGATGGATCATTGTTACATGGTTTTGATCAACGTATAAAAAAACAACAGCCCATAGTGGCACCAAACGATATAAAAAGGTATTTCGTCATTCCCAAAGAATCCGGTGAGTTATGTTTAATGTCCTGTATTTTTGGTGAGAATAGGGATATATTCTTCCCTAAACTTAGTGAGAATCTACATCTAATTTCTTTTGCTGACATCGCCGTTAAATATCTAAAAAACTTAGGTTATGAGCCCTATCTTTGCAAGACCGAAGATGAAGCCAGATCATTGATGAAAGAACTTCCAGAGCAAGGAAAATGGCCCTGTTTATTTACCTCAAGTGATACTACCGGAGAAAAAGATTTTGAGGAGTTTTATACTGAAAATGAGGTTTTAGATATGAATAGTTTTAAAAATCTCGGTGTTATTAAAAATGACTTGTCCTATGATTCCGAAAAACTTAATCTTTTTGAAGAAACAATTTACACTCTAAAGAACAATAGAAAATGGTCAAAGGAAGAAATCGTATCTCTTTTTTTTAAATTGATACCAGATTTTGGCCATAAAGAAACAGGAAAATATTTAGATAGTAAGATGTAATCCAATGTATAAAGACACAATTAACTTTATAAAAGAACTATATAATACAAATGATTTTATACCTCTTCACGAGCCCCGTTTTATAGGTAATGAAAAGAAATATTTAAATGAATGTATTGATTCAACTTTTGTCTCCAGCGTAGGCAAATTTGTGAATCAATTTGAAGAAGATGTTGCAAAATTTACTGGGGCAAAGTATGCTATTGCAACAGTAAATGGTACTGCCGCTCTACATACAGCTCTGTTGATGGCAGGGGTAGAACGAGATGATGAGGTTATTACACAACCTTTAACATTTATAGCTACTTGTAATGCTTTGAGTTATATTGGAGCTTATCCTGTTTTTGTAGATGTAGACAAGGAAACTTTAGGGTTGTCTCCTGAAAAACTAGAGCATTTTTTGGCTAATAATTCTGAATTAGTTAATGGTAAATGTATTAATAAAACCACCAAACGTAAAATAAAAGCTGTAGTGCCAATGCACACTTTTGGTTTCCCAATACATATAAAGGAATTAATTGCAGTTTGCGAAAAATATTACCTTGAAATTGTTGAAGATGCAGCTGAATCTTTAGGAAGTTATTACAAAGGTCAGCATACAGGAACTTTTGGTTTATTAGGAGCTTTTAGCTTTAATGGGAATAAAACCATTACAACAGGTGGGGGGGGAATGATTATTACGAATGACGAGGAATTAGCTAAAAAAGCTAAACATTTGACAACAACTGCCAAAATTCCACATCGTTGGGATTTTGATCATGATATGATTGCTTACAACTATCGTTTACCGAATTTAAATGCTGCTCTGGGTTGTGCCCAGTTAGAATCACTACCAAATTTTATTAATAAAAAAAGGGAATTAGCCGCTCTTTACAAATCCCATTTTTATAGTAAATCACTACAATTTATTGAAGAGCCAAAAGAAACGAAATCCAACTATTGGTTAAACGCTATTTTAGTTTCAAACTTAAAAGAAAGAAACGCTTTTTTGAAGGAAACCAATGATAACGGTATTATGACTAGACCTATTTGGAAACTTATGAATAAATTGTCTATTTATCGATTTGCACAAATCGGAAATATAGAAAACGCTCAATGGTTCGAAGATAGAATAATTAATATCCCTAGCAGTGTTAGAGTCTAAAAAAATACACATTTTAGGCTATTCAGGCCATGCATATGTTGTAATTGATATAGCGCTGTCAAATAATTTAATAGTGCAGAGTTACTTCGATAAATTACAGACAAAAATTAACCCCTATGATTTGGTATACAGTGGGTCTGAAACGGAGGTAGATATTAAGTCTTTAATTAAATCTGATCATATTTTTCCAGCTGTTGGTTCAAATAGCCTTAGAACTAAACTTATTACTTTTATTGAAGAACATGATCTAAATCAAACCACTTTAATAGCGCTTAGTGCCTACATATCACCATTGGCATCCGTCGGTTTATCCACCTTAATTGGACCAAAAGTTATTGTTAACAGTATGGCAAGTATTGGTACGGGCTGTATAATAAATTCTGGAGCAATAATAGAACACGAATGCAAGGTTGAAGATTTATCTCATATAGCACCAGGATGTGTATTAGCCGGTAACGTTACAATAGGCAATAATAGTTTTATTGGCGCAAATTCTGTTGTAAAAAATGGAGTAAAAATTGGAAAAAATGTGATTGTGGGAGCCGGCGCAGTGGTTATAAACAATATTCCTGATAATGAAACTTGGGTAGGGAATCCAGCAAAAAGAATACGATAAAAATGGAAAACAAGGTTTTAATAATTGCAGAAGCAGGGGTAAACCATAATGGAGATATGGCATTAGCAAAAAAACTGATAGATGCGGCTGCAGATGCTGGGGTAGATTATGTTAAATTTCAGACATTTAATTCTAAAAAACTAGTTAGTAAATCTGTTCAAAAAGCAGATTATCAAAAACTAAATACGAATGATGAAGTAGAATCTCAGCTGAAAATGCTTCAGAAACTAGAACTTAGTAAAGAAGACCATTTGGTATTAATTCAGCATTGTAAAACAAAAAACATTAAGTTTTTGTCGACCGCTTTTGATTTGGATAGTATAGATTTTTTAAATACACTGAGAATTGATCTATGGAAAGTACCCTCTGGTGAGATAACCAATTTACCATATTTAAGAAAATTAGGTAGTTTAGGTAAGCCAGTAATAATTTCTACGGGAATGGCTGAGATGTCTGAAATCGAAGATGCCGTACATGTTATCATTTCATCTGGTACAAAAAAAGAAGATATTACTGTGTTACATTGTAACACAGAATATCCTACACCTATGCACGATGTAAACTTAACAGCGATGAACACCATAAAGAACGTGTTTAATGTGCCAATTGGTTATTCTGACCATACTTTGGGTATTGAA
Source organism: Arenibacter arenosicollis (assembly GCF_014397245.1). GTDB lineage: Bacteria > Bacteroidota > Bacteroidia > Flavobacteriales > Flavobacteriaceae > Arenibacter > Arenibacter arenosicollis. The sequence continues at coordinate 707,306 of NZ_JACLHY010000001.1, read as the reverse complement.
ATTCCCATAGCTGCTGTGGCACTTGGTGCTACCGTTATTGAAAAACATTTTACCCTAGACAAAACTATGGATGGTCCCGATCACAAAGCTTCGTTAGAACCAAATGAGCTTAAGGCAATGGTGACTGGAATAAGAAACATTGAACAGGCTATGGGTAATGGTGTAAAAGCACCTAGCCCAAGTGAAGCAAAAAACAAACCTATAGCTCGCAAAAGTATTGTTGCAAACATGGATATTTCAAAAGGAGAAATTTTTAATGAGAACAACATAACAGTAAAGCGGCCAGGTACAGGAATCTCGCCTATGAAATGGGATGAAATTATTGGCAAAGTTGCAACCAAAAATTACAAAGCAGACGAGTTAATATGAGAAAAATCGCCGTTATTACAGGTACTAGAGCTGAGTATGGTCTGTTAAAGCCGTTAATTAAGGCAATTGATGGTGCTAAAAATTTACAGCTTCAACTTCTGGTAACAGGCATGCATTTAATGCCAGAATTCGGAAATACATATTTGCAAATAGTAAAAGACGGATTTACTATTGATGCAAAAATAAAGGATGGTTTAAAGGGAGATAGTTCCTTAGATATTTCTATGGCTGTAGGTCAAGCTACAATAGGTTTTGCACAAACGTATAGTGAATTAAACCCTGACATGATTGTAGTTCTAGGTGATCGTAGCGAAATATTGGCCGCTGTAACAGCATCAGTAATCAGTAACATTCCGGTAGCTCATATCCATGGAGGCGAAACAACAGAAGGAGCTTACGATGAGTTAATGAGGCATGCAATAACGAAAATGAGTCATTTACACTTTGCAAGTTGCGAAGTGTATAGAAAAAGAATTATACAATTAGGGGAACAGCCTGATACTGTTTTTAATGTTGGTGCAATTGGCATAGATAGTATTAAAAATCTTCAATTAATGGATAAACATGCGTTTGAAGAATCTATTTTTAAAACACTTGATCAAAAGTCTGTATTAATTACATTTCATCCAGTTACGATGGAGAATTTTACTGCCGAAGGACAATTCAATGAATTATTGTCAGCCTTAGATAATATGAAAGATACAACCTTGATTTTCACAAAACCAAATTCAGATAAGGGCGGCAAAGCTATTATTGAAATGATAGACTCTTATGTAGAAAGTAATGCTGAGAAAGCAATAAGCTTTACATCATTAGGGCAACTTAGATACCTTTCGGCATTAAAACATGTAGACTTTGTAATCGGTAATTCTTCTAGTGGAATATTAGAAGTCCCATATTTTCATATCCCTACTATCAATATTGGAGATCGGCAAAAAGGACGAGTAGCACCAATGAGTGTAATACATTGTAAACCTACTGCACATGAAATTTCGTTGGCCATTTCAAAGACCACAAGTAAGAAATTCTTAGATGACATTCAAGATCAAGAATTGTTATTTGGAAATGGCGATGCAACAAAGAAAATAATAACCCAACTTATAACATTCGATAATCAAAATCTTAAAAAATCATTTTACGATTTAAAACCATCCTGTCTTGAGAAACTTTAGAGAACATTTACTGCCAACACAGAGTACTATTAGAGAAGCTCTTATTAAATTACAAGATTTGGCAAAAGATGCCATTCTATTTGTCGTAGATGAAGAGGATAAGCTAATGGGTTCACTTACCGATGGTGATATAAGAAGAGGGCTTATAGATGGTGTAGATGTAAGCGATAAAGTAAATAAAATTATTCAGCCTAATCCTAAGTTCATAAGAAAAGGAGAGAAGAATCTCGAAAAGATTATAGAATACCGAGAAGGTAATTATAGAATACTTCCCGTTCTAGATAGAGACGATAAGGTTGTAAACGTAATTAATTTTAGGCTTATACGCTCATATTTACCTGTAGATGCCGTTATTATGGCCGGAGGTAAAGGCACAAGGTTAAGACCTTTAACCGTGAATACACCCAAACCGTTATTAATGGTCGGTGACAAACCTATTATGGAGCATAATCTAGACAGGCTCGCGCTTTATGGTATTGATGATTTTTGGATTTCGGTAAAATACCTTGGAAAGCAAATTGAAGATTATTTTGGTAATGGTAATAACAAAAGTATTAATCTACGGTATGTTTGGGAAAACAAACCGCTAGGTACAATTGGAGCGGTATCAAAAATCAATGATTTTTCCCATGATTACATATTATTAACCAACTCCGATTTGTTAACGAACTTAGATTATGAACACTTTTTTTTAGATTTTAAAAAGACAGATGCAGATTTAGCTGTTGTAACCATACCTTATCAAGTAAACATACCATATGCAGTTTTAGAAACCAGTAATGGGCATGTGGTAAATTTTAAAGAAAAACCTACCTATACATACTATTCAAACGGGGGTATTTATCTAATAAAAAAATCCGCCCTTGAATATCTGCCAAAAGAAGATTTTTTCAATGCAACAGACTTGATGGAGAAATTAATAACAGAAGGCAAAAAAGTAGTATCCTATCCTTTATCTGGTTATTGGTTGGATATTGGAAAACATGAAGATTTTGAAAAAGCTCAACGCGATTTGCAACAAATAAAGTTTTAAATGAACATATTAATTACATTGTGTGGAAGAGGAGGCTCTAAGGGCATCCCCGGCAAAAACATTAAAGCACTAAACGGTACACCGTTATTGGCTTACTCAATTAAACATGCCAAAGAATTTGCAATTGTCCACAGTAATGTAGATATTTTACTTTCTACCGATAATAGAGCCATTAAAGAAGTTGCCTCCTCATTTGGTTTAGAAACAGATTATGTTAGGCCAGATTATTTGGCCAACGATACCATTGGTAAAATTGATGTTTTAATGGATGCAATAAAATTTCAAGAAAACAAGAATCAAAAAAAATACGATATTCTTCTTGATCTTGATATTACGTCTCCGTTAAGAACCCAGAAAGATCTAAACGAAGGCTATAGTAAGCTTTTGGCCGACGATAAAGCTATTAACCTATTTTCGGTTTCTAAACCTCATAAAAACCCTTATTTCAACGTTGTAGAGGCCTCTGATGATGGCTATTGTAAATTAGTATGCCCTAGTGATACAAAATCTAGGCAAACAGCCCCACAGGTTTTTGATATGAATGCTTCTTTTTATTTTTATCGTAGAACCTTTTTTGAAAATGGTTGTAAATCAGCGATTACAGAAAGAAGCTTATATTATGTAATGGATCATATTTGTTTTGACTTAGACGAGCCTTTAGATTTTGATATAATGGAATATCTTTTAGCAAACGATAAATTAGGAATGACCTTATGAAGGTATTGATTGTTGGTCTTGGTTCTATTGCCTCAAAACATATTGCGGCTTTAAGGATAATTGACCCTAACGTAGAATTTTACGCAATGCGGTCTTCTATAAATGCAGATTCTAAGAAAGGGATAATTAATTTATTCTCCTTTGACGATCTAAATGGATTAGAAATAGATTTCGCCATTATATCTAACCCTACATCAGTCCATAAAGAAACGGTAGATCGTTTAATTCCTAAAAAAATACCATTATTCATAGAAAAACCACTTTTTTCTAAATTAGGGTATGAAGAAGTACTACAAGAAATTCAGAACAATAAAATAACTACCTATGTGGCATGTAACCTTAGGTTCTTAGATTGTTTAAAGTTTACGAAAAATTATATCCAAGGCAAAAGGATCAATGAAGTAAATATATATTGTGGATCTTATTTGCCAGACTGGAGACCCGGTATCGATTATAAAACTACTTATAGTGCTAATAAAAAACTAGGCGGAGGGGTACATATCGATTTAATTCATGAAATAGATTATGCGTATTGGTTATTTGGAAAACCCCAAAAAGTCAATAAGGTTTTTTCAAATAAATCTTCTTTGAATATTGATGCTTATGATTATGCAAATTACATGTTAGGGTATGCTACATTTAACGCGAACATAATTCTAAACTATTTTCGTAGAGACCCTAAAAGAACTCTTGAGATTGTTTGTGATGATCAAACATTGACAATTAACATTTTAAAAAATACGGTTTATCATAACCAAGAAATAGTATGCATGTCTGAAAAAACAATAATAGATACTTACGAAGATCAATTAAGGTTTTTTATTAATGAAGTTCTTGCAAAAGACAACAAGTTTAATACAGCAAATGAAGCTTACAAAATATTAAAAATATGCTTGGAGAACGACTAAAGAATAAAGTAATTATAGTAACAGGTGGTAGCGGGTTAATAGGTAAGCCAATTTTAGAGCACCTAAAAAATAACCAGGCAATTGTTATTAATGCTGATATTAATGCTGACACAAATATTGAAAGTGGCAACTATAAATGCGATGTTACTTCAGAAGAGTCTATTTTAGAATTATTAAAAGAAGTATACAAAAAGCATGGCAGAATAGATGGTTTGGTAAACAATGCATATCCCCGAACGAAAGATTGGGGTAGTAAGTTTGAAGATGTACCTATGGAGTCTTGGCGAAAAAATGTAGACATGCAAATGAATAGTGTTTTTTTTATGTGTCAACAGGTTTTAAAAATAATGAAAGAACAAGGTTCTGGATCAATAGTGAACATCGCATCAATTTATGGTGTTGTGGGTAACGATTTTACTATCTATGAAGGGTATGGAGGCACTTCCCCAGCTGCATATTCTGCTATTAAAGGCGGGCTTATTAATTTTAGTAGATATTTAGCGTCCTTTTACGGCAAGTATAATGTACGTATTAACTGTGTGTCGCCAGGTGGCATTAAAGACTCACAACATCCTTCATTTATTGAGCGATATGAAGATAAATCACCATTAAAAAGATTAGGACAACCAGAAGAAATAGCGCCTGCAATTACATTTTTATTGTCAGAAGAAGCATCTTTTATTACAGGTCATAATCTTATGGTAGATGGTGGGTGGACCGCAATATAGTAGGATAAGGTATGTCAGGTAGAAATGGATAAACCTTCTATATGGGCTTTAAAAGCTTTCACTTTAGATATTTAACAAATTATTATCCTGATTACAATAACTGGGAGTTCTTGCCGTAGGTTGAATATAGTTTGAAAATGATTTTGAATATCTTTCTTCTCTTGTTGATTACTATAGTTTTAATGTTTGTATTATCTTGCCAACCAAAGTTAGTTTTTAAGGAAACAATATTTTTGGACTTTTATTCAATAGGAACTAATTCTTATAGAGATATAACAGCAAAAATTAAGACTTAATCTAAAAATATAATTTCTGGATTTTATGTTTAAAAAATCCATTAGTATTGTAATATTTGTTTCTCTCTAGTTAACCGAAAATTAATTTAAATGACCAATCTTAAGTTATTTACTATTTCATTTCTTACCATTTCAAATATATTCGCAATAGATGTTTTTAAATCAAAAAATAATCTAACAAGTAATTCTGAGATTAATAACGAGCATTTCGAAAAATTAATCCTAAATACCTCAAAAATAAATAAATGTGCAACCCAAAAATCAAATGATTCCATTTGGGATTTAAAATCTAAAAAAGATTTATGGACAGAATTAGGGCAGACGAAAGGCTATATTTTGAATTCATCAGGGAAACCAGTTTTATTCCCTACGGGGGCTATTAGTCCGTACTTTAATGTTGAAAATGTTTCCTTTATACAATTGAAAGGTTTCCCGGGATTTTTAAAAAATACAGACTATGGATACTTAGCCTTTTATGATGAAAACAAGGAAATAATACGCGTCATAGGAAGTGCACAAATAACCAATGGACTACACTATAATATAAGTAAAATAGTAGGATTAAAATATATTAGACTAACTTCTTTTGCATACAACGAATCTATTGAAAATGTATCATTTTATACTTTTGATAAATTAAAATATGTTTCTGATCCTCAAAACTTTTTTGCTAAAAACAATATAGACTTTGACAATCTTAATATAGGTAAGGTTTTTAATTCAAAAGGAAATTATCGTAGTTTATCAACAGGTATTATAACTAATAAGATAAAAATCCCAAGCTGGGCTACATATATAATGATAAATGGAAATGAACAAGTATCCCTTGAAAAGAAATCTGCATATATCGTATTTAAGGCTGACGATGATACAATCTTGTCTGTTAAATCATACGCAGACGGGATAAGAAATAAAAGAATATTTAAAATCCCCCGACCTAATCCGTCAAAGCCAACCACATTTGTTGAAATGACGATACGATTAAAAGATGAAAATATTAACGATTGTTCCTTACTTTTCTTGAAGAGTTCGAATCAAAAAATAGTTGACACAAAAGGACATATATTTGGTGAATCCTTTGACTATAAAGAAAATGAATTATTAATCCCTTCCGAGATTTTTACACTAAAAAACGAACCTTTTTCAATTTTTACCTCTGGGATGTTTAGGCAATACGGGAAAGAAAAGGATGTAGATATTTCTTTAAATTATACAGATGGAAATCATTTTTATACTAGAAAAGTATTAGAAGCTCTAGAAATAAGTAGTGATGTAACCGGTAGATTTCTGGTAAGACAGAATGACTTGTTTAATATGGTTCTTTACAAAGATGTAACTATCAAAACAGTAGATCCTTCTGAGGTAAATGATACTATTTCATGGATGGTTATAGGTGATAGCTTGACAGAAGGAAACAATGGTAATGATGTTAGCCCCTATTACCAAACAAAACAGTTATTGGCTAGTTATGGAGTTATTGTTAATGACTTTGGGACCTATCATAATAACAATAAAGGTATAGATTTAGAATATGAAGGTAGAGGAGGCTGGAGGTATAGGACCTTTGTAGGTCTTGAAAGTAAGTTCGCAGGGCTAGATTTAAACATACCTAATGATAAATATTCTAATAAAATACAAAAAAACGAAAATCCATTTTTGTATAAGGCGACTTCTAAAGATCTTAAGGAATTTCCGGAATGGTGTTTTAATTTTTCTAAGGGAGATACTTACAATGTTAGTTATGCTGAAAATCCATACCTTAATAGTTATTATATCTTTAATCCAGAAGCTTATTTCGAAAAACGATTTAACGGAAATAGACCAGACATAATTAGTATCGCCTTAGGAACAAATGAATGGTATGTTCAGCAATCAATTTATAATGGGTTTGATTTGCCAAAAATTAAAGACTGTATTGATTGGATGTTAACTAGATTAAGAGCAGCAGCTAAATCTGCAAAAATTATTGTAATTCCATACCATCAAATTGGTTTTGTAAGGAAATTGGATTGGGAAGATTACGCATTTTATTTAGCTGAATATACTACTAAAGTTGTAGAGGACATGAGAGCTAATGGTGATTCAAACATTCACACCTTACCACTTTACTGTTTAGATGACCCTTATTCCGTAATTCGTCAAATAAATGGTTCTACAAATGTATCTGACGTAAATGGCTTACAAATAGGCAATAGCTCAAACAATGTACATATAATGGATTATTCTGGAAATAATCTTGATGTATATACAAGATCTTTAACTACATGTATTTTGAATATTTTATAGAATAAAAACTTAGATGTCTATAATTACATGCTTTCTATATCGAAAATCTTGTACTATGAAATTTAAAAATTCTTGTTTTGTAATTTTTGTTTGTTCTTTTTTGAACTGTAAAACTGATGATACCATAGAAGAATCCGAAGAAATATGCCTAAGAAATGTTGAAATAGGTTTAGAGACCTTAACAGCAAACAGCGTCACCATTAAATGGCTAGAGACCCAAGGCTTTGCTTCAAATTATGAATATGGGGAAAAAGGCTTTACTCTTGGCACAGGCATTAAAGGGAATACATCAGATGAGAGTGTTACACTAGAAAACTTAAAACCAGATACTATTTATGATTTTTACTTAAAATCTATTTGTACTGCTGTGATAATGGGAGAATTCACCACAAATCCTTATACATTTACGACGCTAACCTGTTATGAGCTAAATACTGATAATTTAGGATTCATGGGTTATGTCGAAAATGGTTATTTTAATGCTTTTTGGATACCAGATAGAAATGCTGATGAATGGCAAGTTGCCATGTTGCTAAGTGGCACTGACAACCCCGTTGAAGCCCAGATATATACGATAGAGAGTAACGTTAATCGTTTTGATTTTCCAGATATTGAACCATTTGTTGAATATACTTTTTTTGTAAGAGGAAAATGTGGAGATACTTTTGGTGATTGGGAAACAAAAAACATAAACACTGATGATGAAAACTTAACCTCACCATGCATCATAGCCAATACAACAATCGTTAACAATGATGGTTATGATATTACTTTTTATTTAGCAAATCAAACCAATTATATTGTTGAAATTGTAGAGGAGCGTAAGGAAAAAGGTAGCGGTTTAGTATTTGAGAGAGATAGCAATAGTTCTTTCAACATTAAAAAACAGACATTTCATAATGAATATGCTGAGTATGTAAAGGCAGCCACCAATTATGATGTATTCGTTAGAGTTGAATGCGGTTCTTCATTTTCAGAATACACAAAGGTCTTAAGTTTTAAATCACCAGTAAACAATGCCGCTTTTTTAACTGAAGGAGTCGTTAATGGCGAAGAGCTACAGTTGTCATGGCTTAGGGATTATGGCTTTAACGATAGCTATTGTCAACCTTATGACGAAGTAGTTTATGAAATTGAATACGGTCCGCAAGGTTTTAAAGAAGGCGAAGGAATTTTAATTGACACTGAGGGTGTGCCTAAGGGCGGTGATTATGGGTATAACCTACCGTTAATTGCTTTAGCGCCTAGTGTTACCTATGAATTTTCGATACGGACCATTGTTAACGTCAAAAGTGTCGGCGAATGGAATTCTTCTCATTGTAATAATTCAGGTATTGGACGCTTGGTATTTACAGCACTTTAAAAATTAAGAAGATAATTTTAGTTTCAGTATTTTTATAGAACCATTATATAATCTTTATCCTTGAAGCTTTCTACAAAACAATTGATCCGAATTACACTTCCAATTCTCTTGGTATTGCTTCTTGTTTTTCAAATTAGAAAAAGAAATTCGCAAATAGAGCACCGTAATAATGAACAGCAGGCCATTCTAAATTCCAACAGCGCATACGCTAAACTATTAAATCAACGCAGCATTTATAGAGACAGTATCTATCGAATATATATTGCGTCTATTAATGATAGTAAGGAAATAATATTTCTAAAAAAAGATTCATTGAATAGTATGCAGCGCGAAAGTAAATTTTTTGTGCATTTGTACCCTAAAAATGTAAAAGATTTGGTAGGTAGTGTTAATCATAATACAATAGATTTTAAAAGCAATTTTACTTCATTCACAATTAATGGACAATTATACAATGTTGCACACACAAAATTACCCGATTACGAAATAGAAAAACTTAACTTAGGGCAGTATAGTTTTAGAGGCAATAATGATGTTAATTATAAAATCACCCATTTAATTGATAGTAGAAAAGTTGCCGATATTTTAAAGGAAAATAAAGAAACCATTGATAATTTTGAATACATAGATAAATCATTTTGACAATTTTATATGATAGGTTTGATAAAGAAAATAAAGTTTGATAATAAAGCAGACCGCCTAGGTCCAGATTGCCCTTTCTCGCATTGGCGATTATTTTTCAAGAAAACAATGCAAAAATTATGTGATAAAAAGTTTGAGCATTTTGGAAAAGACGCAGAATTTAGACCTTATGCCTTTGCAATTAATTGTTCAAAAATTAGTATTGGTGATAAAGTAGTTATAAGACCTGGAAGTATGTTGTTTGCAGATGTTAGAGATCCTAACAAGGGTAGAATCATCATTGAAGATCAAGTTTTAGTAGGATCTGGTGTACATATCTATGTTTCTAACCATAAATTCGGAGAATTTAATAACCCAATAATAGACCAAGGTCATTTTGATGCCATTGACACCAAAATTAAAACAGGGGCTTGGATTGGCGCAAATTGTATTTTGTTGCCAGGGGTTACAGTTGGTAAAAACAGTATTGTAGGAGCAGGAAGTATTGTAACTAAAGATGTACCAGATAATACAGTTGTAGCAGGCAACCCAGCTAGAATTTTAAAGTCATTATCTTGAAAAATAGCATAGAAAGTGTTCTAACACGAGGAATATCTATTTTATCTAAATTTCTGCTCTTAGGGTATTTGGCTAAAATTCTTTCATTGGAAGATTATGGAAGTTTTCAGCTTGTAAGTTATTTTATTTTTATCTCAACAATGATATTCGGACTCGAATATTATAATATAAGTAATCGTGAATTAGCGGAAAATCCGACCCAGAATTCAGTTTTTAATGAGCATTTAAAATTCTTCCTTACTCTTTCCCCGATAGTGCTCTTCATACAGATGGCAATCCTATTTACCATATTGCCTTCACAACTATTGACACTTAAAAATACCACATTTATACTGACAATAAGTTTGTTTGATTATTTCTCCCAAGAAGTTTATCGCTATTTAATGATAAGCAAGCAATACAGAAATGGAAATATTCAACTGATTTACAAAAGTGTAATTTTCCTAGTACTGATTATTGCTTACGTCTATATTTTCAATTCACTTAACTTTAATAATCTTTTATTATTAATGGTGATATCCTATTCCTTTCTGCTTTTGTTGGCAACCATTAGTTTTAACAATAAAATATATAAGTTTAGAAAACAAAATTTAAGTCTTTTAAGTTTTTCAAACCTTAAAAAAAAATTACAGATCTTATGGCCATTTATCATTTTGGCCCTCTTTATAAAGGGAATAGAATTTTCCGATAAATTTATTATAGGGAAAAAAATTAACCTTGAAGCTGCCGGAATTTACTCCTTCCTTTTTTCAATGGCCTCAATAATTAATGTGTTTATTATTAGTGGATTCTATATTATTTACCTGCCACAACTGATCAATAGTTTTCGCACTGATCAAAAGAAATTTAAAAAAGAGCTGATCAAATTTGGAATGTTGACCATAGGGTCAAGTATTATATTGGGAGTAGGGGTAATTTTAGGGAGCGGCTATGTTTTTAGGATCATTGGAAAAGCAGAATTCCTAGACCATTTGGAACTTCTAAACATCTTGGTGTTTGGATTCATACTTTATAATATTTCATTAATTCCACATCTTTTTTTATATGTTTGCCATGCTGAAAGGGCAATTACCCTAATTATGGGCTTAGCTTTTATGCTTAATCTGGTACTTAATTTCTTACTTGTTAAGGAATTTAATATTCTTGGATCTGCATATAGTTTTTTAATAACTTATAGTGTTATCTTAATTTTTAAATCAATCTGGGCATATATTAAATGGCAGAAATTAATTGTTTAATTGTCTTTGAAAGCACAATGAATAAAAGGTATATGGAAATGGCCTCTATTCATGGTCTTGACACTTATTTGGTAAATTTAAACAATAACCTAGATGCCAATCCCTTGGTCAATATATTTTATAGATTAAGGACCAAGAAGGAATTGAGGATAAAAGTACAGGACCTTATTTCATATATCGAATCGAAAAATATAACTAATATCTATTTATCCAATGCTGAAGGATATGTGAGCAACAACATCATATTTTTTTTAAGAAAGAAATTTCCGTCTATAAAATTTATTGCTTTACAACATGGTCTTTTTCCTTTAATACATTCTCGATACAAAGAAAGTTTAAGAAAAATCATTAACCAGTTTGGTTATTTAATCTCAGGAATCTTCGTCTTGGGGGAAGGATTTGGAGGCATAAAATTAAATAAATATTATGTTTACTCTGATCGAGAAAGAAATTTTTTGATAGATAAAAAAGGATGGGACATGGAAAACGTGGAAGTAAATATTAGATTTATTAAAGCAGAGCTTTATAACCGGTTCCTTAAGAACAAAAATATACAAAACGAGAAAACTGCTTTATTTCTTCTTCAAGGGTTATCCATTGTAGGACTGTGCTCAAAACAGAATGAATTATTTCTTATTGAATCAACGATTAAATATCTCTCTAAAACATACAAGGAACTGTTGATCAAGGAACACCCCTCATGCGAGGGAAGGTTGGAGACTATGAACCTCCCCCAAAACACAAAGATTGTAAGCTCAATCAACGAAGGGTTTGAGAAGTCTAAAACGGCTTATAGCTTTTTTTCCAGCAGCTTGATCGATGCAAAGGTTTATAACATCAAAACCGTTGGTATATATTCCGAAAGGATTAATGTAGATGAAGAAATCTATGAAAATTTTGATAAAAAAATAAATTTTGAAGATATTATTGACTCTTAAATTTATCCTCGCCTCCTTATTAATTACTATTTCCCTAAACTTTATCCTTATTGATGGGATAGGGAATGTATATTTATCGACTATTGTCATTTTTCTATCATTTATAGTCTTATTCTTCCTTTCCAAAGGAGTGCTGGTTACAAAAACATATTCCCTCCTGGCCTTATTTTTATTTTTATTTTTATCATTGACCACGGGCATCAATATTATCTTTGATAAATTCATTTTGGCACAAGAGCAAAGTGTTTTCACCATAATTTATCTACAAAACATATTAGCTTTTGTCATAGCCTATTATTTAATTGAGAAAGTAAGTTTAGATTTTTTTTACAAATTCTTTCTTTGGGTCGTATTTATCGCAACAATACGAATTTTCTTCGAAGAAATAGAACATGTGTTCTCCTTTAGTGAGGCTAGGGGACAACGAATTGAAGCACTGTTTGCAGGTGGAGTGAACAATTTTGCCTTAATTGTGGGGCTAGCTTTGATTATAAGTTTTTATACCATAAAAAACCGATACCTTAAAGTAGGCTTATGCCTTTATTGGTTTGTAATAATTATTCTAACTATGTCCAGGGGAGCATTGTTGGGAATTATTTTCACCTTATTTATATTGGGCCTGTACGATACTAATAAAAAAACCTTGTCTCTATTATTGAGAACTTCTTTTATAATAACGCTATTAGGTGTTTTCGCAATTTATTACTTCGACAAATCCGACTTGGTTAAAGCGCAGCTGGAAAATAGATTTTTAAGCGTCTTTACTGGAGATTCCAGTATAGAAAGTGCGTCATCTGGAAGAGGTATTATTTTATCTGATATATATAATAGCCATATTAAAGGTTCGTCACTATTTGAATATTTGTTTGGACATGGTATGGGAAGTATTGATTTTACGATAAACAAAGCTGACTACAAATCTTCCCATAATTTAATAGTAGACTTATTCTTTAGGAACGGATTATTATTCACACTGTTCTATATACAATTATTTCTTTATTTATTACTTAAATTTTTGTCCAATAGGGCAAAATCGAACTTAATCCTATTTGGCATTTTTGTATTTCTTCATTTTGAGTTACTTTTTAATCCATTTGTTTTTGCAGCGCAAACTGGTTGGATTTATACTTTTTTTCTTGCCCTATTTTTAATAACTTTTAAAAAGACCCGGACTGACCTTATTCAGCCAAGTGGGACCTCAAATTAATACAAGTGAAAAACTTAAAGTCTCAATATATACTTCCCTTTCTTGTCGGATTATTGCCGTTAGTCGCAATATTTATAAATGAAAGATTTGTCCCATTTATTATTATAGGTATTGTACTATCCACTATTTTAGAAAAGAACATAAAGAATAACTTTCTAGAGAATAAAAGGTTTTTGTTGCCCTATCTCATTTATGTTTTGACTTTTGTTCTATTTACAATTGTTTCCTCAGATATAAAAATATCCTCCAAGGTCTTGGAAAGGCAAACTTCCATGATCCTAATTCCATTAATACTTTTTTCCTGCAATTGGAATAAGGAAAGATTAGTCTATATATTAAGAATATATATATGCTGTTTAACCATTATATTCTTTTTATCCTTGGGTAAACTTTTTTGGTTTATCTATAACTTTAATGATTGGATTCAGACAATGAATTTAAACAGCAACAGTTATACTTACGTTCAATTTAAATTCCCCCACCTGATTGGGGCGCATCCAACATATTGGAGTTATTTGTTGATAGTCGCAAACTTATTTTTGTTATCCAATAACTATCTAAAAATATTTTCCAAAAAAGGAATAATAATATTAATGTTAATTATTTTCAATTTTAATTTACTTATTCTTTCAGCTAGAACTCCACTTTTAATAAATGTCCTTATCCATGTTTGGGCACTAGTTTTATATTTTAGGAAAAACACAATATCTTCCAGAAAATTAATAAGTATTATTTCTTTAGCTTTGGTGGGTGCTATACTTTCCTTTAATATCCCATTATTAAGAGCAAAAATACATTTCATTATAGATGATGAACGATTCTTTCTGTGGCCTTTGGCATATGAAAAAATTCAAGAAAATTATTTTATTTTGGGAGAAGGTTTGGGCTTGGGCAATCAAATATTTAAAAATTATATCTTAATACATGGAGACCCAAGGACAATTTATCATGGATTTGACTTACACAATCAATATCTCACACAATGGTTGGATATGGGCATATTGGGTCTTACATCTCTAGTATATTTAATATTATACCCCTGTACAAAAATTTCTAAACTTATAAGCCCAAAAAGTTTTATGCATTTAGGATTTACAATGTTATTTATAATTTCTCTGAATACAGAATCTTCTTTGTACAGACTTAACGGAGTTATAATCTACTCTGTTTTCTCTTCAATTCTATTATTATTAAGTAAATTTAAAAATTAATATCTCATTGATTTCCTAATAACCCTATGTTTCTAATGTATTTTAGAAATCATTATTATAGATTTGCAACAAAGTCTAGATAGTACTATGAATTCTATTGCTGTAATTTTCGGGGGGTCTGGCTATATAGGGACCAACCTCCTATCCCAATTATTAAAATCATCAGTTTTTGAAAAAATTTATATATGTGATATTAAACCATTACTGAGCTTCGATTTAGAGATAAATAAAGGCAGAGTCGTTTATATTGAAATAGATGTTAGGATGCCTATTAAATTCAATATTGTAGACGTTGATCTGGAAAAAAGCTGGATATTTAATTTTGCTGCCGTACATAGAGAACCAGGGCACGAATACTCTGAATATTTTGACACTAACCTTCCTGGGGCTAAAAATATTAATGAATTTTCAAGACAGACTGGTATAAAGAACATCTTCTTCACTAGTAGTATTGCTCCTTATGGCAAATCTTTATATGAAAGAACAGAGGCTTCTACACTTTACCCAGAAACTGCCTATGGCATATCAAAAGCATTGGCGGAAGAAATTCATAAAACATGGCTAGCTGAAGATAAAAGCAGAAGGCTTGTAATTGTTCGTCCGAGTGTAATTTTTGGACCCAAAGACCCAGGAAATGTATACAGAATGATCAAGGCTTTAAAAAAGGGTACTTTTATATTACCAAATGGTGGGAATATCATTAAGGGGTATGGATATGTCTATGGTCTGGTAGAGAGCATATTCTTTACTATTAATAAAAAGGATAGGCTAATCATTTACAACTATGCGGAAAATCCACTAGTTCCTTTGAAGGAAATGGTTGATATTGCCAAAGATGAATTAGGATATAAAAAACCAACTTTGAAAATGTCTGTAAAAATGTTAGCATTTATTGCCTTCTTTGTCCTAAAAGGATTTAAACTTTTTGGTAAAAAATCAGATATACATCCAGTTCGAGTAAGAAAAGCTGGGTTTCCCACCAATATTAGGCCACAATATCTCATAAATAATGATTTTGTATTTAAGTATGATTTTAAAAATGCACTAAAACACTGGAAATCTGTTTCACCAGAAGACTTTAAATAATGAAAATAGCGATAGTTCACGAATGGCTTACTGTAATTGCAGGTTCTGAAAGTTGTTTTAAAGAGTTTGCCCAAATTTATCCAGAAGCTGACATATTTGTTCTTGTTTCTGACGAAAAAAGTTTGGTTAAACTCAATATAGACCCTTCAAGGGTAACCAATTCCTTTATTCAGAAACTCCCTAAATCCAAAACGAAATGGAAAAATTATTTACCATTATTTCCTTTCGCAATAGAACAATTTGACCTTTCGGAATATGATGTTATAATTTCGTCATCCCATGCTGTTGCAAAAGGGGTAATTACCAATGCACTTCAAACTCATATTTGCTATATTTACTCTCCTATCAGATATGCTTGGGATCTTTATCATCAATATCTAGATGAATCCAACTTAAAAAAAGGCCTTAAAGGATTCTTAGCAAAGTCTGTTTTACATTATATTAGGAAATGGGACAGAACTACTTCAAATAATGTTGATGAATTTATCCCGATTTCAAAATACATAGAAAAAAGAGTATGGCGAACATATCGTAGAAAATCTTATAAAGTTATTTACCCGCCTGTTGCGGTCGAAGATTTTACCCTTAAAATTGAAAAGGAAGATTTTTATTTAGCGGCATCTAGACTTGTCCCCTATAAAAAAATAGACTTAATTGTAGAGGCCTTTGCCCAAACACCTGAAAAGAAATTAATTGTTATTGGTGATGGTCCGGACTTGGATAAAATAAAAGAAAAAGCAAAGGATAATATCTCAATTTTAGGTTATCAAAGTTTTGATGTGCTAAAGGACCATATGCAGAGAGCAAAGGCTTTTATCTTTGCGGCAGAAGAGGATTTTGGAATTATTCCAATTGAAGCTCAAGCTTGTGGAACACCTGTAATTGCTTACGGAAAGGGAGGCTCTCTCGAGACTGTAAAAGGAAAGTTTAAGGGTCAAAGTATTGATGAAGAAGATACTGGCGTTTATTTTGACAAACAATCTGTACCGGCGTTGATTGAAGCAATTTCACATTTTGAAGATAATTATGTGAAATTTAATCCTTTGAATATTCGGAAATTTGCCTTGACTTTTGACAAGAAAATATTTATACAAGACATAAAAAAAACTTTTGCAGAAATAATAGAAAAGCATAAAAAATGAAAAAGGCAATAATTACTGGTATTACGGGTCAAGATGCTGCATATTTAGCGGAACTTTTATTACAAAAGGGTTATAAGGTTTATGGAACATATAGACGAACCAGTTCTACCAACTTTTGGCGTATAGAAGAATTGGGAATCGAAAACCATCCAAATTTAATTCTTTTGGAATATGATTTGATAGACCTTTCAAGTGCCTATAGAATTATTTCCGAAGTAGAACCGGATGAAATATACAATTTGGCGGCCCAAAGTTTTGTTGGCGTATCTTTTACACAGCCCATTGCAACTGCGCAAATAACGGGAATCGGGGCCATGAATTTATTGGAGGCCATTAGGACCATTAATCCAAAAATTCGATTTTATCAGGCATCCACATCCGAGATGTTTGGAAAAGTTCATGCTATCCCGCAAAATGAGGAAACCCCTTTTCATCCAAGAAGTCCATATGGGGTTGCTAAAGTATTTGCTCATTGGGCTACCCTAAATTACCAAGAATCATACAATTTATTTGCTACAAGTGGTATCTTATTCAATCATGAGTCTCCACTTAGGGGTAAAGAATTTGTTACCCGAAAAATCACAGATGCCGTAGCCAAAATATATCTTGGCAAACAAGAAGTTCTGGAACTAGGAAACATGGATGCCAAAAGAGATTGGGGATATGCCAAGGAGTATGTAGACGGAATGTACAGAATGCTTCAAATAGATGAACCAGGGACCTTTGTTCTGGCCACCAACCAAACCCAAACCGTTCGCGACTTTGTTTCTTTGGCATTTAATGCCATAGATATAGATATTGTTTGGGAAGGAAAGGAGGATAAGGAAATTGGTAAGAACAGTAAATCCGGTAAAACTTTAATCAAGGTAAATCCTCAATTTTACCGTCCAGCTGAGGTAGATCTATTAATTGGTGATGCCTCCAAAGCCAATGAAAAATTAAATTGGAAACCGAAAACCACACTGAAGGAATTGTGTAATATGATGGTTAAAAAAGACTTGGAAAGAAATGAAAATGGAGGTACATTCTAGAAAGATTATTTTCATTACTGGCATAACAGGTTTTACTGGTAAACACCTAGAAGAGTACTATTCTAAACGTGGATTTGGTGTTTATGGAACTACCTTTACAGAACCATCTTCATCAAATCATTTTAAATGTGATATATTAGAAGAGGAGGAATTATTTAAAATACTTAATAAGGTAAAGCCCGAGTATATAATTCATTTGGCAGCAATTTCGTTTGTGGCCGCCAAAGACCAAAAGAATATTTATAACGTCAATATTTTTGGTACTTTAAGTCTTTTAAATGCCGTTACAAAGTTGGACTATTTGCCCACCAAGATTTTAATCGCTAGTAGTGCAGCTGTTTATGGAAATATTGAAGGCGAACTGGGCGAAGAACTGTGTCCTCAACCAGTTAATCATTACGGCAATAGTAAACTTGTAATGGAAAATATGGTAAAAGGATATTATGATCGGTTAAATATTATTATCGTAAGGCCATTTAACTATACAGGAACTGGACAGGAAAACCACTTTTTAATTCCAAAAATTGTTTCCCACTATAAAGAAAACAAAAAGGAAATAGAATTGGGAAATATTAACGTTTATAGGGAGTTTAATGATGTTCACTACGTCGTAAAATGCTACACCGAGTTACTATTTTCTAAATTTAAATCTGACATTTTTAATGTATGTTCCGGAAATGCCATAAATATCAACTATATACTTAGCGTGATGAATCAATTGGCAGGTTATGCCATTAAGGTCAACGTCAACCCTAAATTTGTAAGAAAAAATGAAATTGATATTTTAAAAGGAAACCCTCGAAAATTATTCGCTCATATAGGTGATTTTACCAATGAATTTACATTTAATAACACTTTAGAGCATATGTATAACGAAAATAGAATTTAGTGGCGAACTGGAAATTCTTCTAATTTGTTCAGCATGTCAAATTAGATAGGTAAAGCTGGATATAACCTCTGAAGTTAAAAATACTTTCATCCTAAAACTAATTTTTTAGAGTAAGCTGATTAAACTCTCAAAAAGGTGTTCTATTTAAAAATTGAGACTCGATTTTTCCTAATGCCAGTAAAACTTGGTTTACACTAAATAATATCTTAATCGTTAAAAATGTGTCTCTACGAAATTTATAGGTCATCTATTCTCATATTTAAATTTATCTTTGCCCAAGTTGATACCTAAAATAGTACGGACCAAAATTGATGTTTTCCAAAAAACACCGTTATTCCAGCCTCATTACCCCCATATCCTATGCGGTGGATTTATTGGTGATTAATCTTTTTGCCAACATTCTTCCCATCAACTTTGAATACCCCATACTTTTTCACTCCTATCTAAGCTTGGCGTGGATTATTCTTTCTTTTAAAAACAACTTCTATGAAATTTATAGGTATACCAAAGTATCCTATATTCTAAAATTACTTTTTAATCAATTCGTATTTTTATTTTTAATTTTGTACGCCTTCATTGGGTTTTTTAAGCAGCCCAATATGAGCCGATTGGCCCTTGGAGAATATTTTGTAAGTGTTGGGCTTGCCATATTTACAATTAAATTCTTGAATTATATCCTTTTAATGAAATACCGTGAGAGTGTAAAAGGGAACATGAGGAATGTGGTAGTCATCGGAAAGAACAAGAAAACCGATCAGTTGATCGACGTTTTCAATGTAAGAAGGGAGTTCGGCTATCATTTCATGAAGCAATTCAGTCCAAATGATCCTGCTTTTGACATATATAAGACTTTCGTGTATATAGTGGAGAATAATATCGACGAAATTTATTGCTCAGTTTCAGAACTAAAGAACAATCAAATAACAGAATTTATCAACTTTGCCGATAATAATTTAAAAACCCTGAAATTTATACCGGACAATAAGAACATTTTCTCCAAAAAACTAACCTTTGAATACTACGATTATATTCCAATCCTATCGCTAAGGGACATTCCCTTGCACAATCCCTTAAATTCTGCGCTAAAAAGAGGTTTCGATATTGTATTTTCATTAATTGTGGTGATTGGTATTCTATCCTGGTTGGCCCCAATCATTGCATTAATAATCAGATTGGAAACCAAAGGGCCTGTATATTTCAGACAAAAAAGAAATGGTATAGACAACAAGGAATTCTATTGCTATAAATTTCGGTCCATGGCACCCAATGATCACGCCGATAGTCTAATGGCCGTTAAAAATGATATGCGGACTACCAAAGTGGGTAAATTTATCCGTAGAACCAGTATTGATGAACTTCCACAATTCTACAATGTATTGTTTGGGAATATGTCGGTGGTTGGTCCTAGACCCCATATGGTAAAGCACACCAACGAGTTTGCCAATAAGGTGGATAAATACATGCTACGCCACTTCGTTAAGCCCGGGATTACAGGTTTGGCCCAGGTCCGAGGGTACAGAGGTGAAATTGAAACGGATAATGATATATTAAACCGAACTAAATTTGACATTTTTTATATTGAAAACTGGTCCTTGTTCATGGATCTTAAAATAATTGTGCAAACAGTCATGAATGCAATTTCGGGAGACAAAAAGGCGTATTGAGATATTATCTTAATTAAGTTAACAATAACTCATTAAACAAATATTACTATTTAAACTTTTTCTGAAATATTCTAATATAATAATCACACTTTACCCCAATATTTTGGCTATTAGACCATAATTATTTTTATCAATGCCTAAATCCACTAAATTTGGGTGCTGCCAATTTGACTATAAAATAACTAATTGATGAAAAAAGTACTTATCACCGGCGCTGCCGGCTTTTTGGGATCGCACCTTTGTGATAGAATGATCAAAGAAGGTCATTATGTAATTGCCATGGATAACCTAATCACTGGCGACCTTAAGAATATTGAACATCTTTTCACCTTGGAGCAATTCGAATTTCAGCATCATGATGTTACAAAATTTGTACATATTCCAGGGAAATTAGATTATATACTGCATTTTGCCTCCCCAGCAAGTCCAATCGACTATTTAAAGATTCCTATTCAAACCTTAAAGGTAGGAGCTATGGGGACACATAATTTATTGGGATTAGCCAAGGAAAAACAGGCTCGGATCCTTATTGCCTCTACTTCTGAAATATACGGTGATCCATTGGTACATCCCCAGACAGAAGAGTATTATGGCAATGTGAATACTATCGGACCTCGTGGAGTTTATGACGAAGCCAAACGGTTTCAAGAATCCATTACCATGGCATACCACCGATTTCATGGTGTAGATACAAGGATAGTTCGGATTTTTAATACCTATGGCCCTAGAATGAGATTAAATGATGGTAGAGTAATACCAGCATTTATGGGACAGGCTTTACGTGGAGAGGATTTGACGGTGTTTGGTGATGGTTCGCAAACACGCTCTTTTTGTTTTGTAGACGATGAAATTGAAGGGATTTATAGACTGTTGATGAGCGACTATACACTTCCCGTGAATATTGGCAATCCGCATGAAATAACTATTAAGGAATTTGCAGAAGAAATTATCAACTTAACTGGCACAGACCAAAAGATAATATACAAACCCTTACCACAAGATGACCCTATGCAACGTCAACCAGATATTACAAAAGCGAAGGATATATTAGGCTGGGAGCCTCAAGTTAGTAGAAAGGAAGGTATGAAAAGAACCTGGGATTTCTTCAAAACCCTTACGGCTGAAGAATTAAGAAAAACAGAACATCGGGATTTTTCCGATAGAAATAGAAAATAGAACATACCCACCCTTTGAGGTGGGTTTTTTTATTTAACATTATCCTTGAAATAGATATATATTTTGACTTAAGTATGTCCAATATCCATTTCAAACCGTATTTTTGGGGAAATTTTTTAAGAATGAATATCCTGATCCTTGGTGCCGGTGGGCGCGAACATACCTTAGCATGGAAATTAAAACAAAGTCCAAAACTTAAAAATCTTTATGTGGCTCCCGGAAATGCGGGGACGGCTACCATAGCGAAAAATGTACCCATAGGTGTAAACGATTTTGAAGCCATTAAAAAATGTGTGCTCTCTGAAAAAGTCGATATGGTTATTGTAGGCCCTGAAGACCCCTTGGTCAATGGGGTGCACGACTTTTTTCTTAACGATCCTGCCTTAAAAAATATCCCTGTAATTGGTCCTCAAAAGGCAGCTGCCACTTTGGAAGGAAGCAAGCAATTTGCCAAGGAATTTATGATGAGGCACAACATTCCAACAGCTGCTTATGAAAGTTTTACGGCGGAAACCCTGGAAAAGGGATATGGTTTTTTAGAAACCCTAAAACCACCTTACGTACTTAAGGCTGACGGATTGGCCGCTGGTAAAGGGGTTTTGATTCTGAACGACCTGCAAGAAGCCAAGTCCGAACTGAAAACCATGTTGATCGACTCCAAATTTGGGGCTGCCAGTACTACTGTGGTCATTGAGGAGTTTTTGGACGGAATTGAACTGAGCTGTTTTGTGCTTACCGATGGAAAAGGATTTAAGGTCTTACCTACGGCAAAAGACTATAAAAGAATCGGTGAAGGGGATACCGGATTGAATACTGGTGGTATGGGGGCCATTTCCCCTGTTCCTTTCGCAGATAAAACCTTTATGGCAAAAGTACTTGAGCGAATCGTAAAACCTACCGTAGAAGGCTTTAAATTGGATAATTTGCCATACAAGGGATTTGTATTTATTGGATTGATAAAAGTTGGGGAAGAACCAAAAGTAATTGAATACAACGTACGACTGGGAGATCCGGAGACCGAAGTGGTAATACCAAGAATAAAGAACGACTTGGTTACGGTTTTTGAAGCAGTGGCTAACCAAACCTTGGACAGTATAGACCTGGAAATAGATGAGCGGGCAGCTACAACGGTCATGTCAGTATCCGGGGGCTATCCAGAAACCTATAAAAAAGGAATGGAAATAACTGGTTTTGACAAAATTGAAGATGCCGTGGTATTCCATGCAGGCACAGAATTAAAAGACGGCAAGGTCTTGACCAATGGCGGAAGGGTATTGGCAGTTACCGCATACGGCTCCGACTTCAAAGAGGCGCTAAAAAAATCCTATAAAAACATTGAAAAACTACATTTCGATAAAATGTATTATCGTAAAGACCTAGGATTCGATCTTAAGTAAAAAGTTTTACAACAAATACTCGGTCTTAGGACAAAATAAAAAAAAAGGGATAGCGTTTGCTATCCCTTTTTTATATTTATTATTGCCCTCAAATAAAGCTTAGGTAAAACCACAGCTTCAAAAAAGAAGCCTTAAGCCAAGCAGAAATCCGAAAAAAGATTAAAGGTAAGAGTGTGCTGTTACGTCCTTGTCTTCCTCGCCGCTATCATTGTATTTTTTCAACTCCAACATCCAATATACGAAGGCAGCAGCGCCAATCAGCATTAAAATCCAATTCAATGTATTTGCTCCCCACCAATTCTCCATACTACGCAAAGCGTCGAAAGGTGCAAAAAGCACATTTACAAATAAATCCTCAATACCGTAAAAAAATGCATCCATCTTAATTATATTTACCATGCAAAAATATAAAAACCTAGGATGATTTCAAGCATTTTTGGAAGAACAAAACCAATAAATTACATAATACTTCTGGTATTTCTATTTTTCTTCTATTGGTTTGTCCACTTTTTCCTGTTCCAAAAATCGTATTCTCCAGAACAAATATTGGGTCAAACAGCAATTTTAGGATTTTTATCCTTTAGCATTTTTGTAGTTAATTTTATTACCTTAAGAAATAAAATAACCGGCGGAAATTCATTGGCCATCCTATTTTATACCTTGTTGATCGTACTGTTCCCGGAAGTGTTGACCGATTCCAATGCCATACTATGTAGCTTTTTTTTGTTGCTTGCCATTCGTCGTATTCTAAGTTTCCGGTCTCTAAAAAATATTAAACTAAAAATTTTTGATGCCACCTTTTGGATATTGATTGCCAGTTTGTTTTACGACTGGGCCATTTTATACCTTATAATGGTTGTCATTGCCATATACTTTTATGATCCAAAAAATATTAGAAATTGGCTTGTTCCTTTTGCTGCAATTATAGCGATGTTCCTAATTATGCTGGCAGTTCTGGTGCTGAGCAACAATATGGACTTTTTATGGAATCATTATTTTTTCGATTTTAAGTTCAATGCCGTTTATTTTTATGATTGGAGTAATAGCACCCTTTTGTTTCTTTATGTTTTTACCGTTTTACTCTGCGGCTTTTTGGCGTTTCTAAAATTAGGCAACGTTGGGGTAGGTAAATTGGTTACTATGCGTCTAATTCTGGTTCTTTTCCTTATTGGGTTGTTGGTAAAGATCCTTAAGTCTTCCCCGGATACACACCCCATTCTTATAACGTTCTTTCCTGCAGTAGTCTTTATTACCACCTATGTCCAATCCATCAAAAAAGATAGTATCAGGGAAATAGTACTCATGGCCTCCGTAATTATTCCTTTTATTGTACTTCTGACCAACATCATAATGAATTAGGAAGGCTATTTATAAATGAAACCGAAGTTTCTTATGATTTGCTTTCAAAACTTGCGATATTTCTGTGAAACATCATTAATTCCTTAAGTCTTCAACCCACAAAATAGCTTCTAAATAAATAAAATGCGTTTTTTAAATAAACGGTATCTTTGTTTTAAAATATTGTAGTTATGTTCAGTGATTTTGCCTATAAAATATTTGAAGAAAGCATAGAAAAATATCATTTAGTGGATGATGTGTCCCAATCGTTCAGCAATCCATATCCAAAAGAAGATATTGCCCACTTGTTATATCGTAAAAATTGGATCGACACCGTGCAATGGCATTATGAAGATATTATCAGGGACCCCAATATTGAACCGGTTGCAGCACTTAAGCTCAAAAGAAAAATCGACTCCAGTAACCAGGATAGAACAGATTTGGTTGAATTTATAGATAGTTACTTCCTAAATAAATACCAATCGGTTGAAAAAGATAAAAATGCTACAATAAATACGGAAAGTCCAGCTTGGGCCATAGACCGACTATCCATTTTGGCTTTAAAGATATATCATATGCAGGAAGAAGTAGACAGAAAGGACGCCACCCAAGATCATATTCAAAAATGCAGCACCAAGCTTAACATTTTATTGGAACAGAAGAAAGATCTATGTTATGCTATAGATCAACTATTATTGGATATTGAATCTGGCAAGAAATACATGAAAGTCTATAAGCAGATGAAAATGTATAATGACAATGAACTTAACCCTGTTCTTCGCAAAGCGCCCTGATTCCAAAATATGGATAGCTTATCTTAGCCCTGCAACAAAAGAATTGATGGTAAAGGAGAAAAGTACTTCAAAGGATGTTGAGGGGAAAGTAAAGGATGTAACTAATACAACTCCCCTTGAGGCTGATCAAAAAAAGCACATACTGGTCATTCGTTTATCAGCAATGGGCGATGTGGCCATGACGGTTCCTGTCCTATCCACCTTGGTTAAGGAATATTCAGGATTAAAAGTCACGGTACTGACCAGAAGTTTCTTCAAACCTATTTTTCAAAACCTTGACAATGTAAGCATTTACGAGGCGGATGTAAAGGGAAAGCACAAAGGCATATTTGGTCTTTGGAAGCTATATAAGGAACTTAAAAACTTAAACATAGATGCAGTTGCCGATTTGCACAATGTATTGCGCAGCAATATCCTAAAAAGGTATTTTAAGTTGGGGAATACACCCTTTGTTCAGATAGACAAGGGCCGGGCAGAAAAAAAAGCTTTGACTGCTTTGCATTCAAAGGAATTTCGACAACTTAAAACCACCCACCAGCGTTATGCGGATGTTTTTGGAAAACTAGGAATGCCCATAGATTTACAAACAGCCACCGTACTTCCTGTAAGATCCATTGCATCTGCTACAACTAACTTGGTGGATGGCAAAGGAAAAATATGGATCGGCATAGCTCCTTTTGCCGCTTTCGACGGCAAAATGTACCCTTTGGATTTGATGGAAAAAGTAGTGGATGCACTGAATAATACAGATCAAAACAAAATACTACTCTTCGGAGGCGGAAAAAACGAGCAGCAACAACTGGAAAAATGGGAAACCAAATTCAGTAATTGTATCAACCTGGTGGGCAAATTACCATTCCAGGATGAATTGGCCTTAATTTCCCAACTGGATTTAATGGTGGCTATGGATAGTGGAAATGCGCATTTAGCTGCCTTGTTTGGAATACCAACAATAACACTATGGGGAGTTACCCATCCTTATGCAGGATTTTATCCCTTTGGACAAAATTCCAATTATGCAATGTTGGCAGATAGGGAACAATTTCCTCTGATTCCAACCTCGGTTTATGGAAACAAATACCCTATTGGTTATGAAAACGCAATGCGCACCATTTCTCCAGAGGATGTTGTTTTAAAAATTGAGGAAATATTAAAAAAGTAGCAAAAAATAGAACTTCATGTGCTTTTAGTAGCGACTCCAAAATCGCACATAAAACTAAAGCAAGGTTCCATGGTTTATCTTATCTAAACCAAACTACTTTAGGTAAGATGCCTGGAAACAATGATAGGCACTTTAGAAAAACAATAAATTATGCAGGTTCCTTATGCTCTATTAATTTAAAGTAATGCCTAAGCTGTTGAATATACTTGTAGCGTAACATTTTACCATTTCCTTCAACCATCAAGGTACGAATACCAATATAGGATGATATTAAATAAGTGGCTACTGCTTCACTATCTATATGCCTGTTTACATATCCGTCCGTTTTTCCCTTCTGTAGGGCGGTTACCAAGTTAACTTCCCACACTTTTAAAATGTCCTGAAGATAATTCATGATATCAGGGTTCTTCCCGTTAAATTCGGTAATGAAATTACTCAGAACGAATCCGTAATCCAGAAAATTATGTTCTGCAGTTTCCAATGCATTATCAAAACAAGCTGCAATCTTGTTCAAGGGGTCTTCTTCGCCCTCAATGGGTTCTATTAGACTGCTGTAGACTTTTCTAAATAAAAGGTTTTGCACAATACTAATGAAAAACTCTTCCTTGGATTGAAAATGGTAGTAAAACGCACCTTTAGAAAGGCGGAGTTCCTTTAAAATATCGTCAATACTGGTATTATGATAGCCCTTTTGGTAAAAAATCTCTAAGCCGGTAGTTTGTATGCGCTGCATGGTTGCCATGCGCTTCAATTGTTTGTCCATAAGATTTGGTTTTCTATAAACAGACCTATAAGTCTGTTACCCTAACTCTAATTTTGGTCTTTTATTTAAAAAATAAAGCTAAAAATAACTTTAAATCGATAAAATACACAAAAAAAGCAATCTTAACGACATTCTTTATCCGCTACAAACCAAATGGTCCATTTATTTTCCAATTTATCATCTGACTTTTAATCAGAAAAATGCAAAAGATTCTAAGTAACGGAACCTTGGCAGCTGCTCCCCGCCCCTGCCGTACATCCATAACAATGTTGTGAAATTATAATGTTCCTGTCATTTAGGATATCTTCATTGTAATCCTTAATATGTCTAATTTTACTGGCCACTTTTAATCCCAACATCTGATTGAAGTCGCAATCGTAAAGCCATCCATCCCAACTCACTGAAATGGTATTGGTGCACATTACATTGGCAACGGCCGAAGGATTATAGGCCTCAACTAAGGAATACATATAATCTTCATAATTCCCCGATGCAATCAAATAATCCAAAAAACGGGCTATGGGTAGATTTGTAATGGAAAAAAGGTTGTGAAAATTAATCTCAAAATCCTCCTTGAGCGCCTTTTTAAAGTCGCGCTCCATTGCTACCTGATCTCCAGGCAAAAAGGCCCCTGAGGGATTATAAACCAAATCTAACCTTAAGGAACTTTCCGGCATACCATATCCAACCGCATTTAACTCCTGAAGTGCTTTTATGGATAGATCAAAAACTCCTTCTCCCCGCTGTCTATCCGTTTTTCCACGAGTGTAGTGTGGCATAGATGAAATAACATGGATATTGTGTTTCTTAAAAAATTGGGGAAGATCATAATATTTCTTGTTCGCCCTAATGATGGTAAGATTGGAGCGCACAATAAAATCTTTTATTCCAGCTTTGGCAGCCTCTTCCACAAACCACCTAAAATCCGGATTCATTTCTGGTGCACCCCCGGTTAAATCCAAAGTATGGGCAGAAGTATTACGGATGACCTCCAAGCACATTTCCATGGTTTCCCTGGTCATTATTTCCTTACGGTCCGGACCGGCATCCACATGGCAATGTTCGCAAACCTGGTTGCACATATAGCCTACATTAATCTGTAGAATTTCCAATTTTTTGGGACGCAGTGGAAACTGCCCAGTATGGGCAATTTTATCCTTGAAATAGGGCAGCTCCCCATCCTCAAAAATTCCACCATTAAGGATTTCCATTTGTTTGTTGTCCATCACAAGGTCTTCGTGCCTTGCCTTTAAAGATTTCGTTGCCATTATAATCGTATTCTGTTATTAGTACGCCATATCTCTGAAAGATTACAGAAAGTTGAGCTTTTCGGCCCGCACCTTTCTGTAAAACCATTTCTAAAAATTAGGCATATCCTTAATCAAGAAAGCTTCGTGTATTACATGGATAGCTTCTTGTATTTATTCATCATTTGAACCCCATGTACCAAGGTGGCACCGCTTTCAATGGCCGCGCCAGCATGTACCGCTTCCATCATTTCCTCTTTGGTTATCCCCTTTTGCAAACCGTCCTTTGTATATGCATCAATGCAATAAGGACACTTAACCACATGGGCTACAGCAAGTGCTATAAGGGATTTCTCCCTAGCACTCAGGGCACCTTCCTCAAATACTTTTCCGTAATAATCAAAGAACTTGGTTCCCAATTCCTCGCTCCATTCGGTTATATTTCCAAACTTGCGTAAATCCGCTGGGTCATAATAAGAATCTGCCATTATATATTTTTTATAGTTATATTTTTTGGAAGCCATTTGTTAAGTGGATTTCCATTATTATTGAATTAATGTGTTTTAGGACCACATCCGTTATAGCAATATTAATACCGGATAAAAAGTAACAATACTAATGTAGAGTCCCGTTATTAAAATTTTGAACGATAAGGGCGAAAGTGATTTGGAAATTGATTTCCTCAACTAAGAAAAGACGGTAGAACAGGAAGGGGAACCTTTATTAAAATAATTGCTTACAAAGCAAAAATTTATGAATATGCTCCGATGATGAATATATTTTTTCCCCGGTACTATTAAGGATTTAATTATATGAAAGATCTTTGCTGAATATGTCCTAAACCCATTTAGAATCCTTTTTAGATCGGTATAATTATCCAGATCCAACAGGGTTTGAAGTTGAATTATTTGAATATTCGAAACTTCAATAAGTTCAGTAATTTTTTTGATGAGTGAATTTGTTTTCCAAGGCAAATCCCTAAAAACCGTATCATCAAATTGGGATTTATTAAGTCCCATTAAATAAAAACCTCCATCCCTCGAGGGACCCAAAACAAACTTATTTGCTCTCAAATATCCCGAAGCTTTCAGTATATCGGAAACCTTTAGTTGGGGCGTATCGTTCCCAATGGTAATGACATTATCAAATCCCTTATCGAAAATGGATTTGATTGCATTTACAAACCTTTCCCCAAAAGATTTTCCATATTGCTCCTTTTCAGTAATAAGAAAAAAGGGAAGTCCTGTTTTTTTTGCAGTACTTATTGCATGTTCCGTTAAACCTTGAAATAATACACTACCCTTGGGGATGGCCTTATGTTTCAATTCTTCCTTGGAGGAATTGGCAAACACCAAAATTGCAGTTGTATATATTTTAAAGGTTTCGGGCATTGCTCTTGTTATTTCATAAACATACAATAAAATCCTAGAATTGTTTGGTCGATTGCCGAACCATTTCATTACAAGATCGAGCCATAACAATGTCTGCTTATTCCAAATTAAACTAATTCATGTATATGGCTTATAGTATGAAGGGACTCTTGCCTTTAGTAATGTAGAAGTACTAAAATCAAAAAAAATCAGCTTCAAGATTGAAGCTGATTTTATTATAATGACAAATCTAGACGTTTATTCCCTAATGATAGGTATAGTTTGTTTTGAATTGGATGAAGTAAGGGTAAGATAATAAACCCCTTTCATCTGTCTACCAATGTTGGATAATTGCAAATCCACATCCGTTTGGGATGGCTTAGCAATAAATTTACCCTGTTCAAGTTGAATGCCAACGGCATTGGTAACACTGTAATTATAATCACCTGAAGTGCCTTCTGGAAGTTTCAGGGAAATTTTACCATCACTCTTAACTGGATTGGGATAGGCGATAGTTTTTGCAGCTAAAGTAGATCCCACATTAAAACTAATCGTTTTGGTCGCAATTACACTACCAGAACCACTACTACCTGAATATGCAACAGCATTCAAAGTATATGATCCATTAAAAAGATTTGCAGGAACATAATTCCCATTCTCATCTCCAAATAGAGCATAAGGTGCGAAAGACTCTACCCAACTTCTGGATAATGCTCCTGTTAGTATAAATACTACACTCTTAGTATTTGTTGGGGCATTTGCTCTTATATTCACACCTTGAGCCGCAATAGAAGTCAGCGATGCTCCGTTGGAGATTGGACCAAGGTTTGCATTGGAGGAGGCATTGATTAAATCAAAACTTATCGTGGGAACAGTGGGTGACGTAGGCTGGCCAGAACCAGCTATAATGTTTATTGTCTTCGATGCTGTGGCTCCCAAATTGTCAGTTACAATCACTTTTATTTCATGATTCCCCGCTGTAATTCCTACAATTGGATGAGGTGTAAAGCTCGCTCCATCCGTATCCACCACTATTCCATCTACCAAAATTTGATATTTAATTACACTTCCATCACTGTCGCTGGCAGACACACCGACTGATACCGTGCTGCCTGGATTAACCTGTTGACCATCAATTAAGGTCGTAAAACTAACTGTAGGAGCTTTATTCCCGCCAGTTGGAGGAGTCGGGGAAGGAGGCGTTGGAGAAGTTCCCCCAACAGTAATATTCACAGTTGCCGATGTACTGGTTCCACTGTTATCAGTTACCGTTGCCTTAATACCATAATTTCCTGCACTCATTTGATTAAGTAGATGTGGCGTGTAAAAAGTTCCATCTGTGTCCACTAAAGAATTGTTAACAAAAATTTGATGTTGTACAATACTTCCGCCCGGATCACTAGCAGATAATCCAATTGATAAACTGCTGCCAACTGCAAAATTCTGCCCATTAGTAATGTTGGTAAAAATTACAGATGGTGGATTATTGCCGGAAGGTGGTGTTGTAGGTGGTGTTGGTGGTGTTGGTGGTGTTGGAGAACTACCGCCTACCGTGAAGTTAACCGTTGCCGAGGTACTTGCTCCACTGTTATCGGTAACCGTTGCTTTTAAAGCATAACTTCCTGCTGTTAACTGGTTAAGCAAATAGGGCGAATAGCTTGCCCCATCCGTGTCTACCAGAGTATTATTTACAAAAATTTGATACTTGGAAATATTTCCATCAGAATCGTTTGCAGATAACCCAACAGATAAACTACTACCTACTGAAAAGTTCTGTCCGTTGGTAATGTTAGAGAAACTTACAGTTGGTGGGATATTGTTAGCCGGTGGTATTGGAGGCGTAGGGGGGGGTGGAGTTGTTGGAGGGGTAGAACCTCCGCTACAATTTGTCTGAGCTGTGGATAAGTTTTGGGCACTGGATGCAGAATAGCTACCCTCCTTGTAGAGAACCATTCTATCTATAGAATGTCCGGAAGATCTTCCAGATACCTGAATGGAGTAAACACCAGCTTGATTAAAAGTGGCATATATAAAATGATCATCGTGGTCACTGGTCTGAGTAGACCAACTCCAATTTATAACATTGGTGAAAATTTTAAAATACCCGCCAGATGTAGCCCCATTTGCGACTGGAGATTTACCAGACCCCCCTGGGTAAACCCTATGTGAGCCTTTTAAACCATAAAAATCAGAGGCATTGATTTTCAGCCAGGAATCGTTATGTTCAGTAGAGGGGTTGGAGCTGGCGATTACCCCGATTTTATTCCTCCAAATAAACCTGTATGTTCCTGGAGAATTAATCCTCACACTATATGTTATAACAGAACTACCGGGTGCGCCAAATGAGTCGTTTCCTCTATAAACCAAAGCTGAATTTGCGGATGCATCCGGAACTGATTCCTTACGCCAGCTTCCAGCTAATTTAGCTTCCATTTCCAAAATTGCAATTCCATTTCGCTCTTCAAAATCAACACCCGTGCACTGGGAATAGACCTGTTGAAAAAAAATGATGTTAACGAGTAATAAGAGAGTAATTTTTGTTTTCATAATTCATAATGTTTAGTGGGGTTAATGTATAATTAATGTTATAGATTATGTAGAACACAAAAAAAGCATATATATCCTTTATGGCTTTACAAAACTTTTCCGAAAGTAAATCCACCGAAATGGATAACTCTTAAATAAATGTTAAGGGGGAATGGAGGCAAAAATACGATGAAACGGCTAAATTCATCTATCAAGAGACCATAATTTAACATTAATTTTATATTAATCCGGAAATAATCACAAATGTAATAGCCAAAACGTCCTATTTTTGACTTTAACGTGAATATTAATACCTCTTTCAGTTAAAATTGATCTAATTACTAATTGAATATCAACAAACTAAAACCATCCATTTCATATTTTACCTAGTGTGGAAATATATGAGTATCCTAATCCATTGATTAGAATTTTGATTCTACACTAGAATAATTTTTAATTTAAAAATCCATATCCCATTCTTTTGTTAAAGCCAATCATATAGTGAATGAACATTCATTTTCTTGTATCTTTGCACTGTAATTAAATAAATGTTCAACATTATACGCTATTAATATGAATAATTTTAAATATAAAAATCCGACCAAAATATTGTTCGGTAAGGGACAAATAGAAAATTTGACAGAAGAGATTCCCGCCAATGCCAAAATATTAATGTTATATGGGGGAGGAAGCATTAAAAAGAATGGTATTTACGACCAAGTAAAAAAAGCACTTAAAAATTATGAGGTAATTGAATTTGGAGGTATTCCCGCAAATCCGGAATATGACATTCTTTTGCGTGCCCTGCAGTTAATAAAATCAGAGAATATTACTTTTATGCTGGCCGTAGGTGGAGGTTCTGTAATAGATGGCACCAAATTTTTATCCGCAGCTGCACTTTATAAAGGTGACACTCCTTGGGATCTATTAACACAAAAAACACCAACATTGGAAGGTCTACCTTTTGGAACGGTATTGACCCTGCCCGCAACAGGTTCCGAAATGAATTCAGGAGCGGTGATTACCAGGGCAGAAACCAAGGAAAAGCTAGCCATGGGCGGACCTGGATTGTTCCCAGTATTTTCCATTCTAGATCCACAAGTAATTGCCTCCATTCCAGAGCGCCAATTAGCAAATGGAATAGCCGATGCCTTTACCCATGTACTGGAGCAATATATGACCTATCCCATAGGAGCCTCACTTCAAGATCGTATGGCAGAGAGTGTTTTACAGACCTTGATAGAGGTGGCACCGGTTATTATCAAAAATCCCAAGGATTATACAGCAGCATCCAATTTCATGTGGAGCTGCACCATGGCCCTTAACGGTCTATTGCCTTTGGGCGTACCTACCGACTGGGCAGTGCATGCCATTGGGCATGAATTAACGGCGCTATACGGTATAGATCATGCCAGAACTTTGGCCGTGATTGCTCCAAGTCATTATCGCTATAATTTTGACCGTAAAAAGGAAAAATTGGCACTATATGCAGAGCGAGTTTGGAATATCACCGAAGGAACTTTGGAGGAAAAAGCCAATTTGGGTATTGAAAAAACGGAGTCCTTTTTTCATGAATTGGGAATAAAAACCAAACTTTCAGATTATACCGAGGAATTTGACGGAACCGCAAATGTTATTTCCAATAGGTTTAAAGATAGAGGGTGGTTGGGCCTAGGTGAGCATAAAGCTCTCTCGCCCTCCGATGTAGCCAAAATTGTAGAAATGGCCTATTAAGCCTTTACAAACACAAATTATTAGTTACTGAGCACATTCTAGTTGCAACAAAAAAAACCTTCGAACTTAAGTTCGAAGGTTTTTTTATGATAGATTGTCCTTAAGGATAATTGAATGATATACTACTTCTTGTAATTATCGTTTAAAATTTTAACGATGGCATCGGTAACATTATGGGATTCGGTTCCATAAAGAACGCTACCCCCGTCACCTCCGGTTAAAATAAAAGAATATCCATTTGATTCCCCATAAGCTTTGATTTGCTTTTTTACTTTAGATACCAAGCTATCCATCTCTGTCTGACCTTGCAATTGCAACTGCTGCTCTTCCTGTTGCAACTGTTGACCTATAAACTGACTACGCTGTTGCAACTGACCATACTCCTCTTGTGCCTTAGCCTGTGCCATTTTTTGAGCCTTAGCTTGGAATGCTTGGGCCTCCACTTGAAAAGCTTGGGAAATACTATCCCTCCTTTTTCCAAAAGTTTCAGTTCTTGTCTTAAATTTAGCCTCAATATCAATTTTCTCTTGATAGGTATCCATCAACTTTACATTATCAACGAAAGCTATCTTTTCTTGTTGGCAAGATATTGTTCCGATAAATACCATCGCCAAAACTAATTTTTTCATTTTTCTCTTTAATTTAAATTTGGGCAAAAATAGAAAAGGTTTTTTAGAATAAGTCAAAAATTGTTGTCAAACATTAGAACACAAGTTTTTAGGTGAACATCTCCCATGGTCTTCCAGTACTGAACACCAAAACCCATTTTAGTAACTATAGATAAAATCTATATAATATTGTCTATTCATAATTTTTGATTATTAAAAATAAAGCGATTAATAAGACTACCAGCGTCTTTCCCAAAGGAGCCATATTAGGAGAAGGCAAAGGGCCACAAACCCGCTGAGAACGTCTTAAAACAAGTATTAGTGCCTTTGAATTATGTAGATTAAGGAAGAATACTCTTTGGACCTAAATGCAAACAAATTAGACTTAAATCCTGACCAAAGTGCTTTTACAAAATTCTGTCTACCTGTCTTATACTTTTCAGAAAGCAGGGAAACATAAAAAGCATCAAATATCATAGGTTTAACTTTTACCACTTTCATCCCATGCTTCTCAAAAATCCTGTGAACACTATTTCTAGAAAAATGCCAAAGGTGTCTCGGCACATCGAAAGCTGCCCAAAATTGTTTGTAGTAACCAGCATCGTACGATTTAAAATTAGGAACAGCCACAATAAGCGTTCCTGAATCAGATAGGAGTCCTACCAACTTGGATATCTGTTCATCCAAATTTGGCAAATGCTCCAACACATGCCAAAGGGTTATGACATCAAATTTCTTTTGCGGCAGAGCATCCAAATTTTCAAATAGCTCAATATCCTTTTTACTAGCTTTACGTTTAGCCAGCACACTAGGTTCAACCCCAAAAATTTCCCAGCCGTGCCTTCTCGCTACCGCTAAAAAATCGCCAGTACCTGCTCCCACATCCAACAGCGTTTTTTCTTTAGAAGAATAGGATTCAATAAGTGAAAGTTTACTTTTGAGATTATAACCCTTTACCGTTTGATAAATTTTATCCACTAAGGATTTCTTAGAATCCGTATGTGAAATATAATCTTCACTATCATAATATTTACCCAGATCTTCCGGTTGTGGTTTGGTCACCAACATATCCAATACAGGGTCGTGCAACAATTGAAACGACTCTCCAGTTAGGGTGTAATCTTTAGTCTCTAAATACTGATTCATGGTATAAAGCGCGGATAATTATAAATACACGAAGCAACGAAGATACTTTAAAACAGGAGTTCATGAAAGTGAATTTTAAATAACATTATTCTTTAAGCGCACCCATCCTCCAAATCAATAATAGTATTCCATAGGTCATTAATCCCTTTCTACATTATAAAAAGTAGTATCCACATTTTAGGTACGGAAGGATTAAAATTTGACCCATAAATCATTCATCCAGGAATCAGGCAAAACTATATTCATAAATAACAATTTAGGACATGCAGCAAAACTTCAGGCACACATTAAACTATCAAACCTATTTGAATAGAAATTTTTAAAGACTAAAATTTTCCGACCTTTCGAAAATTGATTTAACTGACTTATTTCGAATCTGAAAACAAACAGTTGTTTAGTTTTAAAGGAACGAAATTCTGCCCAAAAATTCCTTCGAGATTTGTCAAACTTCAGCCAATCGATTTAATATTTGGCCACAAAAACTAAGCCATAAAAAAGGGTGTCTGCCTCTCAAATAGTGCAAACACCCTCTACATAAAATTCAATTACAAGCTCTTAAAAAACCCTAAGATCACATTCAGTTGATTAATGTTCCACGTGGAACATTAAAGTGGGCCAAAAAATTATCGCCCCATATAAACCAGCAAAACGCTAATATCACTTGGAGATACACCGCTTATTCTAGATGCTTGGGAAATAGTAACTGGCTGTATTGCTTTAAGCTTTTCACGAGCCTCATAGGAAAGCGACTTCAATTTACTGTAATCAAATCCTTTTGGAATTTTTATGTTTTCAAGCCGCTGCAATTTATCAGCATTGTTCTTCTCTTTGGCAATATAACCAGAATATTTAACCTGAATTTCCGCCTGCTCCAATATCTCTCGATCCAAATTATTATCTGAAACAAACTCAGAAACACCTTCCAATTGCATCATATGTTCCATGGTTACTTTGGGTCTTGAAAACACTTTAAACATCTTATCCGGTTGCTTAACGGTAGACGAATCCAACTCTTCCAAAATAGGATTTATCTGCTCAGGTTTAAAACTGGTTTCTCTAAAGAATTCTACGAAAGCATTTGATTTACGCTCCTTCTCTTCCATCTTTTCGAGCCTATCTTTTGAAGCCAAGCCCATTTCAAAACTTCTAGGTGTAAGTCTTAAATCCGCATTATCCTGTCTTAATAAAGTCCTGTATTCTGCCCTCGAAGTAAACATTCGATATGGCTCCTCCGTACCCTTCGTAATAAGATCATCTACCAATACTCCAATATAAGCTTCGTCCCTATTGAGAATAAAAGCTTCCTTTTCATTGATTTTCAAATGTGCATTTATCCCGGCCATTAATCCCTGGGAAGCAGCCTCCTCATAACCAGTAGTTCCATTAATCTGACCAGCAAAATACAAGTTATCAATAAGCTTTGTTTCCAAGGTATGCTTTAATTGCGTAGGCGGAAAATAATCATATTCTATGGCGTAACCCGGTCTAAAAAATTTGACATTCTCAAAACCTTTAACGGATTTTAAAGCCTTATATTGAACATCCTCCGGCAAGGAAGTAGAAAATCCATTCACGTACACCTCTACCGTATTCCAACCCTCAGGTTCCACAAAAAGTTGATGACTATCCTTATCCGCAAATCGATTGATTTTATCCTCAATAGAAGGACAATATCTTGGCCCCAAACTCTTAATCCTCCCATTGAACATAGGAGAACGATCAAACCCCTCTCTAAGCAAATCGTGAACCAAAAGACTTGTATGGGACATATAGCAATCCCGTTGCTTAGTAAGTGCCTTTGTATCCGAATATGAAAACTTCTCTGGAATTTCATCACCTGGCTGGGGAATCATTAAAGAATAATCTAAGGAACGTCCGTCCACCCTGGGTGGTGTTCCTGTCTTCATTCTCCCACTTTCAAAACCTAGTCCCACCAATTGTTCGGTAATTCCGGTAGCCGCCTTTTCACCTGCTCTACCCCCACCAAATTGCTTGTCTCCAATATGAATTAAACCATTTAAGAAAGTACCGTTGGTAAGCACAACAGACCTAGATCTAATGTCAATTCCTAAGGATGTTTTAACACCTACAGCACGACCATTCTCTACCAAAAGTCCAGACACCATCTCCTGATAAAAATCAACATTAGAGGTGTTTTCCAAAGCCATTCTCCACTCCTCCGCAAAACGCATCCTATCGTTTTGTGTCCTAGGACTCCACATGGCAGGACCCTTGCTTTTATTAAGCATCTTAAACTGAATGGCACTCTTGTCACTAACTATGCCGCTATAGCCGCCAAGGGCATCAATCTCGCGGACAATCTGTCCCTTTGCAATTCCACCCATGGCGGGATTACAGGACATTTGCCCAATAGTCTGTAAGTTCATTGTAACCAAAAGGGTCTTAGACCCAAGATTAGCCGCAGCAGCAGCAGCCTCGGCACCGGCATGACCGGCACCAACCACTATAACATCATATTCCTTTTCAAACATAATTTCTAATGTTCCACGTGGAACAATTTAATTTTTTCATCTTCCTTTGCCCTCATCAACAAGGCTTCTTCCACACTCTTGTCACCAAACCCAATAAGGTGTAACACACCATGAGCCATTACTCGTTTCAATTCAGTGTTAAAATCTACCCCAAAATCAGAGGCATTATCCTTGACACGTTCAACAGAAATAAAAATATCTCCTGCGAGTCCATTTAAATCCTCATAAGGAAAAGTAATAATATCAGTATAGGTATCATGATTTAGATAGTCTTGATTTATCTTCAATAGATACTCATCATCACAAAAGATAAAATCCAACTGGCTATGATTTCGTCCCTCAGACACTACCAACCTACTAATCCAATCGGCAAACTTGGTTTCATCCCCTATTACAAAATCAGTCTCGTAGTGAAAATCAATCATCAATTCTAAAATATTCCTTAACCTTAATTTGAAAATTTTGCTGCAAAGGTAATGCTTGTCTGTTTAAAATCTCCACCTCATTACGATAATTATCTAATATTGAGGGTTTAGTAAGTATCGGGTTCTGAAACACATCAATGGCTCTATTGCTCTCCCTTTTCTCTGACTTCCCTTGCTTAAGAGCCGCATTTTCCAATTTCAGCATTTCACGGTTAATATTATTCATTTTATTAAGGCTTTGCTGGGTAACACCATTCCTTAATAATTCATTCTGAAAATCTTCCATCTGCTTAATCAATTTCTCTCCTATCCTACGATCATCATTATTAATAAGGTCCTTCAATTGATTCTCAAGTTGTTCCCGTAAAGCTTGTTGCTCCTTGTAAATTTCATAAATTTCATTCAACTCCTCCTCACTAGGTCCTCCTTGCTTACTACTAGAACCACCTTCACCTCCAACTCCACCTACTTCACCTTTGGAACCACCAGAACCCTTGCCCTTACCTTCTTTTCCCTTGCTACCATCTTCACCTCCCTGACCATCACCTTTTTCACCACTATTACCTTCCTTCCCCTGCTTATCTCCACTACCTTCACCTTCCTCACCTTCTCCAGGACTCTTTCCTTTTGATCCCGTCTTACCCATTTCTCCCAACTTCTCACCCAATTTCTCCTGACCCATAATAATATCAGGCAATTGAAATCCTTGCCCTTTTCCTTTACCAGAACCCATACTCATATTTTGCTGCATATTCTCCAAAACATTGGCTAAAAAGTCCGAAAGACTATTGGAAGCATTTAAAACATACTTCTGATATGAAGCCCCCTGATACATCTCACTCTCTGCCATACTTTCAAGGGCCTTATCCAAATTATAATAAACCTCACCTATCTGTTCATTTACGAACTCGGTCATCTCCGCCTGTCTTAAGGACAAAGCAAACAAACTATCATCCACGTGTTTGAACAATTCCCTTAATTCCCGCTGCTTCCGAATACTAGATGAATTTACAGTACTGGAAATCTCGGATTGACTTAAACTATTGTACAAACTCTCTTGCTTAAAGGAAAAAGTAATTAAATTATCCAACAACTGTCGCAACACCTCGGCATCTTCAGCTTCCGAAGATCCCCCTCCAGCCCCAGAAGCGGATTGCTTTAAATCTTCCGCAATTTCACTCATCTTTTTGGCAGCTGACTTCTGCTTGGATTTGCCCTTGTCTGAGAGCTTTTTATCGTCTTGAGATCCATCTTGAGATTTAAGCTGTTTACCAATCTCTTCCAAAGCCTGATTTTGATCTTCCTTTACATCTTCAAGTCTACCCATATCAACCTTAAAATTCATAGGCTTTCTTAAGCTAGCAATATCCTTCAATAATTCTTCAACCTCCCTACTAATTTCCTCAAATTTGGCTCTCAACTCTTCTTGTTCATCCTTCAAAAGATCCAAATCTCTTTCCTCCAAAGACTCCTGCCTATCTCCCAACTTTTCCAATTCATTGCCCAACTGTTCAGATTTCTGTTGAATATAATACCGTTTGGTAAGCTCCAAAATCTGCTCCAAATTACGGTCACCATTCTTCTGCCGCTTACCCAACTCCTCCAAACGCCTGGCCAAATCTTCCTTGTCCAACTTCTCGGCTATCCTATTTAACTCCTCCAATAATTTTTCATTCTTTTTAGCCTCCAGTTCCTGTCGTTCAATTCGCTCTTGGAGCAATTTATTCAACTTACTATCCTCATCATGGGTCTTTTTAAGATTATCCTTTAACTGACTACTGAACTTCTTCATTAACTCCTCCTGCTGCTCCTGTTGTTTCAAAAAATCCTTAATCCTATTCTGATCGGAAAAACTCAAACTACTATTCTCCCTTTGTTCCTTGGTTAGTTCTTTCAAGGTCTGCTGTTGATTTTTAGATTTCTCCAAAGACTTATCCAAATTACTCAAAACCGACCTTTGCAACTCTAACTCCCTATCCTTCAACATATTATCATCCAACAATGAAGAGCTAAACACCTGACTCTTAGTTACTTTACCCTTATGAATGGCATCATTATCAACAACCTCGAAATAAAAATCATAAGTAACACCTTCCAACAAATCCAAACCAGAAGGGAAAGTGTAATAAAACTTATCATAATTCAAATTTGGCCTGGACAACTCCAAAACCTTCCTATCTTCCTCCCCCTTTCTATAATACACCAATCTAACAGTGCTTATTTGGTAATCATCTGTAGCCTCCCCCAGGTAATAAGATACATTTGGATTTAAGGAATCCAATACTTGTTCAACGCGTAAACTAGGATAAGCGTCCCTAACCACCGTAAACCGATAACCCAATCTCTCGTAATCCTTAATATTACTATTGGCAGTAGCCAATTCGTAATCCAAATCCGAAAAAATTCTTTTCGAAAAAGTGAAACGGTCGTTAGACTTATTAAAAATTTCTGAACTATCATTGGTATGAAAA
The DNA here is from genome assembly GCF_014397245.1 of Arenibacter arenosicollis. GTDB lineage: Bacteria > Bacteroidota > Bacteroidia > Flavobacteriales > Flavobacteriaceae > Arenibacter > Arenibacter arenosicollis. Next base: position 666,179 of record NZ_JACLHY010000001.1, on the reverse strand, counting down.
ATTACCTCCTCAGTAGCCCTGGTATTAATTCTCCACAACACCTCTGTACCCTCCGGAAAAACACCGTTTCCAGTACTCCTAATAACTTCATCCTTTTTCTTGGTATAGTCAGGATAATCCAACACCATATCAAAATCCACTATAGTAGGAGTTTTAAGAACATTTAAAAAATATTCCTTTGATCTAACACCATTTGCCAAGAAATAAAAAGGTGTACTACGCAGAGGCGGTGTAAAAAGATATTGATAAAAGCCATCTTTAAACTGCAAAAGGAATTCCTTACCATTAACTACAATAGACATAGTTTCCGGCCTAATACGACCTTCGGTAGTCACCATTAGAGACGTTGGTTCATTGTCCAATACATTTAAATCAGCATTCACTAACAAAAATCTAAACGGTGCAGGAGGTTCATAGGCCAAATCATAATTAACCACCCTTTTATATGAACTAAAGTAGGAAACAATATCACCTGAAACCCATATTAAACCAAAAATACCAATCGGAATTAATAAATACTTTATATACTTAATATTTTCCTTAAAATTGATTGCCTTAACAAATGGAACTGTCCCAAGGCTTGTTGAACGCTGTTGGATACTAGCCAATAGTAGCTCAGATTTGGAATCACTATCGGCCAAATCCAACAAATTATACAGTTTATCATCAACCTCCGGGAAATACTTTCCAATAAGAAGGGAAGCCTCCTTATTGCTTAGTCCACGTTTCCATTTAAATAAAAAGGATAAGGGAATAAGAATGAATTTCCACGCCAAATATAATTCCGTGCATACAAACAAAAGAAAGAGGATAAACCTTCCGGTAGAATTCAACCACAAATAATACTCTACACCCAGTACGAAAAAAAAGAAAAGCACCCCAAAGGTCATAAAAAGAACCACCCCCTTAAGCAACATCTTGGTATAGAACTTTGCAATAAAGGCATTAAGCTTATCCAATATATTTTTATAATTCTCCAAAGTCCAACATATTTAGAACCAAGATACGAAAAACCCGAATAGGCCCCATGCCGCAAAAACCCCTTAACCAAATAGAACGCTTTACGTATCTTTGGGCAAAAATTAATACAATGACCAAGAAAGTACGCGTTCGTTTTGCTCCTAGCCCAACAGGTCCATTACATATTGGTGGTGTTCGTACCGCTCTCTTCAATTATTTATTTGCGAAAAAGAACAATGGGGACTTTTTATTGAGAATAGAGGACACAGACCAAAATCGCTATGTTGAAGGTGCCGAACAATATATAATAGATGCCCTAAACTGGTGTAATATACCTTACGATGAAGGTCCCGGAAAAGATGGCGGTTATGGTCCGTACCGACAAAGCAGTAGGAAAGATCTATATAAAAAATATGCCGATACCCTTATTGATAACGGACACGCCTATTATGCATTTGACACAAGTGAAAAGCTGGATTTTCATAGAAAGGACCACGAAGAAAAAGGGAAAACTTTTATTTACAATTACCACAACCGGTTAAAACTCTCCAACTCCCTGTCCTTAAGTCCATCCGAAACAAAGGCCAAATTGGAAGCAGGAGAGGACTTTGTTATACGCTTTAAAACTCCACAGGATTCCCAATTACAACTTCACGATATCATTAGAGGCGACATAAAAATAGATACCAATACCCTTGACGACAAGGTATTGTTTAAAAGTGATGGAATGCCAACCTATCATTTAGCCAACATAGTGGATGACCATTTAATGCAGATTAGCCACGTTATACGGGGTGAAGAATGGTTACCATCATTAGCCCTTCACCAGCAATTATACGACGCTTTTGGATGGGAAGCACCACAATTTGCACATCTACCTTTAATAATGAAACCGGTAGGAAAAGGCAAGCTAAGTAAAAGGGATGGAGCAAAAATGGGCTTTCCTGTATTTCCACTCACTTGGGAAGATTCCGTTGGATACCGCGAGGAAGGCTATTTTCCAGAAGCAGTTACCAACTTCCTGGCATTACTAGGATGGAATCCAGGGACAGAACAAGAAATCTTTTCACTTGATGAGCTAGTAGCTGCCTTTAGCTTGGAAAGAGTAAACAAATCAGGAGCACGATTTGATCCAGATAAAACCAAATGGTATAATCAACACTATATGCAGACGCAGGACAATGCCCAACTGGCCAATGCGTTTATGTTGAACTTGAAAAACAGAGGTATTCCTTTACCACAAGAAAAGGATAATGCAAACTATATAAAGGAAGTAATTACATTAATTAAGGAACGTGCAACCTTTGTAAACGATTTTTGGGACTTAGGCAGTTATTTCTTTGTTGCACCAACCAACTACGATGAAAAGGCGGTTAAAAAGCAATGGAAGGAAGACAGTGCTGTTATAATGACACAATTGTTAACCCTAATGGAGGGTATCGATGTTTTTTCCTCTGAAAATCTTGAAAATCAAGTGAAGGCATGGATTACAGACAACGAACTATCCTTTGGAAAGGTAATGCCCCCATTACGTTTAGTTATTGTTGGTGAGATGAAAGGACCACATATATTCGACATTATTGCATTAATTGGCAAGAAGGATAGCATGGACAGAATTAAAACAGCTATTTCCGTTTTGTAGACCATTTATTTCATACAATAAGGAAAGATTTGAATGCCCTTTAAGAAAAGGCCTCCGTGGCCATGAAATTGAAAATGTAACATCTTGGACTAAAAAGCGACATATCTGCAAAGTCTTTTGTAAATTCATTAACTAATTTTAAACACTTAATCATGGGTTCATTTTTACTAATACCGATACTGTTATTCGGTCTTATTATTCTTTTTTCTTCTTTCTTTACTGTTAAGCAACAAACCGCAGTTATTATTGAGCGTTTTGGAAAATTTAATAGTGTACGTACTTCCGGTTTAGGAATGAAAATTCCGCTTGTAGACCGCATTGTCGCCCGTGTTGGGCTAAAAATTCAACAATTGGATGTAATTGTTGAGACCAAGACCTTGGACGATGTCTTTGTAAAACTTAAAATCTCAGTACAATATGTTGTTTTAAAAAATAAAGTCTACGAAGCTTTTTATCAATTGGAATATCCACATGATCAAATTACCTCTTACGTATTTGATGTGGTACGTGCCGAAGTTCCGAAAATGAAATTGGATGATGTATTCGTAAAAAAGGACGATATCGCCATTGCAGTTAAAACCGAGCTTCAAGATGCGATGTTGGATTATGGATACGATATTATTAAAACCCTAGTAACGGATATAGATCCGGATGCACAGGTAAAAGAAGCCATGAACCGTATCAATGCCTCTGAAAGGGAAAAAATTGCTGCACAATTTGAAGGTGATGCAGCACGTATCCTAATCGTAGAAAAAGCAAAAGCAGAAGCAGAAAGCAAAAGGCTACAGGGTCAGGGTATTGCCGATCAGAGAAGGGAAATTGCCCGTGGACTGGAGGAATCTGTGGAAGTTTTGAACAAAGTCGGTATAAATTCACAGGAGGCCTCTGCCCTAATCGTTGTTACACAACATTATGACACCCTACAGTCCATAGGGGAAGCTACTAACACCAATTTAATACTGTTGCCTAATTCTCCCCAGGCCGGAAGTGACATGTTAAATAACATGGTAGCCTCTTTTACCGCCAGTAATATGATTGGAGAATCTATGAAAACGCAAAATAAAAAGAAAGATACCAAATAGTCTACAATTTTTCCTTTAAAGCAAAAACCTTTTACTGTTTGTGTTTAACAAGTAGTAAAAGGTTTTTCTTTACATAAAAGATGAAACTAACCAAGTTTCTTTAAAATCTTATTGGCCACAAAGGAAATAATCAATTTTTTTGTTATACCTGCAAATCCTCCCAATAACCTAGTGGGATACAAACTAGTTTTTGCATTGTTAAGGTGCCCTTTAAGCTGCTCCTTATCAATAGCTCTCTGTAATTTTAAAATTCTCAACTTTTGATCTATTTCCTCAAAAGAATTAAATGAAGGTATTGCCATAACTTGTTAATCAAAATAATATTTAGAAAAATTCTTCAACATGGGTTTGTCCAATTTATGTCTGTATAAAAAACATATTGCTCCAATAAGTACGTAAAATAGCCCCACAAACAAGAATCCCAGGAAAGTATTTTCCAACCAAATGCCAATCCCATAAGCTGCCGCGAAGGATAACATAAACAAAGCAAGTAACGCTATGCTTCCAACCATCAAGACCTTGGCAAAGGTAGTAATGCTACGCATTGTAATTTTGAACACCTGCAGTTTATAATACTCACCAGTATTTTCCAAATACGACCTAACATCACTATCAACTTCTGTAAAACTTTCCTTTATATCCTCTAAAGCCATCTAACTTTTCTTTACTTCTGTAGTTGTGCGTTCTTTACTTTTAGGTCGGCCAACTTCTTTTCCAGTGCGGATATAATATCGTCTGCCTTATAGCTCATATTGGAGATGGTCTCTTCCAATTTTTGATCAAAGTCAATCTTCTTGGCCTCGGCCGTTTTTGTAAGCTCTTCTTTTGCAAGGGATATTCTACTAGTTAGATCATCCGTTGTTTCCATAGCTTTTTTCTTAATCCTTTTTCTGGTTTTGGTTCCCTTATCAGGAGCATATAATATTCCTATTCCGGCACCAATTGCAGCACCTGTTAGCAAAGCCAACAAAGTATTTCCACTGTCGTTTGTCATAATAATTGTTTTTAATGTTATTACTTCCTATTTCGTTCAAATTAATTTACATCCAATAAAAACCATTTGCTGTTAATTTCCAGTTAAATAAAAAAAATCCTGGCAGCATATGGAAATTACCGGGGTTCTAAATCCCATATTGGAATAAATTCTTCTTGAAAATATGAAGCAGTTGTTAATAGTTCAAAATTAAGGGGAAGGAGAACTTAACATTGCCACTATCCAACAAACTTTTGACCTAAATAGCCGTGATGGACAATTTTTTACCCTAAAACCAATTTAAGGCATTTTAAAGAACATAAAAATCTACGAGATGGATTTACCTTGGCTCAAAAAAAAACCACAGCAAATAAGAGCTATGGCTTCCGTTTTTTATAGAAAATACCAATTGTTATATCAAAAGGTATCAACTAAATTTATGCTATTTTTTTTCCTGAATTTTCGCCCAGGTATCCCTTAATCCGACCGTTCTATTGAAAACCAAATTATTGGGTTTGCTGTCCTTATCGATATTGAAATATCCCATACGTTGAAATTGAAATATATCACCAATATTTCCTTCGGCCAAACTTGGCTCCACAAAAGCCGAGATAATTTTTAGAGAATCAGGATTAATGAAGTCCAAGAAATTTTTATCCTTATGTGAATCCGGTGTCTCATCGGTAAAAAGACGATCGTACAACCTAACCTCTGCTTTCAAAGCGTGCTTTACGGAAACCCAATGCAAGGTACCCTTTACTTTTCTTAAACTTTCTTCCGTTCCACTTCCACTCCTACTTTTTGGATCGTAGGTACATTGAACTTCAATAATATTCCCATCGGTATCTTTTGTGCAGGATTCCGCCATTATAATATATCCATTCTTAAGGCGAACCTCGCCTCCAAGTTTTAATCTGAAGAATTTTCTATTGGCCTCCTCCAAAAAATCTTCCTGTTCAATATACAATTCCCTTGAAAATGGTAATTTTCTATACCCAGCTCCCTCGTCTTCCTGGTTGTTTTCCGCCTCTAACCATTCTTCTTTCCCTTCGGGATAATTGGTCAAAACTACCTTTAACGGATTTAAAACGCCCATTACCCGTGGCGCAATTTTATTTAAATGTTCCCGTACATGAAATTCCAACAAGGAAACGTCTACCACATTATCTCTTTTTGCAATTCCAATTGTATCCGCAAAATTTCTAATGGACTCTGGTGTATACCCTCTTCTTCTCAATCCAGAGATGGTAGGCATTCTAGGGTCATCCCAACCACTTACAAAGCCTTGTTCCACCAATTGAAGTAACTTTCGTTTACTAACAACGGTGTGACTAAAGTTTCTCCTTGCAAACTCCCTTTGCTTGGGTCGCACTAATTCCTGGTCCACTACTTGATCTAAAAACCAATCATAAAGCTCCCTATGCATAGCAAATTCCAACGTACACAACGAATGCGAAACCTGTTCTATATAGTCGCTCTCCCCATGGGTCCAATCGTACATCGGATAAATACACCAATCGGTATTTGTTCTGTGATGAGCTCGGTATAAAATCCTGTACATAATTGGATCGCGCATCAACATATTGGAAGAGGACATATCCACTTTAGCCCTTAAAACATGTTCTCCTTCTTTAAACTTTCCATTCCGCATTCCCTCAAATAACTCCAAATTCTCTTCCACAGTGCGCTCTCTGTAAGGGCTAGGAGTACCTGCCTCAGTAGGTGTCCCTTTTTGGGCCGCAATTTCCTCAGAGGACTGACTATCTACATAGGCCTTTCCCTGTTTTATCAGCACTACGGCCCAATCGTATAACTGTTGAAAATAATCGGAAGCAAAACATTCTGTATCCCATTCGTAACCAAGCCATTTAACGTCCTCTTTAATGGCATCTACATATTCCTGTTCCTCCTTGGCTGGATTGGTGTCATCAAAACGCAAATTAACAGGTGCCTGATATGTTAATCCCAAACCGAAATTAAGACATATAGAACTCGCATGTCCTATATGAAGATAACCATTTGGCTCAGGTGGAAATCTAAATCGAAGCTTATCCTTAGGAAAACCCTTACCTAAATCTTCCTCCACAATATGCTCTATAAAATTTAGCGATTTTGATGCTTCACTCATATTCTCTTTTTTGATGCGCAAATGTACGGAAAATGCAGGGAAAGCAGACTATAATTTACGCATACCATACAATAAAGTGGGTTTCACAACAGATTTAAATGTCCTTACAACTTTAAATTTCCAGTATTATAATTATATGACATATTTGTGGTTGGATACTTTGTAACTCAAGGTATTGCCAAATTTTAAAAAAAGTTATCTGATAATTATCAACAATAAATGCTGGTAGTAACCCCTAACTACAACATCTTATGAACCCGAACAAGAAAAATAACCTACTGATTTTCGTTCTAACATTTATGATGTTGGGTATAAACTTTATTTCCGCCCAGACATTGAACAAACCTACTCCGGCCGACAACCCAAATATTGCGGGCAATAGTCCATGGACAGCCGTGTGTGCCTCGGCCGATTTTAATGAGTACTATGTAAAGTTTTCTTGGAGCCCACCATTAGTCAATAGCGACAATACCTTTATATTGGAATTATCAGACGCTAATGGAAGTTTTGCATCTCCTACCCAACTAGTATCTGATAATACCAAGAATACCACATTTAATTTCGATTTTAAATTTGAATTGCCAACAATTGCACGGGGCGACGGTTATAAAATGCGAGTTAGGAGTACCAGTCCCGCTAAAACAAGTCCTGTTTCAGACGCTTTTGAAATGTATTATATTGATTTTAAGTCTTCCCTATTAATCAGCCCAAACGGTAATGGCAATATTCCTCCAGGAGGAACCATTGAACTCTGTGATGGTAATAGCGCAACCCTGGCAGTTCACAATGTACCGAATCCAGAAACCTATCAGTATAATTGGTATAGAAGTGGGTCACCACTAGCAGAGAAAAGTCATTCCATTACTATTTCTCAAGCCGGTATCTATATGGTAGAAGTAGATTATGGGACCGTATGTTCAGGTTCCGCAAATACATTATCCAATTATATAGAAATAACTACAGGTGCCAGTCTGGGAATCGCATTAAACGCGCCTTCCAAAACCGCTCTTTGCAGTGGAGAAACCGAAGTATTGGAGGCAAATATAATGGGTCAGGGTCTAAGCTATACTTGGTTCAAAAATGGAACAGCAATTACTGCCCCTATTGTAGATGCATATACATATACCGTGGATGCCGCTATTGTAGGTTTTGAAGGTGATTATGCCGTTGAAATAGATGGGGACGGCACTTGCTTGGAGCGTTCGGCTTCCATTACTATGACCAATGCCGGGGATTTTACAGTGACTAGGGACAATGAACCTAACATTGTTATTTTACCCAACCAAACAAAAACTCTTACCGTAAGTACCTCTGCCCCTTCACCAGCTTACCAATGGTATAAGGATAACACTGCCATTGTAGGTGAAACAAACAGTACTTTAACGGCCAATACAATAGGTGTCTACTACGCAGAAGTTACATTAAGCGGAGGCGCCTGTACCTCAGCTACCAAGAATACAGAAACAACTACCCTAGTAAACCCAGATTCCTTTGAGATAATTACAGACTACACTACAGAATATACGGATTGTGTTAATACTAGTGTAGCTTTAGAGGTAAGTAAGATTAATGCAGTACTATCAGATGGTTCCAAAACAGATGTAACAGCAGACTTAAAAAGCAATTTTTCCTATCAGTGGACCAAAGATGGCGCCAACGTACCAAGTGCCAATGGTAGTAGTATAAGTTTAACGAATACCAATGAAAATGGCGAATATAAAGTTCTGGCAACTTTGGACAGTTTCAATTCAAGCTCCAATGCCCTAACAGTGCGCTTGTTGACAAACGAAACCTTAACTGTTTCAGCCAGCGGTAGTGTTATCTGTAATTCCAACGAAAGTATCGATATTTTTACCACAACCGTGTTGACTGGTGAAAGCTATGATTGGTTTAGAGATGGTGTAAATTTAAATACGGCCAGCGAATCCTTATCAGCTACGACCCCAGGTACCTATCAATTGATAATTCAGAAAAACGGATGCGACCTTAAATCAAATGAAATAATTATTTCACCCTTGGACGCTTCATTGATTGCCCTAAGCACAACCAACAATGAAGTAGTATTTCCAGAAGGTGGCAGCAAAATAATTTCAGCCAGTGGTGCTATAAGCTATAAGTGGTACGACCAAAATAATGTTCTAATTAGTGATACTGATACGGTTTCCATCACCCAGGAAGGAAGTTATTTGGTTACGGCGACCATTAACAACTGTGAGGTTTCAAAATCGTTCACCGCCTCTTTTCAGGATACATTCGGAATACCAAATGTAATCACTGCCAATGGTGATGGCTTCAACGATCAATGGGTAATTCCCAATACATATACTAAAGACCCCAATATTTCAGTTATTATTTATAACGATAAGGGAGAGGAAGTGATAAGTCAGAAACAATATCAGAATAACTGGCCAGAGGCTACCATGAAATTCCCAAAGCAAAATATGGTCTTTTATTATACCATAAAAAATGCCAAAGAAACCTTGAAAAAAGGAACTATTACAGTAATACGATAATATACCATGTTTAATAAAAACTACTTATATATTCTTTTCCTTCTACTCTGCCTTACCAAGGTTACAGGGCAGGAAGAAAGTCCGTTTGTGTCTTACGATGTTCCATCACAGAACCTCCTAAAATTTAATAGATTCCTAATAAACCCTACGTTTTCCACAGTACGGGAAGACAAATCCTATATAAACCTACTACACCGAAACCAATCGGTATCTTTTAATGATAATAACCAAGACTATTTCCTAAGTTACAGTGGTAGGGTTAATGACCGTAGTGGTCTGGGTCTAAGCCTATATACTCAGAGAGAAGGTTTAATTTCCAACTACGGGGTTATGGCCAACTATGCCTATGGTATAAAACTTAGTGATAAAAGTAATTTTACATTTGGAGCAAACCTTGCCTATTACAACAGTGGTTTTGACAGGAACAGGGCAAACGCGTTAGATCCCAACGATCCGGCGCTAAATGGCCTACAGGATTCCAATCTATTATCTTTTCAACCAGGATTTAATCTTTCTTATGGAAAATTTGATTTTGGTGTATTCGCTGAAAACCTATTTGATTATAACCTAAAGTCTAGTGAAACAATAACCCAATTCGGGGATAAAACATTCTCCGGTCATTTACAATATACCCATCAGTTTGAAAACGGTGACGGTATCTTTGAAAAAGGGCGACTAATGCCTTTGGCTCGAGTACGTAAAATTGGAACAGAAGAAGTAGTTCTGGGCGGAAGTTTAATCCTTGACCTGCCAAAATTAGGTTGGTTACAAGGCGGATACGATAGTTTTTATGGTGCTTCCGCAGGTATAGGTTTTAACATAAATCGAAGGCTTTCTTTAGGATATACTATGGAAAAGGGATTGTCCAACAATTTTGACAATTTCGGGCTTACCCATGAAATATCCTTTGCCTGTTCCATAACACCAACCCTAACAGAAGATAGGGTAATGTTGGAGGAAGGTTATGAGGAACTGGCGCAGAACGCAGAAGAACCAGAAGAGAAATTAACAGCGCAACAGCTGGAAATAGAAAAACTGAAAAAGGCTTTGGCAGAAAATGATGAAATTTTGGCCGAGCTAATGTTCCGTCAGGATTCATCGGAAGTCAACCGTCAAAAGGATTTGGAACGCAGGTTCGAAATGGTAATGAGAATGGTTAGGGCAGAAACCCAGGGCAAGCGTCCAGACATAGAGGAAAAAGCCAAGAAGATGTACTTGGTAAATAATGAAAACGGAGGCTTGGTTGCCAATTCAAAACCAACTAACAAGGAAAATAAACCGAACGCTATAAACTCGGTTACCAAATCCAAGGATGCCATAGTCACTAGGGAAGTGAAAACCAAAATAACTCCAAGGACCAAGACGGAGGACACCCAAGAGGATGAGTTTACAAAGGTTGCACAACAAAACAATATTAAGAGCAGAAAATTCAGGAACTTGGATGGCGTAGCAGACGGATACTATATTGTAGCCAATGTATATAAAGGCGAGAAGTATCTTAACAAGTTCGTAGAAGAACTTGCCAATTCCGGAGTACGAGCAGACCATTTCGAAAATTCAAACAATGGCCTTAAATATGTATATCTGGAAAGGTATGACACATGGCAAGAAGCCTTGGCTGCTCATAAATCCAACTTAAACGGTTCCTATAACAAGGACATGTGGATCATGAATGTTGACAACACCAATTATACGGATGCAGGTAAGGCCTATGTGGATAACGTAAACAAAATCAAGGAAAAATCATCTAAATATGCGGTGGACAAACTACAGAAGAATGTAGTTGTCAAAGATAATGTTACTTCCAACGACCCAACAGCCAAGGTATATAAGATAAATGGTTTGGGAACTGGATACTATATTATTGCCAATGTATTTGCCAATGCCAACAACGCCAATCGATTTGTAAAAATGTTAAATGCCCAAGGACTTAGTGCCAGTTACTTTATAAACCCAGAAAATAATTATCGGTATGTTTATTTAAAAAGGCACGAATCCTGGAATAATGCACTTGTTTCCTATTACTCAAAAATAAATGACACTTACAATGAAAAAATGTGGATTATGCGAGTTAACCCAAATAATATTACCTAGGAAGTGTAATATAGAATAAGGTAAAAAAAGAATATAATTCTCAATTTAAAATACGTCTTAGATAATAAGAAAGCAGTAAAAAAGCAGTAAAACCGATAGCAATAAATCCTCAATAACATATTTCTATTTACAATCAAATTTTAGAACCCTCCAAATTCAGTTGTTATAATTTTATTATTATCCCAACTATTTATCTTTTGGGGAATAAAAGGTATGCCTTATCCAGGCAGAATTGCCGTTTAATATCGTACACCTTGATGTATACACCTTTACCGATAAATCCCGTATTCTATCGAAATCTCATTTTTAGCCAGATTATCTGAAAAAGTGATCACACCATACGTAAAATGCGTTTCACAACATAAATATAAGCCCCTACAACAATAACTTCCTAGCCTCATTTATAAAGTGAATATTTGTTATTGAATACCAGGCTTTTGGAAGTTCCCCATGATTTTTCTACATGGAAATCAAAACCACATCCAACATCCTGCTATTTAAAAATAACAAAAGCGCTTTCCATCAAGAGATGGAATGTGCGGGTTTTACTAAACGAATTAGCCGAATGAAATTAACATTCTACTCAAAAATTATACTGACCCTAGTAGTCCTAATGGGGTATGCCGGTATTTCTCAGGAATTCAACAATTTTGAGGTGCGGTACCAGAACAATATTAAAGGAGATTTAACCTTTATCGCCAATAATATCGTTAACAGGGATGGCGGAACTGGTACAACAAGACCAGTGGATGCCTACAATAACCTTAGTACAAATGGGAGTAGCAATAATGAGACCGGTGGCGCCAATAATTATAACGACTACAAGAACATGCAATATATTGATGTGGACAGTGACGCATCAACATTTAGTTCCAGTAGTGCAACTCTAAGCTATCCTTCTCCGGACTGTAATCAGATTCGGTATGCGGGACTCTACTGGTCCGCAACTTACCCAAGTGCCCAAGGTGGACAAAGTCTTGGTACAGGACGCCAAAATGATTTTAACAAAGTTAAACTAAAAGTGCCGGGGGGTACCTATGTTGATATTACGGCCAATGAAATTCTTTATGATGGTTTTACCAGCACAGATGCCTCCATGAGGGCCAATAGTCCCTATGCTTGTTACGCCGATGTAACCACTTTATTATCCGGATTAGCCAACCCACAAGGTTTATATACTATTGCCAATGTTAGATCTGTCACAGGGACCGGTACTTCCGGCGGTGCATCAGCTGGCTGGACCTTAGTAATTGTTTATGAAAACCCAACGATATCCGGAAAGTTGATTACAACCTTTGACGGTTTTGCAAGGGTAAGAGGAGCAGATCCACAAGTGGATATAAACTATGCTGGTTTTAAGACTATACCTTCTGGTCCTGTTAAGGCGAACATAGGTGTAGCAGCCCTTGAAGGGGATTTTAGGATCAGTGGAGATCAATTGAGCATTAAAGCTGCAAGCAAGGCGACTTTTACACAGTTGAGCAATGCCACCAATCCTGTGGACAATTTCTTTAATAGCAATATAACCAAAAACGGCGCTGTAGTTACCACTAGAAACCCAAATAGCACAAATACATTAGGATACGACACAGATTTATTCTTTTTAGACAACCCTGCAAATGCTACTTTGCCCAACTCAGAAACTTCGGCAACGTTTCGTTTTACCTCAACAGGGGACCAATACTATCCTTTTTTCAATTCTTTCAATGTAGAGATCATTGAGCCAGAAATAGAGATAACCAAAAATGTCGAGGATGTTGCCGGTAACGATATTTCCAATGCCGATGTGACCTTGGGTCAGGAAATGTACTATATTTTAAAGTTCCAAAACATTGGTAATGATAATGCATTAAACTTTACCCTAAAAGATGCATTGCCTACTAATGTTGATTTTCTACCAGCTGGTTTGGTGCTACCAGCCCCTATAAATGGAAAATCCATTACCTACAATTACAATTCAAGTGACCACGAAGTGGTATTTACCATTCCCAAGGAATTCGTGGAAAAGGGGGACCCACGATATACCATCAAATTAAAAGTTCGAGTAGTTCCTGATTGCTACCGCTTAAGGGATGCCTGTTCCAATATAATTCAAAACACTGCATACGCCACGTATAGCGGTGAATTCAACAATAATGTAATCACAGACGATCCAAGTGTATCCAAATTTGACAATTGTGGGTATGCAGTACCAGGTGCAACCAACTTCCTGGTGAACCTGGAAGACTGTGATTTCACTAGAGAGCAATATTTATGTGGTAGTACAGCTACATTGACGGCAGGTACTGGGTTTGACACCTATGAATGGAAGGATCAAAATGGTGCCATAGTTGGTAACACACAAAGTATAGTGGTAACCAATTTAGGCACATACACGGTAACTAAAACAGCTCCTGCACCTTGTTTGAGCTTTGATGAGGTTATTGAGGTAGTACCTTTTACCAACAGCGTACCTAATCCGGTTATCCCTTATGCGGATGAAGTGGCCACCTGTTCCAATGATGGCTCTGCTTTACCTAAAATATTTCTTTGTGGTGCAAATGATGAGCGTTTAATAGAAACTACCTTCACCGATGCCATTTCTTATGCCTGGCAAAAATTGGATGAGGGTAGTTGTTCAGCACCTGCCTCTGATAATTGTGTTACTACGAACGCTTCTTGTGTTTGGAATACCGTAGCTACTACAGAGGACTACACAGCTACTGAAGCGGGAACATTTCGTTTTGTAGTAAGTTATGAAAACGGATGTTCCAACAGGTTCAATTTTAAGGTATATGAAAACATATTAACACCAAATGTCATTAAAAAAGACATTATGTGTAGTCAACCAGGAAATATTACCATTACTAATGTTCCCGGAAGTTATGAGTATAGTCTAGATCAAAATGATTGGAGCGCTTCCAATACTACGGGTGTTTTTGATATAGCTACCCCGGGGTCTTATAGCGTGTACATCAGACAACAAAATGTTCTTACAAACCCATGTATTTTCGAGGTTCAGAGTATTGATGTTTTTCAACGCAACTTTTCTGTTAATGTTACCAAGACAGATCCTTTCTGTGCCAATGGAAAAGGTACCATCAGTATGTCTGTCAATGATGTGGATCCCCAGTATTATTACGAACTAAGACAAGGTGGATCACTGGTCGATTCCTTTGGTCCTTCCGATGATAACAACTATACATTTACCTCTGTAAACGTTGGTGACTATATGGTAACAGCCACAACGGATGATGGATGTTCCTATACCCAAAATGTATCGATTATTTCCTCCTCCAAACTTTCGGCTACTGCGGTGGTGTCACAAAATGTAAGTTGTAAGGAAGGAAACATTCAGGTAAAGGGATCTGGCGGTTCTGGTAAATACTACTATGCTGTTTGGAGTTATATTGATGAAAGCGGTGTGGGAGGTCCTTTGTATAGCGATGTGAACGATATACCCGCTTCGGCATACCAAACCAGTGTTATCTTTGACGTTAAGATAGGGGAACAGGGATCTTACCAATATGTAGTCTTGGATGAAAACAACTGTGTTGCCATTTCCAATACTGCTGTCATTACTTTGGAAGAGGAAGCAGATTACAATATAACAAATACAGACGAGACTTGTTTTAATGCAAATGATGGAAGTATAAGAGTTGATCTAATCAATAGCAATGGCTTCAACGTGGAATACAGTTTGGATGGTATAACTTTCACAAGTCAAAAAAATTATTACAACTTGGCCCCTGGAGATTACACCCTCTATGTAAGGCTGAAAAAGGGGAAAAATGGTTGTGATTATGATTATCCAATCACTATTAATCCAGCCGCGGAAATTACAGCAACGGCTGCCTTAACACAGACTTATACGTGCTTACAAAATGGGGTGATTACTTTTTCCGGAGCAACAGGCGGCTCTGGTAGTTACCAATACAGTTTGGACGGGGTTACCTTTGGTGCCACAACTACGTATTCCAATTTAACCAATGGCACTTATTCTCCAGCTATTAGGGATACCAACAACCCTGGCTGTATTATTTCATTGCCTCAAATTGTCATTGCACCATTGACACCGCCAACAGATTTAAGTTTTAGTGCTTCCCAAATAACTTGTGCAGTGCCAACTTCAAATGTTTCATTGAGCACCACCGGAGGTAAAGGGGTGTTGACTTACAGAATGACAAGTCCAAGCGTAAAAAATCCGGATACTACCAATGGAGTAACGGCAACTTTCAATGCATTGGCAGTTGGTACTTATACATTTGAAGTTACTGACGAGAATAATTGTATCTACACTGAGAACTATACCATAAATGATATTACCTATATAACCGTTAATGGAGCATTAAATAGGAATGTAAGTTGTTTTGGTGGTAACGATGGCGCCATAGATTTCAGTGTTGCCGGATTTGGAACTTCCTATCAGTACACCATTAATGGGGGAGCGGCCGTTACTGGCCAGTCATCACCGACCATTAATCTTACTGGTCTAACTGCAGGAGACTATACCATTCAAGTTACGGATGAGGCTACGGCTTGTACCGCTACCAATACAATAACCGTAAATCAGCCTGCGGCAGCACTTGGCTTTACTTTTAATGTTACACCCCTTACTTGTGTGGCCAATGGATCTGTTTCCATTACTGCTTCCAATGGTTGGGGTGGGTATTCTTACCAGCTCACACAACCAGATGCTAGTGTGCTTGGTCCAAAACCAGGAAATGTGTTTTCTGGACTAACCCAAACAGGTACGTACACAATTAGTGTTACCGATGCAGGCGGTTGTAACATAACCAATACATTCAATATCAGCGCACCAGTTAATCCAACAGTTACCTTGGATCCGACTACAGATCTTTGTTATGTGCCCGGAACAGGCGTTAGCCTAACGGCCAATGCTTCTGGGGGGATAGCTCCTTATACCTATAGTCTGAATGGTGCCCCAGCTCAAAACGGAAACGTCTTCACCAGCCTTACTCCTGGATCATATTCAGTGGTAGTCCGGGATGCCTATGGTTGTACCACAACATCCAATACAGTTGTAATTAATGCACAACTAACGGTCTCCTCGGTTTTGACCAAGGAATTGGACTGTAGTATTTCGCCAGATGCAGTAATTGATATTACTATAAATAATGGCTACCCAGGATATACCTACCAAATTAATGGTGGTACAAGTAACCCCGTCATTGGAAATACCATTTCATATACGACCCCAACCGACGGTTCTTTTTCCTTTTCAATATCAGATAGCGAAGGTTGTACAGCCCAAACAACGGTGGTCATTGATGCAATATCAAACCCAGTGGCTACTCACAATGCTATTGATCCAGACTGTGATGGCGCTACCAATGGTAGTATTGAAATAGTTATAGATGGCAATTTTGGAACATCGGCATATCAAGTAGATTTTAATGGGATGGGTCTTTCTTCACAAACCTTATACACTGGCTTGGGAGCAGGAACCTATACTTATATTGTTGAGGATAGTAAAGGATGTACGTATAGCGATAGTGTTACCTTAACCACCCCTAACCCTATTGCGGCAGACGCCGTATTAACACAGTCATATACCTGTTTACAGAATGGTACCATACAAGCTCATAATGTAACTGGAGGAACGGCCCCTTACACCTTTAGTATTGATGGCGTTACTTTTGGATTATCGGATACTTTTGCCAACTTAACGGATGGTACTTATACCATTACCGTAAAAGATGCCAGTGGATGTACTTTTGTAACCAATTCGGTAGCTATACCTGCATTGGATCCACTTACGGACATTACCTTTAGCGCAACCCCTCCAAATTGTCCCACTCAGACGTCCGATGTAACCCTCGCGGTTACTGGCGGAACAGGAGCAATTACATACGAAATGACGGCACCAGCCGTACTAAATAATGGTAATAACAATGTCTTTTTGGGACTTGCACCGGATACCTATACCTTTTTAGTCACCGATTCCAATGGTTGTTCATATTCTGAAACATTCACCATTGCACCCGTTAATCCAATAACCGTTGTAGGGGCTTTGGTAAGCAATGTTACCTGCAAGGGAGCTGCTGACGGCGTGATATCTTTTGACACTTCTGGCTTTTCCACAACCTATCAGTATACGGTAAACGGGGCCGCTCCTATAACTAATCAATCAGCTGGAACTACCTCCATTAATGGATTAATTGCGGGAAATTACACTATTGTAGTAACGGATGAGACCACTGGCTGTACTGATACCACCACCATAACCGTAAATGAACCTGCAGCACCTTTGGTAATTGATGCAGTGGCAGTAACAGATCCAAGTTGTTCCCCAAGTGGAGCCGTTCCAGGATCAGTGAACATTAGTGTTTCCGGAGGATGGGGCGGTTATACTTACCAAATTACCGACCCAAGCGGGACAATTACATCCAATACTACGGGTGTCTTTGGTGGGCTTTTGGACACTTCTGCTCCTTACAATGTTGATATTACCGATGTGAATGGGTGTACCGTCTCCACATCCTTTACCTTAAACCCCGCCATAGCGCCTGACTTGGCCATAAGTGCCAACAACCTTTGTTATGATGCCGCAGTTGGTTTAACCATAACTGCTTCTGTAAGCTCAGGTGGACAAGCACCATTTCAATATAGAATCAACGGTGGTGCCTACCAGTCCAACAACGTTTTTAGCGGATTGGCACCTGGGACCTATACCGTAGACGTTATAGACAATAAGAACTGTACCGATACTGAATCTATTACGGTCAACCCTACCTTAACCGTTAATGCAAATTTGGTAAAGGATATGGATTGTAGTATAACTCCAGATGCTCAAATTAGTGTTTCCATTGCAAACGGCACAGCTGCATATTCTTACGAAGTGTTTTTGGATGGGGCTATTTTTCAGGCTAGCGCCGCTGTTCCAGGAACACCGTTTACCTATACAACATCAACTACCGGGTCTTATGAATTTAGGATTACCGATGGTTCGGGTTGTACCGTAACTTCCAATCAAATTATTGTAAGCAGCAATACACCACCTACAGCGACACCAGTAGTAACTGACCCAAATTGTGCAGGATCTGCAGATGGTTCAGTAAACTTGAACGTAACTGGAGGAACACCACCATATCAAGTGATATTTAACGGTAGTCCTGCAACCACACAAACTACCTATTCTGGTTTAACGGCTGGTAATTATAACTACACAATTACAGATGCCAAGGGATGTCAAATAACAGGTTCGGTGACCCTTACAGATCCTCCTGTATTGACAACTACAACAACCGTTTCCCAAGATTATACCTGTACTACCGGTTCTGCTACAATTACAGTAACCAGTACAAATGGAGGTACCGCTCCTTATCAATACAGTATTGACGGGGTAAATTTTGGAGCTTCCACTACGTTTTCGGGGTTAATGGCCGGCACCTATACTATTTCGGCAAGGGATGCAAAAGGTTGTATCGCAACGAGTACCCAAACCATTGCTCCATTAAACGCACCTTCAGACCTTTCATTTTCCCCATCGGCATTGACCTGTCCGGCCATTCTTAGTAATGTTACCGTGAATGTAACTGATGGTAATGGACCTTTTATCTATCAGATTGTGGCTCCTTTACTTAAGGCTACAAATAATGGCAATAATTCAACGTTCGTAGGGTTGACACCTGGAACATATACTTTTGAAGTTACGGATGCCAAGGGATGTACTATTCGAAAAAACTATACCATCAATACTATCCCCAAGGTAAGCGTATTGTACCAATTGGTGAAAAATGTGACCTGTAAAGGGGATACTGATGGAGAGTTTGCCTTTACCACAAGTGACTTTGTATCGACCTTCAGTTATACCGTTAAAAATAGCTCGGGAGTTACGGTACAATTTGAAAATAATATATCTACGACTACACCTATTTCGGTACCTAATCTCCCAGCGGGCATCTATAGCGTAAATGTTACGGATGATACCACTACTTGTACAGCTTCTGCTCCGGCACTGATAAGCGAACCAATTAGTCCCTTAGATTTCACCTATACAAATACCGATGTAACCTGCACAAACAATGCAGCGATTACGGTGAACGCTACAGGTGGATGGGGTTCGTATCAATATCAATTAATGGATGCCACAAGTACGGCTACCATAGTGCCTTACCAAGGGAACAGGGTTTTCAGTAATGTTTCGGCCGGCGATTATACCATTTATGTAATGGACGCCAATGGCTGTATTGTAAACAAGCCTATTTCCATTGCTCCTGCATCTATTCCCAGTTTAAGTTTGGATTCAAGCTCAGATCTATGTTTTGATGATAATGGAGCGCAGATTGTCTTGGATATAACAGGAGGACAAGCTCCTTATAGGTATAGAGTAAACGGAGGTCCTTATCAACTTAGTAATACCTTTTCCGGGATAATTCCTGGAACATATGATTTTGAGGCGACTGATGCCTATAGTTGTACAGCAGCTACATTACAAGTTGTGGTTCCAGCAAGATTGATTTTTGCCAGCGCCGTGGTTACCAAGGACCTTACTTGTTCTGCACCTACCGATGCCGTGATAGATGTTACCGTTAGTGGAGGATATCCACCATATGACCGTTATGAGGTTAGTACCGATGGTGGTGCCACCTTTAACCCTGGAGCTGCTTTAGCAGGTGCAACCTTTAGTTTTAACACCAATGTTGCGGGGGACTATATTTTTAAAGTATACGACGACTCCGGATGTGAGGCTCTTTCTAATCCAATAAAAGTAAATCCGACTGAACAACCAGAATTGACTGTAACGGCAACAGATCCATTATGTAATGGGGACTTCACAGGTACATTGAACGTTACTATTGATACCTCCAAAGGAATTGGACCGTTTACAACAGAAGTAATTGAAATAGGAACACCAACCAATTACGGGAATCAAACAGCTGGTTTACCTGCTGGGGATTATGAAGTTACAATAACCGACAGTAAAGGGTGTAAATCAAACCCCTTTCATATTACAATAGGACAACCAGATCCAATAGTCTATGATTATTCGGTAACTCCGATTCGATGTGACGTAGGAGGAGTTACTCCAGGGAGCATCACAGTTGAAAACCTTACAGGAGGCACTGCAGAATACACTTATTATCTAACAGGAAACAATGGATTTTCAGATTCCTATGCAACAACTTCTGGCGGAGAAGACTATACATTTACGATTTTGGAATTCGGTATTTACGAAATTGATGTAGTAGACGCCAATGGATGTTCATTGAGTAAAACAGATATTATTGCCTCCCCACCGGATGATTTGGATATAGATGTTTCTGCTATCACGGCTGACTGCTCTGTAGGTGGAACCGCGGTTGTTACCGTTTCTTCTGCAGCAGGCAGCGGTAATTATGAGTTTGGTATATTGGATACCTACACTTCCCCTTACGCCAGTGTTTACCAACCTGCAGACGGGGGAACTCCGGATACTACGACTTTCACTGGTTTAACACCAGGGGTAACCTATACCTTTGTTGTACACGACCTTACCAATAACTGTTATTATTTTGAATCCGCAGCTTCCCCTATAGATTCCCCTTCGGGTTTAACCTATACTTGGGATGCAACTACCAACGTTAGTTGCAAAGGTGCAGCGGATGGTGCCATATCTTTTACCTTCGATAACTACGATGGAGGTGCTACAAGTGTTTCATATGAAATATTCAATTCCCAATCCAACGCGTCCACAGGCATTACAGGAGCTTCCGGTCCACTTCCCCATCCAGGTCCAGTGAGCGTTACCGATTTAGGCCCATTGGCACCTGGAATTTACTATGTGCTTTTCAAAGAAGTAGGTGGCGCATATAATGATTGTTCAGTAGGAACTGAGAATTTCACCATTGATGAATCCTCTGTTTTATTGGAACTTACAGCTAATTCTGTAAAAGATGACAACTGCTTATCAAATGAAGGTATTATAACTGGAACAGCGAAATACGGTACTTCACCTTATTTATATCAATTCCTAACCCCTGCGGATGCACCGCCAACGGCGACCAGCCCAGGTTGGATTTCACAGAATTACGCCAATGTAGAATATGGTGATTATATTGTGTACGTAAAGGATGCCAATAACTGTATTCAATCAGCCGCTGTAACCAATAATTTGGAACCGGAATCTACTATTTCCATAGCCTTGACAACGGCTTGCGCCAATGAAGGAGCTTTCGAAATTATAGTAACCTTGGATAATGATGGGGTCGCGCCGTATTTCATGAGCGTGGATGGCGGAAGTTTGGAACCGGTAAACCTATCCGTTTCTGGAGATACTGTTTTAATCCCTAACCTTTCATCTGGAACCCATACCGTGAGGGTAGTGGATTCCAGTGGATGTGGGGAAGCGGCCGAATCCATTACCATTCATCCTCCACTATTCGCAAATGCAAGGATAACTGCTGAAGAGCAATGTGACCCTGCCAATAGTGCTGAGGTTACCATTCTTACGGATGGTGGATCCAATGATTTTACATTTACCCAAACCAGTCCAGCAGGACCTGCACAAGTAAATAACGCAGTATTTACTGGGTTGACGAGCGGCACCTATGATTTTGATATCGTCGATAACATAACTGGTTGTAGCAAGAGTGTTTCTATAACCATTGATGCCCCTACCAACCCAACATTTACATTATCTGCAACAGATGTAAGTTGTTTTGGCGGAAACGATGGAACCATAACTGTGACCCTAGATGCAGGAAATACAGACAATCCATATATATATAGTTTGGACGGGGGTACCACTACCCAAAACTCCAACGTATTTGCTGGGTTGACCCAAGGAAACTATACCGTTACCGTTATTTCTGATAAAGGGTGTACGTATGACGAGACCATCACAATTAATGAGCCATCACTATTGGCAATCGCGGCCTCTGCCACTGATTATACCTGTGATGACAATGCCAGTACAGTAACCGTAAGCATTACAAATGATGGCACAGGTAACCCTTCTGGAACTGCTCCTTATTTGTATAGTTATAACGGAGGATCGTTCCAATCCGATAATACTTATATGGTAGCTTATGGATCTCCAAATGTAAATATTATCGTTAAGGATGATAATGGCTGTACAGTTTCAACCTCTGTAGCCATTCCTGCAAAACAAAAAGTAACAGCGACTATTACACAACATCAAGCCATTAATTGTACCAATGGTCAGGAAATCATAGAAATTGTTCCTGCAGATGGATCTGGGAATTATACTTATACTGAACTGCCAAGTGGTAATGTAGTAGCGGACCCAACCAATATAATACTAACCGCTCCTGGCAATTATGTTTTTGAGGTACTGGATACAACCACAAATTGTTCCGTAATTGTAGAACACAATGTGGCGCCATATGACCTTATAACGATAACAGCTTCTTTGGTAAAAGATGCTACCTGTAGCGATAGCTCCGATGGGGAGATGCAAGTTAATATTTCCGGCTATATAGGCACATTTGATTATCGAGTCTTGGATAATTTAGGGAACCCAGTGGCTGGTGCATTTGGAAGTTCAGATGCTATTTCAGATCCTTTTAATTATGTAATACCACAGACATTACCAGCGGGTATGTACACCGTTGAGGTAACAGAAACACAAACTCCTTTCTGTGACGATGTGTCCAATTCGGTGACCATAGATGCTCCGGAAGAAGTGGTTGTGGTTGAGGTAAGCAATACCCCTGACAACTGTAATGAAGATGCTATTGTTGTGGTGCAGGCCAGTGGAGGATCCGGACCTTATACCTATGCGTATGTATTGGATGGTGCAGCTATCCCAGGAGCTTTTCCAGAGGATGAAACGCTAAACTTGGACTTTAGTCTAGGTGCAAATTGGGATGTATATGCCCAGGATTCCAATGGATGTATTTCCCAAGTCTTGGATATTACCATCACCGAAGATACAAGACCAGATATTTCCTTGGCGATTGTTGATGAATGTGAGGATGAGGGTAGTTTCTCGGTAGAAGTGAGTTTGGATGCTGTCAATACTGGCGTAGCTCCATATAGAATTAGAATTGTTGGTAATGCTTTCCAAAATATAGCATCATTCCCATATATATTCAGCAATCTTTCTTCTGGATCATACAATATAGAAGTGCTGGATGCCAATGGTTGTGGTGAAACTGAATCGATTACCATTAACCCTGAATTGGAATTTAGTGCTACGGTAAATTCCCAACCTACTTGTACTGCCAACGACGGGGTTATCGACTTTGCCGTAACAGGAGGATCTGGAGTTAATACGGTAGAATTGTTCGAAGCGGATGGAATTACTACAACAGGGATTGCTCCTGCTGGAAACCAATTTACAGGAGTGGCATTTGGAACCTATGTGGTTCGTGTTACAGACAATTCCTTAGGAAATCCTACCAATTGTACCAAAGAAATACAGCTTACTTTAGAAGAACCATCACCAGTAACCTTACAGGTGACCCAAAAATCCGATATTAGTTGTTTTGGTGCAGCCGATGGTACCATAAAGGTTAGCTTGGTTACTCCAAGTGCTGGAGTCAATGATAATCCACCATATACCTTTACTATAGACAATGGCGTGGATCCTGCAATTACCCAAAGTAATGGGTTCTTCTCAGGCTTGAACCCAGGGAATTATGTAATTACCGTAACTTCCAACAGAAACTGCGTGGCTACGGACAACATATCAATTGTTGAACCAGCACAACTTGTTGCCTCCATTAACAATGTGGTAGATTTTGCTTGTGATGCAAACAATACTGCACAAACAGCTTCTTTTGATATTACGGCCGATGCAACAACAGGTACTGGACCATACTTTTTCAGTATAGACGGAGGTGCCTATTTTGAAGGAACCGGAGTCTCTAAAAATGTATATACCTATGTGACCAATACCGCAGGCAATTTTACGGTAAATGTAAAGGACAATAATGGTTGTTCCATTATAACACCTTTGTCACAAACTATAGACCCTTTACCTGTGATAACATTGAGTACCACCCTGTTAACGGCAATTACGTGCGATAATACGGGAGAAATTATTAGGGTAAATGTTAGTGGTGAATCCACTCCGTCTAACCTTACCTTTGAGATATTGGGCTATGGAATTATTCAAAATAATGTAGCGGATATAAGCCTTCCCAATCCAGGAACGTACACTATTAAGGTGACCGATAATGGTACAGCTTGTTTTAAAACCATTGAGTATACAGTGGCCCCTTATGACACAATAGATGTAGTTGCTACAGCATTGAAGTCCGTAACTTGTTTTGGGGACAGTGATGGGGAAATGGGTATCGAAATCACAGGATACCTAGGGACTTTCAATTATGAAGTCTTTGACACTGCAGGAACGACTACTGGAATTATAGGGTCGGGTGACACATCTGTTTCTACTACCCTTACCATTACTGGATTATCTGCAGGAAACTTCTATATAGTGGTTGAGGCCTTGGGCACACCATTTTGCGATGAACAATCAAATGCTGTAACCATTGGATCTCCAAATGCCGCTATAAGCATTATAGAAACCAACAATGTTAACGCCAATTGTAACATTGGGGCACAGGTGAGCGTAAAAGCCGCCGGTGGAACTCCAGAGTATACTTATGCATTTATGACATCAGGAAATGTCCCTGCACCAGGCAATTACACGGCTAGTGCAAGCGCAACCTTAAACCCAGCGGCTTACCCTACAAACTACGATGTTTACGTACAGGATTCCAAGGGATGTTTCACCTTCATTACCGTAACGGTCAATGAAGATCCATTGCCAACGGTCTCTGTACCAGCCTACGCTGACGATCAGTGTACTTCCAATGGAACATCATATATCTTTACAGCAACCGGTACTGGAATAGCACCATTGCAATACAGTGTAGGTAACGGATTCCAATCCAGTGCAATCCTTACCGTTTCTGCCCCAGGTACATATACCGTATCCGTAAGGGACGCCAATGGCTGTATTGCAACAACACCAATGGTAATATTACCACCTTTGGGAGCAACGCCTATGGCTACTTCACAACCTTCTTGTGGAGCCAGTGATGGAGAAGTTACTGTTATAGCAGCAGGAGGTTCAGGAAATTATCTTTATGAACTACAAGATGAATTCGGAGCCCAAATGGTTGCACCACAAGCCTCTAATCTTTTTGCTGGTTTGGCACCTGGTAATTATATTACCGTACTTCATGATAATGGAGGTTCTGGATGTAATACCCAAGCACCGGTTTCTTTGGAAATACCAACGCCAGTAGTATTTACATATACTCAGGAAAATGTGTCTTGTAATGGAGGAGCAGACGGATCCTTTGAGGTTATCCTTGATACTTCCAATAATAATCCTCCTTACACCTATACCATTTTTGATGGTACTACCACGACCACCCAAAACAGTAATTTATTTACAGGGTTGGACGCTGGATCATATGATATTACAGTTACTTCAGATAGGAACTGTTTGGATACCCAAACCGTAACCATAACGGAACCAGCAATTGTTACCGTAACAACAACAAATACCGAGTTCGCCTGTAACCCAAATAATACAGTCGCACAGGCTATCATTACGGCAACGGGAGCCAATGGTACAGCTCCGTATACGTACAGTATCAATGGGGTAAATTTTGTAAACTCCAATACCTTTGCCATAACGGACACTGGAGCTGTACAAAATATCACAGTAACCGTTAAGGATGATAATGGATGTACCAATGATACAGTTGTTACAATTAATCCACTACCAAAAATTTCGACTGTTAATTTTACACAACAAACAGCCATTACCTGTATCAATGATGAAACAGTTCGCTTAACAGTTAACGGAGGATCTGGAGATTTCACATTTGATCTCTTGCCCATGGGAACCGCTATGGTTTCACCAGGAGCTGGAGTGCAAACCGCGGACTTCAATCTTACAGCTGTTGGGGACTATGTGTTCAGGGTGACAGATAACGCGACTGGTTGTTATTTTACAACCACACCTTATACCATTGCGCCTTTTGATATTATCGAAGCTGTAGCAACACCTACAAAACCGGTTACCTGTTTTGGAGACACTGATGGAGCCTTGTCCTTACAGATAAATAATTATGGAGGATCATATACATATCAAGTATTTAGGTCCAATGGTACGGCAGTCACCGGTGTGGTTGCTTCAAACACCTCAACGAACCCAATAAATATTACTGGGTTACCTGCAGGCAACTATTATGTAAACGTAATCGCTACCGGCACACCGTTCTGTGACGCGCTTACAAATACCATAAAAATTGCATCACCAAATACCGCACTTAATTTAGTTACGGATATTTCGACAGAAATTACATGTTCGGATCCTGGACAAATTACTGCCAATGCATTTGGTGGATGGGGTACCTACACTTATGCCATAAAACAAGGCACACCACCTCTTGCGGGAGATTTTACTGCCAATAATGTTTTTGGAGGGCTTACAGCAGGAACTTATGAGATATATGTTAGGGATTTGAATGGATGTGAGGTTTTCTCAACAGAAACATTGGTACAACCAGTACAGATCAGTGCTACTGCCTCTGCCACGGCTACTATTATGTGTGAAGGGGATTTTGGTGGTTCCATTACAACTACCGTTACTGGAGGAGGAAGACCTGCTATTGACCCAACAGCTAGGTACAATTATATTCTAAACCATATAGATCTGGGAATTTCATCAGGACCACAAACGTCCAACATATTTGCTAATTTGGCAGCTGGAAATTATTCGGTGACGGTTACTGATGGCTGGAACTGTGATTTTATTACGGCAACTGTAGTTATCAACGAACCTTCAAAAGTGCTTGCTTCCTTAGCCATTACTAAATTAAATACATGTACCGTAGGTGCCGATCTTAGATTAACGGGCAACGGAGGCACCTCTCCATACAGTTATAGCACCACTTCTTCAGGAGTGTTTACTTCTATGGTTGGGAATACAGCAACATTGACCAATATAGCCGTCGGTACTTACCAATACTTTATCAAAGACGCCAATGGATGTATTTCAGCAGTATCCAACACTGTAACCGTTGATGCTATTCCTGAATTAAAAATAACTGCAGATGCCACTGTAAATGTTGGCTGCTATGGCGAGTCTACAGGTCTCATCAAAGTTAAGGCTGTAGGCGGACTTGGAGGTTATTCCTATACCTTATTGGCACAAGATCAAACAACAATAGTGAGAGGACCACAGAAATCAACCACCTTCAATAACTTAGTGGCAGGAACCTATTATATCCAAGTTAACAGTCAAGATTGTATGGATAGGGAACAAGTGGTCATTACAGAAGGAAATATATTGACGGCTAATACGCCCATCGTCAACAATCCACTTTGTTCCGATGATTTTGGTAGTATAGAAGTTGGTTTGGTAGGCGGTACTGGTACATATCAGTATGCCATTTCTCCCAACCTGAACCAGTTCAGCTCCAAAAATATATTTACGGAATTGTTACCTGGAACCTATACTATTATTGCACAGGATTCCAATGGTTGTGAGCCATTCATATTCGACTTGGAGATTGTAGCGCCTCTTCCATTGGAAGTTACCACTACCATGGTACAATCTGAAATATGTACTGGTAGCCAGGATGGTTCTATAGTAATAGATATAACAGGGGGAACAGCACCATACAGCGCTGCTTTCAACTCTAATGGTCCATCCGATTTTGTGCCTGGCCAAACATCGTTCAGCAATTTGGCAGCAGGGACCTACGTAATATTTGTAAAAGACAGTCAAGGGTGTGAGACCAACATCATTGTTGAGATAGAGGAGGGTGTTAATCTAAACGCGGAAATAGAGCCTGTATATGAATGTACAGGAGCTACCCCCGAGGCCTCAATTATCCTTACTTTACATGATGCTTCAGTTTCAGAAGATGTGTTGTACGCTTTGGATTCAACAGATCCAGCAGACATGGTTTTGAATCCCAACTTTACCAATATCGCTCCTGGGAACCACTACATTGCCATAGCCCATGCCAATGGTTGTGTATTGACCATAGATTTTGAAATAGATAACTTTGAACCCCTGGTTCTTACCTTGGAACAAAATAACATCAACGAAATAGCGGCTGTAGCCACTGGAGGTCAAAAAGAGTACACTTTCTATTTTAATGATAAGGACAACGGATCTGACAATACCCATTACATTAAAGAAACAAAAACCCATACGGTAAGGGTTGTAGATGAGAATGGATGTGAGGCCACGGCAGAAATATTCATGGAGTTCATTGACATAGAAATTCCCAATTTCTTTACTCCGGACGGTGATGGTAAAAATGATTTCTGGAGACCTGCAAACCAAGAAGGGTTCCCAAAAATACTAACTATAGTATTTGACCGTTATGGTAGGGAGGTTTACAGAATGGGTATGAATGACCAAGGATGGGACGGACTTTACCACAGTACAGAGCTTCCGACCGGGGATTATTGGTACGTCATAAAACTTAAAGGAGAGGAAGATGACAGGGAATTTGTTGGACATTTCACCCTTTATAGATGAAGAACTTAACCAAATATACAATGCGCAGTAAACTATTAATCTATTTGTTGCTTTTAAGTACCCTGGTTACTAGTGCCCAAGAACTTAATTCGCCTCAACTTTCACAATATTTGGCTGATAATCCTTTTGTGCTATCCCCAACTTATGCCGGTATTGGCGATCATGTGAAAATTAGGTTGAACGGACTTGCACAATGGGTTGGCATTAAGGACGCACCTAGAACCCAATCCCTGGCCGCGGATATGAGGTTAGGGGAAAAATCTGGTGTAGGCCTCTTCCTTTACAACGACTCCAACGGGTATACAAAACAACAAGGAGCACGGATTTCCTTTGCCCACCATTTAACCTTGAATCGCTATGAGGATGAGTTTTTATCCTTTGGGATTTCCTATAATTTTAATCAATTTAGATTGGATGTAAATGAATTTATTGACGCAGGTTTTGATCCCGGGGTTACCAATGACCGGTCCACATCCAACCATAATTTTGATGTAGGTCTTTTGTACAGAAAAAATGCATTTTATTTCAGTGTAAATGCTTCTAACATTATCAACAAGGATGTTTACATATTCGATCCCATCTATGAGCCCAGCAAGCTTAGAAACTTCTATGTTTATTCAGGATATAGATACAAAAAGTCCAGAAACAGTAATATGGAAATAGAACCTTCCATTTTATACAAAATATTTGAAAGTGATGGTAGGTCGGAAGCCGATTTAAACCTGAAATTCAGATGGTATGATTTTGAGGATTACTATTATGCAGGTATTACTTACCGTTTCTTAAATGACCAAATTGGTAGGCCATTATATATAGCTCCCTTGGCCGGACTTAAGAAAAGCAATTTCTATTTCGGATATTCCTATCAGATTATATTAAACGAAATTTTGGGATATAGTACAGGAACCCATGTGGTAACCATCGGGGTAGACCTCTTCCAAGGAATTAGTAATTGCAGATGTACTTATTAATTTACTGCCTTAGTTATATCATAAATACATAAAATACTTCCGCTACTTAAGGTCAAGTTCGGCATTACTCCTTAAAATTTATATAATTTCCGTTCTTTTGCACTTAGATTGATTTAATTTTGAAGAAATTATTGATATGGTGGGGAAAGTTAGGGTTAGCAATATAAAAGTTTATGCAAATCATGGTTGTCTTAAAGAAGAGACCATTATTGGGAGCGATTATCAGGTAAATGTTGAGGTAAGTGCCGATTTAAGACAGGCATCCCAATCAGATAATCTTAGTGAAACTGTAGATTATGTTCACATAAACCATATTGTAAAAGAAGAAATGGCCATTCCTTCAAAACTATTGGAACATGTAGCTCAACGGATACTTCACAGAATCTTTGCTGAAATATCCATAGCAAAAAAAGTAGAAGTTGCCGTCTCCAAAATCAATCCTCCCATTGGTGGGGATGTTAAAGAAGTAACCATAATACTTAAATCCAAAAGATCGGGGTTTTAGTTTTTGAAACATAAAAAAAGTATTACCTTTGCACTGCAAAAAGGCATTGTGGCCGAGTGGCTAGGCAGAGCTCTGCAAAAGCTTGTACAGCGGTTCGAATCCGCTCGATGCCTCTAAACCTTCATCTTAATTGATGAAGGTTTTTTGTTTTATACAATGTCCAGGTAGCTAAAAAAACAACCGCCTACTCCCTAATAAGCTCTATCCCCTTTTCTATATTTAATTGATCTTTAGGAAGAAAGCCTTTTACTATTAAAACCAAACCACAAATAACAAGGATAATTCCAAGTCCTTTTTTAACCAATAGAATTCGCCTTTTGGTCAGTTTTTTTCGCAATTGTTTAGCTAATAATATTTTAAATATATCGGTAACAAAATAAGCACCGATCATAGCTGAAAAGAAAAGTATTATTCTATTTGAATCATTATCCAAACTAGGCCCCACTACAATAATAATACCTAGCCAAAATACAAGTACTCCAATATTAATAAAATTCAATAGGAAACCTTTGACGCACAAACTAAGGTAGTCCCCTTTGGAAATCCTAATTTTTGTTTCCTGTTTATGGGATTCTTTTTTAAAAACATTGGTAAGTCCATAAACCAATAGGATAGTACCACCAAAAACATATAGTCCAGGATGATTACTAAGATTTTCCAACAGTTGAAAACTACTAAAATAGGCTAAGGAAATAAAAATAATATCGGCAACAATAACACCAATATCAAAACATAATGCCGCTCTAAACCCTTTAATTGCACTGGTTTCCAGAAGAACAAAAAAAACAGGCCCAATCATAAAGCTTAATAAAAAGCCCAATGGAATTGCCGCCTGTATATCCTCGATCATAAAGTTCTTTTACTTACATTCTGGTAATTTTACCACCAAAAACCGTTTTCTCTTCCATTTTAGTAGGATTACCATATACCATAACCTCTCCACCAGCCTTCACGGCCGCCTTCACATAATCCGTTGCATACACCTCTGCCCTAGAGCCGGCGTTTACATTAATGGTACTGAATTTGGTCTTAAAATCCTTTCCTTTATATATACCTCCGGTATTAATCTGTACATCTTGAATGTTAGATGCACCAGATGCAGAAATAATACCACCTGTGACACTTTTTATTAGCATTTGATCTACTTGGGCACTAATAATCAATTCTCCACCTTCTTGTGCCTTAAGCTCCAATATATCCTGTTTTATAGGCTCTTTGGATGAAATTCTGGCATCTTCATTGGTATCAATAATAACAAGTTTATCTGTATAGTGCAGATCAACAAAAGTTCTATAGCCGCTAAATAGCTTATTAACTTCCATACGAATCTTTAATACACCCTCATTATTTACAATAGCCACATTACCAGTATTGGCACCAGTAATTACAGCCTTGTTAACGTCTGATTTTATAAGGTTCACAGACAGACCATCAAAAGCCTTAACTTCTTTAAATGGCTGTAAATTCTGAGTTACCTTTTCGTTTTGCGAGCTCAATGAATGGGTCGCAATCACAAACAAAAGCATCACTATTAATTTTTGATCCATTATCATAGAGCTATAGTTTTTAGGTCAATATTCATTAACCCAAAAACATTCTTTTCGGACAAATTCCGTAACACGTATTTATGTATTGGCAATAATTCTTTCAACTTTATCGAGCTAACTCAAATAGTTAAACAAATTCCATTCCAAAACAAAAACTTAATCGTTTTTTCCCAATAAGGAAAAATCCAAATGGCGTTTTATTAAATCTGTACTCTTTACCATCACTACAACCTCGTCTCCCAATTGATAGGATTTCTTGGTTTTTTCACCAACAATGGCATATTCCTTTTCATCAAAGGTATAATAATCATCCTTTATATCCCTAATTCTGACCATTCCTTCACACTTATTCTCAATAATCTCAACATATAAACCCCATTCGGTAACCCCGGAAATTACACCTACAAACTCCTGGTCCTGATGATCTTCCATAAATTTTATCTGCATATATTTAATGGAATCGCGTTCCGCATTTGCGGCCAGACTTTCCATATCAGAGGAATGCTTGCATTTTTCTTCGTAAGATTCCGCTTTTGGACTCTCCCCACCGTCCAGATAATGCTGTAACAATCGGTGTACCATAACATCCGGATACCTTCTAATAGGAGAGGTAAAATGTGTATAATAGTCAAAAGCCAGCCCATAATGGCCAATATTGTCCACCGTATAAATTGCCTTGCTCATACTACGAATGGCCAAGGTATCCACTAAATTCTGTTCCTTTTTACCTTTTACATCCTCCAAAAGCTGATTTAAGGAATTACTTATAGATTTTTTATCCTTAAAATTTAACTGGTGTCCAAAACGTGAAATAATACCATTAAGAGCCATTAATTTATCCTCATTAGGTTCATCATGGACCCTATAAACAAATGTTTTTACTGGTTTTTGCTTGCCTATAAAACGGGCTACTTTTCTATTGGCCAACAACATAAACTCTTCAATTAGTTTATTGGCATCCTTGGATTCCTTAAAATAAACACCTTCCGGCTCCATTTTTTCATTAAGATTAAAACGAACTTCTATTTTATCAAAGGAAATAGCTCCTTCTTGCATACGCTGATTACGCATTATTTTAGCAAGTCGGTCCATGTTCAAGGTAGCATTAACTACTTCATCACTAACGGTATAAGCTTCTTCCCTAATAGAAATTTCCTGTGGAATTTTACCATTACCTGTCTCAATAATATGCTGAGCTTCTTCATAGGCAAATCGTTCATCCGAATTTATTACGGTACGTCCAAACCACTCGTTTTTAATAACGGCTTTATCATCAATTTCAAAAATGGCTGAAAATGTATATTTTTCCTCATTCGGTCGCAGGGAACAGGCATTATTGGATAATACCTCCGGTAACATGGGAACTACCCTATCTACTAAATAAACAGATGTTGCCCTGTCATAGGCTTCATCATCCAGGATAGTACCAGTTTCCAAATAATGTGAAACATCGGCAATATGAACGCCAATCTCATAATTGCCATTCTCCAATATCTTAAAGGAAAGGGCATCATCAAAATCCTTGGCGTCCTTGGGATCAATAGTAAAGGTCAAAGTATCTCTAAGATCTCTTCTCTTAGCTATTTCTTCCTCTTTTATACTGGTATCCAGTGTGTCGGCAAACATTTCTACCTCTGTAGGAAACTCGTATGGCAGACCATATTGAGCTAAAATGGAATGTATTTCCGTATTGTGCTCCCCTGGTTTTCCCAATACTTGGGTTATAGTCCCGAATGGGGAATCCGCATTATCTGGCCATTCATTTATTTCTGCAATAACTTTATCACCATCTTCGGCCGTTGAAATTTTATTTTTTGGTATAAAAATATCGGTATACATTCTATAATCCGTAGGACGGACAAAGGCAAAATCCTTTTGCATATCCACAATACCAACAAAAGCGGTCTTATTTCTGGATACTAACTTGGTAATTTCACCTTCCAATTTTTTTCCTTTTCTTCTAGGAAAAATATATACCTCTACCACATCTTTGTGGAAAGCCTTTTTTAATTTATTGAACGGAACAAAAACATCATCGTCCAAACCTTCAATTACAATGTAAGCATTGCCCCTACCTGTTATATCGACCGTTCCAGTATGGTATGTCTTATTTGAAGCTATGGCCTTATAAGCACCTCTTCCTTCTTCCAAAATTCGCTTCTTTTCCTTTAATTCTACCAATCTTTTAATAAGGGTGTTCCTATCATTGGCTTCTACTACTCCAATTTTAGCAGCAATTTGCTTATAGTTAAAAGATTTCTCTGGCTCCTTTTCTAGAACAGTGAATATACCTCTGGTTATTTCGTTTTTTCTTTGATTTTTGTTTCTTTTATTATTCTTTGACATTAACACTTTTATTTTTGGAAAATTACGAATTATAATCCATTGTCTTTAATTTCCATTTTTAAGTTTCCATCTTCTTTAATAAATGTTGTTATCAACATCTATTATATATATATGTTTTCTTTTTTCTAAAATTTAAAATAAAATGGTGATTATAATGGTGTGTTTATAGTGGATATAAAAAAGCACTTATAAATTTGCTTTGAACCATTAAATAAGTTTATTGACAATTTATACAGCAACTAAATATTATAAATCAATGACTTAAATGGGTTATTAATATTTGTTGACAACCAATATCAACATAAAATTATTGAAAAGTTAATGCAATGGGAATGTTAATTACTTCGTTTAATTATTTAATATCTTTCTATTAGATTCTAAGAAGTAAATTATTCTTTTAGGATAACATTTTGTAAAGCAATATTAAAGCGGATAAACAAAATTTAATATTTACTTTTTATAAGTAGTTTGTTAACAATTAGTCATTGTCATTAAACCACTAAATAACAACGGTTTTCTTTTTTTCTATAATTTATGTTGTTAATAACGTCATTTCTGTGGTGAAACCATGGGTATTTGTACATTTGTGTGTATATGAGTATTTATTTCATATATATATTATATTACTTTATTCATTAATAACTAACCTTAAACAATGAAAATAGCTATAGGTAATGATCATGCGGGAACCGAGTATAAACTTGCAATAATTGGGTTACTGAAATCTATGGGTGTAGATGTAGTAAATCATGGTACAGATGGCAATGATAGTGTTGATTATGCTGATTTTGTACATCCTGTGGCCAGGGAAGTGGAGGAAGGAAATGTAGATTTGGGAATTATAATTTGTGGAAGTGGCAATGGAGTTTCCATGACGGCGAACAAGTATCAGAAAATTAGGGCGGCTTTATGTTGGACAACCGAGATTGTACAATTGGCCAAGGAACACAATGATGCCAATATTTTAAGCTTACCTGCCCGGTTTATTTCTTTACCCCAGGCGTTGGAGATGGTGAAAACGTTTTTGAATACTTCATTTGAAGGTGGTCGTCATGAAAGAAGAATAGAGAAGATTCCCTGTAAATAAAATAATTGCTTTAATTAATTGTCCTTATTTATGAAGGTGGAAATAAAAAAGTTTCATGAACTTGGGGTGCAGGAACTATATGATATTTTACAATTACGAAGTGAAGTATTTGTTATTGAACAGGACTGTGTATACCAGGATTTGGACGGAAAAGATGAACTTGCCCTTCATGTAATAGGATATAAAAATAAAAAAGTTGTAGCATACACCCGGGTTTTTAGGGCGGGGGACTATTTTAAAGAAGCAAGTATAGGTAGGGTAGTGGTAAGAAAATCTGAACGTCAGTTTGGATTTGGATTACAAATTATGCAAGCTTCAATTGCTGTTATAGAACAAAATTTTGGTTCTATCCGAATTCATATTTCTGCTCAGAAATACTTAACTAAATTTTATTCTTCCCTTGGTTTTAAGAAAGTTGGTGAGGAATATTTGGAGGACGGTATTCCCCATCTTGCAATGATCAAGGAGTAGTTCCAATTAAGCTTGGTTTTTCGGTTCAGTCCGTAAAAAAGAGCTGTAATTACAGCTCTTATGGAATATAGTCTAGCTATGTAAATTTAAATTTTTATAGGTGTTTTGTCACTTAAATTAATGTCCTCCAACATACTATCCGTAAATTTATAATGCCCCTTTGTGGTTATAATTTTAAAGCGATTGGAATTCATTCTGCTTAGGGTATCCAAAAACAACCATTTGGATTTTAACAATAGAGGTCTATCGGATTTTAAACTGATTTCAAAATAATATTTTTTACCATTTTTTAAAGCCACAATATCCGGGGTAATTTTGGTGTCACTACCCTTCTTTAAATAGGATTTTGGACAATCATAACCTTCTAAATCCGCCTTGATTTTTTCAAAACCGTGCGCTTCCAAATGGGTAATGGACTTCTTTATGAACTCCTCGTTAGCTGACTTTTCAATTTTTATCATAGTCGTAATTTACGAAAAAAATCGACAAAGAGCAAATAAATACGCTGATTAACAGTTATTTAAGTAGAGTTTAACAAAAAAATAGGCTTTGGAAAAATTATAGGAAAAAGGACAGGTTTATAATGTATTTAAAAGTGTAAACTGTTGTTGTTCAGAACATTTAATTAATCACTGTGGGTTACATATTAACTTTAGCAAAGAGGGTTTTACCTATTTGTTCAACAACGCCTACGACAAGCGCATTACCCATAAAAAAAGCGCGTTTGGTATCACTTATTCCTTGTAGTTTGGTATGATTGTCCGGAAACATATTTAAGCGTTCCAGTTCCAAAGGGGTCAACCTTCTTAATCCTTTCTGGGTTTTTACTACATGTTTAAATCGTGAGGGACTTTTTCCTCCTTCACCTGTAATTATGGTTCTGGACGCATTGTCAAGATTATCTGGAAAGACCATCTTCCCCTCCCCATACTCATATTGAAATCCGTTTTTGGCCTTGCGTAATTCTTTTTTTGCACCTTTTAGATACTCCCATTTGTATATATCTGCGGGAGCAATTAAAAAGTCATCGGTTATTTTTCCATTATGTAGAATATCACCAAGAGTTGTTCTTGGTCCTTCATAATCAGCAGTTGTCTTTGTAGTGGTAATAGTACCATCAACACAGATTCCTGTATTTTGAAATGGTGACAGCTTTGCTTCCAAATTGAAATTATTGGAAATAGTAATCAAATCCCCATCCAAGTTTAAATTGGTTATTTGAGACGTTAATCCATTAACTGGGAAGGATTGGGCAATAGTACCATTTTTAATTAGCCATGTTAAGGGATCTAATGATTTAATGGATTTATAGATTGCTGTAGACATATGGTAAGCCAAAATAAATACGCGTCGCCTGCGCTGTGGCATTCCATAATCTGCAGCATTAATAACGCGCCATTCTACGGCATAGCCCAACTCGTCCAAACTTTTCAACATTACTGCGAAGTCCCTCCCTCTTTGGTTAGAGGGTGATTTTAACAATCGATCCACATTTTCTAAAAAGAGGTATTTTGGCTTGTTTTTTTTCTCCTTCAATATGTTGTGTATACTCCACCATAGCACTCCTTTTTTTCCAATAAGACCTTTGGAATTCTTCAGGGAGGTGGCTACGGAATAGTCCTGGCAGGGAAACCCGCCCACCAAAATGTCGTGATCAGGAATCTCGGTAACAGGAACTTCCGATATATCCATATTGCAATGGTTCTCCTTACCAAAGTTATGTTCATATACCAAAGAAGCGTGTTGGATTTTGGTAGATGGCTCCCATTGGTTGGACCAAATTATCTCGTAGTTTTTCGTTCTTTCCAAGCCTAATCGAAAGCCTCCAACTCCGGCAAATAATTCTATGGTTTTTAATTTTTTCGTCATTGCAGTGTCTAAAATTAGACAAAAAATAAGTCATAAATTTAATTTTAGGAATTGTAGTACCCCACAATCCTTAAATTTTTATAATTTTCCGGATTCCAAAATAATTTTCGTTTCACAACCCTAAAATAATTTACATGAATCGCTGCCAAAAGGGAATATTTTTTCTAATGATTTCAGGAGTTTTATTATTCCTTTCCTGTGAGCCCAAAGTTGACCAAGGAGAGCTTGTCATTAATACCTTGTTGGAAGATATTAAACAGGAATTTGCTCCGGACAAAAGGGTGGCTCTTTTTAATGTTGAATTTGTTAAAAGCGGGAACGAAAATATCTTGAAAGGGGAGTCCGATCTGCCTGAGGCTGTTGATACATTCAAAGAAAAGCTGGTAGAAAATAAAATCGACTTTATAGATAGTATTCAATTATTGCCAGCATCCAATTTGGAGGGGTCTACACAAG
Organism: Arenibacter arenosicollis; assembly: GCF_014397245.1. Taxonomy (GTDB): domain Bacteria; phylum Bacteroidota; class Bacteroidia; order Flavobacteriales; family Flavobacteriaceae; genus Arenibacter; species Arenibacter arenosicollis. Next base: position 628,065 of record NZ_JACLHY010000001.1, on the reverse strand, counting down.
GATTAATCACCATATCCGTAGCAAATTTAAGGGGTAAACCTGCACATTCGTCGGAATTGGTGACCCAGGCCACTTTGGGAACCCCTGTAAAGATATTGAAGGAAGAGGATGACTGGTATTTGATTCAAACTCCGGATAAATATTTATCATGGGTAGACAGAGGAGGTATAGAAGTACTTTCCAGTGAGAAGTATACAACTTGGAAATCCACACCAAAAGTTATTTACACTAATACCATAGGACATTCCTATTCAGAACCGGTTAAGAATACACAAGTGGTTTCCGATATGGTGGCTGGAGGCGTATTGGAGCGTATTGGGGAAGAAGGGGAGTTTTATTTTGTAGCTTATCCAGACGGAAGAAAAGCTTATATTCTCAAAAGTGAAGCTATGGATTATGATACTTGGTTGGCTGCTTTGGATCCCAATCAGGAATCTTTGGTGGAAACTTCTAAAACCTTAATGGGAGTCCCATATCTTTGGGGTGGTACTTCTACCAAAGGGGTAGATTGTAGTGGATTCACAAAAACAATATATTTTTTAAACGGTATTGTTATACCTAGAGACGCCTCGCAACAAATACATACCGGTAAACAGGTAGATACTGAGAAGGACTTTGAAAAGTTGGTTCCTGGCGATTTATTATTTTTTGGAAAACCGGCAACAGCTACGACCAAGGAACGTGTAATCCATGTGGGTATGTGGATAGGGAACAATGAATTTATCCACTCTGCCGGAAGGGTGCATATTAGTAGTATGGACAAAAATGCTCCTAATTATGACGAGTATAATTTAAATAGGTATTTGCGTTCCAATCGTTATCTCGATGAATCCAAAGACGGATTAATTGAGCTCGCCAAAACCCCTGTCTTTAAGGACTAGGCCCAGATTATTTTAAATTAACCGCCAAAATATAGTCATCGGCTGTTATGTAGAGTCTTTTTTCCTCCGTATCAAAAGCGCAATTTGCGGTGGCTTGTCCCGTATGGATTCTTGCCAAAGCTTTCCCCATGGGATTAAAGATCCAAACACCGCCCGGTCCTGTAGCAAATAGAATTCCCTTGCTATTAATTTTTAGTCCGTCCGGCAATCCCTGTTGCCCTTTTTTTCCTATAAGATGGGTTACCTCATAGAAAAGCTTTTTATCGCTTACTTTTCCTGGTTCCTCAATGTTATATTGGTACCAAGCTGCATGCTCCTCGTCAGAATTTGCAACATAAAGAGTGTTGCCATCGGCTGCTATTTCAATTCCGTTAGGGCGGGAAAGGGAGTCCAATAATATTAATTCCCCTGAAGACAACAGACAATAAATTCCTTGAAAATCTAGCTCTTTGGCCGGATCATCCATTCTTTTTGGAAGGCCATAAGGAGGATCGGTAAAATATAAGTTCCCATTATTATCGAATGTTCCGTCATTGGGGCTATTCAATTTCTTGCCCATATATGAAGAAACCAAGGAGGAGAAGTCTGGTTTAGGGGAATTTATGGGTGTATTCATTTTGGCTACCTGACGATTACCGTGTTGCATAAGCACTAGGTCACCTTGCTTATTAAGCATTAGACCGTTGGAGCCCGGTTCTTCTCCTGTAAAGTCAGTTCCCGAAAACCCTGAGTGATGTAGGTAGGTAACCGTATCATTATTTTTTGGATCTAGTTTGTAGACCTTATTATTTGGTATGTCCGAAAACAATAAATAGTTGCCTTCTTTTATCCAAAGCGGTCCTTCGGTCCAGGCAAATCCGCTTGCAAGTACCTCAATTTTCGATTTTGGATCAATAATCTGCCGCGCTTCGTCATCAAGTATTTCTATAGAAAATGATGAAGAAATATCTTCAGCAGGTATAGATTTTTTGCTTACTTCTTTGCAAGACCCCAAGAAAAGTACGGAGCTTATGATAGCATATGTTATTTTATTCATTTTAGGTCATTATTTTAACGATTATAGTGATAACGGTCATGGAAGTGACACCTAAAACAAAAGTTCCGGCAGATTGAATCTGATAGCCTTGTTTTACATTCATTCCGGTAAGTTGGGTAAGTACCCAAAAGAAACTGTCGTTTACGTGAGATACTACTGATGCTCCTGCGCCTATCGCCAAAACGGTCATTGTAGCCATAAAAGGCTCGCTAAGGCCTAATGCAGGCATTAAAGGGGCTATTATGGAGGCAGTGGTCACCAATGCCACTGTAGATGATCCCTGAGTGGTCTTAAGGCAGGCAGCCAATAGAAAAGGTAGGAACAAACCTAACTCCATACCAGTAAACTCTGAGGTAATGGTATCGGCAATTCCTGAATTTTGTAACATCTTGCCAAAAATGCCACCGGCACCGGTAATAAAAATAATTGGAGCGGCCTCCCTTAACGATTCTCCAAACCAACCTGTGGAGGAGAAAATCTTTTCGTCCAACTTTTTTGGTAAAACCAAGGACAATAAGACCCCTACCAAAAGGGCGATTACTGGAGTGCCTAAAAATGCTATAATTGTTTTAAATATTGAAGGTTGAAAAGTGAATTCCGGATAATCCATGACCGATTTAAAAATAATCAGCAAAATGGGAATCACAATGGCCAATAAGGATTTCCACAGGGCCAGTTGTTCCTGTTTGGTAGTCACAGCCTCTAGAATTATAGGAACATGAATTCGGGATGCTAATTTGGTTGCAAAGAAATAACAGGCAATCAAGGAAATACTACTGATCAGCAAACCCCAAATCATAACACTTCCCAAATCTGCTCCCAAGATACCGGCTGCAGCTATAGGTCCAGGGGTAGGGGGCACCATAGTATGTGAAGCTGTTAAACCTAAGGCCAGGGCCGCGGTGGTACCTGCAAAGGAAACACCTGCCTTGGAGGAGAGCACCTTGTTTAAGGGGTTCATTATTAAAAGTGCACTATCTGCAAATACAGGAATAGAAAGTATATATCCTGTAAGGAGCATGGCCAAGTGGATAGATTTTGCACCTATCAGTTGTAAAATTTTGGAGGCGATAACAAAAGCTCCGCCCGATTTTTCCAAGACCTTGCCAATGGTAACTCCAAACAAGATTATAAGTCCTATTTTACCCATTATATCCCCAAATCCGTTGTTGATGGAATTGATAATGGCTTCAATACCCATTCCAGTCATAAACCCGTAAGCTACAGCTGAAAAAAGGAGCACAAAAAAAGGATGTATTTTAAATTTAATGATACCTATAATCAATAAGGCAAGGGAAAGTACTAAGGCGATAAGGTAAGTCATGGTTTTTTTGGTTGGTTATTGGTATTATTCGGTTATTCTTTTACCATTCTGTAAAGTTTCCATCGGGTCCTCGCCATATAGGGTTGGACCAATTATGGCCAATTTTCTGACCTTCCCTTAATTTTTCTTCATTCATTTCAACACCCAATCCTGGTTTCTGAAACAATTCAATATACCCATCCTTGATATCGAAAATTTCTGGATTCAGTACGTAGTCCAACAGATCAAAGCCTTGATTGTAATGGATTCCTATACTGTTTTCCTGGATAAAGGCATTGGCAGAAACAAAATCGACATGTAATGCAGAAGCCAAGGATATAGGGCCTAAGGGACAATGCGGAGCCAAAGCTACATCATAGGCTTCGGCCATGGTCGCTATTCTCCTTACCTCCGAAATACCTCCTGCGTGACTAAGATCTGGCTGGATAATATCTACTACACCCTCTTCCAGAATTTTCTTAAAATCCCAACGAGAAAACATACGCTCCCCTGTGGCAATAGGTATACTGGTGTAAGGGTAAATATGTTTTAAGGCATCGTTATTTTCGCTAAGTACAGGTTCTTCAATAAACATGGGTTCATATGGCGCCAGCTCATCTATAAGTCGCTTTACCATGCCTTTATGTACGCGGCCATGAAAATCCAATCCTATGTCCAAATCGGTTCCAAATTCTTCCCTTAATAATCTAATGTTGTTGGCTACCTGTTTAACATCCTTCAAGGTGGAAATCCAGTCCATACCTCCAGTAGCGTTCATTTTTACAGCCTGGAACCCGGCCTTTACCTTTTCATGCGCCTGTTCCAATAATACTTCCGGATGATCGCCTCCTATCCAGCAGTACATTTTCATTTTATGTCGCACCGCTCCTCCCAATAAATCGTAAACAGGAACACCAAGGAATTTTCCCTTTATATCCCAAAGCGCCTGGTCTATACCTGATAGGGCACTCATGAGAATGGGCCCACCGCGGTAAAACCCTCCACGATAGAGTATTTGCCATATGTCTTCAATATTGGTGGCCGACTTCCCGATGAGGTATTGTTGTAATTCCATTACGCAGGCGGCTACAGTATCTGCCTTTCCTTCCACTACTGGTTCGCCCCAGCCAATAATCCCCTCTCTGGTGGTTATTTTAACAAAAAGCCACCTTGGCGGAACTTTAAAAAGTTCAATTTTTTCAATAATAAGTTGTTCCTTCATAATGCTTTTACAAAAACTTCGGCCCTTAGTAGGGTATTCTAAAAATTGTTTTAATTTTTGGTTGGTTTATATAGATTAAGCCTTTTCTCTGGCCCGTGATTCCATAAGGTATTTAGGAATTAAATATAACTAATTGTTATGAATATATAGAACATCGTAATTTTTTAACCGATTGACCTAAAGTGTAACAGTTTGTCCAGTTCTAACCGACTCGTCGGCTGCCAAAACAATTTTCAGGCTATTGATAGCATCCAACAAATGGGATGACAGATCGTGGTCGTTAACAATGGCATTCAATAAAAATTCTTGTTCCAGTAAACAAAGTCCATCATGATCGGGTTCTTCTTCCGTGGTAATATGGTCATCTTTTTTAATAAAATGTCCTTCCTTATCCAATTGGCTATAGTGAATCTTTAAGCTACCGGTTTTTGTATGTCCTTCTATATCCTGGGAATCATCATTTGGTTTGTCAGCAATGGAAACAGCACCTTTTGGGCCAATCACATCTTTGATAAAAACGGCTGTTTCACTCATCATGGGTCCCCAACCAGCCTCGTACCATCCAACGGACCCATCTTTAAAACGCACTTGCAGTTGACCGTAATTATACATTTTGGCATCAATTTCTTCGGTTAAATTAACTCCAATGGCACTGACACTGATGGGTGTGGATTGGGTCATTAAACACATAATATCCACATAGTGAACACCACAATCCACTATGGGCGACATGGAATTCATTAACTGTTTATGGGTATACCACTTATCTCCGGAACTTTGTTGGTTTAAATTCATTCGCATTACCAAGGGTTTGCCAAGTGTACGTGCAATCTCCACAAACTTGGTCCATGAAGGATGTACCCTAAGTATATAACCGACCACCATTTTCCTATTTTTTTCCTTTGCCAAAGCCACCAAATCTTCAGCCTCCTCAACCGTGAGGGCAAGTGGTTTTTCAACAAAAACATGGGCACCTGCGTTTAGACTTTTTCTAACATAGTCGGCATGGGTGTCCGGATAGGTGTTAATGGATACCACATCTGGTTTGGATTCCCTCAATGCATTATCAAAATTATCATAGGTGGGCAAGCCTCCCAATTCCTGGGATAACTTTTCCCTACTTTGGGGCTTACGGCTTACAAGTCCCACAATTTCAAATTCAGGAAGTTGGTGATAGGCCCTGGCGTGGGAAATTCCCATATTTCCACAACCTACGACAAGGGTTTTTAGTTTGTTCATAATCCTTATTTATATAGTTTCTAAATTTTCTATTCCAAGGCAAAAGCAATAATTTGGTTTCCTTTTTCGGTTCCTAATTTTTCGCCACCACATGCAATGGCTATATATTGCTTGCCGGCTACTTCATACATGGCGGGAGTGGCAAATGCTGCCGCTGGGAGTTTGTATTCCCAAAGTAACTTACCGCTATTTTTATTGAAAGCTCTAAAATATCCATCTTTTGTGGCCCCGATAAACAAAAGTCCGTTTTTGGTCACTATTGCGCCGCCGTAGTTTTCCGATCCTGTCTGAGGGAATCCTTTTTCTTTTAGACTTATAGTCTCTCCAAAGGGAATGGACCAAAGGTAATCCCCGGTATTGAGGTCAATGGCATGCAATGTGCCCCATGGCGGGGAAATGGCAGGCAGTCCATTACTATCCAAGAATTTTTTATACCCGGTATGTTTATAAGTAGTTTCTATAGGTTTTGCCTCATTTTTAGCTACCTTTTTTAATTTCTCCTCTCCATACAAGAATTGAAGCAATGCGTCCATTTCCTCTTTCGTAATCTGTGGAAATCCGGTCATCATTCCTTTTCCCTTTTGAATAGTCAAGGCAACAGCGTCTTTTTTATGAGATGATTTTAGGTTTAGGAGGGATGGATATCCACTTGCAACATTACCATTACGGTTCTTTTGATGGCATACAACGCAATATTTGTTATAGGTACTTTCCCCTAATGGCAGGTTTGTATCCAAGGTATCTCTTTTCATTTGAAGGAACCAGGCCATTTCATTGGAGTTTACGTAAATAATACCCTCCTCGGGGTCGGCCGCAGCCCCACCCCATTCAGCAGCTCCGTCATATCCAGGCAATAGGAGAACTGGATTCAAACCCGGTGGAGCGTAGATTCTTTTATCCGCTTCATTGAACTGAGTCAGTAATTCCTCCTTGTTTTCGGCATATGGACTAAGGTCGTTTTCGGTCAAAAGATTGGATTGCCTTGCAAAAGGCTTGGGTTTTGTTGGAAATGGTTGGGTTTCCCAAGTTTTTTCACCTTCTAAAGTAGAGGCAGGTACGGGGATTTCCTCAATATCGAACAAAGGGGCCCCCATTCCCCTATCGAAAAGAAATACATATCCCTGCTTTGTTACTTGGGCCACGGCTGGAATCTTTTTTCCCGCTCTGGTAATTGTTAATAGATTGGGGGGTGCCGGAGGATCTCTATCCCATAGATCGTGGTGGGTAAATTGGTAATGCCAAAGGAGTTTTCCGGTATTGGCATTCAATGCCAATAAAGAATTGGCATAAAGATTACTTCCCTTTCTATTGCCGCCGTAAAAATCGGGAGCTGCAGATCCTGTTGGCACGTAAAGTGTTCCAGTTTCTTCATCCAAGGCCATACCGGCCCAGTTGTTGGCCGCACCTACGGTGTCACTTTTATAGGTATTGGGATCTTCCCAGGTTTCATTACCAGGTTCACCAGGATGGGGTATGGTATGGAATGCCCATTCCAGGGTCCCCGTTATTACATTAAAAGCCATAGTGTCTCCCGGGGCTGCACCACTCCCCTCAGACAGTCGAATAGGCATTACTATTAGATCCTTGAAAACCGTTCCCGGAGTGTTGGATACTACAAATTTATCTTTTGCATTAGATGGCAATCCGGAGTGCAGGTCAATTTTTCCATTTTCACCAAATGAAGAAATAAGTTCGCCTGTCTTTGCATTTAAGGCAAAAAGATTGGCACCTTGGGTAAACAGAATGCGTTCGTCATCATCTTTTTTCCAGTATGCTACGCCTCGGCTGGTGGAATTCTCCTGGTTTAATGAATCGCCAAATCTCCATATTTCCAATCCAGTTCGGGCGTCGAGCGCCACAGCCCGCAATGCAGCCGTAACTCCGTACAAGATAGTATCCACTACAATGGGATTCATTTGCATCTGACCGCTATCCGGTGCGGAGTAAGACCAGGCCACCTTAAGTTGGGTAACATTTTCCTGGGTTATTTGTGAAAGGGTGGAATAGTGGTTGCGGTCCGGCCCGCCCAAATAGGAGGACCAATTGGTATACTTACTGGAATCGGTATTGGTAGAAGTTACATCCTGGCAACCTGTTAAACAAAGCGCCGCTGCGGTAAAGAGCGATAAATATTTGGCAATTTGAAGCGACATTGGTAGTGGTTTTATCGCTTAAATTAATTAATTTTTAAAGAACATAAGTGTTATTTCTTGGTTGGATATAAGATGGTTCAATTTCATGCTGTTTAAAATACCCCGAAAGTGGATAGGCTTTAAAATGCAAAAAATTGTTTGCACTATAATTTCTTCATCGTTTTTTGAAGCACAGGAACAATTAGTTTTCCCAGATCGTTATATCCCTCCTTATTATAGTGGACATCCTTATCTCCCAAACCATTTTTACGGTGTATGGTTATGGATTTTTTATAAATATCGTTGATAATAACACCATTTTTTTTCATTACGGATTTTGCTACTGCATTGTATTTTGCTACATCTGTAGAATGTCTTCCTGCTTCATTAACAGGTACATAAGTTGTTGTTACAAAGATCAATTTTGCTGAGGTATTGGCTTTAAGGAAACTAACCAACTCTTCCAGATTTTTTTCATAGGTTTCCAGGTCATAGGTTATGGTACCCTTAATTTTGTCCCTATTGCCATAGACTTTGGAATCTGGGTGTCGGTAACAAAGATCCCATAATCCCCAATTAAATTGGATAATATCCCAATCCTCTTCACCTACCCAGTCCTCAATTTTTTCCAATCCCGTTCCAGTGTGTTGTGCATTTCCAGGATTGTGCAAAACTAATGCCTTTGAGGCTAGGGCTTCTTTAACTTTAGGAAAATAACCTAAAGAAATGGAGTCTCCAATAATCAGTATTTTAGGTTCCTTTGGTTTGTAACCTAGACAAAGAAAAATACTTAAGACAATTAGAAGGAAAAACTTGTTTTTCATAGGTTTGATCTTTAAAAAAGGGAAAATTAATTAAAATATTCAGAAGGTGCATGGGTCCTCTACTTTAATGCCGAAACTTTTTGGTTAGTGGAAAAAATCGTTGCTTATGTCCTTTGGGTAAGGATGGGACAATTTGCAAACATGCACATTATTTTATGAATGTCTATAGAAAATCACTACATTGTTATTGCCAAATAATCAACCACATAAAAAATGACCAACGAAGCTACCAACCTTTCCAAAAGGTTATTTTCCCTAGACGTATTTCGCGGATTAACCATGTTTTTACTCATTGCAGAGGCCGCAGGGTTTCACGGGAGCTTTGGGGACTATACCGAAAACAACACCGTTTTGCACCCATTGGCGGAACAGTTGCACCATCATCCTTGGAACGGATTGCGGTTTTGGGATCTTATACAGCCTTTCTTTATGTTTATTGTGGGGGTGGCTATGCCATTTTCACTTAGAAAACGCTTGGCTACTGGAAGTAGAAAGGCCGCTACCAAACATATTTTAAGAAGATGTTTTTTGCTTTTTAGTTTTGGGGTATTGTTGCACTGCGTGTATAGCCATGCTTTGGTGTGGGAACTATGGAATGTATTGGTACAATTGGCCTTTACAATTCTTATCGCCTACGCTATCATGAATCTTCCCCACCGTACCCAAATTATAATTTGTCTTGGGATTTTAATACTTACCGAAATTCTTTATCGGGTTTATAACCCACAGGACCCATATAATCAAGGACAAAGTTTTGGGTCTTGGATAGATATGTTGGTGATGGGAAAAATTAACGGTGGAGGCTGGGTTTTCATAAACTTTCTGCCTACTGCGGTCCATACGGTAATGGGTGTGATCTGTGGCCAATTATTGCTTTCCAATAAATCGGCCAAGGAAAAGTTAAGTCCCATTTTAATGTGGGGAGCTGCCTTACTTGCAGTGGGCTACGGGATGGATCTTATAGGAATTACACCAATTATTAAAAGAATAGCAACTACCTCTTTTACCCTGGCTTCAGGAGGATGGGCATTGCTGGCATTGGCATTATTTTACTGGTGGATAGACATTAAGGGCCATAAGAGTAATTGGTTGAAGATCTTTTCTGTCGTGGGGACCAATTCCATTTTCATTTATTTATTTGCCGAAACTGTAGGGGCTCAATGGTTTAGAGGTTTTGGGTTAATTTTTACCGAAAATATACTGGCTCCTTTAGGTGTACAGGAAGGATTAATATTGGTAATAAATTCCCTATTTGTCCTATTTATGTTTTGGTATATAACCTACTTTTTGGATCAAAAGAAGGTATATTTTAAGATATAAGGAATAAGGAACATTAGTCTTTTCGACTAGAGATTATTTTAGGATATCCCTATACTTACTGTTATCATTTAATAGGACGGAAGCAGTCATTATGGCTTCGTCATTTTGTAGATGATAATCATAAAGTCCTTCCCTATAGAAATAACGCTTCAGAATCTCATCTTCCAAGTTCTTTTGTATTTCCGCTTTATATTTATCCAAAGCCATAATCTTGCTTTTGTCCATCTCCAACAAAAGCGATTTATAGTTGGCGGTAACCGAATTATTATAAAGGGCGCTGTCCTCTCCCGCCATGGCTTCCTTAAGTGCTTTTTCAGCTTTGGTTTCAAAGTCAAAATTACTTTTGGACACATAATTCTTAAATGATGTGAAATCAACATCATTAAAGCTGAAATCCAATACATTTTCCAAAGTATTGTTGTAATAATAGTCGGTGGCGTAATCAAAAATAACGTTACCCGATAGCAAGGCTTGGGTAAGGGTATTTGTTTTGGCGGCAGCAATTTCTATATCGGGCAAAACACCGCCCCCATCTTGTACTTTACGTCCATTTTTGGTTTTGAAATCCCTAAATTGGGTATTTTTAACTGCATTTCCATTCTCATCCCTATTCCAATAATCCAAAGATTGAATACATCTTCCGGATGCCGTATAATATCTGGAAATGGTTACTTTTAATTGGGTGCCATAGGTAAGTTTTAAAGGACGCTGTACCAGTCCCTTGCCAAAGCTTCTTGCTCCTACTATAACGGCACGGTCCAAATCCTGTAGACTGCCCGAGACAATTTCACTGGCTGAGGCACTTCTACCATTAACCAATACAACCAATGGTATTTCGGTATCCACAGGTTGGTTGGTAGTTTTGTATTCCCTATTGAATTTTTTTACCTTGGATTTGGTGGTTACCACAAGTTCCCCTTTGGGGATGAAAAGATTGGTAACATTTATGGCTTCACTCAACAGACCTCCAGGATTATCCCTTAGGTCCAGAATAATTTTCTTGGCTCCATCGTTTTTAAGATCAAGGAGTGCTTTTTTTGTTTGTTCCGTAGCTTTCTTATTAAATTTTAATAGAACAATATAACCTGTATTATCGTTGATCATTTTATAATAAGGAACAGCGTCTACTTCTATGGATTCCCTATTAACTGTGGTAGATTTGGTTTCTCCCTGTCTAACATAGGTAATGCCCACACTTGTGTTGCTGGCTCCCTTTAAAAGTTCGTCCGCATCATCCTTAACATCGGCTATGGCAATATCACCGATCTTAATAATTTCGTCCCCTGCCTTTAATCCCGCTTTATCAGCCGGATAGCCCTTGTAAGGCTCAACAATAACTATTTTATCCTTGTAGCTTCTCACTATTGCTCCAATACCGGAATATTCCCCAGCGTTGTTTATTTTGAAGGATTCTACGTCTTGTTCGTTAAGGAATTTGGTATAGGGATCAAGCTCTTCCAACATGTTTTTAATGGCCGTATCCATTAGTTCTGCAGGATTGGTCTCATCCACATAGTTCATGTTAAGCTCTTTGAACAGAGTAGTAAAAATTTCGATCTGTTTGGCTATCTCAAAAAAATCGCCCTTAAAACTACTTCCTGCAATTAATAGGGTAACGGCAATAATAGGGATGAGCACCCTTTTCTTTAATATCTCTTTCATTAGTTCATAATTTATTTGCTACCCTTTGCTAATTGACCAACAAATTTCTGCATAAGGGTAAACATAGCATCTGTTATTCTGGATTGCGATGGTATCTCCTTACCAAGGTATAAAAACATAAACGCAAAGTCGCCCTCTATGTTGTTAAAAATTAGGTGTTTGTTTAGCCTGTAGCTTTCACGCATCAATCTTTTAATACGGTTTCTTTTTACGGCGCTTTTAAAATTTCTTTTGGAAACGGTTACCCCTACTTTGCATTTGGAATCATCTTCATATCTGGTTTTAAGGTATACAAGTTTAATTGGGTAATTGGTAATACCAACCCCTTCGGCAAACAACTGCTCAATTAGTTTTTTGCTCTTTAGCTTTTCTGTTTTTGGGAATCTAAACGACATTCCCCGCAAAAGTAAAAATAAAAACCACAGTTATGGGATATGACAATCATCATAGTTCAAAATCTCCTTAGCCCTTAACTTAGGTTACATTTTTAACAAAACGCTAAACATGGATATATGGGAGAATTGCAAGTTGAAAAATTAAGGAACAATCCTCTAAAGGCTAGGTACATTAAACAGTTGTTGGCAGATATCACGGCCTTGGAACAAATACTGGAAAATAAGTTGTTTGAACGAAGTCCCATTAGAATTGGTGCCGAACAGGAATTTTGTTTGGTAGATTCATCATGGCAGCCGTCCAATAAGGCATTGGAAATTCTTGGAAATATAGATGACCCCCATTTTACTACCGAATTGGCCCTGTACAATCTGGAAATAAATTTAGATCCCATTCCGTTGACGGGGAATTGCTTTTCGGAAATGCACTTACAGCTGGATCATTTATTGGCAAAGGCCGACAAGGCAGCTGAGGAATATGCTAATAAGATAATACTCTGCGGAATTCTGCCGACCATTTCAAAAAGGCATTTGGAAATTGGATTTATGACTCCAATTGCCCGTTATCAGGTACTGAACGAGGTAATAAAGGAAATAAGAAACAATGATATAGAACTTCATATTAAAGGGGTGGACGAATTAAATATCCACCACGACTCCGTTTTATATGAAGGATGCAATACCAGTTTTCAATCGCACCTACAGATAGATCCATATGATTTTGAAGACACCTATAATTGGTCCCAAGCCATAGCAGGACCAATCCTGTCCATTTGTACCAATTCCCCCATGCTCTTTGGTAGGGAGTTGTGGGAAGAAACTAGAATTGCCCTATTTACACAAAGTGTGGATACTAGGGCCAGTACCTTTTTATTGAATGAACGGGAACCAAGGGTCAATTTTGGAAATAACTGGGCAAGGGGCACAGTTGTGGACTATTTTAAAGAATCCATTACCGGATTTAGAAGCCTTCTTACTTCAAATGCCGAAGTGGACAGTTTAAGCGAATTGAAACAGGGAAAAATACCGAAGTTAAAGGCGTTGGCACTCCATAACGGTACAGTGTATACATGGAACCGCATTTGTTATGGCATTACAAATGGCAAGCCTCACATTAGAATTGAGAACAGGTATATTCCATCCGGACCCACGACCGAAGATGAAATTGCGAATATGATGTTATGGGTAGGCGTTATGACGGGTAGGCCTAAAAAGTATGATGCCATTCATACCAAGATGGATTTCAACGATGTAAAAAGTAATTTTTTCAGTGCTGCCAGATATGGTATGGCAGCCCAATTTTATTGGGAAGGACAACTACTATCCAGTCAACAATTATTGTTGGATCACTTATTACCAATGGCTTTTAAGGGTTTGTATAGTTTGGGGGTGGCACCAAAAGATGCTGAGCATTATCTAAAAATTATTGAAAAAAGGATCGGATCGGCCAATGGCTCCAGATGGATGGTTAAAAGTTATAGAAAACTCAGAAAGGAATATAAGCTACCTGAGGCGTTGACAATCTTAACGGCCAAAATGTATGGGAGTCAACAAAAAGGATATCCCATAGATGCATGGCAATTGCCAAGAGGAGATGAATTTGTTCTAAATAAGAAAGATAAAAAAGTTTACCAAAACATGAATACAAGGACCATAACGGCGCAAGATAGTGATAGTTCGGAATTGGTATTGAAAATGATGCAGTGGAAAAATATTCACCATATACCCATACTCAATGATGATTTGGATCTGGTTGGATTGTTAACTTGGACCGATCTAAAGGAGTATTTAAAGAATCCGAATAAGGTTGAAGACCGTATAAGGGACATGATGAAAACAGAACTCATTACCATTACCGAAGATGAAAGCATGAACAGGGCAAGGACCTTAATGGAAGCGAATGGTATAAATTGTTTACCTGTTGTCCAGGGTAAAAAATTAGTGGGAATTATTACTACAAAGGATTTATGACCAACTTGGCAAACCAAACTGGCGATAATCGGATCATTGGTCATTTAAACGGTAGCAACAATGGTCCTACCGTGGTATTCTTTGGGGGTATTCATGGTAATGAGCCTTCCGGGGAAAAGGCTATACAAGATGTTTTACTTAGAATTGAAGAAGAAAAAATACCTGTAAATGGTAACATTTATGGTATTCGTGGAAATATCGAGGCTCTTTTGGCAGGAAAAAGATTTCTGGATCATGACCTTAATCGATCATGGACCGTTGAAAATATCGAAAAAATTAAAAACACATCTGAAAAGGAACTTTTAAACGAGGACAAGGAGTTATTTTCCCTATACCAAGTTTTATGGGATATACTTGAGACGGAACCAGGACCTTTTTATTTTATTGATTTCCATACTACTTCCAGTAAAACATTGCCTTTTATTACCATCAACGACGCCTTGATCAATAGGAAATTTTCCAAGCTTTTTCCGGTCCCAATAATTTTGGGGATAGAGGAGTATCTAGAGGGACCCCTACTTAGTTATATCAATGATCAAGGTTATCTGTCTGTAGGTTTTGAATCTGGCCAGCACACCGCAAAGGAAGCGGTGGAGAATAGTATAGCTTTTATGTGGTTGGCCCTGGTTTATAGTGACGCACTTAAAAGGGCAGATGTTAAAGGGTATGAAGGATATTACCTTCAACTTCAAAATTCTGCCATGAAAAATGCCAGTTTTTTTGAAATAATTTATAGACATCCTATTGATTCCAAGGACCAATTTTCTATGTTGTCCGGATTTAAGAGTTTTGATGTCGTAAACAAAGGAAAATTATTGGCCGAACATAATAAAAGAGCAGTATTGGCCCTGCAAAAATCGAGCATTTTTATGCCTTTGTACCAAAGTCAGGGAGAGGATGGATTTTTTCTGATACGGAGGATACCCAAATTGGCCCTATGGTTATCAAGGGTATTGCGAAAAATAAGAATGCCGGCCTTGCTCCCAATTTTACCCGGGGTTTCTTGGGCAGATAAGAAAAAGGGAACCTTGTTGGTAAATAAAAGAACTGCCAGATTTTTAGCAAAACCATTATTTCACCTACTGGGTTATCGGAATAGGCAGATTAATAAAAATGAAATCTTAATGAGCAGTAGGGAAGCTACCGCCAAGAACAAAATGTATAGTGGAACATGGTGGTATCAAAAATAAAAAATCCGTTTAAGATGTCTATTAAAGTCATTTTAAACGGATTTAGCACTTTATTGCTTTTTACTCCTGTACTTGCCAAACATTGTTTTCGGGATCTATATCGGCCATTAGTTGGGATGGATCCAATACTATGGCCTTTATATTGTTAAGCGATTTATCCAAGATAAAATCATAGTTGGGATATGCCCAAGGCCAATCTGGCAATGTGGTCCTTTTTAAATTGGCATACGGATTCTCTTTTTCTCCGCGCATCATACGTAAGGGAGCGTAAAACGTTTCCTGTGTACCGTCATTGTATAGCACCAACACATCTATGGGCATGGGCATAAGACCAATGCGCTCCAAGCTAACCTTTGTTTTTTGCCCTTCTGCCTCAACGGCCTTAATGCCATAATCTATGGTATTTGTCGTTTGCGTCCAATCGGTAAGGTACCAGTCCAACTCCATGCCGGATACTTTTTCAGCGGTTCTTTTAATATCGTTTGGCGTTGGGTGTTTAAATTTAAAGTCTTGATAATACTTTCTAAGGGTTTCCATCAGCTTATCCTGCCCAATGATATAGCCCAATTGTGATAGGAATATTGCACCCTTGCTATAGGCGGCAACCCCATAGGCAAAATTTAGTTCATATCTATCGGAATGGGTAGTTTGGGGCTGTTCTTTACCTGAAGCTACCAAATTGTAGTATCCTTGATAGGAACTTTCAAAAGGGTTATCCTTATCCTGGTTCATGATTTGGTCCATACATAAGGTCGAGATAAAGCTGGTAAAGCCTTCGTCCATCCATTCGTGTTTGGATTCGTTGCTAGCCAGAACATGTTGAAACCAGGAATGGGCCATTTCGTGGACCATAACGCCTACCAGACTTCCAAAATTTCTACCGCCAGTAATCAGGGTACTCATAGCATATTCCATGCCACCATCGCCTCCTTGTATTATCGAGTATTGTTCATAAGGATAATCGCCAATATTTTTATTGAAAAACTGCATGGCTTCGGCCGTTTTAGGCTGTAGTTTTTTCCAATTTTCTATGATTTCCTTGTCGTTCTTGTAGAAAAAATGGAGCATCGGGCCATTTTCTACTTGTAGGGTATCGTGAATGTAATCGGGATCGGCGGCCCACATAAAGTCATGAACCATTGGGGCTTTAAAATGCCAAGTAAGTGTTTTTCCCTTGGTCTTTTTTACTTTTGATCCAGGAGATTCATAACCATGACCTATTTCTTGGGCATTTTGTAAATATCCAGTTCCACCAACTACATATTTTTTGTCCAAGGTCAGTTTCACATCAAAATCGCCCCATACCCCATGGAATTCACGGGCTATATATGGATCGGCATGCCAACCTTCAAAGTCGTATTCGGCCATTTTTGGATACCACTGACTCATGGACAGCGCCACACCCTCACTGCTGTTTCTACCAGCTCGTCTTATTTGCAATGGGATTTGTCCATTAAATGTCATTTCTAAGGTAGTCTTTCCGCCTGCAGGAATAGGTTTATTTAATTCTACAACCAAAACCGTACCCTCTTCCACATAGGAAACCGCTTTGTTGTCCTGAGTAAGGGAAGTAACCCGGAGATATCCTATTTCATCAGGGGAGAGGCTTGCTATTCGGCTTTTCCCTTCTTCCATCATTCTACCGTCTGGGTCAGCGATGCTTTGTAAACGCATATCCATTTCACTACCTGGCTGAAAGGCATTGAAAAATAGATGATAATAAACTCGGCTTAGTTCATCTGGTGAGTTATTGGTATAAACCAATTTTTGGGTACCGCCGTATTGGTAATTCTTAACGTCCACGTCTACTTCCATAGCATAATCTACATGTTGCTGCCAATAAGAAGTATTATTTTGTGCTTCTAATGTAGATGTTAAGCTTAGAATCGCTACAACTAAACCTATAAAAAGTCCTTTGTTATATTTCATACGTTTAAAACTATATAATTATAAAAAGGGGAACGTTGATAACCACGGCGCTCCCCATTAAGAATTTTATTTATTCACTTTGGATGACTAAAACTATCGTACTCCTAAGTACATGTTGATTGTTTTGGCCTTGTCCTTTATATTAAAGGTTTATTTTACCTCTGGATACTGCATCTGCCATTATTAAGGCGTTATAAGCATTGACCATTTTACCGGATTTCGATATTTTTTGAAAATCCATTGCCTTGGAAGAATCGCCGGCAACTACTACTTTGGATTTGGTAGTAAGTCCAGAATTCATCAATATGGCCTTTACCTGTGAGGCGGTTAATTTTGGATAATAAGATCTAACCAGTGCAGCTACTCCTGCAACAGCTGGTGCAGCCATGGAAGTACCTCCCTGAAAATCGTATTCATTGTTCGGCATGGTAGAATAGATATCATCACCAGGAGCAAAGATATCTACATTTATTAAGCCATAATTAGAAAAGGTGGCCACCATTTCTGAACCATATTGGCTAGCTAAAGCACCTACCGTTATAACATTATCGGTCATTTCGGGACCGTTATTAATTTGGTCGTTGGGGAAATTTGGGTTGTTTGGGTCGTCAAGATCTTCACCGGAGTTTCCTGCCGCATGGACAAAGATAACATCATTGTCTGCTGCATATTTAATGGCATCATATACCCATTGGGCATTTGGAGAGAAGGCTTTTCCAAAACTTCCATTGATAATTTTGGCACCGTTATCTACGGCATAACGGATTCCCAAGGCAATATCCTTGTCGTACTCATCCCCATTGGGAACTGCCCTGATACTCATTATTTCTACATTGTTTGCAACCCCATTGGCACCAAGGCCATTATTTCTTTTTGCTGCGATAATACCGGCCACGTGGGTTCCATGACTTTCATCCTCAACCCTATTACTAGGGTTGCCATTACCATAACCCCTATCGTCAAAATTATATGGATCGTCGCCAACAATTTTTCTACCATCAAAATCTACATTTAGATTATAATTAAGTTGGTCTGTAAAATGTTTAATGCCATCCTTAAGCTCTGAAAGAACTTCTGGGATCGTGTCCTTAATACTCAACATTTGCATCAAAATACTGACATTTCTTTGCATAGCTTCGTCTTCGGTTTTAATTTCGGTAAGGTCTTTTTTAGTATAGTTATCCTTCCCCAAAAGAGCCTTTACTTCATTATCCGCATTCTGTACTGCCTGAAGTATTTGTTCGTACTGTCCCTTATTTTGAATTGCTTTCTGATAATCTTTTTCTAGGTTACTTTTCGCCTTGGCCTGTAAGGACGCATCTCCTAATTTCTTGCTTACTATACGGGCCATTTCCAATTGTTCATTATAGGATTCCCCTAAGAAGTTGTAGCCATGTATGTCGTCTATATAGCCATTATTATCATCATCTTTATTATTCCCTGGAATTTCTCCTTTGTTGGTCCAAAGCACATCTACCAAATCCTCATGGGTCAGGTCCATCCCGGAATCCAACACCGCTACTATTACCTTTTCACCTTTTTTATTCCCAATGATCTCTGCATAAGCCTTATCTATGCTCATTCCAGGAATGGTATCCGTAATTAAATCCGCATGACCCCAATTCTTTTTTTGCGTTTCGGTTAATTCCGATATTTTAAGGGGAAGGGTGTCAATATTACCAATTGGCGTAGAAACTAGGGCAGTACTACCACAACCATAAAGTAAAATAGAGGCCGATACGGCCAAAATAGTTCTGTTTAATGTTAGTGTCATTTATTTATAAAGTTAAAATTAGAATGTCTGCTTAAATGTATTTCAGGGTTATTTGGCTTTAAAGCTTGCTAGGCGATAATGGTTTGCCGTTTATAGGAGTCTATAATTGATCATATTATTCAAAAAGCTGGGCAAAGGTATGTATTTCTTTTAAACGTATACCTTTTTCGGTGGTTTGTAGGGTACAGATTTGGTTGTGGGCATCATGCTCCAAAAACAGGTAATGATTGTTTTTCTCCGCCTTTTCCAGGAACATGGCTTTTTCTGTAAGAGTCAATAAGGGTCGTGTATCATAACCCATTATATAGGGCAGTGGAATATGTCCTGCTGTAGGCAATAGGTCCGCAGCAAAGACCAAAGTCTTATCCTTATATTGAATGTGGGGAATCATTTGTTTTTCCGTATGTCCGTCCACGAATAGAATTCCAAAGTCCATTTCCGAACGGTCTTTGAAAGTATTGTTGTCCCTAGCAATAAATCGCAGCTGACCACTTTCTTGCATGGGGAGTAAATTTTCTTTTAGAAAGGAAGCCTTTTCCCGTTCATTAGGTTCTGTGGCCCATTTCCAATGGTCCTCATTGGTCCAAAAGACAGCGTTTTTAAAGGCTGGTTCATATCCGGTTTTATCTTTGTTCCATTGAATGCTACCCCCACAATGGTCAAAATGCAGATGTGTCAGGAACACATCTGTAATATCATCTCTGTGAAAGCCGTATTGGTTTAATGATTTATCCAAGGAATGCTCTCCCCATCTGTAATAATATCCAAAGAATTTATCGGACTGTTTATTGCCCATCCCGGTATCTATTAAAGTAAGTCGATCACCATTCTCTATTAAAAGACACCTGGCGGCCATATCTATCAAATTGTTGGAATCTGCGGGATTGGTTCTGTTCCATATCGATTTTGGTACCACGCCAAACATAGCTCCTCCATCCAATTTAAAATTTCCTGATTCTATAGGGTATAATTTCATAAATAACCTAGCCTAAGTAGGTGCAAATTAAGAAAAGCACTAAGGATATTTCTTGAAACGTGGGTTTATTAGAGGTTTTTTAACACTTTATGAATATTTTTTCTGCCAAACCTACCTATTGGAGATATATGACACTTTCCTTGGGCCTAATAATTTCCTTGTAATGAAATGGACGTTTATGCCCGGTTTCATCAAGAATTAGTATCGGGAGGATATCCTTGCTATTGGAATTTTTCTTGACCCAATTGCGAGTGGTAATTTCCTTATTTACCTTTTCTATACTTTCCTTAAAATCATGGGTAGAAATTTTATAGGACCAGGGAACCAGATCGGTCTTATTGGCAAACATGGAAGAGGCATCCATGTGATCCAGTAGATTTACACCGGCCCCGTCTTCAACAGGTGAAACAAGGACTATTCTGTTGGGGATATAAAAGGAGTTGTAGGCCAATTGAGCGGATAGGAGATTTATTTCACTATTACCGGTCAGTGCTATAAATGTATTTTTGGATAGGGCATCGGCTTCTTCGAAGGCGTCTTCCCTTAGTCCGTTTCCATAGATTGCTTTTAATCCCTGTGCATAGGCCTCGTTCACTAGATCCTTATTGTAGTCGATAAGGATTACTTCGCTCTGTTCGGCAAGTTGCTTGGCGATGTATAGTCCCAACGGATTTGCTCCAAGTATCAAATATCCATTTCGTGCAGCCTGTTTTACAAGTTCCCCCCGTTTTTTAAGCCAATTTGTGGTCCAAGTAAGAAATATGGGTACGGTTAGGGTCGTGGAAATGGCCATAAACACCAATATTGAAAAAATTTCCTGGGAAATTATGCCCATCTGAAGGCCGATACCGGCAATAATAATCTCTACAGCTCCCCTTCCGTTCATACCAGTCCCTATGGTGAATCCTTCACGCCATCCGTAACCACTTGGCAGGTAAAACAAGGTGGTTCCCAAAATTTTACCAACAACGGCCCCAACAATTATCAATATCAATAGGGCCAGATCCGTCTGAAAAATTTCCAGTGTAACGTGAAACCCGGCGGTAACAAAAAATATGGGTGCTAGAAATCCGATGGAGACATCGTGGAAGACCCCGGTAACATCTTTAAGAACCTGTCTGGAAAATATGCCTTCCCTTATGAACAGTCCGGCCATAAACGATCCCAATATACCGTGTAATCCAGCAAGTTCGGCCAATTCGGAAAAACCCAACACAATAATGACCAAAATGCCAAAAAGCAAGGTCCGCCCCGTTAACTTGGCCTTCGTTAGTAATTTTCCCAACAGGGGAAATATGTAAATACCTATGGATACCGCCAAGCAGAAATATAGAATGGCCTTGCCAGCGACCCAGGCAAGACCAATGGAATCAACGCTGCCAGCATCGACAAAACCAATAATTCCTGCAAAAATGATAAGCGCCAAGGTATCTGAAATCAGGGCACCGGCCATAAGAACATAGGCTATTCGTGTATCCAAAAGCTTTAGGTCTACTAAAATCCGACTTTTTGTGGCCAAGGAAGTAACCCCTACGGCAATACCAACAAATAGACCGGCAAGCTGTGTACCATCAAAAAATAGGATGGTGTAATAGCCAAGTGCGAAAGGAACCACGAATCCCCCAATGGCTGCAAGAAAACCGGCCCATGAAGCTTTTCCCAGATCTTTAAAATTGATTTCCATACCAATATAGGCCATGAGAAAAAGGATTCCGACTTCCGCCAAAATGTTCAGGGCATCGGAAGTTTCCAAAATTCCGAACAATGCCGGGCCCAACATGATTCCTATCAGAAGTTCACCTAAAATAGACGGGAAACCTATTCGATTGGCAAATATTCCTCCAAGCCAAGCGGCCAACAGTACCATTAGCAGGTTTACTATATTTAGTTCTACCATAGGTTTAATTTTGTTTGCGGGGGGAACCAGATGAAAAAATAACTAAATATTAGTAATTAGGCAAGCAGGAACCCTATTATATTCACAGGTTTATAAGAGGGTTCTTTTCCTAAATTTTATGAAACAAATAAGTTTCCTTTTGTACGGATTGTACGGAAGAGTGTGTAATTTTAAAGCCGGCTCCAAGGTTTTTTTATCATAGATGGATTTTTTCTAGATTAAAACCTATATTGCTTCAAATTTTTTTATGGTAGAACTTGCGGGAATAATCGTTCTTGGTATCATTGCACAATGGGTTGCATGGCGGTTTAAATTACCGGCCATTTTGCCCCTTATACTTATAGGTCTATTGGTAGGTCCAATATCTACTTTGTTTACAGAGGACGGTACCAAATTGATCAGACCTATCTGGAATAAGACAGAGGGTTTGTTTTTAGGGGAGAGCCTTTATCATTTTGTATCACTGGCTATTGGTGTTATCCTATTTGAGGGTGGACTTACCTTGAAACGCTCCGAGGTAGCAAGAGTAGGGCCTGTGATTACAAAGTTGATTACCGTGGGTAGTGCGGTAACTTTCTTTTTAGCGGGAACTGCCGCTCATTTTATTTTTGAGCTACCCTGGCAAATTTCTTTTTTGTTTTCTGCACTTATAATTGTAACCGGACCAACTGTTATTACACCCATTCTTAGGAATATTCCATTAAAGAAAGATTTATCTGCGGTATTAAAATGGGAGGGTATATTAATTGATCCCATTGGTGCGCTTGTGGCGGTATTGGTCTTTGAGTTCATAAGTATTGGGGAAGGGCAAGGCTATACACAAACAGGACTTTTAGAGTTTGTAAAGGTGCTGCTATTAGGGTTTACCTTTGGTTTCAGCTTTGCACATGCCTTGACCTTGGCCATTAAAAAAAATTATGTGCCTCATTATTTGTTAAATGTGGTATCGTTATCCGTAGTACTTTCGGTTTTTGTTATCTCTGAACTTTTTGCACATGAATCCGGGCTGTTGGCCGTGGTAGTTATGGGCATGGTCATGGGGAATACCCAGCTGCCAAATATCAAGGAACTGCTATATTTTAAGGAGTCCCTTAGCATACTTTTAATTTCAATGCTTTTCATACTTCTTTCGGCCAGTATGAATTTACCCGAACTGGAATTGTTATATAGTCCCAAAACCTTAGTGCTTTTTGCTATTGTGGTTTTTGTGGTAAGACCATTGGGGGTATTTATGAGCACTATAGGCTCCAAACTTAATTTTAGGGAAAAGCTGTTTATTAGTTGGGTTGGCCCTAGGGGTATTGTTGCTGCCGGTATTGCCTCTCTTTTTGGTTCTAAATTGATTTTAAGAGGAGAACCTGGAGCGGAATATATTACACCCTTGGTCTTTATGATCGTTTTGGGCACCGTACTACTCAATGCATCTACCGCGCGGATTATGGCAAAATTGCTGGGGGTGTTTTTAGAAAAATCAGAAGGGATCCTTATTGTGGGAGCTTCCAAGGTACCTAGATTAATAGCAAGCTATCTTAAGAAGAACAACAGGCATGTTGTTTTGATAGATAACAACCAAAATAATATTGAAAAAGCCAAAAACCTTGGCCTGGAAGCCTTTGTTGCCAACATTTATTCCGATAATTTAACGGACAATATAGAACTGAACGACGTTGGTTACCTTATGGCATTGACAGGTAACTCGGATATTAACGAATACGCGATCGACACCTTCAAAAAAGAATTTGGGGAACACGGTTCATTTAGACTTGTTAATACCGATGAGATGAACGACCCTGACAATAATCCCCAAGAAGGTCTTTTTTCACATACCGATGACTTTATTACTTTGACCGAAGCCGCCAGGAGTAATCCTGTAATTCATGAAATAGAACTAAAGGGCAAGGAACACTATGAAGCCCTCATTGAAATTACGAAGGCAGATAAGGATATTATTCCCATTTTTGTTAAGACCATGGATGGGGACCTGAAAATTATTTCATCGTTTAGCAAGAATTTTGAAGATATTCAAGAAGGATGTAAGTTAGTGTATCTTGGGAAATTGCTGGATGCTGATAACAAGGAAAAAAAGCCCAAAAATAAACTTTCAATTTAATATTTAAGATTGCATTTCTAATATGTCCTTACATGGATAGTCGTAAAATTGTAGCAATAGGGACCGTACATTAAGTTAAAATAAAATCCATCTGCATTGAATACACTTTTAGTTTTAGCCATCATTATCATCTATTTTGTCTTATTGATGACCATTTCATATTTCACCTCAAGAAATAGAAGTGATGAGTCTTATTTTACCGGAGACCGACAATCGCCTTGGTTTTTAGTTGCTTTTGGTATGGTGGGTGCTGGACTTTCAGGGGTGACCTTTGTTTCCCTGCCCGGGATGGTGGGCAACAACAATTTCTATTTCTATCAATTTATTCTAGGGAATGTTGTCGGCTATTTGTTCATTACCTTCGTCCTGATTCCGCTTTACTATAAATTAAAATTGGTCTCCATTTATGGTTATTTAGATCAGCGGTATGGTGTAAAAACATATAAGACGGGGTCTTTGTTCTTTTTGGTATCCCAATCCTTTGGAGCTGCACTACGGTTATTACTGGCCTCAAAAATTCTTCAGTTCGCACTTTTCGATAAGCTTAACATACCCTTTCCCATTACGGTAATAATTATCCTGCTTTTGGTTTGGTTATATACCAATAAGTCTGGTATAAAGACCATTGTTTGGACCGATACTTTGCAGACAACCTTTTTGGTATTGGGCGCAATAATTACTATATATACGATTACTACTTCCTTAAATTTATCCTTTTCAGAAGCTGTACAACATGTTACGGAGCATAAGTATTTTAAAGTGTTCAACTGGGAAAGTAAATCGAGCAATAACTTTTTTAAACAGTTTATTGCGGGTATTCTGGTAGCAATTGCCATGATCGGATTAGATCAAAATATGATGCAAAAAACGTTGACCTGTAAAAATCAATGGGATGCTCAAAAAAATACCCTGACCTATAGTTTAATTCTGGCCTTGACCCAATTTTTGTTTTTAGGATTGGGAATTCTGTTGTACAGTTATGCGGAGAGCAATGGAATTAGTTTGGCCGTAGGTGAAAATGGTGCACTTTTGGATACGGATAACCTGTTTCCCGATTTGGCATTGAACCATCTGGGAGTCTTTGCCGGAATCAGTTTTTTGTTGGGTATCATTGCAGCATCATTTTCCAGTGTGGATTCCTCCCTGACAGCCCTAACTACCTCCTTTACCTATGATTTTCTGGATATTTCACACAAGTCCAGTGCTGACAAAAAAAGGCTTAAAAATTGGGTTTTACTTGGTTTTTCAGCAGTACTATTTTTAATAATTATGTTATTCTCCAACAGTAGGGGCGATGTTGTTTCGCTTATTTTCAAAGTTGCAGGGTATACCTATGGTCCTCTTTTGGGCCTTTATATGTTGGGAATGTTCACCAAGATTGCGGTTAAGGATAAATGGGTGCCGATTATCTGCCTTTTGGCACCGGTACTTACTTATCTACTGAGTGTCTACTTTGCCCAAGCCTTCAATTTCGATTTTGGGTTTATTAATATAGCCGTCAATGCCGGACTTACCATATTGGGGTTGTTATTGGTAAAACGCAAGGGGGAAACCAACACATCCTTATGATTCTATCAGGGGATGATCTAATAATAATCGATTTGGAATGGTTCAATAGGAGATGTTACCTCTTTTTAGGTAAGGTTACAGGTCCTCAAATTTAGTTTAGTCGTTCAGTTTAAGCACCGCCATAAATGCCTGCTGGGGTATTTCTACATTACCAACCTGACGCATACGTTTTTTACCCTTCTTTTGTTTTTCCAACAATTTCCTCTTACGTGAGATATCACCACCATAACATTTGGCAGTTACATCCTTTCTCAACGCTTTTATGGTTTCCCTGGAAATTATCTTGGCCCCGATAGCAGCTTGGATAGGAATATCAAATTGTTGTCTTGGAATTAGTTCCCGGAGCTTCTCGCACATTTTTTTACCAATATTGGCGGCATTATCTGCATGTATTAATGCGGACAGAGCATCCACTGGCTGGGAATTAAGTAATATATCTACCCTCACCAATTTTGAGGTTCGAAGACCTATAGGGGTATAATCAAATGAGGCATAGCCTTTGGATACTGTTTTTAACCTATCGTAAAAGTCGAATACAATTTCTGCCAGAGGCATATCAAAATTTAATTCAACCCTTTCTGTGGTTAAATAAGTTTGGTTCGTAATCAGCCCCCTTTTATCTATACATAAGGACATAACGTTGCCCACAAAATCGGCCTTGGTTATAATTGTGGCCTTGATATACGGTTCCTCAACGTGATCTAAAGTAGAGGGATCCGGTAAATCTGATGGATTGTTAACAATAATGGGAACATCTGGATTCTTGCGGGTAAAGGCATGGTAACTTACGTTGGGTACGGTCGTAATTACCGTCATATCAAACTCGCGTTCCAAACGTTCTTGGATGATCTCCATGTGTAGCATCCCAAGGAAACCACAACGAAATCCAAATCCAAGTGCAGCACTGCTCTCTGGTGTAAAGACCAAGGAAGCATCATTTAGCTGTAATTTTTCCATAGAAGAACGGAGTTCTTCATAATCTTCAGTATCAACGGGGTATATACCAGCAAATACCATGGGCTTTACATCTTCAAATCCTCCAATAGGATTTTTGGTAGGGCTAGCGGCATCCGTAATGGTGTCGCCCACTTTTACTTCCCGTGCATCCTTGATTCCGGTTATAAGATAGCCAACGTCTCCGGCTTTTATACTTTGTTTTGGGTGTTGTATCAATTTTAGGGTACCCACCTCATCTGCGAAATAGTTTTTGTCTGTGGCGACAAATTTTATTTTTTGACCTTTCTTTATTTCACCATTTATAACCCTGAAATAGGTTTCTACCCCTCTGAACGGATTGTATACAGAATCGAATACCAAAGCTTGTAGTGATTCATCCAGATTGCCTTTCGGCGCCGGAATTCGTTCTATAATGGCGGTCAAAATTTCCTCAATGCCCAAGCCAGTTTTAGCACTTGCAGGGATAACGTCCTCTCGCTTGCAACCTAATAGATCAACTATATCATCTGTAACCTCTTCCGGGTTGGCACTTGGCAGGTCTACTTTATTTAAAACAGGAATAATCTCCAAATCATTTTCCAAAGCCAAATAAAGATTGGAAATGGTCTGTGCCTGGATGCTCTGTGCCGCATCAATTATCAATAAAGCTCCCTCGCAGGCCGCTATGGATCGCGATACTTCATAGGAAAAATCCACGTGCCCAGGAGTATCTATAAGATTAAGCACATATTTTTCGCCATTATATTCATAATCCATTTGGATGGCATGGCTCTTAATGGTAATTCCACGCTCGCGTTCAAGATCCATACTATCCAATAGCTGGTCTTGCTTTTCGCGTTCCGTTACCGAACCTGTAAAGTCCAACAACCTATCGGCCAAAGTACTTTTGCCGTGATCAATATGTGCAATAATGCAGAAATTACGTATGTTTTTCATTTATGCTGTATTTACTTGGTCTGAATTTACCTTGACAAAATTAATAGCTGCAGAAGTCAATTCAGTTTCCTCTTTTCCTTGATTTGCGCTCCAATGAATCATCATGCAAACCAAAGCAACTGCAAAGATAGGCTTTATCCATGATTTTTAAAGCAAAAATCTCCTATGTCGATTATATGCAACGGCAGGGATTTAATTTGGTAGACAACTATGGGGAATTTCTAGTGGCTAATTCCTGGTTGGTAGATTTTTACTACAAAGTTTAGAGAAAACATTGTGGGTAGTTAATAAAAAGTTAACTTTAAAAATTTTTATAACGAATATGCCACCGTTTGTGACAATGTCAAAGGTCTTTACCCTATTCCTTCTTCTATTATGCGTCCCTGTCATGGGCCAAGAATACAAGGTTTCAGGACATGTTAAGCAAACTGACGGCGCAGAGGTTGCCTTTGCAAATATACTGCTTTATAAAGTATCGGATACCAGTTTTGTCAAGGGTGCAGCTTCTGACGAAAATGGTGTTTTTTATTTCGATAATGTAATCCACAACCAATACCTTATACGCGCTAGTTATATAGGGAACTATTCTGGCTACAAATTGGTGGATGTTAATTCTGATTTAATTGTAGATACCCTCTTTATAGATTCCACAGGGCAGGAATTAAATGAAGTGGTTGTGGTTTCTAAAAAGCCAACACTGGAACAAAAGGTGGATCGTTTGGTATTTAATATAGAAAATACGGCCCTTTCCGATTCCGACATATGGGATGTTCTTAAAAGTACCCCAACTGTATTTGTAAAGAATGATGGGATTACGGTAAAGGGTGAAGGCGGGGTCCAAATAATGATCAACGATAAAAAGGTAAATCTTCCGCCGGAAGATATACTAAATCTTCTAAGCGGTACCTCCGCCAAGGGAGTGCAATCTATTGAGGTCATAACTACACCACCAGCAAAATATGATGCCGAGGGAGGGACCTTGATCAATATTAAAATGAAAAAAAATTTAATTGCCGGGTATAATGGTGCTGTATATAACAGATATAGTCAAGGTGTTTTTCCGCGTCAAATGCTTGGCACCAGTCACTATTTTAAGGGTAGGCAGTTGGAGGCCTCTTTTAATTATAGTTATACCCAGAACAAGATATTAACGAATTATACGGATATCACCAATTTTATTGAGGATGCCCAAATAACGGATACTTGGACTTCTGATTTGGAGGTTATCTATAGAAGCAAGAAACACAATACCAGTGCTTTTTTTGATTATGCCCTAGACGACAATAATACCTTAAGTTTTTCTTCCATAGGCACCTTTACTCCATCTTATTTGACCAGAGATTTTTCCGATACAAAAATACAGAATGCCAATAATGGCGATACCTCGGGCTTTCTAACCTTGAACTATGCCAAGTTTGAAGCGATCAACGCCGCCTTTTATTTGGATTATGTACACAAGTTCAATGATTTAGGGTCTAAGTTGGGGGTTAATTCACATTTCACATACTACGACTATGATAAAAACCAGGCTTTGGAAACCGATTTTTATGATGGGGACGGGGCCACGGTAGGAGAGAACGACTTTAGCACCTTTAATCAGCAGCAGACCAAATTATTTAGTGTTCAAGTAGATTATTCTTCGCCTATAGGAGAAAATGCCAATTTTGAATCAGGTATAAAATATGCACTTATTGACTCCGAAAGTTATATTGCCCAAGAAGGTTTTGACCGGGACCAAGAGGGTATAGAACCTACAGAGGATGGTACATTTTTTTACGATGAAGAAATTTTAGCCGGTTACGCCAGCTTTGATGCCAATTGGAACAATTGGACCATGAAATCTGGATTAAGGGCCGAGTATACGGAAACCCAAGGGGACTTCAGCAATAGTACGGACAAGATTCAGAATCATTATTTGGAACTGTTTCCAACCTTATTTCTTCAGTTTAACCCGAACAGAAAACATAGATTCGGGGCTAGCTATAAAAGAAGTATCATTAGGCCCAGTTATAATAAGATCAATCCATTTCAGGTTTTTCAGAGTAATAATTCTGTAGTGGAGGGCAATGTAAACCTGCAGCCTTCCTTTAAGAATTCGGTGATAATGTCCTATACCTATAACAGGGATTACACCTTTGAGCTATTTTATAGATATCATAGGAATGTTATGAGATTGTTGACCTTTCAGGACAATGAAAGCAAACTTCTGAGATTTATAACGGATAATACGGATAGGGAATTGGCCTATGGCCTGGATTTTATTTATAGGAAAGAGATATCCAATTCTTGGGATACCTATTTCCTTTCTTCGTACTATTACGGGACAGAGCGCTTTACCGATATTCTATCACTACAAACCTTGGATCAAGGACTGTGGACGCTCTTGTTGCAATTCAACAATAATTTCACCCTTCTGGAAGACCGATCTTTAACGGCCAGCCTTAACTATTCCTATGTTTCCCCGATTGTAATTGGGAATTCCAGACAGGAATACTACAATGAATGGGGGATTTCCCTAAAAAAGAATATTTGGGGCAAAAAAGGAACCATTACTATGGGATTGACCGATATTTTTAAGCAGTTTAAACTAAAAAATACCCGTAAATATGGTAACCAGGATAATATATCCATTTACAGGCCGAATGGTAGAATATTTTCCCTTGGATTTAGATATAATTTTGGCAATATGAAGATAAGGGACAATTATAAGTCCAAGGAAACGGATGAACGGGACAGGCTCTAAAATCCGCCCAACAAAGCTCCACAACCCTAATGACTTTCTTGGGATGGAATTATAAAATTGGAAATGAAAAGGTAAGGACAATAATCAGAATAGCAATCAGCATCGTCTTAAAATATTGGATTGAACAAAACAGTTTTATGGTATTTATCTGTCTGTGACATTTCTTACCCCCTGAAATATAGGATTATATAATTTTTCAGTAATTTTGCAGTCCCAAAATTTAAAGGATCTATACTGTGCCTAAAATAGGAGACATTCAATTACCGGATTTCCCATTGTTGCTTGCACCAATGGAAGATGTTAGTGACCCACCCTTCCGCGCCTTGTGCAAGGAGCAGGGGGCAGATGTGGTGTATACCGAATTTATCTCTTCGGAAGGTCTTATACGTGATGCTGCCAAAAGCGTCATGAAGTTGGATATTTATGAAAAGGAACGTCCGGTGGGGATACAAATTTTTGGGGCCAACCTAGACTCCATGCTACAATCTGTAGAGATAGTGGAAAAGTCTGGTCCTGATATTATCGATATCAATTTTGGATGTCCTGTAAAAAAAGTGGTGAGCAAAGGAGCTGGAGCCGGCATCCTGAAGGATATCGACCTAATGGTGTCCTTGACCAAGGCCATGGTAGAACATACCAAGCTACCAATTACGGTAAAAACCCGTTTGGGATGGGACTCCGATTCCATTAAAATTGTGGAAGTGGCGGAACGCTTACAGGATGTGGGCTGCAAGGCCATATCCATTCACGGGAGAACCAGGGTACAAATGTATAAGGGGGAAGCCGATTGGAGGCCTATTGCTGAGGTAAAGAACAACCAACGCATGCATATTCCGGTTTTTGGAAATGGAGACGTGGATACTCCTGAAATGGCCATGAAAATGAGGGATGAATACGGATTGGATGGTGCCATGATAGGTCGTGCCAGCATTGGATATCCTTGGTTCTTTAAAGAGGTGAAGCATTATTTTAAAACAGGGACCCATGCAGCTCCTCCAACCATGGAGGAACGAGTGCAGGCAGCCCGTAGGCATTTACAAATGGCCATAGATTGGAAAGGGGAGCAATTGGGCGTTTTTGAAACCCGTAGGCATTATACCAACTATTTCAAGGGAATTCCCAATTTTAAGGAGTACCGCATGAAAATGGTCACCAGTGACCATTCAGTAGACGTGTTTGAAGCTTTTGATGAGGTTATGGAAAAATTCGGGGATTTCGAATTTGTAAGTTAATGCGCTATTAATTTTTTATTGATCCTACTACTGGCAATCAGGGAAGCAATTATCCCCAAGACAATAATAGTGGCCAATACAATAAACACATTGATCAGTCCGTATTCTACAGGATAGGACAAGCTTGGAGTTATTTTAAGCCACCCAAAGGCCAATTGCGACCATATTAACAAAGAACCCAAAAACACACCGATAAGGCCTCCCAGTCCGGTTACCAATATACCTTGTACAAAATAAATTCTTCTAAGTGACTTTATGGTCGTACCTAAATTATACAATGTCTTGGAGTTTTGCTGTTTGTCCAAAATCATCATAATAATGGCACCTACCACATTAAATAGGGCAATGATAAGTACTAGTGTAAAGATGAGGTAGGTGGCCAGATTCTCCGTATTTAACATCCGGTGTAGGGTACTATTTAATTCCCTGCGGTCCTTGAGAACTATTTGACCAGAAAAAATAGCTTCGATTTGTCGCCTTAGATCAGGAATATTGGAGTCCTTGGTCAATTTAAAATTTATCCCGGATATCTGGGTACTATCTTTCTCCAGTAAAGCCTGGACCAATGGCAGATCCGCAAAAATATATTTTCGATCTAACTCCTCTTCAATTTGATATATGCCACTGATGATAAGGGAAGTTTCATTATAGCTGTCCTTTAATAAACGCTGTCCTAGGAGTCCCTTACCTGGTTTGGGTACTCTAGTAATTAAGGGACTTCTAAAATTGTTGATGCTCAATCCCAAAAGATTAACGATTCCTTGTCCGGCAACACCTTGTAATCCGTTTATGGCCCAATCTCCATAAAAATACAGGCTACTATCAATAGGTGTGGTTTTTATAAAAGTTGAATCTATTCCTTTTATATAGGCAATATGCGCTTTTTGGTCGTGGGTTAGGTATACCTTTTCCTCAATTTCCTTGGAATAGGCAACAACGCCGTGTAGTTGCTGAAGTTCTTTGTCCTGGGATTCCGAAACGCTAAAGAATTTACCTGTTAGCGGTAAAGCCTTTAGATCAGGATCTACCATGTTGGTATAGGAAAGGCTAAAGGTTTTTAGTCCCGCAAAACCGGAGAGCACAATAAAGAGGGCTGCCGATCCAATAACGATGACCAGAAAAGTAATAAAATTGATAATGTTTACGGCATTTTGGCTACTCTTGGAACGTAAGTACCGCTTTGCTATGTATAAAGGGAAGTTCAATCTTATGATTTTTTCCTTTTCTCCAATAGATCAGGATTCTTAACAGGATTTTCTTCGCCCTTGAGCGACTTTTCAATGCCGTCTATATATTCCAAGGAATCATCCAAAAAGAATAAAAGTTCTGGAACCCTTCTTAACTGATGCCTGGTACGTTGAGCAAGTTCGTGTTTGATCATGGGCTGGTTGGACTTAATTCCTTCCATTAATTCCTTGCCTTTGGTAGCAGGAAAAATGCTCACATATATTTTGGCAATGGAAAGGTCAGAGGTGACCGACACCTTGGATACCGAAATAAGTGTACCTTTTAGTCCACCATCGGTTGCCGCACGTTGTAAAATATCCGCGATATCTTTTTGTATTACCCCGCCTATTTTCTTCTGTCGTTGTGTTTCCATAGGGCAAAAATACGATATATTTATATAGATTCTATGATTGGGAGCGGATTAGCTTTAGATTATGTGGAATGTAGTATTTTTGGAAGAAAGGGTAGACAAGCCCTTTAGACAATCCGATTAATTCATGTGGAGGCGCCAAAAATAAACTAAATCTGACGAATTCAGCATCGGCTAAATATTGTGAAAATGAACAAAATTGAACATCTGGGAATAGCGGTACATGATCTGGAGGCCTCCAATGCTTTGTTTGAAAAATTATTGGGAGTGCCACACTATAAAATTGAAGAGGTGGCTTCCGAGGGTGTTAAAACGTCCTTTTTTAGAGCTGGTCCCAACAAGATAGAATTGTTACAAGCGACTGATGACAATAGCCCTATAGCAAAATTTTTGCAGAAAAGGGGAGAAGGGGTGCACCATATTGCTTTTGCTGTAGACGATATAGAAGCTGAAATAAAGCGTTTGGCCAAGGAAGGATTTACCGTTTTAAACACAATTCCCAAAAAGGGTGCCGATAACAAACTGGTGGCCTTTTTACATCCCAAGGGTACCAATGGGGTGCTGATAGAGCTTTGCCAGGAAGATCTTTCGGCAACTGCCCAAAGCGGAGAGGAATGATATTTGTGGAGGTAGTGTATACCTAAGCCCAATTAAGCTTGTAATTTTGTTTGCAGTGTTGAAAAATAAGTAGTAATATTGCATCCGCAATTTGCGGTTCCCGATTGCTTTTTCAAATAAGCGTATTTGAAGGTAGAAGCAAAAAAGGAAATGGTCCTATAGCTCAGTTGGTTAGAGCACCTGACTCATAATCAGGTGGTCCCTGGTTCGAGCCCAGGTGGGACCACGGAAAATGATTAATAAGCCCTGTAAACACTACGTTTACGGGGCTTTTTCTTTTTTAGGGGACGAATCGGGGGACGAATATATTTTAAATAATATTGTGTTTTACAGAGTCTCGATACGAGTATAATCCCTATCCTAAAAGTTCAATTTAAGATACTTTAATTTTCATAATAGAATTTCTTATTAGTATTCATTATCTTAGTTTTTATAAGTGGGATATAGTTAATAATTATGTCCTATTGTTAGTCAACATTATGAACCTACAACCAACAGTATTTATAAGTTCTATAATTTCGGAATTTTATGATTTGCGAGGTGCTTTAAAGTATTTTTTAGGCAAGAGTGGTTTTCGTGTTTTAATGTCCGAAGAACCTGATTTTGGTGCTGATTGTGACAAAGATTCCTTAGAAAACTGTAAATCAAGAATAGAAGTTTCAGATTATTACCTTCTCATAATCGGGGTAAAGCCAGGATATGAATTTGAATTATCTAACGGTACCAAAACCACAGTAACATTAGAGGAGTTTAAATACTTTTTAGAGCTCAAAAAAAAAGGAGAAAACCTTAATTTAATAGCATTTGTCAGAAAACAAGCTTGGGACTACTATGTAAATAATGACGTAGATAAAATGGCTTTAATACAACATCAATTTATAAATGAATTAGTTAATAATTCTTTGCTAGATAAGCAAATTGGAAGATGGAGATATACTTTTGACAAATTCGATGATATAATTCAAGTTTTAGAAACCAATCAAAATGGACTTTTTACTGAGGCTAATAGGAAAAAAAGTGTTTACAGGGTATATTTAAAACAAGAACTTACTCAAATTCTGAAAACTTTATTGATAAGAGATAAAGGGGACGGAAAAGGAATTAAAACAATAAAAGAGGCTATCAATATTCCGGATTTAAAGTTTCGAGATTATTTCAAAGAAGAAAGAATTGATAAGGATGTTGCAATACACATTATAGCTTTTATTCAATTCTTTACTTATAAAGAGGAACTTCTTTTAAAAATAAATCGCACTTTCAATTATATTTCTCAAGGTGAGTTCTCCTATTTTAACGCGGAAACAGAAACATATGAAATGCCTGAGTACATCAAAATGACAATCCAAACATTGGAAATAATTGAAAAATCTTTGATTAATTTCAAAAGAGGCGAGCATTATCAAAAGTTGGCAAGAATGGATAGGGATAATTTTTTCATAAAAGAATATGAATACGGTTATGTAAAAGGTCAGCTGGATGATTTAAATCTTGCAACTCTAAAGCTTATTAATTTAATGCGATGTTTTCATAATAATTGGAATGATTTTGCTAAAAAAGATGATACCTTCTATGATTACAGAGGAGCGTTTACGGACGAATTAAAAACAACTGACATTATTGATTTCGCAAATAGTTACTTTGATAAATAATGTTGGCTAAGACCGTGTATAAAACATGGCTAACAAGTACTTAGCCCGAAGACTTGTGCTTATTTTCTAATCCGCCAAATTTAATAATTTGGCTTTTAATATTGATAAGTTAAAAACAAAATATAGAAATTCGGCTCTGCTTTTATCCGAATAATTAGCGTCCTTTTACACACTACGTTTCATACACAAGACCGTTGCTGTATATTAGAAAAAAACTAAATTTATAGAATGAAAAATTTCGATACAAGAACATATAATATATCTGATTTCATTGAGTGGAATGAAAATGGACATTTAGAACTATCACCTGATTTTCAAAGAAGGTCTGTTTGGACAGAAAAGGCAAAATCCTATTTAATAGATACCATAATCAGAGGTAAACCGATTCCTAAAATTTTAATTTCCCAAAGACTTCAAGGAACAAAAAATGTGAGAATAGTTGTAGATGGACAACAGCGTTTAAGAACTATGTTAGGTTTCTATAATGGTGATTTTAAAATAAGCAGAGTTCACAACGAAGAGTATGCAGGTAAAACTTTTGATTCCTTACCAAAAGAGGTGCAAAATGAATTTTTAAAATATGAATTAGGAGTAGACTTGTTATTTGATATGCCCTATGAAGACATTCTTGATATATTCGCTCGTATAAATTCCTATACTGTAAAACTAACCACCCAAGAGATATATAATGCTAGGTATGTTGGTTATTTCAAACAAACTATCTTCAATTATGGATTAAAATATGTCAGTTATTGGATAGACGCAGGTATTCTTACAAAAGCAAATGTCTCAAGAATGGCCGAGGCAGAAATGTCTGCAGACCTATTCGTTAGTTTAATAGATTCCGTAAGGACTAATAAAGGTGTAGAAACTTACTACAAAAGATACGAAGAAGATGAAGGCGAACTTCCAAAGGCCAAAGAGAAATTTGATAAAATAATGTCTTACATAGGTGCAATTTATCCATCTGCTGAATTGAGAAATACTAATTGGAAAAGAACACCTTTATTTTATACATTTTTTACTTCAATTGGACATTCCTTATATGGATTAAAGGGATTAGAGAATACACCAAGACCTAAATTGTCAGAAAAACTTGTTGGCAAAATACGAGTAGCACTTGATGAAATTTCATTAAAATATGACGAATATACAGAGGAAAAAGATGCAGAAATTCCATCAGAATATAAAGATTTCATATACTATACCAGACGAGGAACAACTGATACTGCAGCTAGGATTGCAAGAGCAGATTTCGTTTGCAAAAAAATAAATAGCTTTTTGGCAAATTAATGGCTAAAAAGAGAATAAAAATATCGGCGGCGTATAATGATTTTACTAGACAAGTTGCAAACCTACGCAGTTTTGACAGGAATAATCAGACAAATTTTTCTAGCGGTGTATTGTCTAAGAAACAAATACATCTATTGACAGAATCTCTTTTTTTTAACGCTTTTAGAGAATATGAAAATTACATTCGAGATGTATTTGTTCTTTATACTCAAGAAAAAAAAAGAACTAATGGACAAAAAGTAAATTCATTTTTAAAACCAAAAGACTTTTTTCACGCAGAACAGATGCTTCAATCTTCTATGCCCTTTTTAGATTGGAATTCACCAGATATAATAATAGAAAGGTCAGAACTATATTTAAAGGATGGTTTCCCAATAAAAATCCCTTATGCGGCTAATAGAACGAGACTTACTGATTATAAAAAGGTTAGAAATCATATTGCTCATAACTCGATTCAATCGCTAAATGGTTTTAAGAAAGTGTTGAGAATTTATTATGGTACTAATCCTCTAACGACACCAACAATTGGTGAATATTTACTTTTGACTTCTCGTGTTGACCCAACAAAATATCATTTACTTGAATTTTTTGATTTGATTGAGGATATGGCCAATCGAATAAAATAACGTATCACAACATTTTGTATAAAAATAGAGGAAAAAGTGCTCAAACGAAAGTATAAACATAAAATAAAGGTCATATACAAGCCGAAAAGTTAGTGCATAAAGCCCGCTACTTTTCATATAAAAGACCTTAGGCAGCAATCAGAAAGACTCATAACCAATTAAAAATTTGATTAGAAATATAATATGGCAAATAGCAACCTAACCAAAGCAAAAAGGGCGAAAAATGATGAATTTTATACGCAGTACCATGATATCGAAAAGGAAATCAATGCGTATTTAGATTTCAACAAAGATGTGTTTCGAGGTAAGGTTGTGCTATTACCTTGCGATGACCCAGAGTGGAGCAATTTCACTAAGTTCTTTGCGCAAAATTTTGAGCGCTTTGGATTAAAAAAACTCATCAGCACAAGTTATGCGGTTGATAGTAAGCATTATAAAGGTGGTTACCAAGTGACGATGTTCGAGGAAAGTGCACCACAGTACGACAGTGGTAAGACCACCAAAAACGGCAAGATTTTCACCTTGACGCATGACAAGAGCGGTGACGGAAAAATAGATGTGGACGATCTAGAATGGAATTATTTGGATGGCGATGGAGACTTTAATAGCAAGGAGGTAAAGAAGCTTCGAAATGAAGCCGACATCATTATTACGAATCCACCTTTCTCGTTATTTCGTGATTTTTTAGCTTGGATCGTTGAGGCTGATAAACAGTTTGTAATCATCGGGAATATGAATGCTATTACTTATAAGGAGGTATTTCCATTGATAAAGGAGAATAAGATGTGGCTTGGTGCCACGGGTAATGGCAGCGATATGGTTTTTGCTGTACCGGAAGGAACTGAAGTTGATGAAAAAGATAGACAAAAAGCTGCGCGGTTGGGATATGTTGGGGACTATACAAGACTTGGCAATTCATGTTGGTTTACTACTATTGATCATGGTAGACGTCACCGGCCGTTGCAATTGATGACCATGGCAGATAACCTGAGATTTAACAAGAAAATGAAGGGCAGGGAAACGTATGAAGAATATGATAATTATGATGCGATAGAGGTTTCCTTTACAGATGCGATTCCAAGTGATTTCGATGGAATGATGGGTGTACCTATCAGTTTCCTTGATAAGCGTAACCCTGAGCAATTTGAAATTTTAGGAATGTGCGAAAATGAAGACCTGTACGATTTAAAGACAAAAGTATACACCACTGCAGAATGCAAGCAAGCCTATTTAGCCAAATTTGGTAAAAAAGGCACATACGATTTGAATGCAAGTGGAGTCGTTTTTCGAGATGGTCTATTTGAGAAAGTCTACCAAAGGGTACTTATTAAACATAAAAGCGTGAGCAAATGATTACAACACTAAGAACTGACATTACGGTCAAAGATATCTGCGAAGGTTTTGTCTATAATGAATTGGAAGGCAAAGGCCTCTTCGGACTTGCTGGCAAGCTAACCATACAGCCAGAGTACCAACGTAACTACATTTATGCTGATGGTAGAAGGGATGTTGCGGTTATTGAATCAATTCTCAAAGGCTATCCATTGGGGCTCATCTATTTCAACAAGGTAAGTTCCGAGAACATGGAAGTGTTGGATGGACAGCAGCGTATTACAAGTATAGGTAGGTATGTGACAGGCAGATTTGCCGTAAAGGACGAGAACGGGATGGAACAATACTTTGGAAGTATTGCAGTTGAAAAACGGAATAAGATATTAGAAACTAAATTGCTCGTTTACGAATGTGAAGGACAAGAATTCGAGATTAAGGAATGGTTCAAGACCATCAATATTGCTGGAGTTCCGCTCACTGATCAGGAATTGAATAATGCTGTTTTTTCAGGACCCTTCGTCACACTTGGCAAAGAAGAGTTCAGCAACACACAGAATGCCAACAACCAAAAAAGAGGAGCCTACATTAAGGGCAGCCCAAATAGACAAGATTATCTAGAACGCGCGCTGGATTGGGTGAGTAAAGGGAGCATAGTGGAATATATGAGCCGTCACCGCTCTGACGACAATATTAATGAGCTAAAGACCTACTTCAACTCCGTTATAGATTGGGCATCCTCGGTTTTCATAGATGTAGAGAAAGAAATGTGTGGTTTGGAGTGGGGTCGCCTGTATGAATCATACCACAAGAAGGCCTATGATCCTAAAAAAGTTAGTGCCGAAGTACAGAAGCTTTATGGTGATTTGTTTGTAAAAAATAGAAAGGGAATTTTTGAATACGTCCTAGGAGGATCAGTAGAAACCAAATTGCTCGAAGTGCGAGTATTTGAAGAATCGACTAAAAGGTCAGTCTATGCAAAACAGAAAGCTGAATCAGAAAAAAAAGGTGTATCAAACTGTCCGCACTGCGCCATGGGCCATGATGCTAACAAGACTAAGATTTGGAGTCTTGCAGATATGGATGCAGACCATGTATCCGCATGGAGCAAAGGAGGTGCAACCGATATTAAAAACTGTGAGATGCTATGCAAGACGCATAATCGCGCAAAAGGAAATCGATAAGAGAAAAAGCCAGCTGCCAACAATGTGTCATTTGAAAAGCACTAGTCCAGTTCCTTAAAGTTAATATTTTATTTTTTATCAATCCATAATGTTGATTTTGGGGTGTTGAATTGTTGGCAACACTTTTTAGCCTTTTGCCTGGTTGTCAATACTTCAATACCATATGTAACTTGCTCCGCATCCTATGTGATCCATCCTAGATTAAAATTAATAAATTCGAATTTTATACTGTCCTATTTTAAGGAAGGCTACAAAAAGGTCGAGGCTACAACGGTCCGTTATATAAAATATCCGCGATTCATTATTTTGATTTTTCCCCCAAGGCAACGGACGCTAAAAATGGATAAAAAAGCATTTTGGGGATAGTTATCAACAATTTGAACAGGTGCTGATTATTAGGCAGTTATGATTTGATTTTAGTAATTATTTGTAAATCAAATGTTTACAGTCAAAAATAGCCTTTAAGGTCAATAAAATAAACGTAAGTTTCTGATTTTCTATTAGTTAAGTTAAAAACGCTGGGAGCACCAGTAAAAT
Organism: Arenibacter arenosicollis; assembly: GCF_014397245.1. Lineage (GTDB taxonomy): Bacteria > Bacteroidota > Bacteroidia > Flavobacteriales > Flavobacteriaceae > Arenibacter > Arenibacter arenosicollis. The sequence continues at coordinate 587,937 of NZ_JACLHY010000001.1, read as the reverse complement.
AAGGCGGTCCGGGAGATTAGTGTGCCCAAAAAAACAAATGTTAAGTTTTTGTTAAAGCTTTTTGGCTCAAGCCCCGTGTTTATTGGGCTAAGGTCGAATTTCGCTTTGCACAACGGCAATACGGGTGCGGGTGTTACTAGCGCGCACCAGTGTTATTTTTTTAAGAAGGGACGTCAACGGATTTTTGCCTTGGGAGAGGTGTCGGGCACCGGAGAAGGTAATGCCTTCGCTGCGTTAAATGCGCCCTAATTAAGAAACTAAGGCCCTACCCCCTCCATATATACCCTTCATGGAAAAAAGAGCGTTAGGACGCACTATTTGCGTTTTTAAGGTTCCAAGGCAAAAAGACCCTGCAAAAGTTATCAACAGCCGTTTTTTGAACAATTTAAAGCGGATAGCAATTTTATGGCCAAGGCGCAAGTGTCGTCCCTCTCCCCAATCTTTTTTACGCTCATTCTTAGAGCAACGCTAAAAAGATAGTGCAGAAACTAAGGGACGATAGATTGTTTCATTGGGCACGGGCGAAAATGCCCGTATTAGTAAGTATTTGGGGCCAATGTGGAAATTTCCTTATTTATGCCCCTCCCAAGGACATGAAAAAGGGTTTGTGGCCACGGCATATATCCAACAAGGCCCGGGCAAGTAATAATTTAAAATGATATGGACAGGGAATATTTAAGAGAGGTAAAATGTAAACTTCTTAAAGGAAAGGACGATGTGACAGCAAGGGTCAGCGGAGTTTACGGGAATGCTGGATATAAGGATAAGGGGGTTGAAGATTTTATTGGGTTTTTTCATTAAAACCATTAACAGGTGAATTATTAAAGGTGGTACTCTTTAAAGGTTAAAAAAAAAGAAAACTATTCGGTGATGAACTGGGGAATGAAACTGTCCCTTTGGAGTCTGCGCATGAAGGCACCAGACCGCCTATTGTAAACGTTCATGTATTGCCAATCGGGGTGCTTCTTTTTAAGGAACATGGAAAAGCTGTTCAGTTTGTGGACATAATTCCATTTTTTGGGTGTACTTCCTTTTTCAAAGAATACAATAACGGAGTAATCATTTTTCTTCTTTAACATTTAGGCCCCCTTCCATTTTTGGATGTTTGAATCATGTTCAAAGCACCGTTGACCTCTTCCAGTTTATAGAGAACTCTGTTCCCTATTCTGTGGGCCTTGACTATCCCAGTTTTTGTCCAATCGTGGAGCGTGGGCAGGGAGATACATAGAAGTTTGGCCGTTTCTTTCCTTGATAAGAGTTTTAGTTCTTCCTTTTCCGGTTGTGGGTTAAAGTTCTTTAACTTGTTTTCAATAACTTCCTCGACTATTTTTTTGATGTCGGAAAGTTCCAAGGTACTCAGCATTAATTTTGCCATTATTTTGTTCTATTTAATTAAACAATGGCACAAATATGAATTATCGGGGATTCAATTATTCGGTTGTGGTAACCTCAATCAGGTACCCCAAATTTTTCGAGGTCGTTGTTTATTTTCAATTTTATGTTTGTATAGGCCTTGTTATCAAATACTTCCAGCATTTTAAGAAGATTTTCATTTGATTTTATTTTGTTCTCGTTTTTAGCGGATAGCAGTTCATTTATAGCAGTTCTTGTGTTGGAATCGTTTTTATCAATGACCAAACTCAAGACGTCTCCCAATGCAGTTTGATTGTATTTGTTGAAATCCAATCCCAAATAATGAAGGGCAAGGATTCTTTGTTTTAGTGATAGATTCGATTTACTAATTGGTGCTTTTACGGAAGGATTGATCTTCAATTCTTTTAACCAAATAGTATACTTGGCGAGTTCAATTGCTTGTAATCTTACAGGTTTCACACCTTCTAAATAACTGGCCATTTCATTTTGGGTAAATTTGTCAGTTGCTTTGCTTTCTGGTAATTGATGTTCGATTTCTTCATATACATATCCTTCATAATAGTATTTGAAATAAGGAAAATATCCAGTGGGCGGGTAAATCCAATGTGTATTGAATACAGAATTGGGGACAATATCATTATTACTTAAAAAATCAATGATATCAGGTCTATAAATATTTTTACCTTCTGTTTTAAAAAATTCATCAATTTGTTTTAATTCATCTTCAATTAGGAGTGTCTTATTCTTGATTTTCTCATATCTAATATTGAATATGTCCTGAAGTTCTTGGAGGTTTCTAACTTTCATTAATTGAAAAATGGATGGTTTAATAATTTATCTGCGTTTTGTTCCTGTGTTACCCTGATGTACTGCATAAAGGAACGTTCCGTTTTATGTCCTGTTATCTTCATGATGGAAATTGCGGGAATATCTGCCAAGAATAAATTGGTAGCAAAACTTCTTCGCGCTGTGTGGGTTGTAACTAAGTTGAACTTTTTCACTGCCTCTTTTTTCATTACTCCTCCCTTTGTTATGGTGGTTTCTACCTCACTTTTTAATTGTGCCAAACTTGCCACATCTTTGAGATATCTGTTCATTACCTGATTAGTATACGCAGTAGGAAGAATATTATTGTATTTTTTCAGGACGTTTTTTACCGTTTGGTGAAGTGGGATAGAAACCCGTTCCCCCGTTTTTTGTGTTCTTATTTGGAGCATGGATTTATCAGCAACTATATTTTCAGGTTTAATCTGTGTAAAGTCAGAAAAACGCAATCCAGTATAACAACCTACCAAGAATAAATCCCTCACTTTTTCCAATCTCGGGCTAGACGATAAATCTATATTTTCCATTGCCTTTAGTTCGTCTACATTTAAGTAAATAGTGTCCGCTTCTTCCCTAAGGGTTTTGAATTTTCGCTTCTTGAATTCTAGGTTATCATTATAACCTCTTTCAGTAGCTTCGTTCATAAAAGATTTAATTGTCTTGATATGCTTGCCAACGGTATTCGCGGAGAGATTGGAATCAACAGCTAAATATGCCGTATACTGATTATAAAATTCTAAGGTGATTGATTCAAAATCTACGCTCTTATTTATTTTTTTAGCATATTCTTTTAGATAACTGAAAGTAGTGTTGTAGACTTTAATTGTTCCTGATTTCTTGTTTAGTTTACTCTCTTCAATATAACCCTCAATGAAATCAAAGAAGGTCTTTTTGTTGGCTTGTAAAATGTTGCCCGATAATTCAGCTTCAAGGGCTTTTTTTAAGATTTCATTATTAGGTTGTATTCCATCATTCAGTAATCTTCGAAAGGCATTGTTCATGCCGTTTTCTAATTTGTCCAAACGGGAATTAAATTCTGGATATTCCCTAAATTGTTTCGATTCTTTTGCTCTTTGCGCTTTAGGATTCCAAAACTTTGGATTTATCTTTTCCCCTGTCGAATATTTAAACCTCTTGTATTGATAATTGTAAAACATATAGACCAATGTTTCTATTTTTGAGGTAGGTTCTTTGAGTATAAATTTTGCTTTTGCCATCCTATAATCTGGTTATACTTTCGTGTTATTTTTGCTAAGTTGTTTATTAACCTCTCGTTTAGTTGCCCTGATAATTGTATAATTCACCAGAACTAAAAATGGTAGGTAGCCAATAAAGAATGGAGCAAAACTGTTTAATTTATTAAAACTTTCGTTTTTTATATATAATGTTATAATGCAGAGTACAACAAATACAAGAGTGTTTAAGATTATGGACTTAGTATAGTTTATAATTTTACAACTTATTATTTCTCCATTATCCTCAAGTTTGTAGGATGCTTTTGGGAAGAATAAAATTCTGGAAGGAGTAGCCCAAGTTATATACTCGTTATTACCTATTTGCTGTACTCTTAATCTGTCTGTATTGACCAATTTCATCCTTACTATTTGGTATCAAATATATATAAAAAACTAGAATAGGGGACGAATAAGGGGACGAATAATTTTAATTTGGCTTGTTTTTGGCTTGTTACGGGTTGTGAAATAATGTACTGTTTATAGGGGTTAAAAGGCTAGTATACAGTAAAATGTAATAAAATAGCATCAAACCATAGGGGGTCCAGGTGGGACCACAACCTGGTAACAAAAAGTCCTAGCTTTCGCTAGGACTTTTTTTGTGGAACAAAACCTCGGCGAGAAGTCTATGCCGCAGAAGGCGGTAAGCTAAGTGGGACCACAGAAAACGCTTGATAAGCCCTGTAAACAGTATGAGGAGGACAAAGGCTATAACGCAAAAGATATATAGCACATTTCTGATATAAAACTATCTTATCTATAAGTATAGAATTTAATTCGAAAAAAATTAATTAAGGCTTTTTTTATTTGGGTTGTTTACTAGAATACGGATCGGAAGTTTCAAAGCTATCTAGGAGCGATAAATATCTTAAAATGAACGAATTAACAAAGGTTTGGCTGTATTAATTAGATATTAGAAGGCCTAGCCATTACATTGACGATGAACTTTAAAAACCATAATCATGGGCGTTACACAGGATAAAAGAAAATTTAATAGAAAAGTAGAACAATCAAACCCCACTAATCCAACTGGCGGCACCAGTGTCAAGAATAAGACTTTTGACATTGACAAAAAAACTATAGATGAAAATCAAAGTAAAAAATAATATTAAAAAAATGATATTGTCAAAACAATAGAATTGACATTAATCTGTCATAGGTGCGGGAAAAGAAAGGTGTAGGCATACTGCCTTAGTTTTAAAACCGTTTTCTTAATCAAGGATAATACTGGAAAGGGGGCGAAAGCCCTTTTTTTATTCTAATCGGGTAAATATCCGAAACTTGTCTTGTTAGTATATGACTAAAGTTTGAAAACGTATATAATTAAAATGCTCCGTGGCCTTGCCTCGGATAAATTTACTTCTAGGGAATCAATATTGATTTATGCGTCAATCTCTAAAAATGAATAAATTTTATGTTTTGCGTTAGGCCTGCCTGCGGAAGGCAGGTACCGCGGCGGCATCCCCGTAGCATCACCAGGGATATAGCCAAGTGCCCAACGGACCAAAAGGAGGGAACCCCAAATCATTGGAATAGGTTTTATAGAAATATGAAAAGGCCCAACTCAAATCCCAAAATCTAGATTTGGAAAGGTACTTTTGAGAACATTTTAAATTAGAGTTAATTTTTAAACATTGAATGAGTTAATATTGTTGCCGGAGTATTAGTACTTTGGCCACATGGGAACAACTGCAAAAAAAGAAAAATACACCTACAGGGACAGGGAATTGGATTGGCTCCGTTTCAACGAAAGGGTTTTGCAGGAGGCAGCGGATAAAGAAAATCCCGTATTGGAACGATTGCGGTTCCTGGCCATTTTTTCGTCTAACTTGGACGAATTTTTTAAAGTGAGAATTTCTAAACTCCGCCAATTAAAAAAGGTGAAAAGAAACATTCGAAAGCCGTTGGGTCTGAGACCCAATAAGTTATTGAATACTTTATTGACCGAAATAGACCAACAACAACAACGATTTGGAAATATCTTTAGAGGGGAGATACTTCCTGAATTGAATGAAAACAACATTCAACTACTGAGCCTTGAGCACTATACCGAGAAACAGAAATTTGATCTTAAGGAATTCTTTAAGCAAAGTGTAGCCTCCAAACTAACGATTATTGATAGTAAAGATGTTTCCTCCGATTCACTGGAAGAGGGGGCCCTATATATAATGGCTCGGACCAAGAGTAGTAATAAATTGTTGTTCGTTCTTGTGCCCACTACTGAAATTGGCAGGTTTGTTGAGGTTCCTGCCGAAGAGGGTAAACAGGTATATACCTATTTGGAGGATGTTCTAAAATTAAATGCCGACCTCATATTCCCAGAAATGGAAATAGCAGCCCTTTTCAATATTAAAATTTCTAAGGATGCGGAATTATATCTCGATGATGAATGGAATGGTGATTGGATAGAACTGATTTATAACTCCCTTTCCAAACGGCAGAAAGGTCAGCCAACAAGACTGCTTTACGAACAGGGAATGCCTAAAGAATTACAAAGAAAATTGAGAAAACGGTTGGAATTGGGCAAAATTGATATGTTAGAAGGTGGTAGGCGCCACAATTTTAGTGATTTCATGTCCCTAGTGGATGGGATAAACAATGCAGCATTGAAGTTTAAACCTTTTCCTCCCTTAAAGTCTTTGAAATTTGAAAGTGCCAAAAGCATCTTTGATCTAATTGCCAAAAAGGACAGATTGTTACATTTTCCGTATCAAGATTTCCGGTATATTGAAGACTGGTTATCCGAGGCCGCCACGGATGCCAAGGTTACCACTATTCATATTTCCCTTTATCGCATTGCCAAGAAATCAAGACTGACATCGGCCTTGCTCGAGGCGTTGGATAATGGCAAGCAAGTGACCATATTTGTTGAAGCCAAGGCCAGATTCGACGAAGCCAACAATATTAGATGGGGCAGGAGATTTGAAGAGAAGGGGGCCAAGGTTTTTTATAGTTTTCCAAACGTAAAAGTCCATTCCAAAATACTACATATAGAACGATTGGAACATGGGAAACCGGTTGGTTACGCCTACATTGGAACGGGAAACTTTAATTCTAAAACCGCCAAAGTATATTGTGATCACGGACTTTTTACCGCCGATGAAAAAATTACCGGGGATTTGGCAAAAGTTTTTAGGGTACTTAAAAGGGAAATGTTGAAACCCAAACTAAAGCGTTTGTTGATATCGCCATTTAATACGAGAAGTAGTTTCGAAAATTTAATCCAAAGGGAGATTCTCAATGCGGAAAATAATAAACCTGCAAGTATCACCGCCAAAATGAACAGTCTGGAAGATAAGCAGATGATCAATTGCCTATACAAAGCGAGCAATGCCGGAGTTAAAATTAAGCTATTGATCCGTGGTTTTTGTTGCCTTGTACCTGGAATAAAGGGCCAAAGCGAGAACATCCAAGTCTTTAGTATCGTTGATCGTTTTTTGGAGCATGCCAGAGTTTTTCATTTTCACAATAATGGGGAAGAAGAACTCTATATGGGAAGTGCGGATTGGATGACCCGTAATCTGGACAAGCGCATAGAGGTGATTACCCCAATTTTGGACGAAGACATTTTTGCCCAATTAAAGGATATTCTTAATATTCAATTAAACGATAATGTAAAAGCCCGCATCATTGGGAGTGAATCTTCCAATGATTATGTAAAAGCTTCGCCTGAGGGAGAAAAGGTGCGTTCCCAGTATGAAATTTATGAATATTTGAAACGTTTCTGAATTACCTGCCCGCAAATTCTCCTAATTCAATAAAGTACACACTCCCCTTTTTAAGATGGGTCCAGAGGTCAAAAACAACCATTGCTGTTCAAAATCTACTTAGGATTTTTAAGCATACAAGTGCGTATCAACTCCATTTTTTCCCAATATCACCAGCTATAACGGTATGCATTAAATTTTGACGGTATGCAGTTAAAGGCTGCCCTACTTTTTTTATAATATCGTAAAGGACAATTATAGTTTACAGAATTCGAGGTTTTTAACATTGTCCCTACGCTAAAAAAATGACAAATGGGAAATATATCAAACAATATAATGGATGCTATAGGCAATACGCCTTTGGTACGGCTAAATAGGATTTTAGATGGTCAAAGGAGGGTGTTTGCCAAATTGGAAGGCTCAAATCCCGCCGGAAGTATGAAGGACAGAACTTCTCACTTAATTATTTCAGAACTTATAAGAAAAGGTATTATTTCTCGGGGAGGCACTATAATCGAGTCGAGCTCTGGCAATATGGCCGCTGGCTTAGCTCAAGCTTGCCTTTTTTATGGTTTAAATTTAATGGTGGTAGTGGATCCTAATTTAAACCCACACACCCATAAATTATTGAAGGCCTATGGGGCCGAAATTGTGATGGTTCATGAGCCGCATCCCACAGGTGGGTTCTTGGCGGCCAGGTTGGAAAAGGTAAAAGAATTACTGGCAACAGTACCCAATAGTCTATGGTCCAATCAATACGAAAATCCCAATAACCCCAGGGCACATCATACTACAATGAGCGAAATCATGGCGGCCTTGGATAATAATTTGGATTATCTGTTCATTGCCACTAGTACCTGTGGTACCCTAATGGGATGTGCCGATTATATAGAAAAGAATGGTTTCCAGACAAAATTGATCGCAGTGGATGCCGTTGGTAGTGTCTTGTTCGGGAATAAGCCTGGGAAGCGTAAAATTCCCGGGCATGGTGCGGGAATACCTTCAAAATTTCTCGATACATCCAAATTATATGATGTATTGCACGTATCGGATTTGGAATGTATAAAAGGCTGCTGGAAACTGCTAAATGAGGAGGCCATCTTGGCTGGAGGTTCGTCAGGAGGCATTGTTTCGGCCTATTTAAAATATTCCAGATACATATCTAAAGATTCCACGGCAGTGCTCCTGTTTCCCGACAGCGGTGAGCGCTATTTGGATACGGTTTACAATATGGAATGGGTAAGGGAAAATATTGAATTGGAAAATATTCCCTCTACTATAGGCTACCTTAAAAACAGGGCGAATTTGAAAACTTTTGAAGATGCAGCGGTATAGTGTAGCCATAGTTGGTGTGGGACCTAAAGGCCTATATGCCTTTGAGCGTTTGTTGGCAAGATGGCAGCAAGTGGAGGGCGCTTTAAAATTGGAAATCCACCTGTTCGAGAAAACCGGTGTTTTCGGGGCAGGGGAAATATATAACCCAGACCAGCCAGAGTATTTGTTAATGAATTATCCCAATAGAAACATAAATGTATGGCCAAAGGAAAATCCTGAGCCTGTGGTTTCGGAAAGGTTGGATTTTGTAACATGGTTGCGAAATAAGGAATATACTTCCCGTAAGGATATCAAGAATGGATTCTCTCCCAGACGAACGGTCGGAAAATACCTTGTTGACTGTTTTAAGGCGTTGGAGAAATATAAACCTGGATCCGTTCAAATTATTAAACACTCCGCTGAGGTATTGGATGTTCAACAGGATGGGGATGGGTTGATTTTAAAATATATTGATCGCGAAAATGGGCCTAAGACTACGTTAAAGGTCAATGAAATATTGCTTACTACAGGGCATTCTAGTAGCAAAGGGAAACTAAAAGAGGATCAGTATAAAGGCATATTGGATGGAGAGGACCAAAATTTAATCCCATTTGTTTATCCTGTTGAAGAAAAGTTGGCTGCGATAGGAGAAAATACTACTGTTGGGATAAAGGGACTTGGCCTGACTTTCATAGATACGGTTTTGGCAATAACGGAAGGTAGGGGCGGACGGTTTGAAAAATTTATGAACGGCAATTTAATTTATTTGCCTTCGGGTCAGGAACCTAAAAAGATTTTTCCCTTTTCCAGAAGTGGTCTGCCCATGATTCCACGTAACCCTTATGAAGGCTTACAGCCTTACACCCCAGTATATTTTACAGTGGAAAACATTATGGCAAACGTAGTTTGGGGGCAAAAGATTGGTTTTGTTGAGCATATGCTTCCCCTAATGATTGCAGAAATGCAGTACAGGTATTATTCCATTGTATTTGAGAAATTTAACTTAAGCTTTTATCCAGATAAAGATCTAAGAAGTCTTAGTAAACAGATTAATATATTTCATGAGCAGTTCCCTCAGGTTTATCGGTTTAATTTTGAGGATTTGTTCAAGGCCAGACCTTTCCATGGTCCTTCTCCTGAACTTGATACACTAACCTATTGGCGCTATCTTATAAGCGAAGCGGAAATGGGTTCGGAATCTAGTGCCTTTATGGCTGCAGCAATGACTTGGGGTAGATTGAGTGAAACCTTCAATACCATATATAGTTTTGGAGGAATGACTGCAGATGCACATTATATCTTCGATTCACAATTTCGCACTATGTTGAATAGGATTTCTTATGGTCCTCCTTTGCAGAATATGAAAAAGATTCTGGCACTTGTAGAAATGGGCTTGGTCGATTTGGATTTTGGGGATAATCCACAGCTCGTAAAACAAGAAAAAGGTTGGGGCCTTTATAATAGGTACTTGAATTTTCAAAAAATTGATGTGTTGATAGATGCGAGAATTCCAACTTTGAAAAGCAGTGAAAATTGGTCTTCCTTATTTTCCAATATGCATCAAAGTGGTCTCTTGCGACCATTCAGAAATTACAGTGGTACAACCTACGAGCCGGGCTGCCCGGATATTGACAGGCAAGGGAGGGCTATAGATTGTAACGGTAGACCACGTACTAATATTTCATTTTATGGCACCCCTACCGAAGGTGTTACCTACGATAATGACACCCTTTCCCGAACTAGAAATAATTTTGCATCCCAATGGGCCCTGAGCGTTTTGGAAAATTATATAGCCAAAAAACTTAAACCAAGGAAATCAAAAATTAAGAATGGATAAGAGCACCTTTACAAAACCAATTGGAAAGAACCAGTTAACACCTATAACAAGTCCGTGGATGCACCAATTTATGGAAAATTCGGGATTGATCAATGAACTTGTAGAAAAATATGGTTCGCCCATCAATCTGCATTATATACCCTCTTTTCGTAAAAATTTTATCAAATATCAAGAAGTATTTAAAGACTTCGGTATTGAAGGACAAATTTACTTTGCCAGGAAAGCGAATAAAAGCAAAATCCTTGTTAAGTCGGCCATCGAAAGTGGCATAGGTGTAGATACTGCCAGTTATAAGGAATTGGAACAGGCCCTTGCCCTTAATGGCAGCGGAGAAAATCTGGTGTTGACGGCTGCCATTAAAAATGAGGATTTGATGCAATTGGCTATAGATAATCAGATTCCGATCGTTATTGATAATTTGGATGAGTTGCAGTTGGCAAATAAAGTGGCCGGGGATTTGAACCAGACCGCAATTATTGGTCTGCGCATGAGTGGATTTCAGGTTGGCGGTCAAAAATTATACAGTAGGTTCGGTTTTGATATCGAGAAGGACCTATACAACCTAAAAGTTTGGTTTTCCGACAGGACAACCTTTGCAAATTTAAATTTGATCGGCTTTCATTTTCATTTGGATGGGTATTCCATCGAGGAACGGGCAGAGGCTACAATGCAATGTTTAGAGGTCATTCAGCAATTTCGACAAATAGGTCATAGCATTCAGTTTTTGGACATTGGAGGAGGAATATTAATGAACTATCTGGAATCTAGAAGTGAATGGTTATCCTTTCAAAACAACCTTAAGGATGCTGTGCTGGGAAATGGGAAACCAATTACTTTTGGAAACAATGGTTTGGGATTTTCATTGAACAACAGGTCTGAAATACAAGGCAAATTAAATACCTATCCCTACTATAATGAGGTTAATGGCGCTGATTTTTTAAGTAGGGTGCTGAGCTATAAAAATACGGAGGGTACAACCGTAGCAGAACTGGTAACCACGGCCAATATTCAACTACGTATAGAACCAGGGCGTTCTTTACTAAAGCAAGTGGGCTTAACCGTTGCCAAAGTGGCACATAGGAAGCGCGATGCCAGTGGTAATTGGTTGGTAGGACTGGAGATGAATATGAGCCAGTTAAAGAGTTCAAGTGCCGATTACTTGTTGGACCCCTTCCTAGTTTATAGGTCCCATAAGGAAGAACCGGAACTGGCGGAAGTCTATTTTACAGGGGCCTACTGCTTGGAGCAGGACGTATTGCTCAAAAGAAAATTGGCCTTTCCAAGATTGCCATCCCGTGGCGACTATGTTATTTTCGTAAACACAGCAGGCTATATGATGCATTTTTATGAAACGGAGGCCCACCTTTTTGAGCTGTCGCAAAATCTTTATATGGACCAAGATGCAGAAATCTTGGAAATGGAACACGTGTTCAATGACTCGGACCTCGCTATGGATTAGGGTAATTTTTGCTTAGCGAAAACCGACTTTTGTAAAAAAGTCCCAGTACGGGAATTACCCAGCCCATGTAATTCACGTGGGCTGGGCATAATTCTGAATAGCCACCTCAGTGTCCAAAATAGACTCTATTGTGTTACTGACTATGGATATTATTTTTAGATTTATTGCTGTTCTCTTTTTTGGAATTTGGGAGTATTATATCAAGATTGATGCAATTTATAAAAGTCCAATACCATTTTTTCAACTCGTTTTACCCAAATTATAATTCTATTGTGGCTATGTTACTTTAATATGTATATTTAAAAGTGAATTTTCTCTTGTCCATCATTGACCTATCAATCATGTAATTGGTTGGCCAGTGCTTGCGTCTTCTTAATCACTATATCCTCTACAAAGGGATCTAAGGTGAGGGGGAATAATTAATTAGTAACAGTCATTCTTTATCCAGATGAAAATGAATTGCAAGTCGAACTCTTTTATTAAATACCAACTAACCGCCTTATGTTTAATACTATTTATAATAGGATGTAAGGAAAAACGGGAAAATACCGTGAAAAAAGGATCTGACGATATTGATGTAGTGCAAAAAAAGGGGTTGTACCAAAGCCGGGAATTTACCGAACCTGCCCTCTTTCCGTCTGGAATTGAAGGTCCAGCTGTAGATCCCAATGGAATCTTATATGCCGTTAATTTTGAAAGGACGGGAACCATTGGCAGGGTTGATTCCAATGGCAAAGCTTCCTTATTTGTTAATCTCCCCGAGGGTAGTGTTGGCAATGGGATTCGTTTTAATAGCAAGGGCGAAATGTTCATTGCAGATTATACCAAGCACAACATTTTAAAGGTGGACATGGATACCAAAGAGATCAGTGTTTTTGCCCATAATGATGCCATGAACCAGCCAAATGATGTTGCAATAATGGATAACGATATACTTTTTGCCAGTGATCCAGACTGGAAAAATTCAAAGGGGCAAATATGGAGAATAGATTCCGATGGTACTGTTACCCTGCTGGAAGGGGATATGGGAACTACCAATGGTATCGAGGTTAGTCCGGACAACAAAACACTTTATGTCAACGAATCGGTACAGCGCAATGTTTGGGCATATGACCTTTCCCCAAATGGTGAAATAAGCAATAAACGGCTGCTTATTAAATTTGAAGATTTTGGAATGGACGGTATGCGTACAGACATCAAGGGAAACCTATATATCACCCGTCATGGAAAGGGCACTGTGGTTAAAGTTTCGCCTGATGGTAAAATTCTAAAGGAAATTGAATTAAAGGGCAAAACTCCATCGAACATAGCATTTGGTGGAAGTGAAGGTACTAAGGCCTTTATAACGCTACAGGACAACGGTAATTTTGAAACCTTTGAGACAGAACATCCCGGAAGGGAATTTCTAATGGATAAATAGCTTTAAATATCTAAAACCAAGAGTACTACATTTATGTACAACTATGTTGTGGAGGTAGTACTTAAAGCTAGGCAATTTTGGCTTCCAGTAATGCCTAAAACAATAATATGGGCGAATATATTAAGATGGCGAAAATTTCATATATTCATGATGTGGACAATAGATGGTTAGAGGATAAGTATTTATAAGTTTTGGATTGTCAATAATTAATCAATTTAGATAAGAACATAGCCTTTTTAGTAGGGTAACTATTGGCCACTTAAAAACTTATAAATGGACTATAAATAAATTTTTTTACATAAAACAAATAATCATAATTTCAATAGGCATGGAAAACAAAACAACAAGAAGAGCATCTTTTAAGAAACTAGGAATGGGATTGGCGGCCATGTTTGGCCTGGGTGCCGCAGCCAAGGCAATGGACGGAGGTTCAAAACCAAAAAAAGAAGTCGTAGGTGACATCGTCATGGATCAGGATATTCCATTATTTTCAGGAGGCGTAAAACACGGGAATACTCTTTATATTGCAGGGAAGGGCGCGCATGTGGAACCTTATGAGATCAAGGCACATACCGAAATAGTATTGCAAGAGCTGGAAAAGGAGCTGAAAAAACATGGTTCTTCCATGGAAAAGGTACTCAAGGTAAATGTTTATTTGGCAGATTTGGCGGACTACAAAGGCATGAACGAAGTGTTCAGGGGCCGTTTTGGACCTAACCCACCTGTAAGGACTACTGTTGCTACTTATGGTGGCGTTCCCGGGAATTCCTTGGTGGAAATGGACTGTATAGCCGCGTTGGACTAGTAAACCGATCAACATCTTATAAACCTTTTTGCACAATGAAGTTCAATATAATTGTACTAATCCTTTTCTCATTTTTACTCACTTTTAATGTATTTGGACAGACCATTCCCAAGGAGGAATTGATTTTCCTGACTTCTGAATGGAAAGGGGAACGGTTTAACGATGGGCGTCCAAAAATTCCAGACGATCTTTTGGAACGGGCAAAAAAAATTGGTATCGATGATGCATGGACGGTCCTTGAAAACGAAGGATATAAAAATCAGTTCGAGGGCAATTGGAAAATGGTACACGATGAAGTTCCTGTTGTGGGTAGGGCACTTACGGCATTGTTCATGCCGAGCCGCCCCGATGTGGAGAAGAGCGTTAAGGAAAGGGGAATAAATTCGCAGGGTAGGAAGGGAAATACCAATTCATGGCCCATTGAGGTACTCACTAAAGGCGACGTTTATGTGGCCGATAGCTTTGGCAAGATCGATGCAGGTACACTTATGGGTGCTACCCTGGCAACTTCCATTTACAGCAAGTCGGGCAACGGAGTGGTTTTTAATGGCAGTGCAAGGGATCTGGAGAGTATAAGCCAGATAGAAGGATTCAATGCCTTTGTAAGGGATTTTCACCCATCCTTTTTGGAGGAAGAAGTACTTATGGGACTCAATACCCCAATACGGATAGGCCAGGTAATGGTATTGCCCGGAGATCTTGTGCTTGCCAAAAGGGAAGGTGTACTTTTTATTCCTGCGCATTTGGCCGAACAGGTAGTAAGCACTGCGGAGTTTGTAGCTCTTAAGGACCAGTTTGGTTTTGAGATGGTAAAGACCAAAAAATATTCTACAGGAGAGATAGATAGTGATTGGAACGAAAAGCTAAAAGCGGAATTCTTTGAATGGCTGGACAAACATCCGGAATTGGTAAAAATGTCCAAGGAGACTTTGAATAAAATTTTAAGTAAAAGGACATGGTAATCGGACTACAGGAATTAATGAAAGTCAAGGATCAAAAAGAAGATCACAAAATAAAAAGCAGCTGGATCATTGTTTTTTTCGCCCTGTTCATATTGATGGGGTGTAAGCAAAATACAGATCACACGAAGTCTGAAACTTCTACTAGTACTACCATGGAAGGGCAAGATCTGCCCACCATTGATGAAGTTCAAAAGGCTGTGACAGCTTTTAATAAAGTCATGGTAAATCCGACCGCGGAACTCATGGAAACGCTGTGCTCTGAGGAACTTACCTATGGTCATTCGAGCGGACTTATTCAGAACAAAGACGCGTTTATAGATGATTTAGTGAACGGCCCGTTCGATTTTTTGTCTTTGGAAGCTGCTGACCAGACCATCCATATTTCTGGGAATACAGCAATTGTTAGACATATTTTTTTGGCCAAAGGCACCAATGCCGGGGAACCTGTGGAGGTTCGTATCGGCAATATGCAGGTCTATCAAAAAGGGAAGGACGGCAAACTTCGGCTTTTGGCTAGACAGGCTTATAAATTGCCCAGCTAGAACCACAATAACCTAAACCAAACTATTTTGAAAAAATTGAATATTTATTCCATTTGTCTTGGCATGGCCGCCATATTTCTGTTGGCAATTTTGGGCATGATCTTTACCCATAATATTGAACATGCCGGGCTATTGATAATGGCCTTTTTTGCACTTCTGGCCTTTGGCTTCAGTGGATATAAGTCCCTGAGCAGTTATGTATTTACAGCCTCCATATTTGCCGGAGTAGCCCTGGCGTTATATTACCCCCAATACTTTTTGCAGATAGGCGATTTTAAGCTTACCGCACTGATCATACCCTTGATCCAACTCATTATGTTCGGTATGGGAACCTCAATGAAACTTGGCGATTTTGCAGAAGTTATCAAGTCGCCCAAAGGGGTAATGGTCGGGGTCACGGCACAGTTGGGTATTATGCCCATCATGGGTTTTGTCCTGGCAAAATATAGCAACTTTCCACCGGAAATCGCGGCAGGGATCGTTCTGATCGGCTGTTCCCCTAGTGGGGTGGCATCCAATGTAATGGCATATTTGGCGAAGGCCAACCTAGCGCTCTCGATCACAATTACCTCCATCTCCACAATTCTTGCTCCTTTTGTAACACCACTTCTTATGAAGTTCTTGGCTGGCGAATTTATAGAGATTGATGTGTTGGATATGATGTGGAGTATTGTAAAGATGATTATTTTGCCCCTCGGTGTTGGTCTGTTGTTTAACCGTTTGAGGGGAGATAAGGCTAAATGGATGGACAAGGCACTGCCGGTAATCTCCATGTTGGGTATTGGCCTTATAATTGTAGTGATAACGGCAGCTGGCAGAGACAGCCTTTTGGATATAGGCGGAATCTTAATGTTATTGGTACTTATCCACAACTTATTTGGGTACATGCTAGGGTACTGGTATGCTCGACTATTGAAGTTGAATGAGCAGGATTCACGTACGATTGCACTGGAAGTTGGGATGCAAAATGGGGGCCTTGCCTCAGGGATAGCCAATTCTTTGGGTAAGATAGCGACCATGGGTCTGGCACCGGCCGTTTTTGGACCTTTGATGAACATAACGGGTTCTATTCTCGCTTCATATTGGCATAAAAGACCTCCAAAAGACGGCAATTAATACGTATTAAAAGTTAAATTTGATCCAACCAAAAGCACAGATATAGTAATATGTTGAATATGAATAGATTAAAAGTGACCCTGCTTCTTCTGGTCATTGTAAGTTGTGGAAAAAAGGAATACAAGGATAAAATTTATGAAAAACCGGAAATTGTAAGGGAAGCGCCATCGGATTTTCTTTCTCCTGAAGAAAGTCTGAAAAAGTTTTATCTACCCGAAGGATACAGGATAGAATTGGTTGCAAGTGAACCCATGGTCAACGAGCCGGTTGCTATAGCGTGGGATGGCAATGGCAAGATGTATGTGGCTGAAATGAGCACCTATATGCAAAATGTGGATGCAGTCGGGGAAGACGAACCTACTAGTCAGATAAAACTGTTGGTAGATTTGGATGGGGATGGAAAAATGGATAAGAGCACAGTGTTCATCGATAGTCTTCTTCTACCAAGG
Source organism: Arenibacter arenosicollis (assembly GCF_014397245.1). GTDB lineage: Bacteria > Bacteroidota > Bacteroidia > Flavobacteriales > Flavobacteriaceae > Arenibacter > Arenibacter arenosicollis. The sequence goes on along the minus strand of NZ_JACLHY010000001.1, from coordinate 570,895 downwards.
ATGATTTTACCCTTGGATGACCGACTTATAGTGAATGAAACTTATTCCTATGATTTATGGAGCTATAGGGATACCGATAATGACGGTGTGGCCGACGAAAAAATTAGGGTTTATGAAAACCCAAAAAGGAGGGGTGGTAACCTGGAGCACCAACAGAGTGGTTTGGTATGGAACTTGGATAATTGGGTGTATACCACCTACAATCCATTGCGGTTCAGGTTTAATAAGGACGGAATACAAGTAGATTCCCTCGTAGATGGTTCCAGTGGACAATGGGGGCTAACCCAGGACGATTTAGGAAATATGTATTATTCATCTGCAGGTGGAGAAACTGCGGCCTATGGTTTTCAGGTACCACCAATATACGGAGAAGTGGACCTAGAAGGACAGATCTCGGAAGGATTTATGGAACCATGGCCAGTGGTGGGTACACCTGATGTTCAGGGTGGTGCAGAATTAAGATTGAAGGAAGATGGCACCCTGAATAAATTTACCGGGGTAGCCGGACAAGAAATATTTAGGGGTGATAAATTACCTCCGTCCACTTATGGAGACTTATTTATTCCAGAACCCGTGGGCAGGTTGATACGCAGGGCAAAAATAAAAAATGAGAACGGTAAAAAAGTACTATATAATGCCTATGATGAGGCCGAGTTTTTAGCTTCCACGGATTTGAACTTTAGACCTGTGCAGGCACAAACAGGACCTGATGGGAGCCTTTACATTGTTGATATGTACCGAGGAATTATTCAAGAGGGAAACTGGACAAGGGAAGGAAGTCATTTAAGACCGGTTATTCTCCGCAAAGGGTTGGACAAGAACATTGGAAGAGGAAGGATATATCGTATTGTCCACGAGGAGATTGAGCCAGATGGAAAACCCAACCTTTTGGATAAATCCGCCGAGAAACTAGTGGATTATTTAGGACACCCCAACGGATGGTATAGAAATACGGCCCAAAAGCTGATCATATTAAAAGGAGATATGAGTGTTGTGCCGAAGCTGAAGGAATTAGCAAGGGATAATGAGTCTTTTTGGACAAAAAACTTTGGAGATAAGGACTATCCTCGCGAAAGGGTTCATGCGCTTTGGACATTGGAAGGATTAGGTGTTTTGGATAAGCCTCTTATTCTTGAAAAGCTAAATGATGTGGATCCCAGGGTACGTATTACGGCTATAAGATTGAGTGAGGAATTCTTGAAGAAAGAAGATCAAGACATTATGCAAGCCTTGGCCAAATTGCAAACAGATGCCGACATTAACGTAGTAAACCAATTGGTGTTGAGTTTACGTTATTCCAAAAGTACTGAAGGCGCAGATCTCTTGAGTTCAATCGCAGAAGAATATGGTGACAATGAGTTGGTTGCTGCTTCCGTGGCACTAGGTTTAAAAGCAAAAGACTCAGATTTGCTAAAATTGAAACATAGGCTGGCCAATAGAAGCAATGGTCATAAATGGAGGGCTTTGGACGGATATGATATTTATAAACAGACCTGTGTTACCTGCCATGGCCCAGACCTAAAAGGGGTTCCCAATGGCGAAAATTCCCTGATCGCACCCTCCTTAATTGGTTCACCAAGAGTTATGGGCGATAAGGAAGTGCTCGTAAAAATTCTTCTAAACGGACTTACCGGACCAATAGATGGAAAGGAATATGGCATTATGCTACCAATGGGCTCCAATGATGATGATTGGATCGGCCATGTGGCTACCTACATCCGTTCCATGAACGATACTACCATGATCCATGAAAATGATGTTAGGGATATCCGTGCCAAAAATCCGGATAAGAAAAGCTATTGGACTTTAAAGGAATTGATAAAATAGCGAAATTGTAGATTTATGATGCATAAATTTTAATATTTCGTAATTAAAGCATACTTTTTTTATGGATTTTATATAGATTTGCCGGCGTTGGAAATGTCACAGATGTTGTTCATCGAAAATTTGGGGGCTAAAATGGAATAATCCCCTATCTTAAAATCAAATCAAACTATGCACCTGGGACAAAATATATATAACTATTATCCAAGGTGTTAGTTCATTAAAATCCCCCATTATGAAAAAACAACTACTCAATTTAATCTTTTTCGTACTTCTTAGTTTATTTGTAGTTCCTATTGCCAAGGCACAAATTGAAGGTGGTTCTCCACCCTATGTGCTTAATGTGGACCAATTGAAAATTTGGAGTCCTACGGGTCCTACAGCAAATGCAAATAACGTAGCTACAGTTCCTCTTGCCCAACGGTTCACTGCCACCGATTCTCAATTGAATCCCAATCTTAGTACTGATATCAAAGTACTATCGGCCCCTGATGGGATAAATAATTTAGGTAATTATATGACCGAACAAAACCAATTTAATCTGTTCAATTTCATGCATTGGCAGTACATAGACGTGCTGAACTGGTTTGGTGGTACGGCCTCCCAGAATATTGTAATGCCCTCGGCCCCTTGGGTAAATGCAGCACATAAGAATGGTGTAAAAGTAATTGGTTCGGTATTCTTTGCCCCTACCGCCTGGGGAGGAAATTCTGCGGTTATAGATAATTTTATGGAACAGGATGCCAATGGCAATTTTATTGCAGCGGACAAACTGATCGAAATTGCAACTTATTATGGTTTTGATGGATGGCTGTTTAATCAGGAAACCTCCACCTCGTTGGCCGTCGCAACCGCCATGAGAACGTTTATGGCCTACCTTCAGGAAAATAAACCGGCAGGAATGGAAATCCATTGGTACGATGCCATGATAGAAACAGGACCGGTTATTTGGCAAAATCAATTAAATTCTTTGAACGATGCCTATCTACAAGACTTGGAAAACCTAAAGCGTACTTCAGATGCAATGTTCACAAATTACAATTGGAATTCAGCCTATGTCCAAAATTCTTCCAATTATACCACTATACTGGGAAGAAGTAAATTTGATGTTTATATGGGGGCAGATCTTTGGCCAGATAGAAATGCCCAACCCGCTTTTGATGATGTAACCTGGATAGATCAAATATTTAATGGCGGAAATATTTCCGACCCCCTTACCTCAATTGCCTTATTCGCCACAAATTTCACTTATGCCAAATTCAATAATTATAGGAACGACCCCAATGAGGTTCAAAATTTCTATGACACGGAAAGAAGATTGTTTTCGGGGGATGATCGAGATATAGATCAAGCTGATGCTTCCGGAAAATGGAAGGGAATGGGCCACTATATTCCTGCGAAGTCGGTCATTACAAGTCTACCCTTTAAAACCAGTTTTAATACGGGACACGGTAGGTTATTTGCTTCTGGTGGCAATGAAACGGTTAGGGATTGGCACGATATGGCTAAGCAAGATATCCTACCAACCTGGCAATTTTCCTTGACTGGCAACAGTGCTTTGACACCTAATTTCGACTTTTCGCAAGCCTTCGAAGGGGGAACTTCCCTAAATATATCAGGTAGTCTAAATGCAGGTGATGTCAATCGTTTAAAGCTCTACAAAACAAAACTTGGTATTTCTCCCATTACGAAAATAGACCTTACTTTTAAAATGGGTGCGGCCATCCCGAGTAATACAAAACTTATGTTATCCTTTTCCGATGACCCCGATAATTTTATAACAATGGATTTAGGCGATAGTCCGGATAATGGATGGCATACCAAAAGAATAGATTTGGGTCAATATAATGGTAAGGAAATAGCTATACTTGGCTTCGAGATGTTGTCTACCAGTGCAGTGAATAATTTCAATATTAATATTGGACAGATAAAGATTCATAATGACAACACACCTGTTCCGATTGCTGAATTTTCCGCCAATCGTACCACAGTGGTGGAAGGGGAGAGTGTAACTTTCACCGATCAATCCTTGGATGGCCCAACATCCTGGTCTTGGACCTTTGAAGGAGGAACCCCAGCAACCAGCAATCTTCAAAATCCAGTTGTAAATTATGCAGCCCCAGGCGTTTACGATGTTGGTTTGAAAGTGGCTAATATTGCAGGGGAAGATGAACTGGTTAAAACAGGTTATATAACGGTCCTATCCCAGGATACCGAGGTAGACCACACCGATTTTGGAGGAATTATTACGGCTAGGTCCGAAAAGAATGATGGAGAGAGTCGGTATAAGGCGTTCGACGATCGTTATAGGTCAAACGATTTTTCCAAATGGGTGGATGCTTCTGGAATCCCCAAGAATAACAATCCCACTTGGATACAAATAGAGTTCCCTACGACCAAGATTGTTAACAAGTTGGCCTTGGTAAGTTCCGATGATAACTTAGGTACAGATCCCGAAAAATTCAAGCTTTATGCCTCGAATGATGGAGAGAACTACAATTTATTGACAGAGCAGACGGGTATCAGGTTTTTAGAGCGATATGAAAAAAAGGAATGGACATTCTCGAATACCAATGCATTTTCACACTACAAATTGGTTATTACCAAGAATGATGATAATCAACCTGAGACACAATTGGCAGAAATACAATTACTGGGGCCCGCAGGCAACAATAGTGCCTCTTCGGGAGCTGTTGCATTAAAGATGTCGACTTTCAATTTTGGCCCACCAATGGAGGAAGTAGGTTCCGTGGTATTATTTCCAAATCCTTCCACCTCTAAAATCCGAATAACAGGAGAAGGGGTAAGTCCTAATTCCAATTGGGACGTATATACCCATACTGGTATTTTCGTTAGAACCATGACAGGTAGCGACGATAATGAAATGAATGTTGAGGATATGGCCAATGGCATGTATTATATTATGGGGCGAAATGATCTAGGGGAGGCTTTGGTGAAGCGTTTTATCAAGAATTAAATTTACCCGTAATAAGAATCCAAATTTTATAAAGTAAGCCCAATCCCTTCTTGGAAAGGATTGGGCTTTATTTTGTCCAATAATTGAGAGGAATAAACAGAGGTCGATTCAATTATGAACCTGGTAAGGCTATAGATTTATTCGTTCTTTTTTTAAATTGCTTTCCTTCAACTTTTCAATAACGACCATATTCTTAACAGCATCTTCTAGGGGAGTAGGCACTGGAGTATTGTTTTTTATGGCCTGCGCAAAAAGATCTGCCTGGATTGTGTATTGATTACAGATATCAAATTCTATGGTTCGGCATTCATCGTCTATAGTAACCCATATTTTTGCAGGCCTATCTGTAGGGGGATTAAAAGGCAGTTCAAATTTTATGTTCCCTTTGGTTCCAAAAATTTGTGCCTGTTGATTGTCCGCCAATTGTGTTGAGCTGAAGAATACCGAAGTCCCGGTTTCAAACTCCAATATTCCTGAGGCTAAAATATCTACCTTGAAATCTGGATGATAGTCAATGACCGCGGATATACTCTTAGGTTCCGAATTGAACAAAAAACGTGAAAGGGATATGGGGTAGCAGCCAATATCCATTAAACTACCACCCCCGAACTCTTTGCTGTTTACAATGCTATTGGGATCATCCTCAAAAAATGAGAAGGAAGATTGAATGGTTTTAAGTTCACCAATTACCTTTTGGTCCACTAATTCCTTGCTCTTTATCCATTGAGGATGATGCCTGTACATAAAGGCTTCCATAACCTTTAGATGAGGATATGTTTGAGAGGCCTTCAACAACTTTTCGGCTTCCTTACTGGATAGTCCTACAGGTTTTTCAACCAAGACATGCTTGTTCGCTTCCAAGGCTTTTATGGCCCATGCTACATGAAGATGATTGGGTAGCGGAATATAGACAGCTTCTACCTCCTTATCGGTAAGTAATTCTTCGTAAGAACCGTAAAAGTTTGGAATTTTAAATCGCTCGGATATATCCTTTGCCTTGTCCAAATTCCTAGAGGCAATAGCATGAACATCACCAAGTAGGCAGTTGAGCATTGCCGGAATTACGTATTCCGTAGCAATATGGGCAGTGCCCAAAATACCCCATTTTAGTTTTTTGTCCATTACTATTTTTATATGACTTTTGAACCTTCGAACTGGTCTAAAAACTGTTTTACCTTCTGACGTTCCTTATTTTCAAATTTTCGTAACGGTAGTGCCATATGGTCCTCACAAATGTCCATTACGGATAGGGCACATTTTATACCTTTTGTAATTCTGGAGGAATTCTTGCCTACACAATAAATGGTGCTGTTTACAAAGGCTACCTTGCTACGCAGTATTTTTATATCTTCTAAATTATTTGCTACCGAGGCGTTGTAAAGATCAACAAATAATTCCGGCAAGAAATTTGCCCCACCGGCAACGGCCCCATGACCACCATACAGTATGGTTTCCGGTAGAAACATTTCCGTCCCCACAATAATGGAGAATTCCGGTGTTTCTTTAAACGCTTCTATAAGGGAGTAAAAATAAGACATATCCCCAGAGCTGTCCTTAATGCCGATAGCTCCTAATTCCTTGGCCTTTTTAACGGTCTCCAAGGAAAGGTGAAGTTTAGTACAGCTAGGCATATTGTACATCATAACCGGTAATGACAATTGTGGAATTAATCGCTCCAAATAGTCGATCATTTCTTCCTGGGAAATGGGAAGATAATAAGGAGGGGCTACCACAACTGCAGTGGCACCAGCGTCTTTGGAGTGGGCAGCAATATCCAAGGAACCATTAAAAGAGGTGTCGGTTATTCCCACTAGTACGGGAACCCGTCCGCTGATATATTTACAAGCTTTTGTAATAAGCTCTTTGCGCAAAGCATAGCTAAGACTGGGAGCTTCCCCATTGGTGCCTAAGAGGAAAATACCGTGTACGCCACCGGTAATTAGGTGCTCTATTAATTTTTCCAATCCTTTTTCATCCAAACCACCTTCAGCGGTAAGTGGGGTAACCATCGGGGGTATAATCCCTTTTAATTCTAATGCCATATATTTTCTTTTGTTAAGAACAAAGTAAATTTAAAAGATAGGGGTGCACCACAACTATATTATTTAAAACAGATAATATATTGCCTATTGTGCCTTTTATCCCACAGTCTTGTAAGAACCTAGGATGTGATTGCCTGTGGGGCTCTCTGCAATGTCAGGATTTATCTGCTTTGCGTAGCCAGTTCGTTTTCAAGCTGCAGTATTTTGTCTATATGTCTGTCTGCTAATTTTTGATGCAAGGCATCAAAGGGCATAATGGGATTACGTACGTTGGGGGTGTTATAAATTCCTTGGCGGTACAATAAGCGTTTAAAAAAATGTATGGAGATATCCAGATGTTGATTGGAAAACGCCAATACGGGAATTATTTTCTCGAACAAGGCTTCTGCCTCCATAATCTTCCCTTCTTCAAATAGGCGATATATTGTGGTGTAAATTAAATGCATGCCTGTTGGCATAAAGGCGTGTACTCCTCTTTGAAGCCCTTCCATCATTTGAGTAACCGCCCAGCCTCCACTAAGGTTTAATTTGCCTTGGGTCAGTTCCAAAATACGGGAATATTTTGGGCCTGCCGGAACGGTTTCGATTTTTAAACATTTGAATGCAGGCACTTTTTCGAACAAATCACATATAAGTTCGTCCGATAGGCCGTATCCCGTAGCATCCCAATCCTGTAACATGATCATCTCTGGATCAAGGGCTGCCAATTGCATAAAATGATTTCGAAATTGGCTATCATCAACATATGGAATTTGAAACAATACGTTTTTACAACCTAAGTCCATATAGGCTTTTAAGAGTTCTTTGCTTTTGTATACATCCTGTTCCCCTGCACCAGCTATAACAGGAATCTTATCACCTACGGTTTCCAAGACCAAGCTCAGCATTTTTATCCGTTCCGTTTTGGACAATTTATATACTTCCGCCGCCATAGCAGGTACTAAGATTCCGGCAACACCTGCCTCTAGAGCCTCTATTACATTATTTTTTAATGCTACAAGGTCAATACTGTCCTCTGTAGTAAAAGGAGTGTTAAGCACGGTAACAATTCCTTTGAGGGGATAAAGCTCCTTTTTGTCAAACATATTATTGTTGTTTAATAAGCCAAACGTCGGTTACCCGGGATTGTTTTCTCCAATTCAAATGTTCCTCATCGGGCTTGTCAAAGCTGATATTTAATTTGCCATCCTTGATCAGATTTTTAGGTAGGGGAAATTCCTTAAACTCCTCAAAACCTTTTTCATATTTGGTAGGTTTTAGGCGTTCTCCATTGGCTCTTAATAGGGCCTCTCCATAACCTGAAACACGGATTAAATAATTGGAATCGGGATCCAGATCATTGTATTCCAAGGTAGGGGTAAATTGGAACAATTGGGTAGAGAGCCGCTTTCTGCTTAAACCATCATTTTCCCATAGGAAGTCTATGGCATCATCGGTTTTGGAGGTTACATGCTTGGCATCCGCACTGGAAATATTGTCGTAAAAACTGCCTTCTCCGGGAGACTCATAGTTTTTAATAAATTCCAATCGCGCTAGCTTTTCTGCTTCCGATTTTAATTTGCCAATTTTATTAAATTCGTCCTCCAACCACCATCTATTGTTCAAGGGATAATCTATAAAATCCAAAATAGCCCCTCTTTCTGCACTACGTGCCTGGTATTTCTCCACGCTGGTCTGTGCTCCAATGGATTGAAATAGTTTCTCGCCATATTCAAAAACCTTTTCCTTTAGGTCTTGGGAAACCAATTCGGTATCTGCTTTATTAATGTGTTGAAGGGCATCGTTCATAGCCTTATCTGCCCCAATGGTATTGGCCATGGCCAGTATTTCATACGCTTCGTCTTCCAATCTTTTTTCGTAGGCAAGTCGGTCTTGAATATAGGCGTCATAATAGGCGCGCATTATTAATTGTTGCCATCTCCAATTATTTGCCAGACCGGGGTTGTTTTCTTCCAAGCCTTTCCACAATGCTAGGGTTTCTTTAATGGAATTGTTTTCCAAAATGGGCCCGTGCCAATTTTTTTCCAAGTCAAATATGCCTTGGGCGGCTTCCTCGGCTACCTCTGGGCCAAAGAAGAATTGAGTGTATTCATAGATGATATCTTTGGGGTTTTTCTTGGAATCCCAACCCAATTGGCTCCATAAAACTTTATTAACGTCGTCATGGGAACCATCGGAATAGGTAATAAAGCCATCGGTATATTTGGTGTCTCTCCTAAAAAGTTGGGTGTACATGAGTGGTTGTGGGTTAATAGGCTCCCTTCCCAAGGTCAATCCATAAGCCTGATCCCAATTATCAACTGGATACTGACACCTAACGGTATGGGTAATATCTGGATAAAAGCGGTGCAGATATTTTTTTGGCAACATTTCCCGTTCCAAATCTATGGGCGGACTACTTGGTCCATAAACAACCCCTTTAAGCCAATCAGGACTATCAGATTTTAGGTAATTAAAAAAATATTCCACTTTTTCTTTATTAAAACCCTGTAAGGAAACCCAAATACCGGCATTTGGATGGTATTTGTGCAATATTTCGGACAGGTCATTTAAATAGGGTATTAGCTGGGCAGGATGGTTTTCACCCGGGTCACCTCCAGGAACAAATACACCGTCCAATCTTGGACATTTTGCATAAAAGGCCTCTTGCTCTGCAAGTCCGTCCTCATGGGCATTTTTTATGGTGAGGTCATGCGGTGCAGGTGTCCAGACCCAATAATCGGCATCGTATTTTTCGCATATTTTGCTTAATTCCACCTCCATGACCTGCGGGTCTACTTTAAAGTGGGGACTTGAATCGGCTTCTTGAAAGGGAATATTTTCAAAACTATTGGCTCCAAAAAGAACCTGTTCCCTAAAATGTTGATCAAATTGTTCTACGGTCCAGGAGTCCCAGGAATTGGCGGTATTCCGATACCCAAATTGATGTCCGCGAAGGGCGTATTCCGGAGATTCGGAAAAATCAATGCTAAGAATAAGTGATATTTGGTTCTTACTTATTTTAGCGGTTCTCAATAGTTTGCCAATCCCATAAAGAATTCCTCTTTCATCTGCGCCAATGACCCATATGGTGTTCTTATTGCCTTTGGTCTCATGAAAAATACGATAGCCTTCTTTCTTGAGTTCATGCCTATCGTCACCATCCCTGGTAGGAACTTTTTCCCCAAATAGTTCCTTTTCATTGGCCAAGGTAAGGGCAATGGTGGTCTCGGAATCCCAATTATTTTGTAATCCTAGTTGCAGATCTGTTCGTTTTGCAATTTCTTCCAAAAGAATGTTACCGGCTGTTTCCTGTACGGGTGATTCAACCTGAGCCGATATCACAATGTTTGCTTGGGAAAGGTCCAAGGTTTTAGGCTGTTCCTTTTCGCAAGACAGCATACTGCCAATACCAATCAATAGCAGCCAAATTCTTAATAGTCTTTTCATCTTGTGCGACATTTTTATATTATAATATTTTTTATAGGGGCGTTGTTCTAATTTATGTCCTTTACACATCGTATGCCAACAGGGTAAACGTGTATTTTTTCCGGTAACACATAATAGCGTTGTGAGGTGCGAATAAAGGAGTGGTTGTTAAAATTGGATCCGCCCCGCATTACTTTGTAGGTTTCGCCATATTGTTCCATGGGCACCTTATTGCCGGGGTAGGGTTTATACCAATCCGACGTCCACTCCCAAACACTGCCCGCCATGTCATAGCAGCCATAGGGACTTGCAGGTTTGGCTATGGAAGCCCCCCTGGTTTCTTTTTGGTCCCACACAACATAGGTGTTGTCATAGGTATCTCCCCATGGAAACACACGGCCATCAATACCCCTTGCCGCTTTTTCCCATTCTTTTTCTGTGGGCAATCTTTTGCCAGCCCATTTGGCGTAGGCGTTGGCTTTTGACCAGGTGACAATTACGGCATTGTTCTTTTTTTCCGGTGGGAATTTAAAAGTTGGATCGAATTCTGCAAATTCTGCATTGCTTACTTCGTATTTGTCTATACAAAATGCCTTTGTGCTAGCAATTTGTTGAGGTCGCTCATCTGGGTCGCCATAGGTGCTGCCCATGATGAATTCTCCTGCAGGAACATAAACCATTCCTTCGGGAGGAGTTGGTTTTTCTTGTCCAACCGCATGGTGCAGGCTTATGATCAAAATTAGAAATGATAAAGCAATTTTCATAGGGTTCATATTATTTGTGATTACCATTTTTCATCAATTATACCGTAATACCTACCAAACCAATAATTACGGATCATGGCAGCTGCGGTGCGTTCTTCCTCCGAACGTACCATTTTAAAACTACCATCTTTTTGGGGAATTTTAAATTCCCTGGTGTTGCGCTCAAATCCCCACATGTCCTTGATACCTTGTTTTTTTTCTTCAGTAAAGATGTCCTCGCCTGTGAGTACCTTATAGACCATTAAAAACCAAATATTACTTTCCCATGTAAAGTCTATATCCTTCCAATCGTACCAATGTCTGTTTAAATTCATTCGGTATTTATTTAGAAGGTTGGGATCCGTCTCTAAGCGCATTATCATATAAAGGGAACGTGCAGCATGATAGTCGTCTCCAACATTGCGCCATTCTTTTGGAAATAGGATTTTGGAATTAATTTGGTGGTCGTCGTAATGATAACGGTCTATTAGCATATGGTAGGCGGCATTGTAGCGTTCCTTACCTGTAATATGGTGCGTTACCTTAAGTGCGGCCAACATTTCCAAAGAGTTGAGTTCTTGGTGTGGAAGGTTAGGGCAAAAGTTGCCCCACAAGGTCATTTTTCCGTCGAGATCCGTAAGTTTGAAATTATTGTCCACTACCCGCCCTATAAATCGATCTAGGAGGGCTGCTGCTTTATCTTTGTATTCAGTATCGGCACATAGCTCCCAGAAAGTTCCCACACCGTAGAAAATGGAAGTGAATTTATCGGCACTTAAATCGCCTAGCCACCTGTAACCGGGCATGGATGTCGATTGATGCCATTCGTGGTACCACATTACTTCTTCGTGCCAAAGCGGTTCGTTGGTCTTGTTAAAACTGCGAGCAACCAATCCTGCAACACCCGTTACTTTTTCCAATTTTAAAATGGCTTCGAATATTTCATTGGCTATTTTCCTATCCTTAGTATCTTTGGTAATGGCGTACTTATGTGAATAGGCAGCCAACATTTCGGAAGTGGGATCTAGGCAATCGGCCTGAGAACCTACTATGGGTTGCTCCAGTCCGGCAGGTGGAAAAATTACATGCTGCATAATGGCCCCCTCGTTCCAATGGTTGCCTAGCATCAACCTATCAAACATTTCCACTTTTTTATATAAGGGGTCGGTTTTTTTGGGGAACTCATTCACTTTTTGGGCAAATATGTTAGGGATTGCAAAAAAGATGCAAACCGTAACCAAGGGCAATAAACGATATTTATGCATGGCTATTTCCTGTTTGTGATCAATTAAAAGAAGGGTTTTAGGTATGTTGGTTTGGTTGAATTTATTTTTTTTACTTAATATTTCATCTACCTCGATTAATTCATTCAAATCTTGTGGATAAAAGGGGTTATTATGATTTCTAGTTTTACCTACATTTTATATAGTGCAATAATATTAACTTATTTTAATCAATTAAACCAATTAAATATTAGTTTGGGTTAATATATAATGTGTATTAAGTAATATATATTATATCGCCATTGCAATAATCGATTCTTTCCTCAATGCAACAGCTGTATTATATTGGTTGCTAACCATTTCCGAGTTTAAAATTTGTTTTTTAAGGGGTCTTAAGAAGGTTGTGCGGCCATAGATTGTTTTATTAGTTTATTGGGCCATATATGTATTCAAGAGGGAGGGAATTCTTTATCCACTTTTTTATTGGAATATATTATGTGTAACAAAAGTTGCTGTGGACAATATATGCCTAGCTTACCTTTACGGTATAAATGTTTTGGTTGGTTGTATTAGGAAACGGTCATTGTAAAAGGTGGCGGTTTCCTTTTTAAAATACACCTATCAAAAATTCTAAATAAAGTAATATGTCCATTTTTAGTACACTTTTCGGAACAAGTAAAGAGAAATCCGACAAAATAGAAATATTGGATCCGTCGGCATTTTCAGAGGCGATAACTGGGAAAAAGGTTCTCCTGGTGGATGTTCGCACACCAAATGAATACGGATCTGGCCACATAAAAAACGCCATAAACATTGATTTTTTTAATTCGGGAAACTTTGAAAGATCCTTTGAAAAAATGTCCAAGGAAAAGCCCGTTTACCTTTATTGCCGTTCAGGTGCTAGGAGTCAGAGGGCAGCTCATAAATTGGTAGGTATGGGTTTTGAAAAGGTATATGACCTGAGGGGTGGATATATGCGTTGGAGATAATACACCCATTCCATAAAAAAGTTTAATCTGGTTAAAAAACCTCAGAAACCCAGTTGGTGGTTTGGGGAAGAATAAGAGGATTTCCTATTTCTATTTTACCTTCACTGCAATACCGTTTTGTTGGGAATACAATTGCGCCGGACTTTAAGGTTACTGTCGCTGGCCAAACTGGCACCCCAAGGAAATAGTTTGTCAAAAATAAATATCATCTAACAGATCTAAAAAGGTACTTCTCGCCAAGAAGTACCTTTTTTCATCAGTAACATTAGTTACTGTGCAATCCTTTTACTCCCCCTAATTTTGTCTTAAATAAATTGAAACATGAAGAATATCATATACATACTATCATTTTTGGGAACTATGTTCTTTGTTCAGTCACAGGAAAGGGTGTTGATCAGCAAGGAAGAAGTGCTGACCAAAGTGAGGGAAAACAATAATACCATAAAAATGTCCCAACAGGATGTTTTGTCTGCCAAGGGAGATTTTACTCAATCCAATGCGGTAATATTGCCCAATATAAGTGTATCCCATACTGCGATTGCGACCACCAATCCCCTGATGGCATTTGGTTCTAAATTGAACCAGGAAATTTTGACCCAGGCCGATTTTAATCCCCTTTTATTGAACAATCCCAGTCAGATCGAGGATTATGCTACCCGTATCCAAGTGCAGCAGCCTTTGGTGAACCTGGACGGTATTTATCAACGTAAGGCGGCTAAAGCCAAATTAAACGCTATAGAGTTGAAAGCGGATAGGACCAATGATTATATGGACTTGGAGGTAGAAAAGACCTATATGCAATTGCAATTGGCGTATAAGTCGGTCACGGTTTTGGAACAGGCAAAAAAGGCCGCCATGGAAAATAAGCGTTTGGCGGATAATAGTTTTAAACAGGGGTATCTTAAAAAATCGGATGTCCTGGCCGTTGAGGTGAGGCTTACCGAAATAGAGAATCAGTTGCAGTACGCCAAGAGCAATGTCCACAATGTCTCCAATTACCTGTCGGTTTTGATGAACGATGACAACTATGTCCTTTTACAACCAACGGACTCCTTGACCCTCATGGTCAGTGATATTATTACGGAAGGATTACCCGAAAATAGAAAGGACTTACAGGCTATGACCTTGTCCAGTGAGGCTTACCAACAAATGTACAGGGCGGACAAAATGAGTTTCCTTCCCAGCCTAAATGCGTTTGGAACCTATGAATTGCACGATGATAAAGTTTTTCAGGGCGATGCGAATGGATATTTGATCGGTGCAGAATTAAAGTGGAACATTTTTGAAGGCAGCAAACGTTTTGGGAAAACTCAAAAAAGTAGGGCCGAATACGAAAAATCCAAATTGGAACTGCATCAATATAAGGCGGAGAGCCAGGTAGAATTGAATAGGGCCATGCGGTTGCTTCAAGATGCCAAAAATAATCTTGAGCTTACCTCCCTGGCCTTACAACAGTCGGAAGAATCCCTTCGCATAAGAACCAAAAGGTTTGAACAAGGCTTGGAAAAAACGACCGACCTATTAAATACCGAAACCCAATTCTCACAAAAGAGATTGGAATATTACACTACTATTTTTAACTATAACTATGCCTTGGCCTATGTTAAGTTCTTAACCAAGGAATAATGCGTCTAAGACAATCAATATAAGAAACCATAAAAAGAAATATTTACACCCAGCACTAAAAATTAAAAGAAAAATGCAAACAAAATTATACATAGCAGCACTCATTACCCTAGTCATAACTATTTCCAGTTGTGGGAACGAGGACAAAAAAGCGGTGCCGGATAATTCTCCCGCTGTTGCCGTTAAAGTGAATACGGTTTCTGAACATAGCGGTGGTAATTTCCTATCCGCTAGTGGAAAGATAGAGGCAGTAAACAGTGCCAACCTTAGTACCCGAATGATGGGGTATGTAGATAATATCTATGTTCAAGTTGGGGATAAAGTTAATAGTGGTCAGCTATTGATAAGCATAAACAATGCAGATATATCCGCCAAACTGGCCCAAGTAAATGCAGGTATTACAGAAGCAACCGCTGCTTTTAACAACGCCGAAAAAGATTACAATAGATTTACGGCTTTGTTTAATGAGAACAGTGCTTCCCAAAAGGAACTGGACGATATTACAGCCAATTATAACATGGCAAAGGCACGGCTGGAAGCGGCCAAACAAATGAAAAACGAGGTAAACGCACAATTTTCATATAGCAATATACGGGCCCCTTTTAATGGGGTTGTAACCAATAAGTTTATTAAGGTTGGGGATATGGCAAATCCAGGAATGCCCTTATTGGAAATGGAAAGTCCTGGGGATTTTCAAGTATTGGCCATGATACCCGAATCCGAAATCCTTCAGATCAAGGCCGATTCGGAAGTTCTTGTCCTGATAAAGACCCTTAACCAATCTGTTAAGGGGAAAGTGGTGGAAGTAAGTACATCGGCAAAAAATACAGGAGGTCAATATATGGTTAAGGTGATGCTGGACAAATCCGAGTATAATTTGCTTTCCGGAATGTATGCTACTGTGCAATTTCCAACGGTAAAAAAGAAAAACACCAATATAGTACTTATTCCCTTGGATGCTGTGGTTCACAACGGTCAGTTATCCGGGGTATATACGGTTAGTGAAAGCAATACGGCACTTTTGCGCTGGTTGCGGTTGGGTAGGACTTTTGGAGACAGTGTTGAAGTATTGTCCGGACTTTCCGCCGAGGAAGATTACATAATATCGGCAGATGGGAAGTTGTTCAATGGGGCCAAAATAAGTATCCAATAACTGAAGATTAAAAAAACGGATTTGCGTTAGGCCTGCCTGCCGGTAGGCGGGGATTGCAGTAGTTACCCCAGGTCTTTTTAGCGTATTTAGGCTAAAAAGGAGCTGGAGTAAAAGCGGAAAGCCCGACCTGAGCATTCCTGCATGATCTTCCTGCAAGGTCCGCACTCCTGCAAGGTTTTCAAAACCTTGTAGGTATAAGAAAAGACCTTGCCGATATGATTGTCATGCGAAGGAAACGCCCAAATACAAAAACAATAAGAAAAGATGAAAGAAGGATTAGCAGGCAAAATTGCCAAAGCGTTTATAGGTTCCAAGTTAACGGTCCTTTTAATGATCGTATTCATGGTCATTGGGGTGTACAGTTCGTTCCTGATTCCACGGGAGGAAGAGCCTCAGATAGATGTGCCCATGGCCGATATCTTTGTGGGTTACCCAGGGGCTAGTCCTACCGAAGTGGAAAGTAGGGTGACCAAACCGTTGGAAAAATTAATTTCCAATATTAAGGGTGTGGAATACGTCTACTCTACCTCCATGGAAGAGCAGGGGATGGTTATAGTGCAGTTCTATGTGGGCGAGGATATTGAACGTTCGTTTGTTAAACTCCAGAACGAGATCAATAAGCATATGGATGAAATGCCACAAGGGGTAACTTTTCCATTGATAAAAACCAGGGCAATAGATGATGTTCCCATGCTTGGCCTCACCTTATGGAGCGAGTATTACGACGATTACCAATTAAAGCAAATTGCGCAGGAACTTACGGATGAAATTGAAAAGATAAACGATGTGTCCGCCACCCAAAAAATTGGTGGCCGAAATCGTCAATTAAGGGTGGTATTGGACAAGGATAAATTGGCCGAAAGCGGATTGGATTTTCTGTCTGTAGCCCAAATGATAAAGGCTAATAACCAACAATTAAGCGGAGGTACGTTTGATAAAAATGATACCGAATTTATAGTGACCACCGGTAAATTTCTGGAAACTGCAACCGATGTGGAAAATTTGGTAGTAGGGGTACAACAGAACCGCCCCATTTATTTAAAGCAAATTGCCAGTATACAGGACGGACCCGAAATTCCCAAGGAATATGTATCCCTAGGCTTTGGGCAGGGTAGTGAAAATGGGGAAATCTATAAAAGCGAGTATCCTGCCGTGACTATTTCCGTAGCCAAGCGCAAAGGCGCTGACGCTATGAAGATTTCCGATATTATTTTGGATAAAGTTGATCATTTAAAAAAGAATCTAATTCCGGATGATGTGCATGTGGAGGTGACCCGAAATTACGGGGAAACGGCCTCCCATAAGGTGTCGGAATTGTTAATGCACCTAATTGGGGCGATTATTGCGGTAACCTTTGTAGTGATGTTGGCCATGGGATGGCGTGGAGGATTGGTAGTGTTTCTTTCGGTACCTATAACCTTTGCCCTTACCTTACTTAGCTATTATATGTTGGATTATACGCTGAATCGTATAACCTTATTTGCCTTGGTTTTCGTTACGGGTATAGTGGTGGACGACTCCATTATTATCGCGGAAAACATGCACCGGCATTTTAAAATGAAACGCTTACCGTTTAAATAGGCTGCCTTGTATGCCATTAATGAAGTTGGGAATCCGACTATTTTGGCCACGTTCACGGTAATTGCCTCTGTATTGCCTATGGCATTTGTATCGGGCCTTATGGGACCATATATGTCCCCAATGCCTATTGGAGCTTCCATTGCCATGTTGTTGTCCCTTTTTGTTGCCTTGACCATTACCCCTTATCTAGGATATATATTCCTAAGGGAGAAGGATAAAAAAGGAGAGGAAAAGAAAGAAAAGCCCTTGGAGGAAACTTTTATATATAGAATGTACAACAAGTTTGAAAGTCCTTTGATCGAGAACAAGAAGAAACGTTGGTTGTTTTTAGGAATTACATTTTTGTTGTTATTGGGGTCTATTGGGATGTTCTTTACCAAATCGGTAGCGGTTAAAATGTTGCCATTTGACAATAAGAATGAATTTCAGGTCGTCATAGACATGCCCGAAGGTACCACTTTGGAACGTACGGGAGTAGTGGCCAGGGAGATTGCCCAATACCTGAATACCCGTCCAGAAGTTGTAAACTACCAAAGTTATGTAGGGACTTCGGCTCCGATAACCTTCAACGGTCTTGTCCGACATTACGACATGAGGGGAGGTAGTAATATGGCCGATATTCAGGTGAATTTAGTGGATAAGGGCGATAGAAGTGCCCAAAGTCATGATATAGCCAGTTTGTTGCGTCCAGAAATTCAGCGTATTGGGGAAAAATTCAATGCCAATATTAAGATTGTAGAGGTGCCACCAGGACCTCCGGTGTTATCTACTATTGTTGGGGAAATTTACGGCCCTGACTACAACACACAGATAGACATTGCGGATCAGGTGCAGCAGATTTTGAAAAACACCTCTGATGTTGTGGATGTAGATTGGATGGTGGAGGCGGACCAGATAAAATATGAGTTTATCATAGACAAGGAAAAGGCAATGCTTTATGGTGTGGCTCCAGAGCAAATTGCACATACCATGAATATGGCCCTGTCCGAAAGGGCGGTGACCAATCTGTACGATGAAAATGCTTCCAATCAAATTGGGTTGATATTAGCCTTGGAGGAAAAGGAAAAATCCACTATCCAGGATATTGCCCAATTGAAGGTGAAATCGCAACAAGGCAATGGCAATATGGTTCCTATAGCGGATTTGGTAAGCATTGAGCAAACCACTAGGGCCAAGACCATCTATAGAAAAAACCAGAAAAGAGTGGTTTATGTACTGGCCGATTTGGCCGGGGAATTGGAAAGTCCGGTGTACGCCATATTGGGAATGACCGATAAGTTAAAGGCCATGAATTTGCCAACAGGGTATTCCATAGATGAACTGTATATAAAGCAGCCCGATTTTGAGGATAATTATACCGTAAAATGGGATGGGGAATGGCAGATTACCTTGGAGGTATTCCGTGATTTGGGATTGGCCTTCCTAGGGGTCATCATCATAATTTATATACTTATTGTGGGTTGGTTCCAGAATTTTAAAGCTCCTATTGTGATGATGGTGGCCATACCGCTTTCCCTGATCGGGATAGTATTGGGCCATTGGATGCTGGGTGCATTTTTTACGGCCACTTCCTTTATTGGGATGATTGCCTTGGCCGGAATCATGGTAAGGAACTCGGTGTTATTGATCGATTTTATCAATATACGGCTGGCCGATGGGGTACCATTGAAATTGGCGGTAATTGAAGCTGGAGCAGTGAGGACAACCCCTATTTTGTTAACTGCAGGTACTGTGGTAATAGGAGCATTTGTAATCCTGTTCGACCCTATTTTTCAAGGGCTGGCCATATCCTTAATGGGAGGTACCATTGTATCCACGGTGCTTACCTTGTTAGTAGTGCCCTTGGTGTATTATATGATAGAAAGGAAGAACTATAAGTAACTGAGAGGTTAAATGAGATTCTTATTCAGGTCCCTGAGCGGAGTCGAAGGGAGCGTCCTAGGAAATTAATTTAGTCCATGTTATAAATGGGTATTAAAGTACAATTCATAAAAATGAAACTAAAAAACTAAAGTAATGAAACTTCTAATAGTAACTGTTGTGGAGGAGTACGGGAAGGAAATCCTACAACTTTTTAAAAAGGCCAATATTGAGAGCTTTAGTGGTTCCGATATTGATGGGTATAAGAATCAGGCTACGGTGCTAATGGCATCAAACTGGTTTCCAAGTGAAAAAGGCGGTGTAGAATCCAACATGTTTTTCTCCTTTACCACTGATGAAAATATTGAAATTCTATTCGGACTTATTACATTGTTCAATACTAATTTGGAAACTAACAATCCCATAAGGGCGGCGGTGGTTCCCATAGAAAAATTCATTTAATAACCTTAAAAAATTATATTATGATCAACAGATATATCAGGGCAATTGCCGGGGCTTTTATCATTATAAGTGTTGTATTGGCAATATACGTAAACATAAACTGGTTGTGGTTTACCTTATTTGTAGGTGCCAACCTTTTTCAATCCGCCTTTACCCAATGGTGTCTAATGGAGAAGATCTTATTTAAGCTTGGAGTTAGAAAAGATGGGGACAGCTGTACCGTATAAATGTCTTAAAGCGTAGTGGGCTTGGCCATAAATAATAGACAAAAAAAAATACCCTGGTCTCCCAGGGTATTTTAAAACTAACTCAAACTCAATAAAAAAACTCAATCTTTATTACCAAGGCTTGGTAACTCCTTGTAGTACCCATGGTTTGGACCAAGGTGTGTCGTTTTCTATATATCCAGGAACATCATTGGTGTGCGATGTAGATTCCAAGCTATTTAGAGCAGAATAGTAATTATCCCTATTCAATGTACTGTTCGAAGTTGGATATACAAAACGCACAGGTATAACTGTAGATTTTGCGAAAGGTCCTGTTTGAAGATCAGGTAATCCTGTACGTCTCCAATCCAAATATGCTTCTGAAGCGGAACTAAAATTAGCGATCCACTTTTGCTCCATGATTTGGGCTAGCGTACCGTTATAGGCAACACCAGTATTGTCTATATAATCTGCATATTGATCTTCTATTCCCCAAGTTTCAAAAGAAGCTTCCACTCCTTTATTGTAGTTGCCCTGAGCATCGGAACCCCAACCTTTTAAGGCGGCTTCCGCCTTTAGAAAACAAATTTCAGCGTAAGAGAAGATACGGGCTTTTAGGTAATCTCCCTTTACTTCGTTAAACTGTGGGTTCATTAAGGAAACATGTGGGTTTCCACCTCCCTGAACTGGGTTGGGATTTAAGTTGTAGGTGTAAGGTTCCGATCCTTGATAAGATACCGGAATACCTACATAGGTACTGCTGGTATCGATCAAACTTAAACCAGCTTGACGATCGCCGTACCAAGTGGCCGGATCAAATATCTTTAAACCATTATCAGCAAGGGTTTCTTCATTAATGTATCTAACACCATCTACAACTACATCGTCTTCACCACCAGGAACATCGGCAGCAGGAACCACTTTAATTGGAATTGCAACTGCATCGAACCAGATCGCTCTTCTTGGATCGTCCAATTCTGCCAATTTATAGGTAAATGTAGTAGCAGGTTTAACACGTGAAAAGTTAGATGGAGTGCCCTGTTTACCATTACTAGGTTGGGAATCTGATGGGCCTACTCCTAAATATGGAACTGCAGCTTCCTCATCAACACTGGCGATCAAGGGTTTGGCCAAAGTAGCCTGTACACCGGCACCGGCATATCCTGGATCTTTTTCCGATAATCTCATATAGTATCTTAGAGCCAAGGAATTGGCATATTTCATCCATTTTTCAGCATCGCCTTCGAAAAAGATATCCTGACTTGCACCAAAAACTTCCAAGCTCCCCATATTGGAAGAAAGCATAGACGCAGCGGCTTCGAAATCGGAAATAACGCTTTTGTATACAGATTCCTGGGAATCATATTTAGGTAAAAGAATTTCTCCATCTCCTTCCAAAGCTTCTGTGTAAGGTACATCCCCGTAAAAATCGGTAAGCAGGGCAAAATTGTGCGCTATTAGGATGGTTGCTACAGCTTCATGGAATTTAAAACCCAATTCCTGGGATCTTTGCAAGGCTAATTTAGCTGTACGCAAATTATTGTAGTAGCTTTCCCAACCGCTTCCTGCCCAGTCGTAATTGTTATTACCCCAAGAATCCTTCTGAGTATACTGCACAAAAGCCGATAATGGTTCGCTGTATCCTTTATTTCCAATATCCATTGCCGTATTTACCATGACATCGGTTAATAAAAAGCTTGGGTTGGCCTCGTTGAGGTTTACCCCGTTGGGGTTGGTATTTATTTCCGTGATGTCGTTGTCGCACGAAGTTGCGGACAATATGCCCACCGCCAACATCAGTTTAAATAGTTTATTTATAGTAGTCATAATTTTTTCTTGTTTATTGTTAATAGCCTTTACTTAGAAACTTACATTAAGTTTAAAACCTATAGGAATGGCCCATGGACTAACATTAAAGCGCTCTATACCTTGTTTAAACTGAATACCGCTACGCCCTTGGGTAGAGGACTCTTGTTGGAAAGCCATTTCAGGATCGATACCAATATCTGCTTTGGTCCATAAGATAATATTACGGCTAAATAAAGAGATATTTAAATTTTGTAATCCTATTTGACGAATGGCCTTACTTGGCACACTATAGGTTAGGGAAATTTCTCTAAGTTTTACAAAATCGGCATCAAAAGTGGCTGTTCTGGTAAAATCCCAACCGTAATGATCTTGGTATCTAGTATATACTGTACCAGGACCTCCTATGTTTTCTACTGTGGCTACGAAGTTGCCATTATCATCATAATCTCCTTGTACACCAGGCATAAACACCCCATCATTTAAAGTAATGCCTCCTTCGGTTACAGGATAACCACCAGCATCTGCCGTGGGCCCACCAACTAGTACATAAAACTCACCATCTTCTGAAAGGTACTGTCCTGCATTATTTTTTATGTAAGTTGGTACATCGCCTACATCACTAAAATCGTGCAAACCATCCAACCAACGTTGGGTGTGCATATCAGATTCTCCGTATCGGTAGGTTTGGGAAACAAACTGTCCGCCTTTTCTCCAGTCGAAATTCATTGAAATGGACCAATTTTTATAGGAAGCAGAAGTTGTCATTCCCAGGTTAAAATCTGGGTTAAAGTTACCAATAATTGGGGCAACTCTCTTTCCGTTCTCATCTTCCAAGGTTCTATCGCTATCCTCGAAACCGGAATCATCAATAATTGGCCAACCATTGTAAGGTGAGTTTGGATCATCTACACGTACTAGGGCACGGTCAACAATGTTACCAATTTCTTCACCCAACCAAGTAATAGCTCCACCTTTGGCATCTGTCCATAAAGTTATAGAGTTCATACCATCGGCCAATTCCATTACTTTGGTACGGTTACGTCCAAATACAAATCCCATATCCCAGCGCCAGTCGTTATTATCGATAATGGTACCACTTAATCCTGCCTCAACCCCAGAACTGGTCAATAAACCGGCATTGATAAATCTAGAACCATAACCAGAGGATATCGGAGTATCAACGGGGAAAATTTGATCGCGGTTTTCACTTTCGTAATAAGTGAAATCCATACGAAGTCGATTGTTAAAGAAAGCCAAATCGGTACCTACCTCCCATGAATTTTGGGATTCTGATTTTAAATCCGGATTTAAGAGGGTTCCAGGTACAGAAAGTAGTGATCCATTGCCCCAAGAGCTTCCACTATTCAATACAGGTTGTAAGTTATAAGCAAAGGTATCATTACCTACCTCTGCATAACCAGCCCTAAGTTTTATTAAAGAAACACCACCATTTAAATTTAAGGCCCTGTTCAACAACAAACTGGAAGATATGGAAGGATAGAAATAGGAATTATTGTTTTCCGGTAGGGTACTGGACCAGTCATTTCTACCAGTAGCATCAATATAAAACATATCCTTGAACCCTATACTTACCAAGCCATACAAACTATTCACTTGTCGTTCACTCTTATACGAACTGTAGTTTAGATTGTCTGGAGCTATATTGGACAATGAAAAAAGTCCAGGTGCTAATATACCAGACCCCCTGCTTTTAGTTGAATTGCTTACAGAAGAGGATTTTGCAGTTCTTTTATTTCCACCTGCAGAGGCTGATAAATCCCAATCGTTAAATTTCTTGGCATAGGTAAGCAAGAAATCAATATTTATTTCATTGCTTAGTATATCTTGGATACCATAAGCTCCGTTAATGTCGCCGGTATAACCTTTGGACATTTTGGTTTCCCTAACTTCGTTGATCTCATCAAAGTTATAACGCAACATGGCCGCGAAGTCATCCGTAATTTGCCAATCTCCTTTTACGTTTCCGTAGAACCTATTTCTTTCAAAGCCGTTGTTTACTTCGTAAGCCAAGAAATAAGGGTTGTTCCATTCTGTCTCTGTTGGGTCGTCTCCAAAGGCAAAAGGTGAGTTTTGACGAAGGCCTTCATATCCTGGCAACCAGTAATCTTTCATATCAAGCACATTAATATGAGGTGCAATTTCATACAAGGCTTGCATAGGGTTTGCTCCACGGTTGGTGGCTGGTCTGTTGTCTGCACCTGCTTTGGTATAATTAATGCTTGAACTAACGGTTATTTTTTCGTTTAATTTCAGAGCAGAATTTAGATTGATACTGTGCCTGTTCAAATCAGAATTCGGGACAAATCCCTCGTGTTTCATATCCGAATAGGACAACCTATAATTTACTCTGTCGTTATTATCCTGAATACTAATATTATTGGTAGAGGTAATGGCCGTATTAAAGAAGTTGGGCGCATTATCATAAGATTTTAATTCCCTAGCTACTGGGATACCACTAGAAATTTCTTCTTGGGTGTAAGGCCAGTGAATTGCCTTAATTCCTTGGTCTAAGGCTGGTCCTGCCCACGCAGAGGCAGTTTCACCTATTAGTATGGCACCATAGGAATTGGAAGGAAAATTG
Organism: Arenibacter arenosicollis; assembly: GCF_014397245.1. Classification (GTDB taxonomy): domain Bacteria; phylum Bacteroidota; class Bacteroidia; order Flavobacteriales; family Flavobacteriaceae; genus Arenibacter; species Arenibacter arenosicollis. The sequence goes on along the minus strand of NZ_JACLHY010000001.1, from coordinate 546,390 downwards.
TCTTCAGTATAAGGTCTGGAACCAGCTGCAAATTGTCTATGCGTATCCAAATAACGATAAGGAACGTCGAAAACGGTACTTGAATTAATGGTTACCCCTAATCCTTTTTTTGCTTTCCCGGACTTGGTAGTAATCAAAACAACTCCATTTGCTGCCCTAGAACCGTAAAGTGCTGCTGCACTGGCACCTTTAAGGACCGTCATGCTTTCAATGTCATCGGCATTGATATCGGAAATGGCATTCCCATAATCCGCCTTGTTGTCCCTTCCAACTTCACCAATGTTATTTACAGAACTAATTACTGGCGTTCCATCTATTACAAATAGTGGCTGGTTGTCACTGGAGAGGGAAGATGCTCCCCTAATATTAATGTTAACTGTTGATCCAGGTCCACCAGTAGAGTTGATGGCCACACCTGATACCTTTCCGGAAAGTGCATTCATCGCGTTCTCCTGTGGAACGTTGTCTATGGCATCGCCACTTACTTCACTTACCGCATATCCTAAGGATTTCTTTTCCCTGGAGATACCAAGGGCAGTTACGACCACCTCGTCCAACTGTTCGGATGAAGTTGCCAAAGTAACATTGAGGGTAGATTGGTTACCTACAGTTACTTCTTTTGTTTCCATTCCCAAGTAGGAAAATACTAGAACAGCACTACTGTTAGGAACAGTAATACTGTAAATTCCATCAAAATCCGAGGTTACACCAGTAGTAGTTCCCTTAACCACCACGGATACTCCTGGGAGCAATTCGCCATCATCACTGCTGACGACTCCCGTTACTCCTTGTTGTGCCAACATGATTCCTGAAACCATACTGAACAAAAGGAAAGTCAAAAATTTCAAGCTTCTTTTTTTCATATTCATTTTTATTAATTGGTTGAGTAATTAGCATTTCGTTAACAAATCTATTGTAAAATTATCGGCAAAAAGCATGGTATTTTATTAGATACTTGTTAAATCTTAACCCTAATGTATTAAATATTAAGATATTGAAAATTTTAGGTTAAGATATGATTGCTTTTAAGCAAGAATATTTCTTAAACCTAAACAGCGCCATTTTGGAACCTGACGAAATCAGACGGTTTTTATGGTTTTTATAGGTAAGGAAATTACCTATAATAGTATATGTAGGTAATACCTATATTAATGGAGTAGTTCTTCATGATTTATACAAACTGCTATAATTTTAACTAAATAATCCATAAATAAGTTAAAAAACTAGTACTTATGGTAATATACCATGTAAAGACAATAAGATTTACTTAATTAATCATCTCTATTTGAATTTAATTTGTAGGTAATTAATCAAAATACCAAACAATGCTAGCAGGGATAGATTATTTTATAGTAATAGCCTATATAATAGGAATGTTATTACTTGGGCTATATTTTAAAAAATTTGTCAATAGCTCCGAAGATTATTTTCTTGGAGGTAAAAGCCTACCTTTTTGGGCTATTGGGATGTCTATTGTGGTATCGGATATTGGGGCTCTGGATTTTGTAGGTGTTTCCGGACAGGCATATAGATATGGTATTTCTGTCGGTAACTTTGATTGGGTCGGTTCTGTTCCGGCCATGTTATTGGCGGCATTTATTTTTATTCCCTATTTCTGGCGTGGTGGTATGTATACGATACCTGAATATTTAGGTAGAAGATATAATCAAAAGGTAAGGACCATAGCCTCGGTAACCTGGATTTTGTTTTTTGCATTGGATTTGGGAGTACTTTTTTGGGCCAGTGCGGTTCTATTAAATGTACTTATGGGTTGGCCCATTTGGATATCTATTATTTCCACTGCCGGAGTAGTTGGGTTATACACGTATTTTGGAGGGATTACCGCAGTAATAATGACCGATGTTGTACAATTCGTAATAATGTTCATAGGTGGATTTGCCCTAGTTTTTTTAAGTCTCTACGAAGTTGGAGGTTGGGATAATATGGTAGATAAAATCGCAACAATGGGACCTGAGTATAGAAACCATTTCGATATCATTCAACCACAGGATACGAAATCGCCCTTTCCGTGGACAGGAATTTTATTTGGTCTAACCTTCGTTATGGCCAATGCTTATATGATAGGCAACCAATCTATAGTACAGCGCTGCCTTACCGCCAAAAACGAATGGCATGCAAAAGCCAGTATGATCTTTGGTTCTGCCTTAAAAATGTTTATTCCTATTTTGGTTTTGTTCCCTGGGCTTATGGCTGTTGTTGTTCATCCTGGATTGGCAGATGGTGATCAAGCGCTACCAATGATGATCAAATCGATTTTGCCTCCTGGATTGGTCGGACTTATGTTCGCAGCATTTTTCGCGGGGCTTATGTCCAGTGTGGATTCGTTGTTAAATTCCACGGCTACCTTATTTACTAAAGATATCTACGAGCCTTTTATTAAAAAAGGTGCTGATGATAAACATTATTTAAAGGTAGGGCAAATTACAACCTTGGTTTTATTGGTTATTGGTGTGGCTACCTCGCCTATAAGTAGTGATTTTCCTGGTATTTATGTGGCCATACAAACCTTTATGTCCTATTTCCAAGGGCCGATATTTGCAATACTTCTATTAGGTATATTCTGGAAAAGAACTACAGAATGGGGTGGACTTTCCGCATTGGTCATAGGAATTGGATTTGCCATTTACTTAAATGTATTTAAAGAGCAATTCTTCACAATTGAGGATCCGTTTCTTTATATTTCCTGGTGGTCTTTCCTATTAGGAGCTATTATTAATGTAACGGTTAGTTTGCTAACTAAGAAACATACAGACGAGCAATTGCAAGGCCTGGTGTTTAGTTCTAAAATATTGGTAAAAAATAAAAAAGTGTAATATGTTCAATTTTGACTGGCTTTCCGGTGTTTCGCAAGAAACTGCAAAAATGATATTTCTTTCTTTGTATGGAGTAATAGGTCTTTTAGTGCTATTGCTGCCCACTGACTATGTTTACGAGGGTATAGCAAAGGAAGATCGCCATTGGTGGAACAATTTAAAACTATGGTCTATTGCCGTTCTATCTATTTTGGCATCGATCTATTATCATTTTTAACCCCTTAATCCAAAAAATATGGAAACAGATGAAATAAATGCGGGAATAAAGGCCGCCCAAATTAACAACGCCCTTGGGTTTTTCATTATAACTTTTGGGGTTATTGTACTATTTGCAATGATCTTTACCGAAACCTTTGTGGAACATATGACAGATATGGTTGCTGGCTTGATACTAATATCTATTGGAGGAGGTATGATGTGGAAAGCTAAAAGCAACATAAAGAAATTGAAAGCCAAGCAGGAAAAATAAAATATATAGAATGCATAGATCCGTCAAAATAGACTTATCTGATAATTGGAGAATCCAGAGTTCAAATAAAGTTTCGGAAAAAGGGGAAGAAATTTCTACCAAGTCCTCAATTTCCAATAATTGGTTGACCGCTAAAGTTCCATCTACCGTTTTGAGCACTTTGGTGGCCAATAAGGTTTATGAAGACCCCTATTTTGGGGAAAATCTAAAATCGATACCAACCGAACTGTTTAAAGTGCCATGGTGGTATGCCACTAATTTTGAACTTACACAGAATCAAGCCGATAATTTTGGCAGTTTGAATTTTGACGGTATTAATTATAAGGCCAATGTATGGTTAAATGGCAAGCTAGTAGCCGATTCCACGGCGATAGACGGGGCTTTTCGTATAACTGCTTTTGATGTAAGTGAAAACCTTAAGAGTGGAACCAACGTATTGGCCATTGAGGTAATTCCTCCCAAACCAGGCGATTTTAGTATTGGTTTTGTAGACTGGAATCCTGCCCCTCCGGATGGGGATATGGGTGTTTTTAGACCAGTAACCCTATATCTTCATGGTGGGGTACATATTGAAAAACCTTTCGTACAGACCAAAGTAAATCTAGAAACCTTGAAAGAAGCGGATCTAACCGTTTCAACGGAACTGGCTAACTATACCGATACTGCTATTACAGGAGATCTTATCGGGACCATAGGGGCTGTAGAATTTAAGAAAAAGATAAGCCTTGCCCCTAAGGATAAGGAGCTGGTAATTTTTACAAGCAAAGAGTTTTCGGAACTTAGTTTTAAGGATCCAAAACTTTGGTGGCCTATTCATTTGGGTAATCCAGACCTATATGATTTGAATTTAAAATTTGTAGCCAGTGATGAGGTTTTGGATAAGTCCCAGGTGAGATTTGGAATTCGCCAAATAGAGGACTATTGGTTAAATGATATTCACCGTGGCTATAAAGTAAACGGACAAAAGGTATTGATCAAAGGTGGCGGCTGGACAGATGATATGCTTTTGATGGATACGGACGAAAGTATTGAAGCACAGGTGAAGTATGTAAAACAAATGAATCTCAATTGTATTCGTTTGGAGGGTTTTTGGGGAAAAGACCATAAGTTGTACGACCTATGTGATGAACATGGAATTTTATTAATGGTAGGATGGAGCTGTCATTGGGAACATGAGATCCATATGGGCGTCCCTGTAAATGAACGTTTTGGGGGGGTATATAAGCCCAAGGATATAGCACATGTTGCCCAAGCCTGGGAGGATCAGGTGATATGGTTGCGAAATCACCCCAGCATATTTGTATGGACTGTTGCCAGCGATAAAGTCCCCATCACAGAATTGGAACAAAAATATATAGACTCTTTCGCCAAATATGACCCCACAAGGCCATATTTAAATTCTACAGGAGGTGTGGGCAGTGACCAACATGTTATTGGGAGTGAAGATGTCATAAGTGAGATCAGTGGCTCATCTGGGGTAAAAATGTTGGGCCCTTATGCCTATACCGCACCGGTATACTGGTTTACGGATACCAAGTTTGGTGGAGCCTACGGTTTTAATACAGAAACCGGCCCGGGGGCCCAAGTTCCCCAATTGGAAAGTTTAAAAAAGATGTTTCCCGAGGAACAATTATGGCCTATTGGGGAAGCCTGGAACTATCATTGTGGCCGGTATGAATTTGCCGATATAAGTAGATTTACCAAGGCCATTGAGGAAAAATATGGAACACCAAGTACTTTGGAAGAGTTCGATAAAAAAGCACAGGCCATGAACTATGAGCTTATGCGCCCTATGTTCGAAGCTTTTCAGGTTTATAAAGAGAGATCAACTGGTATTGTCCAGTGGATGTTGAACGCGGCTTGGCCTAAGATGTACTGGCAATTGTACGATTATTACTTAAATCCTACAGCGGCATTATATGCTACACAAAAGGCATGTTTGCCCTTAAGCCTGATATACAATTATGGGGATAAACATATTTATGCCGTTAATGACCTTATAAGTCCAGTAGAAAATTTGACGGCCCATATTCGAGTCTATTCCATAAAATCGGAAATACTCTTTGAAGAAAAGGTCGCCTTTAATATGGCATCGGATTCATCCAAATCTATTATCGCCTTGAATGAATTGAAAGGTCTAACAACTACCTATTTTGTAGATCTTCGATTGTTGGATAAGAAAGGGGTCGAAATCAGCAATAATTTTTATTGGCTCTCCACAAAAGAAGAGGTTTTGGACTATGAGGCCGATTTGGGATCATTTGCATTTCACACCCCCAGTAAGGTTTATGCAGACTTTAAGCAGTTGAATGAGCTGCCCAAGACCCAGTTGGAGGAGTCTCATTATTTTGAACAGGATGGAGAACATCAAAATATTAAGGTGGAACTTAAGAACAACAGCGACCATATTGCGTTTTTAATCAACCTAAAAGTTGTGGATAAAAAGAGCGGGGAACTTATACTTCCTATTTTCTGGGAGGACAATTTTATCAATTTACTCCCTGGGGAAGAACGGATGGTGTGTGCTAATTTTAAAGGGACTTCTCCCGCCGATTTGAAGGTGGAAGGCTGGAATTTATAATAGCCCTTATTATTTGCCCATTTCCTAGTTTGGATTACTTAATTTTTAATCATTGTTATTATGCTAATTTGGACAAAATATGTGCTTGCCTGTACCCTTCTAATATCAGGTGGGTCCTGTAAGGAAAAGGCCAAGGAAAGTAAATTGGAAACAACAGCTAAGCACCCTGCTATTGTTGTTGAAGAGTACATATATGAAATAGGCCATGGGCTAACACCCCAATGCCATGCGCCAACCATTGAATTCAGTAATGGAACACTGGTTGCTTCCTGGTTTGGGGGAACAGAGGAAAAAAACAATGATGTAGGCATTTGGGTTTCTAGAAAAAAGAATGGCATTTGGACGACCCCCGTTGAAGTGGCCGATGGCGTAGAGGAAGACGGAGTTAGATATCCATCATGGAATCCAGTACTATTTAAGCCTAAAAATAAACAATTGATTCTCTTTTATAAGGTAGGGCCCGATCCATTATATTGGTGGGGAATGTATAAAACCTCCGAGGATGACGGACTTAGTTGGTCTGCCCCTAACAGATTGGACAAAGGAATTTTAGGTCCTATAAAGAATAGGCCCGTTACCTTGTCCAATGGGGATATTTTATCCCCTTCAAGTACCGAGAGTGAAACGGAGGGTCATAAGATTTACCTGGAAAGGAGTGTGGATTTTGGCAAAACATGGACTAAAACAGCTCCCTTGAACGATGGAAAAACATTTAAGGCCATACAACCGGCAATCCTGGACCATGGTAACGATACCATTCAATTATTAAGTAGAACCTATCAGGGTGTAATTGGCCAAAATTGGTCCTATGACGGTGGACTTTCCTGGACTGAAATGACAGCTACAGCGCTTCCCAATCCTGACTCAGGGATAGATGCCATTACCATGAAAGATGGAAGGAATATATTGATCTACAATCCAACCCGTATAGAATCTGAGGATAGGGTTCCCTTGAGCGTTGGTATTTCCAAAGACGGAAAAACCTGGAAAAGGGTGTTGGATTTAGAGCCACTAACGGAAACAACCGATAAAAAGGGGGAGGAATATTCGTATCCTACCCTGATTCAAACCCCTGACGGATTAATACATATTGTGTATACATGGAACAGAAAGACCGTGAAACATGTAGTATTGGACCCTGAAAAATTATAAACGAATTCATTCTAAACAACCATTAAAAATGAAAAAATTAGCAATAAATGGAGGCGCACCTAGTCGTGATACCACTATAAATCCGTGGCCGAAATGGCCGGTTTGGGGGAAAGAGGAGGAAATTGCCCTAATTGAGGTTCTTAACAGTGGAGTATGGTCCTATAATGGACCAAAGGAAATAGAGTTCAATAAACTATTTGCAAAATATACAGGAGTAAAACATGCCATTTGTGCTGTAAATGGTACCATAACCATACAAATTGCGTTGGAAGCCTTGGGTATTGGAGTTGGTGACGAGGTTATTGTCCCGGGTCTAACATGGCAAGCTACTGCTGCCACCGTAATCGACGTAAATGCTACTCCCATATTGGTAGATATTTGTGAGGATACCTGGTGTATTGATCCAAAAGAAATAGAGAAAGCCATAACTCCAAGAACAAAAGCTATTATTCCAGTACATCTCTATGGCGCTTTTGCGGATATGGATGCGATAATGGCCATTGCCAAAAAACATAATCTTTATGTTATTGAGGATTGCGCCCATAAGCATGGAGGTGAATGGAAAGGTAAAAAGGCAGGTAGTATTGGTAATGTAGGTAGTTTTAGTTTTCAATTATCAAAACATTTAACAGCTGGTGAAGGTGGATCTGTTACCACGGATGATACTGATTTAGCTGAAAAATTGGATGCCCTAAGAAATGTTGGTCGCAGACCGGAGGGAGACTCGCTTATTGGTGCTGACAAAGGGATAGGAGATTATGGTGATGACGGTAATTTTATTCAATCCGGGAACTATCGGATTACCGAATTTCAGGCAGCTATACTGGTAGAGGGTTTAAAAAGATTGCCGGAACAAAATGCAAATAGAGATGCCAATGGGGCATATTTAAATACGCTTCTAAAGGAAATTGAGGGGGTGACACCTTTAAGAAGAGATGATAGAGAGACCAAAAAGGCTTATTTTAATTTTGCCTTTCGATACGATACAAGCAAGTTCAAGAATTTGCCTGTGGAGAAGTTTAGATCTGCCCTCGAGGCAGAATTGGGTATAATGGTAGATGCTAGTTATGAGCCACTGAACAATTGTTCTTTATATGTGCCGCACACCAAACCTTCCAGGCATAAATTAAACGATGCTTATTGGAAGGCCATTGATCCCAAAAGATTTTCATTACCCGTCTGCGAGCGGATTTTTAAGGAAGAATCGGTTTGTGTACACCACAAGGTGCTGATGGGAACAAAAGCAGATATGGACTTAGTGGCCGTGGCCATAAAGAAGATTTATACCCATGCCGAGGAATTGATGGATTAAGGAAATAGGGGCTGCCCTCCCAAAGACAATATCTTATAATAAGCAATATATTACACGGATGAAATTAGTGATAAGTCTTTTTATTCTTTGCTCTTGGAATACCCTTGTTTATTCTCAAGATTCCATGGTGGTGTCGGACAACTACGGTTTACCACAAAAGGGTATTTGTGCCCATAGGGGTGCTACTGAAACCCAACCTGAGAATACTTTGGCGGCATTTGCGGAGGCTATTCGGTTAGGTGCGCAGATGATCGAATTCGATGTCCAAATGACAAAGGATAATCAATTGGTGATTATGCACGATGATAAGGTAAATAGGACCACCAATGGTCGTGGACTGGTGAAGAATCTTACATTGAGAAAAATAAAAAGGCTGGATGCGGGGAAATGGAAATCCAAAGAGTTTAAGAAAGAAAGGGTTCCCACCTTAAAGGAGGCCTTGGATATTATGCCGAAAAACATCTGGCTTAATATCCATTTAAAAGGGGATGAAAAATTGGGTGCGGCAACAGCGGAAGCTGTGATTTCTGCGGACAGAATCCACCAGGCTGTTATTGCTTGTAATAATGAGGCTGCCAAAGGGGTAAGGCAGGTAAATCCCAATATTATGATGTGCAACATGGAGCGATTATCCACTCGCGCTGAATATATTGATGAAACCATTGAAAAAGGCTTCAAATTTCTTCAAATAAAAAGTAGTAGGGACGATGAAAATATGTTGGCAGATTTGAAGAAGCTGAAGGAAAATAGGATTCGCATTAATTATTTTCATTCCGAAGAAGCAGGTCGTGTGAAGGAATTATTGGATGCAGGGGTCGATTTTATTTTGACAGATCGTTTGTCCAAAATGCTGGACGCTTTTTCAAGAGCGAATTAATCACCTTGGTAAAGCACCCCAACAGTAATCACAGAATATGGTAAAATCCAAAGAATAAATACATTCTAATTAAATGAGAAAATACTTAATAGTTTCCATCTTGTTTTTAATTTTTTCCTGTTCCGAAACCAAAAAGGAAGAACAACAGAACAATGCCTCTGTAAAAGGTGTAATGGATACTGTGATCACAAGATTGTATGAAAAAGTAGATCCCAAGGACTATGATTCCATTGACGATACTTTTATGCTCCAATTTCTGACCGATAGCGAGAAAACAACACTGGCAACCCGTTACCAATATTTTAAGGTTAATGTACCGGTAACGGTTTCTTTGATGAGACATCTTGATCATGAAATACCGTTTTGGCTTAAGGAAAGTGGTTTTATAAAGACCGATGAACTCGTAAAAAATGAAGTGTATGATTATGAAGTTTGGCAAAAGGATTTTGGCGCGGGTTGGGTAAATATCGGAATCCCGGGGTTCGACATGGATAGAGTCGTCTATTTTATTTCGGTAGGTCCAAAGAATAGCAATGAAGAACCTATAATTAGCGAACGCTATCCTAAGGATTATTCTTTGGAAGTGTTTAAAAAAGGGGCTTTTACATACCATGACTGGTCCGACCTTAAAATTACGGAACTGCCCAAAGAACTTGAGGGTCAGGTATTGTTCACTACGGTTAGGGGAAGGGCCAGGGAAGCACATGTAGAAGGAGCTTTTCGCAAAACAATATTCCCATCTTCCAGTCAACCCGATCAGATAATGCTTACCTGGAGTGCGGATCCTACAAATTCTATGGATGTACAATGGAGAACCAATACTACCGTAAAAGATGGAACTGTTCAGTATTGGAAGAAAAATACATCCGACACTATTTCCTTAAATGCCTCGGTATCGGGCATGGAAGATAGAATGTTGTTCAATGATAGGTATATAAACCGATTTACAGCCAATCTGAACAATTTGGAGGCCGGAGGCAACTATGAGTATCGCGTAGGTTCAGCAGAAGCGCAGTCATGGTCTTCCGTTAGAAGCTTTAAGACCGAAGCCAAGGATGCCGATGAGTTCTCGTTTATTTGGTTTGGAGATACGCATAGGGATCCCAAATGGGCAGAAATGCTCAACGATGCTAACCTCCGACATCCTGAAACTGCATTTTATTCAATTGCAGGCGATATTGTAACCACAGGACTTTACCGTACCGAATGGGACATGTTTTTTGGATATTCGAAAGATGTGTTCTCCCATAAGCCCTTAATGCCCGTCCCTGGAAATCATGATCGCCAGGATGGTTTGGGCGCTTGGATGTATTATCAACTTTTTAGTTTGCCCAAAAATGGACCTGAAAGCGTGGATCCGGAAAGCACTTACGCTTTTGAATATGGCAACGCTTTATTTTTGATGATCGATTCAACCCAACCCAATGAAGCACAAACCCAATGGATAGAGAATCAATTGAAAAATTCCAATGCCACTTGGAAATTCGTCATGTTACATTTCCCACCGTATAATTTTGAAGAACCTTATTTGGATATTCAGCAAGAATGGGGCGGTCTTTTTGACACCTACCATGTTGATATGGTCATGGCTGGTCATATTCATTATTATATGCGTTCAAAGCCCATTAATAATGGCAAAGTTGTGGACTCGTTTAAAGACGGAACTATATATGCAGTTTCTATCGGGACCAATGGAAATCATGACGATATAGGCGAAGAACCCTATGCTGAAAAGAGGTTTAAGGAAGGTCAATTTTATCAATATATGACATTAACAGATAAAACTTTGAAATACACTACCTACAACAAAGTAGGAGAAATTGTGGATGAGTTTATAATAAATAAGTAACTATGAAATGAGCATAAACTTTTTTAAGCATACCATACCGATACGATTAAAATAAGTTTATGTGAAACCGAAAGGTTCACGAACACAAAAAATAATAAGGACGTGAGTAAAACGAAGTGGTTACATCTGTTTGTAAATTTTGTAATTACTTCTTTTTTAATCAATTATAAAATTTTAAACATATGACAACCAGAATAGCCCTAATAGGTGCAGGATTTATATCGGATTATCATGCGCGTGGACTTCAAACCTTAGCCAATGTTGAAATTGTGGCGGTGGTGTCCAAAAAAATTGACAATGCCAAAAAGTTTGCTCTTAAATACAATATTAAAGAAGCGCTGGACGATATTTCATCCCTTGTAAAAAGAGATGATCTGGATGCCGTAATTATAAGTACTCCCAATCAATTTCATGCTCCCTATGCCATAGAGTTTTTGCAAAATGGCAAGGATGTTTTTCTTGAAAAACCCATGGGAATCAGTGGCGATGAAGGCAGGCAAATTGCGGAGGTGGCCAAAAAGCATAACCAATTGGTTATGGTAGGGCATATGTGGCGTTTTGATACCGACACCCGTTATATCAGGGATACCGTAGATTCTGGAACGATAGGCAAAGTATTTAAGACCAAAGGCTATGGTATACATGAAAATTGGGGTCCCTCCGGATGGTTTACCAAAAAGGAATTGGCAGGCGGAGGAGCCTTGGCAGACATGGGTGTCCATGCCATTGATGCCGTAAGGTATATTTTGGGTAATCCCAAACCAGCTAAGGTATATGCTAGAATTTCTACGGAATTTGGAGACTATGATGTGGACGATACAGGTATTTTGGTAATTACTTGGGACAATGGCACGGAAAGCATTATAGAAAGTGGATGGTGGCACCCCCATATGGACGGACCGGAAGCTAGTACCAGCTTGTTCGGCACCAAGGGTTATGCCAATCTGTTTCCAACATTTTTAAAAATGAAAGACGGGGAAGGCACGGTAACAACAGTGCCCGAGCTTCCAAAAAGGGAAGATCACTGCGACCAAATAATCTATACCCGTCAAATGGAGTATTTTGTAGACTGTATCAAAACTAGACAACAACCCGTTCCAGGACTTGTGGAAGGACAAATGGTGCTGGACATTGTGGATGCGGCCTATAAATCGGCCAAAACGGGAGAGGTAGTCAATTTAATTTAGACACCAGTTTAATCTAAACCTCAAAAAAATGGCTCTGAGTGGATTAAAGGACAACATTGAAAACATCATTTTTGACCTGGATGGTACTCTTTGGGATCCTATGCCCATGAGTATCAAGGCTTGGCATACGGCCCTGAATGGTTTCGATTGTATTACAAATCCTATTTCCAAGGAGGATATACAGGGTATTCTGGGAATGCAGCACGATCTGGTAGGACAGCATTTGTTTCCATATCTTTCCAAAGAACAGCAAGACGAGGTCATGAGCAGTTGTTATTTACAAGAGGTAAATTATATTAAGGAGTCTGGATGTGTTTTATATCATGGATTGGAAGAAACCTTGAAGATTTTGGGGAGTAAGTACGATTTGTATATCGTCAGTAATTGTCAGGCTGGTTATATCGAGGCCTTTTATGAATACCATGGTTTGGGCGCCTATTTTAAAGATTTTGAATGTTCGGGAAATACGGGCAAGTCCAAGACCGAAAATGTAAAAATGGTCATTGCAAGAAATACACTTTCCAAACCCATCTATATTGGGGATACCATGGGGGATTATACCGCTGCCGAGGGGAACCGAATACCATTTGTTTACGCCCAATACGGTTTTGGGGAGGTCCCCAAAGCGGAATACACCATTGATACGATAGAAGATTTAAGGGATTTACTTTAATCCACACATATCTGGATGGGCTTGTTTGGAACAATTAGTGTTTCCATTTCAATCCTCGACCGTGTAAGGCTTGGTCACTTCGATGGAATCCCCTATTGGCAGGAATCCCGCAGGCAACGGTTTTATAAAAGTTTCATCTGTCTTATTACTAGCTAGGAAATTATATATCCAATTAATGTTTTGGCTTAGTTAGTTGTGTGATTTCTCCCTATTGGTCGAAATGACTGTGGTGGTCACTTCGACAGAGTCCCTTTTCTGGGACTCCCGATAGCTATCGGGAGAGTAGTCGCACAAGCTAGGTTTTCATTTTTGGAATCTCAATACTTTTTTTGAATAAAGAGATTGCTTCATGGTAAGTTTTCAAAACGTCGTTGAGCTACTAGTGTGATTTGTTTCTATTTGGTACCGATGATGAAGTAGCTCAAAGGCACAAGGGGAAAGAGATAATCCAGTAGCCATAATGGGCACACAATGACGACAGCAGTGGCTCCTTCCCTTGGATAAGGGAAGGTGGGTCTTCCGCTGGGTGCTGAGGAGACGGAAGGGATTGATAGCCCAGGTCTTTGGGAGGGGACGATAGATAAGGTATGGGTTTACGGCTCGAGATTTCAAACTCCCCTTTCTTTCCCCGCCAAGGGGCGGGGCAATTCATTCTCCTCTTCGTTCCAAGAGGGGAGCCATTAGCTGTTGTGCCTAAAAGAAGTTTTCGACTGCCCAAGGTACGGGTGTAGTCACTCCGACATGGGGCTTTATTGGGCGATTGAGAAGTCGCACAAGCTAGGTTTTCATTTTTGGAATCGCAATACTTTTTTTGAATAAAGAGATTGCTTCATGGTAAGTTTTCAAAACGTCGTTGGCTACTAGTGTGATTTCTCCCTTATGGTGCGGATGACGAAAACAAAAAAAGCTCCTCCCTTTAGCCAAAGGGAGGGGTCTTCGCCTAAGCGAAGACGGAAGGCTCTGAAATCCTAAAGCATGTGGATATAGAGAGAAGACTGAGAATAGGTGAATATTAAGGCTTCAATCTCCCCTTTCTTTCCCCGCAGATAGGCGGGACAATTCATTCCCCTCTTCGTTACAAGAGGGAATTTATAAGCCTTTTTAGGGTACAATTAATATCTGCCGATGCAATTTAAATAGTTGATTCTAATGCTTTGGATCCGTATATTTGAATTTCCCTCTAAAATTTTGACAATGTTTTTTAGCAGAATAAAGGTTCTGATTTTAATTTGTGTGCTGGGCGGTTTAGGTATTTCCTGTGACAGATCACCACAGTTCTCTGAACCTCTGCCTAAAGTGGTGGATTTTAATTTTCATGTAAAACCCATATTGGTACAGAATTGTTATTTGTGCCATGGCCCAGACCCAAGTAGCAGAAAAGCGGAATTGCGATTGGATACCTACGAAGGCGCTACCGCTGCGCTAAAAGAAGGAGGCCATGCCATTGTGCCGGGGAAGACTTCCAAAAGCCATATGGTACAGAGGATCTATAATGAGGATCCAGGTATGGTAATGCCTCCACCGGAGACCAATCTGAAACTTACCGAGAGGGAGAAGGCTTTATTGAACAAGTGGATAGATCAGGGAGCCGAATGGAAAGATCATTGGTCCTTCATTAAGCCGGAGACGAAAATTGCGTTATCGGACCCCAAGGCCATCGATTTTATTATAGAAAAGAAATTGGATGAAAAAGGGTTGGAAAAAGTCCCCCTTGCCAATAAAAACTCGCTTATCCGAAGAGTATCCTATTTACTTACCGGCTTACCCCCCAATCCTAAAGAGGTTCAAGAATTCCTATCGGATACCAGTAGTGTAGCTTACGAAAAGCTGGTAGATCGTTATCTAAATTCACCGGCTTATGGAGAAAGATGGGCAAGGCATTGGATGGATTTGGTGCGGTACGCGGAAACAAAGGGGCACGAGTTTGATTATGCCATAACAGGTGCATGGAAATATAGGGACTACTTGATCAGGGCGTTTAATGAAGATGTGCCCTATGATCAATTCCTAAAGGAGCACATTGCAGGGGATTTATTGCCAACTACTAGGGAAAATAAGGAAACTGGAGTTTCGGAATCTAGGCTGGGCACTACTTTCTATGTTATGGGTGAAGGCACCCATAGCCCAGTGGATGTGCGCCAGGACGAGGCAGATCGCATTGATAATATGATCGACGTTACCACCAAGACTTTTCAGGGGTTAACGGTTTCCTGTGCAAAATGTCACGACCACAAATTTGACCCCATAACTGCGGCAGATTATTATGCCCTATATGGGGTAATGGAAAGCACAAGATTTTCTCCGGTTCCTGCCGATGTAGGCAAGGATAAGAAATTGGCGGCCAAGGAAATAGAAAATCTTAATTCCTATATGCGGAAGTTGGTGGCGGGAAAATGGGACACAGCCAAAAGCAACTATGAAAATACTGATTACGCCCAAAACACAGCAGTAAACACAAATGAAAAGGCCTATACCGTCATCGGCGATTTTAGAGGCCGTGATTTTGATGGATGGACAAGTGATGGCTTTGCTTTCGGGCAGAGATCAACCCTTGGTAATCCCATAGTGGATATGGCCACAGGAAAATTGCTTGGTTTGGATGAAGGAAAAGCCTCTAGTAGGGCAATAGGGATG
Organism: Arenibacter arenosicollis; assembly: GCF_014397245.1. GTDB lineage: Bacteria > Bacteroidota > Bacteroidia > Flavobacteriales > Flavobacteriaceae > Arenibacter > Arenibacter arenosicollis. The sequence continues at coordinate 530,822 of NZ_JACLHY010000001.1, read as the reverse complement.
GGTATCTTTGGTGCTTTACGATCCCCAAACATCATTCTGGACAAAGATTTTGTTGGTGTAAGGGCACTTGGAAATAACAGTAGCATCAGAATAATAATAGACAATTTCCAATTGATTCAAAACCCAATTTATGGTGGAATAGACAAAAAAGTGAATACTGGGGAATGGAATAATTTTGTTTTCAACGTATCGGCCTGGAAGGGTAGAAAGGCATATATAGAAATTTTACCGGGAGTTTATGAACGCCATAAGTATAATCTACAGGAGGATGCTTTTATTGAGGCACAATATGCAGTGACTTACGATGGGGAATGGCCTTCGGATTTGGAAAAGAATTTTACCACGCAACAACCACAGGATAATTGGGCGTCCCTGGAGATATCTCCCTCCAAGGTAACAAGGATTAATAATGATTTGAAGAAAGGAAAATTACCACCACATTTCCCTGAATTGAAATCGGTTTTGGATAGTAGCCAACAGCTGGCCAAAAGTTTAAAAACCGAATCCTTCGTTAATGGGATATACGATGGTTACGGAATTGATAGCCCCGTTTTCAATAGAGGTAATTATAAGGAGCCCTCGGAAGAACATATTCCTAGGAGATTTTTATCGGTATTGTCACTGGGCGATTCGGTATTTAAATCTGAAGGAAGTGGACGTATGGAGCTGGCAGAGGTAATGTTGAATGAAGATAATCCCCTGACTTCCCGCGTAATGGTAAACCGGATTTGGCACCATTTGTTCGGCAGGGGAATTGTAGAGACGGTTGATAATTTTGGTCTACAAGGAAAATTACCATCCCACCCGGAGCTGTTGGATTACCTGGCTGTTAAGTTTCAGAAGGAAGGATGGTCCGTTAAAAAATTGATCAGGGCAATTGTTACCTCAGAGACTTTTAAAAGAAGTACTTTGAAAAGTGATGCCTTGGCAAATGCGGATCCCAACAATATCTATTTGGCTTATTTTCCCGTAAGAAGGTTGGAGGCAGAAGCCATTCGGGATGGAATATTGGCTGTTTCCGAAAGTTTGGATTCCACCATGTACGGAACACCTGTGGCCACCCATTTAACGGCGTTTATGCAGGGACGTGGTAGGCCTGGGAAATCGGGACCTCTAAATGGGGAAGGGCGAAGGAGTATTTATATGGAGGTAAGGAGAAATTTCTTGGAGCCTATGATGACGACCTTTGATCGTCCTATTCCCTTTAGTACTTTTGGTAGTAGGAACGTTACCAATGTACCTTCGCAATCCTTGATTTTAATGAACGACCCATTGGTTGCACAACAGGCCGAAATTATGGCGGGGAAATTAATGGAAAAGGGACTGGTCGGTTTTGAGGAAAAAGTACAGTGGATCTATATGCAGGCTTTTTCGCGTTTGGCAAGTTCGAAAGAACTAAAAAAAGCTTCTGATTTTTTCGAGATGTTGAGGACTATGGAAGAGAAAGAGGCAGGTAACGAGAACCAAGAAATGGAACTCTGGAAAGAGTATTGTCATAGCATTTTTAATTTAAAAGAATTTATATACCTTATCTAATGGGCCATCATCACAATACTGAACCAAGAGTTATTTCCCGTCGGGAAATGTTGGGATTATCGGCTGGGGGCTTCGGTTCATTGGCGTTAATGAGTCTATTTGGCACTATGCCATTGGGCTGCAAGAGGCCAGGAGCTCTTGAGTCAGCTTCCAATCTTTATTTGGGACCACATTATTTGCCCAAGGCGAAAAATGTCATCTTTCTCTATATGGATGGGGGTGTATCACAAGTAGACTCCTTTGACCCCAAACCCCGATTAGCCAAGGAGAATGGTGAGGATCCCAGAAAGAAATTTAAGGTAGATGCCACCCAGTTCGACAATGTGGGTAAGATATTAAAAAGCCCTTGGGATTTTAAACAATACGGGGAATGTGGTATGCCGGTGAGCGATCTGTTTCCCCATATTGCCACTTGCGTAGACGACATTGCTTTAATACGATCCATGGTTTCCAATTTTCCGGAACATACCAATGCCAATTATTTTTTACATACCGGCAGTGGTTTGCAGGGGCGCCCAAGTATGGGTGCATGGATGAACTATGGCTTGGGGAGCGAGAATAAAAATATACCTGGCTATGTTGTTTTGGACGGAGGGCTGGTTCCTCCTGGTGGACTGGATAATTTTAAGAATGGGTTTTTACCGGCATCCTACCAAGCTTCTGTTTTTAAAGCTGGTCCAGAACCTGTAGCCAATATCAATCCAAGGGAAGGCGTTAAAAATCTTCAGGAGGAAAAACTCCAATTTATTAAACAATTGGATCATAGTTTAATTGGGAAAATTGGAGAGGCCGATGCCGTGGAATCTGCTATTTCCAATTATGAACTTGCCTATAAAATGCAATCCTCCATCCCGGAACTTACTGAGTTTAAGGAGGAAACCGAGGCCACCAAAAAATTGTACGGTATGGATTCGGATGACCCTAATTTGAGGGGATATGCCTCTCAATGTATCTTGGCCAGAAGGCTGATAGAGCGTGGCGTTAGATTTGTAGAACTTACTTGTCCCAACGTTGGTCCAGGTGTTGACAGGTGGGACCAGCACAGTAATTTAAAAAAAGGTCATGAAAAAAATGCCCATGCAGTAGATCAACCCATAGCTGGACTCCTTAAGGATCTTAAATCAAGAGGTTTGTTGGAGGAAACATTGGTGGTCTGGACTGGAGAGTTTGGCCGTACCCCTTTTGCACAGGGATCTGACGGGCGCGACCATAATCCGTCCGCCTTTAGTATGTGGATGGCTGGAGCAGGAGTAAAGGGAGGAACTATTTTTGGCAAGACCGATGAATATGGCTATCGGGTAATAGAAAACGAAGTAACCGTGCATGACCTACATGCCACGATTATGCATTTGCTGGGAATAGATCACAAGCAACTGACCTTCCGTTTTGGAGGTCGAGATATGAGGTTGACAGATGTTCATGGTAACGTAGTAAAGGATATTTTAACCTAAATAAAATTTTAATTGGAATACTCGCATATGAATATTTTTAGCAAAGGACTACTGTTTTTAATGATGTCGCCCCTGTTTTTGGTAGGTCAGGCTACTGTCTTATCACCCCAAAATCAGTCGATAAATAAAAATGAAATTAAACATTCGTTCTTTATAGCAGGACCTAATTTTACTGGTATTATTGGGGAAAATGGAGAGGAACTCTGGGATTCCGGGAAAAAAAGTGCCAGGGATGGCTATGTCTTAAAGAATGGCAATATCCTTATTTGTTGGGGAGATGAAGTGCGCGAGTATAACAAGAAAAAAAAGGTAATTTTCACCTATACCAGAGCGGAGAAATCCATTGAATTGGGAACCGCAGTGCGTTTATCCAATGGCAACACCATGATTACCGAATCCGGATCGGATCCAAGAATAGTTGAGGTTAATAAAAAGGGAAAAGTGGTAAGCAGCATACCACTTAAACCTGATACGGACAATGTACATATGCAGACTAGGATGGCCAGGAAATTATCGAATGGCAATTATTTAGTACCACATTTATTGGCCTTTGCCGTTAAGGAATACCAACCGGACGGGAAAGTGGTAAATGTTTTTCATACGGATTTGGAAGATTTGGGAGGAAGGGAAGCTGAAAATTGGCCTTTTACCGCTATTCGATTGGATAATGGAAATACCGTGGTTACTTTAACTCATGGGAACAAGGTGGTGGAATTTGATTCCAATGGCGAGGTAGTCTGGAAAGCATCCAATTCTGATTTGCAAGAAGCACCTTTTGTTGATCCCTGCGGGGCACAAAGATTACCCAATGGCAATACAGTGATCGCCAGTTACGGGGCTCAAAAAGGAATTAAATTGTTTGAGTTGACACCTGATAAATCTATGGTATGGAATTATGAAGGGCATAGGGTGCACCACTTTCAAATATTGACCACCAATGGAAAACCCATAAAAGGCACTCCACTTAAATAGTATAAATGGGATTTATCTTCTTGATGAATGGTGGTATTTTGGATAACCCGCCAGATGTTGTTTTGTTTTTTGGGCGGTTTCACCCAGTAGTTGTGCATCTTCCCATTGGCTTCCTTATTATGGCCATTTTGGCACAGCTGGCTACGCGCTGGCCCAAATTCAAGCCGTTGGTGATGTATCTCCCGCTGATATGGCTTTTGGGTGCATTTAGTGCGCTATTGGCTGTGATTTTTGGCTATTTTCTGTCCCTAAGTGGTGGTTATGATGAGGATACCCTCTTTTGGCATCAGTGGGGCGGGATTACCGTAATGTTATTGTCTTTTGGGTGTTACTTTATCAATAAGAAATGGAGTAATTCACTCTCCACTCCAAAATGGATATTGGTGTTTATAGTCGGACTTTTACTTATGTTTACTGGGCACATGGGTGGTAACCTGACCCATGGTTCCACTTATTTACTGGAATACGCACCAAATCCCGTTAGGAATATGGCAGGATTGCCTTCCAAGGTGGAGCCGCGTGAAAAAGTCACGGTATTGGATTCCGCAGATGTGTTTCTGGATTTAGTATTGCCAATGATGCAAACCAAATGTGTTAGCTGCCATAACGAGGGGAAAAATAAAGGTGGGCTTTTGCTTACCTCCTATGGCAATATGATGCTCGGAGGAGAAAGTGAAAATACCATTATCCCGGGTGATGCCTTGAAGAGCGAATTGGTTCGAAGGATTACCCTACCCGAAGAACATGACGATTTTATGCCATCTGAAGGAAAGTTGCCGCTTACAGATCAAGAAGTGTTGCTGATTAAATGGTGGATAAAAATTGGAGCTCCACCGAATGGTTTTGTAACCGAATTGGATACGGAAAAGGCAGTAAGTTCTTTGGTCAGTAATTATTTAGGATTGGATAAGAACAATCTTTTTAATAAAAAGGTTCCACCTCCCAATCGGTCCATCGTTGATTCCTTGATTCGACATGGATTTGTAATCAATCCTTTAATGAAGGACAATTATTTTTTGGAGGCCAATTTTAGTTTAAGTGAATATGACCTTAAAGCTGCAGATATAGATGCCTTATTGGAATTAAAGGAGCAATTGGTTTGGCTTAACCTAGGAAATTCACACCTTAAGGACGCATATCTTGAAAAAATTGGATTATTACTAAATCTGGTAAAGTTGGATCTTAGAGGAAATGAAATTACCGATGACGGGATAAAACACTTATCTAAATTGGAGAATTTGGAATCGCTTAACCTTTATGGAACAAAAGTTTCAAAAGGTGTTTTGGACCTAGTGCCTAAATTAACAAGGTTAAAGAAAATTTATCTCTGGCAGTCCGAAGTATCTAAAGAAACCATAACGCTATTAAAAGAACAAAATCCGGGTCTCACCGTAATTTTTGAGCGGGATTAAGTTTTTGTCTTACATCAAATAAGAAGGGTTTAGTTATAATGACATACATTCATTTAAAGTATGTTTCATTTACTGATTCGAGACTTCCTAAATTTGTTTTAAGTATAGATATCATTTTTCGACTAAGCCTTACTATCACATCAAGAAAACACCGAAAAAATGGAGGTTAACATCAACAATAATTTAAGGAATACAAAATTCTCAGTTTTGGATTTGGTCCCTGTAGCTCAGGGCTCAACGCCATTACAGTCTATTCAAAAGAGCATGGAACTGGCACAACATGTTGAAACTTTGGGCTTTGAAAGATTTTGGATTTCCGAACACCACAATATGGAAAGTTTGGTTAGTTCGGCCACGCCAATTTTAATTGGACATATTGCCCAAGGAACCAGAACCATAAGGGTAGGCTCCGGAGGAATTATGTTGCCCAATCACGCTCCCTTAATTGTAGCGGAACAATTTGGTACCTTAGAGACACTTTTCCCAGGGAGAATTGATCTGGGCTTGGGAAGAGCGCCAGGAACAGATCAACTAACAGCTAAGGCTTTAAGAAGAAATCGAACGGAAACCGTACACGATTTTCCCAACGATATAACGGAATTACAGACGTATTTTTCCAAGGAGAATAGAAATGCTGCCGTTAGGGCCATTCCTGGGGAGGGATTAAACCTTCCCTTGTATTTATTGGGTTCCAGTACTTTTAGCGCCCAATTGGCGGGATCAAAAGGATTGCCATATGCTTTTGCCAGTCATTTTGCCCCTACCCACTTGCATGAAGCCCTTAGATTATACCATCAGAATTTTGAGCCTTCAGAACAATGCAATACTCCCTATACTATTGCCTGTGTTAACGTCATTGCCGCAGAAACCGATGAAAAGGCCAGGCATTTGGAGACAAGCCTTCAGCAATTAGCTTTGGGAATTATTAGAAACACCAGAAAACCATTGCCGCCTCCTGTGAAGAGTATGGATGGTATATGGCATGAGATGGAAAAAGCTCAAATACAAAATATGATGCACTATAGTTTTGTTGGGTCTAAAGAAACAATAAAAGCACAACTATCGGATTTTGTGACAAATACCCGGGTCAACGAAATAATGGCGGTATCCCATATCTATGACCATAATGACCGATTAAAATCTTATGAAATATTGAGTAGTCTTTAATCTGGAGCATTGTATGGCCCACTAATGAATATGTTTTTGCCTTAACGAGGCTATATTTTTAATATCTTATAGTTGGGATGACAAATTTTAGCTAATTTGTAGTTCTATTAGATATGTTATAAATGTGGAGGAGGATACATTTAATATTATGGTTCATCGGGCTAATGTTGGCCTGCAAATCTGAAATACATAGTCAGGACAAAGTGCTTAAGGTCAAGGAAATTAAATATAACGGACAAGTTGGTTTGGAGCAGGTCTCCCAACTTTTGGAACAGCATGTAGAATTAGAGCATGTGGATTTAATTAACTGGGATAAGTTTTCTTACCGTCCCGATGTTGCCTTTAGGATTGCACACAGCAATAATGCTATTTGGCTAAAATATTATGTCAAGGAAAAAAACATTCTGGCCAGTGTTGGGGACACCAATGGACCTGTGGCACGCGACAGTTGTGTGGAATTTTTTTTAGACCCCTTAGGGAACGGGAATTATTATAATTTTGAATTCAATTGTATTGGCACCGTTCATTTGGCTTATGGACCTGGAAGAGGGCAGCGTCAATTTGTTGATCCAAATACCATAAGGAATTTGATTGAGGTACAAAGTACTTTGGGATCACAAACTTTCACAGAAAGAACGGGCGACTTCACTTGGGAAATGACCATAATAATACCAGCTGAAATCCTGACCCATAATCCCGAAATTAAATTAAAAGGCTTAAAAAGCACTGCAAATTTTTATAAATGTGGAGACGCTACTTCCCAACGCCATTATTTAACCTGGAATCCGGTAGGAACCGAAAAGCCGGATTATCACAGGCCGGAGTTTTTTGGCAAACTTATTTTTCAATAAATATTAACTAGGTGATTCTATGTCACCTTGGGAACAAGATATTTAAGAGGATAATTTTTGTAATCTTTCAATAGAAATGACACTTTTCCTTCAATTGGGCAATATAATTGTTAAATATTGGAAATAAAAGGGGTACTTTCTCTAAAGTATTATTAAATTTAAGATGTGTTCGAACACATCTTAAAGAGTTAACGGCAGGATCTACATGCAGACTGAGGAAATTATTATAGGGTAAAGCAACAATTCCAATCCATATAATATTTGGGGATTAAAAGGAATTGTTAAAGATTGCCCACTATAGAGAGTATATCACAAGTTTATTAAATATATATAATGCCCATTTCCCCTCGTTTCAAAAAATTGTTTTTTTGGGTTGTACCAATTTGGACTCTGGTGCAATGCGAGGTACAACCATCCAATGGGGGCCTTTTTCTACCTGAAGGTTTTAAAGCTGTTGTGGTCGTAGACAGTATAGAGGAAAGGGTGAGGCATATGGCGGTGACAGATGAAGGGATACTATATGGTAAACTTAGAAATTCCAATGACAAAGGAGGTATAGTTGTACTTCAAGATAAAAATAATGATGGCAGGGCAGATGTGATAGAAAAATTTGGGGCATACCGTTCGCTTCAAAAATGGAGTTATTCCACTGCCATGAGGATATATAATGGCTATCTATATTTTAGTTCTGAATTGGTCATTTATCGCTATAAATTAAAACCAGGAACATTAATACCTGAAGGGGAAATGGAAATTGTTTTGACCGATGATCATGAGCATGGCAAACACGAGCATATAGGTAAGCCCATTGCTTTTGATAACAAGGGTCATATGTATGTTCCTTTTGGCGCCCCTTCCAACGCCTGTCAAAACCCAAAAAGAACCCCTGGGGCTCCAGGCATGGACCCATGTCCACAATTGGAGGACCATGGAGGTGTTTGGCGTTTTGATGCCAACAAGCTGGGTCAGACCCAAAAGGATGGGTACAAATATGCTTCGGGGATACGCAGTGTTGTTGCTATGGATTGGAATTCGGAGGACGATAATCTGTATATCGTTATGCACGGTCGGGACGATTTGCTGAGACTATTTCCAAATATCTATTCCGGTTGGGAAAGTGCCTTGCTCCCTTCCGAGGAATTTATAAAGGTAACTCAAGGTTCAAATTTTGGTTGGCCTTATTGTTATTATGATCAAATGCAGGAAAAAAAAGTGTTGGCGCCCGAATATGGTGGGGATGGTAAAATTGTTGGGAGATGTAAGGATTTCGATGATCCTATAATGGGATTTCCCGGGCACTGGGCACCAAATGATTTGGTTTTTTATGATGGGGATAAGTTGCCAAAAAGATATAAAAACGGGGCTTTTATAGCCTTCCATGGGTCTACGAATAGGGCGCCTTATCCGCAATCCGGGTATTTTGTTGGATTTGTTCCCTTCAAAGATGGTAAGCCTTCAGGCGATTGGGAAGTTTTTGCAGATGGTTTTGCAGGGGTGGATCCTATCGTTAGTGTTAAAGACGCTGAATACAGGCCTATGGGTATTGCCTTCGGTGCAGACGATAGTATGTACATTTCAGATTCGGTAAAGGGAAGGATATGGAAGATAGTTTTTGAGGGTGATAAAGATAATTTTGGCCGGGAACAATTAGCGGAAATGGAAAAAAGAAAACTACTGTCCCACCTTAGAACACCAGATGAAATCAAGGATAATCTTATAGCGGGGAAATATACAGGAGGTGAAAAGATTTATTACACCTATTGCAGTACCTGTCATCAACAGGATGGTAGAGGTGCAACGGGTAGATTTCCACCTTTGACAGGAACGGAATGGGTAACCGGGGATAAGGAAAGGCTAATAAATATTGTTTTAAAAGGAATGGAAGGTTCCATGGAGGTGAACGGGGAGGTGTACAATGGGGTAATGCCGCAGCACAGTTTTTTAAGTGATGAGGAAGTGGCCCATGTCCTGACCTATATCAGGACCAATTTTGGGAACGATGCGGGGGAGGTAAAAGCAGAAGAAGTAAAGAGGCTAAGAAGCAGTTTATAGAATTTACATACTATACATACTAGGTGTTTAGATCAACTAATACTTTTTAAAAATGAAAAACATACTTAAAAACCAGATTTGGCCCATTGTTTTATTGTTAATGACAACTGTCTCCATAACGGGACAGGACTACGACATCCTGATCAAGGGAGGGCATTTGATCGACAAAAAAAATAATTTGGACCAAGTAATGGATGTAGCCATAAAAGATGGAAAAATTGCAAAAGTCGATTCCAAAATTCCAGAAAATGAGGCTAAAACGGTCATTGATGCAAAGGGTTTATTAGTTACGCCTGGACTGCTTGATATACATGGACATAATTTTTTTGGGACCGAAGAAGATGCCTATTTAAGTAACAGCTTTAGTAGTTTGCCTCCCGATGGGTTTACCCTTAGAAATGGGGTTACCACAATAGTTGATGTTGGGGGGGCTGGATGGAAAAATTTTAGAACTTTTAAGGAACAGACGATCGATCGATCAAAAACAAGGGTTTTATCATTCCTCAATATCATTGGATCGGGAATGAAGGGTGGTGCCATTGAGCAAAATATAGAGGATATGAACCCTAAAATGACCGCTTATGTTGCCATGCAGAACAAAGGAACCATAGTGGGGGTAAAATTGGCCCACTACAGTGGTTTTGATTGGGAACCCGTGAATAGGGTGGTTGAAGCGGGTACCTTGGCTGACATCCCGGTTATGATCGATTTTGGTGGCAGTGAACCCGAGTTGTCTTTGGAAACCCTGCTCATGGAAAAATTGCGTCCAGGTGATATTTTCACCCATGCATATGCCCATGTAAAAGGGAGAACTCCTGTGGTGGACGAAAATGGTAAGGTAAGGAGGTATGTTTTTGACGCACAAAAAAGAGGAGTTGTTTTTGATGTAGGCCATGGTGGGGGCAGTTTTGTTTTTGAGCAGGCTATTCCGGCCATAAAGCAAGGTTTTTTACCTAATTCAATAAGCACAGATCTGCATACGGGAAGTATGAACGGGGGAATGAAGGATATCCTCAATATAATGTCAAAATTCATCAATATGGGGATGCCAGTAGAGCAGGTAATTGAATGTACCACCTGGAATCCGGCACAATATATTAAACGTACAGATTTGGGCCACCTAACTGTTGGAGCTGTCGCGGACTTGACTATTCTCAACCTTAGAAAAGGGAACTTTGGGTATATTGATACACAGGGAAAAAGAATGCTGGGCGATCAAAAATTGGAATGTGAACTTACCCTAAGGGAGGGTGATGTGGTATGGGACCTTAACGGAATTTCCAGACCTATGTGGAATGCTAAGTAAAGGGCTTTTATGAATTGCCGTTGTTTTCTAGCACCGGCATGCTGGGAATTTCCTAGAGGAAAACCATTGTATTGTTAATTTGGATTAATCTATAAAAAATGAATTATGCTAAGTAGGAGAAAATTATTAAAGACCTTATCCAGTGTGCCGGTGGTGGGCGGATTGGTAGGTACGGGACTATTAGCGCCACAATTGCTGAGTGCCGCAGTAACCAAACCGGCAACTCGGAATTTTTTCAAGGAGTTGGGGCTCCGTACATTTATAAATGCTGCGGGAACATATACCTCTATGACCGGGTCATTAATGTCCGAAGAGGTTACCTCGGCTATTGTATTCGGAGCTACGGAATATGTGGATTTGGATGAGCTTCAGGACAAGGTTGGGGAAAGGATAGCGGAATTGTTGGAATGTGAATATGCCACGGTTTCCTCTGGTGCTTTCGGGGCCATGTCCATAGGGCTTGCTGGGGTCATATCTGGAATGGATTCCGATATAGCTGCCCAACTTCCAGATACTACTGGATTAAAGAATGAGGTAATAATACAGGAAGGCCATAATATTGGTTATACCCATGCCCTTTTAAACGTAGGCGCCAAATTGGTCGTAGTAAAAACAAAGAAGGAAATGGAAAAGGCCATTAATAAAAATACGGCCATGCTTTGGTTTTTAAATGCCAATACGGATAATGGTGAAGTCAAGTATGACGAGTTTATTGCCTTGGGTAAAAAGCATAAAATCCCAACTTTTATAGATTGTGCCGCGGATGTGCCACCTGTTGAGAATCTCTTTAAGTTTACCAAGATGGGGTTCGATTTAGTAGCGTTTTCCGGAGGAAAAGGTATTAGGGGCCCTCAGAGTGCCGGTTTGCTACTGGGCAGAAAAGATCTTATCAAAGCGGCACGAATCCATACCCCGCCACGTGGATCTACTATTGGCAGAGGGATGAAAGTAAATAAAGAGGAAGTTTTGGGAATGTTGGTGGCCTTGGAAATGTATTTGGCAAAAGACCATGGGAAGGAATGGAAGCTATGGGAGAATCAAATAAAACTTATCAGCGATAGTGCTTTATCCGTAAAAGGGGTGGAAACAGAAATTCATGTCCCACCATATGCCAATCATGTTCCATCCTTACGAATTTCATGGGACAACAAAATAGTCAAGATTACCCCAGAGGAAGCCAGAAAAAGGTTAATGGAAGGGCATCCTGCAATAGCTACGGTTGGCGATAAGGAAACTATTGGCATTACTACTTGGATGATGGATCCGGGACAGGAAAGGATTGTGGCCAAACGAGTAAAAGAAGTATTGGAGAATGTATAATGAATTTAATCAGTTTTAAAAGTAACCTTATGAATATTAAATTTTTCTTAGTGCCAATTATAATAATAATGTCCATTTCGTGTAATACTAAAAAAGAACAAGCAGAGATGGAATTGATTAAAGAAACTCCAGTAATTCCTGCCAATTACGATCCCGAGGAAAAACTTAAGCAATTGGACATTACATTAATGGAAGCTAGTGCTCCTGTAGCCAATTATGTCAACGCTGTACGCTCAGGAAACCTAATTTTTCTCTCTGGAAAAGGACCCCTGCAAAGTAATGGGGAAAATATTGAGGGGAAGGTAGGAGTGGATTTAAGTATTGAGCAAGGGTATGAGGCTGCCCGTGTTACAGGGATTAATCAGTTGTCCGTTTTAAAATCGGAACTCGGGAATTTAAATAAAGTAGTCAGGGTGGTCAAAGTTTTGGGAATGGTAAACGCTGCTCCAGAATTCACAGACCATCCAAAAGTGATCAATGGTTATTCGGACTTAATGGTTTCCGTATTTGGAGAAAGGGGGAAACATGCCCGTGCTGCGGTAGGAATGGGGTCCCTTCCTGGTAATATTGCGGTGGAAATTGAAATGATCGTAGAGGTAATGCCGGAATAAATTTATCGAAAAAATGCCTTTTTTAGTTTGTTTTTTTGCGATGCAAAAAAGAACAATACACCAAAGGCAAGTGGTATTATTCTAGCTTATTAGGTGAGCCTACAATTGCAGGGATTGATCTCTTCTTAGAGAGGGTGATACCTAGCTAAAATGTGTCGGAGAATATTAAGCTTAGATAATTCCCTAGTTTAGATAATTGATAAAATATACAGTACTTAAATTATTTAATCTTCCCATAACAATCATATAACTGTAAAAAATTCATTTAAACTTAAAAAGGCGGCAATATTGCCTTTTAATATTTATCTTTTGTAAAAATTTACAACCAAACTACCAATATTTTTGAAGCTAGTAAAAAAAGATATTTCGTTTTTGCTATATGGGGCTTTTGCCTCTTTTGGCACTTATTTCTGCATGTATGCTTTTCGCAAGCCTTTTACGGTAGCAACATTTGAAGACCTGTCATTCGCCGGGGTGGATTACAAGATAATTTTGATTATAGCACAAGTACTTGGGTACATGCTTTCCAAATTTATAGGCATCAAGGTAATTTCGGAACTACAGCCCAACAAACGAATATTTTATCTCCTGGGACTTATTCTTGCTGCTGAGGCAAGTCTTATTTTGTTCGCCATTACCCCGTCACCTTATAATATCGTGTTTATGTTTTTAAACGGACTTCCCTTGGGGATGGTTTGGGGAATAGTGTTTTCGTATTTGGAGGGTAGAAAATTTACGGAGTTTTTGGGAGTAGCTTTATGTTCCAGTTTTATTGTTTCCAGTGGCGCGGTAAAATCGGTCGGACTTTTGGTTATGGAAAATTGGCAGGTGTCCCAATTTTGGATGCCATCGGTTACTGGAGCCATTTTTTTTGTTCCTTTCGTATTTTTTGCTTGGTTGTTGAATAAAATGCCGCAACCTACAGCGGAGGATAAGGAACTGAGAACAGAAAGGAAACCTATGACCGGAAAGGATAGAAAAAAGGTTTTTTTAGCTTTCCTATTCCCCATAATAATCCTGGTGTTTTTCTACACTTTTTTAACGGCATTGCGAGATTTTAGGGATAATTTTTCAAGAGAGATCTGGGATTCCTTAGGTTTTGAAGGAGATGCAGCCATATATACCATATCCGAACTGCCAATTGCCATATTGGTACTGATAATCATAGGTTTTTTAGGGGTGATAAAAAACAATTATAAAGCTTTTGTTTCCTATCATTATTTTTTGCTTATTGGTACAGTGGCCATTGGTCTGTCTACCTTGTTGTTTCAAATGGCTGTGATTTCACCTATACTTTGGATGATCAGTGTAGGCTTCGGACTCTATATTTGTTACGTACCCTTTAACTGCATCTTTTTCGACCGCATGATTGCCACTTTCCGTATAAAGGGTAATGCAGGTTACCTTATTTATATCGCGGATGCCTTTGGTTATTTAGGTAGTATGGGTGTACTTCTTTACAAGAATTTTGGTCATAGTAAGCTTTCATGGCTCAATTTCTTCATGGCGAGCACTTACTTAATTGCTGTTTTGGGGACTCTAATTACTATTATTTCACTTATTTACTTTAAAAGGAAATATAAGAGGAATTTAATATTGGAAAAGCAGGAAGTACATTTAGCGAAAGCATAATTTGGGAACTGCATTTTAATGTGTTGCAATTTTCAAGAAATAAGTCAAGGTCATAGGTGGTATTACGCCAAGAATAAACAGTATCAACTATCCATAGTACATTTTTAATATGTAAAAGGCCATAGTGGATGTACACTATGGCTTTGTCTTTTATAATCTAATCAAGGACAGGGGATCACTAAAGTTGGGAGGATTTAATATTGTATTATGATTGGTATTTTATATCAAAAAATTATAGTTATAGTTACAAAAATTTAATATTATTAACTATTTAACTTAACTTAGTCACATGATATTTACACTTCTTCAGTAATCCTAAACGTCAAACCAAGAAAATGAGCAAAACCAATTTTGTACTGAAACCCCATTTTATTTCTACCATGGAGGATACTTTGCGTAGAAAAATCCTTAAAATGACCCTGTCAAAGACTTTTGTATTGTTAGCGCTGTCGTGTTCAGTATGGTCCTGCGCCACTTCTGAACATGAACAAACTCCTTCGGCAAAACACGTGGTTGTTATAGGTTTTGATGGATTAAGTCCCGATGGATTGGAAAATGCCAATACGCCAAACTTTGATAAGGTAATAAGTGAAGGGGCCTCCTCAATGCATGCAAGGGCGGTTTTGCCTACAAGTTCCAGTACCAATTGGGCCTCTATGATTATGGGTGCCGGGCCTGAGCAGCATGGGATTACGTCCAATAGCTGGGAGAAGAATAATTTTGTTTTGCCGGCAATCACTCAAAGTGAAGATTTCCTTTTCCCAACTATCTTTCAATTGATCTATGACAATAAGGAAGATGCGGAAATTGGCGCCATTTATCACTGGACCGGATTTGGCAGGTTGTTTGAGAAAGATGCTGTGGATTATGACATAAACCCTGATTCCGAAGATAAAACGGCGGCCTTGGCCAGTGCTTATATAAAAGATAAAAAACCAACCTTCACTTTTATCCATTTTGATCATGTGGATCACGGTGGACATGAATATGGCCATGGTAGTGCTGAATATTACAGATCCGTGGAAAAAGCGGATGAATTGCTTGCTGAGGTAATGGAAGCCATAAAGGCATCTGGAATGGCAGATGAAACCTTGGTCATCATAAGTGCCGATCATGGGGGGCTCGGCAAAGGTCACGGAGGGGAATCATTACAGGAAATAGAAATACCTTTTATTCTATGGGGGAAATCGGTCAAAAAGAACCATGTGCTTAAATACCCGGTATACCAATACGACAATGCGGCCACGGTCGCCTTTGCTTTGGGAATAAAAACGCCTTTGGCCTGGATCGGAAAACCTGTAAAAAATGCATTTGTAGGTTTTGATCTTAGTGATGATTATCCAATTTCGGAAAGGGTAAAGGAACCTATTATATTGCCTGCCGCCGAACTCAATAAAAAGGCTGGGGGATTGTTTGATGAATCTGCAACCATTAAAATAGAGAATCCGAATAACCTAGGCGAGATAAGGTATACCTTAGATGGTTCCATGCCTAGTGCCAATTCCACATTATATTCCGAAGCGGTCAAGACTTCGGAAAATGTTGTTGTTAAAAGTGCTATTTTTAACAATGGGAAAATTGCCAGTACGGTTTCTGAAGCTTTTTTTAGAATAAAAAAGAAGACGGTGGCTCCGCCTATAAAGTATGAACTGTTTTATTTGGATAACTTAACGAGCATTCCTAGTCTGGAAAATAGAAAACCTGATGCCAAAGGGACTTGTTTTGAAATAACTTCGGATGAGGTTAAGGAAGAAATTCGAAGCAACACCGTTGTAAGATTCAGCACCAACATTCAGATTGAAAAGGAAGATAGGTTTACCTTTTATACCAATTCTGACGATGGTAGCAAATTATGGGTAGATAATAAATTGATCGTGGACAATGATGGGGACCACGGCGTAGTGGAAAAGAATGGTAGTATTGTTTTAAAGCAGGGGAGCCATCCATTGCAAGTGGTATGGTTTAACGGTGGGGGTAGTGGTTGGTTAAATGTGGATTATCAAACTAAGGCCATACCTAAACAAGTGTTACCTACATCAATATTAAAGTAACTGGTAATAGCAGCAAAAAGATTGTCAATGAAGCTGATATTCTTTCTTTTGTCGATTATGGTGGTAACGGCCCAAGACAAAGGTGGGCAATTGCCCCAATGGGAAGAGGGGATGCTGGATATTCATCATATTAATACAGGTCGCGGAGATGCCGCTTTTTTTATTTTTCCGGATGCCACCACACTCTTGGTGGATGCAGGCGACATGTCCGAAACCCATCCCAGAACTTTGTCTGCCAGAAATGCGGTACAAAAACCAGATAACTCCAAATCTGCGCCCCAATGGATCGTGGATTATATACTTCAATTTTTCCCAAAAAATCAACCTATACAACTGGATTATGGATTAATCACCCATTTCCACGATGATCATTTTGGGGAGATGGATGTTAACAGGAACAGGCATTCAAAAGGGAATTATGCCTTAACTGGAATGATGGAAGTGGGAAGTATATTGCCCATCAAAACCCATTTGGACCGGGGAAGTAGTTACCCCATCGATTTAAAAAATCCTCTGGTACAAAAGGAGATAAAAGCCGACGACCTTTATAGCATTATAGAAACATTGCAGGAATATTGGAAGTACATGGATTATCACTCCAAAAAGGATGGCTTAATATATGAGGTCCTAAAACCAGGGGCAATAAATCAAATTGAGCTAAAAAAAGCGCCAAGTAATTTTTCCAATTTTACTGTTCGTAATATTGCAGTTAATGGTAATGTCTGGACCGGTGAAAATGAGGATTATTATTCTTTATTTTCCAAAGGGGAGTATTCCGGCGAAAACCCTTTAAGTACATGCCTAAAAATTACCTATGGTGAGTTCGATTATTTTACCGGAGGAGATATAAGCGGTATTGATGCCTTTGGACAAACGGATTTAAATTCCCTGGAATCGCACGTGGCACCTGTGATTGGCCCGGTGGATGTAGCCACCTTAAACCATCACGGTAACAGGGATTCCCAAAATGTATTCTTTGTAAGAACGCTTAGACCCAGGATATGGATCCAGCAAAATTGGTCATCGGACCACCCAGGGGAAGAGGTGCTAAGAAGAATCACCTCAAAAGAGCTCTATCCCGGGGAGCGGGATATGTTTTCTACGGTTATGTTGCAACCCCTTAAAGATGTGATAGGCGATAGGTTGAATCAATATAAAAGTCAGAATGGGCATATAGTAGTCCGCGTGTATGACAAAGGGAGCAGATATGATATTTATATTCTAAACGATGACTCAAAAGAACGAGAAATAATAGCAAAATATGGACCTTATGAAGCAAGATAATTCAGGTATTGGTGCCCAGAACAAAAAGACCGAAGGGGATATTAATTTTACTCCGGCACGTGCTGCCTGGATGGACTCCGAGATTAGCCAGGAAACCAAACAAATTTTGGAACGGGATGCCCGATATTTTCTTCATCAATCCATGTCCACTCCATGTCTGGATGTTCTACAAAGTTGTGAGGGACCGTATATTGAGAACATATCAGGAAAAAAATATCTGGATTTCCATGGCAATAATGTGCATCAGGTGGGCTACGCCAATCCACAACTGATAGAGAAAATTATTGAGCAATTGAGGGTTTTGCCTTTTTCCCC
This sequence comes from Arenibacter arenosicollis, assembly GCF_014397245.1. Taxonomy (GTDB): domain Bacteria; phylum Bacteroidota; class Bacteroidia; order Flavobacteriales; family Flavobacteriaceae; genus Arenibacter; species Arenibacter arenosicollis. The sequence goes on along the minus strand of NZ_JACLHY010000001.1, from coordinate 512,862 downwards.
AAGACGGTATACGAACATTCCTGCCATTGATTTTGCCGAAAAATTGGCCTCTTTGATGCCATCCGACCTTAACAGGGTCCTTCTAACGCCCAACGGTAGTTCTTCCATAGGCATTGCTTTAAAATTGGCGAGGGCCGTAACGGGCAGGTTTAAGGTGGTTTCTTTTTGGGATTCTTTTCATGGGGCTTCCTTGGATGCCATCAGCGTTGGTGGGGAAGCAGTCTTCAGGGAGTCTATGGGGCCTTTAATGCCAGGAGTGGAGCGTATTCCACCACCTGTTACCTACCGTGGAATTTTTGAGGACAATGAAGATAAATGTTTGGAATATTTGGAATATGTGTTTTCCAAGGAAGGCGATATTGGAGCTTTTATTGCTGAAACAATCAGGAATACGGATGTTCAATTGCCCTCCAAGGCATTTTGGAAGAAGGCTAGGGAGCTATGCACCAAATATGGGGTATTACTTATTTTGGATGAAATTCCAATAGCTCTTGGTAGAACAGGTAAGATGTTCGTTTTTGAACATTATGGAATAGAACCGGATATATTGTGTATTGGGAAGGGATTGGGGGGCGGTATTTTTCCTCAGGCCGCTATCATTACTAGGGACGAATACAACAAGTTTGGAGACATTTCCCTAGGACATTATACCCATGAAAAAAGTCCGTTGGGTGCCGTAGCAGGGCTTGGTACCATTGCTTTTTTGGAGAATGAAAAAATATTGGACAAGGTAAAGGCAGATGAAAAATACCTTAAAATATCACTGGCAGCATTACAGTTAAAATATCCCCTTATTGGTGATGTCCGGGGAATGGGACTGTTGTGGGGTGTAGAATTGGTAAAGGACAAGAAAACCAAGGAGAAGGCCATTGATGAAGCTGAGGTGGTCATGTACGAATGTTTAAAACGAGGCCTCAGCTTTAAGGTTTCTGCGGGCAACGTTCTGCAATTGTCACCTGCACTTACCATAAGTAGAAAAGAACTGGATTCGGCCTTAAATATTCTGGATGAAAGCTTGGCAATGGTGAATTCTTAAATAAAATAACCATTGGACTGCGCTCCAGATGACATAAGTGGACAATATCTGTTTGAGCCAGCCTGTCTGCCGACAGGCGGAGTCAAGACCTTAATAATCCCTATAAATTAAAATATATCATTCTGTACAAACCTATCATTAATAAGGCCAGGGTCTAAAGTGTAAACCACTTTGATTGTTACACCTCCGATAAAGAAAGCGTTTCTATCTCCATTTTAAAACCTTCCAATGTTTTTAAACCTTGTGTCAATTCAGTTAGAACAGAGTCCTTTACGTTTTCAAATTGTCCTTTAAGGCTCCCAAATAATTCTTGGTAATAGGTGATGCCCTCATTTAAATTATGGGTAAAGGTCAACAGGTATTTCTCTTGTTTCTTATTCATGGAATCCTTGGATTCCTCAATTTTATTTTTGAGGTAATCAAGGTAAATCCCCAATTCCTTAATAAACATATGGGGTCTATCGGTTCTGGAAATAACATTACCACGCCCGTAAATATGGTCAACCATATCTTTTAAGGTCATTATTTTGGAATAATAGGCCATATTGGGTCCGGGGCAGATAGAAACACCCGGGCCTTCTGTTTTAGTATCCAGGTCATAGGCCAGCAGGGCAGAAGTGCCGAGGCCAACACAAGTACATGATTTCTCTGTTATTTTATTTAATCTTCCTGCGTATTCCTTTTCTGTTAAATCTTGGACATCCAGTTCCTTAATTTTTAAATGTTGGTATTGCCTTGAGGCAGTACAGAGACCTTTGTCAGAGTAATCCTTGTTCAAGGCTACGTATCTCTTTGGACAGGAGCTTCCTGGTCGATCCTTATCTATATTTTTTAGTTTTTCCATATCCTTAGTGTTTCCACGAAGGTTATGGAAAGGTACTCCCAATGGGGAAATATCACTTAAGTACAAATCTTCTTCTTTCGCGGCCACCAATTTTTCCAATGTTGCCTTATCCACGGTAGTGGCCTCTGGGACCAATAGAAATGGCGTTCCCCAACCAACAGAATCTACCTTGTAATGATCCAGGAGAAACTCGTGTTCGTCAACGGTGCCAACACCACCTTGGGCGGTAATTTTAAGGGATAAATTTTGTTTTGGTACTGTGCGATCCTTGTATACAAGCGCAGGAAGTAAAATACCATGGATTTCTTCAATATACGCTTGTTTGTTGTCCCTAAATTCGGCCATAATGGGCCCCATTAAATACCCGTCGGTAGCAAAGGCATGTCCACCACAATTTAGACCGGATTCTATCCTATACTCCGATACCCAAATTCCCTTTTTGGCCAAGAACTTTCCTTGGATAAAGGCAGACCTATAATCACTTACCTTTAATACTATCTTCTTTTTAATATTTCCATTTTCATCGGGAAAAAAATCATCGAAATTTTCCAGATAACTATAAAGTCGGGGGTTCATTCCCGCAGAAAGAATAACGGAAGAATTTAGTTCGCTATTGGCGTATCCACGCAACGCGGCATGGGCATCATTAAATTCGGTAGGCAGCTTAACCTTTTTAATAAAATTTTCCTTGTCCACCTTGGTCATAATATTTACGTCAATACTGCCCATGGATAAATTCTCTTTCAGCCATTTTTTAATTTCCGAGGCACTGTAATCGCCGGAAGTCAGTTTTTCAAATTCTAGCCGGAGATGGAATGCATTGGGTAAAAGACCTAAGTATTCCTTTATTTCTTTTCCTGTTTCATGTGCAGAATTTTTTAGGTCCTCAAATTTTTTGTGTGCCGCATCATTTATCAAGTTAAGGTAACTTGTAATTCTCTTCGCTCTAAAATCTTCCAGCTTGTCTGAAATCTCTTGATAAGGGAGCTCCAATTTATCACAGTACATTTTCCTTAATTTTTCGATCAAGATGTCATCGACCAAAGAAATTACCGAATCTATACCTAGGTGTGAAACTTTAAGGGGAGTATCTATGGTAAAACCAATTCCCATAACTGGTATATGAAAGCTATGTTTTTTCATACGTTTAAATATTTTTAATTTGTTGGACCCTTAGAGTGTTACTTCTATAACCTACACCTGAGCTATCTATTTATGGGATAACTACTTATCATGGTAAAGTCCAAATATGAATCGACAAATTTTAGGCGAAATGCGTTCTTAGAATATGATAATTATCAGGAAATGGATAAAATATTTAGCTGACAATTAGGATGTTGGGAAATACACTTATCCTTAGGAGCTGGAGGCTTTTATTTATAGTAATGTTAGCTTGAAGTTTAGTTAACTTTTAGCCGGTTTTTTAATGCGATTTTTGTTTCGAAAGTTTGAGTTAGTATTAGTTTGAGTTAGTCAAGTTGAAGAGCTGGTGCATTGCACCAGTTTTTTTTGCTTATTACCTGAAAAGAATTAGAAAGGCCCCAATAGCGGTAAGAATCAAAATCATCTTTCGATAGAATTGTTCTTTAATGATTTTAACCAAGCGTACGCCAACAATAATCCCCAAAACAATTCCGGGAACTAATTTTAGATTAATCATTAGGGTCTCTGGAGTAATAGTCTTCCATATAAAAATATGAAAGGGCAGTTTAAAAATATTTACTATAAAAAAGAGCCAGGCCGCTGTTCCAATAAATTCGTTTTTAGGCAGCCTCATGGCCAAAAAATAAATGTTGGAAAAAGCCCCGGCCAAGTTGCCAATCATGGTAGTAATACCTGCCATTGTCCCGATAAAACCCGCAAAGGCCCAATGGGTAGGAACGTTTTTGGATTTTTTTCTATCCCACCAGTACATCATTATGACCGTTCCCAATATAATGACCGACATGCTGATCTTAAAGGTGGTTTCCGGTAAATCTTTTCCAATGGCAGTGCCAATAAATATGCCCAATATCATCCATGGCAAAAAAGCAACTATATACTTCCACTGGGCATGTCTATTGTAGTAAATAACGGCAAAGGCATCTCCCACAACAAGCAGGGGAACAATGAGTCCCGTTGATTCTTTGGCTCCAAAGGCTAATGCCATTAATGTAACATTGATGATGGCTATTCCTTTTATTCCGGCTTTGGAAATTCCAATTACAAATGCGGCAGTTAAAGCAAGTGCCCAGGCGGTTGTGGTTATATCCAGTGTTGTTGAGAGAATCATATGTGACATTTGGCGAACAAAGGGCAAAAGTATCCCAAAAAAATTTATCTTTAGATCTTAATTCTCAAACCAAAGCCAAACTGATGGAATTAAGTACCCTAGATTATAGTTTTATTGTTGTTTTTTTCTCGATCGTTTTATTTATTGGGATTTATGTCTCCAAAAAATCTGGGGCAAGTTCTTCGGAATATTTTCTGTCTGGTCGGACAATGCCATGGTGGCTGCTGGGCCTTTCAATGGTAGCTACTACCTTTTCTACAGATACACCCAATTTGGTTACCGATATTGTTCGTACCAACGGGGTTTCAGGAAACTGGGTATGGTGGGCTTTTCTTCTGACAGGTCTACTTACCGTCTTTGTATATGCAAAACTTTGGAGGAAATCCAATGTAAATACGGATCTTGAATTTTATGAACTGCGTTATGGTGGCAAACCGGCAAGCTTTTTAAGAAAATTCAGGGCTGTTTATTTAGGAGTGATATTTAATGTAATCACCATGTCTGCAGTTACATTGGCGGCCATTAAAATAGGGGGTATTATGTTGGGCTTGGAACCATGGGTAACCGTGGTGAGCGCAGGATTAATAACCGTGACATTTAGTGCCTTGGGTGGTTTTAAAGGAGTGGTGTATACTGATTTTCTACTGTTCTTTGTGGCCATGGGTGGTGCCATTGGAGCAGCTTATTATTTGGTCAATATCCCGGAAGTAGGTGGAATTGAAGCCTTAATGGCCAATGAACATGTAGCGGACAAACTCTCCATACTGCCCGATTTCAGTAATAAAAAAGCTTTAATTACCTTATTTATAATACCCTTGGCAGTACAGTGGTGGAGTTCTTGGTATCCTGGAGCAGAACCAGGCGGTGGCGGTTATATAGCCCAGCGTATGCTAGCGGCCAAAAATGAAAACCATGCCATTGGAGCCACTTTCTTCTTCAACATTATGCATTACGCTTTACGCCCTTGGCCATGGATTTTGGTGGCATTGGCATCTTTGGTAGTATATCCGGACATAGCCAGTATTCATGAGGCCTTCCCTAATGTTGCTGTAGATAAATTGGGTCATGATTTGGCATATTCCGCCATGTTGACCAAATTGCCGAGCGGATTATTGGGCTTGGTTTTGGCCTCTTTGATAGCAGCTTATATGAGTACCATTTCTACACAATTGAATTGGGGATCTTCTTATATTGTTTATGACTTCTATAAACAGCAGATAAATCCCAATGCCTCTGAGAAAAGATTGGTTGCCGTTGGCAGAATATCCACAGTTATATTAATGGTCTTCAGTGCTGCATTGGCCCTACTTTTGCAAAATGCCTTACAGTTGTTTGAAGTTCTCTTGGTATTTGGTGCGGGTACCGGACTTATCTTTATTTTGAGATGGTTCTGGTGGAGAATCAATGCCTGGAGTGAAATTACCGCTATGTTTGCTTCGGGAATCATCTCTATAATATTAAAACTAACAGCTGTTGGGCCTTTCTTATTTGCTGCTGAAACCGGGGTTTTCCCAGATTGGGCAGAGTATCCTTTCGTGGTTTTGGCCACGAGTATAATTTGGTTGGGAGCAACATTTATGACTCAACCGGAATCTAAGCAGGTATTGCAGGATTTTTATAAAAAAATTCAGCCAGGTGGACCAGGTTGGTCCAAGGTAATCAAGGATGCAAAAGATGAAAATGTTGAGATTGTGAACACCAAGGAAAAATGGAGTGTTCCCGCTGGTATCACAGCCATGTTGTTGGGTTGTGTATTAATATATTCCTGTATGTTCGCTACAGGCTACTGGATATATGGTAAAACTACCAACGCAATTATTTTGACCCTTGTGGCCATGGTGTCCGGGTTCTTGTTGGCGCGTGCTTGGAATAAAATGAAGGACCATATTCTGTAGGAATAGGCGATTTAAGATATAAAGCTGGTCAGCAACCGGGAGAGAATGAATATACAGAATAGAATAATTTCCGTTGATATCTTTAGGGGGCTTACCATTGTCCTTATGATTTTGGTAAATAATCCCGGTACTTGGTCCCATGTATACGCTCCTTTCCTGCATGCTCCATGGCACGGATATACTCCTACCGATCTTGTTTTTCCATTCTTTCTGTTTATTGTTGGATGTTCCATTGTTTTCTCTTATCAAAATAAGGCCGTAGATTCAGGTACATATAAAAAAATTACGATTAGAGCCCTGAAACTTTGTGGGCTGGGGCTGTTCTTAGGAGCTTTTACCATTCACTTTCCTTTCTTTAAGGATTTCGAAAACATTCGATTTCCAGGGGTGCTACAGCGAATTGGTATTGTGTTTTTCTTTGCGTCAATTTTATTCATCAATTTTAATTGGAAAACACTTGTTGGTATTTGTGCTTTCCTTTTGATAGGGTATTGGTTGCTTATGGGTTTTGTACCGGTCAACGGAATGGCACCTACCTTTGAACGTGCTCCTAACAATTTGGCCAATTATTTGGATGTACTTGTTTTTGGATCTCATAGCTATAAGGCTGATTATGATCCCGAGGGATTGTTAAGTACTTTGCCATCAATAGCAACAGCATTAATGGGGATTTTTACAGGTCTTATTTTACGCTCCAAAAGAGCTAAAAAGGAAATGGTGCTTTTCGGTATTGGAATTGTAATGTTGCTTGTAGGTTATATGTGGGATTTGTTTTTCCCCATAAACAAGGCGCTGTGGAGCAGTAGTTTTGTATTGGTAACAGCAGGTTGGGCCAATATAATTTTGGCAATAATATATTATATCTCCGATGTAAAGGGAATTAAGTTTGGCAGTATATTTAAGTATGCCGGAGCAAATGCCATTGTCCTTTATTTTCTTTCCAGTTTCATAAGTAAAATTATGGGTTTGGTAAAGGTAGATGGAGACACCTCCCTAAAAGGCTGGCTTTTCAATACCGTTTATGTTCAGGATTTTTTGGCAATGGAAACCTCTTCATTGTTATATGGGCTCTCTCTGGTCTCTTTGTATGTGTTACTGGGATATATTCTCTACAGAAAAAAGATATTTATAAAGGTATAATTCAACCTTTTCGGAAAGCCCATTTTAAGAATTGTGGCAGGACCGCGCTCCATGTGCTAAGATCATGCTTTCCTCCTTCAATTTCTTTATAGTAAATATCCCCAGGATAGGAATAACCTTTTAACTGCAATTCGTTTATCACGTCCATGGTATCGTCTATGACATCTATAATACCATTATTGTTTCGGTCATCTGTTTCTTCCTCCGTACCACATTGAAAAAAGTATTGTATAGGGGCTAATTGACCTGCGTTCTTGATCATGTCCAAAGTTATTCGACTTCTATCCTTCATATCGTGCTTCTGGTAGGGTTTCTTACGCCACCAAAAGGAACCGCTAAAAACACCTATTTTACCAAAAAACTGTGAATTGTTGAACGCAATGTCGAAAGCGGAAAGACCTCCTAGGGAAAAACCGCAATAGACCCAGTTTTGAACAGGAGGGGAGACTTTAAATTCTTGGCATAGGAAGGGCACGAATTCCTCTATAATAAATTTGGAGTATTGTAATGCCCTGCTCCCCCTACCTTTAAAATCGGCGGAAATTGAAGTTCCGTACTCGTAAAGTCTATTTTTATCGGCTTCAATTCCAACAAAAATAAATGGAATGGTTTTCATGTCCCTATAGGCTTCGGACAGTGTTTTTTCTAAATTTAAACCCACATAATCCTGGCCATCGTTCATTAATAATACAGGAAATGCAGTTGGTGATTCCTTGTAGTTCGGCGGTGCAACTAATCTAAAGGCTACGTTTCTATCTAAATTGAAAGAAAAAACGTTTCCTTTCAAACTAATATAATCACTTTTAAACTGCATATTAAAACATCAAATCTTGCAAGTATAACGATTCTTGAAAATAATATTGTATTTAAGACAGTATTTAACCTCTCCAATAGCGACTGTGACAATCTAGAGAGAAAGTCATCTTAATATTACCTTAAGATCTGAGCTCCAATAATCTGGATACGTACTTGCCTATTACGTCAAATTCAAGATTTACCCTTGTTCCTACCTTATAATTTCCAAATCGGGTATGTTCGTAGGTATAAGGTATTATGGCAACGCTAAAGCTGTCTTTCTGGGATCCAACTACGGTTAGGCTGGTCCCATCTATGGTTATAGATCCCTTTTCTATGGTAACATTATTTTGTTTGGAATCATAGCTGAAGGTAAAGAACCAGCTACCATCCTTTTCTTCAAGATTAATGCATTCACCTGTTTGGTCTACATGTCCCTGTACTATATGTCCGTCCAGTCTGGCCCCTAGTACCATGGCGCGTTCCAGATTTACGAACTCCCCCTCCACAAGGTCGTTCAAGTTTGTTTTGTTCAAGGTCTCCTCAATAGCGGTTACAGTATATTGATCGGATGCTATTTTCACGACCGTTAGGCATACTCCGTTATGGGCAACACTTTGGTCTATTTTTAGTTCTTGGGTAATCTCGGATCTTAGGGTAATATGAAGATTGCTTCCCTCTTTTTCCAATTTTATTACTTCTCCCAAAGTTTCAATAATCCCAGTAAACATGTGTCGTTTTAATTAAGTAGTTTTGTGTTGTAAATTTAGGGGTTTATTTCATATTAAACGAAAACACGAAATGCAGGAAACTGGAAAGATCAAATTGGGGATATCCATTGGGGATTTAAATGGGATTGGGTGCGAGGTGGTGCTTAAGACGTTTGAGGATTCCCGGATGTTGGATTTCTGCACACCGGTTATTTTTGCATCCAATAAAACCATCTCCCACCAAAAAACGGATTTGGGATTTGAGATCAATTATAACGGTATCCATGAGGCCTCCAAGGCTATCGATGGTAAGATCAATGTGGTAAATGTCTGGAAAGAAACACCGGTTATAAATTTTGGGGAGCCAACACCGGAGAGTGGAAAATACGCCATTCAGTCCCTTAAAGCTGCGGTAGCGGCCTTGAAAAATGATGAGATTGATGTTTTGGTTACGGCTCCAATAAACAAGAACAACATACAGGCAGATGATTTTAAATTTCCGGGGCATACAGACTATTTGGCTCAGGAATTGGAAGGTGAAAGCCTGATGTTCATGGTAGCGGATGGTTTAAGGGTAGGTTTGCTAACCGATCATGTTGCGGTTAAGGATGTTGCCGCAAGCATTACACCACAACTTATTCGCTCTAAAATCACCACTATTTCCAACTCCCTAAAAATGGATTTTGGAATTAGAAAACCTAAAATTGCCCTTTTGGGAATAAACCCTCATAGTGGGGATAATGGGGTAATCGGTAAAGAAGATGATGAGGTATTAAAGCCTGTTATCAAGGAAATGTCCGAAAAGGGACATTTGGTATTTGGGCCATATTCTGCTGATAGTTTTTTCGGATCGGACAATTATAAGAATTTTGATGCTATTTTGGCGGCTTACCATGATCAAGGACTTATACCGTTCAAAACCTTATCTTTTGGTAAAGGGGTAAACTTTACAGCCGGTCTTAATAAGGTACGTACTTCCCCGGACCATGGCACGGCTTACGAAATTGCTGGAAAAGGAAAGGCAGACCATAGCTCTTTTAAGGAGGCGGTTTTTATGGCCATACAGATATTTAAGAATAGACAGGAATATAAGGAGTTAGTAGCTAATCCCTTAAAAAAACATAAATTAAAAAGGCAGTCGTAGACTTGCTTGAATAAGAGGGTGTACTGTGCATTAGGTCAATGATTTATGAGAATTTGATAGGAATATATTTATTTCGATCTATTTGTTGGCTTTTTACAAAATAATAGTATCTTTGCACCCGCCTTTATTACGGCGAGTACGTTAAAACCAGTGTGATCATGATGCAGCATAAGGAGTTTATTATTCCTTTTTCGGGACTGAAACAGGGAAAACACGAGTTTGAGTACACTTTTGATAATACGTTCTTTGAGTCTTTTGAGTATGATGAGTTTAACGGTGCGGATATTAAATTAAACGTTACCTTGAACAAAATGAGTACGATGATGGAGTTGGAGATGAATGCACGGGGAACGGTAAACGTTAATTGTGATCTCACCAGCGAACCTTATGATCAGAAAGTTAAGGCCGATTTGGAATTGGTTATTAAGTTTGGTGATGAGTACAACAATGACAATGATGAAATATTGATTATTCCGCACAGTGAATATCAGATCAATATTGCACAATATGTTTATGAAATGTTGGTGTTGTCGGTACCACTTAAAAAAGTTCATCCAGGAGTTTTGGACGGCACACTGAAATCAGAGGTGTTGAAAAAGCTGGAAGAACTGCAACCAAAAGAAACAAAGGAAAACAAAGAAGATATTGATCCCCGTTGGGACGCACTAAAAAAATTATTAACGGATAAATAAGTTTCATAATGGCACATCCTAAAAGAAAAATTTCCAAAACCAGAAGAGACAAGAGAAGAACGCATTATAAGGCGGTAGCTCCTACTGTAGCTAAAGACCCAACCACTGGTGAAATGCATTTGTTTCACAGAGCTCATTGGCATGAGGGTAAATTATACTACCGTGGAGAGGTTTTGATTGACAAAACTGAAGAAGCAGTAGCATAATTTACGCTAGCACAATATAATTTGGACTCCCACTTCTTAAGAGTGGGAGTTTTTTTATGAGGCTGATGTAAAATTCAAAAACAAGGTATTTTTGGACTTAAAGTCGCAGAAAATCACTAATTTTCACAAATTTTCAATTGTTTTTGAAGATTTATTGATAAAAATCAAATTTAGATGAGCAAAATAACAGCTGCAATTACTGCTGTAGGGTCTTATGTACCAGACTTTGTAATGACTAATAAGATTTTGGAAACTTTGGTGGATACCAATGATGAATGGATTACGACCAGGACTGGTATTAAAGAAAGGAGAATCCTAAAGGGTGAAGGTCTGGGAACATCATATCTTGCCATAAAAGCTGCAGAGCAACTTTTGGAGAAAAGTAAATTGGACCCCAAGGAGATTGATCTTATTATTGTTGCTACTGCAACCCCGGATATGATGGTTGCCGCAACAGCTGCTTATGTGGCTTCTGAAATTGGAGCAACTAATGCCTTTGCCTATGATTTGCAAGCTGCTTGTTCCAGTTTTTTATACGGAATGTCCACGGCCGCCAGTTATATTGAATCCGGGCGATATAAAAAAGTATTGCTTATTGGGGCAGATAAGATGTCTTCAATAATAGATTACACTGATAGAACAACCTGTATAATTTTTGGGGATGGAGCAGGAGCGGCACTTTTTGAACCTAACAGCGAAGGTCTAGGGCTACAGGACGAATACTTAAGATCGGATGGCGTGGGAAGAAATTTCCTTAAAATGGATGCCGGTGGATCATTGCTCCCTGCTTCGGAAGAAACCGTTAAAAACCGTCAGCATTTCATTTATCAGGACGGAAAATCGGTTTTCAAATTTGCGGTGACCAATATGGCAGATTCCGCAGCCAAAATTATGGAGCGTAATAATTTGTCGCATGATGATGTTGATTGGTTAATACCTCATCAGGCCAACAAAAGAATTATTGACGCCACATCCAATAGAATGGGATTGGAAGATTCCAAAGTAATGATGAATATACAGAGGTACGGTAATACCACATCCGCAACTCTGCCACTTTTATTGAGCGACTATGAAACCCAGCTTAAGAAAGGTGATAATTTGGTTTTTGCAGCCTTCGGTGGTGGTTTCACCTGGGGCTCCATTTATTTAAAATGGGCATACAATTCATAAATCTGAGGCAACCTATAAACTAAAACGAACTCTATGGATATTAAAGAAATTCAAAGCTTAATTAAATTTGTAGCCAAATCTGGGGCTAGTGAAGTAAAATTGGAGATGGAAGATATAAAAATCACCATCCGTACCGGGGCAGCTGGTCATACCCAAGAACCAACTTATGTTCAGCACATCCCTATGGGGAACCCTATGCAACAGCATATGGCTGCATCGCCTACTGGCTCTCCTTCGGTAGAAGTAGAGGTAAAAAAGGAAGCTGATGAAAATTCAAAATATATTACCATAAAATCCCCGATTATTGGAACATTTTATAGGAAACCCTCACCGGACAAACCTAATTTTGTTGAAGTTGGAGACACAATAAATAAAGGTGACGTGCTATGTGTCATAGAGGCGATGAAATTATTTAACGATATTGAGTCTGAAGTTTCCGGAACAATCGTGAAAGTTCTTGTAGATGATAGTTCACCTGTAGAATTTGATCAACCATTATTTATGGTAGATCCATCATAGGAAGTTTTAAATGTTAAATGTCGGATGACGATTTTCTATGGTTATTCCGAACCATTTAAAATTTAGATTACAAAATTTAAAATTTCAAAAGATGTTTAAAAAGATACTTATTGCAAATAGGGGAGAAATAGCGCTTCGTATTATCAGGACCTGTAAGGAAATGGGTATTAAAACGGTAGCGGTATATTCGAAAGCGGATGAGGAAAGCTTGCATGTTCGTTTTGCGGACGAAGCGGTTTGTATAGGTCCACCTCCAAGTAGTGAATCATATCTGAAGATTCCAAATATTATTGCTGCGGCCGAAATTACCAATGCCGATGCTATTCACCCTGGGTATGGTTTTCTTTCCGAAAACTCCAAATTTTCCAGAATTTGTGCGGAGCACGATATAAAATTTATTGGGGCCACAGGGGACCACATAGACAAGATGGGAGATAAGGCCACGGCCAAGGAGACCATGAAAAAGGCTGGCGTACCTTGTGTGCCTGGTTCTGAAGGCTTGCTAAAAGATGTAGCCGATGCCAAAAAAGTGGCTAAAAAGATGGGTTACCCCGTTATGATCAAAGCTACCGCTGGTGGTGGAGGTAAGGGAATGCGTGCGGTAATGTCCGAGGACAAGATGGAGGATCTTTTTAACAGTGCGGTTAAAGAGGCTACAGCAGCTTTTGGAAATGGCGGTATGTATATGGAAAAGTTGATAGAAGAACCGCGCCATATAGAAATCCAGATCGTAGGAGATCAATACGGCAAGGCATGTCACCTTTCAGAAAGGGACTGCTCTATTCAACGACGCCATCAAAAATTAACGGAAGAGACGCCTTCGCCCTTTATGACAGATAAGTTAAGGGACGATATGGGGAAAGCAGCAGTAAAAGCTGCTGAATATATTAAATACGAAGGAGCTGGTACAATAGAATTTCTAGTGGATAAACACCGGAACTTTTATTTTATGGAAATGAATACCAGGATTCAGGTAGAGCATCCCATAACAGAACAGGTAATAGATTACGATCTTATACGCGAGCAAATATTGGTTGCTGGTGGGGTACCTATTTCAGGGAAAAATTATCTTCCAAAGCTACACTCTATAGAATGCAGGATAAATGCCGAGGATCCCTACAACGGATTTAGGCCCTCTCCTGGAAAAATCACTACTTTGCATACCCCAGGGGGGCATGGGATTAGATTGGATACACATGTCTATAGTGGCTATACCATTCCTCCCAATTATGACTCCATGATTGCAAAGCTGATTACCACGGCGCAAACTAGGGAGGAAGCCATTAATAAAATGAAGCGTGCCTTGGATGAGTTTGTTATTGAAGGAATTAAGACAACCATACCTTTCCATAGACAGCTTATGGATCACCCAGATTACTTGGCGGGCAATTACACTACCAAGTTTATGGAAGACTTTGTAATGGCACCACAGCCAGTGGAATAACGGATAAGTGTAAAGAAAATTTATTTAACTAAGAAGGCGAAGTAATCTGTTGGTATACTACAGATTACTTCGCCTTCTTAGTTAAAGCGATTATTGCAACAAGCTTTTGCCATTGATTCCATTTATCGCCAAAGAAATAATACCTTTATTCCACTATTGTTATATTGATTATAAATACACCTACCCTCTATGAACCTAAGTTATTGGGAATATAAAACGTGGTTGTCCAACATAGATTTCACTGTTGTAGGTAGTGGGATAGTAGGGCTTAATTGTGCGCTATATTTAAAGAAACAATTTCCTGAAGCTAAGATTTTAGTATTGGAAAGAGGCCTTCTGCCTCAAGGGGCAAGTACAAAAAATGCTGGATTTGCATGTTTCGGTAGTGTATCGGAGATTTTATCGGACTTGCGGAAGCATACCGAGAAAGAGGTGCTGCAATTGGTAAAAAAGCGTTGGGAGGGTGTGCAATTACTTCGGGAAAATCTTGGTGATGAACAAATAGATTATCAAAACCACGGTGGGAATGAGGTTTTTTTGAAGGATCAAGAGGGTCTTTATGAAGATTGTCTGAATAATTTGGATAGGGTTAATTCCCTTTTAAAACCTGTATTCAAGGCGGACGCTTTCCAAACGCTCCCAAATAGCTTTGGTTTTAAAGGTATTCAGGAGAACTATATTTCCAGTCCGTTCGAAGGGCAGATCAACACCGGTAAAATGATGAAAACCTTATTGGATAAGGTGCAAAATAGTGGTGTAACGATCCTAAATTCCATTGGGGTGGAGAACTTTGTGGAAAATATAGACCATGTCATGATTAAAACCGATCATTTCGAATTTAGAACCAACAAGCTATTCATTGCAACCAATGGTTTTGCATCCCAATTAATTCGGGAAAAGGTAAAACCCGCCAGAGCACAGGTGCTGATTACCAAACCTATACATAACCTGAATATCAAAGGTACTTTTCATTTGGATGAAGGATATTATTATTTTAGGAACATTGAAGACCGAATTCTATTTGGAGGGGGAAGAAATCTGGATTTTAAAGGTGAAGAAACCAGCACTTTTGGAGAGACCACTTTGGTTCAGAATAGTCTTGAGAATATATTGCGGACCGTAATTTTACCCAATACGCCCTTTGAAATAGACCTAAGATGGAGTGGTATTATGGGTATGGGCAAACAAAAGAAACCCATTGTAAAACAATTGGGCAATAATGTATATTGCGGGGTTAGAATGGGGGGAATGGGTATTGCCATCGGTAGTTTAATAGGAAAGGAATTGGCCAATTTGGCGAAGTAGCCAGAAGGTAAAAAATGGTGAATATCTTAAAAGTTTAAATTAATGTATTTCTAAATGGACCAACCACCGAAACAACAACTATATGGGTTTTGTCAATTGTTTATTGAGAGTCGGTTAGCGCGGATTCAAAAAAATATTGATTCCTTACAGGAGGCCTTGAGCTCGGAGACGAAAAGTAGTGCCGGGGACAAGCATGAAACTGGTCGGGCTATGATTCAGTTGGAGCGTGAAAAATTGGGCAATCAGCTTTCCGAGGTAAATTTACTTAAGGAGTTGTTTAAGAAAATACCCCTAAAGACCAATTTGACCCACATAGGATTGGGAAGTGTGGTATATACCGATCAACAAAATTATTATTTGGGAATAAGTGCGGGGGAAATAAAAGTAGACGGAGTTTCCTATTATGCCATTGCACCCAATACGCCGGTTGGGAAATTGTTAATGGGGAAAGAAGTAGGTGATGTTGTTATTTTTAATACAAAAGAGATTGAAATACGGCAAATTGAGTAGTCTTGTTTTGCTTCTGTGACCGAAGTTTATATTAATAAACCTGTTATTTAGCTTAGATTATGTCCGAAATCATAGACCTTAGCCAAGAGATATTTTCCGGGATGCCCGTTTATAAAAGCCTTCCCGAGGTAAAGATAGAGATGTATGCCTCCCATGAACAATGGGAAGGTATTACCGATAGCAATTTGGTTTCACCAAGTGTATACAAATTGGAGATGAGTGAACATACCGGAACCCATGTGGATGCCTTGAACCATATGGCTGGTGAATTTAGGGGGCAATCTATAGACACCATGCCACTCTCCATGTTTTATACGGAGGGGATTTGTTTGGATTTGTCGCATAAGGGGCTAAAGGAGGTAATTGAGCCCAAAGATTTAATATCGGCCTGTACCAAGTCCAATATGACCGTTAAGAAGGGAGATACGGTCTTATTGTACACTGATCACTATAGAAGAGCTTATGGAAGCTTGGATTGGTCCAGTGGACCTGGATTAAGCGTCTCCGCGGCTAGATGGTTGGGAGAACAGGGAATTTCCGCATTTGGCGTAGAAATGATGTCGCCCGGAATTCCCGGTATTTCCAATAGGGAAGTGCATCAAATTTGTGGTGAGTTGGGCTTTACCCACTATGAAAATATGATCAATTTACATCTCTTGATTGGCCGTGGCCGATTTCGGTTTATTGGATTACCTTTAAAAATACGGGGAGGTACCGGGTCGCCCGTAAGGGCAGTAGCAGTTTTTGAGTAAAAGAAGATTCAACGGATTAATCCAATTTAGGCTTGCTGCGGTTCACCTTTTTAAGGGCAGCCCGTTTTTTGCTCTTTAATCGTTTTTCAATAGCCGATCTAGTGGGTTTGGTCTTTCTTCTTCTTTTTGGGACGACTAAATTTACTTGGATCGTTTCAAGGAATTTTTGAATGACCAGTTCCTTGTTTTTGTGTTGACTACGAGTTTCCTCACATTGCATTAAAAGAAGGTTTTCTTTACTTAGCTTGGAGGATAATTTTTTGCGAAGTCTATTTTTTTCCAATTCGGTCAGTGCATTGGAATTTTCCAGATCAAAGGTCAGTTCCACTTTGGAGGAAACTTTGTTTACATTTTGCCCCCCGGCACCGCTGCTCCGCACTGCTTTAAATTTTAGCTCCTGAATGATGCCTTCCTTGTTCAATTGGCTATTATGGTTTTAGACGTTGGTTAATGGTTTCTAAAGCAATGTTTAGAAAGACCTGTTTGCCTTCGGGTATGGATTCATCGGAATTAAAACGTATTCTATTCTCCCCGGACAACCCTTCTATCAAAAAATGACTGCCCATAAAATAGCATTTTTCTACAGTGGTGGGAATTCCGGATTTATTAGAGATTCTAAATTCATGGGCGTAAACAATAATTTTCCGCTCTACATCGCCATAAGATTTTATAATGTTTATAGGAATATGGTTGGCTTCCCCGAATAAGGTGGCGGTATAAATATTTTTTGGGTTGTTATAAAGATCTTTGGTATTGGCGTCTACCATTATTTCCTGATCTTTAAGAACAATAATTCTATTGGCATATGGTAGAATATCTTGGTAGTCATGTGTAGCCGTGATACAACTGATCTTTTCCTTTTTTAAGTATCCGAAGAGATTTCTTCTCAGTTGATTTTTTCTAAAATTGTCTATATGGCCAAATGGCTCGTCCAGAAGCAGTAGTTCCGGTTTTTGTGCCAGGACTCTGGCCAATGCTACTCGCTGTTGTTGGCCTCCGCTAAGGTTTTTAACCTTTACTTTGGCAAAGGGAACCATATCTATCATTTCCAACAATTCGGCAGTTCTCGCTTTTAATTCCTCTGGATAGAAAACAGATAGAAATTGACTTACATTTTCAGCCACAGTGGTGAAAGGCATAAGATCAAAATCCTGCGAAAGGTATTTCATGTAGGATTCGCCGGGAACGAGATTAAAATCAGGGCCCAACACCTGTTTCTCCCCCCAGAATATATCACCTTGATTGGGTTGAAGTAGACCGTAAATAATTTTGAGCAAGGTGCTTTTTCCACAGCCACTTTCCCCTACTATGGAGATGTGTTCACCTTTGGCTACCTTAAAATTAATATCGGTCAATACCGGTATTTTATCATAAGCGAACGAAAGTGAATTGACTTGTAACATGGGCTATAACTATAAATGTAACTATAGGGGATAAAAAAAGTCCATTTCTAAAAGAAACGGACTTAGAACAAAATTATTGATTTTTTTTATACTAATCCTTAAAATCTTTTAAAACTCCCTTGTTGGGGAGTTCCTTAAAACCCATATTGAACAAGGTGAATCCATAAATATCCACATTTTGTTCAATGGTCTTGCTCACTGGAGTTCCTGCTCCATGGCCGGCATTAACTTCAATACGTATCAAAGTAGGGTTGTTCCCTGACTGCTTTTCCTGCAGTTCTGCAGCAAACTTAAAGCTATGTGCAGGTACAACCCTATCGTCATGATCTCCGGTGGTAATAAGGGTTGCAGGGTATTGCACACCTGCCCTAACATTATGAATAGGGGAATATCCCTTTAGGTAATTAAACATTTCCTTGTTGTCTTCAGAAGTTCCATAGTCATAGGCCCAGCCCGCACCTGCAGTAAAGGTGTGGTATCTAAGCATATCCAAAACACCTACAGCTGGCAAGGCTACCTTCATTAAGTCTGGTCTTTGGGTCATGACAGCGCCAACCAAAAGTCCACCGTTGGAACCTCCCTTAATGGCCAAATGGTCGCTGGAGGTATATTTTTGATTTATCAAATATTCAGCGGCAGCTATAAAATCGTCAAAGACATTTTGTTTTTTGGTTTTGATACCGGCATCGTGCCATTTTTTTCCATATTCGCCACCACCTCTTAGGTTCGGTACGGCAAAGATTCCTCCTTGTTCCATCCAAACCGCATTGGTAACGCTAAAGGCAGGCGTTAGGCTAATATTGAATCCACCATAACCGTAGAGTATGGTCGGATTTGTGCCGTTTAATTCCACTCCTTTTTTATGGGTAATGATCATGGGTATCTCAGTGCCATCCTTTGAGGAGTAGAAGACCTGCTTGGATTCATATTCTTCAGGATTGAAATCTAATTCAGGTTTCCAGTATAACGTATATTCGCCAGTAGTGATATTGTATTTATAGGAGGATCCCGGGGTATTGTAGTTGGTAAAAGAGAAGTAGAGTTCGGTTTCCTTCTTTTTTCCGCTAAAACCACCGGCACTTCCAAGTCCTGGAAGTACAAGTGCGCGAATCATATTTCCTTCATGGTCATATTGGTACACTTTGGAAATGGCATCTACCATATATTCTGTAAAGAAATATCCCCCGGCAGTGCCTACAGAAAGAACATTTTGCGTTTCTGGAATTAAATCTGTCCAATGTTCTGGAGTTGGATTTTGTGCATCTACAGAAACGACTTTCTTATTGGGCGCATTTCTATTGGTCAATATAAACAGCTTTGACCCCACATTGTGTATAACTTGGCTATCGGTGTCAGGGGTATCCAAAATGGTAATTAGGTCGCCTCCAGGCAGGTTTAAGTCCTTTATAAATAACTTATTGCCAGAGGTGGATACTGCGGCCGAAATAATTAGATATTGATCATCTTCTGTAACATAGCCACCAACATACCTGTGTTTTTCTGATGGAATACCACCAAATACCACTTCATCCTTTTTCTGAGAGGTTCCCAATTTGTGATAGTAAAGTTTGTGTTGGTCCGTCTTGGCAGATAATTCACTGCCTTTGGGTTTGTCATAACTAGAGTAATAGAAACCCTCGTTTCCTTTCCAGGAAACCCCACTAAATTTTATATCTACCAAAGTATCTTCTACAATGGATTTGTCCTCGGCATTTATTACGAGTACTTTTCGCCAATCACTTCCGCCTTCCGATATGGAATACGCTGCTATGGAGCCATCCTTGGAAAAATTTATTCCTGCTAATGAGGTTGTGGCATCGTCGGAAAAGGAATTGGGATCCAGGAATACCTCTGCTTCCTTATCATCTCCCTTCTTACGGTACAACACATTCTGATTTTGCAAGCCATCGTTCTTAAAGAAATAAGTATAATGGCCTTCCTTGAACGGAGATCCCAGCTTCTCGTAGTTCCATAATTGTTCCAAACGTTTTTTCAAATCCTTGCGAAATGGGATTTTGTCCAGATAATTATATGTAGTCTCATTTTGTTGCTTTACCCAATTTTCTGTCTCAGTGCTTCTGTCGTCTTCCAACCAACGGAATGGGTCATTGACCTTTGTTCCAAAATATGTATCTACGGTATCAACTCTTTTTGTTGTGGGATAATTCAAAACGATGGTTTTTTTTTGAGTGGGCTCGCAGCCAGAATTAATTATAGTTGCAAGTGGGATTATTAAAGATTTCTTCATGAAATGGGGGTACGCTTATGCCAAAAATAGCATAAAAAAAACCTTTGTAAAAAGTAGTTACAAAGGTTTTAACATCTTATCCTCCACTCTCGGAAGAGTTAGATTTTCACCAAGGGTATTAGGTAAGTTAATTACACTAATTGGTTCTGAACCAAATATTCTGCAATTTGTACTGCGTTCGTAGCTGCTCCTTTTCTAAGGTTATCAGCAACGATCCACATGTTCAAAGTATTGGGTTGTGTTTCATCCCTTCTAATTCTTCCTACAAAAACATCATCCTTGCCATGGGCATAAATTGGCATTGGGTAAGTATTGGTATCGGTATTGTCCTGAACAACGATTCCCGGGGTTTCATTTAATAGTCTCCTTACTTCCGTAAGTTCAAAATCGTTTTCAAATTCTACATTGACCGATTCTGAATGACCTCCGGCTGTTGGGATACGTACGGCTGTAGCGGTAACGGAAAATGTCCTGTCATTGAATATCTTTTGTGGCTCATTGGCCAACTTCATCTCTTCTTTGGTGTAGCCATTGTCCAGGAACACGTCACAATGTGGCAATGCATTTTTCCCGATGGGATAAGGATATGCCATTTCACCCTGTATTCCTGCTATTTCATTTTCCAATTGCTGAACGGCTTTTACACCTGTTCCTGAAACCGACTGGTAGGTAGAAACAACCACCCTTTTCATATTGTATGTCTTATGTAAGGAAGACAGTGCCAATACCATCTGAATAGTGGAACAGTTTGGATTTGCTATTATTTTATCATCCTTGGTCAATTCGCCTGCGTTTATTTCAGGAACCACCAACTTTTTGGAGGGATCCATACGCCATGCTGAAGAATTATCTATTACTGTGGTACCGACCGCTGCAAATTTTGGGGCCCACTCCAAAGAAATGTCTCCACCTGCAGAAAAAATGGCAATGTCCGGTTTGGCAGCTACCGCAGTTTCTAAGCCAATTAGAGTATGTTCCTTACCTTGGAAGGTTAATTTTTTGCCTACAGATCTTTCAGAGGCTACTACCAATAATTCAGTTACAGGAAAATTACGTTCTGCCAATACTTTTAGCATTACTTCCCCTACCATCCCTGTTGCACCAACTACAGCTACTTTCATTACGATTAAATTAAAATTTCAGTTGGCAAATGTACAGATAATAGGGTATTAAACAATACATAGATCAGAATGTATTAAAAATATAACAAATTGTTATAAATAACACATTGTTATAAAAAAGAACCGTCAACTTGGATAGCGAATCTTAGTTGACGGTTTTTGTTGGTTAGTTGGTAGTGAAGCGGTTAGACCTTGAATTGACATCAAAGTCCAATATGTAAAATAGTGATATTATTTTTTTAATAAATCCCTGATTTGAGTCAATAGTTCTTCCTGACTTGGACCTTTTGGCGCTTCAGGAGCTGCCTCTTTAGGTTTTTTGGTTTTGTTATAAGCTTTTACAATTATAAAAAGAACAAAACCAACAATAATTAAGTTGATTATAGAATTTACCCAAGCTCCATAACGGATGGCACTTGCTGGTTTTTCAACCGTTCCGTCTGCGGCCACCACCGCCTCTGAAAGAACAATTTGCATATCGGAGAAATCCACGCCTCCAGTAAAATACCCTACTATGGGCATCATAATATCATTGACAAATCCACTGACAACCAAGCCTGCGGCACTTGCCAATAAAACTGCAACAGCCAAATCAATGACATTGCCAGTCATAATAAAATCCTTAAATTCTTTGAACATAATTAGTGTTTTAATTAATTAATAGTATCTGCAATGTAGCTTAAAAAGATGTCTTAACAAAACGTTAAAATAATTTTTTATCCATCGGACTTATTTTTTAATTGACAGTATTCATTGAGGGTACACGGCAAGTTAGGTACAGGAATTCCTAATCAATATAAATTCTTTTAACGCGCTGCGAAATTCCAGTAAGAAGCTCGTAAGTTATCGTTTTGGCGGAAGAGGCTAAAAATTCTGCACTGGGTTTTTTGCCAAAAACAATGACCTCGTCACCTTCCTTACAATCAATCCCTGTGACATCTACCATAATCATATCCATACATACGTTCCCAATAATGGGCGCCAATTTTCCATTTACGGAAACCTGTCCAACGCGATTGCCGTATTGTCGGCCAATTCCATCTGCGTGTCCTAAAGGAAGTGTTGCAGTTACTATGGACGTATTGGAAACAAATGCCCTATTATAACCGACACTTTCATTTGGTTCAATTTTGTGAATTTGCGATATGATCGTTTTTAGGGTAGCCACAGGAATTAATTTTTCATCTTCGGAGGCTTCGTTGCCAAAACCGTAGATGCCAATTCCACTTCTCACCATATCATATTGAGCTTCCGGATAATTTATTATACCGGAAGTGTTCAGCATATGCCTCCAGGGTTGGCTATTCAATTTGGTAATAAGTTGCGAACTAATTTTTTCGAAAAGTTGTATCTGTGCCAAGGTAAACTCCTTTTCATTCATATCTTCGGAGGCCGCTAAATGTGAAAACAAAGAGCTGATTTTTATCTGTTCTGCTCCTTCAAGCGAACTAGCAATAAATTCCATATCCTTTTCTCCAAAGCCCAACCTGTTTAGACCGGTGTTGAATTTTAAATGTACAGGGTAATTCTTTTGTCCAAGTTGCTTTGCCAATTTTAAAAAAGAGCTTAAAATAGCAGGGGAATAAAGACTTGGTTCCAGACATTTTTCTATCATTGTGGCAAAACTTACCTGTTGGGGATGAAGTACCAAAATGGGCAATTTTATACCTGCGTTCCTTAAGGCCACTCCTTCCAAAGTATAGGCTACCGCTAGGTAATCTGCTCCAAGTGATTCCAGTTTTTTTGCAATGGCAATGGAATCGCTTCCATAGGCAAATGCCTTCACCACCCCTAGAAATTTAGTACTGGGATTAATTTTCGACCTTAAATAATGATAATTGTGTTCCAGTGCCCTTAGGTCGATTTCCAGAACGGTTTCACCAACCTTAGTCATTCGATTTTTTTTGAGGGGGGAGTATTTGCTCTGAAGTAACTTCAATGGCATTCACTTTTTCCTTTAGCATGGCCTTGTAGTAGGCCGCACGACTAAGGGGCTCATATTCTTCGGTTTCTCCCAGAAATACCAATTTATTATTGTTGGCTTTTCTAAAACTATAGTTGGCCAGATTGCCTGTTCGTGTACAAACGGCATGTACTTTGGTAACGTATTCCGCAGTAGCCATAAGCGCGGGCATAGGTCCAAACGGATTGCCTTTGAAATCCATATCCAAGCCGGCTACCACCACTCGGATACCCTTGTTGGCCAGATCGTTGCAAACCGTTACGATTTCATCATCGAAAAATTGTGCCTCATCAATCCCTACTACGTCACAACCATCCGCCAAAAGACGAATATTTGCAGCTGCAGGTACCGGCGTAGATCTTATTTCGTTGGCATCGTGGGAAACTACCATTTCCTCGTGATATCTTTTGTCTACCATGGGCTTAAAAATCTCCACTTTTTGTTTTGCAAATGTGGCTCTTTTCAACCTCCGGATCAGTTCCTCGGTCTTACCAGAGAACATAGAACCGCAGATTACTTCGATCCAACCGAATTGTTCTTTAGGGTTAACAGTATTTTCGAGAAACATTTTGTAATTTTAGACTAAAGTAATTTGTTTTCCGTTTGTTTTTAGGAGGGATAAAATTATTAAAAAAATAATCCTTCTAGTATTAATATTGGTAAAAGTTGATAATCTTGATTACTTCATTTTGTAACCAAGTATTATTACCTATAAGGAATTGTTATTTTTGGCACTCAAATTGAGCTCCAACTAATTAAAAATATATTCAGATGAAAAAGAGACTTAAAGAGGAATTGAGAAAATTATCAACAGAAATAATAACCTCGAGAAACTTAAACGATTTCTCGGCCTTATATGAAACTGCCAGGGAGTTATATGAAAAGTTGGCAGTTCTTAAATATATTGAAGAGAAATTAAACGAGGTAGAGATCGATGTTTCCAAGAATGCCATCGCTGCCAAATTTGAAACAATGGCCAATTCGGTTTTAAATGCGAATTCATCTGTACCGGAAAGTAACCCACATAAGGAGGATATTATTATTCCAGGTATCGATACCATTAAGGACATGATATCGGAAATGCCCGGTGCCACGACCATAGACGAGGTTTTGTCCCAGTTTACCAACAAACCGGATTTGATAAAGAACGATAAAGATTTATTTATGCCCAAAGAAGTGAAAACCGTAAAAGCTGGTGGTACGGCCCAATCGGTGGAACACGGCTCTCAAAAAGTCCTGAAAGTGGATTTAAACGATCGCTTGGCATTTGTAAAGCATCTCTTCAACAATAATATGGAGGATTATAACAGGGTGTTGTCCCAGTTAAGTACCATTGACAGTGAAGAACGTTCTATTTCTTTTATTACCAACATGGTAAAACCTGACTACAACCATTGGGAGGGCAAAGAAGAGTACGAACAACGATTTATGAATGTAATCGCCCGAAAATTTTCGTAAATCGGCATAAATGGTGGCTTACGAAATTTTTGAACACTGATTTTCATTATTTTTGCCACTTCTTGCCTGCAATTTCAAGCAAAGTGGGTGTTTAATACAATTGATGGGGAAATTATATATAGTACCTACTCCTATAGGTAATTTAGAAGATATTACGTTACGCGCTATCAGGGTGCTCAAGGAAGTAGACCTTATTTTGGCAGAGGATACCCGAACCAGTGGCAAATTATTGCACCATTACAGTATTGAAACCCCAATGCAAAGTCACCATATGCACAATGAGCATAAGACCGTAGATGGTATTGTAAGACGCTTGCAAGCTGGGGAGGTCATTGCATTGATATCGGATGCCGGGACCCCGGCCATATCCGACCCTGGTTTTTTGCTTACCCGTGCCTGTGTAGAAAATAGGATTGAGGTAGATTGCCTGCCCGGTGCAACTGCATTTGTCCCTGCATTGGTAAATAGTGGTCTTCCCAACGATAAATTTGTCTTTGAAGGGTTCTTGCCCGTAAAAAAAGGAAGGCAAACTAGACTGACTTTGTTGGCCGAGGAACCTAGGACGATCATAATTTACGAATCCCCACATAAGCTGGTTAAGACATTGTCCCATTTTGAGACCTTTTTTGGACCTGATAGGTTGGTTTCGGTTTCACGTGAGTTGTCAAAAATGTATGAGGAAACAATAAGGGGTACGGTAAAAGAGGTCTTACAGCATTATACGGATAATCCGCCCAAAGGCGAGATCGTTATTGTAGTGTCAGGTAAAAAGTAATGGAACGATTATTATCGGAAATAAGAAGTTGCCAAGTATGTAAGTCACATTTGCCCTTGGGCCCCAGACCCATAGTAGCCGCACATCCCAACGCCAGGATTATCATTATTGGCCAGGCTCCCGGAACCAAGGTCCACGAAACCGGAATTCCGTGGGATGATCCCAGCGGTAGGCAGTTGAGAAAATGGCTCAATATTTCGGATTCCGTTTTTTATGATGAAAGTAAAGTAGCACTGATGCCTATGGGCTTTTGCTACCCAGGTAGGGGTAAGGGGGGAGACTTGCCTCCTAGACCGGAATGCGCCCCTTTATGGCACAGTGCATTGCTGGAAAATATGCCTCACTTGGAATTGATTATTCTCATTGGTACTTATGCCCAGAATTATTACTTAGGAAAGAGCTCAAAAAGAACCTTGACCGAAACGGTGAAGAACTATCGTGAATTTTTGCCTAAATATTTTCCACTGCCCCATCCCTCTCCCAGAAATAGGTTTTGGCAGACAAAAAATCCTTGGTTTCAAACGGAGGTGGTACCTGTATTACAGGAAAGGGTTGCCCATATACTTCGAATTTTGTGACCCCTAATATTCTATTGATTTTAATTACATCCCAACAATACGTCCAGAACCCTGTAACAAAAGTATTTCAACCTATAATTGGGAAGTTTGTCTAAAACCTTTTTTACGCCACTGCCTATGAGTTACTTTTGGAGGACCATAGCATAAGTAGGTTAAGTTCATGGTAAGATTTGGGGAAAAAAGGCGGAGCTAAGCTTCGCCTTTTTTATTGCTGAATATCAGTATTTTAACCTTAATCGGACAACTTTTTCCTGTTAACGACCTCTATCAGCAAAAAAAATATATAGATAATATTTCATAAATATTTTTGTTATTTCTCACAATACCAGTATTTTAGTATCGCCATAGCATAAGTAGGTTAAGTTTATGGTAAGATTTGGGACGAAAAGGGTGGAGGCTTCTCCACCCTTTTCTATGTATTGAAATCAAAAAAAGTCCGCCCATTAAAATTTTAATGGGCGGACTTTTAATTTTAGCGTGAATCGCGTTAAGAATGTAACCGAAAATTATCCTTAGGCAGCATAAAAATTGTTGCCTATAGTTCAAGATAATTTTTGGTTACTTCCAAGGGATCTTCTATTTATTAGCCTTATAGGAAGCGGCTACTTTATCCCAATTAACTACATTAAAAAATGCATTGATGTAGTCTGGTCTTCTATTCTGATAATTTAGGTAATAGGCATGTTCCCAGACATCCAATCCTAAAATTGGAAACCCTCCGCAGCCGGTTCCCGGCATAAGTGGATTGTCCTGGTTTGGAGTAGAGCATATTTCCAGTTTTCCTCCTTTATGAACACATAACCAAGCCCATCCAGAGCCAAATCTTGTTGCCGCGGCTTTGGCAAAAGCATCCTTAAAAGATTCGAAAGAACCAAATGCGGATTTTATAGCATCTGCAAGATCTCCGGAAGGTTGTCCGCCACCATTTGGGGACATGATTTCCCAAAATAAGGAGTGGTTAAAGAATCCTCCGCCATTGTTTCTAACTGCGGCATTGGACATATCCAAGCTGCCCAAAATATCCAAGATAGATTTTTTTGCCAGATCAGTTCCGTCAAGTGCGTTGTTTAAATTGGTAGTATACCCGTTGTGATGCTTGGTATGGTGTATTTCCATGGTCCTGGCATCAATATGTGGTTCCAAAGCGTCGTACGCATAAGGTAATTTAGGTAATTCAAAAGCCATAATGTTCTAGTTTTTATGTTAAAAAATGTTGTTTCCCAAAATTACGGTTTTATGATATAAATTCACCTAATAATTTGTTAAGAACTGTTTAATATTGCTTATTTTGCGACTAAAATAACGTGCAGGACGCTCCTTACAAAATTTATAACGCCTCTGCTGGCTCTGGCAAGACCTACACTCTAGCAAAAGAGTATTTAAAAATAATCCTTTCCTCAGATTTTAATAAGAACTATCGCAGTATTCTGGCCATTACGTTTACAAACAAAGCTGTAAACGAAATGAAACAACGGATTTTGGGCAGTCTTTTTAATTTTGGAAAACTGTCGGATAATCTTGAAATTCCTCCCATGCTCGCCGATATATCACAGGAATTAGGGGTCGATACAGGTACATTGCGCAATAGATCCAGGAAGGTGCTAAAGGAGATTCTTCATAATTATGCCTTTTTTGATGTTTCTACAATTGATAAATTCACCCATAGGCTAATTAGAACTTTTGCAAAAGATTTAAAACTTCCCCAAAATTTTGAAGTGGTCCTGGATACCAAATTATTGTTGGATGAAGCTATTGCCAAGCTTATCAATAAGGCTGGCGCCAATGCCCAATTGACCAAGGTGTTGATTGATTTTGCCTTGGAAAAAATAGATGGTGATAAAAGTTGGGATATTGCTTTTGACCTACAAAAAATAGGTGCTTTATTGTTCAATGAGAATCAGGCTCCTCATTTAAAGAAACTGGAAGGTAAGAGTATAGAGGATTTTGTGGATTTAAAAAAGGAATTGGTACTGCAAATTCAGGCCCATGAAATGAAGATAATAGACTGGGCGAAGGAAACCCTAACTATTATTGAGGATAATAATCTGGAATTCAATAATTTTAAAGCAGGCTACTTTCCAAAATTTATGGCAAAAATAGCAGGTGGGGATTTAAATATAGATTTCAATTCGGGGTGGAAACAAAATTTTGAAACAGACCCCTTATACGCCAAGGCCTGCCGCCAGGATATTAAAGATATACTGGACGGACTACATCCAAGATTTATAAGTCTGTTTAATGAAATAAGGGAAAACTCCATTGTTTTGTCGCTGCTCAAGAACGGCTATAACAACATTGTTCCCTTAACGGTTCTGAGTGCTATTCAACATGAAATTAAGAACCTGGAACTGGAGCGGGATCTTTTGCCCATATCTTCCTTCAATAGTATTATTTCCAAGGAGATTAAAGATCAGCCGGCCCCTTTTATTTATGAACGTATTGGGGAAAAGTACCGTCATTATTTTGTGGACGAGTTTCAGGATACTTCCGAGATGCAATGGAACAACCTAATTCCTTTGATCGGTAACGCATTGGAAAGTGTGGACGACCAAGGAAGAATAGGTTCATTGCTTTTGGTAGGCGATGCCAAACAGGCCATATACCGTTGGAGAGGCGGAAAGGCCGAACAGTTTTTAAATCTGATCAATCTTAAGGATAATCCATTTGTAATTCCGCCAACCACATCAAATCTCCCTGCCAATTACCGTAGTCATGAGGAAGTAATAAAATTCAATAACGATTTTTTCACGGTTACCAGTCCTTTTTTGGAGAACAGTGTTTATAATAAATTGTTCGTGGAGGGAAATAGTCAACACTATAATAGTAAAAAAGGGGGTTTGGTACAGCTTTCCTTTATTGATGTTGAGGAATCCAGTGATGAAGACGAGGAGTACTGTAATTCGGTATTGAACACTTTAGAGGAAGCCTTAAAAAAGAACTATTCCCTTAGGGATATTTGTATCCTTACCCGCAAGAAAAAACACGGTATTTTATTGGCAGATTTCCTAATGCAAAATAAAGTTCCTATCATTTCGTCTGAAACACTGCTGTTAAACAGTAATCCCAAGGTAAGGTTCTTGATTAATTTATTACATTTTAGTCTTCAGCCCAACGAGAAGGAAAGGTGTTATGAAATCCTGAGCTTTCTTTCCGAGGCCCAGGAAAAGAGACATCAATTTATAAACTCCAATATTAATAGGGTTGCCCAATTGCTCCAGGAGAACTACGGGTTTAATGTAAAAATGCTGGGACAGTCCTCCGTTTATGACGGTTTGGAATATGCTATTAAAAAATTTGGATTGGCAGACATTTCTGACGCCTATATAACGTATTTTTTGGATGTTGTTTTGGAAGTGGAACAAAAGGAAGGTGCCAATACCCAAGTTTTTTTGGCTCATTGGGAAAAGAAAAAGGAAAGGTTAAGTATAACTGCACCGGAAAATGTTGATGCCGTTCAGATAATGACCGTACATAAATCCAAGGGTTTGGAATTTCCAATTGTAATCTTTCCTTTTGCCAATACCAATATATATGAAGAAAGGGATGCCAAATTATGGCTGCCTGTTAATCCTATTGCCTTTAATGGTTTTGAAGAGATTCTTATCAATAAAAAGCAGGAGGTGATTAGCTATGGTGCAGAAGCGGAAGCACTTTATAATGAGGAACAGCATAAATTGGAATTGGATGCCTTTAATTTATTATATGTCGCCTTGACAAGGGCGATTAAAGGCCTTTATGTGATCTCTAAAAAAGACCTAACACCAAAAGGCGAGCACAAACCAAATTTATACTCAGGATTATTCATACACTATTTAAAGGAAAAGGGTTTTTGGGAGGAGGCCAAGACTTGCTATCAATTCGGAAATCTTGAAATTCAGGATGAACCGTCCAAGGGGGAACATCAGGAAAAGATATCCCATTTATACAGTTTTAAGGAGCGACCAGAGTTTAGGATCTTAACCAAGTCGGGCGCTCTATGGGATACCGAAAGGGGAACTGCCATTAGTAAAGGAAATTTATTGCATTTTATAATGGGGCTAATAGAGACCAATGAGGATATAGACCGTGCTATAGATGGTCTAATAAGAAATGGTGATCTTTCCCAAGAGGATAGCATGGGGATGGGTCAAAGGATAAAGGCCATTGTGGAACATCCAAAACTGAATAGCTACTATGATAAAGGGAACCTTATTAAGAACGAACAGGATATCCTTACCCAAAACGGGAAGATACTTCGCCCAGATAGGATAGTAATAAAGGATAACAGGGCGTCAATAATAGATTATAAGACGGGTAAAAAGAATCCCGCCTACCACGAACAAATCTATTCCTATGCCGACGCCTTGGAAGCAATGGGATATGAAATTGAAAACAAAATCCTTATATATATCAATGAGGAAATTACGCTGGAATTTATCTAGTTGGTATTAAAGCTTTTATCTGGTAAAGTAGATAAAATATAGACTTAGAAATGGGCTGGCGGCGATTTAATTGATTGTTATACCCCCGTTTTTAGTCCAGAATCATGTTATATGAAGCCTAAATAAGGTAGAAATAGACCAAAATACTGCCCGAAAAAGCTATTTAGTCGAGTGTATTATTCCATTCTATGGAACTTAATGGAAAACCTACAACTGGCCTTAAACCATAGTTATTGAACACGTGATTGGTGAATTAACCGTTTTACCAAGGTAGGCACAGCATTAAATATCGATTAAATGCGTCTTTTTTCGTGTGAAATACGTTAAAAAAATTAAGAAAATGATTTTGTTAATAATTTTTAACAACTTACATTTGCAGCTAATAAACACTTAAACTTAAAAAATTGAACATGAAACATCTTAGCAAATTATTGGTTGTTGCCTTACTTATTGTAGGTTTTAACAACGTACAAGCGCAAGACGAGAATAACCCATGGCAAGTAAGTTTCGGAGCTAACGCAATTGACGTTTACCCTACCGGAGACATGAGCACTTTTGGGAATGAATTCTTTAATGCAACAGACCATTGGAACATCCTTCCATCCATTTCTTATGTAGGAGTATCTAAGTATGTAGGTAGTGGCTTCTCAATTGGAGCAAGAGGTTCTTTGAACCGTATTGACAAATTGGGAGATGTTAGTGTAGACGATTTGTCTCACTACGGTCTTGATGGTACAATAAAATATAATTTCTTAAAAAGTACAGTAATCGATCCATTTATTGAAATTGGTGGTGGTTATACTTGGATAGACGAAGTTGGTGCTGGTACCGTAAATGGTGGTGTTGGACTTAACCTTTGGTTTACTGAAAACATTGGTTTAACCTTACAGACGTCTTACAAGCATGCTTTTGAAGATTATTTAGCTAAGCATTTCCAACATATGGCCGGTATTGCTATCAAATTTGGTGGTACTGATACAGATGGTGACGGAATCTACGACAAAGATGATGCTTGTCCAGAAGTTGCTGGTTTAGAGATTTTCAACGGATGTCCAGATGCAGACGGTGATGGTATCGAGGATAGCAAAGATGCTTGTCCTAATGAGGCAGGTTCTAAAGAAATGAACGGATGTCCAGATGCTGACGGTGACGGTGTTGCTGATAAAGATGATGCTTGTCCTAACGAAGCTGGTCTTGCTGCTTTAGCTGGTTGTCCAGATGCTGATGGTGACGGTGTTGCCGATAAAGATGATGCTTGTCCTAACGAAGCTGGTCCTGCTGCTAACAAAGGATGTCCTTACCAAGATAAAGATGGTGACGGTGTATTGGATAAAGATGATAAATGTCCAGATGTTGCCGGAACTGTAGCTAACCAAGGTTGTCCTGAAGTTACTGAAGAAGTTCAGAAGCAATTGAACGAATACGCTAGAACAATCTTGTTCGATACTGGTAAATCTTCTATCAAAGCAGAATCTACTTCTGTAATGGTTGATATTATTACCATCCTTAAGGAGTATCCTACTGCTAAATTTACTGTAGAAGGTCATACTGACAGTGTAGGTAGTAATTCTTTGAACCAAAAATTATCTGAGTCAAGAGCGCTTTCAGTTAAAACGTTCTTAGTAGATAAAGGTATTGAAGAGTTTAGATTATCTGCCGTAGGTTACGGTGAGGATAAGCCAATAGCTACTAACAATACTAATGCTGGTAGAAAGCAAAACAGAAGAGTTGAAATTAACTTGGTAAAGTAATTTCCAAGTAGTTTTAAAACTATAAAGAAGAGCCCCGCTATTTAGCGGGGCTTTTTTTGTTTTTGTTTGTAAATAAACAAGGATAAATTACCAAAAATATATTCCCTAACCAGAAATTATTATATTTTTCATGTTAGAACGAAGTGCATGCCTTCGTTCTATTTTTTATAATTAAATTACCCCATATTTACAGAAATTTAAAATTCTTAAAAGAATCTTGGGATTAAAATTGAAGTGGATGTTTTGAAGAAATTTTTAGTAAAGCAACCAGTAGGTATGGTGGAGGTAACTTCAGATGATTATTGGGACCAAAACTTGATCGGCGATTTGCACATGGCTATTGGCAGGCAGGTTCCGACTTTAAAAAATATGATGATCTAACCGATGAAAAGTTTTCTCCAACAGGTAGTTGATGATTTATTAAAGACCTATGATTCCTTCGACAACATAATCTTAATATTGCCTAGCAAACGGGCAGGGACTATTTTACGGACAACCTTGGCCAATACAGCCAATAAAACTATATTTTCTCCTAAAATATACAGTATAGAAGGCTTTGTGGAACATATTTCCAAACTGGAGGCCGCTTCAAATATGGAGCAACTTTTTACACTTTACAAGGCTTATTCGGCAATGGAATATGGCGAAAAAGATAATTTCTCCACTTTTTCTAAATGGGGGCAGACCTTATTACAGGATTTTAATGAGATCGATAGATATTTAATAGATGCCAAAGATATTTTTTCCTATTTGGCCAATATCCAGGAAATAAACCATTGGTCGTTACGGAAGGAAAAATCCGAAATAATTACGAATTATATTAAATTCTGGAATAATCTTGAACCGCTATATAAGGCTTTTAATGATTTGCTGAAAGCCAAAAAATTGGGGCATCAGGGTCTAATTTATCGCACGGCCTGTGAACAATTAAAAGATTATTTGGCCAATAATGAAAACAAGACACATATATTCCTTGGCTTTAATGCCTTAAATACGGCGGAGTCCCATATTATTCAGGAAATATTGACTAAAACCAAAGGGGATATTTTTTGGGATAGCGATACTTATTTTGTGGAAGACGCTATACACGATGCCAGTTATTTTATTAGACAGCATCAAAATACTTGGCCCTATCTTAAAGGGAAAGCACTAAAGGGAATTGAAAGCAATTATACGGCCCAAAAGAATATTAAAATAATAGGTGTACCCAAAAACGTTTCCCAAACAAAGTATGTAGGGGGTCTTTTGTTGAAACTTAAAGAAGAGGACAACAACATTCTCAAGAACACGGCTATAGTTTTGGGTGATGAAACCCTGTTGAATCCGCTTTTGAACGCTATACCCTCGGAGCTGGATACCGTAAATATTACTATGGGATATCCGTTAAAAAGTACTCCCTTGGCCAGTTTGTTCTCCCAATATCTTTCACTACACTTAAAAAAGGATTCCCAAGGGTGGTATTTTCAACAGCTGTTGGATTTTTTGTCACATCCTTACATACAAATTCTATGTACCGAAAAGGAGCAAAATATTGCGGGCATTATAAGTGAGGCCATTAGATTGAAAAATTGGGCATTTATAAGCTCAGATAATTTACGTTCCGCAATAGAAGGAAATGACCACTTGCTTAGTCTACTGTTTTTTCAGGAGAAGGTTTCGGGAACCAATTTTATACATAAATGTCATCAAATTATCCAAATACTTAGGGAGAAATTTGTACTATCCAAAGAGTCCCTTGGTTTGGAGTATTTGTATAGGTTTTACACCTTATTCAATCAACTTCAGGACATGGTGGAGCAATATTCTTTTGCTAACGACCTACAATCATTGGAAAGCCTTTATTTGGAAATTGTAAGGCACGAAACCCTGGATTTTCAAGGAGAACCTTTGGAAGGACTGCAAATAATGGGAATGTTGGAAAGTAGGGTGTTGGATTTTGAAACCGTTATTCTAACTTCGGTGAACGAAGGTATACTTCCTTCCGGCAAGTCTAATAATTCCTTTATCCCCTTCGATCTAAAAAAGTATTACAAACTTCCTACTTATAAGGAAAAGGATGCAGTGTATACGTATCATTTTTATCGCTTATTACAACGGGCAAAAAACATCTATTTGGTGTACAATACCGAGGCAGATGTTTTGGAAGGAGGAGAGAGAAGTAGGTTTCTGACCCAACTCCTTACCGATGAAAATAAATTGGTGGATATTACCGAAATTATTGCCGCGCCAGAAATAAATCCAACAGTTAAGGTTTTACAGACCATTACAAAGGATGCGGACCTTATGGATTTGATCAAGGAGCATGCTTCCAAAGGTTTTTCACCCACCTCTTTGAGTAATTATATCAGAAATCCCATAGATTTTTATAAAAGAAATCTGTTGGGAATAGACGACGTTATGGAAGTGGAAGAAACCGTTGCCAACAATACTTTTGGAACTATTGTACACGATACCCTGGAGGACCTTTACAAACCTTATTTGAATACCTATCTGGAAGTGTCCATGCTTCAAGAAATGAAAAAGAAGATAAAGACTACTGTAATAGGTCATTTTGCGAAGAGCTTTGCAGAAGGGGATATTTCCAGAGGAAAAAACCTGATTGCCTTTAATGTGGTGGTGAGGTACATAGAAAATTTCCTAAAGATGGAATTGGCAGAAGTTAAACAACATCGAATTAAAATATTAGGGGTAGAAGAAAAACTTCGAATGAATATAGCTGTTCCCGGACTTGATTTTCCTGTGGTCCTAAAAGGAAAATTGGACCGGATAGATGAAAAAGACGGACTTATAAGAATAATCGACTATAAAACAGGTAATGTGACAAGTCCCCAGGTCGAAATTGTGGAATGGGAGGATGCCATACAGGACTACAACTACAGCAAAGCCTTTCAATTGTTATGCTATGCCATTATGTACAACAACGATCAAGCCATTGGTAAAATAGAAGCAGGAATAATTTCATTTAAAAATTTAAGTTCGGGTCTGCTAAAATTTGCAGTAAAAGAAAAGAAGGGCAGTAGAAACAAGGATAATTCCATTACCCAAGAAACTATTGCCCATTTTATGGAATCTATTAGAATTTTAATTTCTGAAATTGGTAATCCTCTTGTACCATTTACAGAAAAGGAGGTATAGCGTTATTTTTTATCAGGTCGTGTAGGCCTTACCTCTATTTTACTGGGCAACGTCCTTGGATTCATATTCAAAAGATCTAAAACCAACTCGCCAATGTCTTCCGGCTGTATCTTCCAAGCATCCTCTTTGGAGGGTTCATTACCATTAAAGTTGGTGGCTACAGAACCAGGCATAATGGTAGATACTTTAATATCATAAGGCCTTAAATCTAACATTGCAGCTTGGGTAAAACCTACCACTCCAAATTTTGTGGCATTGTATCCTGCCCCATTTGCAAAAAAATTGGTACCAGCCAAACTAGCCAGAGTTATATAATACCCCTTGGATTTCTTTAGAGCTTCCACCGAAGCCTTCAGGGAGTGATAAACTCCGTTCAGGTTAGTGTTTACCATCTCATGCCAAAGATTGTCGGAAATTTGATCTACGGGAGCAAAATGTCCAACCCCTGCATTGGCGATAACCACATCCAATTTCCCCCATTTATCCAAAATCTTTTTTACAGCCGACTTTTCATCCCCAATTTTTGAAACATCCGAGGCAATGGCCAGTACATTGTCGGCCGATCCAAGGCTTTTTGCAGCTTTTTCGGCACTTTCCAATAGCCTGCTACTAATGGCTACTTTCATTCCTGCCTCCAGTAGTTTGGAAGCAATGCCATATCCTATTCCCTTGGAACCTCCTGTAATATAGACAACTTTATTTTTTAAATCATTCATGTTGTTTAGTTTTAAGTGAAATTATAATTATACGGGCAGATATTAAAAAACTGAGCGTTATTATTTTCTTAAACTCCGCCTAAATAAATTCCTTAAAAACGTGGAGGCAATTAGCGGTAAGCGTTATCAACCCTGGATCACCTAAGTGCTTGTGGTTGTCTTAAAGGGAAAACTATAAATTAACCTCATTATAACTCAGCAGGGGGATAGCAATATGTTCTTCAATTTTTGCTACCAGGCTTTTGTGGAATATTTTTTGAAAAAATCCAGTTTCTTCCCTTTCCAATAATACCAATAGGTTGGCGCCTATGGTACGGGCGTAGGCCTTAAGTTTTTCTTCGATCATATCCGAGTATAGTACGGTAAAGTCTATGGAGGCATCGTTTACCTCTTGCTGGACCAAGTCTTTAAACCATGTCATCTGCTCTTTTACGGCATCTTCCTTCCCTTTTGAGATATGCACCATTTGTATTTTGGCTCCAAGCGCTTTTGCCATTGGGACCAATTTTTTAAGTGCCAGCACATCTGCCTCTTCAAAATCCGTTGCATATAAAATACTCTTAATGGACTTTTCCGCGATCGTGTTGGGTATAATAAGCAAGGGACAAGGCGCTTTTTCTTGAAGTCCCTTTCCTATATTACCAACAAAGAGGCCACGGTCCGTATGTCTATCCTTCCTGCCAATGATAATAAGATCGGTAGACATGTCCTTGGTCTTCTCAAGAATGGCACTGGAAACCGAGTCGTTGTGAACCGCTTCCACCTGCAATTTGTTTCCATCTACGGATACGCCCAAATGCTTTTCACAATAAGATTCCAAAATTTCTGTCTGTTCCTTAATTACATGATATTCAATTTGGGACGTTGGGCGCGAAACGGAAACTCTTATTGGATCAATTTCGTGAACATAGAGAACCAGCAGTTTAGCTTTAAGTGTTCTGCTTAAGTGAAATGCATATTTTAATGCCGGTACAGAGTGTTCCGTGCGATCGGAGGCGTAAAGTATCGTCTTCATAGTTACTTTGTTTAAAAATTAAAACTATAAGCTATTGTTGATAATAACAATGATATTGGTCATACCCATTATATCCTTTCATTCTTTACATGGTAAAAAATCGCTTTTCAAAAATCCTAACTTATGTGAGGAATACCTATGGGAATCCTTGGCCCTAAATTTATGTTAACTGATCTTGGTCATTTCAGATACCAATTTGCCAGCGTATATTGTTGATCGTTGTAAACAAATAATTGAATTGATAAGTGTTGTTAACAAAGACCTGATGAAAGCCATAGCAAAAATAGGAAACCTAATCTCTGAAAGTGATAAAAGAGTAATTCTTCGCAACCTGAGTCGCATTATGGATATTAGAATAATAAATCTGGAGGTTGATACCGGAAGACTTATTTTCTTTTACTACAGTCCAATTGCACTGGAACAGGTAAAACAAGAACTTTGGAGAATTGGTTACCCCATCAGACATTTCAAATTTCTTTCCACGTTAAGTCCAAATATGCAGAATGAAGGCAGAGGTGAAACAACCCTTGCATAATTATTCCTAAAAAATGTTTTTTTGTAACACTAACGTGGCAACTTTCCCGTAGCCATACCCAAAGGCGTTTACAAAAAATTTCGAGTGAGTCATTGTTGACAACGGCAATCATTGCCAAATTTTACATTTCTAGAAGAATTGGTGATAATTGGAAGTTATTACAGGCTTTCCTTTTGATGATTCTTGTCATAAAATAACATGGAAAAGAAGTTTACTTTTGGTAAAATAGGGTCGTTATCCATTCACAGAATTACCAAAATGATATACTTTTCCATATGCAATTTGAAAATTTTATAGACCATACACTATTAAAACCTACGGCAACAGAGCAAGATATTAGGCTTCTTTGCGCCGAAGCTTTAAATTATAAGTTTTATGCCGTATGTATCAACGGTTGTTACCTCTACCTTGCAAAAGAATTGTTAAGAGGCACTAAGGTAAAGCTGGTTGCAGTAGTAGGGTTTCCCTTAGGGGCTATGTCCACTAGGGCGAAAGTACAGGAAGCAGAGGATTATATGGAACAAGGAGCCGATGAGCTGGATATGGTCCTAAATATTGGATGGCTTAAATCTGGTAAATTTTCAGTTGTAGAAGATGAAATAACCCAAGTGAAAAAGGTGCTGGGTAGCGATGTATTGAAAGTTATTTTGGAAACCTGTTATTTAACCGAGGAGGAAAAAAGGACGGCCTGTACATTGGCAGTTAATGCCAAGGCTGATTTTGTAAAGACTTCAACCGGTTTTGGTCCCGGAGGGGCAACTCTTGAAGATGTGGTTCTGATGAAGTCAGTGATAAAGAACAAAATCAAAATAAAGGCATCTGGGGGAATTAAAGATGCTGCCACAGCCAAACGATATATAGATTTAGGAGTTTCCCGAATAGGGACATCTTCTGGAGTTGCCATAGTAATAGACCAGTAAAATTGGCTTTCCTCTGGAATTGGATTGGATATAAAAATTGAAGTAAATATGAGCGTACATATTGAAGCGAAAAAGGGTGAAATCGCAGAAACTGTATTATTGCCGGGGGATCCATTAAGGGCCAAATGGATAGCGAATAGCTTTCTTGAAAATCCTGTCTGTTATAATCAGGTTCGTGGTATGTTGGGATATACAGGAACCTATAAGGGCAAACGTATTTCGGTTCAGGGAAGCGGTATGGGCATACCTTCTGCTCTGATCTATTATCAGGAGTTAATTAATGATTATGGGGTGAAAAATCTAATTCGCGTAGGTACTGCCGGTTCTTATCAAAAAGAGGTTAAAATACGTGATATCGTATTAGCGATGGCAGCTTCCACCACCTCGGGAATTAATAATTCAAGATTTATTAACGCCGACTATGCCCCAACCGCTGATTTTGACTTGCTCCTTAAGGCTGCACTTTACGCAAAGGAAAAGGGTATTGCCATTAAGGCAGGTAATGTTCTTTCTTCGGATGAATTTTATGAGGATGATCCAAATTCCTATAAATTGTGGGCAAAATTCGGGGTCCTTTGTGTAGAAATGGAGGCGGCCGGATTATATACCATTGCCGCCAAGTTTAATATTAAGGCCCTAACGATATTGACTATTTCGGATTCTTTGGTGACGGGTCAAAAATCAAATTCCATAGAAAGGGAAACCACTTTTCAGGACATGATAGATATTGCCCTTAATATTGCCTAAGGCAGGGATTCGACTATCTTTTTTTGATTCTCCGTACATTAATTGTGCCTCTTATTTTAAGGAAAGGGAAAATTTTTGGTCGCCCGATGGGACATTTCCAGTAAAAACTTAATTTAACTTAGGTTATCAATATTACCAATATGACCAAGATCATTTTACAAACCAAAAGATAAAGCCATTTTTGTATATATCCCAAAATTAAGCAATCATGGCACTCAATTTTAATCAGTATGCAACAGAGGGACATACCTTCTTAAAAGATTACACTAAACAAATGGATATGGGCAAGGATACCGACAAAGCCGGACGGGTTCTCACTTCCATACTCCATGCCTTAAGGGAAATTATTCCGGTTGCGGAATCACTACAATTTATTGCGCAGTTACCTATGTTTTTAAAAGGGGTCTATGTAACTGGTTGGTCCTTAAAACAAGAAAAACCCAAAATTAAAAATATGCCCGAATTCTTGGACCTGGTTAGACAATTTGACGGACCAGCTGCAGTAAACGATTTTGAATACAGTGATGAAGTGGCGGAAGAATATGTAAACACTACCTTTATTTATTTACGAAAATATGTTTCCCAAGGAGAAATGGCCGACATCCGGGATAGCCTTCCAAAAAATCTTAAAGGAATGATTTTTAATAATTTAATATTCTAATAACCAATATTATGACCTTATACCTAGCTCTTTTTATTTATGCCAGTATTTATTCAATAACCTATTTGTTAAAAAAGTATTCCAGAAGAGTTTGAAAAAGTATGGTGCATATGGCCTAAATTATTTCCACAACCTACCCTTATCCCTTAAGATAAATATTTTAATTTAATATTTCATGAAATCAAAAACACAGTTGTTTATCGAGTTGTGGGAAGAAGCCAGAACCCGGTTTTCAAATCAATTGTCCAATTTAAAGGAAGACGATTTAAGCAAAAAATTAATACCGGCTCCCAATAGTATCGGCTTTCTTATTCGACATATAGGCGATGTTGAACTACTTTTTGCCAAAAATGTATTTGGAGCGCAGGATATAAAGGTAATTGCAAAAACGGTTATTGCTCAAAAGGATACGGGCGAGTGGACCAATTTGGAGGAATTATTGGAATACGTACAACATTCATTTTTAATGATAAAGGATATAATAGAAAAGCAGGAAGATAAGGATTGGGAAACAACTATTACAACCAAAGAATTTGGAACAAAGACAAAGGCGGAGGCATTTGGAAGAATAGTTTCCCACACCACCTATCATTCTGGTCAAATGGCCATTATTAAGAAATATGGATCTTAGAATTTAGTGTATCTTTTCTACCACCTTCTTTAATTTCTCGCCCACTTCGTCCGCTATATTCATTAAATCCAAATTTATAACCGCCTGCATGGATGCCATGGGGTTTACCGCTGCTATTTCCACAAGTCCTGGTTCCTTTTCCATAACAATTACATTACAGGGCAACATGGTACCAATTTTATCTTCGGCCTGTAGTGCTTTGTGGGCAAAGGGAGCGTTACATGCGCCCAGGACCATATAATTATAGAAATCTACGTCCAATTTCTTCTTTAGGGTAGCTTTCATATCTATTTCCGTTAGCACGCCAAAGCCCTCTTCCTGTAGGGCCAATTTTGTTTTTTCCACTGCCTTGTCGAAAGGTATATTTCCAATTGTTTTATTAAAATAATACTCCATAATAATATTTTTATCGGGTTTTTAAAAAACAAGAATAGGAAGCAAAAGCCTCCGGTTTCAAACTTGGTAAATAATATTCAATTTTTTTAATCCATTTAATTCGGTCTATGCCATAAATAAGGTAAAGTGGACCTTTTATATAACAGGGACTCTATATAATAAAAAGGATTGGGATATCTAAATATCCCAATCCTTTATGTCCGGGGCAAGTAGCTCTTTTACACTAATCCAAGTCTTGGACGGCGAGTTGCAATTGCAACATCCGAACAGGGTGTTTGGGCGATTAGGCTCAAGAAGTTACATGGGCTCCGGAGTATAGTCGCTAAGGCATTACTGCTTAGAAACTTTATTTTTATATCTATCAAAGAACTATTGCTTTATAATAATACCAATATATAATTATCATATTGGATTCGGAATGATATATATCAGTTGGGTGTGTTTTTTTCTCGATTTTTAAAAAAGAAAATAGGATTGCTTAATTTCCTGTTTCCTTTTATGTCTCCTATCCTTTTCCCTGGCCCTCGATATTTGTGGTTGGCGGTTCTAGTAATTCAAAGAATTGATCTAGTTTGGGTAAAATAATTATCTCGGTCCTGCGGTTTATGGCTCTACCTTCCGTTGTTGCATTGGTAGTTTTTGGAAGGTATTCAGAACGGCCTCCAGCAGTCATTCTTAGGGGTTGAACAGCAAATTTAGTTTGCATTAATCGTACAATGGACGTTGCCCTTTTTACACTTAAATCCCAGTTATCGACCATGCATTCGGTAGAAATGGGAACATTGTCTGTATGCCCCTCCACCAAAATATCCAGTTCCTTATGGTCATTGATGATCTTGGCAATTTTACCAATAACTTCCTCCGCCCTGTTACTTATGTTGTAACTACCAGAACGGAAAAGCATCTTGTCTGAAATAGATACATACACCACTCCCTTCTTCACTTCAATGTTAATATCCTCATCTTCAAAATTGTCCAAGGATCTTTTTAAGTTCATCACCAATACTAAATTAATGGAGTCTTTTCGCTGTATGGAACTTGTAAGATCTTTTATGTATTTATTCTGTTCGTTTAGGGCTTCCAATGATTTTTTAATGCTTTCTGCTCCAGATTTGCTCACAACTGAAAGATCGGAAAGTCTGGCCAACAGGTCCGTATTGGTACTTTTGAAGTATTCCATTTGTTGCTCCAAGGATTTAGATCGGTTTTTCTCATTGGCCAATCCGGCTTCAAGCAAATTATTTTGATTCTTAGTTGTATTTAATTCATTTTCGCAATTTACGGCCCGATCTTGCATAGCAGTATATTTTTTTTGGCTTACACAAGAAGTAAAAAGGGTAAGTGCTAGGACGTAAAGATGTAGCGGTTTCATTTTTATACGTTATTTGGATGATTCCTATCCAATAAAGAAAGTCACTATTCCAATAATATCAAATGATATTAATCATATCCTATATGGCTGATATTCAATTTTTTGATAAGAGGTGCCTGACCATTGCTATGCTCCTTTATTACTGATAATTATTTGGAAATTTCCGATTATTACAAGGTCTAATGTCTTTTATTTTTCTAAAATATATCCTTGTGTTATACAGCTCCTATTACTACATGGGCAACTATAACTGACAAAGGTCATAGGGTGGTGTACAGTTAAGGAATAGCTTTACGATTTAAAGTTTTAGGAAAGCATCTTAACCAAGTTCACGAATTAATTGAGTGTGCAGCGGATTATGATACGATATATATCACAACTAATATTAGGGGTAGAATTTGAATTAAAGAATTATTATGAATAAGGTAAAAAAGTTTTCGCTCATATTTTTATCCATAGTAGTGGTGTTCTTGCTGTTTATGCTTTGGTATCAAAATGAATATGCCATGGACATTGCCGAGGAGTATGAGGTAAATTCTCCCATGGAGAATTCCAAATTACTTATCGCAACACAGGGCAGTACATTTAAAAATACAATTACTACCGCTATTGTGGAGTATTATAAATCGGAGTCTATTTATATTAAAATAATAGATGTTTCGGCATTGGCAGATGTGAATCCTACCAATTACAATGCCCTGTTAATAATCCATACCTGGGAGATGTGGAAACCACCGGCATCGATAAAATCGTTCATGGACAGAACCGTAGACGATAGGGGTAAAATGGTTGTCCTGACAACCTCGGGTGAAGGGACTTACAAAATGGAAGGAATAGACGCAATTACGGGGGAATCCATTTTGGATGAAACTCCCTTGTATGTGGGTAAAATCATTAATGAATTAAATCCGTTAATAAAATTGTATACATCGCAGTAGTTATTTTAAAGTCGGATTCCGGAATGCTAATTAATAAATATGTATAATTTTAAATATTTCAATATCGCCGATTGGTTTTCTTTCTATCGGATTATGGCCGTTCCCATATTACTTGGCCTAATTTGGGTTGGGGAACGTGAATGGTTTAGTTGGATGTTACTTATAAGTTATAGTACGGATGCAATTGATGGTTTTTTGGCAAGGAGGTTAAAAATTACAAGTGCCAGGGGCTCACAACTCGATTCTCTTGGAGATCAAATAACCTTGATTATTGGGTTGATCGGTCTAGTCTTTTTTGAAAATACTTTTATCAAAGCAAATTATCTTCTAATACTTTTAGCATTTGTCCCATATCTGGTTCAAATGTTTATTGCCTTTGTTAAATATGGAAAGGCAACTGCATTTCATACCTATTTGGCCAAAATTTCGGCTATTACCCAGGGGATTTTTATTTTATGGTTGTTGTTTTTTGGACCAGTTTATTGGTTGTTCTATGTAATGATTGTTTTAGGCGTTTTGGAAACTATTGAGGAAATTACACTTATCTTTATGTATGATCAGTGGGTAGAAGATGTAAAAGGCTATTTCTGGGCCCTCAGTGATAAAAGAAGGCCAAAGAATACGAATTCCCAATAGCAAAACCTTTATTAATGCGATCTTACACTTTTTTTGCCATAGTCCTATTATGTTTGGCCATTTTACTAATAGATACCTTAGCTTTCTTCTGGCTTAAATCTATAATGGAACCTATTACTTCTTCCGTTATAAGGAGTAGTATATTCATCGCATTTTGGTTTTTTACCATAGGACTTATTATTTCTATTTTGGTGTTAAAAATCAGATTGGAAAGTATAGCCCCAAAAAGAAAGCAACTGCTTATTTCATCCTTATATGGTTTAACAGTTTCCTCCTTTATTCCCAAATTAATATTTGTTGTGGTTATCTCAATACTCTATTTCTCCAACTTTTTAATTTCGGGCGAGAAATCCTTACTTATCATTCCTGTGGTCGGTGTTTTTTTTGGGTTTTTGCCTTTCTTCGTTATCGTTTATGCCGTTTTTAGAGCGGTATATAGATTTAAGGTTCACCATGTTAAGATAAAATCCGAATTGCTCCCAAAAAATTTTAGCGGCTTGCGAATAGTTCAAATATCCGATCTTCATTTGGGCAGTTTTAACTATCGCTACCATATACTGGACCGTGCCATTAAAACTATAAACCAATTAAATCCCGATTTTATTTTTTTTACGGGCGATTTGGTGAACAACTATGCATGGGAATTGAATGGTTGGGAGAATGTTTTAAAGC
This sequence comes from Arenibacter arenosicollis, assembly GCF_014397245.1. Lineage (GTDB taxonomy): Bacteria > Bacteroidota > Bacteroidia > Flavobacteriales > Flavobacteriaceae > Arenibacter > Arenibacter arenosicollis. Next base: position 468,336 of record NZ_JACLHY010000001.1, on the reverse strand, counting down.
AGCTTAGCGCCAAACAGGGCAAATATTCTGTGCTTGGGAATCATGATTACGGGGATTATAGCAAATGGGAATCTGAGGAAGAAAGGAAAAGCAATTTTGATGATATCAAAGATTTTCAGGCCAAAATAGGTTTTAAGCTTTTGCTCAATGAAGCCGAAAGTATTGTAAACAATGGTGAGGAAATTGCAATCGTAGGTGTAGAGAATTGGGGCAATCCACCCTTTAAACAATATGGGGACCTTAAAAAATCCCTGCTGAATGTAAACGGAATAGCGTTTAAAATTTTATTGTCCCACGATCCTTCGCATTGGCGTGGGGAAGTAGTGGAGCAAACCAATATAGCCCTTACGCTTTCTGGTCATACACATGGTATGCAGGCCGGGATCAATATCAGAAATAAAAAATGGAGTCCAATAAAATACAAATACGAACACTGGGCGGGATTATACCGGTTGGGCCAGCAGTATCTTTATGTAAGCCGAGGATTGGGGTGGATGGGATTTCCTGGCCGCTTGGGCATGCGCCCCGAAATTACCTTTATAGAATTGGAGAAGGTGCAATAATGGCATTAAATTCTGTACGTAGAACTAATAAATAGTTGGGTATAAGAATTTATTCATTGATTTTCTCCTGCTCCTTTTTTTGCTCTTTTTCTTTCTTTTTGAAATATCGCCGAGTTAAGAAATTATGTTTTAAAGCTTCCGTAATTTCATTGAAATTTTTAATCCCTTCCGTAACATTTTCCATGGTAGTTTCCAGTTGCTTTACCAGTAAGGTGTCCGATGACAAATAGTTAATGGCTCCCTTCCCTTTTTTTATATCCCCGATTACAGAATTTAAATCCGTGGACATTTTTTCGATTTCGATACTGGAATTTTCCAAATGGGAAATTACATTTCTCATTTTATCCCCGGAAATAGAGTCCTTTAAGAGAACTCCTGCAATACTATTGTCTAAATCGAACTGTTTTACTATTTTGTTCATTTCCCCAATCATTATATTGGCTTCTCTACTGCTAAGTTTCAGGTTGGTAATGGTTTGGTGAAGTTCCGAGGCCATTTGGGAATCGTTCAGCAACATGCCAAAGGTTCCTTCGCCCTGTGTCAAGGATCGTGTTACTTTTAACAGGTCTTGTGTCAACAAGGCTGCATTTTCATTGGTTAGGTTTAGGGTGTTTAGCATATCTTGGGTAGCAACCCTGCTATAGGATTGCAATTCATCCCCTGGGCCAATATGGTTTGTTTTCCCTTCCCCAGGTACTATATTGATAAGCATACTGCCCACAAGACCATCGGAACCAATGGTGGCTACAGCATCTTTCTTAATGTGGTTTTGCATTTTTTCCTCAATAATCATACGCACGCGAATGGTGGTATCGTTTATCATTTCTATTTTATTTACCGTGCCTACATTTATACCTGAAAAGCGCACATTATTCCCATTTTGAAGTCCGTTCGCATTCTTGAATATGGCGCTTATAGGAATGGTTTTACTAAACATATTCTGTCTGTTCCCTATTAAATAGGCCGCTACCACAAGCAAGGCTGTGCCGAGGACAACAAATATCCCTAATTTCAAATTTTCTAGTTTTGTCTTTGCCATATTCTTATTTTTTAAAAAATGCTTCTACTTTAGAATCGGTAGATTGCGACAATTGTGAATAGGTGCCTTCTGCGTAATTAATACCATCTACCAATAAGATCATCCGCTCCGATATTACTCTGGCGCAATCCACGTCATGGGTAATTATTAGGGAGGAAGTACCGTATTTCTTTTGTATGGAACGCATTAATTCTATAATCTCCTTGGAGGTAATGGGGTCTAAACCGCTTGTTGGCTCATCATATAGGATTACCTTTGGTTTTAGGATCAGTGTGCGCGCCAAGGCTACTCTTCTTTTCATTCCTCCTGATAGTTCTACGGGCATTAAATCCATAGTATGTGCCAAGCCAACATTTTCCAGCGCTTCACGAACCAAGGGTTCGGTATCCGAAACCACTCCCAGTTTTTCTTTGTGCCTCCGCATAGGAAATTCTAAATTTTCCCGGACCGTCATTGAATCGTATAGTGCACTTCCCTGGAAAAGAAATCCAATATCCGAACGCAATTCGTCCAAAGTTTGCTGCTCCAAAGAGTTTATTTCCTTGCCCAATACTTTAACCGTTCCACTATCCGGTTTTACCAACCCTACGAGGCATTTGATCATTACTGATTTACCAGAGCCCGACTTCCCCATGACCACAAGATTTTCACCTTCCAATAGGGTCATATTAAATCCGTTTAATACGTGATTGTCGCCAAAACTTTTATAAAGATCTTTGATCTCTATAACCGCTTTTCCAAGGCTTGTAGCTGCTACTGAAGGTGTTATTTTGTCTGGGTGTGTCATATTAAAGTTCATAAAATATATCGGAAATAAATACCGCTATAAAATCTACCACAAATAAAAGTAAGGATGCCATGACCACAGCTGTATTTGCAGCGATACCAACCCCTGCAGTGCCTTTTTTACAATAATACCCTTTATAGCACCCTACCAAACCTATTGTAAATCCAAAAAAGACCGATTTTATGGTGGCCGGTACCAGGTCGGCATAGGACAAAGCATCAAAAACCGTATTAAAGTAGAGTTGAAAGGAAACATCTCCCTTTAAATTCTCTACTAGAGCCGATCCGTATAGCGCAACCAAATCTCCGTAAACAACTAAAATTGGCAGCATTAGAGTGGTGGCCATTATCCGTGTAACTACCAAATATTTAAAAGGGTTGGTCCCCGAGACTTCCATGGCATCAATTTGCTCGGTTACCCTCATGGAACCTAATTCGGCTCCTATCCCCGATGCAATTCGCCCCGCGCATATGAGGGCAGTAATTACGGGTCCTATTTCCCTTACAATAGAGATACCGACCATATTCGGCATCCAGGAAACGGCACCGAATTGAATCAGAGTGGGTCGGGATTGCAGGGTGAGTACCAGTCCAATGATAAATCCCGTTACAGTTACCAAAACTAGGGACCTGTTCCCCATTTGATAGCATTGGCGTAGTAGCTCCTTAAATTCGAAAGGAGGTTTTAATACCTCCTTAAAAAATCGGGCAGTAAAATATGAGAGATCACCGATCTCTACAAAAAATTCCTTTACCCCTTTAAATAGCGTTGATCTATTATCCATACCCAAATCCTTTTGTAAGGACCTATTTCATCAAAGATAGCATGAAAGCTAGGGGCTTAAAATGAGGAATGTCATGTGGTGGAGTGACCATTGTCATTTTATAATCCATATAGCAGCGCTAGTTTTGTTTTAATCAAAACCAAACTCTACCCATATGATTAAAGCCTATACGATTATACTTTGCTTTTTAGCCCAGTTAGTAGTTTCATGTAATGTTAATCGAACTATTTCACCAAAGAATACTTCCATTGAAAAGTCCAATTCCGTAACGCAAAAAAAGACGGAGCAAAATATTGTCTTTAAGAAAACCAATCCCCTACAGGCATATGTCACCAGGGATATTACAGTGGGTCATTATTTTAAGTTTATGGATTCTTTGGCGAACAAGAATGATTCCTTGGTGCCATATACTTTATCCGAGCATACCTTGGTACGAGCCAATCCGTGGATAATGGATACCTTGGCCAACACGGACTATTATAGGCAAATGGCACGGGGTTCCTTTGTTTATGATCAGCGAAAAATGATTGTTCTCAAGGCTAATGATTCTTTATTGATACCGGATGCGGACGCAGGGCAGAATCTTATAAGGAATATTGAAAATACTTGGATAGATGTAAATATTCCAGAGTACAAGCTTCGTATTTATCAAGATTCCTTGCTGTTATATACCTTCCCTATACGGGTAGGACAACATAGAAAAAGATATTTGGCCATGGGGGATCGCGTTACAGATTTAAGGACCAAAACCGGAAAGGGTAAAATAGTAAGGTTGGAAAGGAACCCTAATTTTTATAATCCCGTGACCGGCAAACGATTTTATGTAACCAAACGGGATGATAAAAAAACAACCATAATGCCTATTATTCCTTGGATAGAAACGGAAATAAATGGTATTCGAAATGGGCAAATGATACATCCTACCACCAATCCAGTGAGCTTGGGCAAGGCCTATTCCAACGGTTGTATAGGTGTTACGGAAGCCGATGCTTGGATTATTTATTACCACGCCCCTCTAAATACCCCTATCCAAATACGATATGATCTAACTATTTTGGATGATAATGGTGAAAAACAGGAACTAGAGGATATCTATGGTTATCAGTAGCCTTCCCAAATTATTGGTAAATTACTATTTCTAGTTGTAGGCTGTTCATACTTTTTATTAGTTTGCACTTCAAACAATATATTATGGGTGAATTACAAGATTTCCAAAAGTTGGTTATAGCCAATGCCTCTCAAGCAAAAGGAATTTCTAAAGGGGATATAGCTCCTGATTTTACATTACTTAATGCCTTAGGTAAAAAAGTATCACTATCTGAAGCGTTAAAATCAGGTATTGTAATCATAAAATTCTATCGTGGTGAATGGTGTCCTATCTGTAATTTAGATCTTAGGGAAATACAGAGTCACTTGCCTCAAATTAAGTCCTTTGGGGCCACCTTATTGGCTATTAGCCCTCAAAGGCCGGATGATGCACTTACGGCCACGCAAAAAAACGAACTGGAATTTGAAGTGCTTAGTGATGCAGATCAGGAAGTGATAAAAGCCTATAATCTTCAGTTTGATCCAGGGGAGGATTATCACAGGCGTCGAGATTTGACGGTATTGAATGGCGATGGATTAAAAACCTTACCGGTCCCCGCAACTTTCATAGTCAATACCAACCAGATCATTGAAGCAGCACATGTTGAGGCAAATTATACCGAAAGGATGGGCCCATTGGAAATAATCAATGTGCTTAAAGAGCTGACGAACAAGGCAAAATAGTTTTGCCTAGGTACCAATGGTCCATTTGATCAGAAAGGTAAAGGAGTCTACTGTCTGTAGTGTTTTGCGCCGCTTATATTGTTCGGTTCCCTTTAATTTACTTGAAGTCCCCATTTATCGACCAAGTTCATGGCGGCCCTATAATTGTATTGATTGCGATCTAAGGTCTTCATGCGCTTTAGTGTATTCACTACCTCTTCTTTTAATAATTGGCTGTTGTCATCGATTAAGTAAATAGAATTCATCGCCTGTGTTTGTACAAATTCCCTGTCGGTTTTTAACGCCCTTAAAAAACCTTTGTAAGCCTCTTGTTTTGCGCCAAGTTTATAAAGTGATTCAGCAGCTACCACTGCTACATTTACCGAAGGGTCGTTAATGACCTTTTTTAAAGCGGGAATTTCAGATTTCCCTTTTTCCCCAAGCAGGAGTAAACCCGTTGCACCCCAATAACGAATTGCCGATTCTTTGGATTTAAGGAATTCTACCATCTTTAGTTTATTTTCAACTTTCCCAAATGAGGCAAGCTCTGCTGCTTCAATGATTTCCTCAATAGGAACCTTACCACTTTGAAAGTAATCAAATATCGCCTGATCTTTTGCCCTTATTGTACGCTCATCCTCGGGCATAAACCCAGTATCCTTAATATTAGTCAACCACTTGCGGTTGGCTGCACGCATTTCATCTAAAATATGGGTGTATTCAGGGTCTTTGGCGAGGTTGTTTATTTCCCAGGGATCGTTTTCGGTATCGTACAATTCCTCTACTGGTTTTGTATTCCAATAGGCACTCTGAATTTCGTTGCATTCGCCGTTCTCATAGGCGTTTTGCCATGATTGCAATGACTTGGCACGGAACAAATACTCTATTGGTAAGGCATAAATTCTGTGTGGCATGTAATTGTGGATGTAACGGTATTTTTTACTTCTAACGGCCCTGCTCATATCGTACCATTCATCCATACGGTCACGGAACATATAGGCATATTTTGGATCTGGGCTTATATTTTCACCTAAAAATGCCTCACCTTGTAATTGCTCGGGCACTTCAGCACCGACCAAACTTAGTAGGGTGGGATATAGATCAACAAAGCTGATCAAACGGTCTATTTTTGAGTTTGGCTCCTTGGCAGGCCAGAATTTTTTATATTTTTCGGGAATCCGCACAATGAAGGGTACATGTGTTCCAGTTTCGTATACATATCGTTTGCTGCGGGCCAATACCCCACCATGGTCGGCGTAATAAATTACTATTGTATTATCGGCCATTCCAGATTCTTCCAATTCTTTTAATCGTTCGCCCACAAAAGCATCCATTTGCTGAATACGATCATAATACTGTGCCCAATCGCGTTCCATATCGGGGGTACGCGGATGGTAAGGAGCAATAGGGACTTTTTTGGGATCGTGGCTCAACTCACTTATGGGCAACTGTTCGTGTATTTTGCTTTCATGGGTAATGGTAGTATTAAAAATAGCGAACCAGGGTTTTCCCTTTGGCGCATTTTTATAATGGGCATCCGAACTACATTCATCCCACACTTCTTTATTTACATTGGTGTTATAGTCGGTTTTGACAGAATTGGTGGAATAATAGCCCAATTCCCGCATGGCTTCTACATGGAATTTTACTTGGCTACCTCTGGGGTAGTTACTTCGCATATTGGAGTGGCCTCCCGAATTGGCATAGATTCCCGAGATAATAGTGTTTCGTGCAGGAGCACAAACAGGGGCATTGGCATAGGCATGAGTGTATAAAAAACCTTCCCTCGCCAATTTGTCAAGATTGGGGGTATTGGCAAATTCATCTCCGTAACAACCCAGAAATGCGCTGTTGTCTTCGCTGGTTATCCAAAGGATATTTGGGAGATCCTGGGAATTTAGTTGGTTGATGCAAGCCATTGTACAAATACAGGCTATTAAAAGGTAAACGGGATGTTTTTTCATTGGTAAATGGGATGAGGATGTTGGATATTATGGCATTAAATTAAGAAATAAAGTTTACAGTAGCGTGGGAAGTAAGGGCTGTCCCAAATATGGTGGGCAAATTGCTTATAAATGAAAAAGGCTTTAAAAGTTAAAAACCCTTGTAGACCTGTGTTTATCTAGTGGAGAATAACGGAGTAACTGTGTTGTACGGCTTTTAGGCAACTCTTAAATGACCAATTAATTTTCATGCGATTTTTATATTTTGAAATGAGACATGTGGAAAATATACATCACCTTTGTTTCCTTGATTTGGCCAGACATTTTTTTCCTATAATTCAAGACCTTATGCCTACCGGAGTATAAGTTAAAATTTGTAATCCCGTTATTCAATATCAATATTAAATCTATGAAAGTCTTCGAATGTGGTCATTGTAATTATCCCTTGTTTTTTGAAAACCATCAATGCGAAAATTGTGGACATTTATGTGGTTATTGGGACAGTGACCGTATAATGCTCACTTTTGACCCCCTGAGCACTTCTTTCATTTCTGACCGCGAAAAAATCGAGTTCAAGTATTGTAAAAACAAGGAATATGAAGTTTGCAATTGGCTACTCGAAAAGAACGATAAACATGATTATTGTCCTGCATGCCAGCTTAATCGAACGATACCGAATCTGTCGGATAAAGAGAACTTTCCAAAATGGAAAAACTTGGAAGTTGCTAAACACCGACTTATTTATCAGCTTCAAAAAATGGGTCTGGAATTGCGAAGCAAGATGGTTAACAATGAAGGTTTTTGTTTTGACTTTATCGTTAAAATGAACAATCCTAACATCATGACCGGTCATGCCAGCGGTGTAATCACCATTTTGCTCCAAGAGGCAGATTCCGTTCTCAGGGAACAAATAAGAAAGCAATTGCAAGAGCCATATCGTAGCTTAATTGGCCACTTGAGGCATGAAGTAGGTCATTACTTCTGGGAACGTTTAATTTCAAATAACAAAGAGGTGCTACGAGCTTTCAGGACAATATTCGGAAATGAGAAAATGGATTATAGCAATGCGCTTCAACTCTACTACAAGGTAGGTGCACCGGATAATTGGCAGGACTCTTTCATAAGCAAATATGCAACATCACACCCTTGGGAAGATTGGGCCGAGACTTGGGCTCATTATCTGCACATTATGGATATGGTGGAGACGGCGCATTTTTTTGGTCTGAAAGTAAATTCCAATGAAATCTCAAAAAACATGCGTATAGAGGCAACATTCGATCCTTACCATGTAAAAGACTTTGATACTATAATCAACAACTGCATACCATTATCTTTTGCCGTCAATAGCATCAATCGGGCCATGGGAGTTCCCGATGTCTATCCGTTTGTAATTACACCAGGAGTAGTAAAAAAAATAACTTTTATTCACGAATTGCTATGGCCAAAAAGATAGTTGCTAAACTTTATATTTTTTCATTTGATTACTAATTCTAAAAAGCAGGGAATTCTGAATGCGAAGTTTACTGTTTCAGAAATTTTTTCTAAGAAATAAGTTTCCTTTCGCACTTCAATACGGATTCTAATTCGCAATAGTATAGTGCTTAACTTTACAATGATGGCTTTATAGCCTATCGCCATTTTTTGATTTTAGGACTTTCCGTACCATCTTGCTAAGATACTGATGACTTTAAAGCGCTATATATAGTTTAAATAAATTATTTAGCACTATCTTTAAGAACCAACGCTTTTCAAACAGGTTTAATTGAATTCCACCTTAAAACCTGTACTCAGCTTTCAACTACACTTCAAAAATATGTCTAAAATAAATTTTAACGACTATACCATAAAGGGTTTTTATGATGAGATGTTCAACGATACCCATGATGTGCGCCCAAGTTATGAACTATTTAAAAAACGTTTGGAGAAAGTAAGTTGGAACAAGCTAAATTTTCTTCAGCATTCAACAGACCGGGCACAGCTATCTCTAGGTATGACATTTAATGTATATAATGATAATCAAGGAGTTGAACGTATTCTCCATTTAGACATCATTCCAAGAATAGTGAGCGGTGCGGATTGGGACTATCTGTCCAAGGGTCTAAAACAAAGAATAGTGGCTCTGAACTTGTTTATCAATGATATTTATAATGACCAAAAAGTCTTAAAGGATAAAATTATTCCTAAAGAATTGGTGCTTTCGAGTGCCAGTTATCTTAAGGAATGTATTGGACTGAAACCGCCTGAAAATGTTTGGAGCCATATTTCAGGAACAGATCTAATACGCGGTGGAGATGGAAAGTTTTACGTGTTGGAAGATAATCTAAGATGTCCGTCCGGAGTATCTTATATGTTGGAAAACAGGGAAATCTTGAAACGTACGTTCCCAGAAATGTTTGAACAACTAAATGTGAGACCTGTTCATGATTATTCGCACTATTTAAGAGATATGCTGGAGTCGCTTACAAAAGTCAGTAAGCCCTCTATTGTGGTATTAACACCTGGAATCTATAATTCAGCCTATTTTGAACATGCTTATTTGGCACAACAAATGGGAGCCGAATTGGTAGAAGGAGGGGATTTGGTGGTCAAGGATGACTTTGTATATATGATGACCACCTATGGTCTACAAAAAGTTGATGTAATCTACCGCAGGGTTGATGATGAGTTTATTGACCCTTTGGTATTCAACAAAGATTCCCTTTTAGGAACTCCAGGGTTGTTCGGAGCTTATTTAAAGGGAAATGTAGTATTGGTAAATGCACCGGGAGCTGGCGTTGCAGACGACAAGGCAGTGTATGCCTATATTCCAAGGTTGATAAAATATTATTTGGGCGAGGAGGCGTTAATACCAAACATTAAAACATATATATGCGCTGAAGAACAGGATTGTAAATATGTTATTGATAACATTGCCGAATTAGTGGTCAAACAGACAGATGGTTCTGGAGGGTATGGAATGTTGATAGGTCCACATGCTACAAAAACAGAACAAGACGAGTTTGTTAAGAAGATCAAAAATAATCCGAGGAATTATATTGCACAGCCCATGATCAACCTTTCCCGAGTACCAACACTCTGTGATAATAGTATAGAGGGCCGACATGTAGATCTAAGACCGTATATTCTCTATGGAAAAGATATCAAGGTAATACCAGGCGCGCTGACCAGGGTAGCATTGAAAAAAGGGTCGTTGGTTGTAAATTCTTCACAAGGCGGAGGCAGCAAGGATACTTGGGTCTTGGATAATAAATAAAACAGAACTATGCTAAGTAGAATCGCAAATACCATGTATTGGATGAATAGGTACGTTGAAAGGGCCGAAAATTATGCCAGATTCATGGATGTAAATTTCAATCTTTCTTTGGAATCAACCCCTGATGCCATTCAGCAATGGAAGCCTTTGGTGGTTATTACTGGGGATTGGGATCTGTATGAGTCGCTCTATGAGACCGTGGAAAAGGAAAAAGTCATATATTTCTTGGGATTCGACCCTCAAAACCCGAATTCGGTCTACAACTCTATTCGGCATGCAAGGGAAAATGCAAGGGCCATTAGACCAGAATTGACCAAGGAAGTATGGGAACAAATCAATTACCTTTATTATTTCGTGATGGAAGAATTGGAAAAAAAGAGTTGGAAAGAGAATGACCCACGTCTATTTTTTAAAAAAGTGAAGGAAGGTTGTCAACTCTTATACGGAATTTTGGCCATCTCCATATCGCGTAACGACGGTTGGCATTTTGGTAAAATAGGGCAACTGATAGAACGTGCGGACAAAACTTCCCGTGTTTTGGATGTAAAATATCACATCTTACTAACAACACCACAAGCCGTAGGCACTCCTTTCGACTTGGCTCAATGGGCGGCTTTGCTTAAATCAGTATCCGCATATGATATGTATCGAAAAAAATATGGGAAACTTACCGCTTTGAATATTTCTGAATTTTTGATTTTAGATAAGGTTTTTCCCCGCTCCATCAACTTCTGTTTGATTGAAGCTGAAAAGTCCTTAAACGCAATAACTGGTAATGAAGGAGGGTTTACCAATACCGCTGAAAAACAGTTGGGTAAACTTAGGTCACAATTGGAATTCACAGATGTAAATGACATTTTTGATAGTGGTTTACATGAGTATATCGATACTTTCCAGAAAAGACTCAACGAGGTGTCTACAGCAATTTACGACTCCTTTTTTGCAAACTCACACCAACAAACAAGTCTTAATATAGAAAACCAATGAACCTCTACATTTGTACTGTATTAAAATTGGGTTTTGGGAGTATAATGCGCACAGGGCCTATCACTGGTCAAAAAAACATACAGGCTAAAAAGCAAGTAAAATTAAAGCGCTTAAAAGAGGCTATGCGGAATGTCAAATCTACACCTGAAAGATAAGGTTTTATGGAAGTTGAAATTATACACGAAACCGAATATGAGTATCAATCGGAAGTCTATTTAGAACCGCATTACTTTAGGTTCAAACCTAGAGAAACACCATATGCAGAATTAAAAAGTTTTGGCTTAGAAGTGTCTCCTAAGGTAGCCGGTATTTCTCAACAGAAGGACGCCGAAAACAATACAGTACATTTTAGTTGGTATGAAGGTATGCATACCAAACTAAGCATCAGGTCGACATCCATATTGACCGTTACCCCTTATAACCCATTTAATTTTCTACTGTATCCACCAAGCTTTAATCAAATGCCATTTGAGTATGACGACGCCTTAAAAAAACTTTTAATTCCATTTGTTGAGAAAATTTCTATTGGGGCATCTTTGAAAGAGTACGGCGACGTTATATTATCGGATGTAAATGGCAATACACTTGGCTTTCTAAGTGAACTCACCAGGCATATTCATGAGGATTTTGTCTTGGAAATACGAGAAATAGGAGAACCCTACCAGCCTGATCAAACATTTGAATTGAAAAAAGGGTCATGCCGGGATTTTGCATGGATGCAAATTCAACTATTGCGTCACCTAGGTATCGCAGCGCGTTTTGTAAGCGGGTATTTTTACGTTGAGGTAGATAATCCTAAATACGAGCTTCATGGTTGGACAGAAGTGTTCCTGCCCGGTGCAGGGTGGATAGGCTATGATCCCAGCAACGGTATTAGAACATCGAATATGTATTTTCCAGTATCCTCAAGTGCCAATTATTTGAATACCATGCCCGTTTCAGGGTCGGTAAGGGGAAATGCGATTTCAATTCTTACAACAAGTCTAAAAATTAAACTGCATCATTAATTCGTCGGAGACTTTTTGAGTGTAGAACGAAACAAGTTTTGGAAACGGACGTATAACATAACCAATAGGTTGCCTTATTTTACTAATACAATTTAAATCTATAGCAAGTACGGGATTCGAGAGTTCTTTATTAGGCTGTGCTCTTGAGCAAATTATTCTTCAGCGCTTACCCTCCAAATCGTATTGGTGACATCATCGGTCACCAGTAGGGAGCCATCGGGCAACATCGCCAGTCCCACGGGGCGCCCATAAACTTTGTCCTTTTCGGAATCAACTATGAAACTGGTTAGGAAATCCTCGGGATCGCCCGAAGGTTTCCCCTTTTTGAACGGAATGAATACGACTTTATAGCCGGACAATTTGTCCCTGTTCCAAGATCCGTGCTGGGCTACAAAAGCCCCGTGACGATATTTTTCAGGAAATGTTTCCCCTCTGTAGAAAAGCAAGCCCAAAGAAGCGGTATGAGGGCCTAGGTTGACATCGGGTAGCAGGGTTTCCTTTATTTTTGCAGGTTTGATGTAGCTGACCCTGGGATCTTCATTTTGGCCATAGTAGACATAGGGCCATCCATAGAATCCATTTTCTTTGACCTGGGTAAGATAATCGGGCACCAAATTATTGCCCAAACCGTCCCTCTCGTTGACCGCCGTCCACAAGGTTTCGGTTTCAGGTTGCCAATCCATGCCTACAGGGTTACGTAGTCCAGAGGCAAAGACCCGAAGACCTGTTCCATCCGGGTTTATCTCTAAGATATTAGCTTTCAACACCTCCTTTTCCAAACCTTTTTCAGCTATGTTACTACCACTTCCCACTGCAATGTAGATTTTCGAGTTGTCGTCGTTAGAAACAATATTTCGGGTCCAGTGACGGTTGGCTTTTCCAGCAGGCAAATCGATGATCCGTTCTGCCGGTCCGCTAATTTTCAATTGTCCTGTGTCGTAAGGAAAGCGTAATACCGCATCTGTATTGGCGACATAGAACCACTTGCCCATTATAAGCATTCCAAAAGGCTGATTGAGTTCGTGTTTAAGAAAGGTTTGCCGTATATCAGGACTGCCATCATGGTCTGTATCGCGTAATAGTGTGATGACATCCGCGCTGTTTTTAAAGCTTTTGGACCTTGAGGCACCTATGAGCCAGGCCCCAATTTTCTTCCATAGCGGATAATTGGAATTGCTCTGGGCTACCAGCACATCGCCGTTGGGGGCTGTGTACATCCACCGGGGATTTTTAAATCCATCCGCATATTTTGTTACATTAAAGCCATTAGGGGCATTCGGTACACGGCCGTTCTTCCAACCGATTACTTTGGAATAGTTGGACACCGATTTGGATGCTGTCAATGGGGGAAGCGAATCTACCGTTTGTGACCTACAGAAGAAGGCTACCACAATGAATAGTATACTTGTTAGGATTTTCATTTTTCTAAACTATTATCCACATCTAATTTTAAATACCTTCTAAAATATATATAGATTCCAATAAGGCATTGCTCAAATACATTATATATTGATGTAATCCCACAACATCGAATTGATTTCAAGGGCCAAGGCGAATAACTTTTTGGCATCCCATTTATTGGATACGGAAAAGGAGGTAAGTCCAGGTTTGATGTACTAATGGTGTTTTAGGTACCATTGCAGAGGTCATTTGATGTCCAAATAATTTTTAACTTAATTAGCGTGAAAATTGCGCACAAAAAAAAAGGGCTTCAAAAGTTAAAAACTCTTGAAGCCTTGTGTTTACTTGGTGGAGAATACCGGAGTAACTGTGTTGCTCCGCAAAATATCCAATCCTGCAAATGCAATTGGTTAGGCCTATTGGCATAGGCCTTTTAAAACACGAAAGCCACTCAAATAAACTTGAGTGGCTTTCCTTAGTTTTAAAACGCAAAACCAATTGCGTTTGATCGTGGAGAATACCGGAGTCGAACCGGTGACCTCTTGCCTGCCAGGCAAGCGCTCTAGCCAGCTGAGCTAATCCCCCAAATTTGGCTGCCGCAAAGAAAATACTTTTTCTGACACTATCAAAGTACAATTTAAGCTTATTCCAAAATTATTAATCTTTTTTCACACTTAACACCAAAACTGGCACTGGAGCGTAAAATTCCGATTTGGGAATTGTGTTTTTTTCCCATAGTTTTTTAAAGAAACCTCTTTTTCTTCTGAAAACACAAAGTAAGTCTGGGTGTTTTGCTTCAAAATGCTGTAATACCCCTAAATATGTAGAAGGATTTTCAGATTGGATAAGTTCTGCACTCAATCCCATTAATGACATATTTATCTTTAGATCTTCCTTGGTGTAGCCTGGCGTTTTTACAAATAAGAGACTAACCTTGGACTCAAACTTTTTCTTAATTTCAATCAAAGGGTATAAAATACTCTTCTGCTTCAATACTCCAGATTTAAAGGCTGTCAATACTGTTTTAAACGGTTTAAAAACAGTCCCCTTTGGAACAATAAGAGTAGGTATATCCGTTTGTTTTACAATTTTTCCAGAAGTATTTCCTAAATACAATTCCTCTTGTATGTCGTTACTTCTTGGAGCCAAAATAATTAGGTCAATCCCTAAATCTTTGTCTATGTCCTTTAGTCCGTCCACGATATCTCCATTATAAGTGGCCATTTTAATAGTTACATTTTTGGAATCCACCTTTTCAATGACCGCCTTTATATGCTCTTTACTGCTTTCTGCAAGTTTTTCCCTGATGTTCGCCAAAGTACTGGCACTGGCACTAACACTAAATACTTCCATTACAAAAATATTGGAACCAAATTCGGTTGCGAAGTCCACCGCGTATTGTAATGTTTCGTGTGCATTTTCAGAGGTTCCAATCGGAACTAGGATATTTTTCATCTGTTTATATTTATTTTATGGTTGGTCATCCCGATACCTATCGGGAGTAATTCGCCATATTAATCATTTCGGTTAGCTTCCAAAATCGTTATGGCTCATTTCATAAGTTCAGTCTTAATTGTTTTTAACGCCTTTACTAGTTCGTTGGTCAGACATGGCGTAATTAATATTTTGGTTAATGTTTATAAAATGGCTGTGCCTTTACTTGATACGATTGTTCATGAATAGCATAAATTTACAAATTAAATTTAACCGTGCATGATTCGATTGGCAAAGATATTGGAAATTCCCGACATTCTTAATATTACTAAGGCTTGCGCCAATAATATGATAGAACAGGGCATTTATCAATGGAACGAATATTATCCTTCACTAGAGGCCTTTAAGTTAGATGTTGCCCGAAAGGAACTTTATGTTTTGGAAGAAAAAGGAAAATTAATTGGATCAGTAGTGGTCTCCACCCTAATGGATTCTGAATATGATCCAATTAACTGGTTAACCCCAAATGGAAGGAATATTTATATTCATCGGTTGGCCGTTCATCCAGAGCAACAAAGAAAAGGGTATGCCGTGAAATTAATGGATTTTGCAGAGGAATATGCCAGGAAAGCGGGTTATATATCCGTAAGACTTGATACTTTTAGCAAAAATAGCCGTAACAATAAATTCTATTCGGTTAGAGGTTACAAAACTGTTGGAGATATTTATTTCCCCAAACAGAGTCAATTTCCCTTTCATTGTTTCGAACTAGTATTGTAAAACATTTCTTTTTGAAGACAGTAATAAATTTTAAAACCATTAATAATCTTGCCATTCCTGCAACCATAGCGGGCATTGCGGAGCCAATACTATCTATTACGGACACTGCGATAGTGGGCAACATACCCCAAGATGGGATGGAGTCCTTGGCAGCGGCGGGAATAGTGGGTTCCTTTTTATCAATGTTAATATGGATATTGGGCCAGACACGTAGCGCAATTTCCGCGATATTGTCACAATACTTGGGTGCGGGGAAGTTGGATAGGGTTAAAACACTCCCGGCACAGGCCATTTTCCTAAACATTCTGTTAAGTATTGTTATTCTCCTTTCTACCATTTTTATAGTGGAGGAAATATTTGTTTTGCTCAATGCCAAAGGCAGAATCCTGGAGCTCTGTATTTCTTACTACTCCATTCGGGTTTGGGGCTTTCCATTGACCTTATTTGTATTCGCGGTAATGGGTATTTTTCGAGGTTTGCAGAATACATTTTACCCTATGTTGATTGCCATCACGGGGGCGGTTTTAAATATAGTCCTTGATTTTGTATTCGTATACGGTGTGGAAGGGATTATTTCTCCGATGTATTTGGAAGGTGCGGCTTGGGCTAGTTTAATTGCCCAAGGCATAATGGCTTTAATGGCATTTGTATTGCTGGTTACAAAAACAAGTATAAGCCTTACCCTTAAATTCCCATTACATCCTGAACTGGGTAGATTAGTGGTAATGAGCCTAAACCTGTTTGTTAGGGCATTGGCTTTAAATACTGCCTTAATTTTGGCGGTAAGGGAGGCAACTGCATTAGGTGACAAGTATATAGGTGCCCATACTATAGCAATAAACCTTTGGCTTTTTTCAGCTTTCTTTATTGATGGCTATGGAGCTGCCGGGAATATAATGGGCGGTAAGTTGTTGGGTGCCAAGAATTACGACGGACTTTGGGAATTGGCCAAAAAAATCATGCTGTACGGGTTAATTATAAGTTTAATTCTTGTTGCGGCAGGTTTTGTATTTTACAGGCCTATAGGGCGTATATTTTCCAATGACATTACAGTATTGCAAACCTTCTATTCCATATTCTTTATCTTGATTCTTGGTATACCTATGAATATGGTTGCCTTTGTTTTCGACGGACTTTTTAAAGGTTTGGGAGAAATGAAATATCTCAGGAATGTCTTGCTGGTAGCAACCTTCCTAGGTTTTGTTCCTTTGCTCTTTCTAGGTAAATATCTTGGTTGGGGGCTATATGGTATTTGGCTTTCATTTACCCTTTGGATGTTTATTAGGGGAGGTGCATTGGTATGGAAATTTAGACGAAAGTTTCGTCCGCTTCTTCAAAACGTTTAATTTTGAAATACCCCTTTTAACTTTGACCCATAATTTTAGGTATGGGAGTAAATTTAGGAAGGATAACAACTAACAAGAATAATATGGGCACTACCCGATCAAACGGAAGTTTATATACCAACATTGTAAATAGGGTTGCTACTGTAGAATTTGGGCATCCTGCCAGTAATTCATTCGTTGCGGAACTTTTGGAAAGACTTACCGCAACTTTGGGGGAATTATCAGTAAATGATGAGGTATCGGTAATAGTATTAAAATCTGAAGGGGATAGGGCGTTCTGTGCTGGCGCATCCTTTGATGAATTGGTGGAAGTGAGTAATTTATCTGAAGGAAAAATTTTCTTTGGCGGATTTGCCCATCTAATCAATGCCATGAGAAGCTGCAAAAAGCTAATTGTAGGAAGGGTGCAAGGTAAGGCAGTAGGAGGTGGAGTAGGAATTATATCTGCATGTGATTATGTGTTTGCCGCCGAGGCAGCGGCCATACGGTTGTCCGAACTCACCATAGGTATAGCTCCCATGGTAATTGCCCCAGCAGTACAGCGAAAAATTGGGATTGCTGGCTTATCGGAACTCTCACTCTCACCCAATGAATGGAAAAATGCCTATTGGGCGCAGGAAAAAGGATTGTTCTCCAAGGTTTTTAATAAGCTGGAAGAGTTGGACAAGGAATTGGAAATTTTCACTGAAAAATTAGCTAAGTACAATCCAGAAGCCTTGCAAGAATGGAAGAAAGTGCTGTGGGAAGGGACTGGCCATTGGGACACGCTATTAACCAATAGGGCTGAAATTACAGGACGTTTGGCGATTTCTGAAGAAACCAAAAACGCACTCTCAAAATTTAAGAAATAGAAGTATTATGAGCAAGTTCCGCATCGAAATTAAATGGGCCATTATTTTTTCACTGGCGACCCTACTTTGGATGGCCTTTGAGAAATCTATGGGTTGGCATGACGTACTTATAGAAAAGCACGCGATATATACCAACTTTTTTGCAATCATAGCCATCACCGTTTATGTCTTGGCATTATTGGACAAAAGAAAAGTAGATTATAAAGGGAAAATGAACTGGAAACAGGGATTTATCAGTGGTATCATTTTAAGTGTAATTATATCTTTATTAAGTCCGGTGACCCAATATATAACCAGCACCTTTATTACTCCTGAATATTTCACAAATATTATTAAGTTTGCCGTGGATTCTGGTAAAATGACCCAGGAAGCTGCCGAAAATTATTTTAGTCTGAAAAGTTACGTGATTCAGAGTGTTTTTGGCGCATTGACCATGGGAATCGTTACCTCGGCCATTGTAGCTTTTTTTGTGAAGAAACAATAACCGACCTTGTTGATCGTTTTATTTTTTTTAAACTTTTGTAATGGATATTTTATCGTTCTTAAACGGGAACTTTGTTTTCCCTCTATTAGCCCTAGTTTTACTTGTGGTTTATTTCCTTAATCGAATTAAAAACAATAGAAAATATAAAAGGTAATTAGGTTATCTGGTTTTTAACCACCCAGTGATACTCAGGCGTTCACGATGGGCAGGTTTTACTTCATGCTCCAATTCCTGACTTTCAAAAATAACTACCTTCCCAGGAAAGGGGGTGATATGTTTTGCCTCTTCGCCATTTTCTGTGGGTAGGTAAAGTACCAACTCACCACCATCTTTTTCAGGTACCCAGTCTGGTTCATTCAAATAACAGACCATGGATAGTTTGCGGCGGTCGTCGTTTTGAAAGGTATCCAAATGTCTCTTGTAAAAAGTACCATCCGGATAAATGGCATAGTGGAATTCTTTGAACATAATTCCCATAAAACAGGTTTTGTTTAGATAATGGGCCAATTCGTTGATTTTTAAGAAAAATTGTTGTTCCAAAACATCATTGCTTTTCTCATCCATCCAAAGAATGAAATCGCCACGGATCGCCTTCACGATCAATTCGTTCACCCGATTTCCAATAGCAGCTTTCTTAAACTCGTCCTCTTCATATTTTGCAAGTAGGGATTCCCGTAATTGGGCTACTTCTTCCACAGAGAAAAAATCGTCGACAATACTGTATTTCTGAATTAGGATATCCTCGATCACTTTTTCGAAAAGTGGATTCTCCTTAAATGCCAATTGCTCAAAAAGTTCTACCAAGGTTTTGACGTTTTAAAAATCGGGCAAAAATAGATGAAAATAAGATTGGTTTTACATAATGTATTAAGTCTATATGAACTTCCCAAACAATCTATTGTAGTAAGATAATGTTTATGATCGATTTTTGGCTTAATCCTAGGTTTTTAATACTTTTTCATTAACTTTTGAGGTTCAAATACGAAATAACACTAAAAATGAAATATATTTTACCTTCAATTTTGTTCTCTGTGGCTATAATACTGGGAAGCTGTAGAGATAATAATAAAAGCACGTACAAAACCGAGAATAAAAGGTGGTACAAGGGAAATTTGCATACCCATTCGTTTTGGAGTGATGGGGACGAGTTTCCTGAGATTATTTTAGACTGGTATAAGTCGCACGACTATCAATTTATAGCCTTATCGGATCATAATACCATTTCTATGGAGGAGAAGTGGATACCGGTTCGGGAAGATTCCATTTATCAAAATAGCTTTAAGAAATATTTGGAAACCTATGGTGAGGATTGGGTAGATTATAAAATGGACTCTGGAAAAGTAGAGGTGAAATTAAAGACCTATGCCGAATATAGCGATCTGTTTGAAAAGGCCGGAGAATTTTTGGTGATTCATTCGGAGGAAATTACGGACAGATATGAGGACAAACATGTTCATATGAATGCTACAAATATTCAGAAAAAGATAGATCCTCAGGGAGGCAACAGTATACCGGAAGTCATGCAAAACAATCTAAATGCTGTGCTTAAACAACGAAAGGAAACAGGAGTGCCTATTATGCCCCATATTAATCATCCCAACTTTTTTTACAGCATAAGCTTGGAAGATATGATATCTTTAAAGGGAGAGCGTTTTTTTGAGGTGTATAACGGTCATCCCATGGTTCACAATATGGGAGATTCGACCCATATTTCCATGGAAGAAATGTGGGACCAGATCAATATTTCCTATATCAATAGTAAAAAGCCCATTATGTATGGTTTGGCAACCGATGATTCGCACAATTACCATAAAATAGGACATAAATGGAGTAATTCCGGAAGGGGTTGGGTGATGGTGCAAGCCGACACCTTGTCCGCACCTGCATTAATCGAGGCCATGGAAAAGGGGAATTTTTATTCTACGACAGGGGTTACGCTAAAAGCCTTGGAATCTGGAAAGAAAAATTTGAAGGTGGAAGTAGAGCCAGAAACCGGAGTTAAATATACCATAAGCTTTCTTGGCTGCCTTAAAGGGGAAACCGAAGTCAAGGAGTTTAAATCTGTTGAAGGTAATACGGCCAATTTTGATATAACGGACGATATTCTCTTTGTTAGAAGCAAAATTACTTCTTCAAAACTTCAGGAAAACCCTATTGAAGATATAAAATACGAATCCGCTTGGACACAACCCGTGCTCAACGATTAGTTTCCAAGAATAAATTACCTTTGCAGTCCAAATAAATATTATGGGCAACATTCGTATTACCAAACAGTTTAATTTTGAAACTGGACATGCATTGTATGGTTATGACGGGAAATGTAGAAATGTACATGGCCACAGTTATAAACTTTCCGTAACCGTAATTGGACGGCCTATTACGGATACGGCCCATGTTAAATTGGGAATGGTTATAGATTTTGGGGATTTAAAGAAAATTGTCAAGGAAGAAATTGTGGACCAATTTGATCATGCCACAGTTTTTAACAAAAATACACCCCATGTGGAATTGGCTCAAGAATTAACGGATAGGGGGCACAATGTGATATTGGCCGATTACCAACCTACAAGTGAAAATATGGTTTTGGATTTTGCAGATAAAATAATGGCCAGATTGCCGAAAAATATCAGCTTACATTCTCTAAAACTACAAGAAACAGATACCTCCTTTGCAGAATGGTATGCTTCTGATAATTAAAAAGGCCCTGAATGAAAACTATTGACGTTCCCAAGGGCAAAAAGATTTACTTCTCAAGTGATAATCATTTAGGAGCTCCTACCAAAGACCTTAGTTTTCCTCGCGAAAAAAGGTTTGTGGCTTGGTTGGATACCATAAAACAGGATGCTGCGGCAATTTTTCTCCTTGGGGATCTGTTCGATTTTTGGTTTGAATATAAAACGGTGGTGCCTAAGGGCTTTACCCGTACTTTGGGTAAACTTGCAGAAATTACAGATTCGGGTATTCCGGTTTATTATTTTGTGGGCAACCATGATTTATGGATGAACGGATATTTTGAAGATGAGTTGAATATTCCCGTATTTCATAGACCAGAATCTTTTCTTTTAAACGGGACTTCTTTTTTAATTGGGCATGGAGATGGTCTGGGACCTGGGGACAAGGGATATAAGCGAATGAAAAAAGTATTCACCAATCCGGTTTCCAAATGGCTTTACAATTGGTTACATCCAGATTTTGGGGTAAAATTAGCGCAATATCTTTCCGTAAAGAACAAAATGATTTCCGGAGATGAGGATATTAAATTTCTAGGGGAGGAGAACGAATGGTTGGTGCAATATTGCAAGCGGAAATTGGAGCAGCAGCACTATGATTATTTTGTTTTTGGACATAGGCACCTACCTTTGGAAATTACCTTGAACGATCAATCTACCTATGTAAATTTAGGGGATTGGATTTCTTATTTTACCTATGGCGAATTTGATGGTTCTACCTTATCCTTGAAAAAATTTAAGTCCACAGTGAGCTGAAATTAGAAGGGTATTTTCAAAAAAACTTAAACGAAATTCGAAAAAAGGGTAAAGGTGGGTGAAACAAAATTTAAATGTAGTCTATTCCATACTATATTTTGAAATCAAGACCTGTTAATATTTAGTTTTATTGATAATTATTAGTTATTAATATATTAATATTGATAACCAACTTGCTCTTTTAGGTCCCTTAACTTCATTTGAAGCGATATATTTCCCTGCCATTCATTTTCATCCAAAGAAAAAACGGCACTTACTGATGCATTGGTAATTGTAGGTAGATTCTGACCTAAATTAAATCCAATTGCATCAATGGCAGCCCTTTTAGAGCCACTATTTTTATCGAAAAGCTTACATTTTAGGTGTTTACCTTCTTGCCCAACTACTTTTGCGTAACCAGTATCCTTAAGATTTTCTGCCATAAAAACGGGGGTCAAATTTCCTGGTCCAAAAGGGGCAAATTGCTTAATGATCCGCATTAATTTAGGGGTAATTTGATCTAAGCTAATTATGGCGTCCACCATAATTTCGGGAGATAGTAGAGTGGGGTCCATGGTACTGGAAACCACTTCCTCAAATTTAGCTTTAAAAGCTTCGTAATTTTCTTCCAGAAGGGTAAGTCCCGCCGCATACATATGTCCTCCAAATTGTTCAATGGTATTCGAGCAACCTTCCAAGGCTTCATACACATCGAAACCTTTAATAGATCGTGCAGATGCCGCCAATTTGTTGCCACTCTTTGTAAAAACCAAAGTGGGTCTATAATACGTTTCAATTAGTCGGGATGCAACAATTCCGATCACTCCCTTATGCCAAGTTTCCTTGTAGACCACTGATGTAAAACCTTTTTCTTCCTTGTTTTCCTGAATCTGTAGCAGAGCTTCCTTTGCAATTTCTTGATCCAGATTCCTTCGGTCCGTGTTGTATTTCTCTATTTCGGCGGCAAAAAATTCCGCCCGTTCCAAATCGGTTTCTTTAAGGAGGTTAACCGCGTGCTGCCCATGCTCCATACGTCCGGCGGCATTAATTCGTGGTGCAATTATAAACACTACATCGGTGATGGTAAGGACTTGTTTTTTTATCTGATTGATAATGGCCTTAAATCCAACCCTAGGTTCTTGGTTTATTACCTGAAGCCCCCAGTAGGCCATAACCCTATTTTCCCCTGTAATTGGGACGATATCTGCCCCGATAGCGGTAGCTACCAAATCTAGATATGGAATTAAATCCTCCGTAGTCTCCCCTTTTTTGCTACCTAGCGCCTGTATCAATTTAAATCCCACCCCACAGCCGCACAGTTCATCATAAGGATAGGAGCAATCTGCTCTTTTTGGATCCAATACGGCTACAGCATCGGGCAAAGTTTTACCCGGCCTGTGGTGGTCACATATAATAAAATCGATTCCTTTTTCTTTTGCATAGGCAACCTTGTCGATCGCTTTTACCCCGCAATCCAATGCAATTATTAAGGAAAATCCATTATCCTCGGCAAAATCTATTCCTTGGTAAGAAACTCCATAACCCTCATTGTACCGGTCTGGGATATAGGTGGCCACGTTTGGATAAGAGCTTTCCAAATAAGATGAAACCAAGGCCACTGCAGTGGTGCCGTCAACGTCGTAGTCCCCAAATACCAATATATTTTCCTCCTGAGTTATAGCCTTTTCTATCCTTTCTACGGCCTTGTCCATATCCTTCATTAAAAAGGGATCGTGCAGGTGCGAAAGCTGTGGTCTAAAAAACCTCTTGGCATCCTCATAGTTGGTAATGCCACGCTGCAATAATAATTGGGCAACCAATTCGTCTACCTTTAGCGAAGTCGCCAATGCATCTATTTGTGGTTGTTCAGGTTTTGGTTTAATGGTCCAGCGCATGGCAATTATTCCTTAAGCTAAATTTTATTTTTAAACACTTACTTGCCGTCATAGATCTTATTATATAATGCCAGCGGCTCAGCAATAGCTTTGGCATAAGTTATTTCGAATCTACTGTAACCTTCCATCCTGGTGCTTTGTTGTCCTCATAACCAGTGTGAAAGTAACCTGCATCCATGTTATCCCTTAAAATTTGACCTTTATACTTCGAAGGGTCCATAGGAAACCAATTAATAGAAATAAAACTTTTTTGATCATGGGAAAGTGGAAAGCGTAATTACTCTTTATTGAAATATGTTTTAATCTCCATTTTCGAGAATTGTCGGAACATTTCCATCACCCCACAATATTTTTCAACTGAAAGATCAACTGCCCGTTGCAATTTTTTTTCGTTTAGGTTACTGCCCTTAAAATGATATTCTATTAATACATTATCGTAAAATTTGGGGTCCTCTTCCGTTAGGTTGGCAATAGTTTCTATTCTAAACTCTTCAACCTCCAATTTCATTTTTTTAATAAGTGAAGCTACATCCAGTCCAGAACAACCCGCCAAAGCAGTTAGCATAAGTGCTTTGGGTCTATATCCCATGCCTTCTCCCCCATTTTCAGGAGCTACATCTATAACAAGGTTGTTCCCTGAAGGATTGTTGCTTTCAAAGGCCATATTACCAAGCCATTTGGTAGTGATTTGATTTGTCATGTAGGTGTTTTTTTCGTTACTTGTATAGGTCAAAAATACACATAATTCACGAACCATGTCCCTTGTAGATCCTTTAGATGCCGATCATGATTCAGAGACCAAAAAGTTGGCTGAATTTTTCAATGAAACTTTGGGATTCTGTCCCAATTCTGTATTAACAATGCAACATCGACCAGCTATTTCCAAGGCCTTTATTAGTCTCAACAAGGCGGTTATGGCAAATGAAGGTAAGGTTAGCTCCGCTTTAAAACGAATGATGGCCTGGGTAAGTAGTAATGCCACCGGTTGTCGCTATTGTCAGGCACATGCTATTCGGGCAGCCGAGCGTTATGGAGCAGATCAGGAGCAATTAGATAATATTTGGGAGTATAGAACGCATGCGGCATTTTCTGAGGCCGAGCGTGCCGCCCTAGATTTTGCATTGGCGGCTTCCCAAGTGCCCAATACTATGAATCTTAAAATAAAGAAAGAGTTATACAAGCACTGGGATGAAGGCGAAATTGTGGAAATGTTGGGGGTTATATCTCTCTTCGGATTTCTAAATAGGTGGAATGATACCATGGCCACCCACTTGGAGGAAGGGGCGATTGAGAGTGGAAAACATTATTTGGAAAAATATGGTTGGGAAAAAGGAAAGCATGTTTAGAGGAAAGATTTTAGGTTTGGAAATTCTTACCCGTTAAATGTAACTCATTTTGCTTTGTATAAAGCCCCTGCTTGGTCCAATTGGCTTGGGGAATAATTTCTAGAATTTGGTATATCGTGGGCTATTAAAATTCCGGAATAAGTTTTCAGATTCTTATCTCATTCCCATTACAGACTTTATTTAAAATAAAAAGGCAGAGCATAGCTCTACCTTTTTCCCCAAATCTTACCATGAACTTAACCTACTTATGCTATGGTCCTCCAAAAGTATAGTAATCCAAGCCGTGGTGAAAAGGTTTTAGATGAATGTCTCTTTAATAAGTTGAAATACAGCTTGTTCGATAAACAGTAGGAAATGCAGGATATAATACATGTGCAATAAAGGGATCTTAATTTGATCCAATAAAAAAGGTGGAGAAGTCTCCACCTTTTTTGCCCCAAATCTTACCATGAACTTAACCTACTTATGCTATGGCACTACTAATGTACATGTGCACGGCAGGTTTTTGATCAAAATTACGTTAAAGAGTGTATTTCATCGATGAAGTGCATAAAAACCTGCACTTCATCGATGAAATTATTAATATGCTCGTTCGTTCTTGCCTTCAAAAAAGTTGATAAACGCCCTGTTTACTACCCTATTGCCCCCTGGAGTAGGGTAATTTCCTGTAAAATACCAATCTCCCAAGTTTTTTGGGCAGGCTTCATGAAGGTTTTCAATGTTTTGATATATAATCTGAACCTCTGCTTTAATATCGGGTGGACTTAATAATTGACCAATTTTATCGGAGATTTCATCCGCTGTAAAAGGCTTGTAGAATTCCTTCACATAATTAACAACTTCTGAATCATGCGTATCGGTTTGCTTTAAACATTTTTTATAGATTTCCTCTACAAGGTGCATTGTATTTCTTTCTTCGTGTAGGGCCAAAGCGGCCTTAAATGCAACAAAATCTTCCAGTTTGGCCATGTCTATTCCATAGCAATCCGGATAACGGATTTGAGGGGCGGAAGAGACCACTATTATTTTTTTTGGCAATAGTCGGTCAAGAATTCTAAGTATACTTTTTTGGAGGGTTGTTCCACGAACTATACTGTCATCTATGATAACTAAATTATCGTTTTCCTTCACAGATCCATAGGAAATGTCGTAAACATGGGCAACCAAGTCGTCCCTACTACTGTCTTGTGTTATAAAGGTCCGGAGTTTGGCATCCTTTATGGCCACTTTCTCTATCCTGGGCCTTACCTCTAAGATTTCATGAAGTTCTTCCCTTGTTATTTTCCTGCCAATAGAAAGTATCTGTTCTTCTTTCTTCTTGTTCATGTAATTCTGTGCCGCGATTACCATTCCGAAAAAGGAGGTTTCTGCAGTATTGGGAATATATGAAAATACAGTGTTTTTTATATCGTCATCTATGGACTTCAGGATCAAGGGAAAAAGCAATTTCCCCAACATCTTTCTTTCCTGGTAGATTTCCTTATCACTTCCTCTAGAGAAATAAATACGTTCAAAGGAACAGGCCTTTCTTTCGGTAGGTTCTAAAATTTTCTTGAATTTAACCTTACCATTTTTTTTGATGATAATGGCATGTCCTGGATCAAGTTCTTTAACATCTTCGAAACTAACATTGAAAACCGTCTGTATAGCTGGTCTTTCTGAGGCTACCACGGCAATTTCGTCATCTTGATAGTAATAGACTGGTCTTATTCCTGCTGGGTCTCGGAGTACAAATGAATCACCATGCCCCAACATACCTGCCATAGCATAGCCACCATCAAAGTTTTTTGCCGCTCTTCTCAAAATTTTGGCAACATTTAATCTTTCAGCAATTATTGGCGAGGCTTCTCTTTTATTAAAACCTTCTTTTTTTATATCCTTGTAGAGCTGGGCTACTGCATCATCCAAGAAATGTCCAATTTTCTCCATTACCGTTACGGTATCTGCTTTTTCCTTGGGGTGCTGCCCTATTTGAATCAAATTGTCGAAAAGTTCATTAACATTGGTCATGTTAAAATTACCGGCAACTATCAGGTTACGGTGCATCCAGTTGTTCTGTCTTAAAAAGGGATGTACACTTTCTATACTGTTTTTGCCAAAAGTTCCGTAACGTACGTGTCCCAAAAGTACTTCCCCAATATAAGGTATGTGCTTTTTTTGTTTGGCTACGTCGTTTATGTATTCTGGATTTTCTTTAAATGAAGTGTTTATACGTTCATTTATTTGGGCAAAAATGTCCTGTATAGGCTGTTGGTCTATGGATCGTACCCGACTCATATACCTCTCCCCGGCCTCCATATCCAATTTAATACTTGCAAAACCGGCACCATCCTGGCCGCGGTTATGCTGCTTTTCCATCATCAAGTACATCTTGTTTACCCCGTAAAAGGCAGACCCGTACTTCTCTTGATAATATTCCAACGGTTTTAATAACCGGATTAAGGAAATTCCACATTCATGCTTAATAGCGTCGCTCATGGTAACTTTAAATTAAAAATGCCCTGTTAGACTAGGGCACATATTTATTGTAATTCAATATCAAACTGGGTCAGCTCCTTAAACTGGAGCAACCTGTTGTTTACCTCTTTCTTTTCTAATTTTTCCATTCTTTGTGTGCCAAAACGTTCAACACAAAATGAAGCCAAGTTGGAACCGTGGATAACTGCACTTTTTAAATTGTTAAAGCTTATGTTTTCCGATTCTGCCAAATATCCAGCAAATCCTCCAGCGAAGGTATCACCAGCTCCGGTTGGATCAAAAACTTCTTCCAGGGGCAAAGCGGGCGCAAAAAACACTTTCGATTTGTGAAATAACAAGGCTCCGTGTTCTCCTTTTTTAATTACTACAAATTTAGGGCCCATTATATGGATCTTCTCAGCAGCTTTTACCAAGGAATGCTCACTGGTAAGCTGTCTGGCTTCTTCATCGTTAATGGTGATAACATCTATATGTTTTATAACTTCTTTCAATTCATCAAGGGCATGGTCCATCCAAAAGTTCATGGTATCCAAGATTATAAGTTTTGGTCGTTCTTCCATCTGATTAATTACACTCAATTGAGTGTCTGGGTGTAAATTTCCCAACATTAATACGTCTGCATCTTTAAAATTGTTTGGAACTACCGGGTTGAAGTCGGCAAGAACGTTTAATTCAGTGGATAAGGTATCCCTGGAATTAAGATCGTTGTGATATTTGCCACTCCAAAAGAAAGTTTTGCCCCCTTTTATAACCTGTAAGGCAGAAATATCAATATTTTTATCGGTCAATAGATTTAAATATTCCTGTGGAAAATCTTCGCCTACAATAGAAACAATGGCAGATTCTACTTTAAACTGGGAAGCTGCCAAACCTATAAAAGTGGCGGCCCCTCCCAAGATTTTATCGGTTTTGCCAAAAGGGGTTTCTATAGCGTCAAAGGCAACGGTGCCTACAATTAAAAGTTTGCCCATTAAATTATGAAATTTGCTGCAAAGATAGGTTTTTGAACTGCCATTTCCATAGCATTGGAAATCAAATTTCAAAAAATGCTTATATGGCTATTTCCTACCGAAATCTGCTGGAATTTCACCCCAGGCCTTAGTTTCCCATTTAACTATGCTAGTACTGTATGAGTTTTTTTCCAGCCACGTAATGGCGCGCCGTACCAGATCGAAAACCACTTTATTTTCAGGAGTCTCGGGCAATTTGGAATTACATGTTTTTTTTCGGACCCAACTCATTGCTGTTTTGGAATCCGTATATATTATTCGATCACTATTCTGTTGTTTTAAAAACGCCAGTCCGTGAACCAAGGCCAGAAATTCACCTATATTGTTGGTGCCTTGCCTAAACGGGCCTTGTTTAAAAAGTTCTTTTTTGGTTTTTGTGTCCACCCCTCGGTATTCCATTATACCTGGATTTCCACTGGAGGCGGCATCTACAGAAATTGAATTGTAATTGGGTTCACCAATTTTCTGTAATTGTTCTTGGCTTAGTGTGGAGGCATCGATTTTCTTGCCCTTGTAATCTTCATATTTGCCGTTGAAGGCTTTTTTTGCAGCCTCAAAGGTGGGGAAAGATTTATATTGTGCGCCCTTATAATTGGTGATTGCTGCCTTACAGTCTTTCCAGCTGGTGTAAATACCGGGACGGCTCCCTTTCCAAACCGTATAAAATTTATCCTTTTTGGCCATTATTCCCCCATTAATACCTGTTCTATTACTTTGGGAAAATGCTCATATTCCAAATGATGAACCTTTTCTGCTATCATTTCAGGGGTGTCGTTCGGGTTCAAAGCAACTTTTGCCTGCTTAATAATGGCACCTTCGTCGTAATTTTCGTTTACATAATGGATGGTTATGCCTGTTTCAGACTCGTTATTGGCCTTTACCGATTCATGCACATGCATGCCGTACATTCCTTTACCACCGTATTTGGGAAGTAAGGCGGGATGAATATTAATAATTTTATTGGGGTAGCTATTGATGAGGTTATCTGGAATTTTCCATAGAAATCCTGCCAACACTATAAGGTCTGGACTTAGGGATTTAAGGACATTTAAAACACAGTCCGAATTATAAAAGGAGTGTTTATTAAAATATAATGCATTAATATTTAACCTATTACACCTTTCAAAAACTTTGGCGTCCCTTTTGTTGGATAGTACGCAGCTAATTGATACTTCAGTATTTGTTTGAAAATAATGAAATATGTTTTCAACGTTGGAACCAGAGCCAGAAGCGAATAGGACAATACTTTTCATGTAATTTTTTGGGGTTAGGACAGAAAATTATTTTGGGCTAAAATAGCACTCTTGTATTTAATTTTATTAAATTACATCACATTTTAACGACAAATAGTGTTATTAAACCAAAGTTTTTTATTTTTGCCATCAATTTAAATTTTTAAAACCGATATTATTATGTCAGACATTGCATCAAGAGTAAAAGCTATCATCGTAGATAAATTAGGTGTTGACGAGAATGAAGTTGTTACAGAGGCTAGCTTTACCAACGACTTAGGGGCAGATTCATTGGATACTGTTGAGTTGATTATGGAGTTCGAAAAGGAATTCGATATTCAAATTCCAGACGATCAAGCGGAAAACATTGCTACAGTTGGTCAAGCTATAAGTTATATAGAAGAAGCCAAGTAATTTTATGATTTCTTGAACAAGTTTCAAAATTATCCATGTGGTAAAGACGCTGCATGGATAATTTTTTTTAATTTACACCTAACTTATTAAGTTAAACAAAAATTTAGTTCAATGCAATTAAAACGAGTTGTAGTTACTGGTCTAGGTGCTTTGACACCTATTGGCAATAATATTGAAGAGTATTGGGAAGGTTTAAAGAGCGGAAAAAGTGGTTCTGCACCCATTACTTATTATGATACGGAGAAGTTTAAAGTAAAATTTGCATGCGAATTAAAAAACTATAATGCAGAAGATTATTTTGATAGAAAAGAAGCCAGAAAATTGGACAGGTTTGCCCAATATGCTTTAATTTCTTCTGATGAGGCCATTAAAGATTCAGGATTGGATCTTGATAAGATAGACAAATTTAGAGTTGGAGTAATTTGGGGAGCTGGTATTGGCGGATTGGAAACTTTTCAGAACGAAGTTTTAAATTTTGCCGCAGGCGATGGTACCCCAAGGTTTAATCCATTCTTTATTCCCAAAATGATAGCAGATATTGCACCTGGGAATATTTCCATAAAGCACGGTTTTATGGGACCCAATTATACAACGGTTTCAGCTTGTGCATCTTCCGCCAATGCTATTATTGATGCCTTGAACACTATTCGGTTAGGGTATTGTGATGTTGTTGTTACAGGAGGTAGTGAGGCAGCCGTCACCATAGCCGGGATGGGAGGTTTTGGAGCCATGCACGCCCTTTCTACACGTAATGAAAGTCCAGAGACGGCTTCTAGGCCATTTGATGCCACCAGGGATGGATTTGTTCTTGGAGAAGGAGCTGGTTCTTTGATACTTGAAGAATATGAGCATGCCGTGGCAAGAGGAGCTAAAATATATGCAGAAGTTGCAGGCGGTGGCTTGTCCAGTGATGCTTACCATATGACTGCACCACATCCTGACGGAATTGGGGTAGTACGCGTTATGGAGAATTGTTTAAAGGATGCAGGATTAAAACCCGAGGATGTGGATACCATTAATACTCATGGTACTTCTACTCCTTTAGGCGATGTAGCCGAATTAAAAGCTATCAGTAAGGTTTTTGGCGAACATGCCAAGGATATAAATATAAATTCCACTAAATCAATGACAGGGCATCTTTTGGGTGCAGCTGGTGCCATTGAGGCAATAGCCTCAATTTTGGCAATGGAACATAGTTTGGTGCCTCCGACCATAAACCATACAACGGTAGATGAAAATATTGATCCCAAATTAAACCTGACCCTTAACAAGGCGCAAAAAAGAGAGGTAAATGTTGCTCTGAGCAATACTTTTGGATTTGGGGGACATAATGCATGTGTGATATTTAAAAAAATCAGCTAATTCGAAATATGAACGCTTTTTCCAATTTATTTAATTCCCATTCAAAACAGGATGGGGATTTTTTTTTGGGAATGAAAAAAATTCTAGGCTTTAAGCCTAAAAACCTGGAAATTTATCAAAAAGCGTTCGTTCATCGTTCTGCTAACAGAAAAGATAAAGATGGCTTCCCTATGAACTATGAGCGCTTGGAATTTCTGGGCGATGCCATGCTGGGGACAATAATCTCCAAACATTTGTACAGCAAGGTTCCGGATGGCGACGAAGGATATTTGACCAAAATGAGGTCTAAAATTGTAAGTAGGGAACATCTCAATGAATTGGGGAAAGATCTTAAACTTATAGATTTCGTTGAGAGCAGAATTCCCAAATCCCGCTTTGGGGACAATATCCACGGCAATGTTTTTGAGGCCCTGGTAGGAGCCATCTATTTGGACAGAGGGTATAAATATTGTGAAAAGTTTATAAGTAAAAGAATTATAGATCCCTATGTGGATATAGAACAACTTGAAGGTAAGGTTATAAGTTACAAGAGCCTGGTCATTGAATGGTGCCAAAAACAAAAAAAATCCTTTAATTACGATATATACGAGGACACAGGTAATGATGTAATTAAGCATTTTGCAGTGAAATTATCCATTGGGGGTAAAATTGTGGCCAAGGCTAGGGCAACCTCAAAAAAGAAGGCTGAAGAAAGAGCGTCCAAGAGAGCCTACTTCGCCTTACAGGACAAAATGGATAAATCCAAAGAGTAAAGAATCTGAAATTTACGGATTGATGTTAAAATTTGTTAAGCAAACTTTGCAATGGAGCAGTAGACATCAAAATTTGTTTAACTCCAACGTTTTCGTAGGTTTCACAACGTTTTATAGCTAAAATGGATAGGCTGGTTTCGTTATTAATCCTATATTTACGCCTTTCACGGAAAGTATGGCAGCGATACACAAAATTTCGGAAGATTTTTATGAAGAAACTTTCACTTTAATCGCTTTGCACAGCAGTATCGAAGATTTTATGCTGGTATATGCACTTAATTCTTGTCTAAAAACGAAGTTGAAGAGGTCCGTGAACGATTTGGAGATATCACAAAGTGGATCGTTCCCAATATTTGATTGGAGAGACGAGGTAAATGATCGCTATTTTACACTTGTTAGCAATAATGATGTAAAGGAAGAGGAATTAAGTATAGGAAATCTTTTTCAAGACCAACCCTCATTTACGAAATATCATTTGGTTCCGGAATACAGGGATGTGGACTATTTTTTAAAGATAGAACACGATGAAATTGACGTGGAGGAAGAAATTTTGAAGTCGGTACTGGCAATCCCAAAGATTATAACGGCTTATATAGTGGATGCCAGTAAATTAAAATCTAAAAATAATTTAATATTTTAAAATAATGTCAACAAACAAAAAGACAAAAATAGTAGCAACCTTAGGACCAGCTACTAGTACGAAGAGTGTTCTAAAGAGCATGATTGAGGCTGGGGTGGATGTCTTTAGGGTAAACTTTTCCCATGCCGATTATAAAGATGTTGCAGAGCGTATTAAGATGATTCGCGAATTAAATGACGAATTAGGTACTAATACCTCGATTCTTGCGGATCTGCAAGGACCAAAATTAAGGGTAGGTGTAATGGCCGGAGAAGTGGTCGTTGCTCCTGGAGACGAAATAACTTTTGTAACCGGTAAGCCTTTTGAGGGGAATGCGGAGAAGGTGTATATGAACTATGCCAATTTCCCTAAAGATGTAAAAGCTGGTGAGCGTATTCTATTGGATGACGGAAAGTTGATGTTCGAGGTGATTTCCACCAATTCCAAGGATGAGGTAAAGGCAAAAGTAATCCAAGGGGGACCTTTAAAGTCCAAAAAGGGCGTAAACTTGCCTAACACCAATATTTCATTACCCGCTCTAACGGAAAAGGATATTAAGGATGCTATTTTTGCAATTTCACAAGACGTGGATTGGATAGCACTTTCCTTTGTAAGATTTAGCCAAGATCTAATAGACCTGCAAAATATTATTAAGGAACATTCTGCTCATAAAATCCCGATTATAGCAAAAATTGAAAAGCCGGAAGCCGTAGAAAACATCGATAAGATTGTGGCCTATTGTGACGGATTGATGGTTGCCAGGGGAGATTTGGGAGTTGAAGTTCCAGCACAGGAAGTGCCTCTTATTCAAAAACAATTGGTGTTAAGGGCCAAAAAAGCAAGAATACCTGTAATTATTGCCACCCAGATGATGGAAACAATGATTACAAGCCTTACTCCTACCCGTGCAGAGGTGAACGACGTGGCCAATTCCGTAATGGATGGAGCAGATGCCGTAATGCTTTCTGGAGAGACTTCCGTTGGAAATTATCCTGTTCAGGTTATAGAGAAAATGGCCAGTATCCTGGTAAGTGTAGAGAATTCAGAATTAATTAAGGTACCGCATGAACCACCACAGGTTAGGACCAATAGATATATTACCAAATCTATTTGTTACCATGCTGCCAATATGGCGAATGAAATTAAGGCCAAGGCAATATCTACCTTGACCAATAGTGGTTATACTGCCTTTCAAATATCCGCTTGGAGACCAAAGGCCCATATCCTGGTATTTACCTCCAATAAAAGAATTCTTACACAACTTAACTTGCTATGGGGAGTAAAGGCATTTTATTATGATAAATATGTGTCCACAGACGAGACTATCGAGGATGTAAATAAAATGGCCTGTCAGAAGGGGTTTTTAGAGGTTGGCGATATGTTGATCAGTTTGGCTGCTATGCCCATAAAAGATAAGGGGATGGTGAATACTTTACGCGTTTCACAAATAGAAAGCAGTAATTTTTAGAAATACCTTTTAGTAATATATTAGAGTGGACCTGTAGGATTTTAAAACCTTACAGGTCCTTTTTATTGGTTAGAACCGTATTTTTTAAGATTTAGGATTATTGATATTGGATGGCTGAACTAACCATGCCTTTTAAGTGGGGTCTGGAGTTCAATACGACTATGCTGGCCCGGATAATTAAATGGGTCAAAAGTCGAACCTTAACTGGACGGTAAGTATTTTTTGTTCCAAGGGCTCGTTTTTTTCCGTATTTAAATTGGACAGGGATATGCCTAATAGTCGAACAGAATTTTCCATTTTTTCCTGGTATAGCAATTCTTTGGTGGTTTCCAATATCAAAGATTTTTCAGCAATAAAATAGGGGAGTGTCTTGCTTCGTGTTTGCAGGGAGAAATCGCTATATTTTATTTTTAAGGTCACCGTTTTCCCAGAAATCTTTGCTTTTCTTAGCCGCTTCTCCAGTTCCTTGGCAATATTTTCCAAACGCTGTAGCATAAAGATTTCACTGCTCAGGTTTTCGTCAAAAGTACGTTCTGCGCCAACCGACTTAGGGATTCTGTTGGGCTTTACCTCACTGTTGTGAATTCCCCTTACCACATGATAATAGTATTCGCCACTTTTTCCAAAATTTTCCTTTAGAAATTCAATGGATTTTCCCTTAAGATCTTTACCGGTAAAAATTCCAAGTTGATACATTTTATCGGCCGTAACTTTACCGACTCCGTAGAATTTTCGGATTTCCAATTCTTCCAAAAAGGAAATTACTTCCTCTGGATTAACGGTCTTTTGGCCATTGGGCTTATTGTAATCACTGGCTACCTTGGCAATAAATTTATTAATGGAGATACCTGCGGAGGCTGTTAGGCCCACTTCTGCAAGTATACGTCGTCTTATTTCCTCTGCTATGAGGGAAGCAGAGGGATTGCCTTTTTTGTTGGTGGTAACGTCCAAATAGGCCTCGTCCAAAGAAAGAGGTTCCACTAGGTCCGTATAATCGTAAAAAATGTTTCTAATTTTAAGGGAAATCTCTTTGTATCGTTCAAAACGGGGAGGTACAAAAATTAAATCAGGGCAGTTTTTTTTGGCCATATATCCGCTCATGGCACTACGGACCCCAAATTTTCTTGCTTCATAACTGGCAGCCGCAACAACACCTCTTTTTTCAGCCCCGCCAACGGCCAAAGGCTTACCTTTTAAAGTAGGGTCGTCCATTTGTTCCACGGAGGCGTAAAACGCGTCCATATCTACATGGATTATTTTTCGGTGCGGGAAATCCAAATTCATACCGTAAATTTATAACAAGTTAGCACTAGTGGGTTCCAATAATAATGTTAAAGATGTTAAATGGAGAATGGACATTTTAAAGTAGACAAAAAGTCGGCCATAATATTGGGAGCTACCGGGCTTACAGGAGGATTTTTATTACAGAGGTTGCTGGACGATGACCGCTATGAAAAAATAAAGATTATTTCTAGGACCGAAATCGGATTTTCCCATC
Organism: Arenibacter arenosicollis; assembly: GCF_014397245.1. GTDB lineage: Bacteria > Bacteroidota > Bacteroidia > Flavobacteriales > Flavobacteriaceae > Arenibacter > Arenibacter arenosicollis. Next base: position 432,390 of record NZ_JACLHY010000001.1, on the reverse strand, counting down.
CTAAATTGGAGGAACATATCGGAGACCTTTTAAAATTGGAAAGTTATAAGAGCCACTTTCTAGCTGATGAGGTCTATTGTTGTATTGGTACTACCAAAGCAAAAACGCCCGATAACTCAAAGTATAAAAGTATTGATTTTGGGATACCGGTTTCGGCGGCCAAAATTTGCCGGTTTAATGGCATTAAAACGTTCTTGGTTATTTCGGCTATGGGAGCCAATGCCCACAGTGGCGTTATCTATAATAGGTTAAAAGGGGAAATGGAAGAGGCAGTCTTGAATTGTAAAATTCCAAAGACCCATATTTTGCAACCCTCCTTAATAGGGGGAAAGAGGGAAGAGAAACGTATGGGGGAATGGATTGCCAAGCAATTCATGAAGTTGTTCAATTTTCTCTTGGTTGGGCCTTTGGAGAAGTTCAGATCCATTCACCCAGAGGTTATTGCAGGCGCTATGGTTTGGTTGGCCAACAATAACTACGAAAAAGCTAGAATTCAGTCCTATGAAATTAAGAATATTTACCATAAGCTTTCAAATAAAGCTAGATAACCAACTTTTATAAATGATAGAAATAGAGCGTAAATTTTTGGTGAAATCGGAAGATTTCAAATCGGACGCTATTAAAAAGGAAAGAATTGTTCAAGGTTTTTTGAATACGGACCCATTGAGAACGGTTAGGGTAAGGGTCAAGGGAGATAAAGGATATATTACCGTTAAGGGAAAGGGGAGCCGTAGTGGTACCACCCGGTTTGAATGGGAGAAGGAAATAGCTGCCAAGGACGCGGATGCTTTGCTCAAATTATCGGAACCTGGGGTTATAGACAAGGTGAGATATTATATTGAGGTAGGGAAACATATTTTTGAGGTGGATGAATTCTTTGGGGAAAATTCGGGATTGATAGTGGCGGAAATTGAATTGGAGCACGAAGAAGAGGACTTTTTAAAACCAAATTGGTTGGGGGACGAAGTAACCTCGGATATAAAATATTACAATTCGCAGTTGAGTAAAAACCCTTTTAAAACATGGAAAAAATAAGAATATATTATGTAGTACTAATATGTGGTTTGTTATTGTCCTGTAAGGATTCCGGGGAAATTCCCAATGAAATTGTAGGGCAGCAAGTGGCTGAAAAGATAATTTCTACGGCCGAATTAAAAAGGAGTTTGGAAGAAAAGGGATTTCAAACCTTCGATTATATTGATGAAAAGACCAAAGATACTTTGTTGATGCAACAATATTTCATGGCATTTTTAAAGAGTGGTCCCAATCGCTCTAAATCCAAGGCAGAGGCAGATAGTCTACAGGCGTTGCATTTGGCACATTTGGGTAGAATGTACAAGGAGGGATTTGCAGATATTTCGGGTCCTTTTGGTGACAATGGCGAAATACGGGGTATTACAATCTATAACGTGCCTACCCAAAAAATGGCAGATAGTTTGGCTAATATGGATCCTCTGGTAAAAGCTGGAATGCTAGTTATAGAAATCCATCCATGGTGGGCGGCAAAAGGGTTTATGTTAAGATAGCTTGTATTTCAATTCTATCCCTTGCTATTCCACTGAAATTGTCTAACCAATTTCATGAACGGAAATAATTTCATTTTTTTAAAAGCTGATAAAAACTTTGGATTTATTGCCACCCGCCACCTAAGGAACGATACAATTCTACTACGGATTGAAGTTGTTGCAATTTATTGTCTATAACATTTAATTCGGCATTCAAAGCATTCTGCCTTGCAGTCAACAAATCCAAAAAGGTACCAAAGCCATTGTTTAAAAGTATCTCGGAATTAAGTTCGGCCGTACGTAAGGATTCTACCTCATTTTGTCTGAATTCGTATTTTTTGGTTTCAGCTTCATATTCGTAAAGGGCATTGGATACTTCCTGCCCTGCGGTCAAAAGTGTTTTCTTAAAGTTTAAAAGGCTTTCTTCTTGTTGGGCTTTGGCCACTTCGTATTGGGTTTTTATCCTTCTTTTGTTGAAAATAGGTTGTGTTAAACCACTAACCAAGGTAGCAAACAGAGATCCGGAATTGAACCATTCCTGAAATTCTAAACTTTGGAATCCCCCAGCCCCCGTTAAGGTCAATGAAGGATAAAAATTGCTTTTGGCGACATTCGAAAGTTCAAAGGCATTGGTCAAATCATATTCCGCGGCAAGTACATCCGGTCTGTTGGCCAATAGTAATGCAGGTACACCTAAATCTAAATTCTTGGATAATTTTTGTTGTTCCAAAGAACCTCGGGCAATGGAAGTGACCGGTTTTCCTAAAAGGATAGATAGAACGTTTTCCGTTCTAAATATGTTTTTTTCTATATCGATGAGCAAGGCTTGTGTATTAAATAGCTGTGCGGCTGTTTGATCTACTGCTACTTGTGTTACATTGCCCGCTTCTTTTAAAGCATTTATAGTTTCTAAGCTTCTTTTTCTGTTTTCAATGGTTTCCTCCGTAACCCTATGTTGATCATCCAAAGCCATTAATAGATAATAGTTGGAAGCAATTTGGGCTATAAGTTGTGTCTTAACTGCCTGATGAGCTGCCTTTGTTTGTAGGTAGGTCGCTTTTGTGGCTCTTAGGTTACTGCGTATTTTTCCCCAAATATCGGCTTCCCAGGATAAACTACCGGAAAGTTCAAATTGCTCTAAGGATCCACTAAAAACAGAGCCAAACTGACTGTTTTTGGATAATTCTTGGTGTGTCATCGAGGCTTTAAGGTCAAAGGAGGGCAGATACCCATTTCTTCCCTGTTTCATATAGGCTTCGGCCATGTTTACCTGCTGAAGGGCAATTCTTATATCTAGATTATTTTGAAGTCCTTCTTCAATCATCTGTACTAATTGTGGGTCGGAAAATAGTTCTTTCCAGGATATGGAAGCCAATGATGTACTGTCCAGGGAATGCTGTTGTTGCGTACGGTACAAATCATCAATTTCCTCCATGTTGGGCCGTTCATAATTCTTGGCTACAAAGCAGGATTGCAAAGTGAATGCAAGAAGCAACAGAACTGAAAGTTTAAAGGGAAATATTTTTTTCATCAACTGATTTTTATTGTTTTTAAGATCAATTTCCTTTGATATTGGATAAACCTAAAATGATACTGACTTCCTGTTTTACTTGTTTAATGACTCCTTTGGCAACTGCTCAGTATGCCCCGTTTCTTTAACGGCAACTGGTATACCGGTAATTTTCTCTTGTAACCACTGAAAGACAATAAACAGTACAGGGATAATAAAGACACCAAATACGGTTCCTATTAACATACCTCCCGCGGCCCCTGTTCCAATGGCATTATTACCGGCAGCTCCTACACCTTTGGCCAATACCAAAGGCATTAGACCAAGTATAAAGGCAAAAGAGGTCATTAAAATTGGCCTTAACCTGGCTTTGGCTCCCTGAATGGCCGATTCGGATAATGAGAGTCCTTGTCGCCTTCTTTGCAGTGCGAACTCTACAATAAGGATGGCATTTTTTGCCAGTAGCCCAATCAACATTATTAAGGCAATCTGGAAGTAAATATTGTTTTCCAATCCAGCAAATTTGGTCGATAAAAAGGCGCCCATTACCCCTATAGGCAATGATAATAGGACCGATAGTGGCAATAAATAACTTTCATACTGTGCTGCTAAAAAGAAATACACAAATACGATACTCAGTAGAAATATTACACCAGATTGGCCTGCTGAGGCAATTTCCTCACGGGTTATACCTGAAAAGGCAACTTCATAATTGTTGGGAAGGTGTTCTTTAGCCACTTGGTTTACCGCGTTAATGGCGTCACCAGAACTGAATCCTTTTGCCGTTGAACCGTTGATGGTGACGGAATTGAACAGGTTGAAACGGCTTACTGTCTGTGGTCCGTAGACCCTATTTAATGTAACAAATTCTGAAACAGGGGCCATTTCCCCTTTATCGTTCTTTACGAACATACTATTTAGGCTGGCAATGTCCTTTCTGTCTTCGGGGTCAGCTTGCACAAATACTCGAAATTGCTTCCCAAACCTACTAAAGTCAGCGGCGTAAAATCCACCGATATATCCTTGTAGGGTTGTAAGTATATTGCTTACGCTAACTCCGGCTTCCTTGGCTTTTGGGATATTGATATCCATTTGAAGTTGGGGAAAATTGGTGCTAAATGAGTTGGACGCAAAACTTACTTCCGGGCGTTGTGTTAAGGAAGAAATAAATTCATTGGCTGCATTGTCCAAATCCTTTAAACTACCGGAAGATCGATCTAACAATCGCATTTCAAACCCTTCAACAGCTCCAAATCCAGGAATACTTGGTGGGGTGAAGAATATAATTTTGGCATCTGGAATGGAGGCTGCTTTTGCATAAAGTTGGCCTAATATGGCATCAATTGAAGTATCCTCTGTATCCCTACTGTCCCAGTCCTCGAGAATAATAAAGCCCATTCCATATGAACTTCCGGAGCCTGAGAAAAAGTTCCTTCCGTTAATGAGTGAAGCTGTTCGGATTCCCTTAATACCACTTATTTGGGTGTATAATTCCTGTGTAGCACTGTAAGTCCTGTCCAATGATGCTGCCTGGGGAAGTTCCATGTTCATAAATACCACGCCTCTGTCCTCTGTGGGTACAAAACCGGTTCTTGTAGTTTCATTGGCCCACCAAATAGCGGCACTGGCCACTACGAGTATTACCGCAGTAATCCACTTGTGTTTTACCAAGAAGCCTAGTGATTTTATATATTTATCGGAGGTGGCTTTAAATGCTATGTTAAATGCCGTATAGAATCGCTGTAAGAACCCTTTCTTTTTATCCTTTTCTGTGTGCGGTTTTAATAATATTGCACATAAAGCTGGACTTAAGGTCAAGGCGTTTACCGCCGATATAAGAATGGCGATGATTAGGGTTACACCAAATTGTTCATAAAAAACTCCGGATGGACCCTTAATAAAGGTAATCGGAATAAATACCGCGGCCATTACCAGGGTAATGGAGATAATAGCCCCACTAATTTCACTCATTGCAGAAACTGTTGCTTTTTTGGCATCATCATATCCTTCTTCCAATTTGGCGTGAACAGCCTCTACTACAACAATGGCATCGTCCACTACAATACCAATGGCCAGAATAAGTGCGAATAGTGTAAGTAGATTTATGGAATAACCCAACAACCCTAGAAAGAAAAATGTTCCAATAATGGAAACCGGAACGGAGATGGCCGGAATAAGTGTGGATTTAAAATCCTGTAAGAATATAAATACCACCAAAAATACTAGGATAAAGGCCTCTATCAGAGTTGACTTCACCTTGTTGATCGAAGCAGTAAGAAATTTGTTGGTATCATAATTAATAAGATATTCCACACCTTCAGGGAAATTCTCCTGTAAACGATCTAGTTCAACATAAAGGTTTTCTATGATCTCCTGGGCATTGGAACCCGGGGTTTGGAAAACTCCAAAATTGATTCCAGGATAACCCTTTGATCGCGATGTAGAGCTATAGGAAAAAGCTTCAAGTTCAACTTTTGCCACATCTTTTAAACGTAAAAATTGGCCGTTATCAAGCGCTTTAATAATGATGTCCTGATATTCTTCCGCGGACTTGTATCGACCTTTGTATTTAATTACATATTCAAAGGATTGCCCTACATTTTGGCCTAGAGATCCCGCGGCAGCTTCCAAACTCTGTTCATTGATGGCTTGGACCACCTCGGTGGTAGTAAGGCCGTAGGAAGCTAATTTTACTGGGTCTATCCACACCCTCATGGAGTAATCTTTTGCACCGAAAACATTCACGGCACCTACCCCATTAATTCGTTGAATTTCAGGTTTAACATTAATGTTGAGGTAGTTCTGTACAAAAGTATCATCGTAATCCGGATTGGTAGAATAAAGGGCTACGTACATAAGTGCCGAACTCTGCTGTTTTTGGGTAATTACGCCTGATCTTATTACTTCTGACGGTAAAAGCGCATTTGCCCTAGAAACTCTATTTTGAACGTTTACTGCCGCTATGTCTGGGTCAATACCCTGTTCAAAAAATACAGTTATATTTGCACTCCCGTCATTACTGGCAGAAGACGTCAAGTAGGTCATTCCTTCCACCCCGTTGATCTGTTCCTCGATAGGGACTATTACACTTTCCAAAATAGTCTCGGCGTTGGCACCAGGGTAGTTGGCGGAAACCTGAACAGTAGGTGGCGCTATATCCGGATATTGTGTAACGGGTAAGCTGGATAGGCCTAAAATACCCAACAGCATTATAATAATTGATATGACTGTTGAAAGGACTGGCCTTTCAATAAATGTTTTAAGCATATTACGTTATTTAAAAACTTTATCGAACGAATTTAAGATGCTATCCAAGCTTGTTAATTGGGGAACAATTTTTGTTCCTGGACGGGCGGAGCCTACACCTTTAGCCAAGATTTGATCACCTTCGTTCAATCCCTCCAAAATTGTTAATCCCTTTACCGTGGCAAGTGGGGTTATAGCTTTGGTGACCAATGAATCTCCCTGTACCAGATATACAAAATTTTTGTTTTGCTGCTCAAAGGTGGAGAGAGCCGGTACAGCTAATACATTTTCCAATTTTTCAGATAATAGTAGGGTGGCACTGCTGCCATTCCTCAGAAGTCCATGCGGATTTGGAAAGGTAGCTCGAAATTGTACGGTACCAGTATTTGGATTTATTTGACCTCCAATGGTCTCTATTTCGCCCATCTCATCATAAATAGACCCATCGGCCAATTTTAATTGTACTTTGGGGAGCTTTTTAGCTTTTTCTTCCAAGGATTTCCCATCTATCCTTTTGATAAAACCAAGGAGGTCCTTTTCATTCATGGAAAAAAATGCATAAACCTGATCAATGCTGGAAACAGTGGTCAAAGGTTGGGAATCCTGTCCGCTTACCAAATTTCCCTTTCTAAAAGGAATAGAACCCACTACGCCGTTTACGGGGCTTTTTATGTTGGAATAATCTATATTCGCAGAAATGCTCTGGTAATTGCTTTTGGCCTGCTCTAAATTGGCCATAGCGGTTTGTAGTTGTACCTTGCTTATAATGTTCTTCTCCACCAGGGGTTTTAATTTGTCCACTTCAACCTGGGCTAAATTAATACGGGCCTTGGCAGCTCCGGCATCCTGGGATAGGGACTGGGTTTCCAACCTGAACAAGGGCTGTCCCTTTTTAACTATTTCTCCCTCATCAACAAATACTTCCTGTACATAACCGGCTACTTTAGCCCTTATTTGACTATTCACAATTCCTTCTATACTTGCAGGATAACTAACAAAATTATCGATAGATGTTCTAACTACTTTAATGGTTGGATATGGCATTGCCGCTGGCGGTTGTTGCGTGGCTTTGTTTTCACCGCAATTGACGAATAAAAGCAGGTATAAAGGCGCAATTAGAAAAAATACTTTTTTCATATGGTATCGGAATTAAATGTTTTTTGAAGGTTTTCTTTAAGTTGAATGAGATTTTTAATAAAATCGTCAATAAATAGAGCGTAATTTTTAGTGTATTGGAGACCGCGATTATTTTCAGCGGTTATATTCGTTTTTTGATAAAGCTTCTTTTTAAAATCATAAACCTTTAAGTGAATGTTCTTTTCCTTTTCCCATTGCTCAATCTTTTTGTCCAACTGTACAAAAATATCATTGGGAGCAATTTTAAAATAACGTTTTCTGTTACCCGGTTTTGTAAAGTAAACAACTCTTCCTTGGGTTTGTAATAATTGTAGATTGGTAGATACCGAGCTTTTACAGGAATCCAATCCTTCGATGATTTCATCGAAGCTAAGACCGTCCTTGTCTGTCAAGATCAACATAGAAAATATTCTTGCCGATAAGGGGGATAATATCTTGTTTTGTTCAAAATAAACCCCTAATTCTTCAGTAAGTTTTTTTATTTCGGTATTGGGTTCCACAAAAATTACATTTAAATGAGAGGGCAAAAGTACAATTGGTTCGGTAAAAACCGAACCAACCTGAGGTTAATATTTTGTTAATATGATTATTGAAGGACCTCCTGGGCTATTTAGCCAGTACACCCTCCAATTCCATAACAGGGATTGGGCTTAGATTGGATTCGCTAATAGTGTATTTTTCGAAGAGGAAGCGTTTTTCGTATAGTTTGTCATCTGCAAAAAAAGTAACGAAAAATTCATTGTTAAAAGCTAAAATATCTTCCTGCAATACTTCTATCTTACGGTACTCTTTGGAGGGGATGTCTCCAAGTCCGTGACGCATAGTTGAGGTTTTTCTATCTCCTTCGTAGCCGTTGGAGACCGCTATTACAGCTTCAATTACAGTATCCCTGTCGTTAATGATATAGGCATTCCAATTTTTTTCTAAGAACTCATCGTTCCATTCAGGGATAATGGCCACATGTACATTTTTAGCAATCGGAATTTCTATATCTTTTTTCACTTGGGCGATAAATGTTTCGTCCTCCTTCCAATTGCCATGGTTGGAGAAATTTTGTTGTTCTATTTTTTAAGGCCGACTCACACTTTCAATAAACGAATTTATTGTTAACACTTCTTAGTGCTATGAAAAACTAAAAGGCGCTCTTAAATTGCTCTAAAAACCGCACATCATTTTCACTCAATAATCTAATATCTGAAATTTGATGGAGTAATAGAGCAATGCGATCTATACCCATACCAAAGGCGAAGCCGGAATATTCATTGGCGTCGATCCCACAATTTGTAAGTACATTGGGGTCTACCATACCACAACCCATGATTTCCAACCAACCAGTTCCCTTGGTCATTTTGTAATCCGTTTCTGTTTCCAACCCCCAATATACATCTACTTCGGCACTGGGCTCAGTAAATGGGAAGTAGGATGGCCTCAGCCTTATTTTGGATTTGCCGAATAGTTCAGTGGTAAAAAATTGTAGCGTTTGCTTTAAATCTGCAAAAGAAACATCCTTATCTATATAGAGACCTTCCACTTGGTGGAAAAAGCAATGCGAACGTGCGGATATAGCTTCATTTCTGTAAACCCTACCAGGTGAAATGGTCCTGATCGGAGGTTTGTTATTTTCCATATATCGCACCTGCACCGATGAGGTGTGGGTACGCAATAAAATGTCCGGGTCGGTCTGTATAAAAAAGGTATCCTGCATATCCCTTGCCGGATGGTATTCGGGAAGGTTTAGGGCAGTAAAGTTGTGCCAGTCATCTTCTATTTCCGGTCCTTCGGAAACATTGAACCCAATTCGGGAAAAGATGTCGATGATCTGATTTTTAACTATGGAGATAGGATGGCGCGTTCCAAGTCCCAAGGGCTCTCCCGGTCTGGTTAAGTCCCCATAAATTCCTTTTTCTTCCCTCTTGTTCTCAAGGGCTTCCTTTAGCGCGTTTACCTTTTCGGTGGCAACGGTTTTTAGAAGGTTTACGGTTTGGCCAAACTCCTTCTTTTGCTCGTTGGGCACGTTTTTAAAATCTGAAAAAAAATGATTGAACAATCCTTTTTTTCCTAAGTATTTAATTCGGAATGCCTCTATGGCCTCTTTATCGGTAGAATTAAATTTTTCTACCTCAGTTATATGCTTTTTTATGGTATCGATCATGTTGTTCGGCTAATGCCGCAAATTTAAGATATTTACGGCATTACCGACTACATAATTCATCATAAATTGGCTTGCAACCTAAGCTGAAGCTTCAGCCTTTTGTTCAACGGTCTTTTTATTTAAGTAAGTAATGCATTCATCAAAAGTGTTAAAAATGCGTTCCTTGGGTATTAGATCAGGTATTAGATCTACCCGTTCCATCATGTAACGTGGTTGATCCAGTACATCTACCAACAATACTTCAATGTTCGAATTAAGTAAATCTATAAGCACATCTTCCAAAGTGTAGAGACCGGATTGGTCCATATACTGCATTCGGTCCATACGAATAATAACTGTGGATGCCGTTCTTGGTATTTGGTTTGCCAATGCTTGAAATTCACTGGTAGAACCAAAGAACAAGGGACCTTTAATATGTTTTATAAAAACTTTTTCTTTTAAATGTTTCGGAAAATTGGCCTCATCTGCCCATCCTTTTTCGTGTACCAAGGTTTTTACATCTGACCTTTCAGCTGTAAGATCTCCCATTTTTTTCATGAACATTAAGGAGGCAATTATCAAACCAACACCCACCGCATAGACTAAATTCCATACCGAAGAAAGAACAAGTACAACAAGCATAATGATAACTTCAGAACTTAATTTAATTGGACCAAGGCTCATATCTTTCGGTAAACTAGGTATGGCTTTTAAACCTTTATAATCCATAACACCTATACCTACGGTAACCAATATCCCAGCAAGTACAGCTGCGGGTATTTGTGAAGCTACTGGGCCCAAAGCTAAAAGAATGATTAAAAGCAATACACCAGCAATCATACCGGATAGCTTGGTCTTACCACCTGCGTTTATGTTTACTACGGTACGAATGGTAGCTCCAGCTCCCGGTATTCCCCCAAATATAGCAGCTACACTGTTTCCTATACCCTGTCCCACAAGTTCTTTATTGGGTTGATGCTTTGTTTTGGTCATGTTATCCGCTACTACAGAGGTCAACAGCGAATCTATGGCTCCCAATAAGGCCAAAGTCAAAGCAGTAAAGATATAGGGAGTTACCGAACCGAGTTTAAAAGCGGTGAATATTTCAAGATTGGGCACGGGGAAACCACTTGGAATTTCTTCAATAGGACGGTAATTGAGACCAAATCCATATGCCACTCCCGAAACAACAATTAGGGCAACCAATGCACTTGGGATGGCAGTTGTAATTTTTTTGAAACCGTAAATGATAGCTATGGTGGATAAGGCCAAAATAAGTTCTAGCCAATTGATGTTTTGCAAGGCTCTGGGAAGTACTTTTATTGTCCCGAAAACCCCTGATGCCTCAGTTTTTGCCAAGGTTCTGGCTTCTTTGTTCACATCATCTTGGGTAATTCCTTCTGAACGTTTGATGGTTTCTTCAAAATTTTCCAAAACTAGAATGCCTTCGCCAGCTTCTTCTTTAAGAATATTTTCTAATATGATTTCCTCTGCCAGTGGTTTGTATTGTGATACAAACTCATCATCTTCTTTTGGGTAATACCCTACAGATGGTAAAATTTGAGTAACCAATATGATGACCCCAATTGCGGTCATAAAACCGGAAACCACTGGATATGGGATGTAGCGAATGTACTTGCCTATACCCAATAGGCCAAGACCTATTTGCATAAGGCCGGCCAAAAGAAATACAATAAGAATGGCGGGAAGTGCCTTTTCTATACTTCCGTCATTAAGGGCCACAATACCGGCAATAACTACCATACTTACAGCGGTCATAGGAGCTGTTGGACCAGAAATTTGAGTGTTGGTTCCCCCAAAAAGTGCGGCAAAAAAACTGATGAATATAGCTCCATACAGTCCGGCGCTTGGTCCAAGTCCAGAACTTACGCCAAAGGCTAAGGCCAGTGGAAGAGCAACAATTCCTGCTGTAATTCCACCAAAAAGGTCTCCTTTAAAATTTGAAAAAAGATTTTTCATAATATTGAATTTTATGCTGGGTTAGTTTATGCAATCATTACTTAAGATTGAAACCAACGTTTGGTTTCAATAGGAAGAAGGCCAATATGTCAACATTGGCCTTCTATGTCATTGGGAGTATTATTCGTAGAAAACAACTTCACCATTGGAGACATCATACATGGCGCCAACAACTTTTATTTCCCCATTATCCTCCATTTCAGTTAGTACAGGGCTATTCTTGCGTATATTCCCCATAGTTAAATGTACATTCTTTTCAGCAACTTTATCTACAAACTCAAGGTTTTTGGAATTTCTTAAACTCTCCTCTGCTGGTTCTGTAACTGCCTCCACTGCGGGTTCTATCTTGTTGATCAAGGCAGTAAGATTACCTAATCTTGCATGATCACAAGCTCCTTTTATGGCACCACAGCTTGTGTGTCCAAGAACAACTATCAGTTTGGTCCCTGCAAGTTTGCAGGCAAACTCCATACTACCTAAAATATCTTCGTTCACAAAGTTGCCAGCTATTCTAATGCTGAAAATATCTCCTAGGCCTTGGTCAAATACCAATTCGGCTGAAACTCTGGAGTCGATACAACTCAAAATGGTTGCAAATGGAAATTGACCCTCACTCGTATCGTTAACTTGTTCAAGTAGGTTTCTATTGGCTTTTAGGTTGCCCTGAAATCTTTGGTTACCTTCTTTCAAATATTGCAAGGCCTTATTCGGGGTCATTGTTGCTTGGGTTTCTCTTGTATGTGCTTTCATATTTATCTAGTTTAATTATGCGATTTTTAGTGTTGTGTTAAAGTTATAATGGGTGTGTTTTTCCCCGGTTACCAAAAGATTAATATCTGATTTCCTTACCATATCATATATATTTAATAGTCTGGAGAGATTTTCTTTATCCTTATTTCCTCCATCCAAAAACAATAGATCGATATTATTTATGGATAAATAGACGGGAAGATTATTCACCGTATTTTCATTGATGATACCTATTCTGGTGAGCATTCCTTTTTTTACTGAAGAAGGAAAATAATACCCAATGATTTCGGCTTTTAAAATACCAAATATCAACTGAATAATTCCACCAAGCCCCACGGCAACCAAGAAGTTTTCAAATCCTCCCAATGCGCCATTCGACGTTAAGACTATAGCGGCCAGTCCTGCTGCTGGACCACTAACTCCAATTTTAGAGCCACTAAGGGGTCCAAGAACAATACGTCCGATTATCCCGGCAATTATACCTGAAAATAAAGGGGCGCCATTTGCCAAAGCAATACCCAAAGATAGGGGTAGCGCAGCAAAAAATACCACGACACTAGCAGGAAGGTCGTTCTTAATATTTTTGAACATAAAAAAATAATAATTTGGTCCTTGATAGGAATCAAGGACAAGAATTTAATTAATCGAAATAGTTTGACTCAACTTAAAAGATTAACCTCTATGTTCTGGTGGTGGTAATAGAATTTTTTGAGTGAAGTTTATATGGCCCAAAGGGTGGTATATACCCATTGTAGATTTTTGGGACAGGGCTATTAAAGAAAAATCTGAATAACTATCGTTTACGAACTTCTCCTGCAAGGGAGATTTCTTACCGGTTTCTTGCTGTTCTTCTTCGTTAAGGTTGGTTACAATAACGGGATTGTCAATATCTAGTAAAGTGATGGCGCTCGGAGCCACAATGGCAAATAGCCAAAGGGAAAGTAAAAGTATACGAGCAAAAACTTTCATAGAATTATAAATTATGACAAATATAACACCAACGGTTTTATTAGACGTTAAAGATATACTAAAAATCTTTAAGGATTTTTAAATCCTCAGATAGAATCCAACCAGTGGTGCCATCGGCAATTTCAATTTTTTTCCAGTCATTTAATTCCTCAAGTACATGTACCTTGGCACCGGCATGTAGATTGAAAATGGCTTGACTCCTGTTATTGGGTTCAGATTTAATGCCAACTTCTTCCGCGAAAACAATGGCTGGTTGATCGGATTGAAATTCGGAATACTGAAAATAGGCTAATATTACGGATAGGAGGCTTAACAAGAGAAATATTAAGCTGCTAATGAATGCTATTCGTTTTTGAGTAGAAAATGTGAAATAATAAAATGCAATGTAACAGCACACAAAGAGCATCATAAAGCCAACTGCAACGTAGGCCCATTGGTCGAAGGAGAGATATGCCGTTAGCTTATTGTATAATTTTGAAATGGTGGTCTGTGGCAGCGGTTCAATGGCATCCAAAGTCATATTTTGCGCATACGCCAAGTTGTTTCTAACATCTTGGTCATTGGGTTTTAACAATAACGCCTTTTCGTAATAATAAATGCTCGGAGCAATATTATTTAGTTTGTAATACGTATTCCCCAAATTAAAATAAAGTTCTGCGGAATGCTCCCCGCTCTCTAGTATCTTTAAATAGTTGTTAGCAGCTTTGGTATACTCCCCTTCGTTATAAAATGCCGTAGCTTGTTCAAAAAGGGATTCGTTTTGGGAATATCCCAAGGTACTTACCAAAAAGGCTAAAATAGTTAATACACGTACCATTGCTTAAATTTGTTTGTCCAATTGTGAGATAACCTCACTGGCTTTGTTGTAATCCTGTTGCATTTGTACATCGGAGAAAGGGCTATATCTGGCCATTTCGCAATTTTTAAGTAGTCCAACAAATCCTTCTTGGGTTGTTTCGTCTACATTTTTTTCACTCAGTAAGGTGGCGATCTTATCCTTGCTAAATTCAGATGTCTCTATTTTTAGCTTTGCCTTTAAATAATTGTGCAACGCTTTCTCCAGAGCTACATAAAATGATTCCTTGGAACCTAAGGCTTTTTTGGCTGCAGAGAGATATTTTCTAGCCAGTTTATTGGCGCGTTTAATTTTGTTTCCTTCAACGTCACTGGCAATCGCTTCTCTCTTTTTGCCAAACAGTATGGCAAGGGGAATAAGCAGGATAGGAAGGAGCCACCAAAGAAAAAAGCTGTTTGAACCAAAAAAGTAATTGCCGCCAATTGCTTTAAGGTTTGGCTGTAATTTGTTGAATATAAATTGATCTCCTGTAGCCACAACCCTTTGTTTGTTGCTGGAGATGGGTCCAGTGGTGCCCGAGTTGGCACTGGTTGGTCCTTCCAATACATTTATCAGAATTTCCTCGGAATTCAGAGTTTGATATTTTTCTGTTTTGGGATTAAAAAAGCTAAACGCTATACTTGGAATAGGATACTTTCCCCTAAAGGTTGGTACTACAGTATAGCTATTGCTGACGTTGCCTTCCATTCCGGATAGGGTGGTACGAACACTTTCGTTGAACTCTGGCTCATAAACTTCCAGGGAACTGGGTAGATTTAATCCTGGGATTTCGAATAGCTTTAGATTTCCTTTTCCATTAATGGCTACTTTAGCCTGAAGGGATTCGGAGGCGTTCAAATGTGTTTTACTGGTGGTTACCAAAAATTGAAATTCTCCAACTGCACCACTAAAATTCGCTGGTTTCCCTTCGGTTGGCAATGGCTTAACATTGATCGTCCTATTGCCTGCAGATACGGTCTTGTTGGTTTGGGCAAATATTCTTCCTCCAAAAAAATCACGTTTGTTGGTCGGAATCTGTAGGCTTACATCCAACGAAAGGGGTTCTATCTCCAATTCCCCTGTTTTTTGTGGATAAAGGACTACTCTTTTTAGGATGACGGATCTATAAGACTTGCCGTTATAGGTAGTATTCTGAATATCGTATTTAGTAACTGGAATATCCTGGCTCCAGAAATTGTTGTATTTCGGGTTGTCCAAGGCCCGGAAATTGGTAACGTCTATAGTGGGACTGGCGTATAGTTTATATACTACGGTAACAGCTTCATTGAGGTATGGACTGGTTTTGGATATTTCTGCTACCAAATGTAGGCTTTCATCGGCCACATCATCTACCGTTTTTTCCCCGTCCGGTCTTTCAACTGCAGCGGTAACCTCCACTTCTTTAGGAAGTGATTTATAGGTTTCGCCTTTGATGACAATAGTAGACTGTTTAATAGTAAATTTTCCCCTGGCCGTTGGAGCCAAAGTATAGGTATAGGTTTTGGAAAAGCTCCTTACTCCGTTTACCCAAGAGGAGCTTATGGACTGTGATGGACCCATAAGTACCCTGAACCCCTCAAAATCAGGGGGAACAAAATTATCACCATCCCTGTTCATGGTAAAGTCGACCCGTAAACGTTCGTTAATGCCCAACACATCTTTGCTGAGATTCATTTCGAAGGTTACAGACTCATCATCCTGGGCGTTTAATACTAGTCCAAGGAACAACAAGGAAAATAACGATATGTATTTTTTAATATTCACGTGTATTACCAGTCTTTTTCATTTTTGATTTTGGTACCCTTGACTTTTTGTGCATCAATTTTTTCCTGTACTTTTTTCTCTTCGTTTTGCATCGCCTCCAACAAGTTTTTTACTTGTTGTGGAGATAATTGGTTGGGCCTTGGTTGTTGTTGCTTCTCCTCCTCTGCCTTATAGGGCTCGTCGTTTTGCTCTTCGTTATCTCCCTCTCCTTCTTTATTGTCTTCTTTCTTTTCCTCTCCCTTATCCCCATCTTCCTTCTGGTCTCCTTGGTCCTCTTTTTGGTCGCCTTTATTGTCTTCGTCCTTATCCCCTTCGTTTTTATCTTTATTTTGGTCTTTTTGATCCTTTTGGTCGTCCTTGCTCTGGTCGTCCTTATTTTGATCATTTTTTTGCTCTTCCTCCTGTTGCTTTTTCAGCATTTCTTTGGCCAAAGCTAAATTATATCGGGTCTCCTCATCAGTAGGGTCATTTCTAAGGGCCTCTTTATAGGCGTCTACCGCTTTTTGGTATTCTTTGTTTTTCATAAAGACATTACCCATATTATGGTAGGCCTTATGCTTGTCTTTTTTATTGGTAGCATTTTCCCCCGCCTGCTTAAACCGTCCAAAGGCCTCGCTATAAGTTTCGTTTTCATAATAGGCATTTCCCAAATTATAGGGGGCAATACTGTTTTCGGCACTCTTGGAGATTGCTCTCCTATAATTTGCCTCGGCATTAACGAAATTGCTTTCAGAGAGTTCTTTATTTCCCTCCCAAGTGTAATTGGTGGCAATTTTAATATCCTTTTCTTTTTCCTTGTCTACCTCCTGGGCATGGACAAAGCTTCCGAATAATATGATGATAAAAACAATCTTTCTCATGATCCTTCTTCGTTTATCGCTCGTTAAACAGATTCAGTTTTTTCAACCATTTGGTTTTTCTATCCAAGACAAAAATGTCTAAAAATAAGAATAAAAGGCCTGCTCCCAAAAACCATTGAAATTGATCTTTGTATTCGGCAAATTGTTTTGCCTCAAATTCCTTCTTGTCCATCTGGTTCAATTGCTCTTTAATAATTGCAACAGCATCTTCAGTATTTTCCCCATTTATATACAGTCCGTTTCCTTCTTCGGCAATTTCTTGCAATACCTCTTCATTTAATTTGGTAATGACGACCTCTCCTTGGTTATCTTTTTTTAGGCTTTCAACAATCCCGTTTCTTTTTAGGGGTATAGGCGCTCCCTTGGTTTTTCCAACCCCAATGGTAAATACCCTTATCCCTTCATTGGTTGCTTCCTCAACAGCATTGGCCACTTTACCTTCAGAATGGTCCTCACCGTCCGAGATTATAAATAGGACCCGATTGGTTTGTTCTTCATCATCATAATAAGTAGATGCCAATTCTATAGCTTGATCTATTGCTGTTCCTTGGGAAGAGAGCATATCGGTATTCATATTTTGCAAGAACATTTTGGCAGCACCATAATCGGTGGTTATGGGTAATTGGGGAAATGCCTGACCTGCATAGGCAATGATCCCAATTCTATCACTTGCCAATTGATTGATAATTTCTGAGACCAAGCGTTTTGCCTTTTCCAGCCTATTTGGGGCAATATCCTCGGCCAACATACTTTTGGAAACGTCTACGGCAAACACAATATCTACACCTTCCCTTTTTACCGTTTCCAATTTGGTGCCGATTTTTGGATTGACCAAGGCCATGGTCAGAGATGCAATTCCCAATAGAATAAAAATTAATTTTAAACTGGATTTAAAATTTGATCTGTCAGGGGTTAATCGCTTTAAAAGAGTAAGGTCGGCAAATTTTCTTTGTGTTCTCTTTTTCCAAAATTGAAGTAGCACAAAAAGGACAACCATCACCGGAATGATGGATAATAAATATAAATATGATTTTTCGTCTAATTGAATCATTTTGTATTCTTCATTTGTAAATCAAACCCCATGGAGCCAGCTTGTTTTTATTTAGATAAAACTCCTAAATAGAGTAATCCTAGCCAGCCACTCGAACAAGAGCAAAACTCCTGCCAAATAGACCCAAGGTCTAAATTTTTCTTCGTATTTATAATACTTAAATTCTTCTACTTCGGTTTTTTCCAATTTATTTATTTCTTTGTAGATAGCTTCCAATTTTTTGTTGTCAGTGGCCCTAAAATATTGCCCTCCCGTTGTTTCCGCTATCGATTTCAACAGACTTTCATCTATTTCAACCTCACGCATTCCGTACCTGAAGGATCCGTCGGCATTATAGGCAATGGGAGACATGGCATTTCCATTGGTTCCCAGCCCTATAGTGTATGTCTTAATACCAAATTCAACCGCTAGATCTGCCGCTGTTTGGGGTTCTATAAATCCTGAATTATTTACACCATCCGTAAGCAAAATAATGACTTTACTAAGCGCCTTACTTTCCTTAAGTCTATTAACAGCTGTAGCCAATCCCATGCCAATAGCGGTTCCATCATTTAATTGCCCATATGTTATTTCGTCCAAAGCCCTTAGAACTATGGATTTATCACTTGTAATGGGTGTCTTGGTGTAACTTTCACCTGCATAGGCCACCAAACCTATTCTATCGTTAGGCCTTTCGTTAATAAAATCGGCCGCTACCTTTTTAAGCGCCGCCAATCTATACGGCTTTAAATCTTTTGCCAACATACTGGAGGAAACATCAATGGCCATTACAATATCAATACCTTTAGTGGTCTTGGTCTTGGTGGAGATGTCCTCCGTTTGAGGTCTCGCCAAGGCAACAATGATTGCGGCCAAAGCCAATAAGCGCATGAGGAAGAGAGCCGGTTTTAATTTAGGTAGAATGCTGCCTTTGGGAAATCCCTTAATACTGGATATTTTTAAGGAAGCCGTTTGTTCCCTTCTTTTAAAAAAATACCAAAGCATTGCCACTGGGAGTAATAACAACAACCAGAAAAACTGTGGGTTCGCAAAGGAAATATTCTCAAACATCTATAAGGTCGTTTTTACTTCTACTGAGTTCAAAATTCGGTCTACTATTTGGTCTGCATAGTTGTCGTCTGCCAACCATGTCAAGATTACATTTTGTTGAAAACCTTTGCCACCAAAAAATAGGACAACATAATTCCCGGAAATCAATTCTTTGGATTCAGGAACGGCAAATTTTCCACTTCCATAAAGTTTAATTCCTTTGACTCCCGTCAAGGTAGTAAACTCCTCTTGTTTGGTAGTGATGTTCTTGGCGCCTTGGGCCTCAAAATTCTTCAAGATCTGCTCCGAAGCCTTATCAAGATCCGGATCCTCTGGTTGTGCCAAGGTAATAGAGGTGGTGGCTATAGTGAACAGTCCAATGGAACTTCTATAAGCAAAAGCCTGCATTTCTTTTATGGAAGCCTGTGCTTCCGGGGGTAATTTTACTGCTTGTCGCAATAAGACTTTTGGGGTCTGTAAGCTTACTGGGGGGAAGCCGTAATCGCTCTGTACCCATTCCCCTTCCAATAAATCTTTGGTCGGATGGCCCAATACCGTGTCCTTGACATATCCAAATCCGTAATAGCCTATGGCAGCGGCGGTAGAAAACAACAGTACAAGAACGGCAGTTACTGCCACAATAATTATTTTTTTCTTCTGTTTCTTTCTTTCCACTTCCTCCAAATACTCTTCACGTTGTAATAATTCCTCTTCTGTAGGTTCTGGAATGGCTTCCTTTGTTTTTATAACAATTTGTTCCACGGATTTTCTATCCTGTTCGGCTACCGAGTTTTCGGGTTTTGATTTCGCAAATTTCACCAAATCCGAGGTTTGCAGAACTTTTTTGAACTGTTGAATGGTTTCATGATCCAGTTTTAATTGGCCCGCATCCTTCATCATTTCCAATTTATCTATTAGTTGGTCTGTGGTGCTTTCAAGGGCGGTTACATGAACATCTTCTTCCAAGTAGGAGCGTACAATGTCGGTTAGCTCGGAATAGTAGGATTTATAATCATCCTGTATTAAATATTTTGACTTTTCCAATTGTTTCAAGCCCAAAATTGCTCGGTCAAAAGGGGGTAATAAAGCTACTTTTTCTTCATCACTCAATGGTTTCTTTTTGAAAACAAACCAATACAACGCCAAACCAGCAACCAATAAAACAACTAATATCCATAGGAGGATTTTCCAAAGATCCCCGTTGGATTTTTCTACATTGATCAAAGGTTTTATATCATACATTTTCTGGGCTAGGGTATCAACTGGTACCGTGGCCACATTTATTTTTAAGGAATCCGTAAAAAACGGTTTCCCATTTACCATGATCTGTTGCCTTGGAAGGGTGTAGGATCCCGAATCAAATTGGGTGAGGGCGTAGATTTTCTGAAGGGTAATCCTATCTAATTTTTTAACCGTATCTGTCATTAGGGCCTCAACGGTTTCTAAAGGGGAAAAGGTTTGTCCTTCCGGGAAAATTACCTGGGAAGTAGAATCTGTTTCTACGGTGACTTTAAAATTTATCTGCTCGCCAATTTTTATATACGTGGTATCCACCTCCGACCTAATTATGGGAGAATTTTGCGAAAAACCTTGTACCGTGGTAAATAGTAGGCACAATGCAATATATCGTAGAAAATACGAACAACTATTTTTAATGCTCAAATCTAAGTTCCTCATTTAAATCAACCTCTTCTCTTAAAATAGCCCAATAATTTTTTTACATAACTTTCATCAACCCTACAACTTAATACCCCACAGCCCGATTTGGTAAAAGTATCCTGAAAATAGGCAACACGCTCGCTATAATGCTTGCCATAGGCCATTCTCACTTTTTTGGATTGGGTATTAACCAACTGAATTGCCCCTGTTTCGGCATCCTGCATTTGTACCATCCCTAAATTGGGGATATTTTCCTCTCTTTCATCAAATACCCTAATTCCCGTAAGGTCATGTTTTTTACCTGTTATGCGCAATGTTTGAAGGTAATCATCAGTAATAAAATCTGAGAGTACAAAAACAATGGCCTTTTTCTTCATTACGTTGGTAAGGAATTTTAAAGCAGCACCAACATTGGTCTTCGTACTTTTTGGGGAAAACTCCAACAATTCCCTTATTATTCTAAGAGCGTGACTTTTACCTTTTTTTGGTGGAATATAGAGTTCCACTTCATCGGTAAATAAAAGAAGTCCAACTTTATCATTGTTCTGAAGTGCAGAAAAGGCCAGGGTAGCGGATATTTCAGTAATAACATCCTTTTTAAACTGATTGCTGGTTCCAAAAAGCTCTGAACCACTCACGTCTACCATGAGCATCATGGTAAGTTCCCTTTCCTCCTCAAAAACCTTTACATAGGGCTCGTTATAGCGAGCCGTAACATTCCAGTCTATGGATCTTACATCATCGCCAAATTGATATTGGCGCACCTCACTAAAAGTCATACCCCTTCCTTTAAAAGTCGAGTGGTACTCCCCTCCAAAAATATGGTCGGAAAGACGCCTCGTCTTTATCTCAATCTTGCGAACTTTTTTTAATAATTCCTTGGTATCCATTTTCAGTTTGCAGTTTGCAGTAAAAGTATTCGGGCACAGTGCTTATGGCCTAAAGACCAATAACTGTGGGCCGATAACTGTAGACTGATTAAGGTACTTCAATTTCGTTTACGATTTTATTTATGATTTCTTCCGAGGTAATATTCTCTGCTTCCGCCTCATACGTAATGCCAATTCTGTGGCGTAAAACGTCATGAATAACGGCCCGTACGTCTTCCGGAACTACATAGCCCCGCCTTTTAATAAAGGCATAGCATTTGGCAGCTACCGCTAAATTAATACTACCCCTTGGAGAAGCTCCGAAACTTATTAAAGGTTTTAGGTTTTCTAAATTGTATTTTTCGGGGTAACGAGTGGCAAAAACGATGTCGAGAATATATTTTTCGATTTTCTCGTCCATATACACATCCCGCACTGCCTTTTGGGCACTTAAGATCTGCTTAATACTTACCACAGGTTTTACCTCTTCATAGGCACCCTTAAGATTTTGTCGGATAATTAGTTGCTCTTCGCTAAGTTTGGGATAATCTATAACGGTCTTTAACATGAAACGATCCACCTGGGCTTCGGGTAATGGATAAGTCCCTTCTTGCTCCACTGGGTTTTGGGTGGCCATAACCAAGAAAGGTTTGTCCAATATAAAGGTTTCATCCCCAATAGTCACCTGTTTTTCCTGCATGGCTTCAAGAAGAGCCGATTGCACTTTTGCGGGTGCACGGTTAATCTCATCCGCCAAAACAAAATTGGCAAATATGGGGCCTTTTTTGATGGAGAAATCATTAACCTTCATGTTGTAGATCATGGTACCTACCACATCAGCCGGCAAAAGATCCGGTGTAAATTGTATTCTACTAAAACTTCCCTGAACAGCTTTTGCCAAGGTATTTATAGCTAAAGTTTTGGCTAGACCGGGAACACCTTCCAGTAAAATATGGCCCTGGCCCAATAGTCCAATAAGTAATCGTTCTACCATATGTTTTTGACCGACGATTACTTTATTCATTTCTAAAATAAGTAGGTCTATAAAAGCACTTTCTTGGGCAATTTTCTCGTTCACGGCGCTGATATCTACCGAAGTATTTTCTTCCATATAATCCTTTGTTTTGTTATGTTTAAAGTGGTTAACTTCAAAAGTGGGTGCAAATTGAAAATTTATTTAGTTATTGGCTGTTAATGTATGGTTAAAAGTTAAGCAATGGGTCTAGTTTTGTGAACTATTTAAGGGAATTATTCATAATTTCACAAACATATGAAAAATAATACATCTTATTCCAAAATCATTGCTGGGACAATGACTTGGGGTAATTGGGGTAAAAAGCTATCTGTTGGGGAGGGAGCAAAATTAATTGGTCATTGTTTGGATCAAGGAATTACCACTTTTGACCATGCAGATATATATGGTTCCTATAACAACGAATTGTTTTTTGGAAATGCCTTTATATCTTCCAATATTAGCCGTGATAAAATTCAGCTGATCAGTAAATGTGGCATTCAAATGGTTTGTGAGGAGCGTAAGAACAGAGTTAAGCATTACAACTATTCCAAGGATTATATTATTTGGTCTGTTGAGCAGTCCCTTAAAAATTTAAAAACAGATTACTTGGATATGTTGCTATTGCATAGACCTAGTCCGTTGATGCGTCCAGAGGAAATCGGGGAGGCTGTACAACAATTGAAAAAAGAGGGTAAAATTCTGGATTTTGGGGTGTCCAATTTTACACCTTCCCAGATTAGCTTATTGGAGACTACAGTGGAGGTACAATCCAATCAGTTGGAATTTTCCTTAACTGCCACTGAAGCCATGAACAATGGGGGGTGGGACGATTGTATTGTTCATAAAAGAATGGCAATGGCCTGGAGCCCCTTGGGGAGTTATTATCGAGATAAAAATAAGCGGACCAAGAGAATAAAAAAAGTATTAAAACAATTAAAGAAGAAATACCAGGTAAACGCAAGTCAGCTACTATTGGCATGGATTTTTACACATCCAGCTGGAATATACCCAGTGGTAGGAACCACTAATCCCAAACGGTTGACCGACGCAATGAACGCAATGAATATTGATCTTGAGAAGGAAGATTGGTTTTTATTGTTGGCTGCGAGTATGGGGGAAGACGTGCCTTAGAATTGGGCTACCGGTATAAATAGAAACAATATTTAGAACTAATTTTTATGAGTATTTCCAACAATGAGAAACCAATTGCATTTATAACGGGGGCAACCAGTGGAATAGGCCTTGCAACGGCCAAACTTTTTGCCACCAATAAAATAAATATAGTCATTTGCGGGAGGCGAAAAAAGCGATTGGCCGAACTGAAAAAAGAACTGTCCAGACATACCAAGGTTTTTACGTTGGCTTTTGATGTGCAGGACAAAAAGGCAGTTTTTAAGGCAATTGACTCCCTTCCAGAGGAGTTTTCCGATATAGACATTCTAATCAATAATGCAGGGAACGCCCATGGTTTGGATTCTATTGAGGATGGTAATTTGGACGATTGGGAAGCAATGCTGGATATTAATGTAAAGGGGCTGTTGTACGTTTCCAAGGCTATAATGCCACAAATGATAAAAAACAAAGCCGGACATATTATAAATATTGGCTCCATTGCCGGAAAGGAAGTGTATCCTATGGGGAATGTATACTGCGCCAGTAAATATGCTGTTGATGCCTTAAACCAAGGGATGAGAATAGATTTAAACAAATACGGTATTCGGGTTGGCGCCATAAATCCGGGATTGGTGGAAACAGAATTTAGTAAGGTGCGCTTTAAAGGGGATAACGGCAGGGCTTCTGATACTTATACAGGATATCAGCCCTTACAGGCGGAAGACATTGCTGATATTATCCATTTTATGGTGACTAGGCCTTCACATGTCAACATTGCAGATTTATTAGTTATGCCAACGGCACAAGCGAGTGCTACTATTGTCAATAAGAAATTATGATCAATAAACGCTTACTCGTAAAAAATCTTCTTGCCCATAATGACGAGAATAGCTTTTATGATAAAAAGCGGTTTATAGATATTGGACAAAGGGAGGGGAAGGCGAAATTTTTAAAGCATGTTTGTGCACTGGCCAATAGTAATCCGCAAAACAATTCATTTATTGTCATTGGAGTAGAGGATGAAGATAACGAAATTGTAGGGGTCGATTTTTTCGATGACAGCAAAATTCAAAATTTGGTAAATGCCTATTTGGACAATCCGCCGCGCATTACCTATGAAAATATTCCCTTTCCCCATTTGCCCATAGGCAAGGTAGTTGGTTTGGTAACTATAAGATCCAATGGCAAGGTCTGTTCTTTACGAAAGAATATATGGAAGTATTACGGGGGTGCGGTATTCTTTAGGGATGGAAGCATTAGTATGCCAAAAGTTTATGGAATTGAGTTGACCGATGTAAATGCCGAAGCTGTGGCTACCATAGAACAGCATGCCAAAAATAACATTGAACTTACCTTGGATGGGGTGGTCGACTTTCTAAATGAGCGGCATAAGGATCTTACAAGTCATTACAAGGTGTTTAAGGAACAATTTGTGGTTTGCTGGGCAGGACATCAAAAAAAAGTAAATAATGAAACTTATTACTCGCGTGTCGATATTGAATTGATCAATGAACAGGTGAAGTTGTTTTTTTCTGAATTTGATGAAATCACCATATCGTATGATGAAAATTCCTTTACTACTATTGAATATGTACAGTTGGGATTAAGTAGTCAACAACAATATTATCCTTTGGAAAAGGTGGTCATTACTTTTTCCGATAATGG
Organism: Arenibacter arenosicollis; assembly: GCF_014397245.1. Taxonomy (GTDB): domain Bacteria; phylum Bacteroidota; class Bacteroidia; order Flavobacteriales; family Flavobacteriaceae; genus Arenibacter; species Arenibacter arenosicollis. Next base: position 407,302 of record NZ_JACLHY010000001.1, on the reverse strand, counting down.
TACTTATACCATTAACAGCGATTTGATATTTGACCCTCCCCTATATGACAAAAAAACACTTCATCATATTTATAATACCAATATCGCCCTACTTAAAAAAATTGAAAAGGAAATACCTTTAACCCCAAACGAAAAAAGGGATTTATCACTGTTGTCCGACACCTTGTTAATTTGCTATGTCAATGGCTTTGAAGAGGCCAAGGATATTATGGAAAACGCGAAGCCCGTAATAAAGAATTACGATATTCCGATATACCAATCTATTAAGGAATCCCTGAGGATTATTAGAAAGATGAAATATAATTAGGGTTGGAATGCCATTAGGTTTATAGCTGATTTAACTGCTCCTGTGTTGGCAAGGATTCTATGGCCCCATAATTTGTGGTGGTAATTGCACCCGCCTTATTGGCTTGTTGAACCATATTTTCCAAAGGTCCGGGATGGGCCATTAGGGTGTCCAGGTTAGTGGTCAGGGCAATCTGTTTCAGCAAACATCCGATAAAAGCATCTCCTGCACCTGTGGTATCAATTGGGCTAACCTTTATGCTCGGTATTATTTTTTTAACTGTTGGAGTGCTTAGATAGGTACCCTCTCCACCCAAAGTAACAGTAATTATTTTGGAACCTAAATTGTGTAAAAAAGTACAGGCTTCCTCCAAATTTTCTTTTCCCGAAAGTAACTGGGCTTCCTCCATACTAAATTTGCACAAATGTGATTTTTCTATAAAAGGAATACATTTTTGAACAAAGATGGCTTCGGTTCCCTTCCAAAGATCGGCCCTAAAATTAGGATCGAAGGAAATGAAGCTATTGTGGGCTATTGCTTCTTGGAGATAAAGTGTATAAGCCTCTTCCAGGCTTCCCCCCAAGAATGAAGTGGCGGCCCCAAAATGTACAATTTGATTTTTAAATAAATTCTTTAAACGGTGGTCGTGTGTTAATTCTTTGTCCGCACCACGGCTAAAGACAAAATCACGCTCACCATCCGCGGTTAGCGAAACAAAGGCCAAAGTGGTGAATGTGTCGGACCTCTGTGCCAAGGTTACATCCACTTGCCCTTCTGTTAGGGTGTTGATCAGAAATGTACCAAAGGGATCTTTGCCTACACAGCCAATAAAAAAACTTTTGCCACCCAATTTTGCAATTGCCGAGGCTACATTTGCCGGTGCACCTCCTGCCTTTTTTGTAAAATCGGTGGCTTTTGAAAGATTGCTCCCCTGTTTTTCCGCCACAAAATCTATTAATAATTCCCCTATACAGAAAACATTTTTCATCCCTTCGTTTTATTTGACTTGTCTAAAATAAACAGAAATATGTAGTAATACTAAAAATGCCCCTAAATGCTCGCAATTAGGGGCGTAGTTTTCTGTAAAAATAAATGAAATCAGCGAGGATTTATCCACATTTGGAAGAACCACAATCCTTGCAGGTAAGGCATCCTTCCTGGTAGATCAGATTCTTGGAATTGCAGGAATCACATTTTTGACCCTTGACCTCTGTGCCGTCTTCTACATATCTTTTTAATGCTCGTGCAACTCCATTTTTCCAGGTATTGATAGATTCGCTGTCCAGTTGTAGGCTATTGATCAGGTCTACCACCTTTACAATGGGCATGCCGTGGCGCAGGGTGCTGGAAATTAACTTGGCATAGTTCCAATATTCTGGGTTAAATTTATGCGATAGCCCTTCAATGGTGGTTTTGTAACCTCTTTTGTTCTTGTACTGAAAATCATATCTAGAAGAACCGTCCTCATTCCTGCTTTTTATGATTACGCCTTCGTTGACCCATCTCGGAATCAATATACCGTCCTCATCATCGGCCATACCGGTAAAAATTTCATAGGGCTGGTCGTTGATTAATCCAATAAAGGCAATCCATTTTTCCTTATTGTTTTGAAGCCTTACTACGTCTGCTTCCAAAATTTGGGGACGTTTGGTTGGGAAATTTGTAAGGGACTCATCATTTTCGGAATTCTTTGCTTCATTGGAGATCAGTACACCGGATCTGGAACCATCACGATAAACAGTAACACCCTTACAGCCTGCTTTCCAAGCTTCCAAATAAAGTTTTCCCACCAATTCTTCAGAAACATCGTTCGGAAGATTTATTGTGACACTTATGGAGTGGTCTACCCATTTTTGAACCGCACCTTGTAAACGAACTTTGCTCAACCAATCTACATCATTGGAAGTGGCTTTGTAATAGGGTGATTGTTCTACAATTTTCTGGAGTTCCTCTTGAGTATAATTCTTTTCTGTATCAATACCCTTTACGGTCATCCATTGTTTAAACTTGTGATGGAAGACTACATATTCTTCCCAAGAATCGCCAACTTCATCTACAAAATCAATTCGGGCATCCTTATCATTTGGATTCACCTTTCTACGACGCTTATATACAGGTAGAAAAACAGGCTCAATACCAGAGGTTGTTTGGGTCATTAGGCTAGTAGTGCCGGTTGGAGCAATGGTAAGTAAAGCTATATTTCTACGCCCATATTCCAGCATTTCATAGTAAAGTTTGTCATCTGCCTCTTTCAAGCGTAAGATGAAAGGGTTGTTTTTTTCACGTTCGGCATCAAAAATTTGAAATGCTCCGCGATCTTTTGCGGTATGTACTGAGGCCCTGTAGGCTTCCAAGGCTATAGTTTTATGTACCTCAATTGAAAATTTGTTGGCCTTGTCGCTTCCATACCGAAGACCTAAAGCTGCCAGCATATCTCCCTCGGCAGTAATGCCTATTCCCGTCCGGCGGCCATTTTCCGCCTTGTCCTTTATGTTCTTCCATAAATTGTATTCCACAGCTTTGGTTTCTTCCAGTTCGGGATCTGCCTTTATTTTTTCTAGAATAACATCGACCTTTTCCAATTCAAGGTCAATAATGTCGTCCATAATCCGTTGAGCTGCAGCAATATGTTCTTTGAAAAGCTTAAAATTAAAGCTGGCCTTGTCTGTAAATGGCTGCTCTACATAGGAGAATAGATTAATGGCCAGTAAGCGACAAGAATCGTATGGACAAAGTGGAATTTCCCCACAGGGATTGGTGGATACAGTTTTGTAACCTAGATCTGCATAACAATCCGGTACTGATTCCCTGATGATGGTATCCCAGAAAAGTATACCAGGTTCTGCGGATTGCCAAGCGTTATGGACAATTTTACCCCATAGTTTTTTGGCATCAATAGTTTTGGACAGTTTGGGTTCGGGACTATGAACGGGAAATTTTTGGGTATAAGGTAGACCGCTTTCAATAGCCTTCATAAAATCATCGTCCATTCTAACGGAAACATTGGCTCCGGTTACTTTTCCCTGCTCCATTTTGGCATCTATAAAATCTTCTGCATCTGGATGGTTTATGGAAACCGATAACATTAAAGCCCCTCTTCTACCATCTTGGGCTACTTCCCTGGTTGTATTGGAATATCTTTCCATAAAGGGAACAAGTCCGGTCGAAGTCAAAGCTGAGTTTTTTACCGGTGATTTTTTTGGTCGTATATGGGAAAGGTCGTGACCAACTCCACCACGGCGTTTCATTAGTTGTACCTGTTCCTGGTCTATTTTTAGTATACCCCCATACGAATCGGACTTACCGTCGGTACCGATTACAAAGCAATTGGAAAGGGAAGCTATCTGAAAAGGATTGCCAATACCGGCCATAGGGCTCCCTTGAGGGACTATATATTTAAAATTCTTGATCAGGTCAAAAACTTGCCCTTCATTTAGGGGGTTTGGATATTTTTGTTCTATTCTGGCAATCTCCTTGGCTATCCTGCGGTGCATATCGTCCGGAGTTAGTTCATAAATGTTCCCTTCGGAGTCTTTTAGGGCATATTTGTTTACCCATACCTTGGCCGCAAGGTCATCACCTTTAAAATATTTTAACGAAGCATCAATGGCTTCCTCTTGACTGTAGGTTTTTTTGGGTCCTTGCGCAATTTTTGTGGGCATAGAATAGATTTTATTAGTTAGTGTGTTTAAAAGAAAGAACAAAAGTATTAAAATAATTAGGAAACGAAATATGATATTTATCATAAAAGTTTACAAGAAAAGTTAGCTAAATAGATGATATTCAACATAATAGAATTTTATCAACAATAAAAAGTTAACAAATAAGTTTTATTTTTTATTATGTCGATTTTTTATTGAGTCCATTTTAACAATTTTTATCCAGTGAAATTATTACTGGTTTTTTATTTTTCGTGTATTATTATCACCTCCTATTATGTTCCTTAAAAGGCCAATTGTTTATACGGGAAAATGAATAGAATAAGAATACTGCCCTATTATTCAATTTTAATAGAATTTTAGTTCTATTTGGCATGGATATTAAGACAGTATTTGCGATTTTTGCCAAATGAGAACTTTGGTAATTGGAGATCTACATTCGGGCTTAAAAGCCTTGCAGCAAGTTTTGACAAGGGCAAATGTGGCCCCTGGAGATCATCTTGTTTTTTTGGGGGACTATGTGGATGGTTGGAGTGAGGCCGTTAATACAGTAAATTTCTTACTGGAGCTTAGGTCAACCCATAAGTGCACTTTTATTAGGGGAAATCACGATGAACTTTGCAATGATTGGTTGAAAAGTGGAGATCATAATCCCCTTTGGTTACAGCATGGGGGAAGTGCAACTCAAAATTCTTATAGGCAAGTTGGCGATGAGGTGAAAAAAGCCCACATCCAATTTTATGATAATTTGGAGAATTATCTTATAGACACTGAAAATCGCTTGTATATCCATGCAGGATTTACTAACTTAAGGGGAGTTTCCCATGAGTATTTTACCAAGACCTATTATTGGGACAGAACTCTTTGGGAATTGGCGCTGTCCATAGATCCATCTCTGACCGAAGAGGATGAATTTTATCCTCAAAGGTTAACGCATTACCGGGAGATTTTTATTGGCCATACACCTGTAACTAGGATTGGGAGGACAACCCCAAAAAATGCGGCCAATATTTGGAATGTTGACACTGGAGCGGCCTTTAGAGGTCCGTTGACAATTATGGATGTGGATTCAAAACAATATTGGCAGAGTGATCCAGTATATTTGTTTTATCCGTCCGAAATGGGAAGGAACTAAAATTTACTGCCTATTGGAGGCAGATTATCAAGATTATTAAGGATATTTACATAAAATTTGAAGAATGTCTAATAAGAACGTTAGAATAGAAGTGATGAAATCCATTGAGGGAAAGGTGGATGGTTTTATAGACCAATACCTTATTCCTATACAGGATATTTGGCAACCCACAGATTTTTTACCCGATACACAAAGTGAAGGGTTTATGGATCATGTAAATCAGATACGGGAAGAAGCTAAGGAATTGGGGTATGACCTTTGGGTTACCTTGGTTGCGGATACCATAACCGAGGAGGCACTACCTACCTACGAATCCTGGCTAATGGATGTTGAAGGAATAGACCAACACGGGGAAAATAAAAATGGCTGGTCCAAATGGGTGCGTCATTGGACGGCTGAGGAAAATAGGCACGGTGATGTGTTAAACAAATATCTTTATTTGGCCGGTAGGGTAAATATGAGGGAAATGGAAATAACCACACAACATTTAATAGCCGACGGTTTCGACATTGGAACCGATAGGGATCCCTATAAGAATTTTGTATATACCTCTTTTCAAGAATTGGCCACTAATATTTCCCATAAAAGGGTAGGTCAAATGTGTAAAAAAGGAGGAAACGCCCTTCTAGGTAAAATGTGTACCATTATTGCTGGAGACGAAATGCGTCACCATTTGGCATATAGGGAGTTTGTTAAGGTTATTTTTGAAAACGACCCGAGCCAGATGATGTTGGCCTTTGCCGATATGATGAAGAAAAAAATTGTTATGCCGGCACATTTCTTAAGGGAATCTGGTGGAAGCATAGGAACGGCTTTTGAAAACTTTTCCAATTGTGCCCAGAGACTTGGAGTGTACACCGCTCAGGATTACATAGAAATTTTGAAAAAATTGAATAGCTATTGGGAATTGGATAGCATTAGAACTCTTAACGATGATGCAGAAAGGGCAAGGGATTATTTAATGAAATTGCCAGATAGGTTGGAGCGAATCGCTACCAGGATGAAATTTCCAGAAGACAATTATAGGTTTAAGTGGGTGGAAGCCAACGGTAGAATGGTGTAATACTATTGAATTCTATAAATATTGAAACTTATTATTAAAGAAAAAGTGAAGCATTTAACGCTTCACTTTTTTTATACGTTTTATCCGCTTGACAGATACCTTCATTTGGAAAATAGGCGGGTATGGAGTTGAAAGTGCTATAGCTTGCCCCTTTTGTGTTCTTCTTGCCATTTGTGCAATTCTTTCCATTTTCCCTCATGGGCCATTTTCGCCTGCATAGGCCAAGAAGCAGGGTCGTGAATCTTGTATCGGGCACCGCCGGTATCCAATATTTCTTGACATCTCGCGACTGCGGTTTCCGACAAATCTTTCCAAGTCTTAACATCAAAGGAATTAAAAAGTTGCTGTATTTTTGGACCAATTCCTTCCACAATCTTTAAATCGTCCTGTTTTATTGCTTTGCCAAAGACCGATTTGGCAGCTTGTGCATTAAAAGGCATCAGTGCTTCAGCGGCGGCTACTGGAGTAACCGGTTTCGAAGGAACGGCCAACTCTACTTTTTGGGATAATTGTTTGTTGCAGGAGGCTAAATCTGCCTGTAGTTGAATGTTTTTGTCCCTAAGGATTCTTAATTCTGAAGACTGGTCTATGTCTGGGCTTTTTCCTTTTCCGATCAAATAGCCAAATAAAGCGCAGACTATACCCACAACGGCCGGAATTAACCAGCACCAGGTATTCATGTTTTCCATATAGTTTATAGATTAGGGTTAGTTATATTAATTAGGGTTTTTTTTTGCTTTTTCTCCACAACCGTATTGCTGTTATCTATAACTTCAGAGTTTTCTACAGAAGAAATATCGTCTATTTCACTTGAGCAGTTATTGCACATCATGATGTTAAAATAAGTTCCGGCAATAACGGCGATTACTATACCCAAGATATTGGTTGTTCTTTTAGACATTTTAAATAACTGTTTGGGTTTAGCTTAAATATATTAAAAATTTCCCTTAAATGTTAAAAAAACCACTTTAAATATTACATATCAAATAGTTAGCGGTACTTAAGGGTGCATTTTCCCTTTTTTTAATTTTTTTAAAAGATTTAAAGGTTTGTTTGGAGTAGAGCATTTTCTTTAACCTTTATGATTACCTATAATTAATGGTTTTGGGGCGCGTTTCTACCCAAAAAATTAGTGTAATTCCTTGAAAACTTACCAATTATACAAATTTTAATACCATCTATATAGTTTTGCTTTTATACGTGGTATGGAATGTAGACTTTAGCGGAAATATTACAATTACAAAGACCTTATTTCTCCCGACTAAGTTCCGGCATTGAAATAGGTCTTTACCACAATAATTATTTGAGTTAGTTTGGTTAAACCCGCAGCTATTTCTAATGGACCTATTCGGGGGGAGGGGAAATTTTCAAGTGGCTACGGGTTTATAACTTTCTAAACATTCAAATAGCAAGTTCTTGTCTTGGAGCACTTCAAAAACAAATCTTCAGGATAATTTTGGTTGGTTAGTTTAAAACCCGCTATGTACTGGAGATAAACCAGTACATAGCGGGTTTTTTATTGGTCTTATATCTAAAGATCAAACTTTATACCCTGCGCCAGAGGCAATTCGGTGGTATAGTTTATAGTATTGGTCTGCCTTCTCATATAGATTTTCCAAGCATCCGAGCCAGATTCACGGCCTCCACCTGTTTCTTTTTCTCCACCAAAGGCACCTCCAATTTCGGCACCGGAAGTTCCAATATTTACATTGGCTATGCCACAATCACTACCTTGGGTGGATAAAAAATGCTCTGCTTCCCTTAGGTTATTGGTCATAATTGCAGAAGATAGGCCTTGAACCACTCCATTCTGAATGTTGATGGCATTTTCTACATCTCCGGAATACTTTAGAAGATATAACACTGGGGCAAAAGTTTCGTGTTGTACAATTTCATAGGTATTGTTGGCTTCTGCAATGGCCGGCTTTACATAACAGCCACTTTCATATCCTGCACCTTGCAGCACTCCCCCTTCAACAATAAGCTTGCCTCCTTCTTCCACAACCTTATGTAGCGCTTGCTGGTACATCTTTACGGCGTCCGTATCGATCAACGGACCCACATGGTTTTTTTGGTCTAGCGGATTTCCTATACGCAATTGCTTATAAGCGGTAACCACAGCGTCTTTTACCTTGTCGTAAATGGATTCGTGTATAATTAATCTACGCGTTGAGGTACAGCGTTGCCCTGCAGTACCTACCGCCCCAAAAACCGCTCCGATAACAGTCATTTTTATATCCGCGTCCGGGGTTACTATAATTGCGTTGTTGCCTCCAAGCTCCAAAAGGGATTTTCCTAAACGAGCGGCTACTGCCTGTGCTACAATTTTTCCCATGCGTATAGAGCCTGTTGCAGACACTAATGGCACTCTTTTGTCATGGGTCATGAATTCGCCTACCTTATAATCCCCATTGATCAAACAGGAAATTCCTTCCGGAAGATCATTTTCCTTGAAAACCGCAGCAGCGATATTTTGACAAGCTACTCCGCAGAGCGGTGTTTTTTCACTAGGCTTCCAAACACAGACATCTCCGGAGATCCAAGCCAGTGCAGTGTTCCATGCCCATACGGCAACAGGGAAATTAAAAGCTGAAATTATACCGACCACCCCTAGCGGATGATATTGTTCGTACATTCTATGACCAGGCCTTTCGGAGTGCATTGTAAGACCGTGTAATTGCCTGGACAGGCCTACGGCGAAATCACAGATATCTATCATTTCCTGAACTTCTCCCAAACCTTCTTGGTAAGATTTCCCCATTTCATAGGAGACCAACTTTCCCAATGGTTCCTTAAGCTCACGTAGTTTATCCCCAAATTGGCGTACTATTTCTCCCCTTTGAGGTGCGGGTTTCGTTCTCCATATTTTAAAGGCGCTGGTGGCGGCGTCCATTACTTTTTCATAATCCGCTTTGGAGGTTGTCCTTACTTTGCCAATTAAAGCTCCGTCTACAGGAGAATACGATGATAATTCCTCTCCAGAAGCAAAATTATTGGAACCAGTTGAAGTTCCATTATTTAAAGCTTTTATACCTAATTTTTCCAAGGCTTCTTGGATTTCAAAATCCTGTGCAATTTTTGACATTTATAACTTTTTTAGCGATTATTGTTATATTTTTTCAAATTTACAAATTATTGTGTTGACTAAGGTATTAGGGGGCACAAATGTTGTTAAAAACGTATTTAACGTTTTTGTGGTTCTAAATGGTTTTGAGCTTAGTTTTAGAACTTTAGGGGAATTACCAAATTAATAAGTTATCTATTTGTCTTCCTTTGCAATAAACCTTTCATCAACTGGCATTTTTGTACCACAATTATTACAGGTCCGCAGCTCCTCAGAAGCGTAGAATGTCTTAAAGTGACCCAAAAAGTCTTTTTCAATATCATTTAAAGTGAAGTAAACCTCATATAGTTTGTTGTTGCAGTTATCACAAAACCAAAGCAGGCCATCTTTAGCATCCATCTCGGCCCTTTTACGTTCAATGACCAAGCCTATGGATCCTGCTTGCCTAACTGGGGAATGAGGTACTTTGGCCGGGTGCAGGTACATGTCCCCTGGACCTAATTGCATGGTCTTTTTTTGGCCGTTTTCTTGAATATGCACCTCAATATTTCCTTCCAACTGATAAAAAAGCTCTTCCGTTTCGTTGTAATGATAATCTTTTCGGGCATTGGGGCCGGCAACCACCATTACAATATAGTCCCCTGATTCCGTATAAAGGTTTTTGTTTCCCACTGGAGGTTTTAAAGTCGCTCTGTTTTCAGAAATCCATTTATTTAAATTGAAAGGTTGTTTTATGGACATAGCTCTATCTTATTAAAATTAGATTTATAAAGTCCTGCTTATTTTTGAAAGGGCATAACAATGCGCTACAAATTACCACAAGGATTAATATCAAAAATAAGAAAAGTAAACTGCTTTAAGGAAGACTATCGGTAGAAGAGTTGTGTAAAATATAGTTTACCATCGGAGTTTCTCTTAACACTTACCGCTGTGTGGGTGAATTCGCCTTCTATGGTTTTTCTATGGTCGGAACTAGCCAACCATTTTTGAAAAGCTTCAACAGCTGAATCATAGTCTTTAGCTACATTTTCGGAAACAAAAGAAGCATTTACGGCTTGGGAGATATCCGAGGCCCGCGCACTAAAATTATCATGATTAATAGAACCTTTGGCTATCATATAGTCCGTATGCTTATTAGCATATTCATAGGCTATAGCGCTATAATCCAAATCCGCATATCCCAAGGAAATACGGTGATCGTTGACGATACCAAGTAATTCCTGCTCCACCTCGACCGCGTTTTCTGCTTCGGGACTATTTGCCGACTCTATAGGCTCCGTACTACAAGAGACTACTACAAATGCGAACAATAGCATTATAAAATAATGCAATTTCATTTTCATACAATGTTCTATTTGTAAGTAGGAAGAAAAGGAAGAATGGGGAATTCTTGTATTCTCGTAATTGGCTTCTCGTGACCAACATTGTAATATTAAAAAAAATATTTTGTAGAGAGTCCAATTAATTGATTTATTCGACGAAATGCATACCTAAATATAATCTTGTAATACAAGGATGACCACCAGTATACGATTTTCTGGGTGTCCTAAACACAAAATAGGCAAGCCGTATTTGAAGAGTTAGTCTGCAATTGAAATGAGGAAGTCAATTGCCTTTTGACAAGCTTAATTTGTTCAAAAAATATTCCTCAAAAGGAAAACCTTCTATCTTTACAGTACAAAATTGGTTCCTTTCATGAAATTAATTGTCCGCGCCCTAATATTTCTTTTCATCTTTGGTTGTAACCCCAAAAAAGACACTGGCAAAACTCCAATAGATAACTTAAATCTTTATCAGGAGTATATAACAGAAGTTTCCCATGGAATTATTTCTGTAAAAGCGGATGTTCGGGTAGTGTTGAATCGGCCTATTGATTCATGGGAAAGCGGACAGGAACTAAATAACGATTTGTTACAGGTAGTTCCCAAGACAAAAGGTAAGGTAGTTGCTTTGGATAGTAGAACTATTGCTTTTATACCTGAAGTCAGTTTTCAACAAGATAGCACCTACGGCTTTACTTTGGATCTGGGGGCTATTATAAATGACGTCCCAAAGGATTTACGCCATTTCAATTTCAGTGTAAAAACATTGAAACAACAGTTTAATATATATACTCAGGCGGTACAGTCCTACTCCAAGGATTACCAATATATAGAAGGACAATTGAAAAGTGCCGATCAATTAAGTTTAAAAAATGCCAAACAGTTGTTGGAGGTAAAACAGAAGGGGAAAAGTGTTTCTGTTAAATTCGATTCATCCATAGCTGAAGGTACCCAATTTCATTTTAAAATTGATAGTATTCAACGATTTACGGAGGATACGGAATTGGAGGTTGTTTGGGATGGTAAGGTTTTAAATATAGATAGTTCTGGAAAGAATACAATAAAGATCCCGGGTAAGAATAATTTTAGTATACTGGAAGTCAAGGTGGAAACCGGGGAAAATCAAATTATAAACATCAATTTTTCAGATCCCTTAAAAAAAGGACAGAACTTTAAGGGTCTTGTGGTACTGGAAGGGGATAACAACCCTAAGTACAATGTTGTTGGAAATTCCTTAAAAGTGTATCCTTCCAAGGAGGTGACCGGCACAATTCAGCTCGAGGTTTTTGATGGTATAGAAAGTACTAATGGCTACAAGTTAAAAACAAGGCTTACGGAGAGGGTAGCTTTCGAACAAATAAAACCGGAAGTCCGACTGTTATCCAACGGTACAATTTTACCATCCTCCAATAACCTAAAAATAAATTTTGAAGCGGTGAATCTGAAGTCGGTCAACGTAACTGTTCTTAAAATCTATGAAAGTAATGTTTTGCAGTTTTTACAAGGAAATAATCTTAACGGGAACTATAATTTAAAAACGGTAGCTAGGCCCATTGCCACTAAGAAATTGGATCTGGAAAGCAATCTTAGTGGCAATAGTGGAAAATGGTCGGCACATGCCCTAGATTTAAAATCGCTCATTAGTCCTGAAGTAGGAGCCATGTACAGGGTAGAATTAAGTTTTAAACCATCGTATAGCCTTTTTAAATGTGAAGACACCAATTTTGACCATGAAACAACATCGGACGATGATTTTGATCAAGAAACAGAAAACAGCTCATGGGACGGAGTGGAATCATATTACGAAGATTACTATTTTAACTACGACTGGAACCAACGTGATAATCCTTGCCATACAACCTATTATTATGATAAAACAGTAGGGACCAATGTTTTGGCTTCGGACCTAGGAGTAACCATAAAACAAGGGGTTAACAAAAGTTATTTTGTAGCCGTCAATGATATTGTGAGTACCAATCCCATAGCGGGAGCCAAGATAATTTTCTATAATTACCAGCAACAGCCTATCGGTCATGTAATAACAGAGGTGGATGGCACCTCTAACTTTGACTCGGATAATTTGGCATACTTTGCCATTGCGGAGAGCAATGGTCAAAAAACCTACGTCAAATTAAATGACGGCAATGCCTTGTCCGTAAGCAAGTTTAACGTTGACGGTGTTGCCTTGCAAAAGGGAATCAAAGGTTTTATTTTCGGTGAAAGAGGAGTGTGGCGTCCCGGGGATAAGCTTTTTGTTTCTTTTCTATTGAACGATAATGCCAATAGACTTCCTGCAGGGCATCCAGTAAAGTTGGAATTGATAGATCCCTATAACAAGGTGGTGCACCGCGAGGTAAAGAACAATTCACTGGATAATTTTTACAATTTTGTTTTTAGGACCGATGAAAATGCACCGACCGGCAATTGGCTGGCCAAAGTTTCAGTAGGCGGGGCAACCTTTACTAAAATCGTTAAGATTGAAACGATCAAACCTAATAGGCTAAAGATTAAAACAGAGTTTGAAGATGAGGTGTTGTCCGGGAGTAAGCCTATCAAAGGTTCGCTGCAGGTAGCTTGGCTCCACGGAGCGCCAGCAAAAAACCTAAAAGCGGATATTACGGCGAAGTTTAATGTACAGACAACAACCTTTAAAAATTTTTCAGGGTATGTCTTTGACGACCCCACCAGGGCCTTTGCCACTGAAGATCAAGTGGTTTTCAATAGTACTATAAATGCCGAAGGTAATGCGTCCTTTTCGTTAAGTCCACTAATTAACAATCAGGCTCCGGGAATGCTTAGAGCGGCATTTATGACCAAGGTGTATGAAAATGGAGGTGATTTCAGTACAGATGTCTTCACAAAACAATTTTCGCCATTCAATACTTATGTGGGCCTAAATGTGCCCAAAGGCGATAAGTTAAGGGGTATGTTGCTTACAGATCAGCCCCATAAATTTGAAGTTGTAACAGTGGATGAAATGGGCAATGCCAAAGCGGCCAATAATCTAAAGGTTACCATTTATAAAGTTAATTGGAGATGGTGGTGGGAGACTTCTGCGGACAATCTGTCCAATTTTAGCAGCAGTGAGTATCAGGAAAAGGTATTTGAGCAAAGCATTAGCACAAATACAAGTGGTAAGGCATCATTTAATTTTGAACTAAAATACCCTGAATGGGGCCGATATTTGGTTAGGGTGGAGGATCCAAGGGGCGGACATGCAACGGGTAAGACAATTTATGTGGATTGGCCGGGATGGGCAGGGAAATCAATGAAAAATGATCCTTCGGCCGCTACAATGTTAATGTTCTCCACGGACAAGGAGGTTTACAAAGTTGGGGAAATAGTCACCGTTACCTTTCCGGGTTCCCAAGGCGGTAGGGCATTGGTTACCATTGAAAATGGTAGTGAGGTACTCCATTCACTATGGGTGGAATCGGAAAAAGGGGAAACAAAATTTGAAATACCGATAACTGAATTGTACACCCCAAATGTTTATATAAATATTAGTTTGTTGCAGCCTCATGCCTCAACCTTAAACGATTCCCCTATTCGTATGTATGGGGTGGTTCCCATATCGGTGGAAGATCCTTCGACCAAACTGCAGCCAGAAATATCCATGCCGGATGTTTTAAGGCCGGAAGAAAACATAACGGTCAAGGTAAATGAGAAAAAAGGTAGGGCCATGACCTATAGCATAGCCATAGTGGATGAAGGATTGCTAGATCTAACACGCTATAAAACTCCTAATCCTTGGGATTCTTTTTATGCACGTGAGGCTTTAGGGGTAAAGAGTTGGGATGTATACGATGATGTAATAGGAGCATATGGGGGCCGAATAAATCAGGTCTTCGCGATAGGTGGGGACGGGGAATTGGCCGGAGCAAAAAATAAAAAGGCAAATCGTTTTGAACCTATGGTGGTTTATCTAGGTCCATTTACCCTAAAGGAAGGGGAAACTAAATCACATAAAATAGACATACCCAAATATGTTGGATCTGTACGCACTATGGTCATAGCAGGAAATTCTGGAAAAGCTGCTTACGGTGTCGCAGAAAAAACAGCGCCTGTGCGCAAACCATTGATGGTATTGGCGTCCTTGCCAAGGAAAATTACCCCAGGGGAGACCGTAACTTTGCCCGTTACTGTTTTTGCCATGGAAAACAAGGTAAAAGAAGTGACTTTGAAAATTAAACAAGATCCCTCTTTTAGTATAGAAGGCAATGCCATACAAAACGTTTCCTTTTCCCAACCAGATGAAAAAATGGCTTATTTTCAATTGAAAGTGGCCGACTATAACGGTGTTGGTAAGGTAGTAGTTGAAGCTTCGGGGAATGGTGAAAAAGCCTCTTTTGAAATACCTATAGATGTGGTAAACCCCAATCCTTTAACCACAGTGACCGAGGATGTTGTTTTGGAGGCCAATAGTAACAGGACACTAGATCTTAAAACTTTTGGGATTACGGGCAGTAACCGGGCAGAGGTTGAATTTTCTACCCTTCCACCAATGAATTTTAATGGAAGGATGCAATATTTAATCCAATATCCGCATGGATGTTTGGAACAGACCACTTCCAGTGCCTTTCCCCAATTATTTATGGCAGATATCTTTGATATTAATTCATCAAAGAAAAAAGAGATTCAGCAAAACGTAGAAAGTGCCATAAAAAGAATTGGCAGTTATCAAATGCCAAGTGGAGGTTTCTCCTATTGGCCAGGACAAAATTATGCAGATGATTGGAGTTCGTCCTATGCGGGTCACTTTTTATTGGAAGCTGAGAAAAAGGGATACGTTCTGCCCTTAGGGTTCAAGTCTACCTGGATAACTTATCAGCAAAATATAGCACGGCAATGGCGAGCAGGGTCTTCCTTATCGGATTTGGCGCAGGCATATCGTTTATATACACTGGCCCTTTCCGGAAATGCGGATATTGCTTCAATGAACAGACTAAGGGAAACCCCCAATTTGTCCAATGAGGGAAAATTCCGCTTGGTGGCAACTTATGCACTTGTTGGTCAAGAGAGTGTGGCCCAACAGATCATTAAGTCCTCAAATATTGATTTTGTGGCCAATAAAAATGATTATTATACCTACGGGTCTTCTGAACGTAATAGGGCCATGGCCCTGGAAACTTATGTGCTTTTAAAGGATAAGATAAAAGCTCAGGAAATGGCCAAGACTTTGGCGCAGCGTTTAAGTAATGATGAATGGATGAGTACCCAAAGTACTTCATATTGCCTTTTGGCACTGGCAAAATTTGCCGATATGATTGGGGGTAATGGGATTAAGGCCAGTATAACGGTAAATGGGAGTGATAGTGGTATAGACACACAAAAAACTTTGGCCAATATGGGATTGGGAATTAAAACGGGTACCAATTCCATCAGTATAAAAAATACGGGCACCAATTTGTTATACGTGAGCATCATTCAAAGTGGTATACTGCCTGTAGGGGAGGAGAAGGAGATGCAGCGAAATCTAATTGCCAAAGTGGTCTTTAAAGGACGTAATGACACTAAATTGGACCCTGCCTCTATAATGCAGGGTTCGGATTTTGTTGCTGAGGTATCACTTACAAATACCAAAGCAGAATTGATCAAAAATGTGGCATTGTCCGAGATATTCCCCAGTGGCTGGGAAATTGTAAATACACGCTTCACAGATTTTGGAGATTTTGCTGAAAATGAGGTAACCTATACGGATTTGCGGGATGATAGGGCGAATTTTTATTTTGATATGAAAAAGAACGAAACAAAAATATTTAGGGTATTGTTGAATGCATCTTATTTGGGCAGGTATTATTTACCAGGGATTCAGGCTGAAGCCATGTACAACAATGATTACGCAGTACGCACTAAGGGCCAATGGGTAGAGGTTGTGCAGTAATTGTATTCATGGGTGGTAAAAAAAAATATCCATTCTGCGCAACCATTTTGTCTTTTCTGCATTCTTATAAAAAAATAAGAAAAGATGAAAAAAGGATTTTGTTTTATGCTCATTGGAACCATTGCACTGAGCAGTTTATTTGTGGGTTGTAGTACGGATAACACTATTGAATGTCCTGCTGATTATGAAGGAGCACTCGGCGAGGAAGAAAACAGTTTAATCGGAACTTGGCAGCTAACGGCAATACTTGCGGACAAAGAAGTGGATATAACCAAAGATGAGGAGGACAACCCCAAAAAGGATATTTTTGTTCAATATTCGGCCTGCGAAAAGGATTCCGACTATACCTTCGGACCAGGTAGGGCCTATGAATTTTCACAAGGGGAAAATGCGTCCAGTTGCAGTAATAAGGTTAAAATTGGAGGGACTTGGAAACTTTCCAGTGGTACCTTGGGTTTAATTGGCAATTGTTCAGCCCAGAATTTGAATATTGTTTTCAATACAGACAAATCGGCTTTTTCCGTTACTTCCAACTATAATATTACAGATGTAAAAGGATTAACCATACAAACGGATGTAAAATTCACTTATACTAAAGTGGGTGCAACCCAATAATTGGTTTTAAGGTTGAGAACTATATCATCCTATGGTCACCACATTTTTTTGGTGTCATAGGATGATATAATTATACGCCAACCTTTATATAGGTGTTTTGTTCCTTGTTCTTGGGTGGTTCTACTTCCAATGCTTTGTTTTCCTTAAGTACCTTACTAAAAACAAAGGCCCCTAATTCCTTTACAGGGCTATAAAGTTTGGACTCGTCAATAGATTCTTGCTTAACAAACCCCAATTGGTTATTGGTCCTGTCGAAAAATATTAATAGGGCACCGAGTATGACCGCTACTTTTAGAGCACCGAATATTCCTCCAGCTATTTTGTTTAATAGGCCCAGCATGGCAAAATCAGCAATCTTAGTCAACAATTTCCCAGCCATATTTACTACCAGAACAATAATTATAAAGGTGATCAAAAACGAAGCAGTGTTCATATATCGTTCGTTCCATTCCATATTTTTGGAAAGATATTCCCCTACAATATAGGAAAAATGAAAGGCGCCATATAAACCGGCGACAAGGGCCACTAGTGATGCCAATTCAACTAATAGACCATTTCTAATTCCTTTGTATAGACCGTAAAGTAATAATAGTCCTAAAATAATATCCAATACACCCATTCCGAAAAGTCTTTTGACAAATATAAAACTTTGATTTGTACCTTTGGATAATTCTACACAGCTTGGATAACTTAGTCCAACCTTAGAACTAAATTGGAATAAATTACTATGTCGAGAGATACACAATTAAAAGATAGATGGGAGATTTTGGTTAAGAAACTATCGGCGCAATTTGCTGATAGCGATCCCTTGGAATTGGATTCAATTATATATTTGGTGGGTGTTCAGGAATTGGGACAGATTCATAAAACCTACAAGAAAGATGAAAAATTAAATCTAATGCATATTGCTATATGTAGGTTGTTGGAACCCTATGGTTATTATGAGTTCGATTTTTTTGATGAAGATGGCTGGCCGCATTATACCATAAAGGAAGAATTGCCCCCTCTAAAGGCAGGGGAACAATCTGTATTGATGAAAGAAGCCTTGGTAAGCTACTTTTTGGAAAAGGATTACATTTCATAAATAAGGAACTTAAAAAAAACTATTATACCGGAATTTTTACTTCTACCAGAATGGAAGGTAATCACGGGTACAATGAAATAGCCCAACAGAAGGAGTCATTGGCTTAAATGCAGCTGGGGTTTCTAAGCTTTGAAAGTGCCAGAGAGCAAATTTGTATTAATATAAACTGTTGGAATAATTTGGGTACTATTCCAGATTGGACTGGATATGCGGATCAATTGTTCACCCAAAAAAAGGAAGAAGGGGTTTTACAAATGGTATAAAATCGGAATTAGTTTGGTAGAAAGGGAATATGAATTTGGGAACGGATAGGAATCCAGTTAAACGAGTAACAACTTTTCAAAAGTTGGAGAGGCTAATAATAAAGCATCCTAAAAAGTTACTGATTCTTGTACTACTGTTGACTGCCTATTATTTCTGTTTGCCCAAACAACTATTCAACGCCCCACATGCCACTGTTGTTGAGAGTAGATCCGGGAAGCTTTTGGGAGCGCTTATTGCCGAGGATGGGCAATGGAGGTTTCCTGTTGTGGATAGCATACCCCACAGATTTGAGACTTGTATTCTAAATTTTGAGGACGCCCATTTTTATCTTCACCCTGGTTTTAATCCTGTTTCCATAAGTAAGGCGTTCATAGCAAATATTCTTGCAGGCAAAACGGTGAGAGGTGGGAGTACGCTTACCCAGCAAGTGATACGATTGTCCCGTAACCATCAAAAAAGGTCTTATTGGGAAAAAGTCAAGGAATTGGTTTTGGCCACTAGACTGGAACTCCGTTATTCCAAAAAAGACATTTTAAAATTATATGCCAGTCATGCTCCTTTTGGAGGAAATGTGGTAGGACTGGAGGTGGCGGCTTGGCGTTATTTTGGCATGCATCCCAGTCAGTTATCCTGGGCGGAAGCTGCTACTTTGGCTGTACTGCCCAATGCTCCTAGTTTGATTTATCCTGGAAAAAATCAAATCAAATTACGGAATAAAAGAAATAAACTTCTTCAAAAACTATTGGAAAACCATCATATAGATAGCACCACTTACCAATTAGCGCTACTTGAAGAATTGCCTAAAAAGCCATTTCCATTACCCGATACTGCACCTCATTTAGTACAGTATTTGGCAAAAAAAAGCAAGGGGAAAAGAATTTTGACCCCATTGGATGAAAAGCTTCAGATTAATATCAACGCCATAGTTAATAGGCATTATAATTCCTTGAAACAGAATCAGGTTTATAATGCTGCCGTTCTGGTAATGGACGTAAAGTCACGGAAGGTTCTTTCCTATGTTGGTAACACACCAACGGATAAGGAACATGAAAAGGATGTAGATATGGTTCAGGCGAACCGCAGTACCGGGAGTGTTTTAAAACCATTATTATATACGGCCATGATGGATGCGGGAGAATTGTTGCCCAATATGCTGATACCTGATGTTCCTACTCAAATAGCGGGTTATACCCCTGAGAATTTCAACGAGAGTTATAGTGGTGCCATAGAGGCAGATAAGGCATTGGCAAAATCGCTCAATATTCCGGCAGTACGTTTGTTGCAATCTTATGGTCTGGAAAAATTTAGGGATCAGTTGGATCTATTTAACTTAAGGGGGCTTAACAGGCCTGCCGATCATTACGGACTTACTTTAATTCTTGGTGGGGCAGAAACTAATCTATGGGATTTGTGCAAGACATATGCCTCCTTGGCATCAACAGTAAATCATTTTAATGAAACCTCCAGTGAGTATTTTAACAAGGAATTTTCGGAGCCTGTTTTAACATTGGATTCCGTGGTGGATTTTGGTGCCAAATCCACCGTGAAAACTATTTTTGATGCGGCAAGTATCTTCCTCACTTTGGAGACCATGAAAAAAGTTAACCGACCAGAGGGAAGCGAATCTTGGGAATTTTTTGATTCCTCCAAACAGATAGCATGGAAGACAGGCACCAGTTTTGGAAACAAGGATGCTTGGGCCATTGGAGTTACCAAAGACCATGTGGTAGGGGTATGGACTGGCAATGCGGATGGGGAGGGAAGACCAAACGCCACTGGACTCACCAGCGCAGCCCCAATTTTATTCGATGTTTTTGATGTATTGCCCCGATCTACCTGGTTTCAAAAACCTGAGGATGAGTTTGTAGATATCAAAGTATGTTCGGAAAGCGGTTATTTGGCTACCCAAATATGCCCTATTACTGTGGTCTCTATCCCTAAGAAACAAAATTATGTAAAGGCCTGTACTTATCATCAATTGGTACATTTAAATCCGCAAAGACAATTCAGGGTTAATTCTTCCTGCGCGGACTTGTCCGAAACAATGAGCGAGTCCTGGTTCGTTCTGCCTCCATTAATGGAATTCTACTATAAAAAGGGTCATCCAACCTATAAAGCCCTGCCTCCTTTTTTAGATAATTGCAAGGAAACCAATACTTCGGTTATGGAATTTATTTATCCAAGGAACGGAAGTAGAATAACGCTGCCCAAAAATTTTGAAGGGAAAAAGAACGAATTAATAGTGAAGTTGGCCCATTCGAAACCGGAAACTCCGGTTTATTGGTATTTGGATGAAAAATTTATTGGGGAAACTATAAACTTTCATGAAAAAGGATTGATTCCCCAACCAGGGAATCATAGGATCACTGTGGTAGATGCTTTGGGTAATGAAGTTGTTGTAACGATAACGCTGGAGTAACAATTGTCCTTTGATTTCGGAGTATAATCATTTACCTTTAAGGACATTAGTTGAAGTAAGATAAATACACCTCATAACTAACCGATATAGTATTAAGATGACAAAAAATATTCGATTTTCTAATTTGGACAGAAAAAAAACCGTTGCCAAACTAACGGAAGAGGCATTTGATCTGGTTGTGATCGGCGGAGGAATTACGGGTGGAGGGATTGCCTTGGATGCCGCATCCAGAGGTTTGAAGGTAGCCTTGGTTGAAAAAAATGATTTTGCATCTGGAACCAGTAGCAAGTCAACAAAACTGATACACGGAGGCTTACGATACCTAAAACAATTTGATTTCTGGCTGGTTAAGGAAGTTGGGTCTGAAAGGGCTATTGTACATAAATTGGCGCCCCATCTGGTGTTGCCGGAGAAAATGTTGTTGCCATTGATAGAAAATGGGTCTTATGGCAAATGGCTTACTTCTATTGGTTTAAAGGTCTATGATATTTTGGCCCAGGTGACGGGCGATGACAAACGTAAAATGTTGGAGAAAAAAGAGGCCCTTAAATTGGAGCCCTTGTTGCCTAAAAAGATATTGAAAGGAGCAGGTTATTATGCGGAATATAGGACAGATGATGCCCGACTTACCATGGAGACCATTAAGACGAGTTTGCACCATGGCGCCATGGCACTAAACTATGCGGAGGTAAAGGATTTTATATATGAAGAGGGCATAGTTGCAGGGGTTAAGGTGAAAGATACGGTAATGGATACTGAATTTTCAATAAAATCGAAATATGTAATTAGTGCCGCAGGACCATGGGTGGACGACCTTAGGGGAATTAATAATTCCAAAAAGGGAAAGCGTCTACATCTTACAAAAGGGGTGCATTTGGTTTTTCCTTATGAAAAATTACCTATAAAGCAATCGGTGTATTTTGATATTCCGGATGGACGAATGATGTTTGCGATCCCAAGGGGTAAGATTACCTATATAGGAACTACAGACACAAATTTCAATGAGAATAAGGACGATGTAAAAACGGATGTGGCCGATGCCATTTATTTAATATCTGCCGTAAATAATATGTTTCCGAAGATCAATTTGGAAATGGAAGATATCATATCTTCATGGGCAGGATTACGTCCGCTAATACACGAAGAAGGCAAATCCGCCTCTGAATTATCCCGAAAGGATGAGATTTTTACTTCAGATTCTGGGCTTATCAGTATTGCTGGGGGCAAGCTTACGGGCTATCGGAAAATGGCAGAGAGAGTGGTGAACAGGGTCGGAAAAAAAATGGAGGAAGATTATGAGATTGTAGTAAAACCTTCAGATACCGAGCATATTCCATTATGTGGCAACGAATTTAAAAAGTATAAATACGTTAAGAAATATATTGCAGAAATTCATGAAAGATTAACCCCTGAGGGATTTTCACAATATGACGCTTGGTATTTGGTAACCAATTATGGGAAACAAACCGAAACTATATTGCAATACTATGCCACACAAAAGGATGATAATCATGAGTTGGGTATGGCCAAAGCTGAATTGAAGTTTGGCATTGAAAATGAAATGGTGCAAACTCCCATGGATTTCTTTATTCGAAGGACAGGGCGGTTATACTTTGATATTGATAGTATTAGAAAATTGATGGAACCCATATTGGCCGAATTCAAAATCATTTTTAAACTGGATGATGAGGTAATTAACTCTTATAGGGAAACCTTGGAGGGAGCATTGGAGGAGCACTCCAATTTTTCACTGGACAGAATTTAGGGATTGCTATTACAGGAATATTCTTTGTAGCCTATAGAAGTAACATTTAAATATTAATCGAGCTTTTCGGTCAGTTCCTTAAATACTTTTTTTGGACTTTTATTTTCATAAAGGACCTCGTAAACAGCGTTTAAAATAGGAGTTTTCGATTTTTTCTTGTGTTTTGAAACTATTAGGTGTGCACTGTTGGTAGCATAATATCCTTCGGCCACCATTTTCATTTCCATCATTGCACTTTTTACGGTGTAACCTTTGCCAATCATATTGCCAAACATACGGTTACGGCTAAAAACGGAGTAGCCGGTTACCAAAAGATCTCCTAAATAGGCCGAGTCGTTTATATTGCGCTTCATTTTATGTACCCGTTTAATAAATCGTTTCATTTCCCTTATGGAGTTACTCATAAGCACACTTTGAAAATTATCACCGTAACCCAATCCGTGGGCGATACCGGCAGCAATGGCATAAATATTCTTGAGCATGGCCGCGTATTCAGTTCCAATAATATCGTCCGATATTTTGGTTTTTATATAGTCACTGCTCAAGTGTTTGGCCACCAATTCTGCTTTTTCGGTATCTGCGCAGGCTATGGTTAAATAGGACAATCGCTCTAAAGCAACTTCCTCGGCATGGCAAGGGCCTGTAATGACCCCAATGTTTTCGAAGGGAATATTATAATTGACATGAAAATGTTCTCCAACAATTAAACTGGATTCCGGCACAATGCCTTTAATGGCCGAAAAAATGATTTTGTCCTTAATGTCAACCGTAAGTTGCTTCAATTCGTTTTCCAAAAAAGCAGAGGGGATGGCAAATATAAGTACATCGGCATCGGCAACGGCCTCGTTAATATTGTCCGTGAGGTTTAGTTGTTCCGTATGAAACTCTACCGAACTTAGGTAATTGGGATTATGTCTTTGTGTTCTAATGTGTTCAATGGCATCTGTATTGCGCATATACCAATTTACTACATCGGCATTTTCAGTCAACATCTTTACAATGGCAGTTGCCCAGCTACCCCCGCCCAACATTGCAAATTTCATATTGTTTTTCATCTATTTAAAATTTTGCATAAACTTATAAATGAACTTAAGAAAAACTTTCTGCATAGAACAACCACTGCGTTATCGCATAAAAAATCCAATTATTTCGGTTGGTAAGCAAAAAATTAACTTTGATTGTGCTCATTTCATTCTTTAAATTTTTCTTCTTGTCTACCAATTGCCCTTTTATTTGGGCTTCGGATTATTAAAAAAGGATCAATGGTCTATAAATTAACCAGTGCCAATTTGGAAGTGCGCATTGTTTATTAAAATCCATGGCAATGTAGGACTGTTTTTTGGAGATTCAAAACAAGAATTCAACACCCTTTGTATTAATCTTTGAACCTTGTTAGTTGGACAGATTTTGTACTCCATGAGTATTGTTTTATTTGTGAAATGCAATGCGCTGATAATCAATATATAATATTGTTGGCATAAAGATTGATTTTAATGGAGGTAGAACATCAATCTTTAAAAAATGAGAACCATAAAGCTATTGCTCACAACTTTGACCCTTGGTATTTTAACAAGCAGTTGTTATACCGAAGTTATTATCGAGGAGGAATATATAGAGGACCCTATTATAAATAACAATGCGGTATTGCAATCCTATGATCTTTGGTACGTAGATATTAATGAGACCACGGGCAATGGGGAAGTTCCATTTTTACAGCGTGCGTTTACCGTCTCTTTTATTGGTAAAACTATCTATGCCAATAACAATTTAGTGGGAATTGGTAAAACAGGGAACGGGTTTGGAATGGATGTTGGCGATTTCAATACACTCAATGAAAGTTTGCAAATAAACCATGATGTTGATGGTTATTGGAAATTGGAGATATTTGTAGTTGATAATAATACTATTGAATTATATGATGCCAATAGCCGAACCTCTTATTTTTTGGAGGGTTTCCAAAGGAATAACTTTGATTACGACATGATATTTTATGACAATTTACATTACCTGCTTCAAGAATATGAGGTCTGGGAAAAGATAGCCACTAGTGAAGAGGGGGCAGTAAATGATTTTGATTCGGAAAATTACCTACAGTTCTATAATGACGCAAACAAATCTATCTTCAATTCCTCCGTAGACCCCAGCGGGATGCATTTCAACGACATTTTATGGGATTATCGAGGTGAGTATTCCTTATTTGATGTTTATAACGATGAAACGCTCAAAACTTTAACACTGGATTATGAATTCATGGACAATGATTACTTTGAGTTGTACGTTATTAATGATAGTACAATTGAGCTCTATCATTCCTCTAGTGGAACGGTTTATAAGTTTAGAGGGAAGGGATTTATTACCTATTTGAAATCTGGAAAATCCCAAGTGGATAAGAAAAGGACGAAAACCGAGTTGGGGACTATGAAAGTGGCCAGAAAAAGAAAGATATAATTATTGCCGTAAGGTTTTACGGTACCGATATAAAGAAGTTTTTGGTTGGTTATTTAGTTAAAGACCGCCTTGGAGTAATTACCCAGGGCGGTTTTTTATTTGCCATAATTCTACAGCATTGTGGAAGAGTTTTTCCACCAACAATTGGCAGTCCAACAAAAGGGATATTTTCAATTAAATTCCTTAAATTATGGTATTGTTCGTGACGATAAAAAATCAAGGAGATGCGGTCCAAGTATACCAAGGCAAACAACAAGAACCCACATGCGGAGATTCCGGGGAATCCTTCCACATCTACTACCAGTAAAATTGTTTTGAACGACAGAAGTAATGGAAAACCTTTACGGATCTTGAGTGAGGAGGATTGGAAATTTTGGTTGCACAATGGGTATATTGTTATCAAAAATGCTATCACAAAGGACCAAGCAAAGGAAACCGCGGAATTTATATGGGAATTTGAAGAGAAAGACCCTAAGAATCCCAACAGTTGGTATACGCCACCCAGAGCAGAAATGCAAATGAAGGAATTAACGGGTACGGGGATGGTAGAGGTTTATAACCATCAGTCTCTATGGAACAATAGGCAACAAGAAAAAATTTACGATGCTTTTGTGGATATTTGGGGAACGGAAAAACTTTGGGTAACCATTGATAGGGCTAATCTAAACTTTCCAATTCGGCCAGGATTTGAGCAAAAAGGGTTTATACATTGGGACTACGACCCGGAAACCAGACCTCAGAATGTACAGGGAGTATTGGCCCTAGCGGACCAGACCGATGAAAATATGGGAGGATTTCAATGTATTCCCTGGTTATACCGCAATTATGATTCTTGGAAACTTGACCAGCCGGAGGATAGGGACCGTTTTAAGCCAGATGTTACCGACCTGCAGGATAAGATTGTAAAGGTGAAGATGGAGACCGGCGATCTTTTAATTTTTAATAGCTTGCAACCCCACGGCATAAGACCCAATAATTCAAAAGACAAGGTCCGCATTGCCCAATATATCTCTATGATGCCGGCTGAAGAGGGCAATGTGTCCCTTAGAACCTGGCGCATCAATTCTTGGAAAAATAGATTGGCACCGGAAGGATATGCTTTTCCCGGTGACCCTAGAAATTGGGAACAGACCAAATATAAAAAGGCCGATTTAAGTAATTTGGGCATGAAATTATTAGGACTTCAAGCTTGGTAATTTGTTGTAAATGTCACATTTAGGCATATCGTAGCCTTTAAAACAAGAAAATCCATTACTTTTGCGCCCTTAAAACAAAGATGTGAAGAAGTATTTAAATCTATTCGATTTTAAACAGAAAGTAGATTATAAGACAGAGATATTATCGGGTTTAACCGTAGCCCTAGCCTTGGTTCCCGAAGCAATAGCTTTTGCCTTGATTCCTGGATTTTCGCCACTAACAGGATTATATGCAGCCTTCGTATTGGCCTTGGTAACTTCTATTTTAGGAGGTAGACCAGGAATGATTTCCGGTGCCACAGGGGCCGTGGCAGTTATATTTATTGGGTTGATCTTAGAATTAAAGAATACGTTTCCAGGGATTACTCCGGAAACTATTTTGAATTATGTATTTGCCACCGTGATCATTGCCGGGCTTCTACAAATAATGGCAGGAGTTTTAAGATTGGGTAAATTCATACGCTTGGTACCACATCCTGTAATGTTTGGATTTGTAAATGGACTGGCCATTATTATTTTTATGGCCCAGTTCCCTAATTTCTATGTGAAGGGCACTACGGATCTGTTATCCGGACCGGCATTATGGACTATGCTGGGGTTAACGCTTTTAACCATGTTGATCATTTGGGGCTTGCCGAAATTAACCAAGGCCGTACCTTCATCATTATTGGCCATTGTTGTGGTATCGGCTATAGTTCTTGGTTTTGGTATTGATACACTTACAGTGGCGGATACCATGGCTGAAGGGCAGAGTATTAGTGGAGGATTTCCACCTATATCCATTCCGAATATTCCTTTAACTCTGGAAACATTTAAAATAATCTTTCCTTTTGCGGCCATTGTAGCAGGAGTTGGTTTAATTGAAAGTCTATTGACATTAAACATAATAGATGAAATTACCGATACTCGCGGAAGTGGCAACAAAGAGTGTATAGCTCAAGGAACAGCAAATATTTTCTCAGGATTTCTATCCGGTATGGGTGGTTGTGCTATGATCGGACAAAGTTTGATAAACACTTCTGCTGGCGCCAGAGCCCGCTTATCTGGGATTACAGCGGCAGTAATGTTGTTGGTCTTTATAATGTTCGGATCTAATTTAATTGAACAATTGCCGATGGCAGCTTTGGTTGGACTTATGTTCATGGTGGCAATCGGGACATTTGAATGGGCCAGTTTTAAGACGTTTAGAAAAATGCCATCTTCTGATGTGGTTGTAATGGTTTTAGTTACTTTAATAACGGCCGTTACCCATAATTTGGCCGTTGCCGTTTTGTTTGGGGTAATTATTTCTGCCTTAGCTTATTCTTGGGAAAATGCCAAGCGTATTAGGGCCAGAAAGACCATAGATGAAAACGGGGTAAAACATTACGAAATATACGGACCATTGTTTTTTGGGTCTACTACCGCTTTCGCTGAAAAGTTTGATATACAGAACGATCCCAAAGAAGTAATTATCGATTTTAAGGAAAGCAGGGTGGCGGATATGTCGGGAATTGAGGCTCTAAATAAACTAACCGAACGTTATGCCAAAGTGGGTAAAAAAGTGCATCTAAAACATTTAAGTCGTGACTGTATAAGGTTGTTGGAAAATGCTGACGAAATAATAGATGTAAATGTAATCGAGGACCCAACCTATAAAGTTGTTGTGGACAAAGTTTAAGATAAATTATACAAAAAAAGAAAAGTGTTTGCTGCAACCTTAGGGTTGGTACAAACACTTTTCTTTTTTTGTATTTGGTAATGGGATACTATAAAGTCCTTAAATACTCGGCTACCGCACGGGCATCATCTTCAGAAAGATTCTGATTTAGCATAACCGCATTGTTATACTCTTTTAACAAGGCTTTCGCTATAGGATCTTCTTTGAGCATTCCATCAGGGTTCAATATCATATTCATTACCCACTCTGGGCTTCTTCTCTCAAAAACACCTTTTAGAGCCGGGCCAATTAAACGCTGCTCCGCCATATGGCATGCTACACAGATGGTGCTAAATGTTTTTTGTCCTTTTGCAGCCAGTTCAGTATCTATGGCATCTGCAAATTTTACGGATTTAATGGGGCCAACACCTTTATTATTCATGTCTACGGGTACTCCCTCACTTACAGGCTCCGCTTTAACTTCCTTTTTGGTACGGTTCATTTCAAAACCTTCCTTCTTTTCTTCTTTTTTTTCGCCACAGCTAACAATCATAGCAACTAAGGCCAAAGGGATAAATAATTTTCTCATCGTTTTTTTAAATTATTGCACTAAGATAGCAAATAGATTATTTTATTAAAGTTCTTCGATGAATTTTAATGCTCTTTTTTCGGTATAAGTGATATTCTTTTGGTCATAAAACCCAACATGCCCCCCGTACAATGGCTGTTCAAACTGTACGGATTTATTTAGCTCAGCTTCCCTGGAGGGGTAACATTGTTCACCTAAAAAGGAATCATTTTTGGCGTTGATAATTAATGTAGGTGTCTTTATTGCAGGGATATATTGTAGCGAACTGGACTTTTGGTAATAATCAATGGCATTTTTAAATCCATGCGCCTTGCTGGTATATATGTCATCAAAATCTTTTAAGGTGTTTATTTTTGCAATATCCGTATCGCTTATCATTGTTGGAAACAGCAATTGTTTTGCCCGCAGTTTTTCTATAAGATGCTTTTTAAACCGTTGGGCATACATTATATTTTTTGGTTTTAAAAGTTCTATTAAGGAACTATGCAAGTTAACTGGGGCAGATATTGCGATAGCTCCTTTTATCTCTTTGGGAAGCAACCTGCCTTCTCCCAAGTACTTTAAGGTCATATTACCACCTAAGCTAAATCCTTTTAAATAGATACGGGTATATTTGTTTAGTTTTAGAATGTGGTTTATTACTGCTTCTAAATCTTCTGTTGCCCCGGAATGATAAGATCGGAAAAGTCGATTGGTTTCACCACTGCATCCTCTATAATTAACAGCGCAGGCATCAATGCCGTTAACATTTAACTGCTTGGCGCTGCCGGTAATATAAGGGCGTTGCGCATTGCCTTCCAGACCATGTAAAAGTATGACCAATTCAGACGTTGGTGTATCTGCATAGCTCCAATCCAGGTCCATAAAATCCCCATCGCCGAGCTCTAACCGTTCCCGCTCTTGGGTAAGGCCAATTACCTTGCGTATCATTCCTGAATAAATAGTGGAGAAATGTCCACTTTTAAAAAGGAATGGTGGGTTGTAAAGGGAGGGAATTATAGGCATAGAGGTTGTTCTATAGAATTGTTTATTTGTTAAAAGGAAATTGCAATGTAAGGTAATCCGCCAAGTTTTAAAAATGATAATAGCTGGTCTCTATAAGGAAGGTATAATGTTATTCTAAATTATAGAATTTGTCATTAATTATTGTTAAATTCTATTCAATTCATTATTAATGTAAGCAATTTATACGAATTAGTCAATTAACCAGTTGGAGTTTCAGCCTATTTTCATACTTTCGTTAACGTTAACGAAAATTAATTATCTAAAATTATGGCTAATAGAAAATCAACCAACTTGTGCTTGGTATTGCTACTTCATTTTACATTCTTCCTTACCTCTGCCCAGGATGGTTGGGAAACCTTGTTCAATGGAAAGGACTTTTCCAATTTTGAACAATTGAATGGGGATGCAAAATATAAGATCGAAAAAGGGGAAATGATCGGTACTTCAAGATTGAATACCCCCAATAGTTTTATGGCCACAAAAAAGGCTTATGGCGATTTTATTCTGGAGTTTGATGTATTTGTAGAGAATGGGCTTAATTCAGGAGTACAATTTAGAAGTTTGAGCCTTCCTGAATACATGGACGGAAGGGTACATGGATACCAATGTGAAATTGAAACCAGTGATAGAAAATGGGCTGGTGGGGTCTATGATGAAGCCAGAAGAGGTTGGCTTTATCCCCTTTCCATAAACGACAAAGGGCAAAATGCTTTTAAGCCTGGAGAATGGAACCATTACAGAATAGAGGCTATAGGACAAAACATACGGACTTGGATCAATGGAATCCAATGTGCCAACTTGGTAGATGATGCTACCGCGAAAGGATTTATTGCCTTTCAGGTACATTCCATCCATGACGAAAGTTTGGAAGGGAAAACAGTAAAATGGAAGAATATTAGGATCAAAACCACAGATTTGGAAAAGGAGCGTAAGCAGGTAGCTGTATATGCCCCGGAAATAAGCTATTTGCAAAATCAGCTTACCTCTGATGAAATTAGGAAAGGCTGGCGATTATTATGGGACGGAAAAACTTCGGAAGGATGGAGAGGTGCCAAACTGGATGCGTTTCCAGAGAAAGGCTGGAATATGGAAAATGGCACGTTAAGTGTTCTGTCATCTGATGGAGCAGAATCCAGGAATGGTGGGGACATTGTAACTACATCGGCTTTTAGCAATTTTGAGTTAAGTATTGATTTTAAGTTGACCAAAGGGGCTAATAGTGGCATTAAATATTTTGTTGATCCAGGTCTTAATATGGGCGAAGGTTCGGCCATTGGTCTGGAGTTTCAGGTGTTGGATGATAAGGAACATCCAGACGCAAAAAAGGGGAAAAATGGCAATAGGACCGTAGGGTCTTTGTACGATCTTATTCGGGCCGAGAATTTTGAAAATTCCAGGGGCAAGAACTTTAATGGTGTGGATAAGTGGAACAATGCCCGTATCGTTGTTAGGGGAGGCCATGTTGAACATTGGCTGAATAACGTGAAGGTGGTAGAATATGACCGGTTTAGCCAGGCTTTTAAAGCATTGGTGGAAAAAAGTAAGTACGAGAAATGGGAAAATTTTGGGACCATTCCGGCCGGTAGAATCCTATTGCAGGATCACGGTGACCACGTTTCCTTTAGAAGTATAAAAGTGCGGGAGTTTTAAATTAGGTTTAATTTTAAAATACAGATCATGAGTGAAGGACGTAGAAATTTTATTAAGAAAACGGCATTGGCCTCGGGGGGTATAGCCTTGGGGGTTAATGCCATGGGTGCCAAAAGTTATAGTAAGATCATTGGTGCCAACGATCGGGTAAGGGTAGGAATTGCTGGGTTTTCAAATAGGGCCAAAGGTGCCTTGATTCCAGCTTTTTTGGGCCATCATAAAAAACAGAACTTTGAAATTGTGGGGGTTTCGGATATTTGGAACCGAAGAAGGGACGAAGGAGCCGCTTACCTTAAGGAGAAAACAGGGGAAAAGGTTAGGGTTTGGAGAAACCATGATGAAATGTATGATGAAAATAAAATTGATGCCGTTATAATCTCCACTCCGGATTTTCAACATGCCCTGCATACGGTTCAAGCGGCCAATGCCAAAAAGGATATCTATGTGGAAAAACCGTTTGCTGAAACCATGGATGATGCAAGGGTAGGTAAAAAGGCAGTCCTGGACTCGGGAATCGTTTTCCAGATTGGTTCCCAAAGACGTAGTGGAAAGAACTACCACGCGGCCAACGATTATATTAAATCTGGTAAATTTGGTGATATTGTAATGGTTGAAATGAGTTGGAACGTTAACCAACCCGATAGATGGCGCTTGCCTCAACTGACCAGTGAAATTAAGGAATCGGATACCGACTGGAAACGTTATTTAATGAATAGACCTTATGAGGCCTGGGATCCAAGAAAGTATTTGGAATATAGGTTATTTTGGCCTTTTTCTTCTGGAATTCCGGGGCAATGGATGTCCCATCAGATAGATACGGTACACTGGTTTACAGGATTGAACCATCCAAGAAGTGTGGCTGCCAATGGCGGAATTTATCTTTGGAAAGATGGAAGAAAAAATTACGATACCATGACAGCAGTATTTGATTATGGCCCATTGGATGATATGTCAAAAGGATTCCAAGTTGTATATTCCTCTAGGTTTACCAATTCTGCCGGAGGTACCAAGGAGATTTATTATTCCAATGGCGGAGAATTAAACTTGGACACCAATAAAGTTAGTCCTAACGGTGGATTGAATGCTTCCCATGCCAATAAAATGGGTATGGAGGCGAATCGTTTACCGGAATTCGATTTGTCAGAAAGTGCAACACAGGTGGTTACCTCTGCCGATACGGGCGCTGATAATATGACTTCTTTACATATGTTGAATTGGATGGAATGTGTAAGGAGTAGAAAGGAAACTAACGGACCAATTGATGCGGCCTATAATCATTCTATTGCCAACATTATGACCACGGCAGCCCTTAGGACAGGATTGAAATCCACTTTTGATGACAAGGCTCAAGATGTTTTGGCAGGAGACAAGGTGTTCAAATATTGATAATTAGATTTATAGTGGTATAAAAGAGTAGATATGGGCCTTTGTGATTATTATATTGTGGTTTTCATCCAAAGGAAAAATCAAAAAGGCCCAAATTATGAAGCCATCCTTTTAGTTGGGCCAGGTCATCTTGTAAATGGATAACTAAGGAAGAAGTCATGTGGTATTGGATGTTAGTGATTTGTGTACCAGTCAAATGTATTACGGGGCAAGACCAAAACCGTTATTCTCCCTATAACAAGGTACATGCAAGGATAGAAATGAAAATACATTTTAGGAATATACTTTTGGGTAGGTTTTAGATAGTTACAAATCGTAATTTTGCCGTTGTTTTTGCCCTTTTATTATTAATCTCAGATATCCCCTGTATATGGACAACCTTATTGGAATTAAGCAAATTGCCAAGTTGGCCAATGTTTCCATTGGAACCGTGGATAGGGTGTTGCATAATAGACCCGGTGTATCCAAGGCAACTAGGGATAAGATTGAGACTATTATTAAGGAAACGGGATATAAAAAGAACACAGTTGCCAGCCGTCTAAATTTAGCCGGACGTAAGAAATTAAAGATTGCCGTACTTATACCCGAGGTTTCCAGCAATTGGAGTTATTGGAATCTTCCCAAAAAGGGTATTGAAAAGGCTGTGGAGGAATTGAGTGAAATGGGTATTTTAGTTTCCTACTACTACTTTACGGATCCCTTTTCCTTTATAAAAATGGGTGATGCCATTTTGAATAAAAAATATGACGCTGTGGTTACTGTGCCATTTTTTATGGTGGAAAGCAATAATCTATTAAGTAAGGCCAAGAGAGATAATATTCCCATAGTTTTTTTGGACACTGAAGTCAAGCTGGACTATCCATCCTTTTTTATTCGCCAAGACTCAAATTTAGCTGGTAGAGTGGCCGGAAGGCTCCTGCATGGCCTTGTAGGTAACGACGGACTTTATTTTGTTGTTAATATAGTTACCGAAAGGGGGTTACATGCCAATAATCAACAAAGGGAAAATGGTTTCAGGGAATTTTTTAGAACAAATTTTAAGGATAGTAAAATCTCCATTATGACCATTAACCATCCTGTAGATAGACCTTTTGAAATTAATTCTGAAATTGAAAGTTGGTTTAAGGATGAAAGGCCAAAGGGCATTTTTGTCACAAATGCACGATCCTACCTAATTCCTGATATTCTCAAGGCCCATAGTGTTTCCAATGTATCAGTCGTTGGTTTCGATTTACATGAAGACAACATTAAATGTCTTAGGAACAAGGAAATTGATTTTTTGATAAATCAAAAGCCAGAGTTCCAAGGCTATACGGCCATTAAGGGGATGTTCAAATTTCTTACGGAACAGGATTCCTCCGATTTAAACATGGATGTTCCTGTAGAAATCATTGTTCAGGAAAATTGTAATTTAATTTAGACCAAATCACTTAGTATTATTTAGATTGAGACCCTTAGAGTTGTTTTAGGACCATTCATTGAAAATAAAAACAATGGTTTTAACAATACCTATTTAGGATAGATTTCCAAAACTTTTATTTGGGCTTGTATGGCCGATTTAAATTCTGATTTGAGGTTCGCTACCAACCCTGATACGGATTCAACGTTATCTATGGTTGTGACACCCTGACCAGCGGACCAAATTGTTTTCCAAGCCTTGGCTTCCGTGTTCAACTCCTTTCCAAAATCTATCTTCCTGTCTTTTTTTAAATCTTCTTCCGTAATTCCTGCGGCCTTTAAACTATCTCCCAAAAAGTTGGCATGCACTCCTGATATTGCGGCAGTATAGACCACATCGCTTGCTCCGGAGTCGATAATCATTTTACGATATTCCTCTGGTGCCTGGCTTTCTTTGGTATTTATGAAACGCGTTCCCATATAGGCCAAATCGGCACCCATTTGCAATGCAGAGGCTATATCCCGCCCAGTGCTGATACAACCGGAAAGCAGTATGGTTTTGTTGTAGAATTTCTTAACCTCGGCAATTAAGGACATTGGGTTTATAGTGCCGGCGTGTCCTCCTGCGCCAGCAGCAACCAGAATTAATCCGTCCACTCCGGCTTCGGCAGCTTTTTCCGCATGTCTTTTTATAATGATATCGTGAAAGACAAGACCTCCATAACCATGGATGGCGTTCACCACCTGGGCCACAGCGCCCAAGGAGGTAATAATTAAAGGAACTTTATGTTTTATGCAAACTTTTAAATCAGCTTCCAATCGTGGATTGGTTGGGTGGACTATTAGATTTACGCCAAAAGGAGCTGCCTTTTTTTCAGTTTCCTCCTCATATCTCTTTAATTCGGTTTTAATCTCAATCAACCAGTCCTCAAAACCTTCCGTAGTACGTTGATTTAGAGCGGGAAAAGTACCAACTATTCCGTTCTTGCAGCATTCAATCACCAGTTGTGGGCCGGATATTAGAAACATAGGTGCTGCTACTGCAGGTAGTGAAAGGTCTTTTATAAAGGCTGCTTTGTTGCTCATTTCGGTAAAGGATTTAAAGAATTAAAAATAATCGGATACGCCAAAAATGGAAATAAAAATATCTATTGTTTGTAAAAAATAGTACTTTTGAAATTATTATGCATGCATAATAATTTCAAAAGTACAAAAATAAAAGAATGTATATAAAAGAATTTGAAATACGCTGGAGCGATGTGGATGCCAATCGCCATATGGCCAATTCGGCTTATTTAAATTTCATGAGCCATACAAGAATGTCCTTCTTATTGGAACTGGGATTTAACCAAAAGACGATGTCACAGAACAATATTGGGCCAGTGGTATTCCATGAACATGTTTATTATTTTAAGGAAGCGTTTTTAGGGAAGCCTGTAAAGGTTTCCTTGGAGCTGGTGGGTTTGAGTGCAGATGGAATGTTCTTCGAGTTCCATCATAATTTTTATGACGGAAATGGAAAAAATTTTGCCCACTGTCAGATCATGGGAGCATGGATAGATTTAAAGACAAGAAGGTTAACCGGTTTAGGGACGGAGTTCCTAGTAGCTTTTAATAAGGTTCCGAAGGGAGACGGATTTACAGTACTTACCAAAGAGGATACCCGTAAGTTTTCGGTGCGCCCTAAGGACTTGGTCTAACTTGTTTGCTTACCAGATATACCCCAATTAATACAAGGACTATTGCAAGTAACTTGATTATAGTAAGGTGGTCTTTTCCAGTAACTATTGCAAAGATGATTCCTATCAATGGTTGTAAGTACATAAAAACGCCTACTGTAGAAGCCTTTAATTGGGTCAGGGCAAAAACATTGAACAAATAGGTTAAAAAGGTTGTCCCAATGATTACAAAAGCGATGGCTCCAATTGCTTCCACAGGAAGCTGGCCCCATTGTATTTCTGAAAATTCGGAATAAGTTATTGGAAGGGTTATAATAAGCCCAATTCCGAACATCCATTTCATGAGGGTAAAGGGATGATATTTTTCCAATAATTTCTTTACTAGGATAAGATACAGTCCGTATGAAGTGGCATTAACAATAAAAAGTAAGTTGCCCAAAGGTATATTGGTGGCATCCTGTCTAATTTCAGCCCCGAATAAAATCAAGGCCAAAGCCCCTATTAGGCCCAAGAAAACACCAATGCCCCTCTGAACGGTAATTTTTTCCTTGATAAACAGGGCAGATAATATTACAACAAGAATGGGAGTAATGGTGATGAGTACTGCACTATTGATCGGGGTGGAAAGGTCCAAACCTTTAAAGAACGATAGCATATTGATGCCCATGCCGAAGAAGGCACACACAAATAATCTGCCCCAATCCCGTCGTTCCAATTTTTCTTTAGGGCCAAAAAAGGAAATGCCCCAAAACAACAAGGTTGCCCCAAAAAGCCTAAGGAAAATAAATCCAAAAGGTTTAACATAGGTAGGCATCACACCTTTGGCTATTGTGTGGTTTATGCCATAGATGGTGGTAGCCCCCAAAGCGGCCAAGATGGCAAGGGTACGTCTACTCACGAATTTATTTTTTCTTTTGCTTCGGCGACAACAGCTTTACTGTTCCCAACAAAAATAAGGTCGTCAATGAGTATAACAGGTCGTTTCAAAAAGGTATAGTGCTCTAAAATTAGGGTTTTAAAGTCGTCTTCGGTTAGATTCCGTTCCTTCAGATTTCGCTCTTTATAGAGTCGCGCACGCTTACTGAACAAACTTTCATAGCTCCCGGACAAATTCGCCATATTTTCCAGTTGTTCTGGCGTAATGGTTTCGGTTTTTATGTCCTGAAGTTTAAAATCGCTGGGTGGTTCCAGTTCTTTCAATATCCTTTGGCAGGTATCACAAGTGCTCAGGTAAAATATCTTTTTCATTTTTGTAAATCTGTTCCGATGTATATTATTTAGACTGCAAAGAAACCCAATTACATTGAATTGTACTATTTTTAGCGGCAATTGTAAAAAATAATAACAGAAAACCCTTACGCTTTGGAAAACGCATTCAACATTACGCTTCAGAATAGAAAAACACTACACAAATTTTTAAAGGGGACACCAAAGGAGCTTCTTCTACAAATTCCAGATGGATACCGAAACAACATATGGTGGAATATTGCACATGTTGTTGTTACCCAACAGCTTTTGGTCTATAAACTTAGCGGACAACCCATGCGCCTGGACGATGCCTTAGTAGAGAAATTTAAAAAAGGTACTGTTCCGGACGGTATGGCAACGGATAAAGAATTGCAACTGGTGGAGGACTTATTATTGCCTACTGTAACATGGATGCAGGAAGACTATGAAAAAGGAATATTTAAAGGATACAATGAATACACTACCAGTGCCAATGTTACCTTAAGTAATGTAGAAGATGCCATTATGTTCAATGTGTATCATGAAGGACTGCATCTTGGAGCGATATTGTCCTTGCTAAAAGTCGTATCCAAGAAGTAGTTTTTAAGATTCTATCTTCAGTTTTAAATAAGGCTTTATTTCCTTGTAGGATAGCGTTAATATTATTGGGCCATCAGCATAGGAGGCCACTTCGTACTGCTCATAGAACAGCTGTAAGCCTTCTTGGGTAAAACCAATATTTTGGGGAAGGTGAAATTCATCATCCTCAAACATAAAGCCAGTGGCATTGACCGATCCTGTAGCCGGAATCTTTTCTTGCGCCCTAAATTTGCCTTCAACAAAATTTTGAAATTCCAAGGAATCCTTAAACAGTTCCATATTTTCCAGTTCCAAGCCCTTAGCCTTATCAAAATTTAAAAATCGAGTTGAGGAAAAACCATGGGCCCCACCTGTAAAGGAGTAAGAATTGACTTGAATCGTCAATATATTTTTATCTTCATAGGTCACTTTTCCCTCGATATCCGCTTCCCATCCCACCGGTTCATCGGGATAGATTTTTTTTAACTCCAAATATCCGTTTTTAAAAGATTGAATTGCCTCTTCAATATTGGTAGCTTCAATTTCATCATCATAAATAAGCATGGAAATCACCTCTTCTTGAAGCGAGTTGTTTATGGTGGCGCTTATAGGACTTTCATCTAGTGCCTTAGGAATATGGATAGTTACCTTCGGACAATTGGTGCAATTTTCTGAAGTGAATTCAATGGGTTCAAAAGTAATCCGTTCGTCATTTTTACAATTCCATAAAAACAAAACTATAAATAGATAGGCAAATTTAATCTTCATAAAGGCATTGGTGTTAGAAAGGTGTAAAGCTACAAGATCATTGTAATCTCAGAAAGATAAAGGTACATTTGTGTAGAGATATTTTGATCATGGGTAAAAAAGAATTAAAGTTCAATAGCAAAACTATTCATGGAGGGCAGTTTCCGGACAAGGCATATGGTGCCGTAATGCCCCCCATCTATCAAACTTCCACTTACGCACAGAGCACACCTGGAGGGCATAAGGGATATGAGTATTCCAGAAGTGCCAATCCAACAAGATCGGCATTGGAGAATTCCTTGGCCAGTATTGAAAATGGAAAATACGGTTTGGCTTTTGGCAGTGGATTGGCGGCCATTGATGCTGTAATTAAATTGTTGAATCCAGGGGACGAGGTTATTTCCACTAGTGACCTTTATGGGGGCAGCTATCGTATTTTTAAAAGGATATTTGAAAAATACGGTATCGTTTTCCATTTTGTTGGCATGCAGAATACCGATGAAATAAGTAAACACATTACTCTAAAGACCAAACTAATTTGGGTAGAAACCCCTACTAACCCAATGATGAATATTATTGATATTAAAAGTGTTTCCCAACTGGCAAAAAAGCATAAAATACTGCTTGCGGTGGATAATACCTTTGCAA
This sequence comes from Arenibacter arenosicollis, assembly GCF_014397245.1. Taxonomy (GTDB): domain Bacteria; phylum Bacteroidota; class Bacteroidia; order Flavobacteriales; family Flavobacteriaceae; genus Arenibacter; species Arenibacter arenosicollis. The sequence continues at coordinate 368,551 of NZ_JACLHY010000001.1, read as the reverse complement.
CGCCTTACTTACAGCTTCCTTTGGATTTGGGAGCCGACATAGTAATGCATTCGGCCACTAAATACCTCGGTGGCCATAGCGATGTGGTCCTTGGTGCCTTGGCGGTAAAAGATAAGGCCCTTGCTGACGAATTGTATTTTATACAAAATGCAAGCGGTGCCATATGTGGGCCAATGGATAGTTTTTTGGTACTGAGAGGGATAAAAACCTTGCACGTTAGGATGCAGCGTCACTGTGAAAATGGAAAAGCAGTAGCGGAATTCTTGGCAAATCACCCAAAAATTGAAAAAGTTTATTGGCCAGGATTCCCAAGTCACCCTAATCATGATGTGGCAAAAATGCAAATGAAAGATTTTGGGGGAATGATATCCTTTGTCCCAAAGGGTGGCAATTACGATAATGCCATAAAAATTGTTGAAAAACTACAAATTTTTACACTTGCCGAATCCTTAGGCGGGGTAGAGAGTTTGGCGGGCCATCCGGCTAGCATGACCCATGCAAGTATTCCTAAGAAAGAACGGGAAAAAAGTGGTGTAGTAGATGCACTGATTCGACTCAGTGTAGGTATTGAGGATAAGGATGATTTAATTGATGACTTAAGGCAGGCCATCGAATAAGTATTTTTGTCAAATTTTGAAAAAAATAGGGTTTAAATTATAGAAATACTATAATTTTGCCTTCAAACTCAATATTTATCAACAATTATCAATAACTCAGATTTTATGGAAGACAAAATAAACGCCTTTATGGAGGAGGTAAAAGGTCGTAATAGCCACGAGCCTGAATTCATACAAGCTGTACAAGAAGTAGCAGAAACAGTTATACCCTACATTAGCAATAATGAGATTTACAATGGAAAGAATATTCTGTTGAGGATGGTGGAGCCGGAAAGATTAATATCCTTTAGGGTTTCTTGGGTAGATGATGACGGTGAAATACATGTAAATAGAGGTTATAGAATTCAAATGAATTCGGCTATCGGTCCTTATAAGGGCGGGCTTAGGTTCCATCCAACCGTAAACGCAAGTGTTTTAAAATTCCTAGCCTTTGAGCAGGTTTTTAAGAATAGCTTAACCACCCTGCCGATGGGTGGAGGTAAAGGAGGGTCCGACTTTGATCCGAAAGGGAAATCCAATGATGAGGTAATGCGTTTTTGCCATGCCTTTATGACGGAACTATGTAGGCATATTGGACCCAACACGGATGTTCCCGCTGGGGATATAGGCGTTGGTGCCAGGGAAATAGGTTTTTTGTTCGGGATGTATAAAAAGATTAGAAATGAGTTTACCGGGGTTTTAACTGGTAAAGGTCTTTCTTGGGGAGGGTCTAAAATACGCCCCGAAGCTACAGGATATGGCACCGTATATTTTGCCCAAAGCATGTTGCAGTCCAAAAAGGACGATGTTAAGGGTAAGACCGTGGTAATTTCAGGTTCCGGTAACGTAGCACAATATGCAGCCGAAAAAGTAATCCAATTGGGCGGAAAAGTAGTTACACTTTCCGATTCCAGTGGTTATATCTACGATAAGGAAGGTATAGACGCGGAAAAACTGGCCTTCGTAATGGATATTAAAAATAATAAACGCGGTAGAATATCCGATTATATTAACAAGTATAAATCGGCAGAATTCCATGAAGGAAAAACTCCTTGGGGTGTTCCATGTGAAATGGCCCTGCCATGTGCAACCCAAAATGAGTTGGACGGTGAAGATGCCAAGTTGTTGTTGAAAAATGGATGTATCTGTGTTGCCGAAGGAGCCAATATGCCTTCGACCCCTGAAGCAATACATGCTTTTCACGAGGCAAAAATACTATTTGCCCCAGGTAAGGCATCCAATGCAGGAGGAGTGGCCACTTCTGGTTTGGAAATGTCCCAGAATTCACTGCGTATTAGTTGGACTAGGGAAGAGGTAGATGAGCGATTGCAAAAAATAATGAAGGACATTCATGATTCTTGTATAGAATATGGAATGGACGAAGATGGATATTGTAATTATGTGAAAGGAGCAAATATTGCCGGTTTCGTAAAAGTTGCGGACGCAATGTTGGCACAGGGAGTAATATAACGTTTTACAAGGCGGTATTAGGTCCCGGTAGCTTATCGGGAATAAAGAATACTTTTTTAAACAATTCAGGACCCGTAAGGTTTTATATAACCTTACGGGTCTCTTTGTACTATCTTTGCTCCAAGACATAGATCATAATGCAGGTTAACACTAAAGCCATTGTTTTAACGTCTATTAAATATGGGGATACCAGTTTAATAGTTAGAATATTTACCTTATCGGATGGAATAAAATCTTATCTGTTGAGGGGTATTCTTACCTCAAAAAAAGGGAAGTTAAAAACCGCCTATTTTCAGCCTTTGCTGCAATTGGATTTGGTGGCCTCCCATAAGAACAAGGGAACCCTGGAAAGGATTATTGAAGCTAGGGTAAGTTATCACTACCAAACGCTCCACACCGATATTGCCAAAAATGCCATTACGTTTTTTTTGGCAGAAATGTTGGGTAATAGTATACATGAGGAGGAGCGCAATGAGGGGCTGTTTAATTTTATTGAAGCTTCTCTGCAGTGGTTGGATTCCCATGACGAATTTGCTAATTTTCATCTTTACTTTTTATTGTCCTTGACCAGATATTTTGGTTTTTATCCAGACACCAATAATATGGATTTTCTATACTTTGACCTTTTGGAGGGGGAGTTTATTAAATCGCCATCCTTAAATCCAATCCTAGGCGGGGAGAATTTAAAATACTTTAAGGAATTTTTGGGCATAAATTTTGATGCAATACATACTATTAAACTTAACAAAAAGAACCGTCAGGAGCTCTTAAAAACCCTTATCCTATATTTTGAATTACATTTGCAGGGATTTAGAAAACCGAAGTCATTGGCCGTTTTAAATGAAGTTTTTAGCTAATATGCAAAAGATAGTTTTCATAATTGTTCTCTTTTTATTTCAGGGGATAACGGGACAGGAAATTGTTATTTTGGACGAGGAGGACCATCAGCCGATTCCCAATGTAATGGTTTATAATTGGGATAAATCCAGAACAACCCTTTCCGACTTTGATGGTAAGTGTGACCTATCCAGATTTGATCAGGGCGAGCGCATTACTTTCTCGCACATAGGTTACCAAAATTTTAGAAGTACAAAGGCCCATATGCTAAGAAAAGGAAAGCTCTATTTGGCATTGAATGCCGAGCAGCTGGATGAGGTGGTGATGTCTATCTCAAAATGGGAGCAACAGAAAAAGGATATTCCGCAGAAAATAGCCTTAATAAACGCCAAGACAATTGATTTTACGGCCCCCCAAACTTCGGCAGACCTCCTTCAAAATAGTGGTAAAGTATTTGTGCAGAAAAGTCAACTTGGAGGAGGAAGCCCAATGATTAGGGGTTTTGCAACAAATAGATTATTGCTTACAGTAGATGGGGTTCGCATGAACAACGCTATATTTAGGGGGGGTAACATACAAAATGTAATTTCCATTGACCCTTTTTCAATTAAAAGTACAGAAGTAATTTTTGGGCCTGGATCTGTAATCTATGGTTCCGATGCCATTGGTGGAGTTATGAATTTTTATACCAATAATCCACAATTTTCCAAGACGGATAGTTTAAATTTTTCAGGAAAAGGAAATTATAGGTATTCCTCGGCAAATAACGAGAATACCTTTCATTTGGATTTCAATTTGGGCAAAAAGGAATGGGCTTTTTTGAGCAGTGTAACATATAACGAATTTGCCGATCTAAAGATGGGGTCTCATGGTCCATCATCCTATTTAAGGAATAGTTATGTAGTAACGGAAAACGGACAGGATGAGCTTCGGGAAAACCAAAATTCCCAAAAGCAGTTGCCCTCGGGTTATGATCAAATTAATTTAATGCAAAAAGTGGTCTTTAAACCCAATAATAATTGGAATGTCAATTTAAGTGCCTATTATTCAGAAACCTCGGATTACTCCAGATATGACAGACTTATTAGGCCATCCAAGGACGGGCTTGGCCTACGTTCCGCAGAATGGTTTTATGGCCCTCAGAAATGGTTTATGGGGAACCTTCAATTTTATAAAAATGGTAAAGGAAAGTTTTATGATGGGCTAAAAATATCTACCGCCTATCAAAAGTTTGAGGAAAGTAGGAACGATAGGGGTTTTCAGGACCCAATAAGGTATATGACCAAGGAGAATGTTGATGCTATTTCCACGAACATAGATTTTGAAAACAAACGGATAGGTAATCTTAGGCTTTACTATGGAGGGGAGTACGTATTTAATAAAATCGGCTCCATTGGAAATGAGTATAACGTAGAGATCCTTGCTTTGTCACCTTCGGCATCAAGATATCCTGATAATTCTACTTGGCAAACCCTTGCAGGCTATATTAGCGGTGAGTTAAGTGCGAAGCCAAACTTTACTTTCTTATCGGGACTGCGCTATAGTCATGTTTGGATTGATGCCGTTTTTGATCAGACTTTTTATACCTTCCCTTTTAATGATGCCGACCTTAGCACAGGAGCCTTAACCGGGAGTATTGGCTTTAGTTGGTTTCCGAAAGCGGATTTACAGTTAACAGTCAATGGGTCTACGGGATTTAGGGCCCCAAATATAGATGATGTGGGTAAAATATTTGATTCCGAGCCGGGGTCAGTGGTGGTTCCAAATCCGGAATTGGAACCCGAATATGCCTATAATTTGGAGGTGGGTATCCAGAAAAATTTCAATGATAAATTAATGCTAAAAGGAGCTGCATTTTATACTTATTTGGTAGATGCCATGGTCCGAAGGGATTTTCAATTTAATGGTAGCAACGAAATAGATTATAACGGGGAGTTGAGTAATGTCCAGGCCATACAGAACGCGGCTAAAGCATATGTCTACGGGTTCGAGTTTGGATTGGATGCCTTTTTAACGGAAAGTCTGTCCGTAAATTCCAATCTTACCCTTACCAATGGCATAGAGGAAGAACAGGATGGTACGGATACTCCAGGAAGACATGTGGCACCCACCTTTGGGGATTTTCATTTAATATGGAAGAAGCAAAAATTGAAAACCGATCTTTTTGTCAACTTTAATGGGGAAATTAGCTATGACGATATGGCAATGTCCGAAAAAACCAAAGAATATATTTATGCAGTGGATGCCGATGGCAATCCGTACTCGCCATCCTGGTATACTTTAAACCTCCGTTCGCAATATCAATTTTCGCATGCATTAAAGGTTACCGCAAATCTGGAGAATATTACAGATCAAAGGTATCGTTCTTATTCCTCGGGAATTGTTGCCCCTGGAATCAATTTAATATTGGGGGTGGGATATACATTTTAAAAATAAAAGCCCGGTGTTTCAATACCGGGCTTGAGTTTTAATGCATATAAGGAAATCTATTCCTCGATTTCCTCTTTTACTTCCTTGACGGCGGCCTTAGTTTTATCAGCTGCCTTATTAGCGGCATCTTTTACGTTTTCACCAACTTTCTTAGCGGCGTCACCGGTCTTATCCAAGGCTTCGGAACCTGCTTCCTTTATATCGTCTCCCATTTCTTTGGCAGCATCTTTAACATCTTCTCCCACTTTTTTCATATCCTCACCAACATCTTTTAACGCCTCATTTGTTTCTTCCATAGCATCTTTGGCTTTTTCCTTGGTCTCCCTACAGGATATAAACGAAATGCTCAGGGCAATCATCAAAATAGAACTTAAAATTACTTTTTTCATGTTTTTGGTTTTTAGAGTTTAGAAATAACCTCTGATACCTATATACGTAAGAATTAATGTTTCAGCCTTTTTGGGCGCAATAGGAGAAATAGGGAAAAAGATTAATTGTAATAGTTGAATATTGGGGTAATCATATTTCTGAGGTCTAAACCGTAAAAAAAATGTAAGAAAATTAATCATTTAGGCTTCTGAAAATCAGGAATCTACATGAAAATCGATTTTTAATGTAATTTTTTTAGGTAGGGTAAGAATAGCCTTGATTGTTATATAGGCAAATGTTTAAAACTAAATTATTATGAAGAATTATTTAAAGATTTCAGGATTAGCTTTAATAGCGTTAGTTGGGATGATGTCATGTAATAAAGATGATGATTCCGCCATGGAGGGGGAATCGTATAATACATCTTTTGAAGTTACGGATGCACCTATAGATAATGCCGAAGTAGAGGCAGTTTTTGTTACAATAACCAATGTTTCCGTAGACGGAAAGTCATTGGAAGGTTTTAGCGCAACAACTATAAACCTAGCAGCTTTGGTCAATGGTAAAACAGAGGCTTTGGGCAATTTGGATTTACAGGCTAAATCGTATTCAAGTATTGTTTTTGAATTGGATTTTGATAAAGATGTGAATGGTGATGCTCCTGGTTGTTATGTGGAAAAGGCCAACGGCGAAAAAGATGCTTTGGTTGCCTCATCCAACAAAATCACCATAAATGATAAGTTTGAGGTTCTTGCCAATGCCACCAATGTTATTGTAGTGGATTTCGACCTTAGGAAAACTATTAAGGAAGAGAAGGACGGATTATCCAGTGACTTTAATTTTGTGACCATGAGCGAGCTTTCAGCTGGGATTAGAACTGTAAATGCAGAAATGACTGGAAAAATTTCTGGAAGTGTGAACGACGTAAACAACACATCTGACAAGATTATTGTCTACGCCTATGAAAAAGGGACATTCAACGCTGATGTTGAAACCAAGGGAAAAGGGGACAGTGGAGTCACTTTTGCCAATGCGGTAACCAGTGCGGAAGCAAAAGGTCTAAACGGTTCCTATAGTCTGGATTTCTTGGAAGAAGGGGAGTACGAATTAATTTTTGCTTCTTATAAGGAGGATGAAGGTAGTGGGTTCTCTTTCAGCTCTTTGTTGAATGTGGAGTCGACCACAGGGATTAATTTGGGTGCTATCACGGTAAGCTCGGCCATCCAAATAAGTGCAAATGTTACCGTAACCGGGTCAAAATAATTTAATCTACTAATATAAATAATAAAAAGCTCCTTTTCGAAGGGGCTTTTTGCTTGTAACAGAATCATTTTACACTAAAAATCATTAGTTTTGCAAACTTAAAATGTAGCATTAGAAGCTGTTATTATGAAGTTTGCAGAATACAAGGGTTTAGATTTACCGAAAGTTGCGGAGGAGGTATTACACTATTGGAAAGAGAACAATGTTTTTGAGAAAAGTGTAAGCAGTAGGGAAGGCAAAGATAGTTTTGTTTTCTACGAAGGACCACCTTCAGCAAATGGATTGCCTGGTATTCACCATGTGATGGCCCGGACCATAAAGGATATTTTTCCGCGCTATAAGACCATGAAAGGTTTTCAAGTAAAGCGTAAGGCCGGATGGGATACCCATGGACTTCCAATAGAGTTGGGAGTCGAAAAGGAATTGGGTATCACCAAAGAGGACATTGGCACCAAAATATCGGTTGAGGAATACAACGCGGCCTGTAAGAAGGCGGTTATGCGGTATACCGATGTTTGGAACGCCATGACCGAAAGAGTAGGATATTGGGTAGACATGGAAGACCCCTATATTACCTACAAATCCAAGTATATGGAATCTGTTTGGTGGTTACTAAAACAGATTTATGAAAAGGGGCATATTTATAAGGGGTATACCATCCAACCCTATTCCCCAAAGGCAGGTACTGGATTAAGTTCTCACGAGCTGAATCAGCCGGGCACCTATCAAGATGTTACGGATACCACTGTAGTGGCCCAGTTTAAGACCAATAAAGAAACACTGCCACAGAATTTTAAAGACGCCAAGGGCGATGTTTTCTTTCTGGCATGGACAACAACTCCTTGGACATTGCCGTCGAATACAGCTCTAACTGTAGGTTCCAAGATAGAATATGTTCTTGTGAAAACCTTCAACCAATATACCTTTGAACCTATGCATGTTGTTCTGGCCAAATCCTTGGTAGGAAAACAATTTAGCGGTAAGTTTTTTGAGGTGGAAAGTGATGCGGATTTTGAAAATTATACGTCTACGGACAAGAAAATACCGTATCAAATTATTACCAGCGCAAAAGGTCAGGAACTAGTAGGAGTTACATATGAACAACTACTGGATTATGTACTGCCTTATCAAAATCCAGAAAATGCCTTTAGGGTCATAACAGGTGATTTTGTTACCACAGAAGATGGAACTGGTATAGTGCACACGGCACCCACTTTTGGGGCAGATGATGCCTTGGTAGCAAAACTTGCCGAACCGGAGGTGCCGCCTATGTTGGTCTTGGATGAAAATAACAATGCAGTTCCCTTGGTGGATCTTCAGGGGAGATTTAGACCTGAAATGGGAGAGTTTGCCGGTAAATATGTAAAGAACGAGTACTACGACGATGGTGAGGCCCCGGAACGGTCGGTAGATGTAGAGATCGCCATCAAGTTAAAAGAAGAAAACAGGGCCTTTAAGGTGGAAAAATACGTTCACAGTTATCCCAACTGCTGGCGCACAGATAAGCCTATCCTATATTACCCCTTGGATTCATGGTTTATAAAGGTCACGGATGTAAAAGATAGGATGTTCCAATTAAATCAATCCATTAATTGGAAACCTAAAGCCACAGGGGAAGGAAGATTTGGCAATTGGTTGGCGAATGCCAATGATTGGAATCTTTCCCGCTCACGGTATTGGGGAATTCCGTTGCCAATATGGCGGACGGAAGATGGTAAGGAAGAAGTGATGATAGGTTCTGTTGCCGAGCTTAAGGATGAAATGAAAAAGGCGGTGGCTGCAGGAGTATTGGGGGAAGATATCTTTGCTGAATTTGTTGTTGGCGATATGACGGAGGCCAATTACGACAAAATAGACCTACACAAAAATATTGTAGATCAGATAATCTTGGTGTCTGCCTCCGGAAAACCGATGAAGCGGGAAAGTGACTTGATAGATGTTTGGTTCGATAGTGGTTCTATGCCCTACGCGCAATGGCACTACCCTTTTGAGAATAAGGATTTAATAGATGAAGGAAAGACTTTTCCGGCCGATTTTATAGCGGAAGGGGTGGATCAAACCCGTGGTTGGTTTTATACGCTACACGCCATAGCTACTATGGTTTTCGATTCTGTGGCCTACAAAAATGTTGTTTCCAATGGCCTGGTATTGGATAAGGAAGGTAAGAAAATGTCCAAACGTCTTGGCAATGCGGTAGACCCTTTTGAAACCATGGATGAATTTGGGGCCGATGCCACTCGATGGTATATGATATCCAATGCAAATCCATGGGACAATCTAAAGTTTGATGTGGAGGGAATTGCCGAAGTAAAACGTAAGTTTTTTGGAACTTTGTACAACACCTACTCATTTTTTGCGCTGTATACCAACATAGATGGATTTAATTATAGTGAAGAGGAAATTCCACTAAACGAAAGACCGGAAATAGATCAATGGATCTTATCCGAACTTCATTCCTTGATCAAAGTTGTGGATGAAGCATATGGGGATTACGAACCCACCAGGGCCACCAGGGCCATATCGGATTATGTGCAGGAAAACCTTAGCAATTGGTATGTGCGCTTGAGCAGAAGGCGTTTTTGGAAAGGTGATTATCAAAAAGATAAAATATCGGCTTACCAAACACTGTATACATGTTTGACCACTGTGGCAAAACTTTCGGCACCGGTTGCTCCGTTTTATATGGATAGACTGTACAAAGATTTAACAATTACGACGCAGAAAGAGCCTTTTGAAAGTGTACATTTGGCCGATTTTCCTCAATATGATGCCTCGTTGGTAAATAAGGAACTGGAAAGTAAAATGGCTAAGGCACAGACCATATCATCCTTGGTTTTGTCCATTCGTCAGAAAGAGAAGATCAAAGTGCGCCAACCATTGCAAAAGATTATGATTCCGGTATTGGACAATAAGCAAAGGTTGGAAATTGAAGCTGTTGCCGATTTGATAAAGTCCGAAGTGAACGTGAAAGAGATAGAATTGCTGGATGACGCTTCTGGAATCTTGGTAAAACAAATTAAGCCAAATTTTAAAACCTTGGGGCCAAAATTTGGGAAGGATATGAAGTTGATTGCCAGTGCCGTAGCGCAGTTGGATCAGGATGATATCCAAAAAATTGAACAGGAAGGCGAAATTTTGCTGCATATTGATAATAAAAGTATTACTTTACAGTTACAGGATGTAGAAGTTTCCTCTCAAGACATAGAAGGTTGGTTGGTGGCAAGTTCAGGACATCTCACAGTGGCCTTGGATATTTCTATCAATGAGGACCTAAGAAAGGAAGGTATTGCTAGGGAACTAGTCAATAGAATTCAAAACCTAAGAAAGGAATCTGGTTTTGAAGTGACAGATAAAATAGATATTAAATTATTGAAAAATGGATTTGTCCAGGAAGCGGTAGAAAGTAATATTGCATATATTAAGACCGAGACCTTGGCAGCAGAACTTAACTTTGAAGAGAGCTTGGACATGGGAATCGAAATAGCTTTCGATGAAGTTAATACCAGATTGTTTATAGTAAAACATTAAGATTATGGCCGAAGAATTAAAAGTAAGGTACGCGGATAAGGATTTAAACGAGTTTAAAGTCCTGATCGAGGAGAAAATTGTAAAAGCAAAAAGTCACTTGGAACTTTTAAAGAGTTCTTATATGAATGATGGTAATAACGGTACGGATGATACTTCACCAACGTTCAAGGCTTTTGAGGAAGGCTCGGAAACAATGAGCAAGGAAGCTAATACCCAATTGGCCATTAGACAGGAGAAATTTATTAGAGATCTAAAAAACGCTTTATTACGCATAGAAAACAAAACCTATGGTATTTGCCGTGTTACTGGAAAGCTGATCAGTAAAGAGCGACTAAAGTTAGTACCGCACGCTACGCTGAGTATAGAAGCAAAAAACATGCAATCCTAAAATTTAAAAACGCCTAAAAAGGCGTTTTTTTATTATGAGAACAATTGTAGTTTTTGTTTTCCTAATGGGTACTTGTTTTTTAGCTGCCCAAAAAATGGTTGTTAAAACCATAGAAGACACCAATATTTCGTTTATTCAGATCGATGCCAAGAATTGTTATACCGTTGCCTTGGAAACTGTGGATATTCCTAATATAACCGTGGTGGGAGCTATGGATGGCGAGTATTTACAAAATTTATTGGTAAATGTAAAACAGGAGGGAACCTCACTATTGGTCAATACGGGATTTCAACCCAATTTTATTCTTCCCAACGATAAATTAAGTACGCACAAGGTGGTCTCCATCTCCTTGAAAATCTCAATTCCAAAATACCTCAATGTCCTATTGTACGGAACCAGCACCAATGTTGACGTTACCGGGGAATATGGCGACCTAAAAATTAGCTTATCAGATGGCAGATGTGTCTTTGAGGGAGCGGGAGAAAATGTTTCTGTGAGCACCCTAAGTGGAAATATTGACCTAATTACAAAAAATGCCGATATTTTGGCAATTACCAAATATGGCCAAATTAATCGTGAAGCTATATCTTCTGGAGATAATCATTTTAGTCTTAATTCTGTAAGCGGACATATCAACATAAGGAAAACCGAATAATATGTTTATTTTTGCCGAACCTATTTTTTAAGTAATGAGTTTAAAGAAATCCCTGATTATCATAATTGTAATACTGGCCATCGACCAGATAAGTAAAGTTTATATTAAAACAAACTTTGTTTTAGGCGAATCGGTAGATGTATTTAGTTGGTTTAAGATTTTGTTTATCGAAAATGAAGGTGCTGCTTGGGGAACTAAATTAAGCGATTTACTGCCGATATCCGATGTGGTGGGAAAGTTGATACTGACTATATTTCGGTTATTCGCCATTATTGGAATAGGCTACTGGTTGTATGATACCATAAAAAAGAATTCTTCCAAAACCCTAATACTGGCGGTATCCCTCATATTCGCCGGAGCTTTGGGAAATATTTTGGATTCTGTATTTTACGGAATGATTTTTAACGATAGCTATTCGCAAGTAGCAACTGCCTTTTCTTCGGACCCTTATGGTAGTATATTTCATGGAAAGGTGGTAGATATGCTTTACTTCCCCATGATAGACTCAGTTTGGCCGGAGTGGGTGCCCATGGTAGGTGGAAATAATTTTCGTTTTTTCGAACCTGTCTTTAATATTGCGGATACGGCAATTAGCACAGGCGTGGGTATTTTAATTGTTTTTAATAAAAAAGCTTTTGCGGAAAGTTCGGAAGTTAAAACGAATATATCCGATTAGGAGTAACGCAATAGTTTAAAGGTATATCGTGCGGATTTATATCCATTATTTTTTCCTCCGCGTCAAAAAGGGAGAGTCCCACCTTAATAACATCCGGTTTGCACTTTTGTAATAGCACATCATAAAAACCCTTCCCGTAACCAACTCTGTGGCCCTTCAGGTCAAAAGCCATTAACGGAAGAAATACCACGTCTATTTTCTCTGGAGGCACTTCAATTCCGTCTACTGGTTCAGGGATGTTCCAGTGATTTTTTTTGATAGGGGTGCTATCGGTAAGTAAAAAGTTGATCAAATTTTGGTCGTCCAACATTTTAGGAAGAAGAATATTTTTGTCCTTGCCTTGTAAAATGGACATTATAAAGCTGGTATCGACTTCTTTTTTTTCAGTAATGGAAAGGAATAAATGATAGTAGGAATAATTCCAAATGGGTAATTTAAGCAGCAGGTTGGCTAGTGATAAACTTAAATCTGATATTTTTTGTGGAGTAAGATTTTTACGGCGTTCTGAGTAGATTAAACGCAAATCTTTTTTCAACATATATAGTTGGTTATAATCGGGGCTTTCGGGGGCAGGGATACATCAAGAAAACTATTCCTTGGAAGCCACTGCATAATAAATTTTGAAAAAAAGCATAAGAATTAAATATGTTCCCAAAGTTATTATATAGTTGTCCATGCGTTAAATGATTTTAATTTTTCTAAATATAGGTAAAATATATATAAATCATCCGCCAAGGGTATCATTTTATCGATGAAATACACGTTTTTTAACAATTATTTTTGATTTTGGATTATTTCTCATGTAAAAATTTCTAACGAATTAGGTTAATATGCTGTATTACAATTAGTTATAAAATAGTGTACGATAACGGTAATTTGGACTCAAAGTACATTTAATCGATAATTTTTTTTGACTTAACGAATTTTATTGGATTATAGATGGAAATTGGAGAGGGATAATTTCCAAATTGAGTATACAAATGTCAACCAAATGATTATCTAATTTATTTTTTTTCAAATCTGAAGAGGGGAGTTAAAAAACTATAAATTTTGTGTCCTTTGGGAAAAAGACAGTAATTTTCCTAAGTCAAGCAAAACAGAAAATCTCCTTAGAATAAATGTCCCATATAGCTATAGAAGTTCAATTGAGTTCGCTACCTGCCAATCCAGGGGTATATCAATTTTATGATGTAGAAGATAGGATTCTATATGTAGGCAAGGCCAAGAACTTAAAAAAAAGGGTTAGTTCATATTTTAATAAGCAACATGAGATTGGAAAAACCCGTGTTCTTGTAAAGAAAATAAGGTCTATTAGACATATTGTTGTGCCTACCGAGTCCGATGCGCTTCTACTGGAAAATAATCTAATTAAGAAATACCGCCCTAGGTATAATGTATTGCTCAAGGACGATAAAACGTTTCCGTGGATTTGTATCAAAAAGGAAAAGTTTCCCAGGATCTTTCCTACTAGGAAATTTATCAAGGATGGGTCGGAATATTTTGGGCCGTACACTAGTATGAAAACCGTTCATACCTTATTGGACCTAATTAAAAGTGTATATCCGTTGCGCACTTGTAATTATGATCTTTCTTCAGAGAAAGTAGCGGCAGGTAAATATAAGGTTTGTTTGGAGTATCATTTGGGAAATTGTAAGGGCCCCTGTGAAGGTTACCAGTTGGAGGAAGACTACAATAGGCAGATACAGGAGATACGGGAAATTATTAAAGGTAATTTTAAATCATCCCTTCACTATTTCAAAACGCAGATGATTGCCTTGGCGCAGGATATGAAGTTTGAGGAAGCACAACTAATAAAGGATAAGATAGATGTTTTGGAAAATTATCAGGTAAAGACCACTATTGTAAACCCAAAGATTAATAATGTTGATGTGTTTACCATAATTTCCGATGAAGTTTTTGCTTATGTTAATTTTCTGCAACTTTCCCACGGCTCCATCATACGTTCCCATACCATGGAAATAAAAAAGAAATTGGATGAAACGGATAGTGATTTGCTGCAATTGGCAATAGTTGAGATAAGACAAAGGTTCAATTCGAATTCAACCGAGATATATGTCCCTTTTGCTGTTACCTTGGAAGCGCACCTAAAAGTGGTCGTGCCCAAGTTGGGAGATAAAAAAAAGATACTGGATCTTTCAGAGCGCAATGCTAAATTTTTTAGACAGGACAGGTTTAAACAAATAATGATCATAGATCCGGATAGGCACACAAATAGAATAATGGGGCAAATGAAAAAGGATTTGAGACTTTCTACGGAACCAAGATATATTGAGTGTTTTGATAATTCCAACATTCAAGGAAGCAATCCGGTAGCAGCCTGTGTTGTTTTCAGGGATGGTAAACCTTCAAAAAAGGAGTATAGGCATTATAATATCAAAACTGTAGATGGCCCTGATGACTTTGCTTCTATGGAGGAGGTTGTTTTTAGGCGATATAAGCGTCTTTTGGAGGAGCAACAGCCTTTGCCACAACTGATTGTGATAGACGGGGGCAAGGGTCAGCTGTCATCCGCTTTAAAAAGTTTGGATATATTGGGAATAAGAGGAAAAATAGCCATTATTGGCATTGCTAAAAGATTGGAGGAAATTTACTTCCCAGAAGATCCTATTCCTTTATATTTGGATAAAAAGTCCGAATCATTAAAGATAATTCAACAACTGCGAAATGAAGCCCATAGATTTGGGATTACATTTCACAGAAACAAACGAAGCAAGGCCGCCATTAATTCCGAATTGGAAAGTATAGAGGGCATAGGGGAAAAAACCGTTGAGGAATTGTTGAAAAATTATAAATCGGTTAAAAGGATAAAGGAAGCCAGTTTAGAGAATTTGGCTCAAACCATTGGAATGTCAAAAGCCAAGAAAATTTACGAAAACTTTCATTAAAGAGTTATCTTAACTACATGCTAAAGTCACTGTATATATTTTGTTTACTAATTTTTCCGCAACTATTCCATGCACAGGAAAAGACCGAAAATAAGGATGTGAAAGTGGGGCTGGTCTTGAGCGGTGGTGGGGCAAAAGGATTGGCGCATATAGGGGCCTTAAAAGTCATTGAAGAGGCAGGGGTTAAAATCGACTATATAGCGGGTACCAGTATGGGAGCCATTGTTGGGGCACTATACGCTTCAGGGTATACCGCCAAGGAGTTGGACTCTATTTTTAAAAGCACGGATTTCCAAACATTAATACAGGACAACGTGCCAAGAAGCGCCAAAACATTTTACGAGAAAGAAGATTCGGAAAGATATGCGTTGACACTTCCGTTCAACAAGTTTAAAATCTCCATTCCTCAGGCCATATCAGGAGGGCAAAGTATCTACAATGAGTTTGTAAGATTATTGTACCATGTTAAGGACATTGATGACTTTAGCAAACTTCAAATTCCATTTGTGTGCATGGCCACAGATGTAGAAACTGGGGACGAGGTTCTGTTGAATAAAGGATATTTACCTGAGGCAATTTTGGCCAGCGGAACATTTCCATCACTTTTCAGACCGGTGGAGATAAACGGGAGGGTGTTGATAGATGGTGGTGTGGTAAATAATTATCCTATCGGGGAGTTAAAGAAGATGGGTGCCGATATTGTAATAGGTGTAGATGTGCAACATGGACTGTCGGACAGGGAATCCTTGTTGAGCGCTACGGAAATTCTGCTACAGATAAATAATTATAGAACGGTGCGCGATATGGAAAAAAAATCGGCCCTAACAGATATTTATATTACCCCTGATATCAAAGACTACTCCGTTATAGATTTTGACATGGGAAAATCTATAATTGACAAAGGTGAGGAAGCAGCTAGATTACATATTCCGGAGTTGCTGAAAGTTGCTGCACAGCCCTATTTACAAAGACCAAAGGTATCTGCTGCAAGGATAAAAGATACCTTGTATATCAACGAATTGACGATCCAAGGAAATTACAATTATTCCAGGGCCTATATAAAAGGTAAGTTGAGATTTAATGTCGATGATAAAATAACTTTTAACAAACTTCAGCAGGGAATCAACAATTTGTCCGCTACAGGCAATTTTAGGGCAATTAAGTACGAGTTGCTCAATAATGGAGAAGGGGTGGGTTTGTTGTTGAATGTGAAAGAGAATCCAGATAAAATGTTCATTCGCTTAGGGGTTCATTTTGATGATCTTTATAAAAGTGCTGGAATTGTTAACCTAACTAGGAAGAACGTTTTAATGGATGATGATGTGGCCTCAATCGATATGATTATTGGTGACAATCTTAGGTACAATCTGGAATATTATGTGGACAAAGGTTTTTATTGGAGTTTTGGGATAAATTCCAGATTCGATGATTTTAATAAGGAAATAGATTTTGATTTGATAAAATCCAATTTTGATGTCGACAATAATTCCAATATTAGAAAAATTAACTTAAGCGCTACGGATTTAACCAACCAGGTTTATGTGCAAACCGTTATAGAGGAAGAATTTTCCTTTACTCTTGGATTGGAACATAAATTATTGAAATATAGCACCAAAACCTTGGGGCAGCTAGATACCATTGCCAACCCCTCTGGAACGGGAAATAAGAGGACCTATTTTGAAAAAAGTAATTATTACAGTACCTACGGGCAGCTTACCTTTGATACTTATGATGATATTTACTTCCCTACCAAAGGTCTGTTTTTTGATGGGGATTTTCATTTTTATGTACTATCATCGGACTTTAACAATAATTTTAAGGAATTCTCCATTGGCAAGGCCCGAATGGGCGGGGCGTTTTCCCTGGCAAGAAATATATATTTAAACCTTGAAACTGAAGGTGGATTTAAATGGGGCATATCCCCTATTACCTCCCTCGATTTTGTGTTGGGGGGGTATGGGACCCATTTAATAAACAATTTTATCCCGTTTTACGGATATGATTTTTTAAGTTTGGTGGGGAACAGTTATGTGAAGGCATATGCTAGATTGGATTATGAGTTTGTTCCCAAAAATCATATTTTGTTGGCTGCAAATCTTGCCAATGTGGGCGATGATCTCTTTAGAACCGCAGATTGGTTTAAAGCCCCTGCTTATTCCGGCTATGGCCTGGGTTATGGGTTTGAGTCCTTTATTGGGCCTATTCAGGTGTTCTATTCCTATTCCCCTGAAATCAAGGAGAACCACTTTTATTTTAGTATTGGTTATTGGTTTTAGGCGTTGCTTAGTCAGGGGATCTGTGAAATTAAAAAGGACTGGCCTTAACAGTTATTGCCAAGATTTATTACGATATTTGTTAAACAGGATTTTGATCATGCTTCAATTTAGAATTGATATTACTGCCCATCTTAGGGCAATGTGGTAATTTACCGCAACATATTGGTTATCTGAGCTCTGGCTTATAAGATAACGGAACTTTCATTTTTTTTTAGCTAAGGATTTGGCTATTTATGTTACAATTCAATTCAAAAGTCTTTTACTATGGCAACAACGGATAAATCATCTTTAAAATTAACAAAGGAAAACTTGGAAGCCGAGGATTTTCTTCCGCTTCTGGGTACCGATTTTGTGGAACTGTATGTGGGAAATGCTAAGCAGGCCGCTTATTATTATATGGCGGCATGGGGTTTTCAACCCTTGGCTTATGCCGGTTTGGAAACAGGGCTTAAAGATAGGGTTTCCTATGTATTACAACAGGATAAAATTAGATTGGTATTAACTTCTCCCTTAAAATCTGGAGGGGATATCAATAGACATATAGACGCGCATGGCGATGGGGTAAAGGTGATCGCATTATGGGTAGACGATGCTAGGGAGAGTTATGTTGAAACAATGAAACGTGGGGCGGAAAGTTATTTTGAGCCTAGGGCCAAAAGAGATGCCGATGGCGAGGTGGTCCTCTCCGGTATCCATACTTATGGAGAAACGGTGCATGTCTTTGTGGAACGCAAGAACTATAAAGGGGCTTTCATGCCCGGATATCGGCCTTGGAAGCCCTTTTATAAACCTACGGATGTGGGACTTAAGTATATAGACCATATGGTTGGCAATGTGGGTTGGAACGAAATGAACAAATGGTGCCAGTTCTACGCAAAGGTCATGGGATTTGCCCAGCTTGTCTCTTTTGATGATAAGGATATATCAACAGAATATACAGCTTTAATGAGCAAGGTAATGAGCAATGGGAACGGCAGAATTAAATTTCCAATAAATGAACCCGCAGATGGAAGAAAAAAATCACAAATAGAAGAGTATATAGAATTTTATAATGGTGCAGGGGTACAGCATATGGCATTGGCCACCGACAATATTATTGAAACGGTTACCTCGCTGAAGAATAGAGGGGTCGAGTTCCTTACCGTACCTTCCAGTTATTATGAAGATGTGCTGGATAGGGTGGGTACTATAGATGAGGATTTGGCGCCCTTGAGTGAGCTTGGGATACTTATAGATAGGGATGATGAAGGGTATTTACTGCAGATCTTTACCAAGCCTATTTTGGATAGACCTACCATGTTTATCGAAATAATTCAGAGGAAGGGTGCAAAATCTTTTGGTAAGGGAAATTTTAAGGCATTGTTTGAAGCAATAGAGCGGGAACAAGAGTCGCGAGGAACGTTATAAAAGGGGCTTTTTCTTAACTTTTTGCTAATTTTGAGCAGCTAATTATTAAATAGTGTTAATAGAATCGTTAAAGTAAGTTAAATCTTATTTTTAAAGCGAATCTTGTATTAAATTTGTACTCGTAAGGGGTGGTTCCCTTACAACTTTAAGTATTGGTTTTTCATAATTTAAAGTTTGGTTGGTTATTTAGGAAAAGCCCAGTTTTACGACTGGGCTTTTTTTGTGGGCTTTTTTTTGGAACAAATTTTGTTTAAGTAATATCAAATAAAAGAATAGTAAAATCGTTTTTATTAATTTTACAACACTAAAGAGGTGTTATTTAGACTTTTGCAGATTATTAACCTTGCCAATTGCGTTTAATAGAACCTCTTATGTTGACGGACGGAAAGTATTTCTGGACCTTAAACAATAGATCAATTTAAACAGATGAAGAAGATTTGCATAATACTGGTTTTAATTTTTGGATTTAGTATCAATTCCCAAGTTAAGCATTTGGAGAATGATGGTGGAATTCATATGCCTGAAGATTCGGAAAATACATCAGCTTTTCAAATAGGGGAATGGTTAAAATTCAGGATACATTATGGATTCCTGAATGCCAGTTACGCTACACTTCAGGTAAAATCCCATAATTTGGATGGAGTTCCGGTCTATCATGTGGTAGGAAACGGTAAAACAACTGGTTTCGCCAGTATATTTTTTAAGGTAGACGACACCTATGAAAGTTATTTTGACAAAAAAGATGGCCGGCCTTATAAATTTATTAGAAAAATTGATGAAGGAGGATATACCAAGGATATTGAAGTGAATTTTGATCACAACAAGGATATTGCGGTACTAAACGATAAAAAAAAGGATAAAAAGTTTAATTTTACCATTCAAGAGGGTATTCAGGATTTAGTTTCGGCTTTTTATTTTCTCCGTAACAACTACAAAGTTGAAGAATTGGTAGAAGGGGAGTCCATTGAATTAAACCTGCTTTATGATGATGACGGAGTATTTAAGTTTAAACTTAAATATTTGGGAACGGAGGTTTTAAGGACAAAATATGGTAAGGTTGAATGTTTAAGGTTTAGGCCTTATGTACAATCTGGTAGAGTATTTAAGGAGCAGGAAAGTTTGTCACTTTGGGTATCCAATGACAATAATAGAATACCCATTAGAATACAGGCCGATTTGAGTGTTGGGTCTATAAAGGCCGATTTGGATGGCTACAACGGACTCAAGCATCAATTTAAAATAATAATGGATTAAAATGAATAAAGAGCATATTGATTCCCAGATTTCCAAACTAGAAGAAAAATACAAGGATTCTGGGCAAGACCTAAGCTCTTATTTGGATGGTCTTCTTTATCAGCGCTATCTTACCTATTGGGATTACATTCATTTGGATACCTTACTAAGTATCCAAGTGCCCAGGACACATTTCCCGGACGAGGAGATATTTATAATGTACCACCAGATTACAGAATTGTATTTTAAACTTATCCTCCACGAACAAAAGCAAATTGTGGATGATAAAACACAGGATGTGGATTTTTTTATAGAAAAAGCCAATCGCATCAACAGTTACTACCAAGTTTTGATCTCTTCGTTCAGTGTAATGATCAAGGGGATGCAGCGCGAGCAGTTTATGCAGTACAGAATGGCATTGCTCCCGGCAAGTGGATTTCAATCTGCCCAATATAGGATGATAGAGCTATATGCCACACCATTGGAGAACTTGGTGCACTTCTCCGAAAGGCATAATTTTTCCTCGGCAAATAGTATTGAGGATTTATATGAGCACATATATTGGAAAAAAGGAGCTACCGATGTTGTCACCGGTGAGAAAACCCTTACCCTAAAGCAATTCGAATACCGTTATACGCCTAGATTGATACGAATTGCCAACCAGGTGAAGAACAGCACTATATATCACAAATACCAACAATTGCCACAGAACAGCAAGGATAATAAAACCTTGATTGAAGCGTTAAAAGCTTTGGATATCAATGCCAACGTAAATTGGCCATTGATGCACATGGGGTCGGCATATCGTTACCTGACCAAGGACAATGCACAGATCGATGCAACGGGGGGGACAAATTGGAAGGAATATTTGCCTCCAAATTTCCAGAAAGTTGTATTCTTTCCGGAACTGTATACAAAACAAGAGTTAAATAATTGGGGAAAACAGTGGGTAGACCATATCTTTAACCCAGAAAAAGTATAGAATAACAATGCGAAAATATTGGGGCCTAGTTTTAAGTTTAGCTTTTGTAATTTCCTGTAAGGAAGATAAACCTGTAACTGACGAAATAGCGGAGGTGGTAACTATAGAAAAACCTGTCGTAGTTAAGGAGTTCGGGTTTAATTTGGATGATTTTGAGGTTCTGCGCGATACCGTAAAAAACGGGGATAGCTTTGGGGAGTTAATGCTAAAGAACAGGGTGGATTATCCTAAAATTGCTAGAGTTTCAGAACACTTCAGAGACACTTTCGATGTGCGAAAAATAGTTGTAGGAAAACCTTATCTAATTTTAAAATCGAAGGATACGATCAATAATGCACAGGTTTTTATTTATCAGAACGATCCCATTAACTATACAGTAGTAGATTTTAGAGACAGTGTTTTAGCCTATAAGAAAAAGCAAAAGGTTAAATATGTGGAGCGTGAAGCGTCCGGAATTATAGAATCGTCCTTGTCCGAAGCGATCTTGCAACAGGGCATAGATTATAACGTTACCAATAATTTATCTGAAATTTATGCATGGACCATAGATTTCTTCAGGCTTCAGAAGGGAGATAGGTTCAAGGTAATCTACAAGGAAAAGTATATCAACGATACCATTTATGCTGGTGCCAGCGGAATTGAAGCTGCTTATTTTGAACACAATGGAGAACCTTTTTACGCCTTTAACTTTGTGTCGGATTCTACCAAAAACATCAATGATTATTATGACGATCAAGCCAAAAATCTAAGACGTACGTTTTTACAATCCCCCGTGCAGTTTAGTAGAATATCCTCTAGGTACAATTTAAATAGAAGAATTGCGTATTATGGTTATAAGGTGAGGCCACATAAGGGAACAGATTATGCAGCTCCAATTGGGACACCTATCTTAGCTACCGCCAACGGCACGGTAACAGAATCTACTAGAAGAGGTGGCAACGGTAAATATGTCAAGATTCAACACAATGGAACCTATAGTACACAATATCTTCATATGAAGAACCAGAAGGTAAAGAAAGGTGATTTTGTGAAACAGGGCGATGTTATAGGTTGGATAGGAATGACGGGCAATACGGGTGGTCCGCATGTTTGTTATAGATTTTGGAAAAACGGGCAACAAGTAGATCCTTTAAGGGAAAAATTACCTGCCGCAGAGCCTATAGCGGATAGCTTAAAAACAGATTACTTGGAATTTGTAGGGCCTAAGAAAAGTCAATTGGATTGTATTGAATATATAGAATTACCTGAAGAAGATTTGCTAACACTCAATTAATAAAATGGCATTACAGAACACCGACCCGACCAAAACAGAAGCCTGGAAAAAACTTGCAGAACACTTTATAAAGAATAACAATAAAACCTTAAAGGACTTATTTGCCCAAGATTCCGATCGGGCAAAAAAACACAGTATTCGTTGGAACGACTTTTTAGTCGACTTTTCTAAGAATAGGATTACCCAGGAAACTTTAGATCTTCTTTTGCAGTTGGCCAATGAAGTTGGATTAAAAGACGCAATTCAAAAACAATTTGAAGGAGAAATAATAAATAATACAGAGGGTAGGGAAGTTCTTCACACGGCCCTAAGAGCAAATAAATCAGATGTAATCAAAGTTGACGGGGTTAATATAGTCCCGGAGATCTATGAGGTTAAACAAAAAATAAAGTCATTCACGGATTCAGTTATTTCTGGATCCAAAAAGGGTTATACGGGGAAGACCTTTACCGATGTGGTGAATATTGGTATTGGGGGGTCAGATCTTGGACCTGCAATGGTAGTGGAAGCCTTAAAATTTTATGGTAACCATTTAAAAATGCATTTTGTCAGCAATGTGGATGGGGATCATGTTTACGAAACCCTTAAAGGGTTGGATCCCGAAACAACGTTGTTCGTAGTAGTATCCAAGACCTTTACTACCCAGGAGACTTTGAGCAATGCTACTACCATAAAAAAGTGGTTTTTAAAGCACGCTACCCAAAAGGATGTGGCCAAGCATTTTGCTGCGGTATCTACCAATACAGAGAAAATATCCGAATTTGGAATCGCGCCGGAGAATGTATTCCCCATGTGGGACTGGGTAGGCGGTAGGTTTTCATTGTGGAGCGCTGTTGGACTTGCTATTGCATTGGCAGTAGGCTACAAGAATTTTGATAATATGTTGGTCGGAGCCAATGAGATGGATGACCATTTTAAGACCGCCAAATTTTCGGAGAATATTCCAGTAATTTTAGCACTTATTAGTGTTTGGTACAATAACTTTTACGGTGCAGAGACCGAGGCTATTATTCCTTATACCCAGTATTTAAGTAGGTTTTCCGCCTATTTACAACAGGGTATCATGGAGAGCAATGGAAAGAGCGTGGATAGGAACGGAAATAAGGTTACCTATGAAACAGGTACCATAATCTGGGGTGAGCCAGGAACAAATTCACAGCATGCCTTTTTTCAATTGATACATCAAGGTACCAAATTGATCCCTACCGATTTTATTGGTTTTAAGGAATCCTTGCACGGAGATAAAGACCACCATAATAAATTAATGGCCAACTTCTTTGCTCAAACGGAGGCCCTTATGAATGGCAAGACTTCTGAAGAGGTTAGGAAAGAGTTGGAGGATAAAAAGGTAGCGGAAAAAGAAATTGCCGAAATTTTGCCTTTCAAGGTCTTTGAGGGGAACAAACCTACCAATACCCTTTTTATTGATAAACTGACACCTAAGAGCCTGGGGTCGCTTATAGCTCTGTATGAACATAAAATATACGTACAAGGGATTGTATGGAATATTTATAGTTATGATCAATGGGGTGTGGAATTGGGAAAGCAATTGGCTACTGCCATTTTAAACGACATTGAGGGACCGAAAATTGCGAATCATGATGCTTCTACGTTAAATCTTTTAGATTTATTTAAGAAATAAAAGACAATTTTGCCAATACCCAACAAATGGCAATAACGTCCTGTTTTTCAGAGTTTTTTTATGTTTTTAATGTTAAATTTGCACCGACTAATTTAACATTATGGTAATATATTGTTGTAAAAATTAATACACTTTTGCAGCGATTATTTAAAACTAATTAACTCTTAGAAAAATGAAAAAAATGTACTTTGTTATTGCCGTATTTTTATTAACGGCAGTTGGGTTTGCCCAAGGAACTATTACCGGTTCTGTAGTGGATGGTGATTTTGGAGATCCCCTACCGGGAGCTAATATTTTGGTTCAAGGGACCACAAATGGGGTTGCCGCAGACTTTGATGGTAACTTTACGATAGATGTATCACAAGGTTCGGGAACTTTGGTAATCTCTTATCTTGGATTTATTAGTAAAAAAGTAAATTTCACCTCAGTTGGCAATATTGGGACCATATCCCTAAAACCTGATGCTCAGGAATTGGAAGGAGTGGTAATAGTTGGTTCGGGTATTATAGATTTGGCTGACGATAGACAAACACCAATTGCTGTATCTACCATCAAGGCTAACGAAATAAGGGAAAAAACAGGAAATTGGGACCTTCCAGAGGTTTTAAAGTCGACCCCCTCAGTGCAAAATGTAAAAGGTGGTGGATTTGGAGATGGCCAAATGTTCTTAAGAGGATTTGATCAGACCAATACGGCATTCTTGTTAAACGGGCAGCCTATTAATGGAATGGAAGATGGTAAAATGTACTGGTCCAACTGGTCCGGTGTTTTGGATATTGCCAATACAATTCAGGTACAAAGAGGATTGGGGTCTTCCAAATTGGCCATTTCTTCTGTTGGAGGTACGGTGAATATAGTTACAAAAACATTGGATAAGCGTGAAGGTGGTTTTTTCCAAACTATGATCGGGAATGATAATTATATCAAGACCACTGGATATTATTCAACCGGTTTAATGGAAAATGGCTTGTCTGTAGCTGCAATGTTGGGACACTGGCAAGGTGATGGATATGTAGATAATACGGGAGGTCAGGGACAAACCTATTTCCTGTCCTTTGGATATGTACCCAACGAGAATAATGTTTTCAACTTTATTTTAACGGGAGCTCCACAATGGCATGCTGCTGCCGGTTCCGATGACCTAAGGACCTTCTTGGATAATGGGAGAAAATATAATTCCTGGAATACTGACAATGTAAATAGCCCTAACACTTTGAATGGCGGAGCTTACCCTGGGGGTAGAAATATCTACCACAAGCCAGTGGCCAATTTAAGTTGGGATTTAACTTTTAATGAAACGTCCTCTTTATCTACCGTTTTGTACGGGTCTATCGGTAGGGGTAGTTTTGCACAATTAATTACGGATAGAAATACTGGAGAGGCCCTTTACGCAAGAGGTTCAAATAACAATCATAACTGGTCAGGTCTAGTTTCCAACTTCAACAAGAAAATTAACGAAAATCTGGATTTTAACTTTGGTGCAGATGTACGTCTATATAAAGGAATACACTTTAGGGATGTAAGGGAGTTTATCGGGGTAAATTCCGTATCTGCTTCCAGTAATTATAACGGAGGTGCCTATGAACTCACCAATGCCTATGGAGGCATCAATCCTTGGAATATTACTTTTAATCCAAATGATGATCATTCACAAAGATTTGGTTATGACTATGAGGAAGTAATTAATTATGCAGGCGTATTTGGTCAGCTGGAATATTCCAAAGATGCTTTTTCAGCTTTCTTTCAAGGTTCGGCTTCTACCCAAAGCCATGTGAGGACGGAATTTTTAAATGCAGCCAACGAAGGACAGGCGGACGAATCTGAAAAAGTCAACAATCCAGGTTTTAACGTTAAGGCAGGTACGGCATATAGTCTTTCCGATCAAAATGTTTTATTTGTCAATGCTGGTTATTACTCACGTCAGCCTTATCACAGCGATTTATATGTTGATGACAGAAATTCCAACCAACTAAATCCTTTGAGCAAGGAAAATCAGAAAATTACAGGTCTAGAGGGAGGATATAAATTTTTGGGTGATGTTATTTCTGCCAATTTAAATGTTTACTACACCATTTGGGACAATAGAATAGTGTACAGCTCAAATGATACGGATGATGATAATATTGTGGATGAATTTACACAATCCAGCCCTTTAAAGCAGGTTCACTCAGGGGTGGAATTGGAAGTATTCGCTCGTCCTGCAGACGGATTGAATTTTCAAGGCTTTGTGTCCGTGGGTGATTGGAAGTACGACGGAGACGTTACAACAACCACTTCGGATGAAAATGGAAATATATTATCCACAGGTGATGCAAGTTATATTGATGGAGTAAAGATTGGTCAGGCAGCACAATTTACTGCTGGAATCAGTGGCAATTATGAAATTTTCCCAAGATTCAAAGTAGACGCCAACTGGAATTTATACGATAATCTTTATGGGACAACTAATTTTGGCGACTCGGAATTTAGAAACCAGGATAATAGGGGTGCTATTAAATTACCATCGTACAACACAATTGATACTGGACTATCCTATAGATTATTGGTAGGAAAAGAGGAGAATAGATCCATACAGTTCCGTTTAAATATAAATAACCTTCTTGACGAAGAGTATTTGGAGAGTTCTCAGGATAACAGACATGTTGAAGCTGGAGATGACGTTTGGAACGGAGTAAATACCGACAACCGTGTTAGGTTTGGTTATGGAAGAACATGGAACGTTAGCATGCGCTATAACTTCTAATAAAAGTAACATTCAAAAATTAAGGACCCCGCTCAACAGCGGGGTTTTTTTATTCCCAAAATTCCTTACATTTATAAATTAAAATATAAACTATGGAAGATTACGGATTAGCACATCAATGGATACTCTCCTTACACTCTTTATTTGCCTATGTGGTATTGGCTGTATTATTTTTAGCGGTGGCCAATGGTATTTTGGGGTGGACGGGAAAAAAGGATTTCACCTTGAAGAAGGATTTTAGAATTAGCCTGTTTGCGCTCATTTTATCACATTTACAACTCTTGGTGGGACTAGTACTATACTTTGTGTCTTCCAATGGGTTAAATGCCATTAAAACATTGGGTATGGGGGGATTAAACTCTGCATCCCGATTATTGGCCGTAGAGCATCCTTTTATTAATATCATTGCAGTTGTATTTATTACCGTAGGTTGGTCCAAGCATAAAAAAGTAATGGAAGGTAAGAGAAAGTTTAAGACCATTACCATTTTTTATGGTTTGGGTTTAATACTTATCCTAAGTAGAATTCCTTGGGGTCAATGGCTCAATTAAATTTATTACAAGCACTCTTTGCAGCATTCTGAACTGTAGTAAGTGATGCCAGAATTGACAAGTAAAAAACATTATTCCAGTATAAATCTTATCAACTTTAAAAATGAAAAATCTATTAGTTGTTATTTTGGCTTTTATGGCCTTACCCGTAGTGTCTCAGGAATTATCCTTATTTAATGGAAAGGATCTTACGGGATGGACGGTCTACGGAACCGAAAAATGGTATGTGGAAGACGGACTACTGATATCTGAAAGTGGCCCGGACAAACAATACGGATATTTGGCCACGGATAAGTATTATGATGATTTTGAACTTACCTTGGAATTCAAACAGGAAGCCAATGGTAACAGTGGGGTATTTATCCGATCAACCATCGATGGCACCAAGGTTAGTGGTTGGCAGGTAGAAGTTGCACCGCCAGGACACGATACGGGAGGGGTTTACGAGTCTTATGGCCGGGGTTGGCTAATAAAACCAGACTCTGAAAAAGATAAGGTACTCAAGGAAGGTGAATGGAATACCATGAAAATAAAGCTTTCTGGAAGTAAATTAACTTCATGGCTCAATGGTACGGAAATGGTGAGTATTACCGATGATAAAATTGGGGAAGGTAAAGGGTCAATTGCACTTCAAATCCATGATGGTGGAGGTATAAAGGTGAAATGGAGAAATATCAAAATTGCCTTACCGCAATAAATTACTGGTCAATTTCTTTAATTAGGTGGATATAAACCGGAAAATGGTCGCTATAACCACCAATATAGTTCCCTCCGGCGTACGTTCGCAAGGGATAGCCTTTGTATTGGCCTTTGTTATCAATTAGGTAGGCCGGTTTATACACTCCGGCCTTCCAGAAGTAGTACTGTTCGGGGGCTTTATCAACTATATTGGCTGTGAAATAGATTTGATCAAATAGATTCCATCGGTCCCTATAGGCCAATGATCCCACACCTTTTTTATAGAGCATTTCCATAGGGTTGAAAAGGTCCTTAGGTTCCAGCTCGGCTATTTTTCCTTTGGTTTTTAATATATTCTTAAAACTATCGTTTATTGGGTCATCGTTAAAATCGCCCATACTGATGATTTTGGCTTCTGGATTCAAGTTGGAAATGGAATCTATTATCTTCCTGTTTAATCTGGCTGCTGCAATTCTATTGGGTTTACTCCGGGCTTCACCTCCACTTCTGGAAGGCCAATGGTTAACAATTAAGTGTATTTCCTCCCCATCCATCAGTCCACCAACGACCAATTGATCCCTAGTGTAATCACGGAAATCTTCCTCCTTGGTGAGCATTAATCGCAGACTTCTAAATGACGAGGGAATAAAGACTGACTTTTTATATAAAAGGGCAACATCAATTCCTCGTTCATCAGGGGACTCAAAATGTATTATTCCGTAGTTTTTCTCCCGTAAATTGGAATGATTGATGAGGTCCAAGATTACTTGCATGTTTTCAAGTTCGCAAAGGCCAATAATATCTGGGGAGGTCTGGGTATCGGGACTACCTATTTCTGATAGCACCTTGGACATATTGTCTATTTTTTGATTATAACGTTCAATGGTCCAATTGTCCTTTCCTGTGGGGGTGCGGTCGTCATCAAAAGTCAGGGAGTCGTTGACCGTATCAAATAAGTTCTCCAAATTGTAAAAAGCCACAGTCCTTATTTTATAGGTCTTACTTTCCTGTGCTATGGAGCTGCTTATTATAAATAGGGACACAAAAAATGTGAAGAAAATGCCCTTAGACCACATAATTGATTGAGTATGAAAAGAATAAATATTTATTTTCTTGGAATAAATTAAGAATAAACTGTCAATTATTAATATCTTAATAACCATTTTGTTAAAATATTTCATCTTTATCAATGAAAAGTGGTTTAGCAATATCCTTTTTTATACTGAATGGCATCTGGGGGTATGCACAGGAACACTACCGTGTTATGGGCATTGTAAAAGATATGGTAACCCAGGAAAATATTGTGTTTTCTGAAATCGAAATTTCCGGATTTACGCCTGCAAGACCAAGCCCCATCGATGGTATATTTAACCTTTCACCAATACGATCTGGCGATTATATAATAACTATCAATGCACAAGATTATCTAAGTAAAAGAATGCCCATTTCCATAGGGAGTCAAGATTTGGATTTGGGAATTATTTATTTGGAACGGGATATCGCCCAAGAGAAAACCGATAATTTGATAACATTGACGGATTCCGATTTGTTGGAGGATGAAAGTATTTCAATGACATCGGGAATGTTACAGGCCACTAAGGATATTTTCCTTAATAGGGCAGCCTTCGATTTTGGTCAGGCATTTTTTCGTGTTCGTGGTTATGGATCGGAAAATGGCAGAATCCTTCTAAACGGTATACCAATGAACAAATTGGTGGACGGACGACCACAATGGAACAACTGGGGTGGTCTTAATGATGTAACGCGTAATCAGGTATTTACCCATGGATTACAGGCATCGGACTTTTCCTTTGGAGGTATTTTGGGGACAACCAACATTAGTACCAGGCCTTCCACTTTTAGGAAGGGTATGCGGTTATCTGCTTCGGCTTCCAACAGAACGTATGCTGGGCGACTTATGGCTACATATACTTCTGTTGTCCCACAAAATGGAATTCATTACAGTGTTTCGGCCTCCAGAAGATGGGCAAAGGAAGGTTATATTGATGGTACTATATACGATGCGTATTCCTTTTTTGGTGCTTTGGAATATCAATTAAACGTTAAACACAGTATTGGCTTAACAAGCATTTTGGCTTCCAACCGCCGGGGAAGGTCTTCTGCCGTTACGGGGGAAGTTTTTCAATTGGCCGGAAAACGATATAATCCCTATTGGGGAAATCAAAATGGTAAAATTAGGAACTCTAGGGAAAGAAAAATTGTAGAGCCTATAGTCATGTTGAATCATTATTACAACTCTAAAAGTTTTATTCTAAATACTGGAATTTCTTATCAGTTTGGATCTAACTCCAAAAGCAGATTAGGATATTTCAATGCTCCCAACCCAGACCCAACCTACTACAGATATTTACCAAGTTTTTATATAAATAGTCCCATTGGTGCCAATTTTATAGGCGCCAATATGGCCAAGGACGGTTTTTTGGAAAATCCGCAGTTGAACTGGAACAACCTTTATAAGGCAAACACCAGTTTATCTACCCAAGGAAAAGCGGTCTATATTGCCTATGAAGATACAGCAGAGGACCAACAGTTTAATATTGCCACCATTGGTAATTACACCATAAATAATCACATAAAATTCGATTTTGGCGGAAATTATACCACTTTGGACTCGGATAATTATGCGGAAATAAACGATCTGTTGGGCTCGGATTACCATGTAGATATTGACCCCTTCTCCAATACAAAAAACGATTTGGATGGAAACCTAAATAAAACAAACGGTAACCTGTTCAACTATTTATATAATATTAAGGTCAGGGTATTTGATGTTTTTTCCCAGTGGAGCGTAACCTATCCCAGATGGGGCGCATTCTTGGGCGTAAATTATACCTCCACCGATTACCAAAGGGATGGTAAATTTAAGAACGAACGTTATTTGAACTCCTCTTTTGGAAAGGGTGAAAAAGTGGCTTTCTCAAATTTTGGCACCAAAGGAGGGATTACCTATAAATTTAACGGACGGCATTGGGTGGTTCTAAATGGGGCATATTTAACGAAACCGCCAGTTTATCAGAATGTTTTTATTAACCCAAGAGAAAATAACCAGCTTGTAAATAATATTCAAAGTGAAAAAATTACGACCACAGATCTTAGCTATTTTATAAGACTGCCCAATTTAACGGGACGGGTAACCGGCTATTATACGCGAATTCAGAATACCACCGATATTAATTTTTTCTTTGTGGATGCAGGGGTAGGCAGCGAATTTGTCCAAGAGGTTCTTACAGATTTGGACAAACTCCATCTAGGTACCGAATTGGGTTTGGAGTATCAACTTTCGTCTGCCGTAAAACTGTCCCTGGTGGCAGCGGTAGGGAAGTTTCTTTATGCGAGCGATCCTTTGGTATCCATAAATTTTGATACCGCAGGAGCGGAAGAGGATATACTTAACCCTATAGGCAGTATAGATTTGGGCATAGCCAAAATTAAGGACTACAAATTGGCACAGGGTCCGCAAAAGGCATTGGCATTTGGCGTGGAATACAGAGATCCCAAATATTGGTGGGTTGGCACCACTGCCAATTTTCTGGGGAACAATTATGCGGGTATTTCTACTATTACGAGGACACAAAGTTTTTATCTAAATCCAGAAACCGGCGTTCCCTTTCCCAATGCCACCGATGAAAATGTAAAGAAGCTATTGTCCCAGAATAAATTGGATGATTTTTATATATTGAATTTGGTAGGGGGCAAATCTTGGTTAAAAGCTGGCAAGTATATCAGTGTTTTTGCCAGCGTTAATAATGTTTTTGATGCTGTTTTTAGAACTGGAGGCTATGAACAAAGCAGGAATGGCAATTTTGGACAGTTACAACAGGATAATTTAAGTGGTAGCCCATCATTTGCACCCAAATATTGGTACGGCTATGGACGTACCTATTTTATAAATTTTGCAATTAGTTTTTGATTTTTACCATTTAAATAAAAATGGTTGAATAGCACCAAATTGGTTAGATGGTAAGGTTATATAATTTGTTCCCCGCACACGGAAAAGGATAAATAATACAACAATGAACTTTAGGATCAACAATATCATATGCATTGTGGCTCTGTTGGCTTTATTTCTTGTAATGGCCTGTGTTAAGGATAAAGACTTCGAGCCCCCCAAAGCTAATTGCCCATCGGATTTTTCGGCCAATATTACTATATCTGAGCTAAAATCGCTTTACGTTGACGAGTTGATACAAATCCAAGAAGATTTGGTTATAGAGGGTTATGTGGTATCATCCGATCTAGCTGGGAATTTTTTTGGGACCCTTCACATACAGGACAGTCCAACGAACCCCACTCAAGGCTTGCAATTGGAAGTTGACCTGAGGGATTCGCACTTATTTTATGAAGTTGGGTCAAAAATCCTTTTAAAAACTAAGGGACTTTATTTGGGTATGAGTAAGGGGGCAATTAAATTGGGAGGTGTATTTAGCGCTTTTGGAAACCCTTCGGTAGGGCGTTTGCCAGCTGCAATTGTAGGGCAGCATATACTTAATTCATGCGATCCACTGCTACCGCTGGAACCAACCAGGACATCTATAAATGAGCTGGACGATTCAATGATCAGCACTTTGGTTCAGCTGAACAATATTGAGATTATATTGGAAGAAGTAGGGCAAACCTTTGCTTTAAAAGAGGAAGAAACCATACGAACATTAACCAATTGTGAAGATTTGGAACTTGAACTACTCAATAGCGGGTATTCAGATTTTCAGGCCAATATCTTGCCTGAAGGTAATGGAACCATAACTGGGGTACTAATAAAGGATAATAAGGATTATCAATTGGTAATTAGGGATTCCTCGGATATGGACTTTACCGCCATGCGTTGCGAAGATTTGGTTGATGAATTTACTTCAACAAAAATTTTTATTTCCGAATTGGCCGATCCTGATAACAACGCTGGAGCGCGGTTCGTGGAACTTTATAACTCAGATTCTGAATTGCTGGATTTAAAGGGCTGGACTATTAGGAGATACACTAACGCCAATACAGAGGTAAGTTCGTCCATCGATTTGTCTGGATTTGTGGTCGAGGGGAATAGTACCTTTGTTGTTTCGCCCAATGCTTTGGAATTTGAGTTGATTTATGGCTTCCCGCCCGATCATGGTGTTTCCACAAATAGTCCGGCCGATTCCAATGGAGATGATAATTTGCAATTGGTAGACCCTTTTGGGAATGTAATAGACAGTTTTGGTGTGGTGGGTGAGGATGGCTCAGGTACCAACCATGAGTTTGAGGATGGCAGGGCCTTCAGGAATGAAAATGTCACAGAAGCCAACCCGGTATTTTCATTTATTGAATGGACAATATTTAATGATTCCGGTGAGGCCGGGACCATTAATCGGCCACAAAATGCTCCGGAAGATTTTAATCCGGGAATCCGCTGATCTTATTGCGTTCCAATATCCGATAATAATTTAAGCAAATCGTTTGACTTGATAGGTTTTAGGATGTAGTTGCTTACTAAGCTATAATTTTTGGCTTTAATGATATCCCGTGGGTCTATAGAGGAACTTATAATATAAATGGTGACCTTTTCAGTATTGCAATTGGGAATTTTTATAAAATCGTCCAAGAATTCCCATCCATCCATTATGGGCATATTAAGGTCTAATAAAATAATTGAAGGTAGCTCCATGCCATCTTCAACCATAGAATTTAATCCGTCTATGGCATCCTGTCCATTGTTGTAAATAACTATTTTATTACAAAAGTCGATTTCTTTCATCGATTTTTTAATCCCGTAAATGGCTATTGGATCATCATCTATAATACAACTGCTTTCAATTTTACCCATTATGTTTTTGTATTGGATTAGTGTTCAGTTCTTATGCGGCAACAAATGTGATTTTGAAAAGGGTACCTTGGTCAACTGCACTTTCCACCTCAATTTTACCATTCATAGCTTCTATTTGATTTTTTGTAATGAACAATCCAATGCCCTTCGCATCTTCGTGTTGATGAAAGGTTTTGTACATCCCAAAAAGTTTTTCCCCATGCCTTTCTAGATTTATTCCCAATCCATTATCCTTAAAATTCAAAATTATAGTTTTCCCTACTTTATTGGCTTCTATTGAAATCCTTGGAATTCTATTTGGGCTACTATATTTGATACTATTTGTAAAAAGGTTTAAAAGAATACTATCCAAATAGGCATGGATTCCTTTTACCTGAATGGATGGATCTATGGAGATATCGCATTCCACATTTTTTTGTTGTAAGTGGGCACTAATGTTCTTTTCTACGTTTTTAACTATAGTTTTTAAATTCACATCTTGTAATTGCTCTTTTGCCTCAGTGGTTATTTGTACTACTTCGTTTAAGTGCATAACGGTTTCATCCAAGCTTTCCGAAGCATCGATTATCATTGCTTCGATTTCCTTTCTTTCACTTTCTCCTTCCTCATCTACCAAATAGTTGGATAACATTGAAAGATTGGATGAGTGTGAACGTAGATTGTGTGAAACAATATGGGCAAAGTTTAATAAACTGTTATTTTGATTCTTGGTCAATTCCAAAAATTCCTCAGATTTCTTTTGGGCTTCTATTTTAGCTGAAATATCCATCACTTGGGAAATAAAATGGGAGAGATTCCCTTCTATATCCTTAACCGCGGTAACTGTAAGGACCACGTATATTATATGTCCTTTTTTATGGAAATATCTTTTCTCCAAATGGTAGCTATTACCCCTTCCCTCAAGAAGCACTTGTAAATGTTCTAAATCATCATTAAGGTCTTCTGGATGCGTGATATCCTGAAAAGTAAGTTTTAATAGTTCATTTCGGGAGTATCCTAAACTAGTACAGAGACTGTCATTCACATCGATCCAAGAACCATCCTTTGCAACCAAGGCCATTCCCACGGCCGAAGATTTAAAAGATCCCTTGAAAGATTCCTCACTTTTGTCCAATTTTAATTGAGTATTGACCAGTTGCGTAATATCCCAATTTGTCCCTACCATTTTAATGATTTTTCCATCATTATCCTTAAAGAGTCCGGCATTGGCTTTAATGTGTTTAACGGAGCCATCAGGATGAATAATTCTAAATTGGGTTTTAAAATCTTGGATACCTGACAATGCCAGGTCAAACTCTTTTAAGCACCTTTCTAGGTCCTCTGGATGAACGGTTGCTTTCCAGGATTCAAAATTATATTTGAATTCCTCTCGCTTTACTCCGAATAGAGGAAACATTTGTTCGTTCCACTCCAACTTATCATTAAGTACATTGTATTCCCAAATGCCAATATTGGCAACCTCAGTGGCCAAATCCAGCCTTTCCTTAATTTGGGCATTCTTGATCTCGGCCTTTTTTTCTTTATCTATATCTTGAAAAATTCCATAAAGACGCACACATTTTCCATCAATAAACTCTGGCATTCCTTTAGCTCGTACCCATAGTTCTTTACCTTTTGCCGTTACGATCTGCAATTCGGTGTCCCAGGTTTTTCCATGGGTTACGGCATTGTGGATCAACTTGGTAATATTTTCCCTGTGTTCCCCTTCCTTATAAAAATTTATTCCTGTCTCCAGTGAAGGGACGTAGTCCAGGGGAACTTCATGAATTTCTTTAGTAATATGGGACCAATGAATGGTATTGGTAATCATATCCAAATCCCAACCACCCATTTTCGCTACATTTTCGGCCGCTATCAAAAGCTCTTTAACATGCTTCTCTTTGGTAATGTTGGTATGAATGATTATTAATCCGCCAATCTCATCCTCTGACTGTTTCCAGGGTTTAATATTCCATTTATACCATTGGCTACTGCCATCGGGCAGTATATGCCTTTGTTCTTCAATAATATTATCCTTTAATGAAAAACTATTTTCAAGTACTTTTCTAAATTTTTGTGGGGAATTGGGAATTATATCAAAAAAGGATTTTCCTACAATATCTTTGTTCGAGGCCGTAAATGCTTCTTCCCAAACACGGGAACAATTAATAAAACACAGGTTGGTGTCTAATGTGGCAATGGCTATAGGTGCTTCTTCTATTGATATCGTTCGTGATAACGTCTCCAGCATCATGTATTATTTTAGGGGAATTAACTGAGTATTTTATATAAACGTAGGAATATACGTATAAATTGCGAGGTGGATAAAAATTCACAGAGGGTGGTGTTTTTATTTGAATTATACAACTGGACTATGCAGGCCCTCGGATTGAAATTAGTTAGTGATTCGCATGAAAGATTTATTTATTCTGGAAGACAATTATGTGTAGTATGGGTGTTGCTATAATAATTAAATATACAATTTGGAAAAGATAACCTCCTTATGGCTAAATAACTATTTGGAATGGTATATTATAATGCAGTGGCAATAGGATGTATTATGCTTAATACTATAAATTCAATGAATAAAATTGATGGTTTTTTTATACATTTAACTAATGGTAATTAACTATGAACGAATTCTTCTTTAACGAAATTAGAAATGGGAACTTTGATGAGGTAAGTGCCATATTGAAGAAGAATCCCATTCTACTGGATAGCAAGGACCAAAGGGGGTCTACGCCACTAATTTTATCTACATATTACGACCAAGAGGAAATTACCGATCTTTTGTTGGAAAGTGGTGCCAAAATTGATGCTAAAGATGCCACTGGCAATACGGCTTTAATGGGCGTCTGCTTTAAAGGCTATACGGACGTGGCCAAAAAATTAATAGATAAGGGGGCCAACGTAAACGAACGCAATACTATGGGAGCTACTTGTCTTATTTATGCCGCAACATTCAATAGGGAAGAAATTGCAAAAATGCTTTTGGACAAAGGTGCAGATACCACCATCAAAGATGTACGAGGCCTTTCTGCCTTGGATCATGCAAAAGAACAAGGAGCGCCATCACTAATTGCCATGCTTGAAAAGGCCTAAATAGGATTCATGTATGATCAGGTGCAGTTCTCGCTTGTTCAAAGGAATAGGGCATTTGTACAAACTGGCCATCTAAAATCATCCTTTAGTATATTTTGATTAGAGTAATAGGAAATTCAAATGGAACTGCAAGTAGCAATAATTCAATCTTCCCTGGTTTGGGAAGATCCAGAAAGGAATAGGGAAAATTTTTCGAATAAATTGGATTCGATTTCCTCCGATGTCGATTTGATCGTGCTCCCAGAAATGTTCACCACAGCCTTTACAATGAACCCTCAAAATATAGCAAAGGAGGAAGGGGATAAAACGGTTAAGTGGATGCTAAAGGAAGCAGAGAAAAAAAATGTTGCCTTGACCGGTAGCATGGTCTTTTTTGCTGATGGTCATTATTATAACAGACTTTGGTTTGTGGAGCCCAATGGAAAATTGAGTTATTATGACAAGAGACATACTTTTACCCTAGCTGGTGAGGATAAAATATATAATAGAGGAGAAGAAAGGATAATCATTGAATATAAAGGGTTTAGGATCTGTCCCCTTATTTGTTACGATCTTCGCTTTCCTGTATGGGCCAGGAATACGGAGAACTATGATATTCTGATTTATGTGGCAAATTGGCCAACGCCAAGAATAAATGCTTGGGATGCACTTTTAAAGGCTAGGGCAATAGAAAATATGGCGTACGTAATCGGGGTAAATAGAACTGGAGCGGATACTACCGGACATAATTATCCCGGTCATTCCACTGTAATTGATGTTTTGGGCAGCCCAGTGGTTTTTTCGGAGGAGGAAACGGTACTTTATGCCACCTTAAGTAAAAAACATATTTCCGAAGCCAGGGAAAAATTAAAGTTTCTGGACGATCGCGACCATTTTAGTTTGAAAGGGTAAAGGTTTGTTCCAATTCCCAGTTGGCCCTTACTTCCAATACATTAGGGTAATAGATCACTCTTTCTGGCTGTATTTGTTGAAGATAGTTTCCTGTGTCCCATTTTTGGTTACCATTGCTGTCGAATATTACTCGAATCAGATACTTAGCTGGGTCAATATTGCTGAATTCGAAGGTTTGGGGCTTGGTAGCGAACATTTCTTTTTTTGTTTTTCCTTTCTCATCCGTTAATTGAACTATTAAAGGATAAGTAACAGTGCCATCCAAGGTAAGTCTCAAATTTCCAAAATCTGCATAGCTTTTGGTAGACAGTTTGTAGGATAGCGTATCGTTTTCAGTGCCAAAAAAATCCATTATCGCCCCTGGGAGTAGGTCTAGAGTGTAATTTTCGTTAGGCTCAACTTCAAAATCAAAATCAATTTTATTACCTAAGGAATCCAGTGCCAAAGCAAATTTAACTAGGGAGGAATCCTTTCGTATCATACTTATCTTAGAACTGTCCATAATTGAGATGGGTGTGTTGGCCCCAATATAAAAAGGTCTTCCGAATTCTAGTGCCCCCCTTTGGTTGGCTTGTAGTATTAGGGTGTCCACGGGTACCTTTTTTGTTTTTACGGTAAAGGTATCTATTAGCCTTTCCTTCTCATTGGAGACTGTAAAAACCAGTGAATCCACTTTAAAGGGGGTAAACCAAAAGTTAAGGGTATCTTTTTCCCGCTCCTTTGTAATTTTAGTTTTAACCGTATCCGGTATTATGCTTAAAGGGGTGATTGAGATATCCTTGGCATTTCCCTGATATCCAAAAATAATTTTGTTTTTAGCTGCAAAATTTGGGACAGAAACACTGTAATCCGGTATTTCCTTGAACATTGTAAGTAGATAAACAGAATCTGTAGGTAGATTAATAGTGTCCTTTATGAAGGCAATTTTATCGACCTTTTGATTAAAGATGTTGTTTTTGGCCTCGTCCTTGACCCCGAACATGGCATATTTTCCCTCCTTAAGATTTTTTAGGTGAAAAATAGGAGTACTGTCCAAGGTATTGGTAATGTAATTTGGCGGTTGCCTGTAGATAGTGGAATCGGTATAAGTGCTATCTATCTCATAGAGCATAATGCTTATAAAGGTATCGGGGTTCTTGTTAAAGGCATCTTTTACTACCCCAGAGACGGTAAGGGAATCTATATAATCCCCAGTAGAAAACACATAAGTCAAATTTCGATTAGGATTGCCTTCATTATTGTCAATAATACTTTGGCCGAAATTGAAAGTGTAAGTTGTATTTTCTTTAAGCGTATCATTTAGGATGATTTCCACATATTTATTGGCCGATCCCTGGGGGGTAATAATAGGGGTGTTTTTCAATGGTGGCGACACTATGAGCTGCTTTTCAATATCCTTAAGTTTAACATACTCGTCAAAATATAATCTAATTTTATTGGTCTTAAAGTTTATGGACATATTCTTTGGCTCTGCCTTTATCAACTTTGGCGAGGTAACATCCTTATCACCTCCTGTTGGCGTACCTCTACGGGCACATTGGACGAGGGCCGAGACCGTTAAAAGCAAAAATAAAAACCCTAAAATGCGTTGGATCATAGCAGTCATGAAAATGTTCAACAAAGTAACAACTAATTTGTAGAATTGTAAAATTAAGGTACCACGGCCATAGAGGCAATATAAATATTTATTCCCTTCGTTCTCGATAATGCAGTGGCACAGGCTTCCATGGTTGCCCCTGTGGTAATAACATCGTCCAATAATAGTACGTTCTTATTCCTGAATATATCTTGATCGCTTAAAACGTAGAGTGCTTGTTTGTTTTGCCATCTTAGTATTCTTGACTTTTTGGTCTGCGTCCTGGTATTGGCAGTTTTAATTAATACGTGGTCTATGTATTGGGCATTGATATGCGTTGCGATCTGTTTGGCAAATAGTGCCACTTGGTTGTAACCTCTTTTTCTTAATTTTTTTCGATGCAGGGGAACGGGGACTACGAAATTAATTTGATTCAGGAAGTTATTTTCCTTCAAGATGTGTCCATACCAATCCCCTAAAAAGGATCCTATTTGTTCTTGATTTTTGTATTTTAAATAGTGGATAATACTCTTTACGATTCCTTTTTCGGTAAAAAACAGGAATGCACTGGCCTTGATTATGTTAATTCTTCCGTAAAAAATACGGTCAACAGGGTTTTCCGCGTTAAATGTATACTCGGTGAGTGGTAATTGATTCCGACAAACGGTACAGACATGTTCTTCTCCTCTATATAATGGGGCATTACATCCAAAACATAGCCTTGGCACGAGGATTGTGTTGATATCGTTTAGTATATTTGAAATCTTGGAATACACAAATCTTGATTACTATTAACCTACTTAATACGCATGCTTTTAGATGGATACTGAAGATAACAAATTTAATTATAAGATAATACTTGCCGCTTTGGCAGCTATTATATTGGGTATTCTCATTGCCTTCTATTATAGTTATGCCCAATCCAAAAGTCGTATTAGTTTTTTGGAGCAAGAGAAAGAATTGTTGGTCAAGGATCTTACCTTAATGAAATCTGATGTGGATAGACTTTCAGCTCTTAATGAGGTCAATGAAATTGAATTACAAGATTCCAAATATAGGGTGCAACAATTGTTGGATTCCGTTGGCCGTTTGAATTTTACAGTTGAAAAATTAAAGGAATACAAAACCGAACTTAGAAAACTCGAGGCCAAAAATGATAGCCTTAAGCTTAAGAACAATTTCCTAAAAT
Source organism: Arenibacter arenosicollis (assembly GCF_014397245.1). Lineage (GTDB taxonomy): Bacteria > Bacteroidota > Bacteroidia > Flavobacteriales > Flavobacteriaceae > Arenibacter > Arenibacter arenosicollis. The sequence goes on along the minus strand of NZ_JACLHY010000001.1, from coordinate 328,096 downwards.
ATAACAACATGCTCCTTGGCAACAAATATGAGGAAACCAGGAAGATGATTGAGGAACTTAGAGGAAAGAGCAGTTCATTGGCAGAAGCCGAGGCTTTACTAAGACGTAAAAACAAAGAACTTAGTCAAGAGCTTAAGACCAAAAGCTATCTTAAATTGGAAAATTCCGAGGGTAGTGGATTTAGGTTTCGATCAGGAAAACATATTAAGACCAATAAGGCCAATATCATATCCAAGCTAAGAGGATGTGTAACCATTATGGGGAATCCCAATTCCAAAAATGAGGAACGGGTAATTTATTTTCAGTTCTTGGGGCCTAATATGGGGGTAATCGAGGATAACGCCAACACTATTTCCGTAAATGGCAATGTTTATAGCAAACGTGTAGAACTAGTTTTTATGGGTCAGGAATTTAGTGTTTGCGATGCCATTTCAGTACCAGAGGGATCTTTGGCTGAAGGAACTTATACCCTTAATGTTTTCGAGAATGAAAAATTATTGGCGACTTCGGAATTTCAATTAAAATAAATCACCACCTTTTCTACTATTATTATATTTTTGCCAAATGGTGAAACAAGAAGACGATTTTAAAAAAGTAATCTCGCATGCAAAGGAATATGGATATGTTTTCCAATCCAGCGAAATTTACGACGGACTTAGTGCCGTGTACGATTATGCCCAAAACGGTGCGGAGTTAAAAAAGAACATCCGTGAATATTGGTGGAAGGCCATGGTTCAGATGAACGATAATATTGTGGGTCTTGATTCTGCAATATTTATGCATCCTACGGTATGGAAGGCCTCTGGGCATGTGGATGCCTTTAATGATCCATTGATCGATAACAAAGATTCCAAAAAAAGATATCGTGCAGATGTTTTGGTGGAGGATTATGCCGCTAAAATTGAAGCTAAAATAGACAAGGAAGTTGCCAAGGCAGAAAAGCGATTTGGTGATTCTTTTGATAAAAAGCAATTTTTGGAAACCAATCCAAGAGTGGTAGGTTACCAAGAACAGATAACGACCATTTTAAAGCGATTGGGAAAATCCTTGGAGAATGAGGATTTGGCCGATGTGAAAAATTTGATCGAAGAATTGGAAATTGCCTGTCCTTTATCGGGATCAAGGAATTGGACCGATGTAAAGCAGTTTAATCTAATGTTCGGTACCAAATTGGGTGCCTCTGCCGATAGTGCAATGGATCTTTATCTTAGACCCGAAACTGCCCAGGGTATTTTCGTGAACTTCCTGAATGTCCAAAAGACTGGAAGGATGAAAATTCCATTTGGTATTGCCCAGGTTGGTAAGGCCTTTAGGAACGAGATTGTTGCAAGACAATTTATCTTTCGTCAAAGGGAGTTTGAACAAATGGAAATGCAATTTTTTATTCGTCCCGGCTCGCAGAAGGAATGGTATGAAACCTGGAAGGAAAAAAGGATGGCCTGGCATTTGTCTTTGGGGTTGGGTGCAGAAAACTACAGATTCCACGACCATGAGAAATTGGCACATTATGCCGATGCCGCTGCCGATATAGAATTTAAGTTTCCATTTGGATTTAAAGAGTTGGAAGGAATACATTCCAGGACAGATTTCGACCTAGGTAGCCACGAAAAATTCTCTGGTAAAAAATTACAGTATTTTGATCCGGAACTTAATGAAAGTTATGTGCCTTATGTGGTTGAAACTTCTATAGGTTTGGATCGTATGTTCTTGGCCGTTTTTTCAAACTCCTTGGTAGAAGAGGAATTGGAGAACAATACTACCAGAACGGTACTTAAATTACCTGCGGTTCTAGCGCCCAATAAGGCAGCAGTATTTCCATTGGTGAAGAAGGACGGTTTACCGGAATTGGCCCAAGAAATCATAGATGATCTTAAATGGGATTTTAATGTTGTATATGATGAAAAGGATGCCGTGGGACGACGTTACAGGAGACAGGATGCCAATGGAACCCCATTTTGCATTACAGTGGACCACCAATCCCTAGAGGATAATACGGTTACCATACGTCATAGGGATACTATGGAACAACAGCGTGTGGCAATCGCTGATGTAAAGTCAATTATCCATAAAGAGGTTGATATGAAAAGCTGGTTGAAAAGAATGGAGTAGTTCCGTAATCCCTAATTAATTAAAGGTCCAATATATTAACATATTGGACCTTTTTAATTTGGTTTAGAGGGTATATCCCAATCGTAAACTGCCATAGAAATTTCTGTCGTTCCCAGGGTAGTAATACCTAGGCTCGGCCCCTCCAAATCCTGTTGTATTTATAAGTACGGATTGGGCATAGTTGACATCAAAGATATTGTTGATGCCAAAAGCGATGTCCATAGACAGATTTTTCCCCAATTGGTTTTTATACCCCACCTTGCTATTAATTACATTAAATGGCGAACTGTAGAGGCTATTGGCATCCGTTAAGGGAATTTCTCCCACATACTGATGCGTGGAATACCAATAAAAGGTATTGTTAAGTTGAGCCTGTATACCAGAATTCAATCTGTGTTTGGGAACCCCGGTCAATGGATTGCCGGAATAATTGTTGTCCTCGTCCACAAAGGTCATAAAACTGTGGTCATTAAGAGTATAGCTAATAAAGGGTGTTAGCCTAAGTTTGGAAGTAATATCCAAATTATATTCGGCTTCCAATTCCAGACCCTGATGTTGGGTCTTACCTGCATTTTTGCCAACATATTGATCCTCGCCTACCCGTTGTGCCACCAAAAGATTTTTGATATCCATTCTGTAAATGGCTATATTCATATTTAATTTTCTATTCAGCAGAAGTAATCTTGTGCCAATTTCATAATTCGTACCTGTTTCTTGGGCTATATCAGGGTTTATAACCCCATCCGGAGTAAGTGTTTCCTCCAGAGTTGGGTTGGAAAATCCTCTGCTAATATTGGCGTAAAGTGAATTTAATTCCGAAAAGCTATAGTTGAGATTTAGGCTTGGCAAAATAATGGCGTCAAAATCCCTTTCTGCGCTTTTATTATCGGCCCCTTGATTAAATACATCCCTGAAATCATAATAGGTTTTGTTCACGTTTAACCCAATTTGGGTAGAAAAAGCATTCCCTAAGGGAATAAGTAGATTGCCGAAAGCATTGAACTGTCTCCTAAACTCCTTGTTTTTCGCAAATTGCTCGCCTTGTAAACTTCCTTGCCCATTATTTTCTTGATATAGATTTTCAAATTCACTCCAATTGTACTCGTCTTTGTATAATTCAGCTCCAAAATTGTAGTCGATTTTGGTTTTATTGGCAATCCATTCACCCGCAAATTTTGTCCTGAATCCGTATCCATGGGTGTATTCATCCAAAATCCCAAAAGGTCGGGGTTCATAATGATCTAGGTAAGAATAGAAAATACTGCTAGTGTTTTTTAATTTATCTGTAATGGTGCGATTTATGGTCAACCCTGCCAGGCTATATTTGTTATCCTCGTATCCTTTGGCAGATTTCCATGTAAATGCCGCCTTTGTTGGATTTTCCTTAAAATCGGTTTCTCCCAAAGAACTAGGGATCTGGGCGTTATAATCAACATGGTTAAAGAGAAGGCCAATATTGGTTTTGGAATTTATTTGATAGTTAACATCCACTAGAACACCCTCGCGTTTAAATTTATTGTTTTCCCTATAGCCATCTGTCTCTAAATAACCATAATGTACGTTTAAGGAAATCTTATTCTCCTTAAGACTAAACTGCAAGTTGTTTTTTAAAAGGCTGTAGGAGCCCATGGTGAAATTATTTCTAAAATAGGTAGCCCCATCATTGGGCTGCTTGGAGTTCAACAGAATAGCCCCTCCCAAATTAGCCCCAAAATTTGTGGCTTTTGGTCCTTTGATCACCTCCACCGAGCTTAGATTTTCCAGATCGAAGGATTCTATAGTGGAGAAGCCGGACCCATTTGTAATGGGGACATCATTGTAGTAAAGACGCAGTTTATCCGTCCCAAATAAGGTTCTTGCCCCTACACCTCGAATGGTAATCCTATTGGTGTTCAAAGCTCCGGACAATATATAAACTCCGGATACCTGATTGATGGCAGAAACCATATCTACTGGACTATAGTTCTGAAAAATCTTGGTGCCTATAATTTTGGTTGCTATAATACCATTATCGGTAGAGGATTGTAAGGAGTCCAAAAGGATAATTTCATCCAGTTCAGTGATGCTGTCCTTTGGTACAGGTTCTTGAGCATGGGATACCAAGATAAAAAGAAGGATAAATGGAAAAATAAGGGAGAATTTCATCATGTAATTATAAGCCTCAAACTTAAGTATTATTATCTAATTTTTTTTGTGATTTTCCTGGAATCTATTGAAAGGGCATAATAAATAGGGATATAATCCTCAACATTATCGTTAGACCTTTTTGGTTACAAAAAACATTGGCTATTTTTAACCCGATTTTTGGTTGATTTCTGGCTAAATTAAATTTTAGTGCCTTCCAGTACTTATTAAAAGGGGTTGGTTCTAGATAAAAATATATAAATGAAGATTGTTTCTTATAATGTAAATGGAATTAGGGCTGCAGTGAGCAAAGGGTTTTTGGATTGGTTGAAAAATGTAGATCCGGATGTGGTCTGTTTGCAGGAGATCAAGGCTAATCGCGATCAATTGGACCTTGCAATTTTTGAAGCTTTAGGTTATCACTATCACTACTGGTACAGTGCTCAGAAGAAGGGCTATAGTGGTGTGGCCATACTAGCTAAAACCGAACCCGATCATGTGGAATTTGGTACCGGAATAGAATATATGGATTTTGAGGGGCGAAATATTAGGGCCGATTTTAATGGTGTCTCAGTTATGAGCCTTTACTTGCCTTCAGGCACCAATATTGCCCGCTTAAATCATAAATTACAGTATATGACGGATTTTCAGGATTATGTTGATGAGTTGAAAAAGGAAAAACCGAACCTGGTAATATGCGGGGATTACAATATATGTCATGAAGCAATAGATATTCACGACCCTGTTAGAAACAAAAATGTTTCCGGGTTTTTACCTGTGGAAAGGGAGTGGATCGGTAATTTTATGGATAGCGGATTTATTGATAGTTTCAGACATTTTAACAAGGAACCGGATAATTACACATGGTGGAGTTATAGGGCCAATTCACGGGCCAACAATAAGGGCTGGCGACTAGATTATGGTTTGGTCAGTAGGCCGTTAGTGAGTAGGTTAAAACGTTCCGTTATTCTATCCAAGGCCGTTCATAGTGATCATTGTCCCATTCTTGTGGAGTTGGAATAAACCGATGGTCTTTCCTAAAATTGAATTGATAATATCAAAGTAATAGTAAAGTATGAAGTATACCAATCTCCCCCACACCGATATTGAAGTTAGTAAAATATGCCTTGGCACCATGACCTGGGGTCGGCAAAATACAGAAGCGGAAGGTCACCAGCAAATGGATTACGCCCTTGAACAGGGGATTAATTTTTTTGATACAGCAGAATTATATCCCATTCCTGCGACAAAGGAACGTTATGCGGACACCGAAAGAATTATTGGCAGTTGGTTTAAAAAGAATAGAAACCGCGATAAGGTAATTTTGGCCTCCAAAATTGCTGGAAAGTCGGAAATGACGAAGTTTATAAGGACAACGGGGATTAATCGCGAATCTATAAAATCAGCCGTTGAAGGAAGTCTCAGCCGCTTGCAGACAGATTACTTAGATCTGTATCAGTTGCACTGGCCAGACCGTACAACCAATTATTTTGGTAAAAGAGGTTATAGGCACAGTATCACTGATCATTGGGAGGACAATATCCATCAGATATTGGAAACATTAAGGGACCTTGTCCGAGAGGGGAAAATTAGACATGTGGGTATATCCAATGAAACTCCTTGGGGAGCAATGAGGTATTTGGAGGAAAGCAAGGTGCATGCCAGTTTGCCAAGAATGATTACCATACAGAATCCGTATAGCCTTTTAAACCGTCTTTTTGAGGTTGGTTTGGCAGAAATTTCACATAGAGAAAATTTAGGCTTATTGGCATATTCGCCTTTGGGCTTTGGTACCTTGAGCGGCAAGTATTTGGGAGATAAAAAACCTGAGAATTCCAGGATTGCCCTTTTCCCAAATTACAATAGGTACAGTAGTGAAACGGCCGTTAAGGCAACCCAAAAATATTTTGAATTGGCACAGGCTAACGATTTATCATTGGCGCAAATGGCACTTGCCTATGTAAATACGAGGCCATTTCTAACCTCCAATATAATTGGAGCTACCAATATGAATCAGTTAAAGGAAAATATCGGGAGTATAGATGTGGAATTGAACGAGGAGGTACTAAAGGGTATTGAATCTATACATAATGAAATTCCAAATCCAGCCCCATAGCAGTATGATAGCAATGAACTTTTTAAAAGTAGGTTTCTGGCAACTTGGCTTAATAGTTATCGTTGTTGTATTAATGCTAGTTCTGGCGAGGATTTTTAATTCAAAGAATTAAAGCCTTGTCTAGGAAAAGAGGCTATTGGCAACATCTTCGATCCTGGCGGCCAATTGAATTTGGATTTGGGTGTTTTTTAATGTTATCTTGTTGTTTTTGGAAACATAGATCGTGCTGAAACCCAATTTTTCCGCTTCCAGGATGCGCTGATCTATTCTTTGTACCGGCCTTATTTCACCTGCGAGACCTACTTCGGCTGCAAAACATACCCCTTTTTCTATGGGAATGTCCTCGTTGCTGGAAAGTATCGCCGCAATTACTGCCAGATCAATCGCCGGGTCATCCACCGATATACCACCGGTGATATTAAGAAATACATCCTTTGCGGCCAATTTAAATCCAGCTCTTTTTTCCAGGACTGCCAGAAGCATATTTAATCGCTTTGCATTATAACCCGTTGTGGAACGTTGAGGTGTACCATATACAGCCGTGCTTACCAAGGCCTGGATTTCAATCATCAATGGTCGCATACCTTCCACAGTTGAAGCAATGGACGTTCCGCTTAATCCTTCATCGTTCTTGGAAATCAAAATTTCGGACGGGTTGTTTACTTCTCGCAAACCACTGCCCTGCATTTCATATATTCCCAATTCGGAAGTAGATCCAAATCTGTTTTTAAGGGACCTTAGGATGCGGTATACATAATTTCTATCGCCTTCAAATTGCAATACGGTATCTACCATATGCTCCAATATTTTTGGTCCAGCAATGGTGCCATCTTTTGTGATGTGCCCAATTAGGATAACCGGAGTGTTGGTTTCCTTCGCAAACTTTATGAGCTCTGCAGTGCATTCCTTAATTTGGGAAATACTACCTGCAGAAGATTCAATATAATCTGTATGAAGGGTTTGTATGGAATCTATAACTACTATATCGGGTTCCGTGGCCTCGATTTGGCGAAATATATTTTGTGTTTTGGTCTCGGTAAGGATAAAACAAGTTTCACTATTGGGATGGATGCGATCCGCCCGCATTTTAATTTGTTTTTGACTTTCCTCTCCTGAAACGTATAAGGTCTTATAGGGAAGTTTAAGTGCTATTTGTAACATTAAGGTACTTTTTCCCACTCCTGGCTCCCCACCTAAAAGAGTTAAAGATCCAGGGACCAGCCCACCACCAAGAACTCTATTAAATTCCAAATCGAAGGTGTTGAGCCTAAATTCCTTATCGGTACTTATTTCGTTGACCCTTAATGGCTTTGCAACCTTAGTGGAGGGTTGGGAAGAGCTTTTCCATGATACTTTTTCCTCTTTCTGAATAACTTCTTCCACTATGGTATTCCATTCCTTACAGGAACCACATTGTCCTACCCACTTGGCATATTGGGTTCCACAGTTCTGACAAAAAAATGCCGTTTTCGTTTTGGCCATTATCTACTTTAAGCTTTGTGCTAAGGTAGTAAGAAGTTTGAAAAATAATATGGGATTTGCAGACTTAGATAAAAATGATACCAACAACATTTTGCAATATTCGATGGGTACATCGATTATTGGCTTTCGAGGATTTTCAAATTTGTTATGTTCTCAGTAAATCATGATTCAGGCTTTCCTTTTAATGAAATTGCCCTTTCTTAATATCCAAAATCAGCCTTAAGGGCATCAATTTTTTCCAAAGCCATTTCTTTGGTAAGGAAATCTATTTCTTCCATGCCAAAGGCTTTTTCAAAGGTCCTGAGCGCTTTTTTGGGTTCACCCAATTGTTCGTAATATTCACCTTCAAAATAAAAGCCCAACATGGTATTTGGATACTCTTTTTTACACAGATCGGACAATGGCTTAAGGGATTCAAAGTCCTCTTTTTTTCTGGAAGCTGCGTAAATGGCCATAATATCGTTGAGACTTGTTGTTTTTCTGAAGCCAAATAGTTTTTCGATGGATGATTGCTTGTCCGCCAGATAATCATATACTGGTCCCACTTGGGTTAAGATTTTTTCTTTGTATTCTTTTGGGCTTATGGGTTTAAACATGCCAAAGATATTATCAAAGGCTTTCCCTATTCCGTATGTAGCTACTGAAATATGGTCAGCATTTTCGTATTTATCAAAGAAATAGTGCAAATTATCACTGTCCAACCCTTTTAAATTTTGGTCCAGTGTCAATACTCTATTACTATTTTCACTTCTTTCGCCCTCCAAAATCAATTGATAGAATATTTTCTTGTTCATAACGGATAGTCTTGAGGGTACCCTTGTTTCCATTTCAGGCGCCAAATAGGGTGAAATGCTTATATAGGCATTGAAGAGGGATTCGTCCTTAAATAGATAAAAATTTCCAAAATTTGCGGTAATATCATACCCCACGAACATTTTAAAAGGAGCTGTGCTAAATTTGGTTTCTAAATAGGGGATAAGTTCCATTCCCAAAAATTCGAAAAACAATTTCCCCTTTTCTGTAGGTAGACCATTATCTGGCTCAAAGGCACAATCTTCATTCCTTAAGTTATTTTTGGATTGTTGCACGCCAACAATAATTGCTTCGGGCATGCCATGAAAATTACTGTAAAATTTAGCATTGGCCACCACTTGGTCAAATAGGTATTCTCCATCCAGCACCACAATTAACGGATATTTTTTATCTGCGGTATAGCTTTCAGGGAAGTAGTATTGTACATCCCGGCGCTCCTGTAATTTAAAGGATTCGAAAATTTCTTTTTTTACCTGTGCGGTGCTGCCAAGGCAAATAAACAATGCCAATAAAGTAATAAAACGTTGCATAGAATGGTATTTGGGCAATAGAAGACTATTTGTTTCTGTTCCATAACGGTAAAATCAGAAAAGATATTGCGCCAAAAACCACTACCATTAAAGTTTGTGAAATCCACATAATCCATCCAAAAGCATCACCTGACACTTTACTGATGCCAAAAATTGCCAATGCACTGCTAACGGCGATGGGATAAATTCCTATTCCCCCATTGGTGGCGGACATGGCAAAGGCTCCGGCCACAAAGGCGACCAATAACTGGCTCACACTTAGGTCCATAGTTTCCGAAACCGTATATTTTATTACCCAGAACATCGCAATATAGGCAAGCCATATAAAGAGGGTGTGAAAAACAAAACTCCATTTATTTTTCATTTTAAAGATACTTAGGATACCATCCAAAAGACCTTTTAAAAATGATTTCAGTTTTGTGGCCAATTTCGATTTCGATTTTTTCACCACATACATCATTAAGGCCATGCCTAAAATTGCAGAACCCAGAAGTATGGATAGCAGTGCAAGATTAAACCCTTTTTGCTCCAGGAAACCCCAAATAATTTCAGTTTGTAAAAACAGGGCAATGCCAACTATCAGGAATAGCATTACCAGATCAATGACCCTCTCCGTGACTATGGTTCCAAATCCTTTTTCGAAAGGTACATGCTCGTAAGTGGCCAATGCCGTAGCCCTTAGTATTTCACCAGATCTTGGTATTCCCAAGTTTGTGAAATAGGCCGTCAGTATGATCAATATATTGTTAAACAATTTTGGCTTATAGCCTAGCGGTTCCAATAAATAGTTCCATCTTATAGCCCTGGAAAGGTGGGTAAGGATACCTAAAAAAACGGATATGGCGACCCAAAATAGATCGGCATTTTTTATGTAATGTATTATTTCCAATCTATCCTCTTCGGAGGTAACGTAATAAGAATACCAAACTAAAAAAACACCCAGTAAAATAGGCAGAAATGTTTTTAAGGTTTTCTTTATGGAAGACTTCAAAACTAGGTCAAAAGATTGGTTTCCTCATTGGGGAAAACCAAGGAAGGGTTGAATTTCTTGGCCAATTCAATATCCATTGTGGCATATGTTATTAAAATCAAAACATCGCCAACGGCTACTTTTCTTGCGGCGGCACCATTCAGGGTTACCTCGCCACTACCTCTGGTTCCCGGAATAGCATAGGTTTCCAGTCTTTCGCCATTATCGTTATTTACAATTTGAACCTTTTCACCCCTAATAATATTTGCCGCATCCATCAAATCTTCATCGATGGTAATACTGCCTATATAGTTGAGGTCAGCACCCGTCACCTTTACGCGGTGTATTTTAGATTTTACAACTTCTATTTGCATGGGACAAAGTTAATCATTTATGCCAATTATATTTCCAATTTAATTTTGGCGGTATTAAGGAATAAGATTTGAAAATTAAAGGGCAATGTTATCTATTAGCCTCACATCTCCCGCATAAACGGCAATAAAGGCCCTGTATTTTAAATTTCTATTTTTTCTTATTACAGGTTTCAATTGATTCACATCTGCAATTTTAACATATTCCAGTTTAAAATTTGGATGGGTCTCAAATTGCTCTTTAACCCATTCCACTACAAAATTAGCACTTTTCGTGCCAAATTTTTGTTTGGCAGCTTTGAGAATGTCGTAGATATAGGCGGCCTCTTTTCTTAGTTCTTTGGATAGTCTTTCGTTTCTAGAACTCATGGCGAGCCCGTTGGCTTCACGGACTATGGGGCAACCTATGATTTCTATAGGTAAATTAGTGATCTTTACCAGTTTTCTGATAATCTGGAGTTGTTGAAAATCCTTTTCCCCAAAGTACGCTCTGGTGGGTGTTACCAGGCTTAGTAATTTTTCGACAATGGTACCCACACCGTCAAAATGTCCTTCCCTGAATTCACCTTCCATAACATTGTCCAACCCTTCAAAATCATATGTTTTGGAGGTGATCCCACCAGAATACATTTCTGAGGAAGAAGGCGCAAAAACGACGATTTTATTAGAAGCGGTTTTTAAAAGGGATATATCTGCTTCCAAGGTGCTAGGGTACTTCTCCAGATCTTCCTTGTTATTAAATTGGGTGGGGTTTACAAAAATGCTCACAACGGTGATGTCATTTTCCCCAATCGACCTTTTAACCAAGGACATATGTCCCAAATGCAAAGCTCCCATGGTTGGGACCAAACCTATAGTTTTGGTTTTCGCCTGGGACGACAGATAGGATTTAAGCTCCTTTTTAGTGTTAATTAACTGCATGCGTTTTACTTAAAAGAGAGCAAACTTACTATAATTACTGCTAATCTGTATAATTTTTGTAATTTTGCACTTTCTCTTACACTATAAATAAAATATTGCTTTTATGAATGGCAAAAAGATATTGTTTGTATCTTCAGAATTAGTACCCTATCTACCAGAGAACGAAGTTTCCTTAATGTCTTACGAAACCCCAAGAATGGTCAACAGCAATGGCGGCCAGATAAGGATTTTTATGCCAAGGTTTGGGAATATTAATGAGCGTAGACATCAATTGCACGAGGTAATTAGATTGTCTGGGATGAATTTGGTGATCAACGATATGGATATGCCGCTGATAATAAAAGTGGCCTCCATTCCCAGAGAACGTATTCAGGTTTATTTCATTGATAATGATGAATATTTTAAAAGGAAGGCAACTTTTACCGATGAGGAAGGAAACGCTTTTCCTGACAATGACGAAAGGGCTATTTTTTTTGCCAAGGGTGTGGTAGAGACTGTAAAGAAATTAAATTGGTCCCCTGATATTATCCATGTACATGGTTGGATGGCATCTTTACTTCCCCTTTACCTTAAAAAATTGTACGTCGATGAGCCTTTGTTCGCCGATAGCCAGATCGTTATGTCCGTTTATGGACAGGGTTTCGATGGTACATTGGACAAAGACCTAATTAAAAAGATTGCTTTCGACGGGGTGCCTGAAGAAAGTATAGGAGCGCTTGCTGAGCCCAATTATAATAATTTGTTAAAAGTTGCTGTGGATTATGCCGATGCTGTTATTTTAGCGGCCGAAGATATTCCAGCTGATTTGGAAGACTACATATCCAAGCTCGAAAAACCTGTTTTGCCATTTGTTCCTTTACAGGAGTTCGAGGAGGCTTACATGAATTTTTATAACACCAAAGTATTAAAATAATCTAAATGAACTTACTGAACAGATTAAAATTACCTGCTATAGCAGGTATATTGCTTGTTGTAGTTTTAGGGTCCTGTGAGGAGGATTTGACTACTATAGGCAGTGGTGTAGTTGGTGGCGAACCATTTACTGCCAGCAAGGCAGTTTATGATGTTTTTGCCTACAACAAGAAAATAGAGGCTGTTAGGACCAATAAACTACCAGTTTATCAAATTGGTAATTATGATGACCCCGTATATGGGAAAACGGAAGCTAGTATAACCACTCAGGTTCAATTGTCATCCGGGAATCCTGTTTTTGGGAATTATTCTGCACTAGTGGAGGAAACGGCCGATACAGATTCCAGTACCTTGACTATAAAAGAGAACGAAACGGTTAATGAAGTTTTTCTATTTATTCCGTTTTTGACAAACCCTAAGGGTGACCGTGACCTAGATGGAGTTGCGGATGAGTTTGATGCTGATCCCGAGGATGCCAACAGTGATAGTGATGGGGATACCTTGACCGATATTCAGGAAAAAGCCCTGGGAACCGATCCGCTAAATAAGGATACGGATGGAGATGGTACCAATGATAACTTGGACGATGATACTGCAGCAAATAGATTTCCTGTAAAATATGACCTGGATAGCATTTTTGATGCCAATGGAAATATTCCCGAATCCTTTAATATTAAGGTAGAGCGATCTACTTATTTCTTAAGGGATTTAGATCCCAGTACAAATTTTCAGGAGGCACAGCAGTACTATTCATCCCAACAATTCTCTCCAGGCTATGTGTCGGACGTTTTGTTTGAAGGAGCTGTTGAAATCAGTAATGTAGAAGAATTAATTTTTAAGGAAGATGATCCGGCTACAGAAGATGTGGACGAATCGGAAGAAGCTCCTACCCGTATTGCCCCTGGAATAAGGGTTCAATTGAATTCGGCATTTTTTCAGCAGAACATTTTAAATAAGGAGGGTTCTTCCGAGTTATTGAGTCAAGCTAACTTTGCTGAATTTTTTAGAGGTGTTCATTTATCGGTTCCTGACGATGTTTTGGTGTTATTGGATCTGACACGAGGAAATATTACCATAAATTATACTTATGATGCTGTAACCAGTTCAACGGATGCTACCGTTGTTGAAAAGGAAAAGGAATTTGTGCTAAATTTCATTAGGAGAGATACTAGTACCGGTGCAGTCATTGGCAATGCGGTAAATACTTTTATTAATGAGGACTATCCCGCTGAAATAACAAATGGGTTGGACAATGGGGAAAATGCCTCAAAAATTTACTTAAAAGGTGGTGCAGGGAGTTATGCCCAGATTAAACTTTTTGACGAGGTAAACGGCTATGAAATTATTAATCAGATCAAAAACCAGAATTGGATAATAAATGAAGCCAATTTGGTATTTTATGTAGATAGAAATACTTTGGATGCCGCTGGAACTATTATTGAACCGTCAAAATTGTATTTGAATAAAGACAATACAAATGGACCCGTTTATAATCAATTTCTGGAATCCGAAGAAGATTTTAATGCAGGTAACATTACCAACTATGATGGAGGCCTGAATAGAGTGAACAATAAAGGGCAGAGTTATAAAATTAAGATTACCAACTATATTAATGATCTTATAGTAAGGGATTCTACCAATGCTACCCTGAACTTGTCCTTGACTTCAGATATAAGGGTTACCGCTACTGGAAAAGCAATGCTGGCCAATGGCAATGAGGGCGAAATACCGGTAATGTCTACTGTGAATCCATTTGGGACAGTACTTTATGGCAGTAATAATGTGCCAAGTGACCAGTCTGCTAAAAAATTAAAATTGGAAATTTTCTACACCAAGGCCAACTAAGGGCAAAAAAAATACCATTCACAGTTTTTTTACGTTAATTAACTAAAAGATAAAGGGTTTTATAGAATCAGGTTCTAAATTTGTTTTATAAAACCTTTTTTAATTGCTAATCATTAAACTGTAAATTATGTGTGGAATTGTTGGATATATTGGGCATAGGGATGCTTACCCCATTATTATAAAAGGACTTCAACGTTTAGAGTACAGAGGCTATGACAGTGCCGGTATAGCATTATACGATGGCAAAGACATAAATTTATCAAAGACCAAAGGAAAAGTTGAGGATTTAAAAAATAAGTCCAAAAGTACAATTTCCCTGGAAGGTAAACTGGGAATTGGCCATACCAGATGGGCTACCCATGGTGTGCCCAATGACGTTAATTCCCATCCACATTATTCCAATTCAGGGGATTTGGTAATTATCCACAATGGAATTATTGAAAATTATGATTCCATAAGGAAGGAATTAACCAAAAGGGGCTATACTTTTTCCTCGGAAACCGATACTGAGGTATTGGTAAATCTTATAGAGGAAGTGAAGCGTAAGGAAGGAGTTAAGCTTGGTAAAGCAGTGCAAATTGCTTTGAATGAAGTGGTCGGGGCATATGCCATTGCGGTTTTCGACAGGCAAAAACCAGATGAAATTGTGGTAGCCAAGTTAGGTAGTCCGTTGGCTATTGGAGTTGGGGAGAACGAATTTTTTATAGCTTCGGATGCATCACCTTTTATAGAATACACCAACAATGCCATTTATTTGGAGGATGAGGAAATGGCAGTCATTAGGCTGGGCAAGGAAATTAAATTGAGAAAAATAAAGGACGATGCCATTGCCTACCCATCCATTAAGGAATTAAAACTTAACCTGGAGGAGATTGAGAAAGGTGGCTTTGATCACTTTATGCTTAAGGAGATCTACGAACAGCCAAGAGCAATTTTGGATACGTATCGGGGACGGTTAAGGGCTAAGGAAGGGATTATAAAAATGGCAGGAGTAGATGATAACCTGGAAAAGTTTCTAAATGCCAATCGGATAATAATAGTGGCTTGTGGTACTTCCTGGCATGCTGGATTGGTTGCCGAGTATATTTTTGAAGATTTGGCCAGGATACCAGTTGAAGTGGAATACGCTTCCGAGTTTAGATATAGAAACCCGGTTATAACGGATAAGGATGTGCTTATTGCCATTTCACAGTCCGGAGAAACCGCAGATACCCTAGCGGCCATTAAATTGGCCAAAGAAAAGGGAGCTTTTGTATTTGGGGTTTGTAATGTGGTGGGTTCATCCATAGCCAGGGAAACGGATGCAGGGGCATATACCCATGCGGGTCCTGAAATCGGAGTGGCTTCAACCAAGGCGTTTACAACCCAAATAACCGTACTGACTCTATTGGCATTAAAATTGGCCAAGGAAAAAGGAGTTTTCAATAATACCCGATTCCATGAGCATTTGTCGGAATTGGAGAATATTCCCGCGAAGGTGGAAAAGGCGCTGCTTTCAAATCCATTGGTGGAAATAATAGCTGATGTTTATAAAAATTCTACTAATTGCTTGTATTTGGGAAGAGGCTATAACTTTCCGGTAGCTTTGGAAGGTGCTTTAAAATTAAAGGAAATAAGTTACATACATGCAGAGGGTTATCCAGCAGCAGAAATGAAACATGGCCCAATTGCCCTTATAGATGAACACATGCCTGTTGTGGTCATAGCCACCAATAAAGGTCATTATGAAAAAGTAGTGAGTAATATACAGGAAATTAAATCGCGCAAAGGTAAAATAATAGCGGTGGTTACCGAAGGGGATGAGCAGGTTAGGGATTTGGCAGACCATGTCATTGAAATTCCTGAAACTTTGGAAAGTCTAACACCATTATTAACTACTATTCCGCTACAATTATTATCGTATCACATTGCGGTTATGAGAGGTTGTAATGTTGATCAGCCCCGTAATTTGGCAAAATCGGTTACAGTGGAGTAGGTTTTTTTTATAACTTAAAACATATACGGCATCCATAAATGATGGTCCAAAAAGGGACATTATTTATGGATTTCGTTTTTTTACAACCTATTTTTTGTCAAATTTTTATTAAAAAATGTTAAATTTTGAACAAAAAATACTATGCATGCATAATTTATTTGGTTTTCGTATTGTTAATTTGAAAATTGGTGTATATTGGCTATTAGATGCTTTCTTACCATTAACTAATACTAATTTAACTCAAAACTTTATGAGATCAATTCTTCTGTTATCCTTTTTTATGTTTGGAATGTTGGCGCATTCACAAACTATTATTAAAGGGAATGTGGTGGACCAAAACAGCGATCCCGTGCCAGGAGCCAACATTGTAATTGTAGGCAAAGCCATTGGAACGGTAACTGATTTTGACGGAAATTTTTTGCTGAACACTTCTGAGACCCCCCCATTTACATTGAATATTACTAGTATTGGATTTGAGGGTACTACTACCAATATTACACAAAATAATCAAACTATTTCCGTTACCTTAAACGAGGCACAGACAAGTTTGGACGAGGTGGTAATTTCTGCTTCAAGGACTCCTGAGCGTGTTTTTGAATCCCCGGTTACAGTGGAACGTTTTGGATTGGAAGATATTCAAAACACTACAGCTGCAGATTTTTACGGTGGATTGGAAAATTTAAAAGGTGTAGATGTAAACACTAACAGTTTAACTTTTAAATCCGTAAACACTAGGGGTTTTGCGTCTTTTGCCAATACGCGATTTATGCAATTGGTTGATGGTATGGATAATTCTACTCCTGCTTTAAACTTTCCTATTGGAAACTTGGTAGGTATGGTAGAGACAGATGTTCTAAGTGTTGAATTACTTCCTGGGGCATCCTCCGCATTATATGGTGCCAATGCATTTAACGGGATACTTTTTATGCGCAGTAAAAGCCCTTTTGATTATGAAGGAATTAGTGTTTCCATAAAAAGAGGTGTCACCTCTCAAGAGTCAGCAGGAACTAATCCGTATACTGATTTTGGTATTCGCGCGGCACATAAATTCTCCGATAAATTTGCCGGAAAAGTAAACTTCGGATATTTAAAAGGGACAGATTGGGCCGCAACCAGTGAGGTTGATAAATTTGATCCAACTAGAACAAGGGCTAATTATAACTATGATGGAATTAATATATACGGGGATGAAGTTTCCACGAACATTAGATCTGCATCTGGTTTGGGTATTATTCCAGATGTAGAGGTAAGCAGAACAGGTTACAATGAGCGTGACTTAACCAATTATAATGCTGAAAGTATAAAAGCGGATTGGGGATTATACTATCGTCCAATTGAGGACAACAGCCTTGAGTTCTCTTACGTGGGGAAGGTGGGTACTGGTACTACTATTTATCAAGGAACAAACCGTTACAATATCAATGGTTTTTTTCAAGAGCAACATAAACTAGAAATT
Source organism: Arenibacter arenosicollis (assembly GCF_014397245.1). GTDB lineage: Bacteria > Bacteroidota > Bacteroidia > Flavobacteriales > Flavobacteriaceae > Arenibacter > Arenibacter arenosicollis. The sequence goes on along the minus strand of NZ_JACLHY010000001.1, from coordinate 310,472 downwards.
AAAAATGACAATTTCTTTTTAAGAGGATATGTTGTAGGAGATAAAGCAGGAGACTCTTATGATATGGTGTTTACAGGGATTAACATTAACAGATCTTGGAAATCTGATGAAGACTGGTTTGGAGATTATATAGCAACTTATGCTGGAATAGAATTGTCTGGTAACCCTTCTGGGTTAACAGATGATCAAAAGCATGCACAGGCGAGAGCCGTTGCAGATACGGGTCGTTACCTGCCAGGAACACCGGAATTTGAAAGTGCATTTAATAAAAGTATAAATGATCCTGATTTATCAACAGGTTCTAAGTTTCAAGATGCCTCTAAATATTACCATGCTGATGGTAATTATAATTTTAGCCATTTGATTGATATTGCTGAAATTCAAATTGGAGGATCCTATAGAAAATACAGCTTAAATTCTGGCGGTACAATATATACTGATATTGATGGTCCAATTGATTATTCTGAATATGGTATTTATACCCAAATTCAAAAAAAGATTGAACTTTCTGATGTGAAAAGCATAAAATTAACAGGATCAGCACGTTATGATAAATCAGAATTTTTTGATGGCTTCTTATCGCCACGTATTTCTGCTGGTTTCACACTTAATAGAAATCACAACATTAGAGCTTCTGTACAAACTGGATTTAGAAACCCGACCACACAAGATTTATTTATTGGGTTGGATGCAGGTAGAGCAATTTTAGTTGGTTCCGCACCTGATAATTTGAATCGTTATTCTGATACCTATGATGTAAGTTCAACTGGTCAATTGTCAGGCCAGCCAGCATCAGTAGTACAAACAGGAAGAGCAGCTTATGAAAATGCCTATTCAGCGCAATCAGTGGAGACCTTTAAGATTACTGATAATGTGGCTGATTTAAAGGTTTCAAATCCGGATGTGGTAAAACCCGAACAGGTTACGTCAATTGAGGTTGGGTATAGAGGAAAGATTGATAAACTAGTAGTTGATTTTAGTGCCTATTACAATAGTTATAAAGACTTCATTTCTCAAGAAGTTGTTGATGCACCTTATTATGGTATTGCCGGTGATGGTAACCTCTCTGTAGATGCCATTAGAAACGATGATGTACAGCGCTATAGTGCCTACACCAATACTGATGCCGATGTTAACTCTTACGGAGCTTCTATTGGTTTAGATATGAAAGTACTTGGTAATTTTGATTTAGGCGGTAGTTATACTTTTACAAAGTTGGATTTTGATCGAGAAGCAAATCCAGATGTTATGTTGAATTTTAATACCCCGGAACATAAGTTTAAAGCCTCTTTTGGGAATGAAGAATTATTCAAAAACTTTGGCTTTAATCTAGCATACAGATTTAGTGATGATTATTTTTGGGAAGCCACTTTTGGCGAAGGTGTTGTGCCTGAATTCCATACACTTGATGCTCAAATTAGCTACACTGTTCCAAGCATCAAATCTTCCTTTAAGTTAGGTGGAACCAATATTACGGGCAAAGAGTACTTTACTGCCTTCGGTACAGGTTTTATTGGCTCTATGTACTACCTATCTTGGACAATTAATAACTAACCTACAATCAAATCATAATTTGACATGAAAAATTTAAAATATATATTCTTAGTTTCTTCACTGTTTTTGTTTACGAATTGTAACGATCCTGAAGATGTAGATTTGAACGCTATTGTGGAAGAGGAGGCAAAACCCGCATTGACTGCAGGTTCTGCTGATTTTTCCAAATATGTTGCTATAGGAAATTCATTTACTGCTGGTTTTACTGATAATGCATTATTTATTGCAGCACAGCAAAATTCTTTTCCTAATCTATTGTCGCAAAAATTTTCATTGGTTGGTGGCGGTAATTTTTCTCAACCATTAATGAATGATAATGTTGGAGGCCTATTATTAGGAGGAAATCCTGTTTTAAATCCACTAACTGGAAAAAATCTATTCGCTCCAAGACTCTATTTTTATAATGATTCCAATTCAGCATGCCCTGACTTTACTGGCCCTGTTGTTCTTGGAATTGACCCTAACGATACCAATACACAGGTAACTAATTCCACTACAGATTTTTTATTAAATAATCCAACAGGACCATTTAATAATATGGGTGTTCCTGGTGCAAAAAGTTTTCATTTATTAGCTCCAGGTTATGGAGCCTTGGCCAACTTTTCCTTAGGCCTAGCCAATCCTTATTTTATAAGAATGGCTTCAGAACCTAGCGCTAGCGTTTTAGGCGATGTTCTTGCACAATCACCAACCTTTTTTACACTTTGGGTTGGAATTAATGATGTTTTAGGGTATGCCCTTTCTGGCGGAGACGGATCTAGTGCTATCACTCCAATAGATGGAGCACCTGGAGTTGGTTTCAACCAAACTTATGCAACCTTGGTCGGAGCAGTAACGGCAGGTGGTGCAAAAGGTGTTGTGGCAAATATTCCAGATGTAACAAGTATTCCTCATTTTACAACGGTACCCTATAATCCCTTGGACCCTAATGATGAATGTTTACAAGCATATGTTGATCAAATACCAACTTTAAATGGGGTGTTTGGCCAGTTGAATCAGGTGTTTGCTTTTTTAGAGAGTCAAGGAGTTCCAAACGCAACAGAACGTCAAATTGTTTTTTCAACGATTGAGGCAAGTGCGGTTGTGGTTAACGATGAATCCTTAATTAATTTATCAGCTCAAATTGCTGGAGTATTGAAACAAAGTCCTGCGTTTCCTGCGTTTGTACAATCATTTGGTTTGCCAGTTGAGGCCGCGCCAACAGTAGCCGATCTTTTTGGTTTAGCTTATGGACAAGCAAGGCAGGCCACAGCTGACGATTTGTTTGTATTGCCTAGTTCATCTATTATTGGTACAGTAAACACCAGTTCAGTAGAATTTTTAATGTCCCGAGGACTATCCCAAGCATTGGCTGGGCAATTTTCAGTAGAAGGGGTGTCTTTACCATTAGCTGATAAATGGGTTTTATTGCCAAGTGAACAAGCAGAGATTGCAGCAGCAACGACTGCATTTAATGCAACTATAGCAGCAAGTGCTACTCAAGCAGGTTTGGGTTTGGTTGACGCCAATGGTTTAATGAACAAATTGGCAGATGGAGGTGTTACTAGTGGTAATTTTATCTTAACGGATGTATTGGTTAGGGGTGGTGCATTTTCTTTAGATGGTGTTCATCCAACAGCTAGAGGTTATGCTTTGATAGCCAATGAATTTATGAAAGCGATAGATGTTACTTATGGTTCAAATTTTGAGGCATCGGGTTCTTTATTGGATATAGGCGCCTATCCAACCAATTATTCTTCAAAGCTTCAATAAAATTAAGTTAATTTCAACAGATATATAGCACCTTATTTAAGGTGCTTTTTTATGGAACTGATTTTAGTTTTTTATGTTTAAGTGAAAATTAGTCATTATTTGAAAACTTTTTCATGTTTCAAAGCAAAAGCTATGAAAGGAGGAAAAGGCAATAAAGGGGCGGAAAAGAAAGATTTTTTAGCAAATGGAAAAAGTATACAACAGTTCTTCCATAAAAATTAAAAAAAACAATTTCTTTTTAAGAATGGAAAACATATCTTTGCAGCCTTAAAAACAAAGCGGTTAGTCGCGCTGTTTTTATTTTAAAGATAACAGTAAAACGTAAATACTCAAGTAATGTCTAAAGTTACAGGTAAAGTTGCCCAAATCATCGGCCCGGTAGTTGATGTTGAATTTCAGTCCGGAGCGGACCTTCCCAGAATTTATGATTCTTTGGAAATCATTAATAAGGATGGTTCCAAGTTGATTTTGGAAGTACAGTCCCACGTAGGTGAAAATACGGTAAGGACTATTTCCATGGATTCAACGGATGGTTTAAGTAGGGGAGTTGGCGTAGAAGCAACAGGAAGCGCAATCCAGATGCCAATAGGTGATGCTGTTTATGGTCGTCTATTTAATGTAATTGGAGACGCTATTGATGGTCTTGGAAATTTGCCTAAAGCTGGTAAAGACGGACTTCCGATACACAGGGATGCACCTAAATTTGAGGATTTATCCACTTCTACGGAAGTTTTGTTCACTGGAATTAAAGTAATCGATTTGATCGAGCCTTATGCAAAGGGTGGTAAGATTGGTTTATTTGGAGGAGCTGGTGTTGGTAAAACAGTACTTATCCAGGAATTGATCAACAACATCGCAAAAGGACATGGTGGACTTTCAGTATTTGCGGGAGTAGGAGAGCGTACTCGTGAGGGTAACGATTTACTTCGTGAGATGTTGGAGTCAGGAATTATAAAATACGGAGATGATTTCTTGCATTCTATGGAAGAAGGCGGATGGGATCTATCCAAAGTTGATAAAAAAGTAATGAAGGATTCCAAAGCGACCTTCGTTTTTGGACAAATGAACGAACCTCCTGGAGCACGTGCACGTGTGGCTTTGTCAGGATTGACCATTGCAGAATACTTCCGTGATGGTGCAGGTGAGGGGCAAGGGAAAGATGTTCTTTTCTTCGTAGATAACATTTTCCGTTTTACTCAGGCTGGTTCTGAGGTATCGGCCCTATTGGGACGTATGCCATCAGCGGTAGGTTACCAACCAACTTTGGCAACAGAGATGGGTGCCATGCAAGAGCGTATTACATCAACCAAAAGAGGTTCCATTACTTCCGTACAGGCGGTTTACGTTCCTGCGGATGATTTAACGGATCCGGCACCAGCGACTACCTTCGCGCATTTGGATGCTCAAACAGTACTTTCAAGAAAAATTGCTGAATTAGGTATTTATCCGGCGGTTGATCCTTTGGATTCTACTTCAAGAATTTTGACTGCCGAGATATTAGGAAAAGATCATTACGACTGTGCCCAAAGAGTAAAAGAGTTATTGCAACGTTATAAAGAACTTCAGGATATTATTGCCATCTTGGGTATGGAGGAATTATCTGAAGAGGATAAATTGGCCGTAGGTAGGGCAAGACGTGTACAACGTTTCCTTTCCCAGCCATTCCACGTAGCAGAGCAATTTACCGGTATGCCAGGAGTTTTGGTGGATATCAAGGAATGTATCAAAGGATTTAATATGATTATGGATGGTGAGTTGGATCATCTTCCAGAATCTGCCTTTAACCTTAAAGGTACTATAGAAGAGGCTATTGAAGCTGGAGAGAAAATGCTTGCTGAAGCGTAAATGAGTAGGCGGTAATCAGTTGGCAACTGACAAGATGCGACTGAATACTGAATGCTGAATACTGAAAAAATATGTATCTAGAAATTGTATCACCAGAGGCTACTTTATTTGCGGGCGAAGTTACTGCGGTAACCGTACCCGGAGTTGATGGTGAATTTCAAATGTTGGACAATCACGCCCCTATCATTTCCCTATTACAGGAAGGAAAGGTAAGGTTTAAGGGAAATGTTGTTTTGGATGAGGCTAATGGAGACAAGTTTTCCAAAGCTTCGAATGGCGACACTATCCTTGAAATTAGCAGTGGTACTGTTGAAATGAAGAACAATAAAGTTATTGTATTGGCAGATTAACAAAGTTTAAGGCCATTAACACATAGGCAAAAGCCATACGTTTCGTATGGCTTTTGTTGTTTTATAGCAGATGGATAAGAGTAAAATTATCATTTCGGAAGGTGTTAGACCCATGTGGCAAACCTTAGTGGCTGCTGCCTTTTATACTATGACCTTTATTTTACTGGCCATGTTCTTTTTTGGTTATGAGATATTTCCTGAGGAAGGAATGGACAACAGGTATAATTTTGGGGTATTCTACATTGCTATTGCCTGTGCGGCTCAGGGAATTTTATTTTCGAGTGTAAAAAGTATTTTCTTCGATTTGGAGAATCAAAAATATAAGGAAGAATATCGTGTGGGTCCGCTTTGTGTTGGCAATTGGAAAGCTCTTCCCGCCATAGAATACGTATCCGTTTTTAGACAATTAAAAGCCAATGGGTCCTATACATATGAGGTAAATCTGTGGATGAAGGGGAATAGAAGTTTTACCATTTATGAAACTGGGGAAATGGTAACGACTTTTGCTATGGGTGAAAGCACTGCTAAGGCTTTAAAAGTGGATTTATTGGATGCAACGGTGCCCAATGATTTTAAGTGGGTAGATCTTTAGTCTTTCTGTATTCCCACGTCTTTTTTAGCTGTAGTTAGCCTTGGGTCTTTATATTGATGTGGAAGAGCAGATTGGGTTAAGGCCAAATGTGGGTTTTATTTCGAATATATTTTCCAACAAATTAACAACTTCACAATTGATACCTCTGAATCTTTTGAAACGCGTTAGGGACCACGGCGGCATCCCCGCAGCAACGCCAGGGATATAGCCAAGGGCCCGACCGACGAAGGAGGGAACGCCCAAAACGAAGAAAACATTTGTCAATGTACAGTTTGGTTTATAAAGGCAAGGCCCTTGAGGTTAATTCTTTTTTTTTCCATGATGTATTGCAATTTCCTCATCACTAAGTCGTAGAAACCTTGCCGCATTGTTATATAGGATGTCCCTTTTTTGTTGGGTATCCAGAAAATCGGCGGTGTGTATAGATTCCAAGCCCACCTCTATAGTTTCTGGCCAATTCATTTGATCGGAGCCAAACATGACCCGTTTTCCAAATCCTGCATCAAAAATGCGCCTTAGATATTCGTGAAAAGCTTTCCTGGGAATGGCATAACAAATAACACCAACATCCACATATACCTGCGGATGTGTCCAAAGTACGGCAAGGAGATCGTCGATCATGGGGTATCCGGCATGCATTAAGTATATTCTAAGATTAGGGTGGCGCATTAGAAGTTCCTCAACAACCATGGGGCTATGTAGTTTAGCCCTATAGTTTCCAACACCGGGCAGATAAGCCGCGCCAGGGGGACCTGTGCCCACATGTATGCCCATGGGGATATCCAATTCTTCGGCAATTTGGGCGTAAGGATCAAATTTTGGATCGCTGGGAGAAATGCCATTGTATTGGATGGCCACTTCTCCAAATACTTTATATTTTCCGCTAGAAAGAACTTCCCGTACTTTTTCGGGAGTTTTATCGGCCATAAAAAAATTGAAATGTAGCCCAGGAATTATGCGATTTCCTCCTTGGACCATATACTCATCGATTAAAGCTCCGCTGGTTATTCCATAAATATTGTGTTTTTTGAGAATCGCAAAGGTTTTTTCCATAACCTCTTTGTCGGTAACCGGGCCCCAAACGGCATTATCGCAATCGGGATTTTTTAGATAATCATTGAAGCCCTCGGCCCATGATTTTACGGGATCATGTACGGGCATTTCCTCTGGTGGAGCACAAATGGCAGTGGGCGGTGGCCCGTTTAGGGAAGCAGGGAGGGCATGTAAATGCATATCCAATATAGGGAGTTTCTCTTGGGAAAAACCTGTAATTGCCAAAAGTACCACAGGCAAAAGAATCGTAATCCTCATTTCTATGTGCTTTAGAATTTAACAAAACTAAGGGTGCATAAAGGTAATTTATGCTGGCCGGGAAGAGAGTGTAATGTATACGGACCTAATATACAGTAAGATACAAAATTTTTTATTTTTCCGATATCCTTTTAGGGGGATAACTAGTTTTTTAGCTGGATGGTACGCTGCGATTTTGAACTTTGAACGGCAGCCTCCAGGATTTCCATGGTAATCATATTGTTCTCCAAGGAGTATGGATCGTAAGAACCAAGGGTAGTTTCCCCTCTAATAACGGATGCAAACAAGGAAAAGGGCTCATCATAGGGAGCATCCCTTTCCCCTAGTTTAAAAGCTTCCTCTTTAAAGCCACTATAGCCTTCAGAAATTCGAACTCTCATGTCATGGCGGTTATCGGCATAAATAGCACCTTTTAATCCATAGATTTCCATATCCTTGCGGCCAATGGGCCAGTTCCAAGAAGGTTCCAAAATGGCCATGGCACTGTCATAGGTAAGTATTATGGTAGCATCATCGTCTACCTTGGGGTTGTTTTCGGGCTGTAACTGTTGGGTCACTGCAGTAACCGAATTAGGCCTTTTGCCTTGTTGCAACCAGGTCATTAGGTTGGCCCCGTAGCATCCGAAGTCCATTATGGCCCCACCGCCATTGAGTATGGGGTCGGTTAGGAAATTTAAAAATTCTGCACTTACGCCTATTTTTTTAGGGCCTTTATGTCCATCTCGAACAATTACCTTTCTAAGATCGCCTATAGTGCCTTCTTGTAGCAGTTCATAGGCCTTTAGATTGGTAGGATACCAGGAAGTCTCATAATTGGTGAGCAAATGGATTTTGTGTTTTTTGGCCAGTGCCTCCATTTTTTGGGCATGTTCCAAGCTTACCGCCAAGGGTTTTTCTACCATAACGTGGATACCTTTTGGGGCACAGATCTCTACAATGGCCAAATGATCGTAAATATTTCCAAAGCCTGCAACTGCTTCGGGCTTTACAGCGGCAATCATTTCCTCCATGGAATTGAATACCATTTCCATAGGAAAACCGTGCTTGTTGGATAGGCGCTGCGCCAGATCGCGATTGGTCTCCACAATGCCCACCATGATAATATCGTCTTTTGCCTCCCTGCTTAAAATCCAACCAACATGGCCATGGGTGAGGCCAACGACTCCCAATTTTATTGGTTTTTTCTGTGCAAAAGTGCTCGTAAGCGTCAACAAAATAACACAAAAGGATAGTGAAAAGGCGTTTTTCATGATTATATAGTTACTAAGAGACTACGGTAAATAGGCTTACCGTGGTCTTTGAAAGATACTACATTTTTAAATATAAAATATTTAACCAACAGGGGATAATTGACCTATAACTACCTCTACTACGGCCCCTTCGGTAGCCTTTTTGTGGGCCGCTATATGCGCACTGTTGTTATGTTTTTGCCAATGATCGTAACTCGTCCAGTTTTCATAAAAGAAAAAACGATTAGGATTTTCATTGTCCTGGTGCAGGTCGTAATTTAGGCAGCCCTCTTCCTTTAGGGTAGGGGGTATAAGTTTTAATAAGGCTTGTTTTACAAATTCCCTTTTATCCGGTTTGGCCAAAATACTGGCGGTGATGGTCAATTGCTTGTTGCTCATTTTTATTTTAATTTTTATATGATAGTTTGTATCAGCTAATTTATATCGAATTATACCAAGGTCAAAATATGCCTTTTACGTTATTCTTTGTGGCGTTTAACTTTTCACCTGGCATTTCCCCCCTAATGTTGTGAAACTCGGTCTTAATTAATCCGGCTTCCTTAAGATACCAATCTTTCGTGAGATTTTCTGGGATGTTGTCACCTGTCTCGATCATCCATTCCTTTAATACTTTTCTCAAGTCTTTGAGCGGTTCCCCATATTCTGGTACTGATGCCACATTAAGCAACTGTAAGGGGTCTCTCTTGTAATCAAAAAGCTCTTCATGTGGCCTGGGTACCAAAAACACATCGGCTTGTATTGCCGAAAGTTCTCCTTTGTCCTTTAGTGTTTCCAATTCCTTAAATGAAGGACTGCCAACGGCATCAGCTGGCCCGTTTTGTGGCTTCATGGGTCTAGAATTTAATATGTACATATAATCTTTATTCCTGACCATGCGTTCGTGTGCTTCATAATCATGCCAATTGTGTTCGGCAAATATGTAGTTGCGAAATGTTTGGTCCGGATTTGCTATAAGTTTATGGAAGCTATGTCCCTGAAATTGATCTGGATAATTTATTCCCGCCAAGGTCAATAGCGTTGGAGCAATATCCACGGCACTTACCAGACTCTTGCTAGTAAGGCCTTTATTTTTAATTCCTTTTCGCCAATACATAACAAATGGAGTTTTCATGCCTCGGTCATTAACCCTTGTTTTACTGTGGGGGAAGGGCCTTCCATTATCCGACATAATAATTATTAGGGTATTGTCCAGCTCTTTTTGCGCCTTCAATTCCTTGACAACCTCTCCTATATAGAAGTCGAATCTTTTAATTTCGTCATAGTATTTGGCCAAATCGGATTTGGTGCCAGGCCCATTGGATAAATAAAATGGAGGTTCCATTTCATCGGGCCGGTGTGCGCCAGAAAATTTATTGGGTCCCCATTCCCTGTGGGCGTCATAAGAGGCATACCACATAAAAAAGGGTTTGTTTTTTGGTCGATCCTGTAGGGAGGCCACCCAGCTTTCTTCGCCCCCATCACCATTATTTTTATGCCCCTCGTACAGCTTATCAAATCCACGTTTTGCATAAGGACCCATATGGAATTTTCCTGCCAAAACGGAATAATAGTTCTTCTTCCTTAATAACTCAGGGAAGGATATCATGTCCAATGGGGGTGTGGTATGTAATTCGGCAGCTCCGGTATTATGTGGGTATCTGCCCGTTATTATGGAATTTCTGCTGGGGCTACATGAGCTTGCCGTTAAATAGAAATTATCAAATTTTAATCCGTCTTTCGCTAGTTGGTCTATATTCGGAGTTTTAACCTGTGTATTCCCATAGCATCCTAAATCGTCCGAGCTAACATCATCGGCTATAAAAACAAGGATATTCAATTTTTCTTTTTGGGCATGGACAGCACTGTAGAAGAACAGATATAATGAAATAAGGATAAATAATTGTTTCATATTTTGAAGGATGACTTAATCACAGGTTAAAGAAAGCTATTCAGCAAATCTAATTTGGTGAATAGGGTTTCTAAAAATATATAAAAACTAATAAATGGGATAAAAGTTATGATGTTTTAGGGTTAGGGAATTAAGCACTACTGTTGGGCAATGGATTCCAATTTTTTAAGTGTTCCCATTAAACGTTCGCCAAGGTTGTCTATATTCATATTTTTTTTGTGAAAGGCAGATAGATTGGAGAGAATAATTACCCCATTTTTGTTTGCGATATCAAGTACAATATTGGATCTATAGCCCCCAGTTCCACCGCTGTGCATAAACCTTGTCCCGTGCTGGTTTCTAATAATGGCCCAGCCCAAGCCCATGTCGGCTTTATTGGCCTGGAAGTTAAAGGTAGGTTTTCTGGTCAATGCCAATTCTTGCTTGGAGTCATTGAATTGCGCTTCCGCAAATCTTGACAGGTCGCCTACAGAGGACAAAATTCCACCGGCCCCCACCAAAACATTCAAATCCCAGTTGGGAGTTTCCTTACCATCAACATCCAGACCCTTGATCAGTTGGGCCTTAATAAGGTTTCTATTTGTTGTAGTATGTCCCATATTGTACTTACTACATATTTTGGTTTGGAGTAGGTTTTCATAGGAAGTGCTATCTATTTCACTTAAAACAAAACCCAACAATCCTACGCCCAGGTTTGAATATTCCGATTTCTCACCTGGATTTTGGTTGAGTTGTAGCTCTTTGGTCAAATATTGTTTCAACTTATTCTCATCATAATCTTTATACGGGTTCTGTAGGTCCACGGAATCCGGGAGTAGGTTGGTGGGCAGTCTTGGAAGTCCTGAGGTATGATTGGACAGCTGTTTAAAGCTTATTTCTACACCATCTTTTAAAGGCCATTCCAAATAATCGTTGATATTCTCATCCAGATCAAGTTGATTGTTCACCACCAAATCGGCCAATAAAGTAGCCGTAAATACTTTGGAAATGGAACCAATTTCAAAAACACCGTCATGATTATCAACTGTGAAAATGGTATCGTTCTCACGCTTTACACCATAGAATTTAGTAATCCCGTCCTTTATGATGGCAAAGGCCAGCTGGGTATTGTTTGGAAAATCTTTGGTCTCTGCATAAATATTTTTGGATTGAATTTCTGTAATGCTTTGGGCATAATCTTTTTGACCATTAAAAGCGACTTTTTCGTGGCTACATCCATAGGTTATAATACATAGCAAAATGAGCGTAAGATACTTTTTCATTATTATCATTATATGGATTAGCATTGTGGACCAATGGTCTGAGCGGTCGTGGTCTATAATTTTTGGTTTTTATTGCTGATTGCACTTCCGTCAGCAGCTGTTTTAGGTGTTCTTATAGCCGTAAAATAAACCCAAATTATAAAGAACATTTGAAGGGGAATTCGGAACCACAGATAGTTGGGGCCATTACCGTTAAGTTCCCCGGTCTGGTAGTTGATGTTTTCCATGGCTGCTTTTATATTGGCAGGAAGAATGAGGATAAAAAATAGGAGGAGCAACCATGCCGTGCCGACCTTTAGTTTTGGAATAAGTAATCCGATCGCAAATAGTATTTCCAGGACTCCAGTGGCAAATACCATTTCTTTTTTCATGGGTATAAATTCTGGCATCATGGCGGTCATACCTTCGGTAAACATAAAATGCCCCAAGGAGGTAAACAACAACATAACGGCCATGGCAATTCGTCCCGCCAATGGCCACTGTATTTTTTTCGATCTAAGATTAAGAACAAGCAAGGCCATTAAAAACGAAACAAGTAGTACGATAAGAGGTTTCATTTTTTGGAATTATGTTATAGGAAAGGTTGAACCTGAAAATTGCAGGTTAAAATGTGCCAACCGCCCAATTTTCAAATTAAACATGTTGGTCTATTAGAATTTGGTTGCCATCGGGATCGGTCAACATAATACTTGCAGGTCCGGTTGTTTTTTCATCAGTTTCTTGTTCCAACTTTAGGTTATTGCTTTTTAAATGCGTTTGAATTTTTCTTACATCATCAAAAGATGATAGCGCGTTGGCATTCTCGTCCCAACCCGGATTAAAGGTAAGGATGTTATTAGGGAACATACCTTGGAACAACCCAACGAGTGCGTTGCCATTTTTCATGATGAGATAATTCATTTTTAGGTCGCCCGCAAACACGGTAAATCCCAGTTTCTCATAAAATTCTTTGGATATGTTTAGATCCTTTACGGCCAAACTAATTGAAAAAGCCCCTAGTTTCATAATTGTTTTTTTAGGTGTTAGTACAATACAACAATTCGCTTAAAATGTGTCCGGGGGAATGTGGCAGGAAAGTACCGACTATACTAAGATAGGAATTTTTAGGGGATTGGGGTTTGATCCGTTTATTGGGCATTGGCAGTTAATGGAAGGGCTGTATAAACAATCAGCAGACTTTATCGCATCAAGAATAGGTGATTCCAGAATATTTGAAACTGGTTATTATGCAAACCTTTGCACAATTAATACAAGCCTATCTTTATATTTGACTTATATTTAATTATTTATATTTATAAATAATTTACTGCCCTTTGATTAAGGATCCATTTCAATTTTAGATTTTAAATAACCTAAAGATAAAATTGCCAATCTGGATCTCTTAAATACAAAAATCCCCAAACGCAATGAGTATTAAAAAAATAAACCATGAATAACTTAACCAAGACCGCATTTCTGCTGACCGCATTTCTCTTGTTTAATCATTTAAGCGCAAATGTAACCCAAAAGGATTCGGTGGATTCTTATTTAAATGATATACGCAGTTTAATCAGAAATAAGGACAGTTTTAAAGAAGAATTTTTGGACATCGAATTTTTACTTGCCAAAGAAGGGCATACACAGGGTAAAGAAAAGGTCCGTACCTTATTAAAACTATACTCAGCATACATATACAAATCGGACGAGTCGGCGAACAACTATAATGACCAGGCTTTAAAATTATCCCGGAACATTGCATTTCAGGAAGGTAACCTCAAAGCAAAATACAACAGAGCCTATCTTCAATTCGTAAAGGGCAATTTTGATAGTTCTATGAGCTTATTAGGGGAATTACAGCCTATAGTAGGCCCCAAAAGCTATCCCGAGGTCTATGCGGATATAACTACCTTAAAATCATATATTTACTCTGAACGAGGAGAATATGACAAAGCTCTTGAAACAGGTCTAAAGTTATTGGACAACGCCGAAAAGACTGAAAGTGATTACATTCTCATGAAGGCCAATTCCGCTTTATCACACTATTATCTTAGAATAGAGAATTATTCCAAATCTTTAAGCTATTGTCTCAAAGGGCTCCATTACATCCTTAAGCTTAAGAAAACGGAATACATCTATCCTAAAATAGATGAAATTGCTAGAATGACGGCCAAATTGAACGACCCCAAAGGAGCCCTAAAAGTATATGCGTTTTTTCTTGAGATTGAAAAAAAGCTTCCTCCAGCCGGTAGCTATATCTCTGCCTCTGTACATAGCAACATGGCAAATATTTATATGTCTATTGGAGAGACTGAAAAGGCTTTGACTCATATTTCCAGGGCTTTGGAAATTAATTTCGAAAATAATTATCGTTTCAGAATCCCACGAGCTCTAACGGTACAAGCTGAATTGTATTTGCAGACCAAGGACACTTCCGAGGCAATTATTAATTATGAAAAGAGTATTGAAGCTGCAGAAAACATAGATGCTTTCGATGTTATAAAACGCAACAGCTTGGTTTTAAGTGAACTCTATGCAAAAACAGACAAGTTTCCTAAGTCCATCGATTATAAAATCTTATACCAAGCCATAAGCGATTCCCTCTTTACCAATGAAAAGGAGCAAAAAATTGTTATTCTGGAGACCAAAAGGAAAATAAAGGAGGTTTTGCAAAAGAAAAAAATCCTGGAATTGGAAAATATAGCCCAGAGAGCACAATTTAAAGGTTTTATCATTATACTTATTTTACTACTGCTTATAAGCAGTATTTCCATTTTTTCCTACCTCAAGGTAAAAAAGAAAAATAAATTACTTCTTCAAAGAACCATCGATCTTGCAGAAATACAGCTACGAATGAGCGAGAAACTCAGCGGAATTCAACACATGGAGACCCAATGGTCCATTGAAAGAAAAAGTGCAGATATCCCTAAGACTCAGCCCAGAATTGATAAGGACATTAAGAATATTATTATGGCCAAACTGGAGAAACTGGAAAAGGAAAACTTTTACCTGGACCCACAATGTAATTTGCATCAGCTTTCAGAGCAATTAAAAACCAATCCCAAATACCTTTCCCAAGTTATAAATCAGGAAAAAAAATCCAATTTCAACAATTATATCAACGAATTAAGAATCAACTATCTGCTACCCAGATTACTTAAGGATATTGAATTTAGGAACAGCAAATTAAGTTATATTGCCTTTTCACTGGGATATAACAACTTAAATACATTTAACGCTGCTTTTAAAAAGAGATTGGGCATTCTTCCTTCGAACTTTATCAACGAGCTTAACAACTCCTTTGAAATTAAGAACAAATCCAAGGCAACCGCTTATGCCTTAAAAAAGATAGTTTAAGTATTTATATTTCCGATTCAAATGTGATAAGCATTTCTAATTTTTTAATGCGCTTACTCCATGGCCTTTGCCCGAACCCCATTCTTTTTTACCGCTCGGCACCCCTATAATTGAACTAGGAAACTGCCGGGCCTTTACAAAATTATCCTAAGAGCTTTATCTTCATACTTCAATAGAGGTGTATAATAACAAAAAGGCAGTACCCCGAACTGGATACTGCCTTTTCAAATTACTAAAAACCAATTAACTCAAACTAAACTCAAAATCTTCAATATCAAGTGAATTTAATTTTAAAGGTCTTTTATTAATTATACCCCGGGTTTTGAGGTGTTAAATTTGGGTTGTTGATCATTTCTTGCTCAGGAAGTGGAAACAACAAATGTTTCTCCTGAAGCGCCTGATCAGAGCTTAGGTTTACATGCCCTACAAAATTATCAAAAGTACCAGTTTCACTATTAAGTACTCTTCTAAGGCGTACCATGTCGAACCAAGTTATTTGTTCGTAGCTAAGTTCATGCCATCTCTCTTTCCAAATAGCCTCTCTTAAGGATGCTTGAGTAAATGCACCAAGAGCAGGAGTTGTCAACTGTGCACGATCTCTTATCCTTGTTAAGGCATCAACTGCCGCTTGGTTGGGACCTGTTGCCTCGTTGGATGCCTCGGCGTATATTAACAACACTTCGGCAAATCGTATAATAGGCATATTGAGGTTGTCCTTAGCTGTTCCGGGAACACCAAACGTACCGTTGGCGGTAACATTAAAATGCTTAAAGATATAAGGTGCACCTAAATCGAAAAGCTCTCCACTACCATTGAGGTAGTAACTACTATAAAACCAACCCTCACGGTCTACCGCTCTTAGATCTCCGGCTTCATAGGAGTTATAGAACTCAATTTCTGGTACTGAACTTCCTGTTCCGGATGGTCCGCGATAGGTTACCGGTTGGAAATTAGGAAACATGTTGCCCATAGGATTTCCTGCAACCTCATCATTGTACTGTAGACTAAAGATGTGCTCTACCGTATTGCCCAAGCTTTCATCATGAATCTCAGCATAGGTATCAAAAAGATCTATTGGTCCGGCATTGTCTATAACCTCCTTGGCCTTACTAGCTGCATCGGCGTAACGAGCTGTTTCATTTAGTGGATTTCCGGCCATGGTAAGATATACCTTTGCCAATAAGGATTTAACCGCAGCTTGGGATACTCTACCACTGGTATCTGTCCATGGCAATCCTGCGCCTTCAGCCTCTACCAAATCGGCTACAATTTGATCGTAAACCGCTTTCTGAGGGCTACGGGTAGGGTTAAAATCTTCCGAATTAGCACTCTGTGGCAACGTAATCAAGGGAACATCTCCCCAGAGTCGTACTGCATAAAAATAGGCCCAAGCCCTGAAAAAACGAGCTTCCCCTAAAACTTTGTTCTTTTGTGCAGCATCCATTTCTATGCCCGGTACGTTTTCAAGCACTAGGTTCGTGTTGGCTATGACCTTGTAAATACCACGCCACCAATTACGAATATGTAGTGTATTGGCGTCATAGGATAAGGAATATAAGTTGTTTAAATCCGAATTCTGTGCCGTCTGGGTAGTAGAAGTTCCTGTAACTGCTTCCAATAATTGCCAGTTGGACGAGAAGATACCCGCACCGTTACCCACAAACCTAGCATCCGCATAAACGGCTGCTATAGCCGATTCGGCATGTTTGGCAGTGGTATAAAAGCTGTCCGGTGTTAGATTTGATGGATCGGACTCATCCAAAAAATCGGAACAACCAACTGTTGTAAGCAACATTAGCGAACAGAGGTAAAACTTTCCAATGTGTTTTGTTATATCAAATTTCATAATATCTTATTTTAAATTTTATTAATTACAGACCGACTTGTAAACCAATTACAAATGTTGTCGATTTTGGATATTCATGCCATTTCATTCCTTGTGAGAAGACATTGTTACCCTCACCACCACGAATAGGAGTTACCTCGGGATCACCAAGTAGTTCATCATCCACCAACAAAAAGAAATTTTGTGCCGAAGCGTACAATCTCAATTTATTCAAGTGCATACGTTCAACCAAGTTTTGATCAAAAGTATATCCTAGCATAATATTTCTACCACGTACAAAGGAACCATCCTTTACCCAGTGTGAATCCACGTTGGTTACATAACCAGCACGTGTATCCCTAACCTGCGCAATCATTGTATCTTGATTATCAGGAGTCCAAGCATTTAATACCGTAGTATAACTATTGGCAAGGGCTTGTCTGTCCTCGCTGGAGTGAAGGTTCATATCCATTACGTCATTACCCCAAGAATATTGAAGTTCCAAGGTAAAATCAATATTTTTATAGGAAACATAATTCGTCAAGGTTCCCCAAGCAGTTGGGTAGCCGTTTCCGATAATAGACCTATCCTCATCATTAATAATATAATCACCGTTGAAATCCTTATACTTGATATCTCCAGGTAAAATGGTAAGTCCATTTCTATAACTTACAAATTTAGCAGCCTCAGCAGCTTCATCTGTATTCCAAGTTCCCAAACGGGTAAGACCCCAGAAGGCACCTACGGGTTCACCTACCCTAATAATACTGGTTTCGTTGGTTATTCCAGGTCCACCAACACCAAAGATATCGGAAGGCGTGGCCAAGGAAAGTACTTTGTTCCTGTTCATTGATATATTGAATGAAGTATTCCAGGTTAGATCAGCGGTTGCTATATTCTTGGTAGATAATCCAAGTTCAAGACCCTTGTTCTGCATGGAACCAACATTTCTTCTTATGGTAGCATACCCACTTGATTGTGGTACAGGGGCATCCAAGAGCATATCGGTAGTTTTTCTGTAGTAATAATCAACTTCCAAACTAATTCTATTATCCAATAGGCCTAATTCCAAACCAACATCGTACTGTGCGGTCTTTTCCCATTTCAAATCCGGATTCGCCAAACGATTCAATCCAGTTCCGCCGATACGACTTTCGTTCCATATTGCAGCATAATTGGAGCTTAATAGGGATAAGGAAGAATAAGGTGGTATTTCGGAGTTACCTGTAACCCCATAACTTGTTCTAAGTTTTAAGTTGGAAATTAGAGTGTTGTCTACAAGAAAATCTTCGTCCGAAATCCTCCAGGCAACCGCCGCTGAGGGGAAAAAGGAAAACTTATTGTTGTCACCAAATTTCGACGAACCATCGGCCCTACCCGTAACCGTGAACAAATATTTGCCCATTAGGTTATAATTCAATCGACCAAAATAGGAGTTCAGTGCTTCCCTGTCCGCAAAAGATTGTACCGCTATATTATCAGATCCTGCACCTAGGTTGTTGAATTTAAAATAATCAGTAGGAAAGTTTCTGGAATCTGCATTGACAAAGAATTGATTGGACTGTTGCCAAGATAAACCCAATAAGGCGGTCAATGAGTTGTTTTCATTGATTTTCTTATTGTAGGTCAAGTAGTTTTCAATAGACCAAAATGTCTGCTTTTCGTTGCTGGATTGTGCTCTGGCAACTGCATTATTATCCAAAACACTATTTCGGAATTCATTGTTCTCCTGGGTGAGTACATTTGTCCCCAAAACAGTCCTCATTTCCAATTCCTTGGTAAAGTTAAGATTGGTATAAAAGCTTCCGGCAGTTGTTTGGGTATTTAAAATATACTCATTATTATCAAGCCAGTTCACCGAATTTCGGGTACCTTCAGCAAAGGGATAATCCCTGTTATTGGCATATAGACCTTCCAAAGGACCTCCTGTATGGAATGGAGCAGGATAAAAAGGATAATCTTCAACCATTCTACGTGGCACTTGGTCATTGGTATCGGCCAAATTCTCAGTTTGGTTATTGTAACTCAAAGAGCCACCAATCTTTAACCATGTTTTGATTTGATCATCAATTGAAAACCTTCCTGAATAACGTTTGAGGTAAGTATTTTTGAAAAGACCTTGATCATCCCTAATTCCAAGTGAGATGGCATAGGTTGTTCTTTCATTACCCCCAGAGAACCCCAACTGATGGTTCTGTGATAATTTATGTTGTACCACCTCTTTGGACCAATCCGTATCATAGATTGCCTTACCATCACTATCGAACAAATAAGCAACATTAGGATTAGCTCTTTTAAGCCTAGGCTCGTACTGGGCATATTTCCCAGCGGCCCAACCATCCGGATCAAATTTTTGCGTGTTTTCCCAAGAAAGTTGCTCTATCATAGCATACTGTTCGGAATTTAAAGCCTTAGCCCTATTAGGACCATATTGGTTTACGCTATAGTCAACATCGTAAGTAACCCTACCCTGTCCAGCGCGACCTCTTTTGGTAGTTACCAGAATAACTCCGTTAGCACCACGTGCACCATAAATCGCCGTTGAGGAAGCATCTTTCAATACTTCAATAGATACAACATCGTTAGGGTTTAAGTAATCTATAGCAGAACTAAAGTTAGCTTGATTACCTTGAGGTAACTGCACCCCATCTATAACATATAGTGGGTTGTTGGAAGAGTTTATGGAACTAAAACCCCTTACCCTGATATTCGACTTACCACCTGGGCGACCCGAGTTGGTGTTTACCTGAACACCCGCAATCTTACCGGACAAAGCCTGGTTAAGGGATGTTGCAGGGCGCTCTTGCAGCTGATCGGCATCAACTTGTCCTACTGCACCAGTAAGATCCGATTTTCTCTGACTACCGTACCCAATCAGTACTACCTCTTCCAATTCGCTGGCATCTTCTTCCAAGACAGCATTAATTGTGGTTTTTCCGCCTACAGGTATTTCCAAAGTTTTGAAACCTATATAGCTGAAAACTAAAGTGGCATTACTATTCACATTATCCAATGTGAAATTACCGTCAAAATCTGTTTGCGTTCCGTTGGTAGTACCTTTAACCAATACGTTCGCCCCAGGCAAGGGTCCGGATTGATCCGAAACGCTTCCCGTCACCGTTTGTGCCTCTGCCAGCCCGAAACATAAAAATGTTCCCACAAGCAATAAGCATTTACATAGTGTAATCTTCATAAATAAATGATTTTTAGTTAGTTAATTGTTTTTTAAGTGCATGCCATGCCGAGTTAAAAGCAAAGGCATTCAATTGTTAAATGTATCTTAAGAAAAATGGAAAGTTGCGGATATAGGAAAAAAGAACTCTAAAATTCATGAATTTTAGAGTTCTTTGGTACTAATTTTCAGGTATTCCTAAACTCAACCGTTATTTGCAGGGCAAGTTGTTTAAAAAAGAACGGCTTGTTACGGTTGTAAGGAACGTATATGTTCTAATTTCCTTTACCTCTTCTCTATTATATTTTGACCGATCTTTCCCATTATCAATATTCTATTTCAGGATTATTTTCCGTAGCGAATTTCCATACGGGGTTTCGAGCAATACGGCATATACCCCAGATGGTAAACCGGAGATATTGAAAGGAATGGTATAAGATGATGCTCCCCTATCTTTTTTAGAAGCCATAAGGGCGTTGTTGGCGAAGTTAAAGATTTTGATGCTGATATTTCCCCGTTCGGAAAGAACTATATCAGCCGTAAATTTCCCATCGGTAGGATTGGGATAGATAATAAAATCTTCAATAAGCTTTCTGGGATCAGCCTGTCCATCTCCTGAGGTTAATACTTCATTTTCTGTAACCAACACTTTTTTGGTCTGTTTTGCAAAACATTCACCAATTTGGGTTATGATTCCTATTTCGTATTCACCAGGTGCATTGAAAACCATTTCGGCCTCGTCCGAATCTTGTTTTAGAATAGTTGCACCTTCAGGCAATATCCATTCCTGCGTTTCGGGAAGTGGATAGCTAATATCAACTGCAATAAGTGACTCCCCAACAAAAACTTGACTGGAAACTGCGAATTCGGCATTTATTTCATCATCTGTAACAACAACAAAAACAGTGCCTGTTGCCATACAGCCATTTTGGTTGGTAACTACAACAGAATAATTGCCACTTTCATTAATTGTAACGCTTGGTTCGGAACTGGAAAATCCATTGTCTGAGGTCCAATCGTAAGTGGCATTCGCATTGTCTGCGGTTGCATTCAGGACTAATTCCTGTCCTGCACAAAGGGTCCTGTCCTCGCCCAAATTGACTTCTAATGGAATTGGTTCTTCTATTACATACGTTCTGGTTAAAGTGCCATTGCCAAAACCCTTGATGTTTACGGTATAGTTTCCTGGAGCCAAATTTGTAATATTTTTCGTAGAGGCTCCAGTATCCCAACTGAACGTAAATGTTCCGTTACCTTGATTTACAATTACTTCTATGCTGCCATCATTTTCGCCAGAACAGCTAGGCTGTGTGATTATTTCCTCCACAATGTCAGGTTGGGATATATCATATATTGTTGTTAGGCTACAGCCGTTGTTATCAGAAATGGAAACTTGGTAGGAGTCTGCGGTTAGATTTGTGATTTCCTGTGTATTTCCTATTTCCATATTATCCGAAAGTCTAATCCAATTTATAGCGTATGGTGCGGCTCCACCTTCTATTTGAAGTGAGATATTACCGTCATTAGCCATGTATTGCGATACATTGCTTGTTGTAGCGTCGACAATGCGAACTGGGTCGGGAGCTGGATTAATGGTTACAGAGGTTTCTTCAAAACAACCATTATCATCAATTACCTCCAAAGTATATTCACCTGGTTCCATATCGATTAAATTTTGGGTATTGGATCCATTGCTCCAGAGAAAGCTATATGGGCTGGTACCTCCAGATACGGAGACTTCAATAGCACCTGTTGCCTCACCATTACATAGCACACCGGTTAATTCGACGACCCTTATTTCCAATACCTCGGGCTGAGTTATGCTTATTGGTACGGTTTCTGCCGAAATTGTATTTGCATCCGTGACCCTAACAAAATATTGTCCCGCGGAGAGATTGCCAATAATTTCTGTATCCTCGGCAAGCTGTATATCATTTCCATTTTCTGTTCTAAACCATTCAAAGGTATAAGGCGCTACACCGCCCTGCACGTTGGCGGTAATTTCAGCAAAGTCATCACCGTTACATTCCAAGAATACGGTTTGGTTTAGCGACACAATAAGTTGCCTTGGTTCAGCTATAGTAATAGGCTGTTGTGAGACCAAGATACAACCAGCGCCATTGTTGAGGGCATAGTTTTCATCTGTAATGGTCACGAGATAATCGCCACCAGGAAGGTTTTCCAATACATTACTGTTTATTGGCGTAAAGCCTGTAGGCCCTGTCCAACTATAGGATAAATTTCCAGTTCCCCCAGATGCCGTTATAGTTATGGCACCATCCGCTGCATTTGCAGCAGAAAGAGGTTGCTGTAGGTCGATAACGAAACTCAGTTCTAGGGGTTCATTTATAACAACTGGAATGGGATATATAAAATCACAATTATTGTCATCCCTAACATAGGCTGTAATGCTACCTTGGGCCAAGCCATTAAAGATAGGGGAGTTCTGATAAGTTACGCCATCCAAGGAATAGGTATAGGCGCCTGTTCCCCCTTGGGCCTCAATTTGAACACTGCCATTAACACCTTCAAAACAATTTACATCCGTAGTGATTACATTGGTTATACTGAGTGCTTCCGTGGGTTGGTTGATTATAATTGGAGCCGATGAGGTCGTTTTATTGTCATCGGTGACGGTCAACATATAACTCCCAGCGTCAATTCCGGTAATGTCAGGGCCATCTGTACCGTTGCTTATTAGAATAGGGCTTCCATCAGCAAAAGTCCATTCATAAAAAATAGTCCCCTCTCCAGTTACCATTGTGGTAATGCTGCCGGTGGCTTCACCAAAGCAGTTTATATCTGTTGTAGTAATGTTGTTAATGGACAAGGGGCCAGGTTCTGGTACTAAAAAGGTTTGGGCGAAATAACAACCGTCTATACCACCTTGATTCCCTGGAGAGGTGATTTCCACTGTATAATTACCTGTTACTAATACATCAATATCCTTAGTGGTTCTTGGGATGTTAATTCCAGGTCCGGTCCAACTGTAGGCATAAGGTCCTGTTCCTCCTGACACTTCAAGGGTAATACTGCCATCTGAACCTCCTGTAGATGTAACGTTTGAAATGCTTTCAGTTACTGAAATTTGTAATGGTTCAATAATTTCTACTGTGGTGGTGAATTTACATAAGTTATTATCACGAACAGTAACTACAAAAGTTTTTGGGGCTAAATCATTAAAAGTATTACTTACTTGAAATCCGAAGCCGTCATCTATTGCATATTCATAAGGAGCTGTGCCTCCCAGAGCGGTAATCTGTATACTCCCGTCATTACCACTGTAACAAGAAGCGGCCGTAGGTACTACTGTTGCATACAAGGTCTCCAGAGGCTCTGTTATGGTAACGGTATCGGTAACTTCCGGGTCCCCAGAGGCATCTGTTAGCCTAAGGATGTAGATGCCCTTGGCCAAATTAGCAATAGTCGGGGTACTTGGTGATGTTATCGGTTGGCCATCCTGTCGTTCCCATATGTAATTGAAAGGAGCTACACCAGTCACCGCTGCGGTTATACCGCCTGTTGCTTCTCCCCTACAAAGAACGGATGTTGCGGTAAGACTTGTAATCCCTAATGGCCCCGGCTGGTCTATTACAATTGGAGGGTTACTAAGAGGTGAACAGCCATTGACATCGGTAATTTGGGCTATGTATTCCCCTGCTTCCAAATTAACAAGATTGGTACTCGTAGATCCGGTTGAAGGTGTAAAAGGCTGACCGTCCCTGGTCCAGGTAATTGTATATGGATCGGCGGGTTCGGAAAATGGTGTTCCTCCAACTATGGTAAGCGTTATGCTGCCCTGGTTACCTCCATTTGTAGTTGCGTTTTGGGAAGTGGTTGAGACTGTAAGTTCGTCCGGTTCCGATATCAATATGCCCAGGACTGGGTCTGACTCGCAATTATTCTGGTTTCTTATATAAACATCATAGAAGCCCCCTCTAGTTATTGGAATTGTGCCGTTATTAAGTGGGGTCCAAGTGCCAAAAAAATCCAATTTGTATTCATAGCTTGAGCCTCCGGAGGCAGTCACCGATATGCTTCCATCTTGAGCCCCTAAACAGCTAATATTATTTGGGGTGGCAGAAGCAATAATAACTTCTTCAGGTGGGTTCATGGTAATGGCGGAGCTAACATATCCTGCGGGGTCATCAAATTCGGTAAAGCCAGTTGAAGCAACTTTTAAAATATATTCTCCAGGTTCGGATAGGTTGCTTAGAGAGATTGTTTGATTTCCTGTAGTTTGAATGGGGGACATTACCCCGTTAATTGTCCATTGGTAGTTATAATTAAGCACCCCTCCAGAAATAGTTAGGGTTATACTCCCATTATTTCCATTTGGACATAATATTTGATTCACTTGCTGATCAACTATCTGCGGGGGAGGAATCGTGGTAACTAAAATATTTTCAGAAGTGAGATTGCAACCGTTACTGTCTGTTATAGTTATTCTATAGGTGCCAATTCCTAATTCTTGAAATTCAACTGATTGGTTTAGACTGTTGTGGAATAAATTTGGGTTTGTAATAGTTTCAAATTCGAGAGTAGTTTCATTTTCCTTTGCCAATTCAAATGTATAATTGGGAGTTCCCCCGTCATAGTTTATGCCTATTGCACCATTCATAGTGGAACTTGATGATGTAATTCCTGGTGAGGGTTTGGAGAAGGTTAGTTCGGGAGGTGCAGAAATAAGGATTTCTTCAGATGGTAAACTTGTACAATTAGTAGGACTGCGCGCTAGAAAGATGTATTTGCCGGGTTCTAGATTAGAGAATGTGGGATTCGAATTCCAGCTCTCATCATCCCCTTGAATACCATATTCTAATGAACTATTTTCATTGGGAGCTAAACCACCGCCCTGCCCGATTAATGTTACTGATCCTTTTTCTCCAGCACAACTGGGCTGGATGATATTATCTATAGATACTTTTACCTCGGAGGGGCTTTCAATTGTAAATTTGGGTGTAATCTCCCCACTTTTAACATCTACATCCCCTTCATTTGGAAAATCATAGCGAACTTCCTGATATATAATATAATAATTTTGTATGTTTTCTTCCCCTAGTGGAGGGTTGAGACTCCTATTTATCCCTTCCAAGAGAGTGTATGTTCCTCGAAAGGTGCCATCTCCGTTAGGAACAAGATTCCCCAAACCATTTGGATTGTTTGGTCCAGGGGGGCTATATCGTACTTCGTCAAAAACTTCATTCGGAAATTCATTTTTTGATTCTGATTCTACATTTCCATTGAAATCGGTAGGTTCTCCTTGAAAAATGAAATATCTCATTTCGAAACCGTTCCCTACATTATTCTTAAAGTTAAGTGTGACAGTGCCATCTTTATTATTATTGCAGGTTGCATTGGTATATTGAATTGGGTCGTTGTCCCTTAACTGAATTGAGCAATCAAGAATATTGAACCTAACTTCAGGTGATCTTTCAGGGCCATTAGGAGGTGCGTCTTCAGTAAATCTAATTTGTAATCTTAATAAGTCATCCGGTTTTAGTTCGGGAATATTTGAAGGAATAAATGAAAAATATTCAGACCTGGATTGATACTTCAATAATTCCTTCGGTGTTGTAGAGGATCCAATAAAATAATCCACGGCATAATTTACTCGAGTGCAAGAATTTTTCAAGTTTGATATTAAAAACTCCTGTGAATCACAAATATCTCTGGAATTAAGGTCATTATTGTTATCGGCAATTAATTCAGGTTTAATCACCTCAAAAAAACCAAAATATATAATATCAATTTCATCCGCACAATTGGAGATATATTCCTCGGAAAGATTACAACGAGGCGTTGAAATTGGAATAGAAATTCTCTTACTACCACAATTATCAGTTCTTAAGGTGACGAAGACCTCTGTTATTTGAGTATTTGAAGTAAATACAATTTGACCACTGGATGAAAGGCCGTTATCATCACCAATTTCAGTCAAAAGACCACGCCCACTAGCTGATATATCGTATAACGCATTACTTCCATAAAATTCAATACTATGTTTGATGACATAAGAGTATTGGCCTTTAGCGTAAAATGAAATTAAACAAAAAAATAAGAATAAAGGAAGTCTTTTCCATTTTCTCATAACCTAATACTTTAAATTAATCTTTGATATAAAAGATGTGAGACCTCCCTTAAGGACTAATTGCAGTCCGTAAGTGTAATTGGTGTTCACTTCAAGGTCAACATCATTAAAACCCTTGCTTGTCTCTACCATAGTCTTGTATAGCTTCAAAGGGTGATTATCGGTGCTGCGATACAGTCGGTATTCCAAAACATGAAAATCCTTGACTTTCCATGTTAGGTTAATAAATCGCAATTCTCGATTTACGGTTCCAGAAAACTTTATATCTTCATCTTTAACTGCCTTTCCGGTCCATGTAACCGAAACTGGTTTGGCAGGGATACTTTCTAATCCAACCGAATCTCTGGCTACCACGGTATAACTGAAAACATTCGGATCTTGCAATGTAGAATCATGAAAAGTGGAATCTTTTAATGACTTGGATTCAAATAATTTCTCCCATTGGATATTCTGTTCCCCTCCAGTTTTTCGATATACAATATGTGAGCTAACATCCGGACTGCCACTGGGAATCCAATAAATCCTAATCCCGTCCGTAGTTACTTCATAATTGTCCAGAATAGGGGAAGATGGCGGAATAATATCCGGTTTGTCTATGACCAATACTTCGGAAAATTTTGAACGATTAAAACGTTGGTCCTCCGCCAATATCTTATAGTATATTTTTTTATTTAAATTGGCTATTGATACTTTATCCGTATAGTTTCCGTGTTTAAAAGTAGTCTGTGTAACTTCACTGAATTCCGTCTGTGGATTATATGACCGGTAGATTCGATATCCCCCCAAATCTTCTTCCAGATTTTTTGACCAAGATAATTTAACAACTCCAGTAGTATCTATAGTTCCTTTAAGTCCAATTGGGGTGGTGGGGGGCAGGGAATCAACTGGTTGGACAAGGGAGGAATAGGATTCACTTTCCACCTTATTTTTGCCCATGGCAACGATGGTAAAATAATTTACCTTGTCCAAACCTTCATAGGTTATTTCCCTTGCCGTTATTGGAATATTATCAACTACTGTTGAAAAGGGACCTTTGTTGTTGTGTGCCTTGCGCAGTTGAAACTTATCAATTAATCTGTTCCCTTCCTCCTTAAATTCCCATCGGAGAATTACCTTATTATCCGTTGGCAGTTCTTTTTGATATATTCGGGGAACAAAACCCAATGTTTCTTCCGCCTTTCCCTGTACTATTTCAGAACTTGGTCCTGTTTCCCCGAAGGCAGTTTTACCTTTAATGCGATAATAGAAATTAGCGTTATTGGGTATCGAATCCATATAGAACATGGATATTTCGGAGCCTTCCTTGGGTTGTTGGGCATTGAATATAGGGACCCCGTTCAAGGGTTCAAAAAAAATATTGTCTCGAGATCTTTCAATTTGGTAATTGGAATATACATGTTGAAGCAATTTGAAGTTCCAACTCAATGTAACTTTTTTATCAGTAAAGACACTAGCTAAGCCTATAGGTTTCGGAAGGGCTTCGTGCATATCTGGGCTAGCATATACCGTTCCATTGTTAATGGTAATATTACTTTGTTGTGGAAATGCTACCGATACAGAATAAACATATTTTTCGCCAGCAATAACCGAAGGGTCTTCTATGGCCCAGCCCGCCAATTTGGAAGACTCATAGTTTTGTTCTGCAGCTACCATGGCAATAGTAAAACGCTGTTCCAATTCATCGTTTATAGCATAGACAGCACCCATCTGATTTCCAGGAGGACTAACTTCAAAGGTGTCTCCATATAAAGCCTGGGCCAATATAGCTACATTCTGATCTTGTAAGGCCAGTGCTTCCCATTCTTCCAAAGGTTTTGGTCTTAGTGGTTGTGTAACTAATTGTTTCCTTTCTATGGGTACCACAGCCTCGCCGTTCCTTGAAATGGTTGCTCTCTCTATCCAAAAACCTAATTCATTGGCATTCTTCCATGCCAAGGGCTGGTCCACTGCCCATCGCAATATTACTTTGTTGGGCAAGGAGCGAGCTATAACCTTGACCGAAGCGGTGTCTTGAGCCCAGAGGCTTGAGGTTAATAAGAGTAATATAACGAGTCCTTTCACTGTATAATAGTTTTTTTTCAATGAGTTGTGAGCTAGTCGTTCACATATTTTATTTCATATCCTTTTTGATAAATATCGCCTGGTGTTCGGTAAATCAGCTGTGCCTTAAAACTACCTAGGGGCAAGGGAGGAAAGGAGCTTTCAATTAAATATTTGTACCTTTCATGCTGAGAAATATTGCCATCACTTCCATAATATCTATTTAGGATTTTATCTCTTAAATAGACCATATCCACTTTGTACTGATACGGTAAATTATATACAAAGGGAATTCTGTTTTTTACCCATGATGAATTAGGATTGTTCTCCAGATTAGCCAAATATTCATTGCCTATATAAAAGGAACGGACAGGTGGTAATCCAAGTAGAGCTTCGTCCCGGTTAACTCGAATGTTTCCGTCAAGGGGGTAATTTTCGTATAGAAGAGGGTATATTTTCTTTTTATAATAGGAATCGTCCAATATTGCTTGGGGGTATACCAAGGGTTTGGAATTGGTATATTTTCCTCCCAAGACTTCTAATTTTTCCAGATATTCATAGTCGGCCACTTTAACGGATAAGGAATGGACATCTGCAAAGATGTAGTTTAAGAGGTTGTTGGTAACCGTTAATTCCTTCACTTTGTCCTTAAAGCTAGGATGCTTGCTAGTTTTGAAGCCATAATCCAAAATGGATTTGGGTGTTCCGTTGGAAATGGTAATATTGGCAGCTTTTTTGTTGGAAACTACGGCACTACCGGAGACGTTTCTCGTATCCTGGTTTCCAGTGGAAGGGTCAAACCAATTTGTATCCCCGCTTTCTTGATCGGCAAGGGTTTCTGTGTTTTCTACAATTATTTTAGTCTTAATATCCGATCCTGGAGGGAAAGCCAGTAAATTTAATTTGTAATTGGAATTTAGGGACATGCCTTCAGGTACTTCATAAATAACAGTGGCTTTTGATCTGTCGTAAGTCAAATTTGTTCGGGTGCCTTGATTACTAGTCGTAGAAAAAAACTCTGCTCTTGTTTCAAATCCGCTATCGAAGAGATAATTCTGGGGAGTTTTCATTTTAACATATCCCTTGTCATATTCTTCCGGATAAAAACTTTGTTGATCTATGACGGGATACATATAGGCTATATTTTCCAATGGAATATAATCTGGGGCGCGATCTGTCTTAAAAGTGATTTCTTTTTTTTCTATTACTGGTTTGCCATTTTCAACCATTGTTTGATAACTACCCCCTATTTTTTCATCAAAACTAACTTCGACCACCACCTTGACTTCCTTTTCGGAGGGTAGGGTCTCATTTGGTTTAAAAGTAACTGCATCATTTGTATCGTTCCATTTTAACTCTCCTTTTAATTGTTCACCTTCCGAAGTAACGGCAAAGTTCTTCAATTGTAATTTGAAAGTACGGACCCCATCATCCAACTCAACCTTAAAATCTGAATTGGCGGCATAATTGAAAACGGCTTGAGGGGCGGTAAAAACCGAAATATCGTCACTATTATCCTTGGGTGTCACATCCGATATCATGGGAACACCAACTGCATTATTAATATTTTCCAACTCACATTCCTCACCCACTTCAACTTTTAATCGCATTCGACCTGAAACGAGTCCCCCTAAAATTTTGTAATACATACCTACATAGCCTTGAAAATAAGCCGGATTGGGGAATTGACCCCGTAACATTGCGGCAACACCTGCCTCGGCGATAGGGAATTTACCATTAATAAAGGCTAGGTCTACCTTTACTCCAAATTCTCCATATAGATAGGCATAAACTTGTCCCCTAGAGTACCAGCCATTGTTTCCTATGGGGCCTGGGCGACCTACACATTTTGCATTCGGGTAGTAAGCGTGCATCACGTCAAAGCCAGCTCCCAGCTCTACAAAGGCGTAGAAAATTAAATAATCTAAATTATAGCCATATCCAAAATTTAGTCCAAAGGCAAAACCTTTGCCCGATTGTAGCTGGTTTTCTTGACGGTTGCTGTTGAGCATATCATCCCCTAAAATTTTAACGACCATTGGGTGGGGATCCAATTGAGAAGGTAGTTGTGTGCCGGTCATAAAATAGCCCCCTATCCGAAGTTGTACTCCTACCTGAAACAAAAGTTCTATTCTTTTTTGGGGAGTACCAATATAAATGTACCAATCCTCAGGACCTGTGTGCATTTTTGCATATCCTGCAAGGTTGTTTTCCCCACCGCCTTTAACACCTTCCAAATCCAGATATAGTTCAAACTCACCGTCAAAGGTCTGGTTTACAAAATCCTTTTCTATACCCACATAAACCCCGACTTTCCCTGAAGCGGCAACATCGTGGACGGGAATCGATTCTTTGGCAAGCCCCATAAAGTTGCCATATTTGGACAGTTGATCTGCGATTCCTTTATTTTCCTCTACAAAATCGTTTACCTTTTCAAATGTTTTGTTTAAGGCACCAAAATCTGAGCTGTCAAGGCCGCCACTTGTCTTGTCCCCCATGAAGGCACCTTCTCCAGTAAAGCCTATTCTATTTAATCCACCGTGACTGTTGAATGCCATATCCAAATAAGCCTTTCCACTAAAGGTATCAGAATTTTGAGTGCTTATATCCACTCCGGCACGGACGCTTAAACCATAATCCAAATTGGGACGGTATACGGCTGAGGAGGGCGAAAAACCATCCTCATTACCTCGAATCTTTTTCATACGATAGGATATACCTCCTACCATAGAATTTATCATAAATTTTGTACTACTTTTTTCGTCGTTTTTGGCCCAAACATCTACGTTCCAATATCTAAAATCTTTCACGCCAAAAATGGCTTTACCCTCGACTTTTAAGTTGACACTTTTGATGGTTGCCGTAACATTACCTCGAAATCCATCACCATACCAACTATGGTCTTCCATTATTTCCAAGCCTCCATTTAAGGTGATTCCGCTTTTTTCATAATCAATGTCAATTCCATTTACCTTCACCCTTTCAAATTGCCATTTCTGTATTTTAGCGCCGTCCTCTAATTTTCCCATTACCTGCATACTAGTAGTGGCATGGGATCCTTCACCGTCCAAATTTATTTTTAGGTCGAAAGATAGTCCAACTTGGTTGCTGGATGTAACCAATTCCAACTTTTCCACGGAAGCTGGGAAATTCATCAGCTTCATTTCACCTTCAAATCCAAAGCTTTTGGCACTGATAGGTTTTTTGCCCAGTTCTGTTTCCAACTTTAATCCCTCGAAAACAATACCCGGAAAATTAAATCCGTTACCACTATTTGTGGCCGTTTCTGCGGAGGGCGACTCCTCCCCCTCTTTCTGGCCAATTTTGCCAACTATGGACAGTTGTCCAGAGAGATTGGCAGAAGGATATACATTGCCGTCTTTTATATCTATGGCTACACTGGAATTTTTCTCCAATTGCATTTCACCTAGAAAAACGGGAGTTTTATAATGGCTGTTCAACCCAACTGCCAGACCGTAGCCGTCTTGTTGTATATATCCCGTATAGTCCATGGGTTTCTCAAAAATAGGCACTGCAATATCTCCGGCTATGGATCCCCCGGTTAGGGAATTTCTCGAGAGTGAAAGACTTACATCTGCAATAGTAAAGGCCCATTTACCGGCAGAGCCTTCACCTACCTTTAATATATTTTCAGCAAAAAAGGAACCTGATACGCCTTGGCTATCCAGAATGAGATTTTCTGCCCCAAATTGTACCCTTTTGTTGGATGTTTTGGTATTTTCAATTCCCTTGGGTAACATAATACTTAGTTCCTTGGCATAAAACCCGCGCCAAAGGTTTCGTTCCCCATGTACTAACACCTCGCTGTAATTTTTTGGGAATTTTATTCCAGACGCATTGCGACTATCGCTTAAGTCCAATACCACCTGTTTTATATTGAATCCCCAACCTTTTAGTCCTCGAACTTCAAATTGGGGGAGTGACACATCTACCAATAGGTCGTTCCACCCATTGGCTTTAATGCTAAAGGAGGCGCCTACATAGCACTTGTTGTTTACAACATCAGAATCCTTAAGGTATTTATTGTCCGTGCTCTCGCCACAAACATAATTTCCACCACTGGTAATGGGGAGGAGAATATTTCTGGAAATCCGTAGGTCGGCTTCCAAACCAATTGACTTTAACCCCACACAGTCAAATTCTATGAACGATTGGTCTCCAAAGGCACCATTTTTAAGGTCAATGCCACCTTTAAGGGTTAGTAACCAGTTGTCACCGTTTAAAGGAATGGCCTGATCGCCCAACATGACCAATTTCATATCCCCCAAAAGTGCGCCGTCATGGGAAAGTTTTATGCCTTCGCCGCCAAAATAGATCTCTCTACTTGGTTCCCCATTGGGTCCTTTAACGGGAATGATCATTTTTGCCCAGGCCTTGAATTCTGCATATTGTGGTGTAAATTTCACTTGGGTTATCGCTAGTTCTACGCGGTTGCCGGATGTTGAGTCTTTTTTGGTTAGTCCAACCGGGAGCTCCAATAATTCCTTTCCTGTGATAATGTCGACAAAATTGCCCAGTTCCTGAACCGTTTCAAAGGCTCTTATGGCCTGGGCCACAAGGGTGTCCGCTTTGGGATTTCTGGAAAAATTAGTGGAAATATATTCTGGAGTAAACTCAGGTTTCAGGTTGGCAAAGGAAACATTGAAATCTTCTTTTTGTGCTAGTTTTTGGTCAAGTGAGGGAAAGGAACGGAAGGTTTTTTCTTCTTCTGTAATTGCTATTGAGCTATTGTGCCTTCGGCTACGCTCAGGCCACGTTGGTATAGGGAAAACTGATTTTTCATCAGCATTACCCATTCTTGCCATGGCTATCTGCTGTAAATGCGCCAAATAATTTGGGTCTGCTTTCTTAAGTTTGGTGGTGTCTTTTGCTTTTGGAAGTAGGGAGTCTTTTGAACGTAATAGCACCTCAATATTTGAATCACCCAGATTTTCAAAAGAAGCCAGAGCCGGACTTGCCCAAAGCAGGCTGCAACATAGGAATAGGATGATATGTATGTAGTTTTTAGTCATAATCTTTGGTTATGATTAGTTGCTTTATCTTGGCTGATTTTAGTTTTCCTTCCTTATAATTTATTCTTTTATAACCTTCGGAAAGTCTCCAGACTTTGAAGGCTGTTACCGTTTATTTCTATTAAATAATGTTGGTCGTAAAACATCTATAACCGGTGGCGCGAGCGTCACGCTCGTGCCCATATGCCTGATTATTTATAACATCGTCCTTCATAATTCCATCATCCCTAAATGCATACCTTCATTATCTATTTTTAAAATGGTATCATCATCCGTATAGTTCCGTGCACTACTATATTTCCAATCCACGGGGTCCGTAACAAATCCTTGTTCCACGGGATTGTTGTGGATATAATCTATTTTTTGCTTAATTACTTTTCCGTTCCATATTTCAATTGGTTTATTATGCTGTTGCCAAAATTGTCTTTTGTTCACATTGCTGTTTTTCTTGCCTGCCCGCTCCATCATCCAAAGTAGCCACTCTTTTCTGCTTTCCTGTGGGTTTTCTTCGATCTCTTTAATTATTTTTCTCGCTGTAAAACCTTTAAAATCCCTTAAAAGTCCCGAAGGATTATCATTCGCAGATCTAAAAACTAAATGAACATGACTCGGCATAAAACAATAGGCAAAGACTTCCATCTCTTTTTTTGTCCTACAATGATCGATTGCCTCTTGCAATATTGAAAAATATACCTGTCTTGTAAACACATCTATCCAATACACGGTCGCGAAGCTTACGAAGTAGGCCGCAGAGGGGTTTTGGAATTTGTATTTTCTGCTCACACTTTTTTATTGACTACTATTTTTTTTAACCTTGAACCCTTCCTCTCACTGTTGATAGCACGAGCGTGACGCTCGCGCTAGCAAGGAATTATCTTAATCGGCTAGTTCCAAAAACATCTGATAGAGTTCTTCAATTTTTTGATTTACTTCTGGTTGTTTATAAACTTTTAAACTGGGTATTTTGTTAGGTTGTATCATTTCTTTGTAACTCCTAAATGCCTCATTAATTTCTGACTTAGTAGGAAATATAATTTTCTTCTTATATGGAGATGCATCAATTATCTCCATTTGATTTTCGCAAAATAGGAGTAAATCTTCTGTGAGGTGTTTTTGCTCATCGTTGATTTTATAACTCGCAGCTTGTATATAAGGGATTACTTCTCTTATTTTTGAGTATAATTTAATTTCGTGTAATGGCTGGGAGACGTCAAAACTTTCTTCACGATATTTAGCTATTTGAAGAATTCGATTTGATTGTTTGTTATCTTCCTCGGCCAATCCCCAATCGAAAGCTCTCCTGATTTCCTGCACAATTTCAAGTCTCATATTCATTTTTTCCTTCTCCCTGGCATTTGCAATTTCCATTTCTTTTCTTAAATGTTTTTTTAAATTGATGATAACAGAATCGATATACTTTAATATTTGTTTATCTTTCATTAGTCTATTAGTTTTAGAGTTATTTTTGTAAAGGGATTTTTTTGGGAGAATGACGGATCATTAATAAGAAAATCGTCAACAATATTGATTACCTTAAAGTTTTGACCACTCAACAATAATACTTCCATTTCGCCTGGAAGACAGGATATTTTGCATATGTTAGAACCATTTGCATTTATTATTTCCAAAACAACATCATACCCATAGCGATAGCTGAACCTATATGCTGCAATTTCAACGCTTGTTGAAGTAGATTTAAAATCTTTAAAAATTATATTATCCCCTATTTTCCAGTTGTTAATGTTTTTAACTTCTACTCCTCTAATGCCCCTAAACAATTGATTATGAAAACTGTTGGAAAGTTTAGATAATCCTGAACTTAATAGTTCATTTAATGCCTTGTAATAATCGTCCAACTTTCCATCTCTTAATTGAGAATTTAGTTCGTAATGAATCTTAACTCCCTTTCTCGACATATCACTTGTATATACTTTAATAGCAGTCAATTCGTCGATTGACAGGTTTGGGAACTTAGAGGTTAGTTGACTGGATATAACCTCTGTTCTTTGTGTAATAACAAAAGTGTCATTTAGAAATATTGATAAGTTGGAACTGGGATTATCCAATATTTCAGCCCATTTGGAATACCCTCCAGAATGCATAATTTCTTGGACTATATTATCTACACTCTTTCCCAGGTTATAATCAAGATATTTGCTCAGCAGTTTGAGTTCTCCGTTTTTTCCAATTCTAATGGCGTCATCCACATTGACCCTTCTCAATACTTCCCAAGCCTCTAGTAATTTGGGATTATTGGCAACAGCCTTTGCAAAGTCAATATTGGCTAAGTCCGTATCTAGAACTTTAAATACTGTTTCATCAAATTCCAATTTTTTTATGATTTCTCCTATTTGTTTGGTCGCGCTGTCGGAGAATTTCAATAACGAATAGTTTCCAGTATCAATTTTTATTATTTTACCAATGTTTTTAACACTTGTGACATATACAAAAGGTATGGTGGATGCAAAAGAGATAGCAGCATTTTGCCCGTCCCCTTCCCACGTGTACCATGCTCCGTTTATGGCATCAAAGAGTTCACCTGCTACTGGTGTCATGCCTGCTGTATCCAATAATAAATGTCCAGCTTCGGAAGAATAAAGCATACCGAAGAGATATTTAAGATCTTCGGTGGTATTCACATCATAAAAGGGTTCTTTTGTCAATTGCCATAATCCATTGCCCTTGTTATACTGGTAAGTTTGAACTTGACCATTTTCACCATCAACAATGGTGTATATATATGCCAAATCCCCATTTGTAGAATGTGACAATCTTAAAAACCCACCACTACCGTAGTAATTATAATAACCAAAAATGTACTCTGTAAATGAGGAATAATCAATTTTGCGAAGGCATGTTTCGTAGTTTTGATCTTGTATTTTTAAAAGATCTGCAGGCCCATCAAAATCCCATTTGGTAACAAGAGGCCCAGTCCCCGTTTTATTAATATCAATGGGAATAAATTTACCTTCGAACAATAAGTGGGAGCAGCCCAAGCCACTATCTATGGATCTTACTATTATATTATTATTGTCCGGAAGTTCCGGAAACTGATATGGCTCATCTTCCTTTGCCCTTTTATATCCTGTAAAATCAGATTCTCGATTGTATCCAAGATAAATTCCTTTAGCAGACCCATCTGGAATTGAGAAACTAGCTAAAACTCCATAAGCCGTTATAGGTTTGCTTTTAACTTTATAAAATGCAGGAATTGCCTCCTTAGGCAATGCAACAGGTATGCCAGCGGGGGAAACATATACTAAAGAGTTATTCTTATTTGAAACATTATCGATTTGTATTAAATCGGTGTGTTCGAAAGCTATATCTGAGGAGGTAATATCCCCATCCTCATCATCTTGGAAAACATAAAACTTCAACTCAGGATTGTGTAATTGTTTCCAGTCCATATGACTGAGCCGCGAACCGTTGGCATAGTCCATCAACCAGTCGGTTTGGCCTTCGATCTCCTTTCCATATTGATCAAAAGGATGCTGTAGTGCAAAGACCCCGTGACCAATTTCATGAGCTATAGTTTTAGCCAGCTCCCTTTTACCTTCTTCATCGGCATTTTGATTGTCGTTACCGGTAAATACAAAACCAAACTGTCGTTGTAAGGGCATAAATCCGCCTATAGGTTCGGAAGGTTTGACTCCGCTACCAAAAACAAATACATAGTATTTATTAATATTGTAATCGATTTTATTTTTGAGGTCTGCAATGACTGCTTGTTGTTCGGCATTGTAATTGGTAAGCCAACCACTATCGCCAATATCCAAACGGGCATTATCTCCCAATACTGCTAGGTCTAGTTCGGCACTCGCGGTCTGCGTTTCTATGTTAATCGTTGCAACTCCCTTTTTAAAGATTTTAGCTACCTCGGTTGCCAATCCGTTCACGTTCCCTCCGCTCACGGAAACTAAAACAACATCTACGGGTCTGTCCGTCATATGCCAAAGGGTAAAGGTCCCGGCGGTCAGCTGTTTGGTCCTGTCCGTTTTGGAGGGCACTACGGCATAGATGATTTCATTCTCGAAAGTGTAACGACCTTTGAGGGTTAGCCGGATAGTATTATTGCCTCTAATTTCAACAGGGATTTTTTCACCCTGTTTTGTTTTAAATACAATACTATCCAATACATATTGGTTGCTGCCTGTTGGTTCTATTATGGCATCAACATAAGCTGTCTGGCCTTTTTCAACGGCCTGATGTGCCAAAATGTAATCATTACCATCGGCATCTAGAATGGTGGTGTATTCCTTTTTTATACTGGCATTTGCGGTACTAGGTATCTCGTCAAAACCATATTCCCCCAGTACTTCTTTGAATTTTATCTGGATATCCTTTGCTGTCAAGCGTTCCAGTTGCCCGTTTGTGGTTATGCCTTCCACATTATTGGAGGTTACAGCACCTCCCGAATCGATCTGACCTCCATCTCTAATCTCGCCGCTGGCATCAATATGATAGACTTGGCCTTCACCATCAACGACTACCTTGTCATCACCCATAAGTTCCGAGATAGAGGCCCCATTTTCCGGATTGGTTATGGTCACCATTCCGTCTTTTATTTTAATGTAATTTCCAACACTGTCTCCT
This sequence comes from Arenibacter arenosicollis, assembly GCF_014397245.1. GTDB lineage: Bacteria > Bacteroidota > Bacteroidia > Flavobacteriales > Flavobacteriaceae > Arenibacter > Arenibacter arenosicollis. The sequence goes on along the minus strand of NZ_JACLHY010000001.1, from coordinate 272,581 downwards.
GGAATCATGAAGTTGACCCGCATTTCATCAAGGTCATTATCTCCTTCGAAAGGTTCGGCAACTAAATCACTTATGGTATCCACTGTTTCCACTACATTATCCACATCTAAAATACTCGCTAAGTTGGGGTCATAGACCGTAACCACGGTGCCCTCGGACATTTGCTTATCGTTATTGATGAGCACATTGGTGAATTCAACACCTACCTTAATGCTGTTGAGATAGGGAATAGTCACATAACCCTTGCCAGTAAACCTGCCGTTGCTACCACTTATCTCCAAAACATGTATTGGAAAATCACCGGCGACAAAACTTTCTCCTGTACTTAATTTAGGAAGAGGGTCTTTATTAGTCAGGCTAAAATTGGGGGTTATGCCACATTGGTAAACACTGGCTTCATTATCGGCTAAAAAGGTGGTGAACTGCTTGGTCACACTCCATTCGCTACCTGTAACCACACATTTTTTTTGCAATTGGTATTCGTAGGTAGTACCGGCCTTTAAATCCCACAGTGTGGTTTGGTTGGTAGTGGTTTTATTCAAGAACCACTCGTTCGTATTGCCTTTCTGTCTATAACGTATAGTATATTCTGGAACCTCCGTAGAAAAATCATCCCAAAAAATATTGGCATTGGTGCTGCCTTTTACTTCATGGCCTATTCCTAGGGGCAAATCGCATGTCCCTGCATAGCTAAAGGAGAATATTTCGCTATAACCCTGATTTTTAAATAGTCCAATTTCTTCAGCACCCTGTTTGGCTTTTGCTTGTATCCGCCAAGCATAGTTTTTTCCAGATAGTAAAAGAGGGTCGGACGGCCCATATACATAAGTGGTGGAGGTAGTGGTGGTCTGAAATACGGGTGGGGAACTTAAAAAAGCGGCTTGTGGGTCTATTTGGGTGTCCCAAATCTTTACCAAGCTTAGCTCATATTCCACATTGCTAACGTTAATACTTCTGGGTGTCCATTGAAATACAATGTTTTGCGGATTGTTCTCGGCAACGAGGGTCTTGTTCCTTGGGGATATTAAAAAAGGAGGTTCGTTCTGGAAGACTACACTTATGGCACAGCTTTTTTGGGAAAGTCGGTTGCCGGTAAGAACATCATACACCTCATAACAAAACTGATACGCTCCTTCGGGAATAGCTTGTCCATAGACATTGGGTGAAATCCCCGTGATATTTTCAAAGCGAAAATATTGAGCCAATTCTGCGTTGGTCAATACCAAGGGAACACCGCCTTCTAAAAACAAGGGACTTGAGCCAACTACTACATCATTGCTCTGGAACGAAATTCCATTTCCTTGAAAATAGGCCTTTAGCCGTATTTCACGATTGTTGATTTCTAAATCGTTCAGTATAATTTGAAGCCGTAATGGGCTGTTTGTTGTACTGGCATCGGCATATTGCGAAAAGTGTATGGGTGGAGGCGGGGTAACCTGGGGAATTAATTGTACAGGAAAGGATTGGGCACTAGCAAGTAAACAGTTAGCCGTTAGCAGAAGCCACAAGAAAACCCTCCCAAATCCACTACATCTTATAGTTGAAACTTTAAAAGAGTTAAAGGAATTATTATTGGCAAAAGAAATATGTAATGGATGCCATATGTCCGCACACCACCTTTTAAAGGAAAAGTTCCCTTTAAAAACGGAAAAAATAAAAACATACAGCCGTAATAGTTTTGCCATACAATATTAATATCCGGTTGGATAATAAATTTCTGGCCTTTAGGGGGGTAGGGGCCTCAGTTTTTGTTAATATAATTCAATTCAAAATCATCAGGATTTACAAGGCCCAAGGATTTTTTGTAATAAAAATCAATAATCTCATTTTCTAAATAATCTTCCAATTCATCCACATCTTGGCTATTATCAAATATCTCGAATGATTTTACCGATGCCATTTGTTTAAAATCTTTTAGATATCCAGCTGGTTCTAGAACAACATCAATAGAATTGAATTCCATGAAAATTCCCTGCATCCAGCGGTGGCCAACTAATTTTTGTAAGCGCTCTTCCCGTTCTGCCAAAAGGGCCTTAAGAGTCGATTTTTCTTCCTCGGTGGCCTCTATTTCTCTATCTTTTTTGTTCAACGGGTGTTCGTCCACTTTCAATTTGGTCTCTACAAAGCTATTTTCCAAGGTGAGGTCTATTTTGCGCATATCAAACTTAATTTTTTGTATAACGGCAAATAAGGCATCATTATACGTGGCCAAGAAATCTTCAAAAGAGTAAAGTTCTTTTAAAAAGGTAATAGCATTTTCTTTATAAGGCTGCTCTTGTTTTTGATCTTTCACCAAAGCCAATAAAAGCGTTAGTTCATTTTTTTTGAATTGTGGGATATCCTCAAATTGAGAACTTTGGAAAACTGTAGTCAGTTGTCGGTTCAACTCTGGAATTGTACCACTATAGGTGACATTTCTGTAGCGGAAACTTAAGATGTTTTCGCTGATACCAAGTGGGTTAGCCCGAGGGGTGCGCTCTCCAGGCTCCAAATTCAGTTTGAAGTTATCAAAGGCATAACTATAACCAAAGGTTACGGTTAGGTCGCGTCCCGTATTTAAAGTGGAATTGCGAAAAAGTGCCAAGAAATTTAGGCTGAGGTTATGTTTTTTCAAAAGGGCATAATTACTGCCCAATCTAAAATTGTATATATTATTTTGCTGCAGGCCATTGGCATAGGAAGTATTGTAGGAGGTAGTAAGATGGGTGCGGAGTTGTTTGTCAAAGAATTGTTTCCCTATCGCCAATGTTGGGCCCAAGGTAAGGCTATTGTCTGTTTCACCAATTGTATTGTAGGAGGTGTTAGCGGCTAAGGTAACGGTCAGGTTTTGTTTGGGGTAACCAAGAGTATACCCTGCCACACCGTTATAAAAGGCATTACTGCCTCCTTCTATGTTTTCACCCTCTTGTTGGTTATTGGAATTTTGGTACACCAAATTCAGGTTGGTACTATGCTGTTTGTTCTCCGTCTTTTTTAGTATATAATTTAAGCCGAGATTGGCATTTTGCGAGATCTGTCTATAATTTAGGGTGTCTATATTATCGAATTCCCCAACTTGGTTGATATAATCGAATTGGTCCCGAATGTTGGTGTAGGATTGAAAGTTGGAGTATCCCGCATTGATGCCCAAACGTTCCGATGCCGTATAATTAAGATTTATGGCACTTACAATACGCTGTTGGTCCGATGTCTTGGCATTATCCAGATTGTCTTGTTGTATTCCTGCATTTACACTGAGGTTTACCTTGTTACTAAAGAGGGCCTGAATTGCATTAAGGGTAATGTTCTCCAAATCATTATTAAAGTAGTAAGCGCCCAGCGTCTTATATTCCGGGTCTATACGTTCGTAACCAGCGCCCACAGTACCGTGGCCGGCAGGATAGGAAAAAGAAGCATTTAAGGCGTTGTAATAATTTGTACTTATATTTTCATTGAGCATAAAAGAAAGCAGACCGTTGGAGGCAGGAGCATCAGTTAGCCTAGCATCTTCGGTAACTCCGGAAATGGCATATTCAATTTTTATTTGGGCCTTGTCCAACAATCGAAATTCCGATTCAAACGAAAGAACTGCATTGTCCTTAGGGGAAAGTCCCAGTTCTACAGGGAAAGGATTTTCCAAGGAATTTTCATCATCGGTGGCCTTAAAAAGGATAATTCCCAATTTCATAAAATCGAAATCATAGGCCGTTTTTATTCCGTAACCTATGCGCTTATAAGCTGTAAGCGCTCTCGGTTCTTCAGGATTGTACTCCGTTGCTTTCAGGAAGCGACCGTACATGGCGCTGATCTGGAATTTCCCCTCAGGATTCAACTCGAACCCACCCCCGCTAAACTGGTGTCCGCTAAGGGTGTAAGGGGAGAAGGTCATACTAACATCTCCAATATGTGCGGTAGCCCATTTGTAGGAAGGATGAAGACTTAATCGATTGAATTTAAAAGGGTTTGGAAAATTGAAATTTTGATTGGAGTAGGTGAACAAAAGCGGAATATTATAAAGTCCGGCTATATTGAAATTAAGATTACCCGATAAATAATAGGTAAAATCCTGTCGGTTGGCCGTACCGTCATAGTAGACCGTATTTGCGGCAATCCCTCCATTGTACCGCACCCATTTTTCATTGCCCACTTGGTCAAAATTGATACTCTGGGAAAAACCAAACGTACAGCACATAACAAAGGGGCATATAAGTTTGAACAATGGCGTGTTCTTAGAGCTTTTAAGATAAAATAAATTTTTAATTTTAACATAATTTTTTCGATAAACTACCAGATGTTATTTGTAGGACTCTAATTTTTTAACTATAAGATTATTCTTGTTAGGGGCGGTAGTGTAGTAAAGCCCAGTTAAACTGTAATGTAGAAATTGGAATTATATAGTAGAACACCCTGTACTTTCTTTTCCAAGATGGCCATTTTATTTTTTTGCCCGTTTTTGTCCAATAAAATTAAGGGATATCCGTTAGCCTAATAAAATATGTCCCCATGAAGAAGTTTTTATTGATTTTTGCCCTTGTAGGTGTTTTTGTTTCTTGCGAGAAATTGTTGGATGAGCTGACGAAATTTGAGATGGATTTTAATCAAACAGTAGTAATTCCCTCCTCGTCAGGAGTGGATCTGCCATTTGACGTTTTTACCCCAGAGACCGAGACCAACTCAACTGCCGAGTTTGAAGTAAACGATACCAGAAAGGATTTGATAGAGGAAATTGTCCTAAGGAAATTGGTGATGACCGTTAATTCTCCGGAAGGGGAAGACTTTAGTTTCTTGGAATCTATTATTATTTACATGTCGGCTGAAGATTTACCTGAGATCAAAATAGCTTGGAACGAGGAAGTGTCCGCTAATCCTGGAGAACAGTTGGAATTGGTGACCACTACAGAGGATCTGAAGGAATATATAAAAAAGGATACCTACACTCTAAGGCTTAAAACAGTTACCGATGAGTTTTTATCTACGGATTATGAAATTGATATAGCTACTACCTTTTTTGTGGACGCTAAGATTTTGGGATTATAATACCATTAAATTACAGCCTCTAATATCGGAATGGTCAAACCTACCGAGTATTTCGAAACTACCGTCGTTATATACCTTGCCCAAATCCTGGGTGGCAATAAAGGAGCAGGAGTGTATATTGGCCAGATCAATGACATTTACACCACCCGTTTTCCCCACTTCCTGTAAAGTTAAAGGGTCTTCGGTTTCGCGCGTCATGACTTTCATCCACTTAGGGGCAAAGAAACGACCATTCCCCTGTGAATAGGCTTGGGACAACAGCTCTGTCATCCCGTATTCGGAATGGATATTAGGTACTCCAAAACCGGTTTTTAGAAGGTGGTGCAATTCCTCGCGAATCAATTCCTTTTTTCGTCCTTTCATACCTCCAGTTTCCATAATTACGGTATTCTTGAGGATTAATTGGTACGCTTCCGCCATGTCCAAAAGGGCAAAAGAAACTCCTAGAAGAAGTATTTTTGTGCTGCTGCCATCCAATCTTGTTAACGTCTTCTGCAAACGATCAATATCATCCAAATAAAAGCCACTGTCCGGATGGGTGCTTTTAATGATCAGATCATTGGCCATATATATTAAGGAAGAACCCTCTCTTTCCAGATAGGAAGGTAATAAGGCCAGTATACAATAGTCCTCTATGTTGCCGTAAAACTGCTTAAAGGCAGTTAGGTAGCTATTTTCATATAGTCCCGTATTGCGGACATAATGCTTGCTTACTTCGCTACCTGTGGTGCCACTACTGGTAAATATAATTTGGGGATTAAAGGAGCCCGTAATTACTTTTTTGGTTTTAAAAAATTCTATCGGGAGAAAAGGGATATCTGCAATGCTTTTCACATTGGATTCATCTTTTCCCAAGTGCCTGCAAAACTCCTGATAGACTAAATTCCCATGATACTGGATCCCAAAAGTTTTCAAGGCCATGGCCTTGAACTCTTCTTCGGTGGAAATATTAAAAATAGTGTCTACAGGCATATTCTAATTTACAATCACAAAAGTAATGATAACAGCAGAGTGGAAAACCTATTTTATGGTTTTATTGAGAATTGATAATGGGTAAATAAGTACTTTGGAATGTAACAAGGCATACCTGCCATTGGCCGCGTAAGAAAAATAGGGAAAAATTTGTTACAGTGCTATGTTCGGAAAAGTATATGTGCAACCAAGATGGCTTATTTCACCACCAACTTTCTGGTCATCGTTATTCGGTTTTCGGTGATTTGCAGAACGTATACCCCGGGTGCTAGTTTGGATATATTTAAAAGACTGGTCTTAATACGGTCCTGTAAGGCTATGGTACCAAAAACATCATAGATTACGACATCCTTTACTCCGTTAAGTTTGGTGGTAATATAAACTACCTCCTGATAGGCCGGATTGGGATATAACTTAAATGTATTGGGCTGGGCGGTTCTGTCCACAGGTTCTTCAATAAATTCCTGTGCAGAAACAGCAATAGAAAATACCATGAACAGTAGGGTGTAAAATATTTTCATAGGTTAGTATTGATTTGGGATCAATACAGTAAATGTAGCAAAATAGGGCAGCTGGAGATATTAAATGTTGTGAACGCCTAGTTTTTGTATGTGAATCCTAATTTTAAGTATTGCACAACAATACTAAAGCCTAAAAATGAGATAATTATAAGAGTCGGAAATGTAGAAAAAGTTGGGAAGTACTATTTTATAATCAGTTTACGCGTGGCTACTTTGTTTTTTTCGTTAACCCTTAGCATATAGACCCCAGCAACCAAATCATTGACATTTAATTCAGAACCAATAATTGTGGTCTCCAAAACTTGAGAGCCAAAAATATCGAAAATTAGTATTTGTTTTGGGGCGTTTTGGGAAGTGCTAATATATACCCTTCCATTGGTAACTGGATTGGGGTATATCTTAAAACCGGGTATATCGCCACCTCCACTATTTCCTTTGGGATCCTGTCCATAGGAAATTGAGATAAAAAGTAAGGCTATAACTAGGTAGAGTTGCTTCATAGACACTTAACAACAAATAATATACCGTAAATGTAATAATTTTAAGCGCAGCACGTTAGTGGCATCTAATTTTATACGAGAATATTCGATGAAATGCAAAAAGAGGCCAAGTTCTATGTTAAGAAACAAAGAATTCGGCCTCTTTTTTATTAAGATAAAAAAAGTTTCTAGAATTTTATATTATATCCTAAGGAGAATGACCTACCAGGACTTCTTTTTGAGAAGGTCTGATTTTGAGCCCTGTAGGATTCATACTCGCTTTCAACATCATCGTCCAAAAGATTGCTTATTTTAAAACTTACGGTCTGATTTTGGTTTTCGCCAAAACTCTTGGAGAAGTTAAAGTTTAAATTGTGAAAAGGCATGGTATATACATCCGGTACAAAACCGTTACCAACCACCTGCAATGTTTTTCCCTGTACATTGTAGTTCATGCCCATTTGGATGCCGTTTTCGGCTCCCTCATAATTTAAACCGGAATTGATAAGGAAAGGAGACTGTCCCTGCAACTCCCTATCATTGCCCAAGGTTTCACCATCCCTAAGTCCAAGCGTTCTTAGGTTACGCTCACTTTCGCTATAGATTTGGGTCGATTTTATGATTGAGGTATTTACATTAAAGCTAAAATTCTGAAGGGGTGGCGCTATGAAACCTAAATTTTTCCTTAATTCGAACTCCAATCCAACTACGTCGGCATCACCCAAGTTTTGAGGGGTGAAGTTGTCCGAAGAAGACTCAAAGTACGTAAGTTCAATGGGGTCGGTGAATTTTTTATAAAAGCTGCTCAATGCGATCATCTCTGCACTTTCACCAAACCATTCCACCCTAAAATCGAAATTGTTAATGTAGGTTGGGTCCAAATCAATATTACCAATGAAGGTATTGTTGGATAAAGGATCAAAAATCTTGGCAATGGAAGCTTCCTTAAAGGAAGGTCTTGCCGTTGTCCTGGAAAAAGACCCCCTTAAATTCACATCTTCTGTTAGTTCATAGATTAAATTGGCTGTGGGGAAAAGGTCTAACTTATCTATAATGGTTTCGTTGTCATAAGTAACCTTTTGAGGGTCATTAATATCCTTATTGTCTTCCCCGGTATATCGGGATTCGAACTTTTCAATCCTCAAACCAAGTATGGTGCGTAATTTTTCACCCAATTTAAATTCATTGGATACGTAACCTGCAATATTTTGTTGTACTGCTTCAAAGGTATTGGCTGGTTCTGCTATAGAGATGTCCGGATCAATATAGGAGCCAGAGTTGTTGTTAACTGTCCACAGGTTTTCATCCAAGAGGATGTTGTCTGCAACACCATTGAATTTAGTGGTTTGGGCATTGTTCTCTATTTCAAAGTTTAAAATGCTAAAATCTCTGGTCTTGTAAGAGCTATAGGCACCAAATTTTAATTTGGCATCTTTTTCCAAGAAGTCATATTTTTTGGTAAGATCTAGTTTTGCAACGGCATTGATCTCTTCCAAATCTCTCCAGATCCTTTTTGGCTGGTTGTTCTGTGGAATTGAATATACTCCGTCCTCTACCCTGAAAGAAGTTGTTCTAATGTCTTTGTCCTGAATTTTGGATAGGGTAGGAGAAAGTGCCCATTCCGTTGTCCATGAGGCATCTTCGCTGGAATGTATTCCACTAAGCAATGCGTTGGTGATGGCCCGTTGGGTATATTCCAGGTTGTCTTTGGAGAAATTTACAAAATCCGAAAAGTTAAGGGTTTGGCTAAAATAACCTGCCGTAGATTCCCCGTTCTGTAGGTGAAGGATATTTAGTTTGTATTTGGATTTTTCGGTCTTGAAAGAAGTACCCAATAACCCACTTACCAAAACATTATTTCTACCCAAATCCCCAGTTTGGGTCCTGTCGGTTTCCAATTCAAAAACGGAAGTGTCAGAATTTCTTCTGTAGAAGTTGTTCTCCGCACCTTCGTAGAAAGTGGTGCTGTTTTTATATGAAACAGAGGCTAAAAACCCCAATCTGTTTTCACCTTCACCCACATTGTATTGGTTGCCCGTTGTGAATCCAAAGCTGTAGTCCATGGCACTATTTGCCTTCATGGCCGATAACACAGGATTAAACTTTTTGGTAATGGCCGTTAATAAAGGATTGTACTCAAAAGTGTTGGGGATATCCTGATTGCGGTTAATGGGAACAGCGCGGTTACCATTGTCAAAACCTAGGAAATCTGTGGAACTGCCTTTGTAGTCCAAATAGTTTTCATTAAAGTGCATGTCCGGATTATAATTACCACTTAAGGAAATACTGTGTTCTTTTTTAGTGGGGTAATCCTTGGTTACAATGTTTACAATACCACCTGTAAAATCGGCGGGTAGATCTGCAGACGCAGATTTAAGGACCAAGATATTGTCTATGATATTGGTGGGAAAAATATCCAACTGAATAGTATTCCTATCTGGATCCAGACCTGGTATATCCACTCCGTTCAAAATAGATTTGGTATAGCGATCCCCTAGTCCCCTAACATAGACATATTTACCGCCTTGGACAGATACTCCAGGTACAGATTTTATGGCACTGGCCACATCACTTGAGCCCGTTTTTTTGAAGGCTTCGGCAGATAGTCCGTCCAAAAGGTTAACGGCTTTTTTTTGTATACCCAATACAGCTGTTTCCGTATTCTTTTTAACGCTTACGGTTATCACTACTTCGTCTAGGCCTTCGGCCAGGGTTTCCATAGTAACGTTTACATTGGTTACCTCGTTGGCCTTAATGACCACATTGGTAATTTCCACGGTTTTGTAACCTAGGAAAGAAAAAGAAAGGGTGTGGGTGCCTTCTTCAAGGCTTAGTTTGTAATTACCATCAAAATCAGAGGTGGTACCTATGGTGGTGCCTTTGACTAAAATATTGGCAAAGGGTACAGGGTCTTGAAAATCGGCATCGATTAGTGATCCCGTTACCTCGCCAGTTTGTGAAAAAATGAGTTGAAAAATAAAAAAAGTGAAAGTTGAAAGTCTAAGTGAATATTTCATAAGTAATTGATAGTTAAATCGTAATAAACCAAATGCCCGCCATTAAATTTGGGCGAGCACGGTTGTTATTTTAAAGGGGTGTATTGTTTCTCTTAGAAACCTAAACCCGATTTAGCACTTGCATATGTCCAGGAAAATACGGTAAGGTCTGCACCTACCGTTTGGGCACCAGCGGTAACTTGGGTGGTCCAGTCAGCAGCTCTTTCGGTAAATGTAGGAGTTAAGATTATTTTTGATTCCACATCGTTTCCAGCGTCATCCTTTTTAACTTTTTCAGCGAAAATACTGTTGTTAAAGCCTACAACTTGCCAAGCTTCGAATGTCAATTTGCCATCCAAGAAGTTTTGGGCTACATCATTGGCGTCCAATTCCACATCTTTTCCATCTTGGAATCCAAGGGCGTAGATGTTTTTGGTAGTTCCCATGGCATTACTTCTATAATCTGCATATTCACCATCAGCGGCTGTTGCGCTCCCAAAAATAGTTGCGTTCTGAAGGGTGAAAGAACCTGTTATGGAACCTTCTGGACCATCTATTTCAAAAGCATGATCAGAAGCTTCACCTGAAATTACTACAGCATTGTCTATAGTTCCAGAATAGGCTTGATCAATATCCAAAGCATCGTCACCTTGAGCCCATACCAATAGATTCTTTGTGTTTACAGTTCCTCCAAAAAATTCTATACCATCATCAACATTGGCAACAACTTCAATGTTTTCTATCTTAGTGCCACTTCCCACAGAACCTAAAGTAAGGCCGTTGATCTCGTTACCTTCACCGATCAAGGCACCTCCATGACGTATGGAGATATACTCCAATTCTCCTGAGCTATCAGCATCGTTCAAAGCATCTCCAGGACCGTAAAGTCCAAAAGTATCATCGGCAGGAATTCCTTCGATCTGTACTTGGGTAACATCACCTTTAAAAGACCCGGTAGCTCTTCCCAAAACAATTAGTCCGCCCCAAAGTCCTCTTTGATTATGGTCCAAATTGGTTCCAGCTGTCTGTCCAACACCTATGTTATCGGCCTCGGCAGTAAATATAATTGGCTTAGCAGCAGTACCGTTGGCCATAATGGTGGACCCTCTTTGTACAATTAGTGCAGATGCCAAAGATCCTGAACCTGGCTTACCTTTTATAATGGTACCTGGCTCAATGGTCAATGTTTTTCCAACGCCAACAACAACTTTTCCTGCCAATACATATATATTGTCTGCAGACCATGTTGTGTCGGCGCTTATTTCTCCGGAAATCGTAATGATTTCGGCACAGGAACCACCTACGTCCACTCCTGTCTCATCTCCATTTTGAATACCATCTTCACATGTTGCAGTGGCTACAGTACATGGCTGACAGTTAGGTCCTCCACAGTCGACACCAGATTCTCCTTGGTTTTGAATTCCGTCATTACAGGTAGCAACAACATCGGCTATTGGCGGTTCGTCATCGTTAGTACAAGATGTAAAAGCCAATGCGCTTATGGCCAATGCGGATAATAAAAGTTTTTTCATTTCAACTGAATTTTTTGGTTTCATTTTTGAGTTCACTTGTTATATTTAAACATGGCAAATTAATTACCTAACTGTAAAAGTCCTGTTACCCTCAGATTAATAGTTTGTTGGCTTAATGTTATTTAAAGGTTACTATATTAAATCCATGTTAAGAGGTTTCATGTAATAGTATTATCTTTACTTTTGGCTCGGAAAACCAATAAATATTAAGGTTTGGCGGGCATGTTGTAAATGATCATAAATTGTATTGGAATTGCGTATTTTTAATTGTAGCATCACTTCCAATTCAGACACTGGTTACAGCTGACCACTTAAAGACCATAAAAATTAAGGCATGAAAAAAAAGGACATTAAGATACTTTTGGTTGATGATGAACCGGATATTCTGGAAATTGTAGGTTATAATTTATCTGCTGAGGGGTATGAAGTAATTACCGCCAAAAATGGTATGGAAGGTGTTGCCAAGGCAAAAAAGAAAAAGCCCCACTTGATTATTTTAGACGTAATGATGCCCGAAATGGACGGTATTGAAGCCTGCGAGATCATTCGCAGAACCGAAGGCTTGGAGGATACTTTAATTACCTTTCTAACTGCAAGGGGCGAGGACTATTCGCAAATGGCAGGATTTGATGCGGGTGCTGATGATTACATTACAAAGCCTATTAAGCCAAAGGTTTTGGTCAGCAAAGTAAAGGCTCTGCTAAGAAGACTAAAGAACGAGGAACAGGAGGTAGAGGATATCTTTAAGGTAGGTGAAATAGTTATAAATAGGGAGGAGTACAAAATCATTAATAAAGGTGAGGAAATTGTTCTTCCTAGAAAAGAGTTTGAGCTATTGGCACTATTGACCTCCAAGCCAAATAAAGTATTTAAAAGAGAGGTAATCTTGGATAAAGTTTGGGGCAATGAGGTAGTTGTGGGGGGTAGAACCATCGATGTCCATATTAGAAAGCTTCGCGAAAAAATTGGGGATGATCACTTTAAAACTGTAAAAGGGGTAGGGTATAAGTTTGTATTATAATGACCACGAGGATAAAAAAATCATATCGATTTGCCCTTCGTTCCGCAATTCTAATTTCGTTTCTACTAAGCTTAGTTTTAGGGGTATTTTTGTGGAATAGAGGTGCTATGGATTGGTCACTTTTGGTTGTTGTTGCCTTAACTTCCTCCCTTTTATCATTTTTCGTAGTACAGTTGAGGGTAGAAAAATTTATCTACCGTAAAATTGAGCGTATATACAACGATGTTGCTCTACTGGAGTCCACCTCTTTGGCATCCAAGACCATTACTACAGATATGCGAACCTTGACAGATGAAATAGAAAAGTTTGCCAAGGATAAAAAGATTGAAATAGACACCTTAAAGATCCGTGAGGAATACAGAAAAGACTTTTTGGGTAACGTTTCCCATGAATTAAAAACACCATTGTTTACGGTACAAGGTTACATTCTAACTTTGTTGGATGGTGCCATGGATGATAAAAGTCTAAGAAAAAAGTATCTTCAACGGGCCGGTAAGGGTGTGGAGCGACTTATTTATATTGTTAAGGATCTGGATCTAATTACCAAATTGGAAGTAGGGGACCTGAATTTGGAGATAGAGGATTTTAATATTCTGGAACTTTTCCAGAATGTTTTTGATCTTTTGGAAATGAAGGCTGCAAAGAAGAACATTACCTTAACCTTTGATATGGATTATAAAAATCCAATCTATGTTAAGGGGGATAAGGAAAAAATACAACAGGTAATCACCAATTTGCTGGTTAATTCCATTAAATATGGACAGCAGAACGGTACCACTGAGGTAAGTGTGGAGAACTTGATTAAAAATAAGGTCATAATTCGGGTGACCGACAATGGGGAGGGTATTTCCAAACAAAACCTCGCCCGTATTTTCGAAAGGTTTTATAGGGTCGATAAAAGTGGAAGTAGGGCAGAAGGCGGGTCTGGCTTGGGCTTGGCAATTGTAAAACATATTATAGAGGCACATAACGAAAAAATTTATGTGGAAAGCGTCCTCGATATAGGATCTGAATTTTCCTTTACACTGGAAAAAGCAAACAAGTAATTTATTCTTCAAGACTATAATTAATTTGCAGTATCCGGGCTGCAGATAAATTTGTAAATCCCATATAGCCAATTTCTGGGTGTATCTTTCATTTTCTGCCTGTGGCCATGGAGCCTTAATTGTGTTAAATAAATCTAAATTAGAGTCAAACCATTAAGTTATTATCTTTAGGTGCGACAGATTACGCAACAACCAAAGACCTATGGAACACATTGTTATTATTGGTAATGGAATTTCGGGTATTACGGCAGCACGCCATATTCGAAAGCTTTCCGGCAAAAAAATCACCATTATTTCCCCAGAGAGCAAGTATTTTTTCTCGAGAACAGCATTAATGTATGTTTATATGGGGCATATGAAGTTTGAGCATACACAGCCGTACGAGAATTGGTTCTGGAAGAAAAACAGATTGGATTTGGTCAACGGTTATGTTACTAAGGTGGATACGGCCAATAAAAGATTGCTGTTAAAGGGTTCCGAGGAAATTGGATACGATAAACTGATAATAGCTACTGGTTCCAAATCCAATAAATTTGGATGGCCCGGCCAGGATTTGAAAGGAGTCCAAGGCTTGTATTCCAAACAGGATTTGGAACTGCTGGAAGCCAATGCGCCCAATAAGGAAGTTTGTAAAAGAGCGGTAATCGTTGGTGGAGGGTTAATAGGAATAGAGTTGGCGGAAATGCTCAGAAGCAGGGATATTCCAGTGACTTTTTTGGTGCGTGAAAAGAGTTTTTGGGATGGTGTCCTGCCCTCAGGTGAATCGCAAATGATCAATGAGCACATTTTGGAGCATCACATTGACCTAAAATTGGATACTAATCTCAAGGAAATTGTTGCGGATGAAGATGGATGGGCAAAGGCCGTAGTTACTGATAAAGGTGAAACTATCCCATGTAATGTGGTAGGGTTAACAGCTGGCGTTACCCCAAATATCGATTTTTTGGAGGGCTCTGGAATCGAACTGGGCAAAGGGGTTAAGGTCAATAACTTTTTGGAAACCAATATAGCTGATATATATGCTATTGGGGATTGCGCGGAGCAACATGAGGCTATTGGCAATCGTAGGCCGGTAGAGGCCGTATGGTATACGGGTAGAATGATGGGCGAGGCTTTGGCACAGACCATATGTGGCAGGAAAAGGGCTTATAAACCAGGCCATTGGTTTAATTCCGCAAAGTTTTTGGATATAGAATATCAAACCTATGGATGGGTGTTTAGTGATAGGTCCAAAAAGGACCATGAACAGCATTTTCATTGGCGTCATCCAAAGGAAAAAATATGTGTTACCATTGCCTTTCATAAGGACACCAAACAGCTCTTGGGTATCAATACCTTCGGAATTAGGATGCGCCATGAAATTTTAGATCGATGGCTTACAGAGGAAAGAACAATGGACTACGTAATGGAATATCTGAGGGATGCCAATTTTGATCCGGAATTTTACGCCCAATACGAGAAAGCCATTATATCCCATTATAACGTCGAGTTTGGTACGAACATTACCCCCAAAAAGAAAAGTTGGAAACGAATTTTTAGCAACGTATAAGATTTTAAGATGCAAATAATAAAAAAAATCGGGCTCTTCATTTTTCTAATCGGTCTAATCATATTTACAATTCTTCCATTCGTTGGTCAGTTTGAATTAAGCTCCGCAACATTCGATAAAGTACTACAGGAAAAGGGCATTTCCAGTGAAATTTTCATTCAGGAAATGGAGAAAAATGTGGTGGGCAAGGAGTTCAGCGGTATGCATTCCCTATCACCTAAAATCACCAGTGCACTTGAGACTGCCAATACCCAACATAGAAAGAATATGGAGTACAAAAAGGTCATCTATACTGGTCCGCATGACATGGCTGCAGCAGTGGGCAAAGTCTCTGGCAGAGGTTTTATAGTGGAAAACAAGGGGCTAATGTGGTTCCTGACCTTTGGCTTGGGAATATTGGGAGCACTACTTTTTATTATTCCCGATGTAGTTTTGTTGGGCCAAAAAGGAATTAAAAATAATGGCATCTACCATGAGAATGCCACCAATAGGGGATGGATTGCCTGGATGGTCTTCGTTTTTTTGGTTTCCTTTTATTTGGTGCTGTACTTTCGTTCCGAATATGCGGTAAATTGGACGTATCTCGTAGACCCGATCAGTGAATTTTTAAGTGGAAATGCTGCTGGACATTGGTTTGTTTACGGATTTATGTATTGTACCGTAATGACTGTTATGGCTGTTAGAATGTATATTAAATACAGGCATAATATGTACCAAATGGTGCGGACTACATCTGTATTGTTCTTTCAAATTGTCTTTGCCTTTCTGATTCCGGAAATAATGGTGCGCCTTCAGATGCCGTATTACGATTTTAAGAATGCCTTTCCTTTAGATTACGATTTCTTTTTCCAATGGAATCTAAAGTCCTTGTTGAACAGTGGTGGAATAGGTCTCTTTATTCTGGTTTGGGGCATTGTACTTACTTTGGTGATCGTGCCCGTTATGGTCTACTTTTTTGGGAAACGATGGTATTGTTCCTGGGTCTGTGGCTGTGGCGGATTGGCAGAGACCTTGGGTGATCCCTATAGACAGCATTCCAGCAAATCCTTATTTTCATGGAAAGTGGAAAGGTGGTTGGTGCACAGTGTATTGGTCTTTGCGGTGGGAATGACCTTGATGACGCTCTACAGTTTCTTTACGGAGTCCAGTACGGTCTTGGGTTTAAAAACGCAGAGTGTACAAAGTGCCTATAGTCTGTTGATTGGTGCCTTTTTCGCCGGAGTAATCGGTACCGGGTTCTATCCAATTTTTGGAAATAGGGTATGGTGTAGATTTGGCTGCCCCTTAGCGGCTTATTTGGGGTTTGTTCAGCGGTTTAAGTCGCGCTTTAGGATTACCACCAATGGAGGTCAATGCATTTCCTGCGGTAATTGCTCTACTTATTGCGAACAGGGTATAGATGTTAGGGCCTACGCCCAAAAAGGAGAAAATATAATTAGATCTAGCTGCGTAGGTTGCGGTATTTGTTCCGCAGTTTGCCCAAGAGGGGTTTTAAAGTTGGAAAACGGACCGCTAAAAGGAAGGATAAACCCCACAGAGGTTCTTTTGGGCAATGATGTTGATCTAATGGACTTGGTAAACAAGAAATAAGTCGGTGATTAGGGCTAAAATTATTATGCCCTACAACACTTGAAGATATATAAATTGATAAAAGTATTGATACCTTTGCCCTTTAAATGGGGCTATGGGTATTTATGATGCCTCAGGTAAATATCAATGGACAAATAAGAATCATTCTTCATATATACTAATGACCAATATTAAAGTAATAATTCCTGCCTATAATGAAGCTGATTCCATTGCAAATGTAATAAAAGAAATCCCCGAAATAGTTTCTGAAATAATTGTCGTAAACAACAATTCTACGGACGATACAGCCCTTAATGCAAGGGGTGCCGGAGCGACGGTTCTCACAGAAAATAGAATGGGTTATGGTTATGCCTGTCTTCTTGGAATTAATTATATATCCAAACAATCCAAAACACCCGATATTATCGTATTTATGGACGGAGACTATTCGGATTATCCCGAAGAACTTTCCAAAGTGGTAAAACCTATAGTTGAAAACAACATAGATTTCGTTATTGGGGCCAGAACAAAGGAGTTGCGGGAAGATGGGTCTATGACGCCACAGCAGGTTTTTGGAAATGCCTTGGCCACCACTTTAATGAAATGGTTCTTTGGAGCTTCTTTTACTGATCTGGGTCCATTTAGAGCCATAAAGTACGACAAGCTTTTGGCACTGGAAATGGAGGATAAGACCTACGGATGGACCGTAGAAATGCAGTTGAAGGTTCTAAAAAAGGGATTTACATATACCGAAGTACCAGTGCGTTACAAAAAAAGAATTGGCGTATCAAAAGTATCAGGTACGGTAAAAGGTACTATATTTGCAGGCGCAAAAATCCTAGGTTGGATATTTAAATACAGTTTAAAATAAAATGGGACTAACAATTACTTACTTTATCATTGCCATTTACAGTATTTCTTTACTATTAATATTCTTTTATAGCTTGGCCCAGCTTAATTTACTGGTCAACTATTTGGGCTATAAAAGGAGAAATCAGGTAGCTCCGAAATACAATTTACTAGATCCAAAAGAAATACCTTTTGTTACCATACAACTTCCTATTTATAATGAAGAGTATGTAGTGGAACGTTTGTTGGACAATATCTCTAAAATAGAATATCCTAAAAGTAAGTTGGAGATTCAGGTTTTGGATGATTCCACTGACGAGTCCGTATTGGATACGGCAAAGCGTATCCAAGCGCTTCAAGAGACCGGTCTGGATATTACACATATAAGAAGGACCAATAGACAAGGGTATAAGGCAGGAGCTTTAAAAGAAGGCCTGGTTTTGGCCAAAGGAGAGTTTATAGCCATATTTGATGCAGATTTCTTGCCATCCAGTGATTGGTTGAAGAAAACTGTTATATATTTTAAAGATAAGGAAATTGGTGTCGTTCAAACAAGATGGGGGCATATCAATAGAGAGTATTCTACTTTGACCCGTATTCAGGCTTTTGCCTTGGATGCCCACTTTACTTTGGAACAAGTAGGACGTAATGCCAAAGGACATTTTATTAATTTCAATGGTACCGCTGGTATTTGGAGAAAGGAATGTATTCTGGATGCGGGAAACTGGGAAGGGGATACCTTGACGGAGGACTTAGATCTTAGTTACCGGGCACAATTAAAAAACTGGAAATTCAAGTATTTGGAGGATGTAGAGACACCCGCAGAACTTCCCGTAGTAATTAGTGCTGCCCGTTCACAACAGTTTCGTTGGAACAAGGGCGGAGCGGAAAACTTTAGAAAAACCGTTTGGAGTGTGGTTACCGCAAAGAATATTTCGTTCAAGACAAAGTTTCATGGCGTTATGCACTTGTTAAATAGCTCAATGTTCCTTTGTGTGTTTTTGGTTGCCCTGTTGAGTATACCAATGATGTATATAAAAAATACTTTTGACCATTTGGGATGGATTTTTGAAGCTACCAAGTTCTTTATTCTAAGTACCATTATACTTTTCGTCTGCTATTGGTTTACCTATAAGAGTATACAGGGAAGTAGTTTTGATAATTTTGTGGACTATATAAAAATCTTCTTCACCTTTTTCTCAGTGGCACTTGGGTTTTCTTTGCACAATTCCATTGCGGTTTTGGAAGGCCATATGGGTAAGAGAAGTGAGTTTGTTAGGACACCAAAATTTAATTTGAACAGTATAAAGGATAGCTGGAAAGGAAATAAATACTTGGCTACAAAACTTTCTCCCAACATGATCTTGGAGGCGGCCTTAATGCTCTACTTCCTATTTGGAATGTACAGCGCAATTCCTTTAAACGATTTTGGACTTTTTCCATTTCATTTTATGTTGTTTTTAGGATTCGGTTATGTCTTTTTTAAATCCCTTATGGCAAGGGCCTAAATAAAATTAAAATATTGATATCAAAAGCCCCGTTCCATAAAAGGAATGGGGCTTTTTCAATTCCAATAATATCAAACAATTTTACTCCTAAAGACCTGAGGTTAAAAATGAGTTGCACTCCCTTTGGTGCAAGACAACTTAGGGTTCTACAGAGGTGCTTATACGGAAATTTTTAAAAGGGCTATATTTTCATTGCCAAAATCAAAATTAGACCAGCTGTTATTTGATAATTTCATTTAAATTTGGAGATTGCTGAACTAATTAAGTGACCAAAAACTACCAGACCACTATGATCCAAAGGACCGTTTCTTATTGGAAACTTCACAAAATTCCAATGTTAATGGTGCTTTTTAGCATTCTATTCTATATGGCTTTTGGGTACGATTTGGATCGTGCCGATTTTATAAAATTGTTAAGCCTATATTCGGTCCTGTTTTTTTTGTGCTACAAGCTAATCCAGTTTGAAAAATGGAATTTTAAGTTTTTGGCCATTTCCGGAACCCTTTTTCGATTGACACTACTTTTTGCCGAACCCAACCTCTCCCAGGATTTTTATAGATTCATATGGGATGGTCAGTTGATCAACAATGGCATAAACCCCTACCTACACATTCCTAAAGATATGATCATAGGTGGTGGCCAAATAATGAACAATGCAGGGGAGTTGATAAGTGGAATGGGAGGTCTGAGTGCTTCAAATTATAGCAATTACCCACCATTGAACCAGTTTATTTTTGCTCTCTCCACTTTGTTGTCCGGGAAGAGCATAGTAGGTAGCGTATTGATGATGCGGACCATTATAATTCTGTCCGATCTGGGGATTCTGTATTTTGGTCGTAAGTTGTTGCAAAAGCTCAATAAATCTACGCATTTGATTTTCTGGTATTTTTTAAATCCCATGGTGATTTTGGAACTGACAGGGAACCTTCATTTTGAAGGGGTGATGTTGTTCTTTTTTATATGGTCCATTTATTTGTTGTTTAATAAAAAATGGCTGTTGGGAGCTATTGTATATGCACTTTCGATTTCCATAAAATTGGTACCCTTATTATTTCTGCCCTTGTTCCTAAAATATTTCGGAATAAAGAAAAGTATACTCTTCTATGGGGTTGTGGGAATAACTTCGGTCCTTTTGGTACTCCCTTTTTATTCCCCTGAATTTGCAGATAATTATATACAGACGGTAGGACTATGGTTCTCCAATTTTGAATTTAATGCAGGACTGTACAATGTAATTAAAAAAGTGGCGGTAAATTTTGATGCCAAGCCGTGGGAGCTTATTAAGGACTATGGAAAAATAACGCCCATCATCGTCATTGCCTTGGTTGCCCTGTTTACGTTTGTTCGTGACAATAAAAAAATATCAAGCTTGATGACCTCTATGCTATGGGTCTTAACGTTTTATTATTTTTTGTCGGCCACCGTGCACCCTTGGTATATTATTTTTTTAGTTGTTTTATGCTTATTTACCGAGTTTAGATTTCCAATAATATGGTCCTTTAGTATTATATTGAGTTATTGGGCCTATTCCAATGAGGGGTTTAAAGAGAATTATTGGTTGTTGTCCATTGAATATATTGCAGTGTATGGTTTTATGATCTATGAAATATTGAGATTATATAACAAAAAACTACTTTTTCATAAAAATTAATGTATTAATTACGCCAATTCATTTTTATTTGTACTTTTGATGGTATAATGAGTAACATCGCGTACATATTTGATTTTAACAGGGCATCTAGCCTTGCTTATTCATTTACGCCTACACGTCGTCGCCCGTAAGGGTGCACTTCTTTTATGGAAATAGGTGAGTCCATTTCCCTCTCAAAAAAAATAAATCATAATTTTAATTTAAAAGCAACATTCAATGAAGATTGTTATTGCTAACGATTCCCATTTTAAATATGCCGAAATTATCTGCGAAACCATTGCAGAGTCGGCCAAAGTGCGCGGCACCGGGATTGCTAAGCGTACTCCTGAATACATTCAAAAGAGATTGCATAATGGCAATGCCATTATCGCCCTGGATGGTGATAAATTTGCAGGTTTCTGTTATATTGAGGTTTGGGGACACGAGAAGTTTGTCGCCAATTCCGGGCTTATAGTACATCCTGATTACAGAAATCAAGGTTTGGCCAAGCAAATAAAAAAGGAAATTTTTGCCCTTTCCAGGAGTAAGTTTCCCAATGCCAAAATATTCGGGATTACGACTGGATTGGCAGTAATGAAAATGAACTATGAACTGGGCTATAAACCGGTTACATTTTCAGAGCTGACTACGGATCCGGAGTTTTGGAAAGGTTGTCAGACTTGTAAAAATTTCGATATCCTTACCAGGACAGAACAAAAAATGTGTCTTTGTACCGGAATGTTGTACGATCCCGAAACCAAAGCAAAGGAAACCAAATCGGAGCCCAAGGAAAAATTGAATTCCAAGGCCTTTCAAAGATTAAAAAGTATAAAGGAGAGTCTGTTCCTTAACAAGAAAACGAAGTAGTGGCTCAAAACTACTATGAATATAATTATAAGATAAGTTTAGCATGAAGAAATTAGTTTTAGCATATAGTGGTGGATTGGACACTTCCTATTGTGCCAAGTATTTGTCAAAGGACCAAGGTTTTGAAGTACATGCCGTAAGTGTAAACACTGGTGGGTTTTCAAAGGAAGAAATAGATAGCATTCATAAAAAGGCCTTAGAGTTGGGGGCCACTTCCT
Source organism: Arenibacter arenosicollis (assembly GCF_014397245.1). Lineage (GTDB taxonomy): Bacteria > Bacteroidota > Bacteroidia > Flavobacteriales > Flavobacteriaceae > Arenibacter > Arenibacter arenosicollis. Next base: position 250,808 of record NZ_JACLHY010000001.1, on the reverse strand, counting down.
ACACTTCTATAGATGCCGTACAAACCTTTTATGAAAAGGTGGTAAAGTATTTAATTTTCGGGAACGTACTAAAGAACAATACCTATCCTTTATCGGTAAGTGCGGAACGAATTGTTCAGGCTATTGAAATTGTAAACTACGCCAAAAAGGTCGGCGCCAAATATATTGCCCACGGTAGTACAGGGGCTGGGAACGATCAGGTTAGGTTTGATATGATTTTTCAGATCATAGCTCCCGAAATTGAAATTATTACCCCCATACGCGATAATAAATTGGCTAGGGAGGTAGAAATTGAATATTTAAAGAACAACGGGGTAGACTACCCTTGGGAGAAAGCAAAATACTCTATTAACAGAGGCCTATGGGGCACCTCGGTGGGAGGTGAGGAAACACTTACCTCACATAAGTCCTTGCCGGATTCTGCCTATCCAAGCCAACTTCAAGAAACAGAACCCAAACAATTGAAACTTACATTTCATAAGGGTGAATTAATTGGATTGGACGGCGAAAACGATACTCCTGTGAACAATATCGTAAAGTTGGAGGCTATTGCTTCCAAATATGCTATAGGTAGGGATATCCACGTTGGAGATACCATTATTGGGATAAAAGGAAGGGTAGGGTTTGAAGCTCCTGCTTCCTTGATTATTATCAAGGCCCATCATTTATTGGAAAAACACACCCTTACCAAATGGCAACAGTACCAGAAGGAACAACAAGGTAATTTCTATGGCATGTTGTTACACGAAGGAAATTATTTGGATGAGGTAATGCGCAATATCGAGGCCTTCTTGACCGATACCCAAAAGAACGTTAGTGGTGATGTCTTTGTAAGTCTGCACCCGTATCGATTTGAATTGGACGGGATATCCTCTTCGCACGATTTAATGAACGCCTCTTTTGGTAGTTATGGCGAGATGAACAAAGGATGGACTGCAGATGATGCCAAAGGATTTATTAAAATACTTTCCAATTCGGGAAAAATATATAACCACGTAAATCAGAATAATGATTAAAGTAGGTATCATTGGTGGTTCAGGGTATACTGGTGGGGAACTCATCAGAATTCTCCTGAACCACCCCAATGCAACTATAGATTTTGTTTTTAGTACCACCAGGGCGGGTAAAAAGGTTACCACGGCCCATCCGGACCTGTTAGGGGTTACCGATCTGGCATTTACAGGAGAGGTTAACAAGGATGTAGATGTGGTATTTCTTTGTCTTGGGCATGGAAACTCCACTAGTTTTTTAAAGGAAAACGAGTTTTCCAAAGACACCAGGATCATAGATTTGAGTAATGACTTTAGGCTGGAGGCCGATGCCGTACTGGACGGAAAATCTTTTGTCTACGGCTTGCCCGAACTAAAAAAGGAAGAAATTAAAAAGGCGAAATATATTGCTAACCCTGGTTGTTTTGCTACCGCTATCCAGTTGGGATTATTGCCATTGGCAAAGGCCCATAAATTGGATAAACCGGTACATATCAATGCTGTTACCGGAAGTACCGGAGCTGGAGTAAGCCTTTCATCAACTTCGCATTTTAGTTGGAGGAATAACAATGTATCCTGGTACAAGCCTTTTACGCACCAGCACCTTGGGGAGATAAATGAAAGTTTGCACAGTCTTCAAGAAAATACAGGAGATCTATTTTTCCTTCCCAATAGGGGTAATTTTACCCGAGGGATATTGGCCACGGCATATACCGATTTTGATGGTAGTTTGGAAGAAGCCTATGAACTTTACAACGATTTTTATAAGGATGCTGTCTTTACCCAGGTAACGGAGGAAGACATCAACCTAAAGCAGGTGGTGAATACCAACCAATGCCATATTCATTTGCACAAGCACAACAATACCCTACTGATTACCTCTGCCATAGATAATTTATTGAAAGGGGCTTCAGGGCAGGCAGTTCAAAATATGAACTTGGCCTTCGGATTTAAGGAAACGGAAGGCTTGCAATTAAAAGCAGGTGTATTTTAGTATTGTTGGCCCTTGAGGGTTAATGGCAATATTAAGCCGACTAAAAAACAATTAAACCAATCAACAGGTTCCCACGGTTTTGGGAAGGAAACTAATAACTATTAAGGAATGAAAATAGCCATAATTGGAGCAGGTAATTTAGGGTTGTCCATAGCAAAAGGCATTTTGAACACTAACGGGGCCACATCAATGGTCCTTACCAAGAGAAATCTTAGTGGTCTTAAGGAAATAGAGAAATTTGGAATTGTGACCACTACCACGGATAATAGGGAAGCAGTGTCCAAATCGGACATTCTAATATTTGCAGTTCAGCCCAGCCAATTTGTAAAGATATTGGGAGAGGTTAAGGACATCCTTACGGACAAGCATGTTATTATTTCCACCATCACCGGTTTTAGTATAGCCCGAATGGAAGAAGTTATTGGTCCTGATCACTATATTATTCGTGCCATGCCCAATACCGCTATTTCTGTAGGGAAATCCATGACCTGTATCTGTAGCAATGAGAAGGGTGCCAAAAGGGTAGATTTGGCCAAGGCCATCTTTAACCGTATGGGGCATTCCATGCAAATTCCGGAAGACCAAATGCAGGCCGCTACCGTTATTTGTGCCAGTGGAATTGCGTTTTGGATGCGATTGATACGAGCCACCACACAAGGAGCCATTCAATTGGGATTCGATGCCAAGGAAGCACAGGAATTGGCCATGCATACCTGCAATGGGGCTGCCAGTCTTCTTATAGAATCTGACAGTCACCCAGAAAATGAAATAGATAAGGTTACCACCCCCAGGGGATGTACCATTTCCGGATTGAACGAAATGGAACACCAAGGACTAAGCTCCTCCCTGATCAGAGGTATAGTGGCCTCATTCGATAAGATAAACGAGATTAAAAAAGGATAACCTCGCTATTAGACCTACCGGGTATTAACGCAAAAGAGGTTCAAAATATAAGATAGAAGATGGAATTATTTGATGTATACCCATTATACGACGTGACTCCCGTTTCGGCTAAAGGAATTGTGGTTACCGATGAAAAAGGACAGGATTATATGGATTTCTACGGTGGACATGCCGTAATTTCGATTGGGCATTCGCATCCACATTATGTAGACCGATTAAAAAACCAGCTGGATAAGATCGGATTTTATAGCAATGCCGTCCAGAACCCGATTCAAGAAGCCTTGGCGCATAAATTGGGGAAACTTTCGGGCTGCGAAGATTACAATCTGTTCCTATGCAATTCAGGGGCAGAGGCCAACGAAAATGCCTTAAAACTGACATCGTTCCAAACAGGTAAATCTAGGGTAATCGCCTTTAAACACGGATTTCACGGTAGAACTTCTGCCGCTGTGGCCGCTACCGATAATGAGAAGATAAACGCACCCATAAACAAGCAACAAAAGGTAACCATACTTCCTTTCGAGGATTTGGCAGCTTTTAAAAGCGAAATTTCCAAAGGTGATGTTTGTAGTGTAATCATAGAGACCATTCAAGGGGTAGGTGGTCTGGACCAGCCTTCCCAAGAATTTTATCAAAATATAGCGGCACTATGTAAGGAAAATGGCGCACTGCTTATTGCAGATGAGGTGCAATGTGGTTATGGAAGAAGCGGCAAGTTTTTTGCCTTCCAACACTATGGCATTCAACCGGACATAATTACAGTAGCCAAGGGAATGGGTAACGGATTTCCTATTGGTGGAGTCCTTATCCATGAAAGTATTAAGGCTTCCTACGGAATGTTGGGAACCACGTTTGGAGGCAATCATTTGGCCTGTGCCGCTGGATTGGCAGTGTTGGAAGTAATCGAGAAAGAAAATTTAATAGATAATGCCGCCGAGCTTTTTGAATATTTTAAGGAAAAGGCATCTGCCATCCCACAGGTAAAAAGAGTAAAGGGAATGGGACTAATGTTGGGGTTGGAATTTGATTTTGAAGTGGCTGAATTGAGAAAAAAACTCATCCACAACCAACATATGTTCACAGGTGGTGCCAGTGACAAATATGTATTGCGGATATTACCGGCATTGAATATTACCAAAGAAAATTTGGATCAATTTTTTGATGCCCTAAAAAAGGAATTGTCATGAGTTTGTATTTAGACATATCCCAAAGGAATGCGGTACTCAGTACCATGGCACAGTTGATCGATGGGGAACGCAGCACCATTCTGGAAATCAATAAGAAGGACCTGGAGGCTTATAAGGGAAATGATTTGGCCATGTACGACCGACTAAAGGTTGATGATGCCAAGATTGAAGGTATGATCCTATCATTACAGCAGTTGGCGAGCCAGGAGGACCCCTTGGGTTTGGAGCGATTTAATTTTGTCCATGAAAATGGGATGCATGTCAGTAATAAAACGGCACCTTTTGGTACAGTCTTGATCATATATGAATCTAGACCCGATGTTACCATAGAAGCTGCAGCAATTGCCTTTAAATCGGGGAATAAAATTTTGTTGAAAGGCGGAAAGGAATCACTTCAAAGCAATTTGGTCCTAGTTAATTTTTGGCATAAATCCTTGGAGGAACATGGCATTTCCAAAGATTGGGTCACTTATTTGGAATTCAATAGGGAACAGACCCAGGCCTTTTTGGAAAAACCCACTCAAAAGCTGGATCTAATTGTGCCAAGGGGAGGGGAAAAATTGATTGCTTTTACCAAAAAGCATGCTACTTGCCCAGTGATCGTCAGTGGAAGGGGAAATAACTTCTTATATGTTCATCCCAAGGCAGACCTAAAAAAAGCATTGAGTATTATCCTGAATGCCAAAACCACAAAAATATCGGCCTGTAATGCCTTGGACAAGGTGTTAATAGATAGTGAATTGCCCAACAAAGCGGCCTTTATAAAGGATTTGATCGCGGAATTAAAAGCGAAAAAAGTAGAGATTTTGGTCGACAACAGTCTGGTCGGAACGGCAGATACTTCAGTAATAACGGAAGAAAACACCTGGTTTGAAGAATTTTTGGATTATAAAATCCTTATCGGGGAAGTGGGAAACACGGAGGAAGCTGTTGAAAAGATAAATACCTATGGCGGTGGCCATTCCGCGGTAATCGTTACTGAAGAAGAGCAAGAGGCCACCCTATTTATGAATTCTGTGGATTCTGCGGCAGTGTACCATAATGTATCCACGCGATTTACGGATGGAGGGCAATTTGGACTTGGCGGGGAACTGGCCATAAGTACGGATAAATTACACCAAAGGGGCCCCATAGGACTTCAACATTTGGTGACCAACAAATGGTATGTTAAAGGTGATGGTCAAATAAGGTAGTACCCAGACCTAACAATAGGTCTAAAAAAAAGAACATGCAGAAGAAAAGAATATTATTAAAAATAGGATCCAACACCCTCACCAAGGAAACGGACCATATATCCAGAGGAAAAATTGAGGATATTGGTAGGCAGATTGCTAAACTTAAGGATCAATACGAATTCATCATTGTAAGTTCAGGAGCCATAGCCGCCGCCAAGCAGTTTGTAAAATTGGAACATAACGGGCAGGAGATTACCGTTAAGCAGGCCTTGGCCTCCATAGGTCAGCCCCATTTAATGCGTATTTTCCAAGAAAATTTTAGGGAATTGGGATTGTTTACCTCCCAATGTCTTTTGTCCTATTCCGATTTTGAGAGGGAAGTTTCCAAGGAAAATATCTGCAATACCATCAATGTCTTGGTAGCTAATAACTTTATCCCGATCATCAACGAGAACGATACTGTAGCCACCGATGAGATCCAGTTTGGAGATAACGATAAGTTGGCGGCATTGACAGCTGCTTTGATGAAGGTGGATCTCTTGATTATTGCTACCAACACCGATGGCATTTACACCAAGGAATCGTTTGCCAACAAGGTTCCAGAAACCATTCGTTTGGCGAGCGATCTGGCCGATTTGCAAAATGAGGTCAGTAGTTCAAAATCCTCCCATGGTACAGGAGGAATGGAATCCAAAATTGAGGCAGCCAACATCGCCAGACAGGCCAATATAGAAACTTGGATCGTAAATGGCCTAAAGGACAATTTTATCATCGATGCGATAGAGAACAAAACCGCTTTTACAACCATAAAATAAAGAAATGCAACACTATTTATCCTTAAAAGATATCGATTCCCTACCGCAGTGGGTGGAAGAAGCTAGATCATTAAAGGCGAATCCGCTTCAATTCAAAGCCTTGGGACAGGCAAAGACCATATGTTTATTATTCTTCAATAACAGCCTTAGAACCCGTTTAAGCACGCAAAAAGCGGCCATGAATCTGGGCATGGAAGTTATTGTGATGAACTTTGGAAGCGAAGGATGGGCGTTGGAGTACGGAGACGGTACCGTAATGGACCAAGGTACCTCTGAACACATTAAGGAAGCAGCTCAGGTAGTAGCCCAATATTGCGATATAGTGGCCATTAGAGCCTTTGCCTCCTTGACCGATAAGGAACAGGACGAGGCGGAAGTAGTCATGAACGGCTTTAAAAAATATGCCGGTATTCCGGTAGTAAACATGGAAAGTTCCGTGGGCCATCCTTTGCAGGCTTTGGCAGATGCCATTACCCTAGCCGAGAACAATACCAAGAAAAGACCAAAAGTAGTATTGTCCTGGGCACCACATCCAAAAGCATTGCCGCATGCTGTAGCCAATTCCTTCGTGGAAATGATGCATTTGCAGGATGCCGATTTTGTTATTACCCATCCCAAAGGATACGATTTAAATCCTGAGGTGACCAAGGGTGCCAAAATAGAATACGATCAGGATAAGGCTCTGGAAGATGCCGATTTTGTATATGTAAAGAACTGGAGTAGTTACCAGGATTATGGTAAGGTGGTAAGTCAGGACAAGAACTGGACCATTACCAATAAAAAGTTGGGCAATGCTAAATTTATGCACTGTTTGCCCGTAAGGCGAAATGTGGTAGTAGCCGATGAGGTTTTGGATGGAAATAATTCCTTGGCCATAAAACAGGCTCATAATAGAACCTATTCCGCACAAATCGTGTTGAAGAAGTTGTTGGAGAGCTTGAAGGGGTAGGCAGTTTGCAGTGAACAGTTTGCAGTGAACAGTAATCAGTAAACAGTTGTCAGTGAACAATGACGAAAATAGGGTGCTCCTTCCCTTAGCAAGCCTGTCCCGCGTTTTCCGCGGGAGGACAAGGTAGCTTCTCCGACCATAGGAGGAGAAGACGGAAGGGATTGAAACCAAAGGTTGGTTGTTGTGCTCGAATGGTTTTATATAGTGCCAAGCTAGGAGACTTTGCACAGTGGAGAACGATTTAATTTGAACAAAAATATAATTTTGAAATACAATCATGGCACCTCCCTTCAGACGAAGGGAGGTGGTTTCGCCCCAAGCGAAGAAGAAGGGTTTTGAAAGCGCGGATATTGGAACAAAAGAGAAAGTTAGGGTTTAGACCAAATGTTAGGGATTTCAAACTCCCCTTTCTTCCCCCGCTGGAGGCGGGGAAATTCATTCCCCTCTTCGTTCCAAGAGGGGAGCTGTTTGATTTGAGTAATAAATATAATTTTGAAATGTTAACACGGCACCTCCCTTCAGACGAAGGGAGGTGGCTTCGCCACAAGCGAAGACGGAGGGTTTTGAAAGCGCGGATTTTGGAATAAGGACGAAAGTTAGGCGAGCTGTAAAAAAGGAATGACAAAGGATAAGCTACATACCAAAAAAGAACTTTCGGGATTCAGAAATGAGCTCCGGTCTAACCTGACGCCAGCCGAAGCCTTTCTTTGGAAGCAATTAAGTTCCCGTAAACTTGAGGGCAGACGATTTACTAGGCAACATAGTATTTCAAAATACGTGGTGGATTTTTATTGTGCAGCAGAGCGGTTGATAGTGGAGTTGGATGGAGAAATCCACAATAATCCCCAGGCCATTGACTATGATGACGAAAGAACTGGATATTTCATGATTATGGGTTACAAGGTGATACGGTTTGAAAACAAAATGGTATTTGACCATTTAGAATCGGTATTAAATGAAATAAAAGATAATTTTAAGACTTAAAAAAGCACTTCCCCTCAGTGAAGGGAAGGTGGCTTCTCCGACCATAGGAGGAGAAGACGGAGGGTTCTGATAGCCAGTATGTATGAATAAAGAGGTGTCGGGATAAAATCAGAAGAGTTGGGATTTCGAACTCCCCTTTCTTTTCTGCCAAAGAGCAGAAAATTCATTCCCCTCTTCGTTCCAAGAGGGGAGCTGTTTGGTTTAAGTTAAAAATATAATTTTGAAATTCAATCAAGCCGGGGGGGTTGCTTCTGGATTTGTAGGTTTGCAAGTCCTAGCCTAGAAAAATGATTAAGGTCACCCCAAGCGGGAAGTAAAAAAAGAGATGAAACAAAAACTATCTATAATAAAAATAGGAGGGAACGTAATAGAGAATGAAGGGGAGCTCAACAAATTCCTGGATTCCTTTTCTGCTATGGCAGGCCCTAAGATTTTGGTACACGGAGGTGGGAAACTAGCTACCCAAATCGCTGAAAAATTAGGAATAGAATCCAAATTGGTAGGCGGAAGACGTATTACTGATGAAGAGGGACTAAAAGTAATTACCATGGTCTATGGCGGATTGGCAAACAAGAATATTGTGGCACAATTGCAGGCCAGAGGTACCAACGCTATAGGATTGAGCGGTGCCGATGGCAATACCATCCGTGCCGTGAAAAGACCGGTACGGGAAATTGATTACGGGTTTGCAGGGGATGTAGAGGAAGTAAATGCAGAGGCCATAGACAAGTTGTTGCAGGCGGAATTTGTTCCGGTGTTTTGTGCGATCACCCATAACAAGGAAGGGCAGTTGTTGAACACCAATGCCGATACCATTGCCTCGGAAGTGGCAATTGGGATGAGCGGGAACTACGAGACCACCCTCTACTATTGCTTTGAAAAGAAAGGGGTGTTGTTGGATGTTTCGGACGAGACCACTGTAGTAAAACACCTGGAACCTAAGAACTACCAGGAATTATTGGAAAAGAAAATTATAGCGGATGGCATGCTTCCAAAATTGGAGAATTGCTTCCATGCGCTTCATAAAAATGTGGGCAAGGTTTGTATTGGGGACTTGGATATGTTAAACCCAAAATCTACCTTATTTACCACGATTACCTTATAAACATGGATCAACAAAAACTTACGGAAAAGGCTATTGCATTGTTACAGGAATTGATTTCAATTCAGTCGTTTTCCTCCGAAGAAGATAAAACGGCAGATGCAATTGAAGCATGGTTTCAATCCTTCGACATCCCTTTTAAACGGGAGAAGAACAATGTGTACGCCTTTAATAAACACTTTGATGAGAGCAAGCCATTATTACTGCTAAACTCGCATCACGATACGGTAAAGCCCAATTCGGCTTATACCAAAAATCCTTTTTATCCACATATTGAGGATGGAAAATTATTTGGTTTAGGAAGTAACGATGCTGGCGGATGCTTGGTATCCCTGATCGCTACCTTTACCCATTTTTATGCCCAGGAAAACCTGAGCCATAATATGGTGATCGTGGCCTCTGCGGAGGAGGAAAGTTCTGGCCCCAACGGCTTGAATAGTATGTTATTAATCCTTCCAAGAATAGATGTGGCTATAGTAGGGGAACCTACTTTGATGAATTTGGCCATAGCTGAAAAAGGGCTGGTGGTTTTTGAAGGTAAGGTTAGTGGAACACCATCCCATGCCGCGCATCCCAATAACAATAATGCCATTTACAATACCATAGAGGTACTGCAGTGGTTCAAGGATTATAAGTTTCCCAAAGTATCGGAAGTGTTGGGGGAAGTAAAGCTTACGGTAACCCAAATAAGTGCTGGAAATCAGCACAATGTTGTACCCGGTCATGTAGATCTGGTAATAGATGTGCGGGTAAACGACTGTTATTCCAACAAGGAAATAGCGGACATACTTACTGCCGAAGCCCCTTGTGAGGTAAAGCCACGTTCGTTACGTTTAAATTCCTCCTCGATCAATAAGGACCATCCCTTGGTTAAATCGGGCTTGGCATTGGGTAGAAGTAGCTACGGTTCACCCACTTTATCCGATCAGGCGGCCCTATATTGTCAGTCCTTAAAACTGGGACCTGGCGATAGTACGCGCAGTCATTCTGCAGACGAATTTATTTATGTGGCAGAAATAGAAGAGGGAATAGATTTGTATATTCAAATTTTACAAGGCTTCCTGAAACAATAAACAATGATAAGTAATCAATAATCAATTAACAATAAACAATGTTGATTTGTTCATTGTAAATGACCTATAAAAAACTATAAAAGACATCAAATGAACCGAGCCAGAACGAACCTGTTTATTTATTAGAGAGGTTTAAAGGCGAACAACATTTGACCTTTAAAAAAAACAAATAAAAACGACAAATGAAACTTTGGGACAAAGGATTTAGCACGGACAAAAAAATAGACCATTTCACGGTGGGCAATGATAGGGAACTGGATTTGCTTTTGGCAAAATACGATGTAATTGCCTCCAAAGCACATGCCAAAATGCTGGGCAAAATCGGGCTGTTGACCCTTAAAGAAACCGATTCCTTGGTAAATGAGCTGGACAATATAGCCAAGACCATAGAAAATGGCACTTTTACTATTGAGGACAGTTTTGAGGACATGCATTCCAAAATTGAGTTCCTGCTGACACTAAGGTTGGGCGATGCTGGAAAAAAGATTCATACCGCACGTTCAAGGAACGATCAAGTTTTGGTGGCCATGCATCTGTACCTAAAGAATGAGTTAACGGAAATCAAAGATCTGACCAAGGATTTGTTCCACCTGCTACTGAATTTGGCGGACAAGCACAAGAACGTTATGTTGCCGGGTTATACCCATTTACAGGTGGCCATGCCCTCTTCCTTTGGACTATGGTTCTCTGCCTATGCCGAAAGTTTGGTAGACGACCTTTATTTTGTGGATGCTGCCTATAAGGTAGCCGACCAAAACCCCTTGGGTAGTGCTGCGGGTTATGGCAGCTCTTTCCCTATAGACCGTAGTTTTACCACGGAGGAAATGGGCTTTGAGACCATGAAATACAATGTGGTAGCCGCCCAAATGGGCCGTGGCAAGGTAGAAAAGGCAGCAGCATTTGGCATGAGCAGTATTGCAGCCACCCTGTCTAAAATGGCTATGGATATCTGTCTGTATATGAGCCAGAACTTTAATTTTGTCTCCTTCCCGGATGAGCTAACTACTGGTTCCAGTATTATGCCCCACAAGAAAAACCCGGATGTCTTTGAACTGGTGCGCGGTAAGTGTAACCGACTTCAAACCGTACCCAACCAATTGATATTAATAACCAATAATCTGCCGAGTGGCTATCATAGGGACCTGCAATTGGTAAAAGAGGTAATCGTACCGGCCATTCAGGACCTAAAGGCCTGTTTGGAAATCATGACCTTTAGCCTAAAGGAAATAAGGGTAAATGAAAACATCTTGGACGACCCCAAATACGATTATCTGTTTAGTGTGGATACCTTGAACGAACTGGTATTGAGTGGCACTCCTTTCCGTGATGCCTATAAGAAAATGGGTAAGGAGATCAACGAAGGCACCTTTACCCCTAAGAGGGACATAAGGCATACCCATGAAGGTAGTTTTGGCAATCTTTGCCTAGCAGAGATCAGAAAGAAAATGGACAAGATTTCTTAATTAGTAAACAGTGGTCAGTGAGCGGTAAACAGTAAAACCGCAATGTCAACAATAAGGGGTTCCTTCCCTTAGTTAAGCCTGTCCCGCGTTTTCCGCGGGAGGATAAGGTGGATTCTCCGACCAAAGTAGGAGAAGACGGAAGGGATTGAAAACCCAAGCCTAGGAGCTTTGTGCACCTAGATTCTTAAGCACGAGCATGATGCTCGCGCTAGCGGGGGGTAAACAGTGGTCAGTGAGCGGTAAACAGTGGGAAGTAAATAGTAAAAAGTGAACAGTAGGCGAAGTGTCTCAGGTCTAAATTTTTTAATGTGATTATTTGCTATTAAAACCAATTCGTCATTGCGAGCCTGCCTTGGCGGTAGAAAGGCCTGCCTCGTCGGAAGACAGGGAGCTGTGGCGACGAAGTAATCTCTCCATAGCTGGGACCAAGCTTACTGTCTACCAGCCTCCTTCAAGACCCTTTCCGCCTGGACCATGTGTCTATGATTGTGATAGATGACCACTCTAAACGTATCTCCCAATCTAAGCTTGATCCATTTGGAAATGGAGATGCCCGTTTTGGTTTTGGTGAGGTCTGCCCGAGAGGCCAGCTTCAATATATTGATCAAGGCCAGTTGTTGGGCAATAAATTTGGAGAGTACCCCCTTATCCAGGCTGCTGCCTACTGGATCCATGGATTTAAAGGTTTTCATCCTGTTTAGCTTTTCCTTGGGAAGCATGGTATTGGCAAAATAGTTGCCCAACCATCCGCTTTTGAATTTTTTGGAAGGTAGGTGTCGGGACGCTATTAGCCGCTTTTCAATTTCAGGAATATAAAAATCCCCATATCGGTTTAAATGTTCAAGGCATTCCAATATACTCCAGCTTTCTGGGGAGGCTTTCCAATTTAAGGTTTCCAAAGGCAGTTTTTGAAATTGTTCTGCCTTGGCCTTATAATCCTGGCTGCGCTCCAACAAATCCTGCAATAAATCTTTAGATGCTATTTCCATTGCTTTTTTATGGCAAAATTCGCTGCTTTTAGCTACTAAAACATTGATTGAAATTAAGATTTTTTGATCCTAGAAAGTGTTTCAGGGGTCATCCTTAGATAGGAGGCAATGTATTTGTTGGGTATTTCCTGAAAGAGTTGAGGGCTGCGCTTTAGGACTCTTTTATACCTTTCCAAGGGAGACATGGTTAAGATATCCCGCTCCCTTTCCATTTGCTGTAATACCAGCTGCTCCAAAATAAGTTGCCATGTTTCCATATTCTCAGGAGTGGACTTTATATACTTGGTAAAGACCGACTTGCCAATGACTTTTAGTTTTGTTTTTTTTAGGGCCTGTATATATAAATCGGAAGGCATTTCGTTTAGAAAAGAATCCAGCGCAACTATAAAATTATCTTTATAGCCAAATCTAATGGTGTGTTCCTCATTTTCCTCTACCACAAAAATCCTTAAACTCCCTTCTGCCACCCAATAGAGGTTGGTATCCATACTTCCCTGAACTTTTAAATATTGGTTCCTATCCAGTTGCAGTTCCGTGCTCCATAAACCTTCCCGGTCTATTTGTTCTTTTAGGTGGGCAATGGGATTCATTCTTTATGTGTTTGGGCTTTGATACTAATCACAATTTTCCCCTTATGTTTTCCCTCACCAAAATACTGGATCAATCGCCCTGCATCTTCCATGGGATATGGACCGTCTATCTGGCATTGGATTTTCCGCTGCGCGAGGAGGTCACAGATAAACTCCAAACCACTATTTGATTTTAGTGCTAGTATCTTTAACCTTTTAGAGCTGAACAGGGGCATAAGTTTACCCCACAGCAACAATCCAATTAGATTGAAAGGCTTGCCGCCTATACTTACATACCGCCCATTGGGGTTCAAGGCTTTGAGATAGGTAAGTGAAGCTTTGTTGGACTTACAATCCAAGATGAGGTCGTACCGTTTCCCTGCCTTGGTGAAATTTACCTTTTTATAGTCGATCACCTGGTCATAACCAATGGCCGTCATTATGGCTAATTTTTCTTGTGAATCCACTCCAGTAACTGCACAATTATGGAGTTTGGCCAACTGTAGTCCAATGGTTCCTACGCCGCCACCGCCACCGTTGATCAGTATTTTTTGCCCCTCTTTTATTTCTCCTATGTCCCGCAAAGCCTGTAATGCCAGACAGGAGGCATGCGGTATGGCAGCCGCTTCCTCAAAACTTAGGGTTCGGGGTTTTTGGATAACCGCATTTTCGTTAATACTTATATATTCGGCAAAGGTGCCAAAGCCATATTCCGAGGTATCGCCCATAACTGCATCCCCAATTTTAAATTTCTTGGCCTTTGCCCCAATGGCTGCAACGGTACCGGACAATTCCATTCCCAAAAGGCCATTTTTGGGTTTAAAAAGCCCGAGCATTAATCGGTACAAATAGGGTTTGCCCAAAGCCAGAATCCAGTCGTAGTCGTTTACGGTAGTGGCATGGATCTTTATTAAAACCTCATTGTCTTTAGGTGAGGGTATGGCGACTTCGGTTATCCTAACCACCTTTTCGGGAGGACCATAGGATTCACATTTAATAGCTTTCATGTGGTTCTATTGAAGTCCTAATTTAATCATTTGATCTTAATTGGCATTTCATAATCTTTGGACATGTTATAGGGCATTTTCCAAATGTCGCCCTTGAAATTTCCAAAATATAGTTCGGATTTACTTAGCTGGTGCGAATCACCATCGGCCCAGAAAAATGAAAACGGGGCCTTGTAATTTACAGGTCTTCTCACATAGGAATGACTTAAAGAACTATGCTCCGTTATAGTGTTTATCTTTTTCCAAGTTTCTCCCTTATCGGTGGATTGCCAGATGGCCAATTCACCGCCAACACCCCAATCCTGGGCACCTTTTTCCGTAGGTCCAACAATTTTCCAGTTATCTTCGCTTATAAAGAGACTCCCCATATCATAATTGTGGTCGGAGGTGGTTACCACATTAGTTTGCCATTCCGCACCGTTCCATTTGGTAATGCACCATTCGTATGGGGCACTTTTGGGTCCGGGTTCGTGACCATTGCTTCTAATGTATAGGCAGGCAGGATAGCCATCAGCTGTAAAGCCCATATCCTTTAGATACAGGTTTTTATTTTGGGAGGCATAATCCACAGCTCTGGCGGGACTGGCCAGGTCCGTTACTGGTACTGGGGTGTTAATACCATTCACAGTGGTCCATGTGGATCCAAAGTCGGCCGATTGGATGTAGTACAGGTCGGTCCTTTTGTCGACATTGCCATTGGGATGTCTATTAAAAAACGTTCCTAACACCTTGCCATTAAATAGATCAGAGGTCTGATAATGCCCTGATTTTTCACCTTCCTTTTCGGGGATGGCGGCGAGTAATTTATCATTGGTCCAAGAAATGCCGTCCTTACTGGTTTCAAAGTAGAGTTGGCGTACCCCTGTATATTTTGTAAAAAATTGAAAGAAGCCAAAATCGGTGTACCTGGGTTGTGGGTAGGTCATTTCCTCTTCCGTTATCTGTACAAATTCCTTAATGGAATACGGCGCTTTGCTTTTGTATTTATAACCTGGTCTTTTGGCACCGCGCCCACTGATAAACACCCAAATATACCCTGAGCCATCGATTAGAATGGAGGGATTGTCATGAGGGTCGTCTACTCCATTTTTGTCAAAGACAACGGTGGGTTGTGAGACCATTTCCGTTTTATGGTCGAACTCCCCGATCATACACAGAAGGTAACGTTGGTCCTCGGACGGCGTTCCCCCATATACAAAAAAGGTTTTTTCAACTTCGGGGGAATAAATGGCCAGGGGAACATGCTTTGCAGTGTAGGTTCCCAGCGCCCCTGAGTATTTGTCCCCATACTCGTACTTCTGATTTAATTCGAACCAAATGCCCCTGTAGCCGTTGATCTTGGTATTGGTCAGGCTTTGGCCGAAGGTATTTCCAACACAAAAAACAGTAAAAACAAGTACTAATAATTTGAGATTTCTTCCAATAATGTTGCTTTTCATTCTTCTTATTTCAATTTGCTAAAACATTTTTTTTTGATCCCTCCCGGACCAATATATTCCCGTGTTTCCTGAAACCCAAACTTCTCATATAAGGCCATTGCCGGGGCATTGGCCCAACCGGTTTCTACAACAAGGGTCTCGGAATCGTCATAATCTTCAACGAACAATAACAGCTTACGGGCAATTCCCTGCCTAAAATAGTTGGGATGTACTACCAAGCTACAGATTTTAAGAGTGTTTTTTAGTTGGTCTATTTCAACTGCAGCGGCCAAAACATCATCTTTCCAAAATCCATAAAATTGGGTGTTGCTGTTTTGAAAATCAATAATGCTTCTGTTTAAAGGCGGAAAATCTGTAGCACCCAATAATGCAGCCTCAATGCGATAGGAGACTTGAAAAAGATCGTGAAGTTTTTCTGCATTGGAAATTTCGGAATGGAATATTGCTTTGATCATTGATGTTTTAGGACTGCCTAAATTATGGAATAATGATTCTAATGAAATCTCTAATATAGCAATTCTTTGTTTCTCCTTCGTGGGTCAAGGTACAGGGTTCAATGTTCAATGTTTAAAGTCCAATGTCCGTCCTTTCGAGGGTGCCTGGTGGCTAGGCAGGCGCAGTCGAGACCTGGATTCTTTTCTTTATCTCAAAAGTTAAGATGGCCAGACCCCTCCTATGCTCGCAATTACGTGAAAAGGTATTACTACCTGCATTTTTCACACAAAAGAAGTTGGTTTGTTATAGCTGAATTTTAGCTCCCATAACTTTAAGAAATTCCCTTATAAAACTTGGATGTGCTGGCCAAGCTGGGGAGGTTATTAGGTTGCCATCTACATAGGCTCCGTCTACGGGGATAGATTGAAATTCTCCTCCAGCCAAATTTACTTCAGGGCCTACGGCAGGGTAAGCCGTCAGCTTTCTTCCCTTTACCACACCTGCAGCGGTCAAAATTTGAATACCATGGCAGATTGCGGCTACGGGTTTATTGGTAGTGAAAAAATGTTGTACCATTTCAAGTACTTTTTTGTTCAATCTCAAATATTCTGGAGCCCTTCCTCCGGCAATTACCAATCCATCATAGTCGTTCACATTTACATCCGCAAAGCTGTAGTTCAACGCAAAATTATGACCCGGCTTTTCCGTGTAGGTCTGGTCGCCTTCAAAATCGTGTATGGCTGTTTTAACGATATCTCCCTTTTTCTTGTCCGGGCATACGGTATGTACAGTGTACCCAACCATTTCCAACATCTGGAAAGGGACCATGGTTTCATAATCTTCGGTGAAATCGCCAGTTAAAAACAATACTTTTTTCATTGTTATCATTTAGGGTTAAAAAATTATTTTTTGTGTTTTATTAAAGCCAAGATGTTCCTTTACAGTAAATTTCGAATTTTCTGTATACAATTCAGCAAGTAAAGGGAATCCAGTACCTAAGTTAACAAATATTGGGTGTTAAATAAGTGAAGTAAGTAGGGGTTGGGTTAATAATTGTTGGTAAAATACTGAATATCAGCAGGTGGTGAATTAAGACGCCTAAAAAATTAACCTTCTTTTAATACACTTATGTTTTTTGCTATACAATATAACAGAGAACAGTGGGTCAGATCCAAAGTTAGAAAGAGGATTGCCGCGCTACGCCTGCCTAGCCGTCAGGCGGGCTCGCAATGACGATAAAATGTCTGGTCGGGCGCAGTCGAGTCCAATAAGGAGGGGCCAATGGTGTGCGACTTCTCTCCCGAAAGATATCAGGAGTTCAGAAAAAGGGGACTCTGTCGAAGTAATTACTTCAGGGCTTTACAGATTAAAGATGGTCTAGTTAAGGGGTATTTTTTATTTGAATATTTTCAAGGCAGGTTTATAACTATGTCTTTTATTTTTAAAGACTTTGATAGTGCTTAATATTATTACTGTAATATTATAAATATATAGGAGTATGACTGGAATGTATAATTTTAAGATACTTGCCGGTCCTACGATGTTATCTAAGTATCCCATTATTACCCCCAACAATCCTGAGAATATTATAATAAAATAAGAGAAAAGAAGGAGGCACCATGTGATTTCAAAATTTAAAATCGACTTGCCGAGTTCATTTGCATTTTTCAATTTATCCTTTTTCAGTATCCAAAAAATTAGGGGAAGAATAATCCCTAAAATTGGGAAGAACAAAAACCCCAGTGCCGATAAACTCATAAGTGTTAAATATCCTTTGTCCTCAAGAATTTTCCAGTCCAAAATTTCATCGGGAGAAGTATCCAGTGCAATTGCCAATCTTTTTAAAGTATCCCCCCGAGGTTCTGATTCGTTATTTTCTATTCTTTGAATGGTTCTTAGACTCAATCTGGACTCTTCGGCCAGTAATTCTTGAGACAACCCTTTTCTACATCTCAATTCCTTAACTCGCTGTGATAAATTCATATTATTGACTTTATATTGTTTTAATCTGATGTAAATGTAATCCTGGTTTATAGTTTTAATAGCGTCTCTTGTACGACATATTTACGTCATTAATGTCAGGCCCTTATTTGAGAGGCATTAAGCGGGAATGGTAAATAGTATTTCTCTATAATCCAAAAATAGTTAATTACATTTTTTTGGACTACTTATTATATATCCAAGTGTTGTCGAAAAAGTAATGAAAGGGATTGTCTGGTCGGGCGCAGTCGAGACCTATAAGGAAAGACCAATGGTGTGCGACTTCTCCTCGTTCCAGAAAAATGGGACACTGTCGAAGTGACTACAACAGACAGTGTGAGGTGTAGTCGTAACGAAGCATCTTCTACTGCAAAAAAAAATAGATTCTTGCGCTGGACCTATTTAGATGTTAGGCAGGCTTGTAATGACGGTAAAATGTCAGCTGGATTGCAGTTGCTAAAAAGATAGATTTTTCCCAAGGTGTACCATGTTTTCTCGCCATGTTCTCTTGGCGGATTAGGTGCGGCAAATATTGTGGTTATTTTTCTGGAAAGACTATTCCGAAATCAAATTCAATTCCCTTTTGGAAATAGTAAATGTATGTGATTCAATTAGCGTCCTAGATTTTGTATGGCCCTGTGAACTATAATTATCCGAACTATTATGATTTCAAAGTGTTATTTCTTATTCACAGTATAGACACCTCCAGCAACCAAAAGTATACCTAATCCTAAATAGATATATCCCTGTTGCTTGCTCCCTTTATCTGAAACATCCAGTTCTATATCCAACACCTTTACAGAGGCCCCGCTATTTTCTATTTTATTCAAACCTACATAACCTAGGGCCAGGCCGCCAATTATTAGAAGGATTCCGATTACTTTTTTAGTATTCATAGTTGGTTGTTTAATCTTAAATATCAACAAAATTTCACGAACCTTATAATAATGTTAACAACAAAATGTACTTTCTAACTGGGTGATAGGGAATTTGCTGCCAATAATAGAGGACGAATAAAGGTAGTAATGATAATAGGCATTAGGTCCTATTTTATCATGCCTAAATTAATAACTTCCTGTTCGGTAAGATGTCTCCAGTGTCCTCTTGGAAGGTCTTTTTTGGTAAGTCCGGCATAGACCACTCGATCCAATTTTACGACCTCGTATTCCAATTCTTCAAAAATACGGCGTACAATTTTGTTACGGGTGCTCTTTAGTTCTATTCCTACTTCCCTCTTGGGAGCATTTTCAATAAAACTAATATCATCTACCCTTACAACACTATCTTCTATAGAGATGCCTTCCTTGATCTTTAGGAGGTCTTCGCCCCTAAGGTTCTTGTTAAGCTCTACGTGATATATTTTGCGAAGTCCGTTTTTAGGCTTTGTAAGTCGCTTCGTCATCTCACCATCATTGGTAAACAATAAAAGACCAGTGGTACTCTTGTCCATTTTACCCACTACGGTAAGTTTGGATTTGGAAGCACTTGAAACCAGGGAGGCCACGGTTCTTCTTCCGTGCTCATCTTTGGGAGTGGTAACAAAATCCTTAGGCTTATTTAAAAGGACGTATTCCTTTTTCTCTGGATTTAGTAAACGACCGTCAAATTTTACTTCATCGGTCAGTTTTACTTTGTAGCCCATTTCGGTGATCGGCTTCCCGTTTACGGTGATGTTTCCTGCAGAGATATAAATATCGGCATCCCTACGTGAACAGACTCCTGAGTTGGCTACATAACGATTTAGTCGCATTACATTGGGGTCCGAAGGTGGCTTTGCTTCCGTTTTCTTTTTTACCGGTGCGTTGCCCCTTGCATAACTTTTTTTTCTAAAAGTGCCGCCTTGCCTACCTGATGCCTTTTTGTCGTTATTGGAATCTGACCTACTCATAAGTACTATAATTTTTTGCAAAGGTAGCAAAGGAAATCATATGTTTAGGCTATTGGAGTGGTTATTACTGATTCTTAGAGAATTCTGTTCAATACCAGATCAACATTGATCAATAAAATACTGAATACTCCCAGTATAATGATCAGTTTTAGAATGTTGTGGAGCCAAACATAGTGTTTTTTGCTGTTGGATTTTACCAAAAGAACTAAAAACCCCAAAAGCAATAAAATACAGAATATAAAATAGAGGTACATATAGCCCACATCAAAATATTCGATCAAGAGAAAGGAGGGTAGTAGCGTTAGTCCAATCAAAATGGAGATACAGGTCTTGGAAAATTTTGCTCCGTACAATATAGGAATGGTCTTATAATTTTGGGCCATATCCCCTGCAATGTTTTCCAGATCTTTGATCATTTCCCTGGCCAATATCAATAGGAAAAGAAAAAGGGCATGGACAAAAATCACGGCATCAAAATTCTTATAATACACAAAAACGGCGAAAAAGGGGGCAATGGCCAAGGTTGCGGAAACAAAATTGCCCAAAAACGGCACTCGTTTTAACTTGTGGGAATAGAACCAAATGCCAAAAATATAGGCAGAAAAGAACACAACGGCCTTAAAGGAGACATAACTGGCAAAGAATACCGAAAGAAAATTTAATACAAAATAGGTGGTGAGTTTGGTACGCTGACTTACCAAGCGATCTAACATGCTCTTTCGAGGCTTATTGATAAGGTCTTTTTCCGCGTCGTAAAAATTATTGATGATATAGCCAGCAGCAATTACCAAAGCCGAGCTGAGTACGATAACGAACAGGTTGCCATCAAAAACAACTTTCCGGAGTGGTAAATGGGGAGCTAAAATATAAATGGACGCCAGGTACTGCGCCAAGGTGATCATAAGAATGTTGTAGCCTCTGACCACAGAAAACAAGCTCAGGAACTTTAATAGCAAGAGCTTGTTTTTTCTACTAAGCATAGGGGTTGCGTTTAGAAGTTATAAACCACTTCTAAATTATAGCCTTTCAGGGCTTTTTTTGCCTTATTGATGTCTTCGGTAAATCCTAAAATATAGCCTCCACCGCCAGAGCCGCAGAGTTTTAAATAATAGTCGTTGGTATCTATTCCCTGCTTCCAAAGTTTATGGAATTCCACAGGAATCATAGGTTTAAAATTATCCAAGACCACATGGGACAACTGCTTTAAATTCCCAAACAGGGATTTTACGTTCCCATTTATGAAATCTTCCACACAGGCGTCTGTATGTTTAATAAACTGATCTTTTAGCATGGCCCGGAATCCTTCGTGTTTCATTTGCTCCATAAACAAATGTACCATCGGAGCAGTTTCTCCAGTGCTACCACTGTCCAAAAGGAATACAGCTCCCTTGCCATCCAAATTTTGGGACGGAATGCTGGTAGATTCTATATTGTCTTGGGAATTTATGAGTATTGGTAGGCTTAAATAGCTGTTTAAAGGATCAAGGCCTGAGGATTTACCGTGGAAAAACGATTCCATTTTTCCAAAAATAGTCTTCAGTTTTAGTAGTTTCTCCCTAGTAAGGTTCTCTAGAACAGTGATTTTTTCAATAGCATATTTGTCGTAGATAGCGGCTACCAAAGCGCCACTGCTCCCCACTCCATATCCTTGTGGAATGGAACTGTCAAAATACATGCCGTTGGCTACATCTTTATTCAAGGCCTCCAGGTCAAAGGTCACCAATTCGTGATCTTTTTGCTGTAAGTTTTTTAAATATTCCGCAAAGGCTTTAAGGCTGGCGTTGGATTTCTTTGCCTCTTCAGAATCCTTATTCTTGGATTTTAATGCCCCCTTAAAAAAATTATAGGGTATAGAAAGTCCCTTGGAATCTTTAATGATTCCATATTCCCCGAAAAGCAGAATTTTAGAGTAAAATAATGGTCCTTTCATTTCTTTAAGTTAAGCATAAATAATTAAACCGTAATATTTAATAATCTGTAATTAGAGTTCCGATGATTTCACGATACTCACCAATTACCTTAATAATTAACGCAATCTCCCGCTATTAATTATTTAATTTTCAAATTGAATTTACAGCTTTTTCGCTCCTTTTCCAATTTGATCGCAAATATACTGCCCGTTTTCGCAATATGCAACCAACTCATTACTAATAAATTGGTAAACTTTTTCTTTTTCTTTTTCAGGATACAGTACATGCACATTGGCTCCTGCGTCCAATGTAAAACAGACATGGGTTTTGGAAGAGGCCCTAAAGGCCCATATTTTACTGATAATCTCCAGAGTATTGGGTTTCATCAGCATAAAATAAGGCATGCTGGTCATCATCATGGCATGCAATGTAAGTGCTTCGCTTTCCACGATTTTAATAAATTCCAATAAATTTCCTTCCTCAAAAATCGATTTTAATTTAGACAGATTTTTATGCGCTTGGTCGAACCGTTGTTCTGCAAAAGGATGATCGTGCATTAAATTATGGCCAAGGCTACTGCTCACCTCTTTAGATCCTTTGTCCACCAGAAGAATGGTATCCTGATAGTTCTTAAAAATCGGGTGTACCTTATATGGATATTTTATGGCATAAAGATCGGAGCTGTTCAATGTGTCCTTATGATCACCCCACTGCATTAAATCACCTTCTATACTCCTGCAGGCGCTACCGGATCCCAATCGTGCCAAAAAAGAGGCTTTCTTTTTAAAAAAGTTGGAGTCCATCCCCGGGTTCAACTCCCTTTCCAGTTCCATTAGACACAGCGCTAGGGCAGACATCCCACTGGCCGATGATGCAATGCCACTGCTGTGGGGAAAGGAATTGGAAGTTTCTATGCTGAAATGATAATTTTTTAAGAAAGGCAGATATGGCTCTGTCCTTTTGAAGAACGTACTTATTTTGGGTTTAAAATCCTCCTTTGGTTTGCCCTCGAAAAGGAGGTCGAAGGAAAAGTCGGTACTTCGGTTGTCCAATTTTTTATAAGTAAGAGTTGTTGTAGTAGTACAGGTATCCAAAGTAAAACTGATCGATGGGTTGGCGGGAATCTGATGCTGCCTCTTGCCCCAGTACTTTACCAAGGCAATATTGCTGGGCGATTTATAGGTAACTTTTCCTTCGGTTTTGTCTATGGTATACCCGGAAGGGCTAAAGTCTTTATCGGTCATAATGGAATCAATTTGTGCAAAGATAGTTTTTAAGGAGTTTTGCTGTAGATCCTGTTAAAATAAATTGTTAATTTAGGGGATTAACAACCAACCTTTGAAAAAGCAACTTACCTATATCGCAATTTCTGTAGCAGTGTGCTTAACGATTGGATTTTTATCCAGTTTTGCAACGCAATCCTCGGTAAATGATTGGTATTTGGAATTGAATAAGCCTAGCTTTAATCCTCCAAACTGGATTTTTGCCCCGGTGTGGACCATACTCTATATTATGATGGGCGTTGCCGCGGGGATTGTCTGGGCAAAAGGGTTTTATCATATTTGGGTGAAAACGGCCTTGTACCATTTCGGCATTCAGTTGTTGTTCAATGCACTTTGGAGTATAATTTTCTTTGGATTCAAAAATACGTTTGGGGCCTTGCTTGTTATTCTTACTTTATTGGTGTTATTGATCTTTACCATAAAATGGTTTAAGGTTGTAAGCAAAACTGCCGCTTATCTATTAATTCCTTATCTGCTCTGGGTTTGTTTTGCCACGGCCCTGAACTATAAAATTTGGGAATTGAATTAAATTTTTTCTGCCATTTCCAACAATTTCATGATAGTCCTGTGATTTCTGGTAGTGGCCGGCACCTCAAGTCTTTTTTCAAAGAAATTATTGTTACATTTTGTATTGCCATATCCCTGGTCGCAACTTAGGTAGACGCAGTTATTCGTAATTACAAACCGTTCATTCGGAAATTGTTCTTGTTGTAAACCATGGACGAGTTCCTTCTTAGGAGCTTCCTGTAACAGCACATAATACCACTTTTTGGTCTCCAAGTCGTTGTGTTTTTCAAAAGGGGATTCTTCTATAATTTCTTTCAATTCATTAAATGTCTTTGCCAATACGGGAACATCAAAGCCGAAAGTGGTGTAAATACCGTCTTTGATTATTTGTGATACTGCTGTAGGCGAGGTTACATCGCTTTTTAAAACAATATTGCCGCTTTGTATATAGGTACGTACCATGGCAAAATTCAAATCTTGGAGCATGGTCCTTAAATTGGACATTATAATTTTTTTCTGGCCACCAACATTGATTCCTCTCAGTAAAATAATATACGTTGTCATGATGGTCCAGTTTTAAGAGAAGCCAATAAAAATAACAATTTAACCGCTAAGCGGGAACAAGCATATTTTTTATCTACAAATTTCTTCATGGGCAGTTATAATTTAAGGCTGTTTATAAATTAGCTTAATGTATTAAGTGGGATAGGGATTATTGTTGAAATCTTGGGAACCTGATTATTAATTTTTCAAAATTAGTGCCTATATTTTGTTATCTTGATACCCATTTTAAAAATATACCACCCATATGGAAAAATATATACTAGCGTTAGATCAAGGTACAACCAGTTCCCGTTCCGTTGTTTTTGACAGAAAAGGCAATATTGTTTCGGTCTCCCAAAAAGAATTTACGCAGTATTTTCCAAAGCCGGGTTGGGTAGAGCATGATCCCTTGGAAATATGGTCCTCACAAGTCAGTACGGCCGCAGAAGCGACCACCAAAAAGGGGATTTACGGGGCTGATATAGCAGCTATAGGAATTACCAACCAACGGGAAACAGTAGTTGTTTGGGATAAAAAAACAGGAAAACCAGTTTATAATGCCATTGTTTGGCAGGATAAGCGGACATCCAATTATTGTGATGAATTAAAGAAGCAAGGGAGATCCCGGCTTATTAGGGAAAAAACGGGTTTGGTGATCGACTCCTACTTTTCGGGTACCAAGGTGAAATGGATTTTGGATAATGTGGAAGGGGCTAGGAAAAAGGCGGAGGCAGGAGACTTGATCCTGGGAACCATAGATTCGTGGTTAATTTGGAATATGACCAAAGGCGAACTACATATTACCGATGTTACCAATGCCTCTAGAACATTGCTCTTTAATATAAATACCTTGGAATGGGATGATGAGTTATTGGAGCTTTTTACTATTCCCAAGAGCATGTTGCCCAAAGTAAAACAGTCCAGTGAAGTATACGGTAATACCAATCCCAATTTTTTTGCCAGTAAAATTCCTATTGCCGGAATTGCGGGTGATCAACAGGCGGCACTTTTCGGCCAAATGTGTACCAAACCAGGAATGGTCAAAAACACCTATGGTACCGGTTGCTTTATGCTAATGAACATTGGGGAAAAGCCCATTGTTTCTGAAAATAATCTTTTAACCACCGTAGCGTGGACCATTAATGGGAAAACCCAATATGCCTTGGAGGGAAGTATTTTTATTGCTGGAGCTGTAGTTCAATGGTTGAGGGATAGCTTAAAGATCATTAAAAGGTCTGAGGATGTAGAAAAGTTGGCGGAATCTGTAAGCAGTACCGATGGAGTTTATTTTGTACCTGCCTTTGCAGGTCTGGGTGCGCCCTACTGGAACCAACATGCGCAGGGAACCATTTTTGGGCTCACAAGGGGTAGTACGGATGCCCACATTGCCAGAGCGGCTATAGAATCTATTGCCTTTCAGACCATGGATGTTTTAAAGGCTATGGAAGCAGATTCAAAAATTTCCATCAAGGAATTACGGGTAGATGGAGGAGCAACCGTAAATAATATGCTGATGCAATTCCAGGCCGATGTTCTTAACACGGCAACTGTACGCCCAAAGGTAATTGAGACCACGGTTATGGGAGCGGCTTATTTAGCTGGTTTGGCAGTAGGATTCTGGGAAAATTTGGAAGAAATTCAGGAAATATGGAAAACCGACGTTAATTTTAATCCTAGTTCCGAGAGGGAAGAAATTGACAAAAATATTAAAGGCTGGTACAGGGCCATCGATGCTGTAGATTATTGGTCCAAACAAAACGCTTAAATAATAAACCAACTAAATATGACTCCATTTATTGCTGAAATCATCGGCACTTTTTTTCTGATCCTTTTGGGGGGCGGAGTAGTAGCCAACGTAATACTTAACAAAACAAAATCTAACGACATGGGCTGGATGGTGATTACCACTGCCTGGGGATTGGCCGTGTACGTGGGGGTGGCGGTTGCCGCACCCTATAGCGGGGCACATCTGAATCCGGCCGTTAGCATTGGACTGGCGGTTGCCGAGAAGTTTGAATGGGCCTTGGTCCCCACCTATGTATTGGGGCAATTCATAGGGGCCATGTTGGGTGCCTTGATCGTTTGGCTCTTTTACAAAGATCATTTTGATGCAACTGAGGACCAGGACACCAAAAAAGCGGTATTTTGTACTGCTCCGGCTATAAGGAATCCCATTAATAATTTATTTAGTGAAGTAGTGGGTACTTTTACCTTGGTATTTGTGGTACTCTATTTTACGGATGCCTCAATAACCGAAACGGAAACGGTAATAGGATTAGGGTCTCTGGGGGCACTTCCAGTTGCTTTTCTAGTTTGGGCGATAGGTCTTTCCTTGGGTGGTACCACAGGCTATGCCATAAATCCTGCCAGAGATCTTGGACCTCGTATAATGCACGCTATCATGCCCATAAAGGGTAAGGGAGGAAGCGATTGGGGTTATGCTTGGATACCCGTAGTTGGTCCTATCATTGGAGCTACAATGGCTGCCTTGTTGATGTTACTATTGAGTTGATCCGTTTTTATAGACCTTTTGCAATTGCTTGAGCCGCAATATATGCCCCGGTCCAAGCATTCTGAAAGTTAAATCCACCAGTAATGGCATCTATATTGATTACTTCCCCGGCAAAAAAGAGGTTGGGAAGTATTTTACTTTCGTAAGTTTTAAAATTGATTTCTTTTAGGTCTACCCCTCCGGCAGTGACAAATTCCTCCTTGAAGGTGCTTTTCCCATCTACATTAAACTTGGAATTCGTTAATTGCTTCGCTAAGTTTTGTATTTGATTTTTGGAAATATCCGCCCATTTATCGGTATCTGAAATGCCCGACGCTTTTACCAGACTGATCCATAATCGCTTTGGAAGTTGAAACGCTTTGGTGCGAAGGACTGTTTTCTTGCCTTCGATTTCCTTTATTTGTTGAAGTTGACTTAGCACTCCTTCCTCATGATAGGCTGGAAGCCAATTTATTTTTATTGAAAACTTATAATTTAACTCATTCAGCAACTGAGCCCCCCAAGCCGATAGCCTCAATATTCCAGGACCGCTCATTCCCCAATGTGTTATTAAGAGGGGGCCTTCGGACTCTAGGTCCGATGGGTGTATGGTATAGTTTTTTAAGGCCGCCTTGTATTTACCATTATTTACCTTGGTGGGAACTATCTTGATGCTGGCGTTGGTACTCACCCCTTGTATGCCGGTAATTCTTTCATCCTTAATATTAAAGGTGAACAGTGAAGGTACCGGTGGGACTATGGTATGCCCCATTTGTCTTAATAGCTCCCATATTTTAGGATTGCTACCTGTGGCAACCAATATTTTTTTGGCTTTGTAGGAGTTTCTAATCGATTTAATTTCCCAGGAGTAATCGTCCTTCCCTTTATTTTTGTCCAATGGTGTTATCCCGACAACGGAACTGTTCTTGAGTACTTTAATTCCAAGTCGCTCTGTTTCCCCAACAAAACAGTCTATGATAGTTTGGGAAGAATTAGTAGAGGGGAACATTCTGCCATCAGCTTCAATGTTCAATGGCACTCCTCGTTTTTCAAAGAAAGCCATTGTATCACCAGTACAATAGTTGTGGAACGGACCTAATAGTTCCCTTTCTCCCCTAGGGTAATTTTTGGTAAGTTCTTTGGGGTCAAATTCGGCATGGGTAACGTTACAGCGTCCACCCCCGGATACTTTAACTTTGCCCAATACATCTTTGCCGCGTTCCAAGATTGCCACTTGCAACTTGGGATTGGACTCCGCAATGTGTATGGCGCCATAAAAACCGGCGGCACCTCCTCCTAGTACAATGACATCGAACATTAATTAATGCGTTCTGGAAAATTGGTGATGATGCCGTCTACTCCCAATCGCTCTACCGCTTCAATTTCTTCTGGTTCATTTACGGTCCATGGATAGATTTTAAATCCGGCTTTTTTCATCTCGTGAACATTCTCCAAGGTCAAATCTTCAAAGTATGGGTTGATGGCGACAGCTCCTAATTCGTTGGCAATGTCCAACGCTTCCAATGGATCGCCACTTATTAGGATGGCAATCGGTACTTTATTGTTGAGCTTTCGCATGGCCTGAAGTTCATCCCATCTAAAACTGGAAATAAGGAATTTATCAATAGGCCAACCTTTTTCCTTTATGTAGTAATTTATAATAAAGTTTACCCTATCAGCCGTATTGGAGCCCTTAAGCTCAATGTTTAATTGTACTTTTTTATCAATTACATTCAGCACCTCCTGCAGGGTAGGAATTTTGTGGTTGCCGACCAAGGTTAATTTCTGCAGGTCTTCAAAATTATAGTCCTCTATTTTTCCAACACTATCGGTAAGTCTTTCCACATCTTTATCGTGGAATACTACGGTTTCACCACTTTTTATTTTAAAAACGTCGATTTCTATCATATCCGCACCAAGATCTATTGCTTTTTGTATGGATGCCAAGGTGTTTTCCGTTTCATGCCCCATGGCACCTCTATGGCCAATAACCAAGGGTTTGTTCATATTGTCACAACTTAAAATTAATAGTAATAGGAATAATGTTCCAACTAGTGATGATGTTTTCATAATGTAATGCGCTAATCTATTTTAAACTTAAAATTAATGATTCCAATGGTTGTATATCTATTCTGATATGGCCAATTTCATCTTCGATGATCAAGGGAAACTCCTTATCTTTGAACAATTCGTCCTTTACATAGTATGTCTTATTCTGCAGACCCCATGCCTGAACAATGTCCCTCGGTAGTTTTAAATCGAATCCAAATGTTTCATCGGCATCAAAATTAGAAATAATAATGAGTTTTTCGTTTTTGGACCATCTTACAAAGGACAGGACATGGTGATTGTAATATTCTGTGGTGTCCTTGTTGAAAAAATGAATATCCCTATAGTTGCCCATTAAAGCACTGCTGTTAATGGTGAAATTGAGCAAGTTTTTGTAAAATGTCCTAAGTTCTTTCTCTTTTGTAGATAATTGTCCTCCGTCAAATTTTTTATTGTTGACCCAGCGTTGAAAGTGGGGTACCCCAACATAATCGAAGATGGAGGTTCTACTTGGTGACCCAAACCCAGGACTTTCGGCGGCCGGTTCTCCCACCTCTTGCCCAAAGTAGATCATAGTAGGTGAGGTACTTATGGTTGCGGAAACCACCATGCCCGGTTTGGCCTTGTCCGCATTTCCTAAAAATTCCGGGGAGGCAATACGCTGCTCGTCATGATTCTCTAGAAAATGAAGCATTTGGTGCTCAATATCCATGAGTCCGCTTTGAACTACCGGTATGTGGTCTGTCCACCCATGGCCCTGCATAATATGTTTTAAGGAATCATAAAATTCCACTTTGTCATATAAATAGTCCATTTTCCCTTTAAAGATATAATCCCGGTATAGCTGTGGGTTATATACTTCGGCCATTAAAAATGCATCTGGATTATTCATTTTTATGGACGAATTCATAAAGCTCCAGAATTCCACGGGAACCATTTCAGCCATATCATAACGAAATCCGTCCACTCCCTGGCCCAACCAGTAGAGGGCAATATCCCTAAATTTTATCCAGGAATCGGGTACCTCCTTGTTTCTCCAAAACTCAAAATGTTCAGAAAAGTCTTTATGGCCAAAATCTTCCGGGAGGGATTCAAAATCCCTATGTCCGTCCGGACTAATTCCGTAGTTAATTTTTACGGTCTCATACCAATCATTAAAATCGGGTTTGGGTGACCGGGACCCATTTCCAGTCCATTTTGCGGGAGTTTCGGTAAATTTGTTATCGGCCAACTTATTTTGTTCTCCACCTAACGGCAGGTAGCCATCTCTCCAATCCGGGACGGTAAAGGACTCTCCTGGAGTGTAATAGAAATTGTTGTCCTTGTCATAGACTACATTTGTATTGTCTTTGGCCCCAAAATCTACCACGCCCTTGGGATTATTTTTTCCTTCGTATTTTCTGGCGATATGATTTGGAACTATATCAATAATAACTTTTAAATCCGCTTTATGGCTCCTAGTAATTAAGGCTTTAAACTCCGTTAATCTATTTTTGGGATTATGCGCCAAATCTGGATTAACGCTGTAATAATCCTTGACGGCATAAGGCGAGCCCGCTCGGCCCTTTACAATGTCCGGGTCGTCGTTAGAAATGTCGTATGCGGTATAATCCCTAACCAGGGCGTGATGTGGAATACCCGTATACCATATATGGGTTACTCCCAAATTCTTAATTTCCTTTAAAGCTTTCTGGGTGAAGTCACGGAATTTGCCAACCCCATTTTCCTCTATGGTCCCCCAAGGTTTATTGGTGGTATTGGTATTGCCGAACAATCTGGTAAATACTTGGTAAACTACTGCTTTTCGAATTTCAGTGGTCTGTTTCATTTTATGCTTCTTTTCGGAAAGAAAAGCCAA
This sequence comes from Arenibacter arenosicollis, assembly GCF_014397245.1. Classification (GTDB taxonomy): domain Bacteria; phylum Bacteroidota; class Bacteroidia; order Flavobacteriales; family Flavobacteriaceae; genus Arenibacter; species Arenibacter arenosicollis. Next base: position 220,226 of record NZ_JACLHY010000001.1, on the reverse strand, counting down.
CTAGGTGTTATTGTGCTTTTCTATGCAATAATGATACATGTTTTTGGAATTAGTGTTAATTTTTTAATAATTTTTTTTTCAGCGACACCTTTTGCCTCAATTTATTTAACTTTTTTTAAAAAACAATCCCAATCGTGTATTTTCTGAAACATTTTTGGGATTGTATAATTTTATGCTAAAATACTAAGGTGCTGGTGAATAGTTTTTTTTGCCAGCGGTTAAAACCACACGTCTTCCATTTACCCGAATAGACATTTCATCCGTTCCTTCCAAGTCGAAGGTAGTTTCGTTTTCTGTAACCATGACCTTTAGAATTCTATTTCTAAAATTTACCTTGAAGGAGTAGGATGTCCATTCCTTTGGTATTCTTGGGGTAAAGGATAATTTATCATCCAAAATCCTCATCCCCCCAAAACCTTCCACTATGCTCATCCATGTGCCTGCCATTGAAGTAATATGGAGTCCTTCTTTCACTTCCTTATTGTAATCATCCAAATCCAATCTGGAGGTACGTAGATAGAAGGCGTACGCCTGATCCATTCTGTTCAATTTTGCAGCTTGAATACTATGTACACATGGGGATAGTGACGATTCGTGCACTGTAAAAGGTTCGTAAAAATCGAAATGCTTTTCCAGTTCTTCGGTGGTAAAATGGTCTTCAAAGAAATAAAACCCTTGAAGGGTATCTGCCTGTTTTATATAAGGCGATCTTAGAATGCGGTCCCAACTCCATTTCTGGTTAATGGGTCGATCCTTTTTGTTCAATTCTTTCACAGGGATTAGTTCTTTGTCCAAGAAGCCATCTTGTTGCAAATAAACACCTAATTTTTCATCATAGGGGAAGTACATTTTTTTGGCCACCTTGCTCCAGGATTTGGTCTCCTTTTCTGAAAGTTTGGTGACTCCTATAATTCTATGATAATCCTCCGGATAGCCCTCTTTTACCTTTTGTAGTTCCTGAAGGGCATAATTAATGCACCATTTGGCAATATAATTCGTGTACCAGTTGTTGTTTACGTTGTTTTCGTATTCATTGGGACCCGTGACCCCTAGAATTACATATTTGTCTTTTTGGGAAGAAAAAGTAGCTCTTTGATGCCAAAAACGCGCTATTCCTATCAAAACCTCCAGTCCCATTTCCGGGATGTAGGTGTAATCTCCAGTAAACCGGTAGTAATTATATATGGCAAAGGCTATGGCGCCATTGCGATGTATTTCTTCAAAGGTTATTTCCCACTCGTTATGGCATTCTTCACCATTCATGGTAACCATTGGGTATAGGGCCGCCCCATCTACAAACCCTAGTTTTCGGGCATTTTCAATGGCCTTTTCTAAATGATTGTACCTATAGGTCAGTAGATTTCTTGCTACTTTTTTGTTTTTGGTAGCCATATAAAATGGAATACAATAGGCTTCTGTATCCCAGTAAGTACTACCGCCGTATTTTTCACCGGTGAATCCTTTGGGCCCAATATTAAGTCTGGAATCTTTCCCTAAATAAGTTTGGTTTAAATGAAAAATATTAAATCGAATTCCCTGTTGCGCCCTTACATCGCCATCGATCATGATATCGCTCATTTCCCATATTTTGGCCCAGGATTTTTTTTGTAGCTCCAGTAGGGCATCAAAACCTAATTCGGTTACCTTGTGCAAGGCCTTTTTTGCAGCCGAGATCAATTCATTGGCCTTATGGTTTGTAGAGACCGTATAACCACCAAATTTAATCAATGATAGAGTATCCCCTTTTTTGATGTCCTTTTTAAAGTGATGAACTATTGTAGTCTCGGAAATTGCCTCCAAGGGCTTTTCTTTTTCCAGATTATTGTTATGGTACAACCTGGACTCCATAAATGTGCAGGTAGAGAAATTGGTCTTCATGGTATGGGCCTCAATAAACGCCTGAAAACCATCCGATGAAACCCCGGTAGTGTTCCAAAATTGGTCGTCCCAATTGGTGTCCTCATTGGTTATGCCGCTATCTATATAAGGGTGAAAAGCTATAGAAGTATCTTGGTTTATTGGAGTGATTTCATATTTAATGGCACCCACTTCATCATGGTCCAAACTTAGGAATCGCGTAATCTTTACCTCTATAACGGCATCATTGGGCAGGGTTGCCCTAAAACTCCGGGTATACCATCCTTCCTGCATGTTTAATTCCCTCCGAAAGTCTGCTACATTTTTACAGGTATTTAGATCTAAGGTTTCCCCATTGATAAGTACATTTATTCCAATCCAATTAGGAGCGTTCAATACTTTTGCAAAATACTCGGGATAGCCATTTTTCCACCAGCCGACCCGTGTTTTATCTGGGTAGTACACCCCACCTATATAGCTTCCTTGAAAAGTTGGACCTGTATATTTTTCTTCAAAATTGGCACGTTGACCCATGGCTCCGTTCCCAAGACTGAATAAACTTTCGGAGGATTTTACACTGTCCTTTTCAAATCCTTCCTCAATGATAGACCAGTTGTTGGGCTTTATGTAATCTTGATTCATTATGCTAGTGTTTGTGCGTTATCGTAATAGGCGTATGGGGTTTCTGTTGTTTTCAAACCAGAAATTACCAAATTAACCAAATATTGTCAATGTTCACCCTAAACTTTATTTCATAAGGCGATTTATGAATTTAACATCAATTTCCGTAAAATTCGCAAATACAAATTTTGCCTTGGAAAGCACTTTTGCTTCGCCTATGCCTATGCTCAGCATTCCCGCATTGTTGGCGGCTTCTATTCCTGCAACTGCATCTTCAAAGACTACACAATCTTCGGGACGCACCCCAAGTTGTTCAGCGGCTATCAAAAAAACTTCTGGATCGGGCTTGGCTTTGGTAACGTGGGTGCCGTCTACAATGACATCAAAATAATCCATTAATTTTACCTTTTCCAAAATAGGACGGGCATTTTTACTTGCTGACCCTAGTGCAATTGGCATATTATGTTTTTTAAGAAGAGTAAGTACTTTTTGGACATCCGGCAGGATTTCAGATTCATCCATCTTCTCAATAAGGGACAAATAATCCTCATTCTTCTCTATCAGCCAATTGTTAAATTGTTCTTGTGAGGCGTGGATGCCGCCAATATCCAAAAGGATTTCCAAGCATCTTTTGCGACTAACCCCTTTAAATTGTTCATTTTGTTCTTGGGTGAATTCAAAGCCTAGAGCATTGGCTAATTTTCTCCATGCCAAATAATGGTATTTGGCGGTGTCTACAATAACACCATCCAAATCAAATATAAATCCTGTTTTCTTCATTCTTTAATGATATCAATTAAAATCTGGCAGGGTTACAAAAATTAGATTTATCATAGCGGAGAGTGTCAGGACGCTCGCATCCCACTTTTAAATTTCCTAGAATAACGGGTATACTAGGCTAGCTCCTTTTTCAACGACCAGCTTTCTAAATGTAATATTGTTAAACCTAATTCACGGTTGATCCCCGTTCTATTATAGTGGGCTCCAAAACCCTTGTGGTGTAAGTTTCCTCCTCCAACTCACTTTCTACTTTTTCAATAAGCATTTCTGCAGCTATTTCTCCCATATGCTCGCCATGTTGTGCCACTGCCGTTAGCCCTGGAGAGGCGTATTTGGACAAAAGACCATCCGTAAAACCAATAAAGGAAATATCCTCTGGAATTTTTAAGCCCTTGCTTTGTACCAACCTCATGCTGTGGATGGCAAAAATTTCATTCACACTCAGTACGGCGTCTACTTTTTCACGATTAAAAAAATCTTCAATCACCTTTTCATCAATGGTCATGGAAGGAAATTTTAGGATCAAATCCTCGTTAAAGGCAATTCCATTATCGGACAATGCGTCGCGATAACCAGCAGCTCTTTCCCTACTAACACTAAAATAGTCCTCAGTAGTGATCATGGCAATTCTTTTCCGGCCGTCTTTTATGAATTTGGTCACGGCGTTGTAGGCACCTTTTTTGTCATTGATAATGACTTTATCACATTTTATATCCTCAGTTACACGATCAAACAACACTAAGGGAATTCCTTGTTCGGTAACTTCCTTCAAATGGTTATAGTCGTTCTTTAATTGTGTACCGGCAGAAAGGGCCATTATAAATCCGTCTATACTTCCATTGGCCAATAATTCCATATTGATGACCTCCCTGTCGAAAGATTCGTCGGATACACATACAATGACATTATAACCTTTGGCGTTGGCGTATTTTTCAATGCCCCTAAACACAGTAGTAAAAAAATGGTGGACAATGTCAGGAATAATTACCCCAATATTCTTGGTGCGCTTGTTCTTTAAGCTGATGGCAATATTATTGGGCTTGTAGTTATATAGTTTGGCAAAAGCCTGGACCTTCTCCTTAGTGTCCGCCCCAATTTCCTCACTATTTTTCAATGCTTTGGAAACTGTGGAAATGGAAACCCCTAATTCCCTTGCAATATGTTTGAGGGTGATTTTCTTTTTCAAAGGTGATTTTTTTTCAAGGTGAATATACTGCTAAAAATACAAAAGCATTTGGACCTTTTTGGCTCAAATATGAATATATAAAATCAGAGGTGTAAAAATAATACAATGATTTAAGTAGTAAGACTAAATTTAGATAAATGTTAAAATAGTATTGAAGTTGGTCAAAATATCATTATATCTAAAAAAGATGTATATTCGTACAAAGTTTAATAATTGCGTTTTTGAAAATATTGAAGGCTACTAAAACGTTTTCGGTAATATTTCAGTGTTAAAATTAAAAATATAACAAAATATCGTAATTATATGATTTATCTTCGGAATAGGAACTTTAAACTCAATTTATTATCTAACTCAATTAAATCTATTAATTTATGAAGCTTAAATTACTCAAAAGCTTTTTGCTATTTGGAACATTTTTATGTTTCGGAATGGCATCGGCGCAAGAGGTGTCAGGTACTGTATCTGATGCAACTGGCCCCTTACCGGGAGCCAGCGTCGTGGTAAAGGGAACTACCAATGGCGCACAAACAGATTTTGATGGCAATTTCACTCTTAGTGATGTGGATGCAAGTTCCATCCTTGTTATCAGCTATATCGGCTACAAAACACAGGAGGTGGCGGTAGGTAACCAGACCACTATCAATATAATGATGGAGGAAGATGCCCAGGCTTTGGCAGAGGTAGTTATCATTGGTTATGGTACTACAACTATTAAGGATGCAACAGGTGCTGTTTCGGCAGTAACCTCGGAAGACTTTAATGGAGGTGTTATTTCCTCACCTGAACAATTAATTCAAGGAAAAACGGCCGGTGTTCAAATTTCCCAAGGTAGTGGGGAACCTGGTTCCGGTGTTTCAATTAGGATTCGTGGTACTTCCTCGGTTAGATCCAACAACGATCCATTATTTGTGGTCGATGGTGTTCCACTTCCTTCTGGAGGTAGTTCTTCTGAAGGAACGGATATTGGTGTAGGGTCTAGTTCTGCTAGAAACCCACTTAGCTTTTTGAACCCAAATGATATAGAAAGCATGAGTATCCTAAAGGATGCTTCTTCGACCGCTATTTATGGTTCTAGGGGTGCCAATGGAGTAGTTATCATTACTACTAAGAGTGGTAAAGGTGGTGCTCAAGGAGGTACCTGGGAGTTTTCTTCAGACCTAAGTTTTTCATCACCGTCCAGTGAATTTGATTTATTGAATAGAAGCGAATTCTTATCAGCTGTTTCTGCCTTTGGTGGAACTGCAACAGATTTAGGGAATGATACGGATTGGCAATCATTGGTCACTAGAAATTCATCTTCGACCAATAATAACCTTGCTTATTCCCAAAATTATGGTTCAGGTAACGTACGGGCAACTTTTAACTACGGTAAGCAGTTTGGTATAGTTCCAAAATCGTCCCAAGAGCGGGTTACCGGAAGGGTTAATCTTACCCAAAGAGTATTTGATGATAAATTAAGGTTGGATTTGCAAAGTACCATTTCCCGTGTAAATGACGAGGCACCACCGTTAAGTGGTAGTGCAGGGTCCACTGGGGATATGTTGGGCTCTGCCTACTCCGCCAACCCTACCTGGCCAGCTAATAGTATATTCAACCCGGGAGATAGAATCAACCCGTTGAATTTGTTGCAGAACTGGCAAAGTTTAACTTACACCGATCGTTTTCTGATCAATTTTTCAGCCTCCTATGATATCGTGGAAGACTTAACGGCAAAGGTTACTGTGGGGTATGATAAATCCGAATCTACGCGAGAAGCTGAATTGGGAAGTAAATCCTTTAATGTAGGTCGTGGTGCAGGTGGTAATGGTAGAGGTACCCTTAACGATCTTAATCTAGAAAATAGGCTGTTGGAATTAACCTTGAACTACAAAAAAGACTTTGGTAATTCTGTATTGGAGGCACTAGGTGGATTCTCGTACCAGGATTTTAATACCCAAGGTAGAAATGTTGAAGGTTGGGGTTATGGAACTTCAAATTTAAATAATATGGCCAGGGACCTTACAAACGCGGCCAATAAGTTGGAGTCTATGATCACAGGCTCCTACCAACAATATGGGTATGCTTCTGGAGGTGATGCCGATGTTTTTGTAAACCGACTATTCCCTGATCCGAAAACGGACTTTTTGGGAGAGGTAAGTATTCCTGTAAAATCTGTTTTTACCAATACTTTTGATAACACAGATGAGCTGCAATCATTTTTTGCCCGTGCCAATTACAGCATAGCAAGTAAGTATTTGTTTACTGCAACGGTTAGGGCCGATGGTTCGTCCCGTTTTGGTGAGAATAACCGTTATGGTATTTTCCCGTCTGCAGCCTTTGCTTGGAAAATCAATGAGGAGGATTTCATGGGCGATGCCATGTCTACCTTAAAACTTAGGTTAAGCTACGGTATTACTGGTAACCAGGATGGTTTGGGTTATGGTAGGTTCGCGAGAAGGGAGCGATATTCCACAACTACAAATGGAGATCCAAACATTGGCGATGGTGGGGCAGTAAGTGTGCCTGGAATTTCTACAGTTGAGTTTGCTAATCCCGATTTAAAATGGGAGGAAACTACACAGTACAACGCAGGTCTGGATTTTGGGTTTGGCAATGATCGCTTTAGTGGGTCAATTGATGTATACCGAAAGGAAACCAGGGATTTACTGCTTAATATAGAAGCAGCACAGCCTTCACCTCAACCTACGTTTTTCCAAAATTTGGATGCAGTAGTGTTGAATCAAGGAGCTGAATTTTCCCTTAATTATGATATTTTACAGGGAGAGGATTTTGGTTGGAACGCTGGTTTTAATGTCTCCTACAACAAAAACGAAATTACCGATTTTGATGGAGAGATTGCCGCAGGAACAATTCGAGGTGCGGGATTGTCCAATGCCTTTGCACAACGCTTGGCTTCGGGACAACCTTTGTATTCCTTTTATTTAAGGAAGTTTACAGGCTTCGATGCTAACGGAAACCCTGTTCATGAAGGTGGTGTGGATAATCAACAGTTTTTGGGTAAGAGTGCCCTTCCAGATATCACAGGAGGTTTCTCTACTAGTGCCAATTATAAAAATTGGTCTGCATCCATGTATTTCAATGGTCAGTTTGGAAACTATATATACAACAATACTGCCAACGCCTTTTTTACCGGAGGTGCTATTGGTAGTGGTAATAACGTAACACAGAATGTAGTGGAATTGGCCGGACAGGAAGGTAGATTTGCTGAAGCATCGGTTTCGTCAAGATTCTTGGAAAAAGGAGATTTTGTAAGATTGCAGACAGCATCAATTTCGTATGATGTTCCATTAAAGGAAGGCTTGTTCAAGTCAATGAGACTAAGTCTTACAGGTCAGAACCTTTTTGTGATTACGGATTATAGTGGTCTTGATCCTGAAGTTAGTGTAGCACCAGCCAGTGCTGCCCTACTAAATGGTTTACCTATAGCGGGGATAGATTACAGTGCTTTCCCACGACCAAGAACATATACATTAGGATTTAACGTAACTTTTTAATCATAGCATTATGAACATACAAAAATATATGAAACCCGTTTTCGGCTCCATATTTGTATTGGTAGGCCTTGTAGCCTGTACCAATCTGGAGATAGAAGAAACGGATTCGATCATAACTAAGGCAACCGGCGGTGGTTTTCAGCCAGTGGCTAATCCGGCATCTTCACTTAGTGACCTTTATAACAAAGTAGGAGGGGATTTTGCAACCCAAGAAACCATGTATGCCATGTCTGAAGTAACAACGGACGAACTGTTGATTCCAACACGGGGAACCGACTGGGGAGATAACGGAATTTGGCGACAGTTACACACACATACCTGGACTCCTGCGCATTTATTTATAAAGAATGCATGGAACAATTTAAATCAGAATGTATTTCGTGCCTCCGAGATTATTGAAAGTAACCCAGACGCAGCGGTTTTGGCGGAAGCTAAATTCCTTAGGGCTTTCAACATGTTTTTTCTAGTGGACTTTTTTGGTTCCGTACCTTTTAGGGAAGTAGATGAAGGACCTGAGGTCAACCCAAGAGTGTTGACCCGTAGTGAGGCTTTTAGTTTGGTAGAGAGCGATTTGTTGGCTGCATTGCCGGGATTGCCCGATGGTAGTCCAGGAACAGCTAATACAGGCACCGCAACCAAGGCGGCTGCAAATTTCTTATTGGCGAAAATGTACCTAAATGCCCATATCTATAATGGAGGTACCGTTGATAACGCAAATATGCAAAAAGTTATTGATGCGGTAGACGCTATTGCGGCTCAAGGTTTTGGCATAGAAACGGGATATTTTCAAATATTTGAATCCTCGGATGATAACGAGACCATATTTTACTTGAAGAGTGATATTGGAGCCAGAATTTGGAATAGTATGCATTACAATATGAACTCTCCGGATAATACTGGTGGAGGCTGGAACGGATTTTCCACATTGGCCGAATTCTATGACTCTTTTGAAGGTGCTCCCAACTCCAATTATGTGGGTGATGGCCAGGAAGAACGAAGAGGCTGGGTGCCTGATGCTTCCAATGCAAACAATATTAATTTAGGACTTGGGTATGGTTTTTTAATTAACCAACAATACAACGAAGATGGTACTAAACTGAAAAACAGACAGGGTGGCGACCTAATTTTGACCAAGGAATTGACCTCTTTGGTTGGTAATGGTGAAGCTGCAGGAATGCGAATTCTTAAATACCATCCAAATGACGGGGGAGAAATTAACTCCTTTAGAAAGCACCAGATTCTTTTTAGATATTCGGATGCCCATCTAATGAAAGCAGAGGCAATGATGCGTTTGGGTGGAGACGCTACGGCAATGGTAAATGAATTGCGCCAAGCAAGGACCAATACTCCAGATTTGCCCAGTGTAACCGAGGATGTATTACTGGCAGAAAGAGGTAGGGAGTTGTATATAGAATTTTGGAGAAGGAACGATTTGGTAAGATTTGATAAATTCACCGCACCATGGAACTTAAAGGAGGTAAGTGGAGATCCGAATTTGAATCTTTTCCCAATTCCAGAAACTGCATTGCTTTCCAATCCTAATTTGGTTCAGAACCCGGGATACTAAGAATTTAGTTTAAGTATATTATATATTGTAAAAGAGGGCTGTTCATTTGAACAGCCCTCTTTTTATTTTCTATGGCTCATAAACCTTCGGTTTATTCTATGGTCAAAAGGTCGATTATCTCCTAATCCCACACCCATCATCGTCAAGGAAGGTATCTGCTTTGTTGTAAAACAACACCTTTTGGCTTGTGAATCTTATTATTTCGCAAAATAGATATAAATTCCAATTACTATAACGCAAATGGCGATCCCAACTTGATTTACATATTTATAGGGTTCAATGGAAACTTGCTTGGTATATTCCAATTCAAAGGCTTCTTTTCTTGGGTAAAACTTACCTATAAGAAGCATGATCGCCGCATTGGTCACAAATAAAATAGCCATGATGTGTAAATAGTGCGGATAAGCATCTGCTTCCACCAATTTCAATGCTGCAGGATCGGTAATCCCAGAGGCTTTGGCCGATTCCAATGCCTTATCCACGAACTGACCTTTAAGGATGAACTGACTTATTATATATAATAGTGATCCTGAAAAGATGCCTATTTTGGCAGCGATGGCTGGGACTCTTTTGGTTAAATATCCCACTACGATGATAGTAAAAATTGGGATACTATATATACCGTTTATTTCCTGTAGGTAATTAAAAAGACTTCCCGCATTGGCAATCAAGGGAGCAATGAACATGGCAGCCAATGCCAAACAAATCCCGAAAATCTTACCGTATTTAACTACCGTTTTTTCAGGGGCCTCTTTATTTATATGCTGCTTGTAGATGTCTATTCCGAATAAGGTCACCGAGCTGTTTAGAACACTGTTAAAGGAACTTAAAATGGCCCCAAAAAGTACAGCGGCAAAAAATCCGACCAAGGGTTTGGGTAATACGGCCCGCACCAGTTCTGGATAGGCAAGGTCGCTGGATGCTAGTCCACCATCAAAATAATGATAGGCTATCATTCCTGGCAACACCAAGATTAAGGGTCCCAGAATCTTTAAAAAAGAGGCCAATAACAATCCCTTTTGCCCCTCTGCCAAATTTTTGGCTCCCAAAGCCCTTTGAATGATCTGTTGGTTGGTACCCCAATAAAAAAGTTGTACAAGCATCATTCCCGTAAAAATTGTGGAAAATGGTACTTCCTGTCCCGTTTCACCTGTTGAGTCGAATCTTGCGGCATCCGAGGTAATTAGATTGTCAAGACCAGTAAACATATTTCCGTCCCCAATAGCCATCAAACCAAAAATTGGGATAAGTATACCTCCAACGATAAGACCAACAGCATTGATACTATCCGAAACAGCTACGGCCTTTAATCCTCCAAAAACCGCATATATAGAACCTATTATTCCAATTCCCCAAATACATAGTACTAAGGCCGTAGTTTCGGAAACACCCAAAAGTTCAGGAACATTGAACATTCCGCTTATTGCCACCGATCCGGAATACAGGATAACCGGCAATAATACTACCACATATCCTGTAAGAAACAGCCCTGAGGTAATGGTTTTTGTAGTAACATCAAATCTCTTCGCTAGAAATTGGGGAATTGTGGTAAGTCCTCCTTTTAAATATCTGGGTAATAAAAAAACGGCAGTGACCACCATGGCAATAGCCGCCAATGTTTCCCATGCCATAACAGATAAACCGTCCGTATAGGCACTTCCATTAAGACCAACTATTTGTTCTGTGGAAAGGTTGGTAAGTAGTAATGAACCCGCAATTACTCCGGCGGTGAGGCTTCTGCCTCCCAAGAAGTAACCGTCAGAGGAACTTTCATCGGTTTTTCGGGTAGCTAGATAGGCAATAAGGGCAACCAAAAGGGTAAAGCCCACAAAAGAAAGAATTCCTAACATTATGAATAAAGTTTAATTGATTGGCTAAATATATTGGATTATTTATAATATACTGCAAGCATAATTAATATATCACAAAATCATCCTCAAAGAAATATCAAATTACTATCATAGAAACGCAAAAAAATATCAATTATTAACAGTGCCGGCAATGTAATTTATTGAACTTTAGTTATCTTGGTCTTAAATTTTAAAACTTGATTTTTCTCTCTTTAGATACCAGTCTGTTTAACCATTTTAAATCTTATGAATTGTAATGAATGATATAGTTTTTTTGCAGAAACTACTATTCCTTAATGCACGTAGATAAAAATTGGTGGGAAATGGATTAAATCTTAAAAATGGTGAAAAGGCATAGAATACTATTAAGGTGTTTTAAGGCTTTCTTAAATATAATCACGAATATATATGGGTAAACTAAATATAAGGGTAAGCCTTATTTTATTGGTATTGCTATCGTTGGGTTCTTGTTCCCAAAAAAAAGAAGTTGATAAAACAACTGACCTGAAGGAGGAGACTTTATTCTCCTTGTTGGCTTCCGAAAAAACGGGAATCGACTTTGTAAACAAAGTGGTAAACCAGAAAAATTTTAACATTTTTAAATACAGAAATTTCTACAATGGAGGAGGCGTTGCCATTGGCGACATTAATAACGATGGCCTTCCTGATATATATCTTACCGGAAATATGGTCCCCAATAAGTTGTATTTGAACAAAGGGGGCTTAAAATTTGAAGACATTTCTGCCGCGGCAGGGGTAGAAGGCAACAAGCCGTGGTCTACAGGGGTAACCATGGTAGATATTAATAATGACGGATTTCTGGACCTATATGTTAGTAATGCCGGAAATATGGAGGGCAATAACCATGATAATGATCTATATATTAATAATGGAGACCATACTTTCACTGAAAAGGCAGCTGAGTACAATTTGGCTAAGACCGGTTTTTCTACTCATGCCTCATTCTTTGATTATGATAAGGATGGCGATCTGGACGCCTATATCTTAAATAACAGTAATGTGCCCGTTAGTAGTTTGGGCTATGCTGAACAGCGAGAGGTAAGGGCCCAGGATTGGGCAGGAGTTCCTGATATATTTAAAGGTGTAGGGGATATGCTCCTTAGAAATGATAACGGAAAATTTGTGGATGTTAGCGAAGAAGCTGGTATTTACGGTAGTTTAATTGGTTTTGGATTAGGGGTCATGGTCAGTGATATCAATGGAGATCTCTATCCGGACATCTACGTTTCCAACGATTTTTATGAAAGGGATTACCTCTATATTAATCAAAAAGATGGGACCTTCAAGGAAGAAATAGAACAATGGACCTCCCATTTAAGTTTATCGGCCATGGGTATAGATATGGCTGATATAAACAATGACGGCTTTGCCGATATCTTTATTACGGACATGCTTCCAGAGGGGGATCAAAGGGTAAAATCGGTTATGGAGTTTGAGGGTTACAATGTGTTTAAATTAAAGCAGAGTAAGGATTTTTACCAACAGTACATTCAAAATACCTTGCAGTTGAACAATGGGAACAATTCGTTTTCCGAAGTAGCCTATTACAGTGGGGTTGCCAAAACCGATTGGAGCTGGGCCGGTCTATTATTTGATATGGATAACGATGGATTAAAGGATATTTACATTACCAACGGTATAAATCACGATTTGACAGATCTGGATTTTGTGGACTTTTTTGCCAATGAAATTATCCAGAAAATGGCGCTTACCGGTGAGAAACAATCCATTGACTCCATCATTGCGAAAATGCCCATAGCTCCACAACCCAATTACGCTTATAGGAACAAAGGTGATATTACATTTTCCAATGAAACCAAAAAGTGGGGACTGGATTTGCCCAGTATGTCCAACGGTGCCGCTTACGGAGATTTGGACAATGACGGGGATTTGGATATTGTGGTCAATAATGTAAATATTGAAGCTTTTATATATGAGAATCACAGCGATAAAAAGTCGGAAAACAATTATCTCAAATTAAAATTTGAAGGTAGCGGTGGCAATAAATTTGCCATTGGAACCACGGTGAAACTTTTTTTTGACAATCAGGTCATAGTACAGGAATTGATGCCTTCCAGAGGGTTTCAATCCTCTGTAGATTATGTTATGACCATTGGTTTGGGCAAGAATGCCACCATAGATTCCATGCAGGTAATATGGCCGGATGATCGTACCCAAAAATTTAATAATATTAAGGCAAATCAATTCCTGACCCTTAAAAATTCTGAAGCCCAGGATATATTTGTTCCCAATAAAAAAACAATTGCGAATCCACTTCTCAGAGAATTGGGCAATTCCAAACTCTTGGTGCACAAAGAGAATAATTACAACGACTTTGATTACGAGGGTCTAATATCTAAAATGCTTTCCCAGGAAGGGCCGGCACTAACGGTAGCCGACGTAAATGGTGACGGTAATGAAGATGTTTTTATTGGAGGCGGAGCCAACCAGGCCGGAGTACTCTATCTTCATGATGGTAAGGGTGCATTAACGCCTACCAGACAAAAAGCTTTTGAAAAGGATGAGGCTCTGGAGGATACCGCTGCAGCATTTTTGGACGTAGATGTTGATGGGGATATGGATCTTATGGTAGGAAATGGAGGAAATCAGGTAGGAGATGAAAAACAGTATAGGGCAAGGCTCTATATTAATAATGGAAAGGGAATTTTTGAAGTTTCAAATGCAGTTTTGCCAAGTACCTTTAAAAATATTGCAGTAATCGCTCCCCAAGATTTTGATAATGACGGTGATATGGATGTATTTATCGGGTCCAGAAGTGTTGTTGGAAATTATGGCTTGGATCCTGACCATTTATTCCTGGAAAATAACGGCGACGGAACTTTTGGTGATGCCACGGAACGTTTGGCATACGATACCAAACAAGCAGGGATGATAACGGATGCTATTTGGGTTGATATCGATGGCGATGAAAAGAAAGATTTAATAACCGTTGCCGATTGGGGAAAGCCTATAATTTATAAAAACTCCGGTAAGCGATTATCAAAAATAAACACAGCATTGGATAGCCTAAGCGGATGGTGGAATGCTATAAGTGCCGAGGATTTGGACAATGATGGGGATTATGATCTAATTCTGGGAAATCAGGGGAGTAATGTACCCTATTCTTGTTCCAAAGCCAACCCCATGAAATTGTGGGTGAATGATTTTGATAACAATGGGACCATAGAACAGATTACCACTCGTAATTTTGAAGGAAAAGACTATCCCATTCATCAAAAGAAGGAACTGACTACGCAAATGGTAGCCTTAAAAAAGCAGAACCTTAAATCCTCCGAATATGCCAAAAGGACAATTGACGAATTATTTTCAAATGACAACTTTAACAATACTATTGTCAAGGAAGGTACCGTACAGGAATCCGTAATCGCAATAAATGAAGGAGGTGGGAAATTTACCATTAAGAAATTGCCCGGGCGAGTACAATTGTCGTGTGTTTGCGGTATTACATGTGCCGATGTCAACAATGATGGTTATTTAGATCTAATAATGGGCGGTAATAATTTTGAATTCAAACCTCAGTATTCACGCCTTGACGCCAATTTTGGAAGTATACTTTTAGGAAATGATAAGCTCGACTTTGAATGGCAAAATTACGATGAAAGTGGATTTTTTATTAAAGAGGAAGTGAAAAATATAGAACAGTTCAAGGATAAAAATGGAAAACGATACGTCATTGTTGCCATTAATGATAACAAACCAAAAGTATTTGCGCTGGATGAGTAAAGTTACATTATATATTTTATGTGCAGTGCTTCTATATGGTTGTGGCTCTAAGGAAGGTGAAATTTTTAGGAACCCATCACCAAGTGAAACGGGGATAGACTTTCGGAATACCATTACAGAAACCGATGATCTGAACATTCTGGATTACCTATATTTCTATAATGGCGGAGGAGTGGCCACTGGTGATATTAATGGGGATGGGCTGCCCGATATTTTCCTGTCCGGTAATCAGGTAAAAAATAGATTATACCTTAATGAGGGGAACTTGAAATTTAGGGACATATCCGAAACTGCGGGTATCTCTGGGAATAGTACTTGGAACACCGGGGCCATAATGGGCGACATAAATGGGGACGGACTATTGGATATCTACGTTTGCTCGGTAGTTGGTATAAATGGATTTAATGGGCAGAATGAACTTTATATAAATAACGGAGATAATACTTTCACAGAAAGTGCAGCTGAATTTGGTCTCGATTTTGATACTTACAGCAGTTCTGCCGCTTTGCTTGATTTCGATTTGGATGGGGATTTGGATATGTATCTACTGAACCATGCCGTACATACACAGCAATCCTATGGGAAGGCCGAACTAAGGGAAAAGAGAAATGCACAGTCGGGGGACAGGCTTTTGCGCAATGACGGGAGAATATTTGTAGATGTTAGTGAAGAGGCCGGAATTTACGGTGGCGCCAACGGATATGGATTGGGTATTGCCGTGGCGGATTTTAATCAGGATGGATATCCTGATATCTATGTTGGGAACGATTTTCACGAGGATGACTATTACTATATCAATAATGGAAATGGCACATTTTCTGAACAATTACGCAAATATTTTGGGCACACTACCAAGTTTTCCATGGGGAACGATGTTGCCGATATAAACCATGACGGATGGCCAGATCTAATTTCTTTGGACATGCTTCCCGAAGACGAAAAGGTTCTAAAATCTTCCGAAGGGGATGACCTTACCCAAACTCAAATATTAAGGGTAGACCGATTTGGATACCACTACCAATATTCGAGGAACATGTTGTTTGTAAACCAACAAAATACTCCATATGCTGAAACGGCGATCCAAAGTGGCATTGCAGCTACCGACTGGAGTTGGAGTGCATTATTTGGGGATTACGACCAGGACGGGGAACAGGATATTTTTATTTCCAATGGTATTCCAAAAAGGCCTAACGATCTGGACTTTATAAAATTCGCCTCTGATGAACAAATTAAAAATAAGCTTAGCAATACTAAACTGGTGGATCAGCAGGCCTTGAATATGATGCCTTCAGGGGTGACCCATAATTATATTTTTAAGGGAGGGGAAGATGTGAAATATAAGGATATGTCCGGGATTTGGACGGTAAAGGATACTCTTATTTCAGGAGCTACGGCCATGGCCGATCTGGACAATGACGGCGATCTGGACTTGATAATCAATACACTAAACAGTCCAACAGCTTTGTACATCAACAAAACGGACGCCAAGGCCAACTATATAAAATTGAGGTTTAATTATACCGCCAAGAATAAGTTCGGTATTGGCACCAAAGTCTTTGCCTATCTAAATGGAAATTTACAGTATAAGGAATTGTATACCGTTCGGGGATTCCAAGCCTCATCGGAACCTATGGTTCATTTTGGTTTTGGAAAGCAGGACAAGATTGACTCATTAAAAATAGTTTGGCCAAATAGGACCTATCAGGTTTTAAAAGAGGTTGCGGTAAATCAATCCTTGATTATTTCCCCGGAAAACACCAAACCCTTCAATTATAATTTGCTACGGCCTTTATCCCAGAAGATATTTAATAAGGTGGAAGGTAACTTGGGCATCAATTTTACCCATGAGGAAGATAATTATTTGGATATCAATAGACAAAAATTAATCCCATATCAAATATCCGATCGTGGTCCAGCCTTGGCTACGGGTGATTTAAATGGCGATGGAAAAAAGGATTTATTTTTTGGAGGTTCCAAATACATTCCGTCAAGAATATTTCTGCAGGGCGATACCACTTATGTGGAAAAAAGGATTGCAAATATTGCCACCGACTCCATAAAGGAAGATGTTACCGCCATTATAGCAGACCTAAATAATGACAGTAAAAAGGATCTTTTTATAGGAAGTGGAGGAGCCGACTTTTACAATGAGATGGCTCCCTTAACAGATAGCTATTATCTTCAAGATGAAACGGGTTTTGAGGCAAGTGAATTCCCGGAGTTTTTTGAAAATGCGGCAGTAGTACGGGAATGTGATTTTGACAATGATGGAGATCTGGATTTATTTGTTGGCAATAATGCTATAACGAACGATTTTGGCAATATCCCAAATTCCTATTTGCTAAGGAACGATCGGGGTAAATTCTCCATCGTGGAAAATAAGGAACTGCAAAAAGCCGGAATGGTAACGGATGCGGTCTGGAGCGATTTTGATAATGATGGAACATTGGATTTAATTGTTGTAGGAGAGTGGATGTCGCCAAAATTTTATAAGAACAACAAAGGTCAGCTTACGGAGCAGGTGCTATTGGATAATAGTTACAATGGACTTTGGGAATGCATAATACCCTTTGATATTGATAAGGACGGAGATCTGGATTATCTACTGGGAAATTGGGGGAACAACACTAAGTTCAAGGCTTCACATGATTATCCCATGAAAATGATTTATTCGGACTTCGACCAGAACGGCAGTACCGAGACCATTGTGGCCACAGAAAAAAATGGTGACTATTATCCATTGGAAGGTTTGGATGAACTTTCTGCCCAAATGGTAGGCCTAAGAAAGAAGTTTACCACTTATAAGGCCTTTGCAGGAAAACCCATAACCGAGATTTTGGATCAAAAGGCCCTAAAGAGTAGTACTGTTTTAGAGGTAAATACCCTGCAATCCGGTTATTTGGAGAATAATGGTGGTAAATATTCCTTTGTCCCCTTTAAGGAGGAACTTCAGGTTGCTCCCATAAGGGCATTTTTAGAATATGATTTTGATAAGGACGGAAGTACAGAGATTTTGGCAGCAGGGAACTATTTTGGAATCAAGCCCTATCACGGGAGGTTGGATTCTTTTTCAGGAGCCCTGATAAAAAATGAAAATGATGTAATTTTGGGCAACAAAATAGGTCTGGAGTTGCAATTTAAATCGGTAAGACATTTAAATATGATAGATTTGAACGGTAGGCCCTATTTGTTGGTCACCTACAACAACGATCAGGCTCAGGTATATGATTTGGGAGAATAAGAATCATAGAAGGACTACACTATTCCTAAAGGGATATTTTGGAGTTAGAATGAGGTGAAAGATTATTGGGACACAAAATTAAAATGAAATAGGTCATAACAATTCTTGATGCCCACTAAGGTGTTTAATAGTGAAATACAAAATTCATGTACACCGTATAAAAACAACGGTAAAGGTCATGACTAATTACATCTGACCTTTTAAAAACAAATAAGTATAAACTGATGAAACAATATTTAAGATTAATCCTATTATTTGCAATTATAGTCTCCTGTGATAAAAAAGAGGAGCCAATTGTTATTACTCCCCAGGATCTGCATTATTCCATACACAAGGTGACGGAAGTTATGATCCATGATATTTTCTCGCCTCCAGTGGCAAGTAGAATTTTTGCATATCCCAATATTGCGGCTTATGAAATTATAGCGCTCAACAATGAGGAATATAAGTCTTTGGTAGGTCAGGTAACCGATTTAATGCCCATACCGAAACCTGGCCAGGACAAATCTATCAATTACCAAATGGCAGCCCTTATTGCACATATGGAAATAAGTAAGCGATTAATTTTTTCCGAGGATAAAATTGAAGCGCATCGGGATAGTTTGTACGCAAATTGGCAGGATAAAAACTTGACTATGTTCAATAATTCCATGGAATATGGCCTTGAGGTAGCAAAGCACATAGGAGATTGGTTGGATAAGGATAATTATAAACAGACGAGAACGATGCCCAAATTTACCATCAATACGGACGACACCTCACGTTGGCAGCCAACGCCTCCTGCGTATATGGATGGTATAGAACCACATTGGAGCAAAATTCGACCTTTCGTTATAGACTCGGCCAATCAATTTGTACCTGCACCACCGCCAGTATTTTCCATGGAATTGGGTTCTGATTTCTATAAAGAGGTAAAAGAGGTCTATGATATAAGCAATGAGATTACCTCAAAAGGGGATAATTCCGAAGAAATAGCCATTGCAAAGTTTTGGGATTGTAATCCCTATGTCTCCGTAACTAGGGGCCATTTAATGTTTGCCACTAAAAAAATAACACCAGGGGCACATTGGATCGGGATTACCAAAATAGCTTGTGAAAAAACAAATTCCGATTTCGATCAAACCGTATTTGCCTATACCAAGACCTCAATGGCCATAGCGGATGCCTTTATAAGTTGTTGGGACGAAAAATACCGCTCCAATCTTATACGCCCCGAAACGGTAATAAACCAGTATATTGATGAGAACTGGCAGCCAGTATTGCAAACCCCTCCCTTTCCGGAATACACAAGTGGACATTCTGTGGTTTCCGGTGCGGCGGCTACGGCATTGACAAGTATTTTTGGGGATAATTTTTCTTTTGATGACGATACGGAAATACCTTATGGCTTGCCAATAAGAAGTTTTACATCATTCAATCAGGCTGCAGATGAAGCGGCTATTAGCCGAATGTACGGCGGCATCCATTATAGGGCTGCTGTTGAAATTGGAGTAGGACAGGGTAGAAATTTGGGTAAATTTATTGTGGATAAACTGGATATGAAGGGGGAAAAGGCGTTGACATCCAAATAATGTCAATTGTCAATTACATAACAACCCTTCAATAATTTACAAGAGTCACATACCTGGAGTAAAATTAAAATTCGTGAGAAACAAAATTATTTTCTTTGTAGCTTTCCTTCTAATGACATCCTTGGTTTGGTATCTTTTTTTACGACCCTATGATTATTCGGTTTCCATTAAATCCAAGACATTCCCAGGTACCATAAATCAGAGTATTAAATTATGGGGCAATGCCAATAAAAATACGGTATTGCTGAAACAAAAAGATTTTTTGACCATTGATCAGCAGTTATTGTTCAATGATTCCATATTTCAATATCAGTGGAGAATCACTCCTATTAATGATTCTACCTCCAAGATAGGGGTATACATCAAGGATGTTGACCATAGTTTAATGAACAAATTAAGTATTCCTTTTTCCGACACCAACTTCGAAAAACGGACCAAAAGGACCATTCTTGAATTTAACGATATGTTGAATGAGCATATTGAAAAGTTTAGGGTTACCGTAGTGGATACCCTTCAACAGCTTCCTGAAACCTATTGTGCCTATATACCATTAAAAGCTTCCCAACTTTCCAAAGCAAAAGGAATGATGCAAAATTACCCCATTCTTAGTACGGTTCTTGTTGATAATAATGTTGAACTAAATGGAAGGCCATTCTTGGAAATAACCAATTGGGATAGGGAGGTGGACAGTATTTCCTATAATTTTTGTTATCCAATTATAAAAAGTGATAGCCTACCACAAAATGGAATCATTAAGTATAAGAAGTTTAATGGATTTAAAGCTTTAAAAGCGGTGTACAACGGTAATTATATTACCTCTGATCGTGCTTGGTACGCTTTGTTGAACTATGCCGAAAAGAACGGGATAAAAGTCTCTGAAACCCCTGTTGAGGTGTTTTTTAATAACCCAAATATTGGCGGAAATGAAATTGAATGGATAGCAGAAATATACATGCCTTTAAAAGAATAAGATGAAAAAATACTTTTTTTTATTGCTCTGGATCATTGTTGTGGGGTGTGCCCACAACTATGGACAATTGACATACGTTACCAAACTTCCCCATAAATTAACGGAGAATTCAGGAATAGTCCCTGCTAAGGATTCTACGCTTTGGTTCGTTATGGATAGAGGTAATCCCGATAAGATTTATCAGGTAAATTATGAGGGTGACCTTTTAAAGGAATTAAAGGTAAAAAATGCCAAAAATCACGATTGGGAGGATTTGGCCAGCGATGGGGATAATGTATATATAGGGGATTTTGGAAATAATAGTAATGACCGGAAGAATTTGGCCATCTACAAGATCCCAAATCCCAATGCTGCAACGGGAGATGATATTGAAGCGATAAAGATTGAATTTAATTATCCGGAACAGAAGGATTTTCCTCCAAAAAAGAAAAAATTGCTTTTTGATGCCGAGGCCTTTTTTTATTACCAGAACAACTTTTATATCGTAACAAAGAATAGGACACATCCTTTTAACGGTGAAGCATTGTTATATAAGGTTCCGGCCATAGAGGGGAAACATCAGGCACAATATTTAGGTTCCTTTGTACCTCCGAAAGGAAAGATAAATGGACAAGTAACTTCTGCCGATATTTCCCCTGATGGCAGAACCATAGTGCTATTGGGAAATGGCACCTTATGGGTGTTTACAGATTTTGCAATGGATAATTTCCTTTCCACTGGAACCTTAAAGACTATAGACCTAGGGGTATATACGCAATTGGAATCCGTTTGTTTTACCAATAACAATACCTTATTACTTTCGGACGAGGAGTCCAGTAAAATTGGAAGAAACCTTTATTCCTATATTCTTAAGGATTAACTGTTGCTATACTTGGCTCGTTTAAGATATTTAAAATCCAAAGCCAAGACCAAAGGAAAATAACGGTCCTTCATTGGATGCAAACAATGCAATTCTTGCGGTAAGAATATCTGCCCCATTTAAGAAGAATCCACCCCCATATGAGGTGTGCCATTTGTCCGATTCAAGGCTGGAAGACCATACCCTACCATAATCGTAACCACCATACATGCCTAAGGATATTGGTAAAATACCTGTTCTCATCTTTTTAAGTTGAAGTCTTAGGTCTGTGTTTTGGTAGTAGGAGGTTTTTCCTATGAAACGCTGGTTTCTATACCCTCTTGGGCCATCATTGGCTCCAATACTTGCTCCTTGATAAAATTCAAATCCATTACCAATATTAAAATGGGCTTTCCATTTCGTGGCCAAAACTAATTTGCCACTTGGAATTATTTTGTGTGTCAGGGATAAACTGGGTACTACATAGCCAAAACTGTTGCCATCTGATGCCAGGTTTCTTTTGGCTCCAATTTGAAGGGAGGAGGACATTCCCAAGGTAGGAAACGCATTACTGTCCGTATTGCTATAATGGTATTTGGCATCCACTCCTAAAAAGCTATTAATGCTATCTTCATTATTCTGAACGTAGAATAAGTTTACAAACCTATTTTCGGTTTCCTCAACAGTAATATGTTCATATGAAATCCCGGCCTTTAGGCTTGCACCTAATTGACCCCTCCATATTAGCGATGGTGAAAAGCTTATATTTCGAATTCTCACCCTGTTGTAATCCATACCAAGGTCATCATCCAAATTTTGGGTGCTGTTACCTAAACCAAAAAAATTGGTACTGAAATTGGGGCTGGTAAATCTTGCATCGATACCAAAATTCCAGTTTTCAAATAAATGGGCAAATTCGCCGGAGTAATTAAGGTCGATCCCACTTGTCGCAAAAAAGATTGAAGCGCTTATTTGATGTTGACTGGTAAAAGGATTCTGCCTAAAACCATAGTTGGTAAGAGTGTTGGCAACACCTATTTTAAAACCATCGTCAGGATTGTAACCTATGGTCGGCACAAGCTGGTTTTGGGTTTTAATTAATTTTAATGGTTGATATGTATTTAGTTCATAATCGTCCGTTAACCTAACTTTTGAACCTGAGGTATTCTTAAATTTATTGTCCTTCGTTTTATAATCGTAAATGGAAATATTCCTACTATCAACAATATCGTAGGTGTCTGTTCCATTTCCTCCAACAAGACGTATGTTTATCATGTTTTTCGAAGCTCCTTTGGCTTCAAAATAATCGCCATCATCCAATCCGTAAATCCAAATTTCGTTGGTGGTCTTGGAATCGAATACTTTGTCATAAAAAAGTTTTTTCTTTTCTCCTCCAATAATTCTATATGCACTTATCTGGGTCCTGTTGTCGGGGAGTACAGTAATCTGGAACCAATCGTCCTTATCAGTACCTTTTATTACCACAAATTTGTTCAAAGCTTTATAGTACTCATCCGCTATTTTTGGCAATTTTTCCAAACGGGACAATAGTATCTTTTTGATCTTGTCCAGGGTTTTATCTTGGACCTCCTCAGGGAATAGAACAAATGATTCATCAATGACTTTTTCTGTTAGGTTGTCCTGCAAAAAGGCGACCTGTTCCTCCCATTGCATTTTCACCGAACTATTAAGTAAGGTCATATCCAATGAAAATGGGCTGGCATTAAAGGTTTTCACATTTCTTATATTTTCGGCATAACCTTCCATAAGCTTTAGTGGAGGGATAATGCGGGTAGCTATGTTCATTAATAATCCATCGCCCATTATGGAAAAAACTTGGTCTCTGTCCCGTGGTATTGGCTGGAATATAACATCACCGGTTTTCTTAACCTTATTTTCGGCCCAACGCCATTGATCTACATGTCGGTCCCAGTCGCCTATGACCATGTCAAATAATCGGGCCCTAATGTACATGTCCACATCTACCTTATATTTTTCATCCGATCTTAATTTATTTAAAAAATCATAGGTGCTTTCAATTTTCTCTGGAAAACCAAAACTCTCCAAATCGCTATGTTCGTCCGATACATGTTCTTCCAGAAGGTATAGCTCGTCCCCAAAATCGGAATTGAAATCCTCTAGGGCGGGTTGCTTGGGAATATAGAATAATCTTGGATTTGTATGGTATATTTTGGCGGCATCCGAGAGTGCCCCAATGGTCAAGGAAGCGTAAGGATGGGCACCGGTATAAAAGTCTTCCAAAAGGCTTTCGGTATAGGTGTCTTCAAATTCCCCTATGATATATTGGTCCTTAAAGGCCATGGCCTGTAAATAACGTTCTGCCTCCTTTCGTAGCGCTCTCATAACGTATTGTTTGCCGTTGGCATCTTCCAGTCTTAGTGATTTGGATTGATGGCCGCCTCCTTTTCGCACAGGGCTTAGACCACCATGCAACGTGTCCAAATTAACAGTTGTTGCCAGTACTTTGGTGCCGTAGTATTTGCGATAGCGTTCACCCCAAATCAACTTGAACAAAGGACTCTTTTTAACCTCTTCTTCGGTGTAAACCGATGCCTTTATAGCTTTAGGGAAGTCATCGGAATACTTGTTTTCATTAACCGTGGTATCTCGCACGTATATCCCACTTTTAAAAAGGAATTTTTCCTTGCCGTCATCACCAATACCATAATAGCGTACATGTGAGGAGCCGTCCTTATAAATTTCCAAAACAGCATAACCCATTTCACCAGTAGAAAATTTACTCCCGTTCAATAAATTGGTTGCACCGGTTTTGGCTCCTGAACCACTTACAATTTGGGGAATATTTTTTTCCACAATATATTGTAGGGAATGTTCGTGACCTGAGGTAACTATTGTCTTTTCGGCGAATTGTGCCAAGGTGGTGACGCGATTAATCAATTCCCGATATCTTATATTCTGCATGTCTTCCGAGGAGGCTCCTGCCGTTTTTCTAAATAGATTCACCAACGTACCCAATACTGGGGCAGGCCCAAATTTATCTTTTGGGTAAAACTGTTGGTGAAGGGTAAATTGGCCCCCATGGGGACCGTAGCTAAACAGCGGGTGGTGCATTGCCAAAATAATGGTTTTCCCTGCATTCTTTTTTATCTGGCTTTCCAGCTCCTCGAAAAAATGTTCCCGACTTTTTATTTCGCAATCCTCATTAATTGAAGGGCGTTTGTCCCAATTGGTCAAGTACCATTCCGTGTCCATGGCAATGACCATGACTTCATCATTGATGTCTATAGTCTCCAGCGGACAACCATCTTCCGGGATAAAGGAATCCTTTCTATCCAACGTTCGTTCTACATATTTTTCCTGTCTTTTTAAGCCTACAAGACCTTGGGTATACCAATCGTGATTTCCTGGTATAAAAACCACACGACCCTTATAATTTTTTACGGTATTCAGCTGCGCGTCCAAATGACTTCTTGCCGTCCTATAGGCAATGGTAGAATCTTGGGGGTCGGGAAGGCCAGACGGATAAATGTTGTCCCCTAAAAAAATGGCAGTACTGTTCTCGGTAGCCTTTTCCAGTTTTGCCTTGAAAATTTTCAAAGCCGGATTCATACCTTTAATTGGAGACAGGCCGGCATCGCCTATTAAATAAAAAGTATGCGAAATTTCTTTTGTATTTGGTGTGTCCTGACCCGTATTCTTATCAGCATATTTGGTGTCGTAGGTAGCACAGTTCCAAAACAACAACAGTAAAGCAAAAAGTGTAAAATGTTTATTCATAGTGCTAATAATAGAAAATATAATTTCGTAATTTGGGAGTTATAAAAATGATAGATGGCACACATTGTTAAAGATACTGAAGATTTTGTTACTGATTTGTTGACACACCAACTGGATAGCAATTATTTGTACCATAATCTTAGGCATACACAACGTGTAGTCAAAAATACTAAAGAATTACTGGATGCCTATGACTTAAATGACAAAGAAAGTGAAGCAATTGAATTGGCTGCATGGCTTCACGATACTGGATATACCCAAGGTTTCAATGACCATGAGAAAAATAGTAGCATAATTGCCACTAAGTTTTTAAAAGAACAGGGATATGATGAAGAGGGTATAAAAAAAGTGAGTGAATTAATTCTAGCCACACAGCGGTACTACGAACCTAAAAATCTTTCAGAAGAAATCATAAAGGATGCGGACTCGTCCCACCTGCGCAGCAAATCCTATTTGGAAACCTCTGAACTTTTGCGGGAAGAACTTTCCAAATTAGAGATTGCGGAATTTTCGCCCAAGAAATGGCGTAATGAAAACATTAAAATGTTCAGAACCGAACATAGGTTTTATACGGACCACGCCCGAAAAAACTGGCAGGATGGCAAGGATAAGAATTTAAAAAAATTAGTAAAAAGTAAAAAGAAGTTAAAGAAGCTTACAAGAAAGGAAGAGCTAAAGGTTAAACTGAAAAATGAAAGTCCGGAACGTGGAATTCAGACCATGTTTCGAGTGACCATGAGGAACCATTTAAAATTGAGTGATATTGCGGATACCAAAGCTAATATTCTCCTGTCTGTTAATGCCATTATTATTTCCTTAATGCTATCGAACCTTATTCCAAAATTAGATGATCCACAAAATGATTATTTGATTTACCCCGCAGCCATATTTGTTCTTTTTAGCGTTGCTTCCATGATTATGTCGGTACTGGCCACACGACCCAATGTTACCGGTGGAGAGTTTACCAAGGAAGATGTACAACAAAAAAAGGTTAATCTCCTGTTTTTTGGAAATTTCCACAAAATGAAGTTGCAAGATTACGAATGGGCCATTCAGGAATTGATCAAAGATCAAACCTATGTCTATACATCACTGACCAAAGATCTTTATTTTTTAGGGTTGGTATTGAACAGAAAATACAAACTTCTAAGGTGGACCTATACAATCTTTATGGTTGGAATGATTTTATCCGTAATCGCCTTTTTTGTGGCTTTAAAGTTTTACGGTCCGGAAAAGATTATTGAATTGCCAACTTAGGCCTTCAATTCATCTAGGAGATCGTTATAGGAATAGGTCTTGCCCTTTTCATTGTTAGGATTGTAGCATACGGATGCCCTTATGGCTTTTAGACCGGACACTCCTTGGAGGCCTTCCAATTCAACTATTTCGACCTTGCCATCAAAATAACCCTTGGATTTGAGGAATTTTATGTACCTAAGGTACTCCAATTCATCTTTCTTTTGTGAATAGACTATGGCAATTTTTCCAGGCTGGGTAAGACGTTGGTTGGTGCCCTTAATATATGATTTGTCTATGCGTTTTTTTATGATTTCGTATCTGGCGTTGTAGGTGCCGTCCACATCAAAACGTTTCTCATCCATCCTAAACCGGATAGATAACGAGCCATTATAGACAAGGATAAGCGAGGCTACATCAAGTTGAACCTGCAGCTTTGATTTCAGGGCGTAGTGCTTATTTTCCATTTCGCACATCACCTGTAATTGCCACAACCTTAGATTGCTTAGGTAAAGAAGATCAAATTCCCTTGCCCCAGTAATGGAGTCCCCAATGTACATATTGTGCTCTACGCCGTCTGTCTTATAGCGCTCAAAATAATGCGGGTACATTTTTTGCGCTTCTTCCTGTTTTTTGTCGATGACAGCTGCCAGTTTCTTATTGATCAGTGTTACGCTTTCGTCATAATTTTTTCTATGATCATAGTAGGATCCTGTTCCCATATCAATTTTGGACTCGTATGACAACAATAAGTCCTGATAGTATTTGGAAGATTTTTTCAGATGTGCGAATACGGGATTAATTTCATCATTTACAAAATCGAAAACCGCCTGCTCACTGTTGGTGTGCAACACCTCCTTTATATCGTCTATATGGTTGTTTACCCTAAAAATAAGTTCTTCATATATGGGCAATTTATTTTTCTCCCAAGCCTCGGAAAGAACACTATTTATCTCCGATAACTGGATCATGAGGTCTCGTTGAATGGCCGTATTTCTTGCTTGGGATGAATCTTTAATATCTGTTTGTCCGTATAGGGGATAAACTTCATCAAAAACAATTTCCCTAAATGACGGCTGCAACCCTTCCTGGTCTTCCAATATAAATCGTTTGGCCTCCTCTTTAAATTTCCAGTACACGGATGAATGTACAGAGGTACATTCGTTCTGGATTACGGCATCGATTAAATTTTCTTCCTCCTCCAAAGAACGCAAAACAGCGGAGACGATATAGGGTATTACATCTTCCAGTTTCTTGGCATTAACACTGTTGAGGTCATTTGCCTTGTCCGACACCAGTTCCAATACCCCTAATAATCGCCCATCTTTGGCAATGGGGGCCAAAAGCGCACTTTTAATTTTTTGGTCGTGTAAGCCCTTATACGGCGGCATACCACCCGAGAGTTTATAATATTTTTCTACATCACTGATTACAAAGAACCTGTTTTGATCAATTAGTTTACTGTAAGATGCCTTGCAAAGGGATTCATTGCAGGTCTCAACTTTCTTTTTTTGCAAAATAAAACTATCAATGCCATTTACAGAAACCCTCTCAAATTGCTCATCCTTGGAATTGTATACCGCAAATCCAATGCGCATATTTGGCAATCCAAATAGCGATTTAAAGGTGTTTTCCACACCTTTAATGAAATTACCCCCACTTTTATCATTGACGATCAAGTTGGATTTTATTTCAGATATGGAATGTTCAGCCGTAACATCGAACATGTTCGATATTACAAAGCCTTTACTGATAAAACTATTGGGGGGAATCTTCTCTTTCCAGAGTTCCACATTGTCTATATTTTCCAATAGCTCGTCCACATCCTTTTGGGTAATTTTCAATGGGGTGCTTTTCGGCAAGATTTCTATGAAATCCGCATTGTACAAAATGCGGTAATGTCTCATTACTCCATTGGCATCAGGGATATCGTAGAAAAAGGGCCTCTTAAAATCAAGATTAAATCCGTAGTAAAAGTTAAGGATTACCACACAGGCCATAATATAGCTTACCTCTTCTTCCTGGTTTCTTATTTCCGGCTCATAATTTTGCCCTGCCGCTTCCAATATTCGCTCAAAGCGCTTACTGGAGTTAAATGTTATGTTTGTATATGGCGTGGATGCCGTTTTTATTTCATTGGTGGTAAGTACTGAGGAAAACAAATCCTGCAAGATAATTTGTATAACTTCTTTGTGTTTTTCCAGTAAGGATATATCGGTGAAACCTTCACGGAGTTCGGGGTAGGGGGCTTGGGCATTTACAATATAATTTGCCTTGGAAGCCAAATACGAATCCTCGCTCTGTGCCATTTCATCATATTGCTTTAATAATTTATTAAAGCTTATATGATGCTCCAAAGGTGATATTTTATCCGTGAATCCCTTCATTGCCTATATTAGTCCAAGTTTGCACCGTAAAATTACAAAAGAAAATGCTTTCTTGTATTTTTGGATCGATAAGGGGATAACCTACTTTTTTCTGATATTTATTCCGTTAAGGTCTTTTGGTGGTATACCACGAGTATTTCCCCTATACAAAATAGGACATATTATGTCCTTAACCAAAAAAAGCACTAACTTTTAACCTAAAACAAATGTCCTCATTTACCAGATTGACAAGGGCTTATAACAATGCCAAAACCCTGTCCTTTGATGATACTTCCAAAATTATCCTGTTCAGTGATTGCCATAGGGGGGATAGTAGTTTTGCGGACGAATTTGCTAACAATCGCAATATTTATTTCCATGCCTTAAGGCATTATCTTAATGAGGGATTTACTTATTGTGAATTGGGAGATGGTGATGAGCTTTGGGAAAATCATTCCTTTGATTCCATTTTTACGGCCCATAAAAACGTTTACAAACTTTTGAAGCAGTTCCATTTGGAAAAAAGACTTCATATGATCTGGGGAAACCATGATATGGTTTACAAAGACCCGGAATATGTAAAGAGTAATTTGTCGCACTATTTTGAACCTATCGATGATTGCAATAAAGAATTGTTTGAGGATATTAACTATCACGAGGCCATAATTTTAAAACATAAATTAAGTGGACAGGAATTATTCTTGACCCATGGGCATCAGGCGGATTGGTGGAACTATACTTTTTGGAGTTGGGGCCGATTCCTGGTACGTGTCTTATGGAAACCATTACAGGTCTGGGGTATTGCGGATCCCACAAGTCCTGCCAAAAATTACAAGGAACTTATTAAAATTGAAAGGCGCATAAAAAAATGGATTATGGCCAATAATGAATTGTTGACCATTGTAGGCCATACGCACAGGCCACGCTTTCCGGTACCTGGGGAAATTCCGTTTTTTAATGATGGTAGTTGCGTGCATCCACGCAGTATTACTGGAATTGAAATTCAAAAAGGTACCATAGCTCTAATCAAATGGGAAATAGCCACAAAAGATGACGGAACTTTGCAAATTGTAAGGATTCTGTTGGAAGGCCCACAGCAGCTTAAAGATTATCAAAAAGCCGATTTGCCAATTAATTGATGATATTTCCTTGAGTATTGAATTCTACATCTTTTTTTTCTCCATCTTTTTTAAATTCAACATCATAAAACCTTCCTTTTGAATTGTGGTCCACCTCTTCGATTTCTACAAGCTCATAATCCTTAAAATCCTTGTCAATTTTTTCTTTGATGGCATCTGGCAAATCTTTTTTTGATATGCGGCGTTCCGTTTCCAACCACTTTCCCTCGGGACTGAAATCGGCTTTGTAATGTTCTCCGTCCTTTTTGAAATTGGATTCAAAATTCCCGTTTTTATCCGTGTGCCAATCCGGGTCGTTTTCCTTTGGATACATATTCTTAAAGGTGGTCTTAACTTCTTTGGGAACTTGACCTTCAGCAGCTGTGTTACAACCAATACATAAAATCATTGTCATTAAGGAATAATAAAATATTGAAAGTTTCATAGAGAATTGATTTTCTAATTTTTTCTTGTATTTGTAGGTGTTTGTCCTACGTCAAAACATTTACAATTAGGTTGGTTTTTGGCCTAGTTGTCATCGGTACTCCCATCTACTTCCTCTTTAACCTCTTTATAGGCTCCCTTTACTTCTTCTCCTGCACGCTTTACGCCATCTTCGGCCTCATCTACAGCACGTTCTATATCTCCTTTAGGCTCATCCTTAACTGTTTTCGTCTCTCGGCAACCCGATAAAGAAATAGCGGCTGCAAAAAGCAGTGGCAAAATAAATATGGATTTTTTCATGATATTTAATTTATGTCAAGACCAAGTTTTAAATGTTCTTTTAATAATGGTAAAATTATAGATCTAGGTACAAAATTTTAGCTCGAAACCATATTGAATTTGATTCAAATGGGAAAATCATTGTCCCTAACGCTTCAGGCAGGGAAAAGGCAAAAAATATTTCGTTTTTTAGCGCTATATTCAATAACAAAAAGATTGATCATGCGAATAATAACCTCCTTGAAAGGGATATAAAAGTGGATTGATCGGAGTTTACCGAGAAAATTGGCAGCCAATTTATAACCAAAATTTTTGGATGATTATGTCAAACTACAAAATACTATTGTTGAAACACAATAAGCTATAATTCATACAATTGCCTGCGATTTTATAGGTTAAATTAATTTTCAATTTTTTATAATATGAAAGCCTTACCTACTTTATTATGTATACCGGACATTAGTGGATTCACTCAATTTATGAGTAAAACCGATTTTGAGTTGAGCTCAAAGGTAATTCCTTCACTTTTGAACAAGATTGTCTATTCCAATGAAATAGGACTTAAAATCTCGGAAATAGAAGGGGATGCCGTATTGTTCTATAAAACAGGTGAGCTTCCATCCATTAAGGAACTGCTAGATCAATGTCGGTTTTTTTATACCGAGTTTTACAAACAACTTCATGCCCTCAAGGCCCGTTATAATGGTGATAAGGCGGCGGAAATGATTCCGGAGGTATTAGGGTTGAAAATTATTTTGCACTATGGGGAAGAAGTTGGTTTGGTTCCTGTAGGCAAACGAATAAAACTCATCGGGGAGGATGTAATTACAGCCCATAGACTTCTTAAAAACGACATTCCCAACGATGAATATATATTAATATCGGAGGGGTTGCTTTCCCAGTTTGGGACAAATGAGAAAGAATATCCAATTGATTGGGGTACCTATAAACAAGGATTTATCCATGAAGAACATTTGGGGGAAATAAAGTTTCAATATATTCAGCTGAAACCTTTTGTTTGATTTAAGAATTCTGTCCTGTCAATGTCTTCATTATCTATTTTTTCACTAGCTCAAGAATCCTTTTTGTGTACTTATAACTTTGTCCTAATATCTGTCTTGTATCCATTTTCTGTTCAATCTCATTCTCTTACTTTTACTCGGCACTAGCGTGACGCTCGCTCTAGCGGGGGCATATTTCATTTCTGGATTATTTATCATAGTCTTTAAGCTTAACTCCACTTCAGAATTCATCCGTAAAATATTCTATTAACAAATCACTCATTTTTTTAATTCTACAAATATCTTTATGATAGCGTTGAGTTTTATCTGTATTTTGTCTTTTGAGAATCATACTTTTAACGCATTCTTCTCCAGCCTCAAAGGGATATAAGCACTCAATATTTTTGTTTTTAAATAATTCTAAAAATGGCGTTTTTATATCTGTTTTTACGTCCACATATACCATATTTAAAATGTATATATCTTCATGATAAAACCAAAAGCCCCCCATTTTATTACTTGCATAAATTTGATATTCATCAATCAGATTAATTGTTAGACCATATTTGTTGATTGCCCCATGAGTAATTTCAGTAACATCTTCCTTAAAGTCTTTAAAACTCAATGGTCCCATAATTATTATGTTATCAAACTCCCCAGATTGGCCAAACCTTAATGTCGAACATATTGCCACCAGCTATTCAAATATATTCACTAAAACGCCCTACCTCAACACAATCAATTTCCAATCCTGTCCACCAGCACTATAGGTCTTTAGATCTTTAAACCCCACCGCATAATGGGCTTCCAACGAACGCAGGTTGGTGGCATCCACCTCAGTGATGATACTGTTAAACTGGGGTTGAATGGTATTCTTCATAGTCTCATACAGCTTTCTAAAAATGCCCCGCCGCCGATACTCCTTATCTATGCATATTTGCCCCATGACCATATAGGGTTCTGTTTTGGGCACTGTAGAAGCTATTTCCTTGAACATGGGTTTTAAAACCTCAATATCGTTCCCAAAACTAGGGTGCATGCAAAGTGCATAGCCCACCACTTTATCTTGGACCTTGGCTATGATATGTGGACAGGCGGTATTCATCTTTGTCAGGAGTTCCAAAGTATGGGATACGGTCACAAAGCCTTCTTTTTCCTTTTCGCCAGAATCTAGGTTGCTAATCAGGTTCTTTTGTTGCAAGCTCAGTATTTGTCGTAATTCGCTGTCATTGGTACAGCTCTTAAAGATTACCTCCATCCTATTCCACTTTTAGCCAATCCTTTCTATTTTTTAATAACTGTTTGCTGACTTTACCGCCATTTTCCTCCATTAATTCTATGGTATAGGTGGGATCCGCACTTAAAACAACAGTGGTGGATTTTGGAATTCCAAATCGGGTGTAGGCTACCTGCACACTTTCCCCTACCTTGAATTGTGCTATTAGTTCCCCAAAACTCTGGTTAGTGGTCAAGGGGATATTGTTTATCGCCGTAATCACATCCCCATTGTCCAACCCTGCGGTATAGGCTGGACTCCCAATAGTGGTATTACGTTGTACAATGCCCACCCCAAATTGGTTGATGTTGACACTTGCCCCAAAATAAGGTTTGTCAGTGGCACGTTTCAGCACTACGCCAACTGAATTGAACAGCTCCTCATAATTGGGCATTTCACTGTTATGGATATATTGATCAAAAAAACGATTTCCGAATTCCTTTCCGGCGTATTGTACCAAAGTTTTACGTAGATCGGACAGGGTATAGGGAATTTCCTTTTTCCCATAGGTCTGCCAGACCAATTTCATGTAATCGTCCAAATTCAACTTGTTTTGTCGCAACGATAGGTCCAGGGCCAATCCCAAAACACTGCCATATGAATAATATGAGATAAAAGTATTGTCCCTATTTACCGGATCTACGGAGGTAGAGGCATCTACAAAGGGAGCTTGATAGCTCATTTCTATTGGGTTAAAGAATTGTCTGGCTGGAGAGTTCCAAACATAGTTAAAAGTGCCCGTAAGCCCCTCTACGTATTCCTTAGGGGTAATGATTCCTGCGCGACAAAGAATGAAATTGGTGTAATAACTGGTAAAACCTTCAGCAAACCAAAGCTCTCCGCTCATATTGGCTTCGGCAAAATTGAAGGGTTCCAAAGCCTGGGGCCGAATACGTTCCACATTCCATCCGTGAAAAAATTCATGGGCAACCGTGCCTATATTGTTTTTCATGCCGCCTTCTGCCAATCCTTCCCTGTCCGTAAGAATGGTAGAATTCCTATGTTCCATACCGTCTCCGGAAGCATTGGGGATATAGCATGCCAAGAAGGTGTAGGTTCCATAATCGTAATTCGGAAGTTCCCCAAAAACTTCCTTTTCGGCCAAAACCACTTTTTTCACCTGTTCAAAATAGGTGTCCAGTTCGGCTTCCGTGCCATTGTGGTGCAATACAAATTGTATGTTTTGTTGCTGGCCATTATTGTCCACAGTAAATTGGCGTAACCCATAATTGCTTATTTCCGTAGGGCTGTCCATAAAATACTGTAAGTTGGGCGCAGTATAGGTATTGCCCATAAGCTTGGGCATTTGAGTGGCCACCTTCCAGTTGAGGTCTTCCCGAACCCTAAAGTCCACTTCTATTTTCCGATCTTCCAAATGGGTCACATACATAAACGTAGCCGGGATATTTAGGTGGGCATGGGTTTCATCAATTTGCGCATAGGTGCCATCCCCACGATTGGCAAAAAGGGTATAACTTATCTTCACTTCCCCATCGTGGCCGCTAATATCCCATTGGTAGGGATTGGGCCTATGAATTCCCAAGGGCTTTCCCTGGCTGTCGGTAGCCTTAAAATTGTATACGTTTTTGGCAAACTCGTGAAGGGCATAGCGCCCTGGGGAGGAACGACCCATGCGTACCGATAGAACACCTTGATCCAGCTGTGGAAAGGATGCTGTGATTTCCGCTTCGTGGTGTACGGCATTTTCAAAGGATATGGTGTAGCGGTTGGTCTGGCTTTGCAAGCTTATGGAAATGGCAATAAAAAGGAGGCTTAAAATGTTGATTTTCATACAATTTGATTTCGATAGGTTTTTAAGGATGGGAACCTGCCTAAGGACAAAGTTCCGTATATTATTTTTGCATGGCTTTGTATAAACGAATATACTATTTAAATACAGGATATGCTACATTTGTAATATGATGGAATTCCCAAAAAAATTGACGGCAAAACTCACCGAAAGGCAGGCTAACAATGCCCTTCGGAAGTTGCCCGTACCCAATGGATTGATCGATTTATCCTCTAATGATTATTTGGGGTTTGCCAAAAACGATACCATTTTTAAAAATGCCGCCAGCATCCTGGACAAGAAAGGTATTACAGCCAATGGTGCTACGGGATCTAGGCTGTTGACGGGCAATAACGGGTTATATGGGGAGTTGGAAGATTTGTTGTCGGATTTTTTTGGTTCAGGGTCAGCGCTGGTCTTCAATTCGGGTTACGATGCCAATATCGGATTTTTTAGTGCCGTGCC
The DNA here is from genome assembly GCF_014397245.1 of Arenibacter arenosicollis. Lineage (GTDB taxonomy): Bacteria > Bacteroidota > Bacteroidia > Flavobacteriales > Flavobacteriaceae > Arenibacter > Arenibacter arenosicollis. Next base: position 184,753 of record NZ_JACLHY010000001.1, on the reverse strand, counting down.
CCAACGGACAGATGTTGTTTTTTATGATGAACTGGTGCACGCCAGTATACGCGATGGCATTGGATTGGGGCGTGCACAAAGCTATAAGTTTAAGCACAACGCTGTGAAGGATTTAAGCCGGCAGATAGACCGCGTGCGGGAAAGTAAAATGGATAGCGATATTTACGTGGTTACGGAGTCCGTTTTTTCCATGGATGGGGATTCCCCGGATTTGGAGGCCTTGGTAGCAACATGCGAAACCAAAGGAGCCTATTTGGTTATTGATGAAGCCCATGCTGTTGGAGTGTTCGGTAAGAAGGGAGAAGGTCTAATGAATGAACTGCAATTGCAGAAGAAGGTATTTGCCAGGATCGTCACCTTTGGTAAAGCTATGGGCTGTCATGGTGCGGCCATCTTGGGGAGCGATTCCCTTAAAAGTTATTTGGTAAATTTTGCACGCAGTTTTATTTATACTACGGGTATGCCGCCGCATTCCTTGGCGACGATACTGTCGGCCTGCGAACATGTATCGGCAACAAACAAAGAGCAAAATCAGCTTAGGACCAATATTGATTTTTTTAAAAGTGAACTGAAGGCCCACAACCTAGAGTCCCATTTTATTCCAAGTAATTCCGCCGTACATTGTTGTTTGGTGGAAGGCAATGAAAAGGTAAAAAAATGGTCGCAGCAATTACAGGAGAATGGGTTTGATATAAAACCTATAATGTCGCCCACCGTTCCAAAAGGAAAGGAGCGTTTGCGATTTTGTTTGCACAGTTTTAATACGGAAAAGGAAATTAGCGCGGTGCTTTTACAATTGTCAAACTTATTTTAACACATGGAGAAACAAGAATTTTATACCCTGGCCGCTTTTGAATATGTAGCCGACGTACAAATATTGAAGGGCCGATTGATGTCCGACGGTATTCCTGTTTTCCTAAGGGATGAGAACACCCTTAACTCCGATCCCCTGATCAGCAATGCCATTGGAGGAGTAAAGCTTCAGGTGCATTACTCCGATAAGGACAGAGCAACCGAAATTTACAATGAAATAAGGTCTTATGCCATGGATGATCATGGAAATTTAAGAAGCTGTCCCAATTGTAAGGCCCAAAGAATGGAAATATATTTTAACAGGAGAGGGCTATTTTATAAACTTTTTCCATTTTTTGAAAAAAGAAAGTATAAATGTCTAAATTGTGAGTTTATAACAGAACCAAACTAGAATGAAGCAATTTTTTGTAACAGGAATTTCCACAGATGTAGGAAAAACAATCACCTCTGCCGTTATGGTCGAGGCCTTGGAGGCAGATTATTGGAAACCCGTCCAAACAGGGGACGAATCCGATAGCGAAACGATTTCCGAATTAATTTCCAATAACAAAACGGTAATACATAAAAGTAGCTACTCTCTTAAGGCGCCAATTAGTCCACATGCAGCCGCGGCTTTGGAAGGGGTTTATATAGACCACAATAAAATACATGAGCCCAAAACAGAGAACCACTTGGTGATCGAAGGGGCGGGAGGTGTATTGGTGCCCCTGAACGATTCCGATACCATTCTGGATATTATTATGCCCACCTATTACGTAATTGTAGTGGTGAAGCACTATTTGGGCAGTATTAATCATTCCCTTTTGACCATTAAATGGCTTTTGTTAAAAGGCTATGATGTGGCCGTTGTATTTAATGGCGAGCCTAATTCCGCCTCTGAGGATATAATTTCCAAGATTACGGGAGTCTCTGTGCTTGGAAGAATAGGACAAGAAGCATCCATGACAAAGGAAGTTATCAAGAAATATGCGGAAGAATTACGTCCTGCGATTATGGCATTGTAATTTCTTTGGGCGGTTAAATAATTCCTAGGAATAATTAAGGATTATTGTTTCGTTTTTCCTCTTAAATGAATTGGGATCGGGATAGTGTTTTTACTCATTATTCCCCATCTTTGCACTTCTATTTAAAAAGGATATTCAATTGAAAAGTCTTTCGGAAAGGGATCAAAAGCACCTTTGGCACCCACTTACGCAACATAAACTGCATCCCAAAATGCTTGGTATTGTCAAGGCTAAAGGGGCTGTATTGTACGACGAGCAGGGCAAGGAATATATAGATGGCATTTCCTCTTGGTATACCTGTATGTACGGGCATTGTAATGATGCCATAATAGCTAAGGTCTACGCTCAAATGCAACAGTTAGATCAGGTGGTCTTTAGTGGATTTACACACGAACCTGCCATTGCGCTTTCTGAGGCGTTGATTTCTTTGTTGCCATCCAATCAAAAAAAATTGTTTTTTTCGGACAACGGGTCCACTTCAACCGAAATAGGAATAAAGATGGCCTTGCAGTATCATCATAATAAAGGAAAAAAGCGTTCTGTTTTATTGGCTTTTGAAGATGGTTTTCATGGGGATACTTTTGGGGCGATGTCCGTCTCCAGCCTATCCGTATATAACGGCCCTTTTGAAGATTATTTTATTGATGTAAAAAGGATTGCTGTTCCTACGGATGACAATATTGGGAATCTATTGCATGAATTGGAAAATACCATAGATCTTGATGCTATTGCCGGATTTATCTATGAGCCTTTGGTGCAGGGTGCGGCAGCCATGAAAATGCACAAGGCCGAACATTTGGAGAAAATTCTAAAAGTGATAAAATCCCATGGGGTATTGGCCATAGCCGATGAGGTAATGACGGGATTTGGAAAAACAGGAAGGCACTTTGCCTCCGATTATATGGAGGTGAAGCCAGATATCATATGCATGTCCAAGGCCCTTACGGCAGGAATGCTTCCAATGGCGGTGACCAGTTGTACCCAGAAAGTTTACGATGCCTTTTACAGTGATGATATTGCGAAGGGACTTTTTCATGGGCATACCTATACTGCTAATCCGTTGGCATGTGCTGCGGCCATGGCGGGAATTGAATTGCTGACATCAGATGAAATTCATAAAAATATAGGTCAAATAATACAGTGGCACCAGGAGTTTGATGCCGAAATAAAGGATCACCCCAAAGTAGCGTCTACTAGGCAAATTGGAATTATCTATGCTCTGGACCTTAATGTTGTTATGGAGCGCTATGGAAATGTTAGGGACAAACTGTTTAAGCATTTTATGGATTCGGGTATTTTTCTTAGACCTCTAGGCAATACCATTTACATTTTGGCGCCCTATATTACGACCAAGGAGCAAATGCAAAAAATCTACAACAGTATAAAGGAAGTTCTTAATTCATTTTAAACTATGCAGAACGAACCTATTTTTATAACGGCATTATCTTCCATCTCCCCTTTGGGAACTTCCTTGAAGGAGACCTGGGAAAATTATAAGCGTCCAGACCATTTTTTGCGGCAAAAGAACTATGGCGATCTAACAGCTTGGTGTTCTGCCTTAACTGAGGATGCGCAACAAAGGACAACCGTTTTAAAAAATTCAGATTCCAAGTATAAAAACTTGGACCCATCTGTACTGTATGCCATTTATGCCTCTAGGGAAGCTATAGGTCAAGCCGGTTGGAAAGATGGTAATTTTGGAGTAAATATAGGCTCTTCAAGAGGTGCTACCGGACTTTTTGAAAAATACCATAGCGAATTTATTCAAAATGGGGAGGCCTCTACCTTATCTTCCCCTACTACCACCTTGGGGAATATTTCTTCTTGGGTGGCCCATGATCTGCGGACACAAGGCCCGGAGATATCACATTCCATTACCTGTTCCACTGCCTTGCATTCTCTCTTGAACGGGGTGGCGTGGCTGAAAAGTGGCATGGCAAATAAATTTTTGGTAGGGGGTAGCGAGGCGCCCTTGACTCCCTTTACTATTGCACAGATGAAGGCCTTAAAAGTCTATTCACGGTTTGTAGCAAACGACTCCAAGGGTTATCCTTGTCGCGCTTTGGACTTGGACAAGAAACAGAACAGTATGGTTTTGGGTGAGGCTGCTTCCATGGCATGTTTGGAGAAAGGTAAAATACAAAATGCCCTTGCCCGTATTGAAGGCTTGGGATACGCAACCGAGATATTGGAACATAATATTTCTATTTCCTCTGATGCAGTTTGTTTTCAGCGTTCCATGAAGATGGCTTTGGGCGGAATAGATCCAAAGGAAATAGATGTGGTAGTACTACATGCTCCTGGAACCATTAAAGGTGATTTGTCCGAAGTAAGGGCTATTGAAAAAGTATTTGGATCTCATGAGCCGGCAATGACCACTAATAAATGGAAGCTAGGACATTCTTTTGGTGCCTCGGGAATGTTGAGTTTGGAATTGGCGGTATTAATGTTGCAGCACCAAGAGTTTATAGGAGTGCCATATGTGAATTATGATGCTATGCCAAAACAGATCAATAAGGTGATGGTGAATGCGGTTGGTTTTGGTGGGAATGCGGTGAGTATTCTTTTGGGTAAGATTTAATTGTGGAAGCAAACAGAAGGAATAAAAATCTATTGTGCCAAACCCTTAGGAGAAGTATTCATTATAAATTCTACGGATGAGTATGAATTGGCACGGAACTAGAATTATTTTTTCTTTTTCTTGGGATTTTGCCAAGTATTGAATACGGAATAAACAATTACTTTATTTTTAGTGATTTCATATATAATTAAGAATGGAAAGCGTTTTAAAAATGCTTCTCTATAAGGTTTACGTTTTTGGGGAAAGTATTTAGGATTGGCTATAATTCGTTCAAAATAGATATCCAAATGTTCCAAAAATTCTTCACCCAATCCAATCCGTTTTTCTTCGTAATAGAGATAAGCTTCAATAATTTCTAGATTGGCATCGTTTTTAACCTCTAAATTATATGCCATTATTGTGCAGCATTTCTGGCGTTTAGTTTGACTTGGTCCCAAGTTAATGACTTACTTTCTCCCTTTAAATGGGCTTCCTTACGCATATCCATCATTTGATATTGTTCTTCGCTTAAAGTAAGCTCCTGCTCGTCATTTTGATAACTTTCCGCTAATGCTTTCATCATCTTTAGAAGCCTTATATCTGCCTTATCTATGTACTCCCTGACCGTATTTCTTAAATCAATGCTTGCCATAATAATTTTTTATTTCTTAAAGTAAAGATACAATATAAGTTCCAAAAGTTTCTTTCCATTGAGATAAACAAAGTAATGGAGAATGCGGTTGGTTTTGGTGGGAATGCGGTGAGTATTATTATAGGAAGACCTTAATTCCTTTTATAAAGGGATTTAATAGTTTGTCAACTACCGGGATAGTCCATTTATAACTAATCAAAGATTTTTTAGCCCTTATTAAATAGCATTATCTAAGAATTTAGGAATCGATTTTTGCAATTTCTGCAGATTATAGGTTATTTTTGACGCTTAAATCGATGTTGGCTTAGGGATTGCAGCGACATCCTTTTTATGTTTACCGCGCCTAGCGAAGGTAAACTGAAAAAGATATAGCGGAAAGCCCGACCCCGACTTCCTTGTCCTGCAAGGAGGACCTGCAAGGTCTTGACGACCTTGTAGGTCTACACCTTACAGATGTCAAAGGAAGTTGGGGAAAGCCCCAAGAACTAAATTGTATGAGCGAAGTAAGACATAACTGGACCAAACAGGAAATACTGGATATTTACAACAAACCCTTTATGGAGCTGCTCTACGAGGCGGCTACAGTACATAGGGAAAACCATGACCCCAATACGGTTCAGGTATCTACCTTGCTATCCATTAAAACAGGGGGATGTCCAGAGGATTGTGGATACTGTCCACAGGCTGCACGCTACCATACCAATCTTGAAGGCAATGATCTTATGAGCGTTTCCCAAGTTAAGGCTCAGGCCCTACGCGCTAAAACAGCAGGGAGCTCCAGGGTGTGTATGGGAGCTGCATGGAGAAATGTAAAAGACGGACCCGAGTTTGATCAGGTGTTGGAGATGGTGCGTACTATTAACAAGCTGGACATGGAAGTTTGCTGTACTTTGGGAATGATTACCGAGAACCAGGCACATCGTTTGGCGGAAGCCGGACTATATGCTTACAACCATAATTTGGATACTTCCGAGGACTACTATAAAGATGTAATCTCTACCCGTGCGTTTAAGGATCGTTTAGATACTATAGACAACGTACGCAAGAGTAATGTTACCGTTTGTAGCGGTGGTATTATTGGTATGGGCGAAGCTTTGGAAGATAGGGCGGGAATGTTGGTAGCCCTTTCCACTTTGGACCCACAACCGGAATCCGTGCCGATCAATGCCTTAGTGGCTGTTGAAGGTACCCCTATGGCAGACCTACCTCCAATCCCAATTTGGGATATGGTTCGTATGGTGGCCACTACCAGAATTATTATGCCCGAAACCCAAGTGCGCTTATCTGCCGGTCGGACTCAAATGAGTAGGGAAGGGCAGGCCATGTGTTTCTTTGCCGGTGCCAATTCTATATTTGCCGGGGATAAGTTGCTTACTACCCCCAACCCGGATGTAAATGAGGATATGGCTATGTTTAAGTTGTTGGGATTAAACCCACAAAAAGCTTTTACCAAGGTTTCCCAGCCACAAACTGTGGAAGCTAAGGATTCCCAGTATGCAGCCAAGGGCGAAAAGCCAAAATGGACTAGGCCCGGACATACCATTGACCGCAATGAAGCCGCAAAAAAGAAGGCCAATCTAACGGAGTAATCCTGCGTTGGAATAAATTGCCAAGAAAATTATTTTTGGTTTTTTTAATTTTGCTAGAATAATCAATCAAGTTATTTTGAACTTAAAGGAGATTCCAAGGGTAGCGAATATTACCAAAGAAGAGTTTCTCAACAACTATTTTAGGCCGCAAAAACCTGTGGTTATAGAAAAGTGTATTGAGGAATGGCCTGCCTATACCAAATGGAATTTTGATTATATGGGGCAAGTGGCCGGCAATAAGACGGTACCACTATATGATGATCGTCCGGTGCATTACAAAGATGGCTTTAATGAGCCGCATGCAACAATGAAAATGTCCGATTATCTGGACCTTTTGCAAAAGGAGCCTACAAAATATCGCATCTTTTTATGGAATATTCTTAAAGAGGTTCCAGAGCTACAGAAGGATTATTCTTTTCCTGATTTTGGCCTGAACTTAATGAAGGGGCTGCCCATGCTTTTTTTTGGAGGGACCAATTCCCACACTTTTATGCACTATGATATTGATCTGGCCAATATCTTTCATTTTCATTTCGCAGGAAAGAAAGAGATTATCCTTTTTTCCCAGTCACAGAATAAATACTTGTATAAAGTACCACATTCCTTGATTACTCATGAAAGCATAGATTTTTCCAATCCCGATTATGAAAAGTGGCCCGCCTTAAAAAATGCCTCCGGATTTAAAACCCGGTTGGAACATGGCGAGGTGTTGTATATGCCTGAAGGGTATTGGCATTATATGAAATATCTCAGTCCCGGTTTTTCCATGAGTTTACGTGCCATTGCCCGAAACCCTGTTAATTTGGGAAGGGCCTTCTACAATGTATTGGTAATGCGTTATTATGATAACATAATGCGCAGGCTAAAAGGGCAGGAGTGGATCGATTGGAAGAATGAACAGGCTATTGAGAGAACAAATAAGCAGTTGTCTTAGGGCTTTTGTTTGCAGAAAGGAATATCTTTGTCGCCTTTAATTAAAAAATATAATTGTAAGATAACTATGAGAAAATTATTAATTGCATTGGTGTTTATTTTAGCTGTGGCATCTGTTAATGCACAGGCTTTTGAGGGTAGGGAAGATATGAAATTTCAGATAGGGACCAACTTTCAGGATAATGGAACTGGAATTGTCGTGACCTATGATTACGGTTTGGGTGAAAACTTCTCTCTGGGTCTTTCTTCTTCCTATGTATTAGGGGTTGCGGAGCTGATCAATGCCGATTTTGGTGATAGAATAGACTTAAAGGCAAGATTTAATGCCAATTTGGGTAGCGTTTTTCAGTTAGGTGACAATGTGGATATTTATCCCGGATTGGACCTTGGTCTTAAGAATTTTGGCGGTCATTTAGGTATTAGGTACTTTTTCAGCGATGGCTTCGGTGTATTTACCGAATTAAACGCGCCTCTGGCAAAATATAAAACTGAGACTTTGACAGCGGCAGAAAAATTGCACAACCAGTTTGTCTTCAGTATAGGGGCGTCCTTTAACTTAAATTAATATAAATATACGACTCTTCGCCCCCTTCATGTTGGAGGGGCCGGAAGGGTTATTGTTATTTGTTGGGAACTAGTTCGTAGACTTTCTCATACACCATTCCACTTTCCCACCCTCTGTATAAGAGGTAATCCGCTAATTTTTTACGTCGTTTTTGTAGGTCTTTCTCCCTTATTTCCGCCAAGCGTTTTTTGGCTAAGGAATTAAAGGATTTTAAGTATTCCTTGGAATCTATTTCCTCCATGGCCAACTTTATATTGTATTTGGAGATTTCCCTATACTTCAGCTCATTTTCAATTCTAATTCTTCCCCATTTTTTTATGTTGAATTTGCCCCGGGCAAAACTTCTGGCAAAGCGTTCTTCGTTTAGGAAATTTTCTTTAATAAGATGTCCCACAATAAGGTCTATGGCCTCGGGAATCATATTCATTGCCCTTAACTTGGAAATCACCTCTTTATGGCAACGGTCCTGATAGGCACAATACCCTTCCAATTTCTTGGTGGCTTCATCTACGGTATATGAATTTTTAATTTGGATCATTCGGTCAATAAGGCTCTTGTTTGTCTATTGCACCAGTTGATTTTGTGGGAGCAATGCTGTAAATATACGGTGCTTTACGGTATTGATAAAGCTACCCTCTTATTTTTTCAATGTCTTAAAGTTACTAGGCCATAAGTGTGGTTATTTTGAGGGGTTATATTGGTGAACTAGGTATAATGTAATTATATTTACGATTCATAAAAACAATCTCCAAAATGATTAATAAATTTAAGACGTGTGTAGTAGCACTGAGCCTTTTACTGGCATTTACTACTTTGACTTTTGCCCAGCAAATAAACCCGATAGAGGGACGCTGGGATATGGTTATTTCCCAAGATGGGGAAGAACTTCCTTCCTGGTTGGAAATCCGTCACTCCGGTAGTCGTACTTTGGTAGGAAGGTTCGTATATGCCATGGGTAGTGCCCGTCCTATTGCTGAAGTAAAAATGAATGATGGGAAATTTAGTTTCGCCATTCCTCCGCAATGGGAAAGTGGTGATCGTAATATGGAATTTGAAGGCACTATGAGCGGTGATGAATTAAAGGGGACCATGTTGTATACCAATGGCCAAACTTACAATTGGGTGGCTACGCGTGCCCCTAAATTGGAGCATAGCAAAAATCCGAAGTGGGGCAAGCCTATTAAATTATTCAACGGAAAGGATTTAAGTGGATGGCAGGCCATGGGTGAAAACCAGTGGATTGTAGATGCGGGAGAGTTAAAAAGTCCTAAATCCGGGTCCAATTTGGTATCTGAGCAAAAATTCGATGATTTTAAATTGCATTTGGAATTTAAATATCCCAAGGGTAGTAATAGTGGGGTTTATCTACGGGGACGCTACGAGGTGCAGATAACCGATAGTCAAGGAGCAGAACCTTCAGATGTGGAATATAGTGGCGTATATGGCTTTCTTACACCTAATGAGGTGGTAGCCAAGGCTGCCGGCGAATGGCAGGAATATGATATTACCTTGATAGGGAGAAGGGTTACAGTTGTGGCTAACGGAACTACGGTAATTAGCGACCAAATAATCCCCGGAATTACTGGAGGAGCTTTGGATAGTAAGGAGGGTGAGCCAGGGCCATTGTACTTTCAGGGCGATCATGGTCCAATAGAATTTAGAAATATTGTGGTTACACCTAGGGTGAAGTAATTTGAGGTTGTAATTATAGGAAATTTAAAAGTTTGCAAACAAAAAAAGCGACTCCGTTTTGGAAGTCGCTTTTTCATTAGTATATGGTTTTACCGTCTTTGTTCTTAAAACGATTTTCAAGATAAGTATAGGCATCCCTGGGTTGAATTTTAAGATTTGGAAAACAACAAAGCCTTTTTATCTACTGAAAACTTTTGCCTTAGAAGTAAATAGCGTCTTGTGGGCCGATCTCCTTCTGTAGTGTAGGAGGCGTGGCCGTGAAGAATTATTGAAGCCTGGGAAATAATTTAGGCCGGGCCACCGGTCACAAAAATCCCAAGATTTTTGGGGACACATAATGAAGGAGTGTCTTTTCTTTTGTTTCGTTTTCTTTGGACAAGCAAAGAAAATGAAAGAATAATTTTATAGTGGTAAATGGTTCTTGGGATAATTTTACTCCTAATAGTCTGGCATTAGCCAAGCTGTAAACAATCCTGTTCCAATGTTTTTATTGACACCTAAACGTACAACCATAATCAATACATATTAAAACAAAAAAAGCGACTCCGTTTTGGAAGTCGCTTATTCATTAGTATATGGTTTTACCGTCTTTGTTCTTAAAACGATATTCAAGATAAGTATAGGCATCCCTGGGTTGTATTTTAACCCATCTTTTATGTTCCAAAAACCATTTGGAACGTATGGATGGAAACCCTTTGGTTAAATAAGCGGCAATAAATGGATGTATGTTTAAAATGATTCCATCATCTTTTGCCGGACCTTTTAAGAGCTTTTCCAGATCTGAATTTATCTTGTCGATCAAAACAATTGGAGCTTCAACCTCCTGGCCAGAGCCATTTGGATTTTCCTCACTTGTTTTAATGTTCATTTCGGGTCTAACCCGTTGTCTTGTAATTTGTATGAGTCCAAACTTACTTGGGGGCAGTATTTTGTGTTTGGCCCTGTCGTCTTTCATCTCATCCCTAAGGTGATCAAAAAGGCGTCTTCTGTGTTCGCCTTTGCCCATGTCGATAAAGTCTACGACGATGATTCCTCCCATATCGCGAAGTCGCAATTGTCTTGCGATTTCTGAGGCGGCCAATAAATTTACTTCAAGGGCTGTGTCTTCCTGATTTTTGGCTTTATTGGAACGGTTACCACTGTTAACGTCTATAACGTGAAGTGCTTCCGTATGTTCAATAATTAAATAAGCACCTTTGCTCATGGAAGCCGTACGGCCAAATGAAGTTTTTATTTGTCTTTCTATCCCAAATTTTTCAAAAATGGGCACAGAAGAATTATACAACTTTACAATAGATTCTTTTTCGGGTGCAATTTCATGCACATAATCTTTTACTTGTTCAAAAAGCGTTTCATCATCAACATGAATTCCAGTAAAGGAATCATTAAAAACATCTCTAAGAATGGAGGAAGCTCTAGTGAGCTCAACCAAAACTTTGGATGGATGTGGTGCTTTTTGAATTTTGTCGCACATTACTGACCACTTGTTCAGTAAATTTTGTAAGTCTTTGTCTAGTTCTGCAACTTTTTTACCTTCTGCTACTGTTCGGATAATAACGCCAAACCCTTTAGGCTTAATACTCCTGACGAGTCTTTTTAGCCTATCTTTTTCTTCTTTGCTTTCGATTTTTTGAGAAACCGATACGCGATCGGAAAAAGGGACCATGACCAAGTAACGGCCAGCTATGGAAAGTTCAGAGCTTATTCGAGGTCCTTTTGTGGAAATGGGTTCCTTTACTATTTGTACCAGTAAAGATTGATTGGCTTTAATAACATCAGTGATGCTACCATTTTTGTCAATATCTTCTTCAAACTGAAAATTGTTTAAGGAATAGTCCTTAAGTTTTCCAGTGCTAACTTTTTTAATGAATTTCAACATAGAAGCTAGTTGTGGCCCTAAATCGTGGTAATGTAGAAAGGCATCTTTCTCGTACCCTACATTTACGAAGGCTGCATTTAGTCCAGTTACCGGCTTTCTAACCTTGGCAATTAAAATATCGCCTACGGCAAAGTCGTTACTGTCTTCTTCTTTGTGCAATTCAGTGAGTTTTCCATCCTTTAGCAAGGCAAAATCAATGGCATTGGAACTAGATCTTACGATTAATTCTCTATTCACCTGAATTAATTTATATTCATCCTGCCACTCAATAATTCTCGAGCGGGGACAAATGATTAAACAATAATTTGTACAGGTTGTGTAAACCCGTCGAAATTCTTTTACGAATTTCTATGTCAAGGAACGTATAAAAGGAAAAAGTAGTTGATACAACTACTTTTTCTTGTGTCGGTTAGCTCTCCTGCGCTTCTTGCGCTTGTGGGTAGCTACCTTATGTCTTTTTCTTTTTTTACCACTAGGCATAGAGGTCTATTTTTTTAGATTAATATTATTTTATTTGACTTGTACATTACTCTTTACTCCTTCAACAAAAACCTTTGCCGGTTTAAAGGCAGGGATGTTGTGTGCGGGGATTTTTATGGTAGTATTCTTGGAAATATTCCTACCTGTTTTTTCAGCTCTTGTTTTAATGATAAAACTGCCGAAACCTCTTAAGTATACGTTGTCTCCGCTTTCTAAAGATGTTTTAACTTCATCCATGAAAGATTCCACAGTTGCTTGCACATCTCCTTTTTCAATTCCCAGTTTTTCTGAGATTTTCGTTACAATTTCCGCTTTCGTCATTTTAACTAAATAAATTTCTAAAGAATTTTTTTTTCGGGATGCAAATATATGAATTAAATTGAATCTTTCATTGCTAAGGAACTTAATTTTAAGTTAGTAAACCGTTACTTTTGTAAATTATTCCCTGTTAAATGAATTTTTCCAGAATAATTTTAGAGTGGTACCATGTTAATAAGAGACTTCTTCCATGGAGAAAAACCCATGACCCCTATCTTATTTGGCTGTCTGAAATAATGCTACAACAGACCCGTGTGGCGCAAGGTATACCTTATTATTTAAAGTTTGTGGAGGCCTTTCCGAAAGTGCAGGATTTGGCAGGAGCACCAGAGGAACAGGTTCTTAAATTATGGCAAGGATTGGGGTATTATTCGAGGGCAAGAAATTTACATGCCACTGCAAAAATAATTTCTGAAAAATATAATGGCAGGTTTCCAAATACCTATAAAGAGCTTTTGAAACTTAAAGGAATTGGCGATTATACAGCCAGTGCAATTGCTTCTATCTGTTTCAATCTACCAGAGGCCGTGGTGGATGGAAATGTATATAGGGTTTTGGCCCGTTATTATGGAGTGGACCTGCCTATTAATAGTTCCGAGGGGATTCTTTATTTTAAGGAATTGGCCAAAAAAGTCATGGATGTCACTAACATTAGGGATTATAATCAGGGGATAATGGAATTTGGTGCCCTACAATGTACTCCCAAAAGTCCAGAGTGTGGAATTTGTCCTTTACGGGAAAGCTGTGTGGCTTTTGCGACCAACAACATTGATGGTCTACCTGTGAAAATTAAAAAGAATAAGGTTCGTAATCGTTATTTTAATTATTTGGTCCTGGTAGACGAAAATAAGCAAACCTTATTGCAGCAAAGAAAGGGGAGTGGAATTTGGCAAAATTTGTACCAATTCCCGTTGTTGGAAACGGAAAAGTACATAGAGCAAGCAGAAGTGGCCCAAAATCTTGGAGAATATATTACCTTGGAAGAACCTTCGGAAATATACTTGTACAATGAAAATAAAATAGTTCATAAACTTTCCCATCAACATTTGCACACTAGGTTTTGGATCATCACCTTTGACTCCAATCTGGAAAATGGAATACAAATAGCTGAACTTCATAAATATCCTGTTCCAGTTTTAATTGCAGATTTTATAAAAACGTTTAAAATTTAGTACCTTTGAAGTATAATTTGAGTTATGAGCGGAACACTAAATAAGGTAATGCTGATCGGGCATTTGGGAGATGAGGTTAAGATGCACTATTTTGAAGGTGGCAACTGTATTGGAAGATTTCCATTGGCTACCAATGAAACCTATACCAACAAGCAGACTGGAGAAAAGGTGACCAATACGGATTGGCATAATATTGTAATAAGGAACAAAGCCGCGGAAATCTGTGAAAAGTACCTTAGCAAAGGGGATAAAATATATGTGGAAGGGCGACTTAAAAACCGTCAATGGCAAGGGGAAGATGGTAATACCAGGTATACCACCGAGGTGCATGTTCAGGATTTTACTTTTTTGACTACCAAAAAAGAGAGTACGGCCAACTCCCAAGCAAGCAACCAGAATCAACCGCAGCAGGGGTCATCTGCAACAACAAATACAACAAACAAGGTTAATGAGCCCCTAGGTGCAAACGGACCCGAAGAGGAAGATGATCTACCATTTTAGACTAATTAAATTTAAAGACTGACTATTGGACCCAGACCCCCTTAGTTTATTATTGAATTTTATTGCAATCGATAGCGGTTTTGCCCTAAAAATCGCGATACTTTTAATTTTGTTATTTTGTTCTGCCCTTATTTCGGGGGCTGAGGTCGCTTTTTTTGGCCTATCCCAAACCGATGTTAATGAAATAGAGGAAAAAAAGACGGCCAAAGGGAAAATTGTAGTTCAACTTTTGGACCGTCCAAAAAAACTGTTGGCCACTATTTTAATTGCAAATAATGCCATAAATATTGGGGTCGTATTATTGTTCAATAACATTGGCGACACTATTTTCGCCGATATTACCTATACTATATTTGGAATTTTACCTGTACGCTTCCTTTTGGAGGTGGTAGTGGTCACCTTTTTAATATTGATGTTTGGGGAGATTTTGCCAAAAGTATACGCCAATCGCAATAGATTTACCTTTGCCTTTTTTATGACCTACCCACTAAAGGTGTTGGATTTTTTATTTTCCCCTTTAAGTCTCCCCATGAGGTCTGCCACGATATACCTGTACAATAAATTGGGCAAGCAGAAATCCAACCTGAACGTTGGACATTTGTCCCAGGCCTTGGAGCTCACGTCAGAGGGAGATACGACCGTGGAGGAACAGAAAATTCTAGAGGGGATCGTCTCTTTTGGAAATACGGATACCAAACAGGTGATGCGACCGAGGATTGATATTTTTGCCCTTAACGAGGAAATGAAATTTTTGGAAGTGTTAGGTGAAATTAAAACCCATGGTTATTCCAGGATACCGGTTTTTTCCCAAAATATGGACAATGTTTTGGGGGTCCTTTATGTTAAGGATCTTTTGCCTTACATAGACCGAAAAACCTTCAATTGGATGTCCCTGATCCGAGAGCCCTATTTTGTTCCGGAGAACAAAAAATTGGATAATTTATTGTTGGATTTCCAGACCAAGAAAAATCATTTGGCCATTGTGGTGGATGAATATGGGGGTACCTCCGGGATAGTTACGCTTGAAGATATTATAGAAGAAATTGTTGGGGATATTAGTGATGAATTTGATGATGAGGATTTAATTTTCTCAAAACTGGACGATTTTAACTACGTCTTTGATGGTAAAACGGCTTTGAAGGATTTTTATAGAGTTGCTAAAATTGAGGATGAAGATGATTTTGAGGAGAAAAAAGGGGAATCGGAAACTGTAGCGGGTTTTGTCTTGGAGATTGCCGGAAGCTTTCCTAAAAGGGGAGAGGTGGTAATATTCAAGGATTATCAATTTGTTGTGGAGAGCCTTGATAAAAAACGATTGAAACAGATAAAAATTACATTGCCACATGAAGCTTAATATTGGACTTTTAATTTTTATGGTTTGTTTTATAACTGCATGTAAAGATGATGTTCTGCCCAAGCCCAAGGCAATGCTTAGGTTGGAATATCCATCTGGAAAGGAAGAAGTTTTACAAACCGAGCACTTTTCTATCAAGTACAATGAAATGGCCAGATTAAAATCCGAAACAAATACTTCCTTTGTTTTGGACTATCCATTAATGAAGGGGTCCATTTTTGTTAATTACAAGGAGGTAAACGGGAATTTGGATAAGCTTCTTACCGATGCCCAGAAGTTAAGCTATGAGCATGTGTTAAAGGCCGAGGGTATTTATGAGGACCCAGTAGTGAATGAACCCCATAAGGTATATGGAATGTATTATGAGATAAAGGGTGATGCCGCCTCCCAGTCCCAGTTTTATGTAACGGACAGCACCAAGCACTTTGTAACCGGATCCTTGTATTTTTATGCCAAACCCAATTATGATTCTATTTTGCCTGCAGCGGTGTACTTACAGAAAGATATGCGGAACATTATTGAATCCTTGCGTTGGAAGAAATAATAGGCTGATTAATTGCTTTTAAGCAAATCCTCTGCCTTTTTAATACTCGAATTTATTTGATCTCTGAGGGCTTTGACTTTGGTCTCCTCTTCATCCAACCATTTTTGTTTTTCATCTGTCAAGGCCTTTGCTTTTAATATCTCATCACCATCAAAACGCTCGCCAAAGCCTTTCATCCAATCCATCATGGCCTTATGCGCTGCCTTTAAGTCTTCCCTTGCTGCTGCGTAGTCATTGGAAGAAGCATCATTGGTTATGTCTTCATCCAATTGCGAGACCAATTTACCTATAGTCCCCATTTTGGGCATTAGTTCATCATGAATGGCCATTACCTCTTTCATTTGGGAAACTTCATTATTCTTTTCCTTACAGGAGTAGGTAACTGCGATTAAAATGGATATAATAAGAATTAGATTTTTTTTTGTCATAGGGTAGATTTAATAATAATTCACAGGGCCAAAAGGACTTTTTAAGTTAAGTTTTAAGTGGGGTCGACCCTCATGGAAATGCTCAGCACCACACTTTTTATTCTAAATCAAAGATACTGAATTGGGGCTTTTGTACGCTGTATTTCGATTCCATTTTTACAGAAATTGGTGGATGTTGTGTTATCACTATGATACATTACTGTGATACTCGAACAAAAACAATGGTTTTAAGCCAAGAAAAATAAATTTAATTAACAGTGTGTAGAGATTGGGAGATTTTGTATGCCTTTAAAATACATAGTCTACGAATGGATAATGGAGGGAGTGTCAAGAAAACGGACTTCAAAATCAATTCCTTGTTAATTAGCGTGCATAAATCATTAAAATTCTGTAAATTAAATGCATAACCTGAAAATTTAAAACAATGAAACAATACGCGCTCCCGATTAGGTTTGGAATAGCTGTTAGTGGCTCATTAATTGCCTATTTCTTATTGTTGTCGCTTTTTAACTTACATACAAATATATTTTACAGCCTTTTTAATGGTGTAATAACTGGATTTGGAATATATGAGGCTATAAAATACTTTAGGCTTAAGGAAGGACCTGCCTTCAATTATGGTAAAGGTTTTTCGGCGGGAATTATTACCGGCTTTGTGGGGACATTGATTTTCACAATTTTTTTCGCCTTTTACGCTACTGAAATAAATCTTGGGTTTTTGGATAAACTTTCCAAAGTCTGGTTTAGGGATTATAATACTTCTGAAGGTATAGTGTTCTTTACTGTGGCCATTATGGGATTTGCTACTTCCTTGGTGTTGACCCTTTCATTTATGCAATTGTTCAAGACTTCCAACAACCTCAAAAGAAAATCGGTTTAAAAATCTTAAAAATCACTTGTGGATTAAGGATTTAGGAGTATATTTGCACCCGCCTAAGTAAATATTAGGCTTGTTCTTAAATATATAAATAACACAAGCTATGTACGCAATTGTAGAGATAGCAGGGCAGCAATTTAAAGTTGCGAAAGACCAAAAAGTGTATGTTCACCGTTTACAAGACGAAGAAGGTAGCAAAGTAACCTTTGATAACGTTCTTTTGTTGGAAGATGGTAGTAACATCACAATTGGCGCCCCCGCTATAGACGGAGCCGCTGTTGAGGCTAAAGTCATTAAGCACCTAAAAGGTGACAAGGTAATTGTCTTTAAAAAGAAAAGACGTAAAGGTTACAAAAAGAAAAACGGTCATCGTCAATATTTGACAGAATTGGTAATAGAGGGTATCATTGCTTCTGGAGCTAAAAAATCTGAGAAAAAGGCGGAACCAAAAAAAGAAGCTAAGCCTGCCGCTAAAAAAGCAGAGGTAAAAGCTGAAGCACCTAAGAAGGTGGAAGCAAAGGCTACTGAAGATTTGAGTAAAAATACAGTTGCTGAGCTAAGAGAATTGGCAAAAGCTAAGGGAGTTGAAGGTTATTCTTCAATGAAAAAGGCTGAATTAATTGCCGCTTTAAGTTAATAACAAGAATTAAAACATTATATCATGGCACATAAGAAAGGTGTAGGTAGTTCTAAAAACGGTAGGGAATCAGAATCGAAACGTTTAGGCGTTAAGATTTATGGTGGACAAGCTGCCATTGCAGGAAACATCATTGTAAGACAACGTGGTACTAAGCATAACCCAGGTGAGAATGTTTACGCTGGAAAAGATCATACTTTGCATGCAAGGATTGATGGTCTTGTTAAGTTCCAAAAGAAAGCTGGAGGTAAATCTTATGTTTCTATTGAACCATTTGAAGCCTAAAAAGCAAGTCTTTTAAAATTTAGAAACCCTCTTTGGAAACAAAGAGGGTTTTTTGTTTTGGTTATTTAAAGATATTTTTTTGCCGATTTACCGTCTTCAATTGTGATTTAACATGGGATCAATCACAAAAGTTGTGTGTGAATTAGAAAAAGATAGAATAGACTATCCCAGAGTTCGTGTTCCGTACTCCTTTTGAGTTGAATAATTATTTTTCCTTATCGAATTCGATCTAGTGAAGAAGGGTCTTTTCTCCTGCCTGCCGGAAGGCAGGTTTATTTCGTTTTATTCATTGCCTTTCTATTTTATAATAAGGTATTCATGAACCTCCTGCGTCGGTTTCATTGGAAAGCAAAGAAATCGAAGATTCACGAAATCCGATAAAAAACAATAACAACCAATTGAGTAAAATGAAAGAATAATTTCAACAAAAGTTTCATTCGATTATGCCTAATAAATAGAGCTGAAATTAAAGAACAGTATAAATCATGTTCATCCCAATTTTTGCAGAAATACAACAATTAAGCATGACTCATAGCCTTTTCATCCTTACCACGGCTGACTCCTGAAATTGTTCAACTTGGCAAATGCAACTGTTTCAGACAAATAATCCACAAGGTTATAGCTTGGTATTGGTAAAATACTTTCTAAAAGTTGGGTGTCCCATTCATTGGGCTTGGAAGTCATATACGGGTGTAAATGTATCCCTATAGATTTATAATAAAACTCTTCCAATTTTGAAGAAAACCCTGTTGAGGTATTTATTTGGTCTTCGGTAAAACTAAAATTCGAGAACCCTACTACCTTTAATATTTTGGATATGCCCTTTATCATATTGGTTTCTTTGGAATGAACAATGTTCAATTGTTGAATATCCGTAGAAATCACCCTCGCAATTACTTGAGCTGCATAATCGGTTGGAATTATATTTAAGCCGGTGCCTGCCTTGGTAGTAATTCTTATGGCATCTTTGGAGTTGTTGTTATGAAAAAACTTCGCAAAAAGGTAAAAAACCATATATTTTGATATGAAGTAGTTTGGGCTTTCATTAATATTTCCCCCAAGAACGCTAGGTCGTAAAATTTGAATGGGAATATTAATGTCTTTACCAGCTTTTAATAGAAACTTTTCGGAAGCGTGTTTGGAAGCTTCGTAATAATTGCGATAATTGTCGTGTTTTATGTTGGAATAATCATTATCCAAAAGTCCGCCAATATTACCGGCGGCAAATGCCGTACTTATATATATGAATTTTTCAATATGCTTTTGATAGGCATTGAAAATGTCCTTGGTAAACTGTAGATTCCGGTTAAAAATTTCCTCTTTGGCTGCTGGGTCGGTGGATAGGTTTACAAAACCAGCTGAATGTATAAAATAATCAATTCTGTTGTTCCCTATAAATGACGTAGGATTTAATAGGTCTTGGGCGTCGACTGTTACAATTTTTTTTAAAATTTCAGGGAGGTTGTTTTTTACAAAATCAGTGGTAAAGTCACTTGATAATACTTTTGCAATACGTTCTTTTGCGCTAACCGAAGTTTTTTTCCGAACAGGAAGGTATATGGTTTCTACACTTTGAAAGTGGAATTCTAAAAGTGAAAATAACACTCGGGAACCTAAGGTTCCAGTAGCTCCTGTTAAGAGTATGTTCATTAAGTTTGTGTGGGAATTAAAAAAAAATCAAAATCCTTATCTGCTTAGGTAAGATAAGGATTTTGATATAACATTATAAAGGTGTCCAGATTCTTTCTATATAAGTATAAAATCTAGTACCTGTAGTAATCAGGTTTAAACGGGCCTTTTACGGATACCCCGATGTACTCTGCTTGCTCTGGTCTTAAAGTCTCCAATTCCACTCCCAATCTGGACAAGTGCAAGGCGGCTACCTTTTCGTCCAAATGTTTCGGAAGCATATAAACTTCATTGTTGTATTTGTCAGTGTTGTTCCAAAGTTCCATTTGAGCCAAGGTCTGGTTGGTGAACGAGTTGCTCATTACAAAACTTGGATGACCTGTAGCGCAGCCTAAGTTTACCAATCTACCTTCGGCCAAAACAATAATATCTTTACCATCAATAGTGTATTTGTCTACTTGAGGTTTTATCTCATCCTTGGTGTGACCGTAGTTTTTGTTCAACCATGCCATGTCTATTTCATTGTCGAAATGACCAATATTACAAACGATGATTTTATCTTTCATCGCTTTAAAATGTTGGGACTGAATAATATCCTTGTTTCCTGTAGTGGTTATTACGATGTCGGCATTGCCAATAACGGTATCCAGCCTTTTCACTTCAAAACCGTCCATTGCGGCCTGTAGGGCGCAAATTGGATCAATTTCGGTAACGGTAACAATAGAGCCTGCTCCTTTAAAAGATGCAGCAGTTCCTTTTCCTACATCGCCATATCCGGCAACTACGACCCTTTTACCTGCGAGCATGGTATCTGTAGCCCTGCGAATGGCATCTACAGCACTTTCCCTACATCCGTATTTGTTGTCGAATTTGGATTTGGTAACAGAATCGTTAACATTGATAGCCGGCATTGGCAAAGTTCCATTTTTTACACGCTCGTAAAGCCTATGGACACCAGTGGTGGTCTCTTCCGAAAGTCCTTTTATACCTGAGGCCAATTCTGGATATTTGTCGAGCACCATATTGGTAAGGTCACCACCATCATCCAATATCATGTTTAAAGGTTGGCGATCTTCACCAAAAAACAACGTCTGTTCAATGGCCCAGTTAAATTCTTCCTCGCTCATTCCCTTCCAAGCATATACTGGCACCCCAGAGGCCGCAATAGCTGCAGCAGCTTGATCTTGGGTAGAGAAAATATTGCAGGAACTCCAAGTAACATCTGCTCCCAAGGCTACCAAAGTTTCAATAAGAACGGCAGTTTGTATGGTCATGTGCAAGCATCCTGCAATACGGGCGCCTTTTAAAGGCTGTTCTTTTCCGTACTCTTCCCTTAAGGACATTAGGCCGGGCATTTCGGCTTCTGCTAGTTCAATTTCTTTTCTTCCCCAATCGGCTAAGCCAATATCTTTTACTTTATAGGGTACGTAAGGAATGGTTTTAGTACTCATATATTTATCTTTGTTATAGTTAATTGGTCATAATCGCCAAAATAGAATAAGGAGAAATTAATTAAAAATAATTTAAATGAAGAATATCTTCGATTAGCTTATTTCTTCTCCGTTTTTATTTTTACTTTAGTAATAGAACAATTATCTTATTTTTTGCATTTGCAAAGGTAGTAATAACTTAAATAACCTAATGCCTCTTTACAAAACAATAACAGTAGACGAAAACGCTAAAGTCTTGATTTGGAAAGTTCAGGAAACGGAATCCCAACTTTCCGAAGGGATTGTGCTAACCCCACATTGCCAAAAACGAATGATGGGCATGAAATCGGAATTGCACAGAAGGGGGTTTTTGAGTATCAGGCATTTGTTGGCGGAAGAAGGCTATGTTGATCATGATCTGTATTACGATGATGCGGGCAAACCGCATTTAAAGGATGGCAAGTTCATCTCCATTACCCATTCACACGAATTTACCGGTATAATTATTTCCGATTCCAAAGAGGTTGGAATTGATATAGAAATGCAGCGCGATAAAATTCTTAGCATCGCCAATAAATACACTCCTTTGGAGGAATATAAAACCGTGGCAAATGCAGATGCATTGGTAAGAAAACTTACGATTGTTTGGGGAGCCAAAGAATCGCTGTATAAGATATATGCACAACACGGTCTTAGTTTTTTGCACCATATAGATATTACCGACTTTTCCTTGTCGGACACGGAGACCACGGGAACCATTCTGTATAAGGGTAAATCGTCGCATTACAATATTATATTTTTGGAGTTTGAGGGATACACCTGCGTATACGCTATTAAAGTTTAGCGGATGGTCCAAATTTAGGTGTGCTCTGTCCTTGGTTACGATTCCTGTGTTGCGATTAATATCCCTAAATAAATTCTAAAACTTTGAACGTGAAGGGTTATTTTTGGCCAATATTTAATACCACTATTCTTAGTTGATTACCCGTCATAAGACAAGTTAAATCATGAATATATCAGTAGAGCTTACCCTTTCTCCCTTGCAAGACGACTTCGAGGAACACATAATCAATTTCATTAAAAAACTTAGGGTCTCCGGCCTTACAGTATTGGAAAACCCTTTAAGTACGCAGATTTACGGAGAATATGACCAGGTGATGAAGGTTCTCAATGCTGAGATTAAGGCTTCCTTTGAGTTAATGGATAAGGGATTACTATTTATGAAAATTGTAAAATCTGACCGGAGCGATTATGAACCCCATTTTTGATTGGATTTTTGCCCAGTACCAAGATACGCCCACACATTTAATAATATTGGAAATGATAGGGGTGGTTTTTGGATTTTTAAGTGTTTGGTATTCCATGCGTGAGAATATCTTGGTATTTCCTACAGGAATTCTAAGTACCGGAGTGTTTGTATATATACTTTTGATATTTGGTCTATTGGGAGATATGCTGATCAATGCCTACTATTTTGCAATGAGTATCTATGGTTGGTATGTATGGACTAGAAAGGTAGACGAGGTCCACTTTATTCCCATAACCCTTACAACCGCAAAGGAAAAGAACTTGTCGCTTATTCTATTTGGTGCTACCGTCATTTTTGTTGCTTTGGTGTACTTGGTTTTTGACAAGTTTGATAGCTGGACCGCATATGTAGATACTTTAACAACAGCAATTTTCTTTGTAGGAATGTGGCTTATGGCAAAGAAGAAACTTGAAAATTGGGTATATTGGATTATTGGTGATGTAATATCGGTGCCCCTATATTTATATAAAGGACTTATCTTTACATCTCTGCAATATTTATTGTTCACCATTATTGCCATTTTCGGATACCTTGCATGGAAGAAAAGTTTAAACAAGAGCCCTCAAGTATTATTAAAGTAGTCTTATTTGGTCCTGAATCTACGGGAAAAACAACCTTGGCCCGTGAATTGGCGATACATTACAATACTGTTTGGGTGCCGGAATACGCCCGTGATTATCTTCAGGATAAATGGGACAAGGAAAAGAAGACTTGTGAACCCAAAGATTTATTGCCTATAGCTGAGGGGCAGATAAAATTAGAAAACTCCCTGACCAAAAAAGCCAATGAAGTTTTAATATGCGATACGGACCTCCTGGAGACCAAAGTGTATTCCGAGGCCTATTATTTAGGGTATTGCGATCCAGTATTGGAAGCTTACGCACTACAGAATACTTACGATGTTTATTTTTTGACCTATATAGACATTCCGTGGGAAAAGGACGACTTAAGGGATAAGCCAAATGACCGTGAACGAATGTTTCTTTATTTCAAGGATACTTTGGAAAAATATAACAGGAATTTTATTATATTAAAGGGTGATAAAAAAGCAAGGCTCACAACGGCCAAGAACTACATTAACCAACTACTGAGAAAATAATGGAATTAACGGAAGACGACAAAAAGCAATTAGAAAAGAAAGGAATTTCCAAGGAAAAAGTTCTAGGTCAAATAGAGACGTTTAAGGAGGGTATTCCCTTTGTACGTTTGGAAAAGGCAGCAATAGTATCTGATGGAATTTCTAAATTTTCTGATACCCAGGAAGAAGCCTTAATTAAAAAATTTGAGGAATCAAAAAAGAAAATTTCACTTTTGAAATTTGTGCCGGCTTCCGGTGCTGCATCCCGAATGTTTAAGGCGATGTTTAATTTTTTGGATACCTACGACCCAAAAACCGAAAAATTCGAGGCCTATTTGGACAGGACCAAGGATAAGGACGTTAAAACTTTTTTTGAAGGCTATGAGAAATTTGCCTTTTACGATATTATACAAAAACGGATAGCTGGCAAAACAAAGTCGAAAGACGAGGAAAAGTACCTTTTTGTAAAGGAAATGTTGATGCCCGAAGGTTTAAATTTCGGATTTTATCCTAAGGGCCTTTTGAATTTTCATAATTATGGTAAGTACAGTGCAACCCCGTTTGAAGAACATTTAAAGGAGGCAGTTGCCTATGCCCAGGTAAATAACCAGGCTAATCTACATTTTACCATTTCGGAACAACACGGTGAAATGTTCAATAAGGAATTTAAGATTGCAGGGGAAAGGGTGGCAAAGGAGTCCTCTACCTCATTTACCGTAAATTATTCCTTTCAAAAACCTTCTACGGATACCATTGCGGTGACCTTGGACAATAAACCGTTTAGAAATTCTGATGGTAGCCTACTGTTTAGGCCAGCAGGACATGGGTCATTAATAGAGAATTTAAATGAGCAGGATGCGGACATTATTTTTATTAAAAATATTGATAATGTAGTGGCCCCAAGATTGTCTGGGGAGGTTGCAAGAAGTAAAAAAATACTGGCCGGATTACTCTTGGAATTGCAAGCCAAAGCTTTTGAATATGCAGAAGCATTGGACGGGGATAATCTTTCCTCCGAAAAACTAGAGACTATAAAATTGTTTTTGGAAAAAGAACTCAACGTACGTTTCTTGGATAAGTACAATGGGTTTAGTATTGGACAGCAAATAGAAATTTTAAAGGATAAAATCAACCGCCCCATCCGTATTTGTGGTATGGTCAAGAACGAAGGCGAACCAGGAGGTGGCCCATTTTGGATTAGGGATGCCCACGATCATATTTCCCTTCAAATAATTGAATCCGCACAAGTTGACATGTCCAATCCGGAACAGGTAAATATATTAAAGAACTCAACCCATTTTAATCCGGTAGATTTGGTATGTGGTGTAAGAAATTACAAAGGAGAAAAATTTAATTTATTGAATTTTGTGGACGCTAAACAGGGCTTTATCACCCAAAAAACTAAAGAAGGTAAGGATTTGAAAGCCTTGGAGTTGCCAGGTCTCTGGAATGGAGCGATGGCCTTTTGGAATACCATTTTTGTGGAAGTTCCCTTGGCGACCTTTAATCCTGTAAAAACGGTAAACGACTTGTTAAAACCCGCGCACCAGGTAAAATAGGATTACGGCGGGTATATGTAATCGGTCCCTACCTGCATTGTACGGGACAATAAGCTTATTCAAAGAATTAGTAGAGTAATTAGTCCCCAAAAAAGTGTGTATTTTTTATACACTTTTTTGGGGACTATACATTTTTATACATGCTGTATTATGGACTTTAATACTTTAAGTATATGAAAATCAATTAGTTAAATTTATAAAATCTTGTATTTCATTGTTGGCACAATTTTCCTTCTATCATTTGAAAAAAATAGGTATTCACACAAAATATTAGAGATATGAAAAATGATATGAAAAATGATATGAAAAATTTAGTTTTTGCAACTGCTTTGGCAATGGGAAGTTTAACTCCTGTATTGGCAACTCCTCCAATTTTTCACGATGGAATTATGGAAGTAATTATGGCTCAAGATTTTACTGAAATCGACTTGGATAATTTACCAGATACGATTACCAAAGCATTGGAGAAAGATCATGCTGGGGCCGTTATAAATAAAGCTTATGTGAACGACGAAGATGAATACAAATTAGAGGTTACTTTTTCTGATGGAACCAATTCTGAGTTGTATGTTGACGCTGAAGGCAACTGGATCGATATGTAATCCATTATAATATTGAGTTATTTTAGTTATTTGAATTAGTAGGGCTGCTGTTTGGCAGCCCTTTTTTTTTAAATTTTCTAGCTGTTGCTTATTATGTACCTTAATTATAAGAATATATAATGCATTTCTGGTTTATATAACACGCATAACAAGCACATTAATTAGACCAATTATAAATCTATTGGCTATTATCCAAGAGTTTTTTAGTGGATGTAATAATCTCCCCTTATTGTAAAAGGTGTGTAATTTTAACACGGTCCAAGTCCAAAATACCCAGTATTACCCATATTCACATAAACGTTGATGCTGACGCAATCTACTGTTAATCAGGTTTTTGAGGGTTATTATTGATTTCGGTATCGTTTTTCCATTGGTAATGGTAATAATTGTTAAAATTAGAATCATGAGAAAGTTATTTTTTGGAATTGCAATATCACTAACAAGTCTAACCGCCTGTGCGCAGGAGAATAAAATAGTAAAGGGGGACAGTACTGAAATAAGCGTTGCCCAAGATAAATTCTCCGAAATAGGGACTACGGAATTGCCGGTAGCAGTAACTAAGGCAATCGACACCTATTATCCTACGGCGGTAATTAATAAAGCTTTTGTGAACAATTCCCAACAGTTTAAACTGGAGATAGTTATGGATAAGGGAAAAAGGGGTACTGTCTATGCCGATAAGGATGGAGATTGGATTGAAAGATAGAAGGTATCATTTATATTATTATTGTAGGCATAGCCTACCAAGATGGGATCGTTTTTAAATGATCCCATTTTTTTTATGGTTATTTAAGAAAGCAGTACAATATTCTATTTATAAAAACAGAATAACATGAATCTATACTTCGGAAAATTGGAATACAATCAATAGGATAACCTTTCAAGTGTAATTTAGAAAGAAAATTCACACGAAAAGTGTTTATTTTTTACCCACTAAAGCTAGTGGATACCCAAAAATACACAGTTCATAAATCAATGTGTATTTTGTAATTAACACAATAACAGTGTGTTATGTTTAAATTGAGTCGAAGATTATTTCTGGTATCATATTTTCAATAGATAAAGCAAGTTTAACTATTAAAATGAAAATCATGAAAAAGATATTTTTTGTAGCAGTATTATCACTAGGAAGTCTAACAGCATTTGCCCAAGATGGCGAAGAGAAAGCTGGAGAAGCAACTCAAGTTGCCGTAACTCAGGACGACTTCTCTGAAATAGAAACTAGTAATTTACCTGAAGCGGTTGCAACAGCCGTTTCTACTGACTATCCTTCAGGGACCATCAGTAAGGCTTATGTAAATAAGCAGGAGCAATATAAGTTGGAAGTAACATTGGAAGATGGTACAACCGGAACTTTGTATGCCGACAAAGATGGTAATTGGATAGAACTATAATATAACTTGAATTATTTGTTTTGTATCAAGTTGGTTTGGTAAAAAGGGGATTGCTCAATGCAATCCCCTTTTTTTTACACTAAGGATCGATGTCATTCTTTTGAATATAACATAGGATTAAATAAAAAGTAAACTTTTGTTATTTAGATTTCTGGGCTTCTTGAGGATTAAATAGTGCTTTTTTTAATAACATTATGATGATATAAGTAATAAAATCATGTATCATGAGAACTCTTAATATAAAGATGTTCTATAAAATTTTATATAGCGTGTATTAAATTTGTAGGGTCAAGGGTACGGCAACTTAAAAAGAGTGTTTATTTTTTACTCATTAAAGCTGGGGGTTACCCAAAAATACACAATTCACAAATCACCGCATATTTTGTAACTAATACATTCACAGTGTGTTGTGTTTAAATTGAGTCAAAGATTATTTCTGGTATCATATTTTCAATAGATAAAGCAAGTTTAACTATTAAAATGAAAATCATGAAAAAGATATTTTTTGTAGCAGTATTATCACTAGGCAGTCTAACAGCATTTGCCCAAGATGGCGAAGAGAAAGCTGGAGAGGCAACTCAAGTTGCCGTAACTCAGGATGACTTCTCTGAAATAGAAACTAGTAATTTACCTGAAGCGGTTGCAACAGCCGTTGCTACTGACTATCCTTCAGGGACCATCAGTAAGGCTTATGTAAATAAGCAGGAGCAATATAAGTTGGAAGTAACATTGGAAGATGGTACAACCGGAACTTTGTATGCCGACAAAGATGGTAATTGGATAGAACTATAATATAACTTGAATTATTTGTTTTGTATCAAGTTGGTTTGGTAAGAAGGGGATTGCATTGAGCAATCCCCTTCTTTTTTTATGATAATTTATGGGCGTGAATAACTTTCTTATGGTATTTTTACTATTCATTGTAAATAGTAATATAATTGTATGCCCAAACTGCTTATCATTGAAGATGACGCCGCTTTTTGTCAAATGCTTCAGAAGTTTTTGATCAGAAATGACTATGATGTAGATGTTAGTTTTACGGCCCAGGATGCCAAGATCAAAATTAAGGAAACCACTTATAACCTGGTATTGACGGATATGCGTCTTCCCAATTACGACGGGCTACAACTATTGTCGGATATTAAGGAGGTAAATCCCAAAACACAGGTAATTGTGATGACCGGATATGCTGAGGTTGGTTCTGCAGTGGAGGCCATGAAAAAAGGTGCCTATGATTATATTTCCAAACCTTTTACACCAGAGGAGATTTTAATGCAAATTAAGAGCGCATTAAGTCAAGAAGTAAAGGAACAAACCATTAATCCTTCAAAGGAAAACAGTAAGGTAGAAAGTACTGAAGTTGAATCTCCTGAAAACAAAGTGGTAGCAGGAATAAGCGATGCCTCTAAAAAATTAACCGAGTATATTAAGCTGGTAGCCCCAACAGACATGTCTGTATTAATTACCGGTGAAAGTGGTACAGGAAAGGAAGTCACCGCACGGGCCATACACGATAATAGCAAGCGAAAGGACCACAGTTTTGTGGCCGTAGATTGTGGAGCTATTCCCAAAGAAATTGCAACGAGTGAATTTTTTGGACATATCAAAGGTAGTTTTACAGGAGCAGTGGAGGATAAAATAGGCCATTTTGAGGCTGCAAATGGGGGTACGCTGTTTTTGGACGAAATAGGGAACCTTTCCTATGAAAACCAAATACAGTTATTAAGGGCGCTACAGGAAAGAAAGATTAAAAGAGTAGGCAGTACCAAGGAAATAGATGTAGATGTCCGCATTGTTACTGCAACCAACGAAGACCTTACAGAGGCCGTTGAAAAAGGAAACTTTAGGGAAGATTTATTTCATAGGATAAACGAATTTTCGGTGGAAATTCCGTCCCTTGAGGAACGTTTTGAAGATCTGCCTCTATTTGCCGATTTCTTTTTAAGGAAGGCCAATCGATCTTTAGGTAAGAAAGTCGAAGGTTTTTCAGAAGAGGTTGAGGAAATATTTAAGCAATACCATTGGCCCGGAAATCTACGTGAATTACAGAACGTAATAAAAAGAGCGGTTTTGTTGACCAATGGTGATTATGTGGAGAAGGAGGCCCTGCCTAAGGAGGTTCACAAAAGCAAGGTGAGCAGTGTAAAAAACGACAACTTTTCCAAGGCCGATTATGAGAAGGAACAAATAGTCAGAGCCTTAAAACAATCTAATTTTAATAAATCCAAAGCTGCCAAATTGCTTCAGATTACTAGGAAAACCCTTTATAATAAAATCAATCACTATAATTTGGACTTGTAGCCAAATACGATTTAATGGCCAAGATTAAAACGGTAGATTTATTGTGGAGGTTCCTATAGGTCTGCTTTAAAATCTTAGGTTCCATTTGGCCAACTTCCAAGATTTCCAATTCTTCTAAAATTGGTACTATCTCAGTACTATTTAATTGTCTGAACATAGGTAGCATCCTATGCGATACTAGGTTGATTTTCTTAATGTCCAAATTATCTACAGCCACTTTCAATTTTTGCATGTTTGTGGTGGTATCGGATAGAAAGGTCCGTAAAACTTCGGCTATACCTTCCTCATCATCGCCTAAAAAGGAGGAGATGACTCCCAAATTGAATAAGTTGGACCCAGAGGAGATATTTGCTCTGATTTTACTTTCGGGTTTTTCGCTAACTGCATGGGGGAACAGGTTGGACAATACCTGCAGGAACATGTCTTTGGTAAAAGGCTTCTGAAGTATATCCGAAAAACCTGCTTCAAAATAATACTCCTTTTTTAAGTCCTTTCTACCGGTCATGGCCACTATAGGTTGGCCACTATAATGAGAATACTTGCCGTTTTGTAATTGACTCAATACTTCAAAACCTGTAATATCCGGCATTTGGATATCGGTCAAAACCATGTCATAGTGAAGCTCCCCGTTTTTTAAAATATCATTAAAATTATTGTAAGTATGGGCCGTTAGATCCAAATATTGACAGACTTCCTTCAATAATTTTAGCATTGCCTGGTCGTCATCTATGATAAGGAGTGTTAGTTCCAGTTTTGGACGAATTTCAATTTTTTTGGGAGACTTCAAAGGTTTTTTTGAAATTTCGAAAGGAATTTCTATCGTGAATGAGCTTCCTTTATTTTCTTCACTCTTGAGACTAATCTTTCCTCCTAAAAGTTCTGTGAGTTTCTTGGAAATGGTAAGCCCTAACCCATAACCGCCATATTTTTTATCGGTATGGTCCTCTGCTTGGGTGAACTCCGTAAATATGTGCTCCTGCTTTTCTTTTTTAATACCAATACCTGAATCTGTGACCTTGATTGCCGTATGGTAGTTTCCATTGACCTCATTGACGACCGCGGCTTCC
Organism: Arenibacter arenosicollis; assembly: GCF_014397245.1. GTDB lineage: Bacteria > Bacteroidota > Bacteroidia > Flavobacteriales > Flavobacteriaceae > Arenibacter > Arenibacter arenosicollis. The sequence continues at coordinate 154,101 of NZ_JACLHY010000001.1, read as the reverse complement.
ACTTCTATAAAGCCTTCTTTTGTAAATTTATAGGCATTCCCAATAAGGTTGGTCAATATTTGTCTTATTCTAAAGGGATCTCCTAAAACAGGATTTTCCAATTGGTCATCAATTTTTATAATTAGTTCTATTGGTTTCTTTGAATTTATTTCCTTAAGGTTTTCTGCGGTTTCCTTAATTAGGTCAGAGAGAATAAAAGCTGTCTTGTCCACTTTTATTTTCCCGGCTTCGAGTTTGGAAAAATCCAATAGATCGTTGACCAGGCTATCCACGTATTTGGATGCGGATTTTACATTTTTTAAATAGGAAACCTGCTTACCCGTAAGTCCAGTATTTTCCATAAGTTCGGAATAACCGGTAATCGTATTAAGAGGGGTGCGCAGGTCATGGCTTACCGTGGAGATCAATTGTTCCCGACTCTTTAATAGCGATTCGGAAAACTTTTTTTCCTTTTCCAGCTGTTGTCTGTACAATTGAACCTTCCAATAATCTTTTGTAATCAGAAAAGTAAATAACCCCACAATGGCAAAGCCCAATAAACTGGCAAAACCGGCAAGTCGAATACTCCTCTTTAGCGCTGTTTGTTTTTTTAGGTTGTCATTGTACGATTTTGCTATAATCTCCTGTTCGAAGGCCGAAATAATACTGCGCAACTGCTGTGAAATTTCCAAATCGGCCCTGCTTAATTGTAGTTCTTTCTGCGCTACTGAACGCAGGGTTTTTGTGTTACTTTGTTTGGCCTCGGCCAAAAGGGATCTGGATACCGTTAACACCGAATCTACCCTTTGCGAAACTGGAATGGCACTGGTGTCCTTGGGAACATTTTCACTTAAATATTCCGCCCATTTTTTTATTGTATTCTGGGTATCGGCCGGTAGGGTGGCATAATTGGGATTAAGGCTTTCCGGAGTTATTTTGCCGAGTGATTCCTCTATTTTACTAAACTCTTTCAATGCATTGTCAATAGAGCTGTTGGATTCGTTTTTTCTTTTTAATCGGAGGAGCTCGTTGCTGTTGAACACCTTTTTTTTAAGAAGCCCTTGTACACTATCCAACATTTTTTTGTGATAGTCATTGTCTGTTAACAACTTAAGGGAATCAATGGTAACGAAAATGGAATCAATTTTTTGGGCATAGGTCGTAAAACTTTTTGGAGTCTTTTTTTGCAGGGCCAATTTGGAAAGGCTTTCTGCCTCATACAACTCTGTAAGTAAGGAACCTGTTTTGAGCAATTTAATGTCGTTTTCAGAAGCCGTATCGGTAGACACCAATACCTTTATTTCGGAAAAAATAAAATAGGCCACGACTAGGGTCAGTACCCCCAGCATTAAGTAGCTGAATATTATTTTAAAGGTGAATTTGTTTTTGGTCTTGTTCATTAATATACCCAGTATTTGCAGGTGCTATTCTAAATTACGTATTTCAGGTACTATTGGCCTATAAATTAAAGTTAATTATTTATCTCTTTTTATTATGAAATTAGATTGGTCGTATGTAAATTTGCGCCCGTCTCAAAGGGGTGCTTGTTAGGTCAGGCTGAGATTATACCCAAGGAACCTGGGCAGGTAATGCTGCCAAGGGATGCGAAATCGCGTTTTGGAATTTCCAAGGTTTTATTTTCGATGCAATTATGTAATCGGGAAAAAACAAAAATCAATTTTTAACAAGAATAATAGCCCCTTTTATTCGTAACAAATGTATTACGGATGAAAACTATGTTCACAACGATCGCTGTATTTGCGACTGCACTCGGGGCCTTTGGCCAAGAGAAACCCAAAGATTCTTTGGAAGGAAAAGAAATTGCCTTAGATGAAGTATTGGTATCCGCCATTAGGGTAACCAAGCAATCTCCGGTAACGTTCTCAAACTTGACCAAGGAACAGATCAAACCTAGAAATTTAGGACAGGATATTCCTATTCTATTAAACTTTTTACCTGCCGTGGTAACCACTTCCGATGCCGGTACGGGCGTTGGCTACACAGGTATTCGCGTTCGTGGTAGCGATGGTACTAGAGTAAACGTAACCATTAATGGCATTCCCTATAACGATGCGGAATCGCATGGTTCCTTTTGGGTAAACATGCCAGATTTTGCCTCTTCTACAGAAAGCTTGCAGCTACAACGTGGAGTGGGAACATCAACAAATGGGTCAGGAGCCTTTGGTGCTAGTTTAAATGTGTTGACAGATGCTGTTGCCAATGAGACCTTTGGGCAGATCTCGTCTTCTTTTGGCAGTTTTGGTACCCTTAGGAATAATTTAAAATTTAGTACCGGCTTGCTCAACGATTATGTAGAAATAGCGGGACGTTTATCCAGAATAACTTCGGATGGTTATATTGACAGGGCTTCTTCCGCCTTGAATTCCTATTTCTTGCAAGGGTCATATGTTGATGACAATACCTTGGTGAAAGCGTTGTTGTTCGGCGGCCATGAGATTACTTACCAAGCATGGAACGGAATAGATGCCGCAACACTGGAATCTGACAGAACCTTTAATTCTGCAGGAATCTATACCGATGAAAATGGAAATACCCAATTCTACGATAATGAAGTGGATAATTATAAGCAAAATCATTTTCAATTACATTGGAACGAACAAATTGCCGATAATTGGAATTCAAATTTGGCACTTCATTATACCAAAGGAAGAGGGTTCTTTGAACAGTTTAAGGAAGACGATGACTTTAGCACCTATGGAATTGACCCTATAATGGTTGATGGCGAAGAAGTAGATAAGACAGACCTCATAAGGAGACGTTGGTTGGTGAATGATTTCTATGGGACCACATTCTCGCTAAACTATGACCAGGAAAATTTAAATATAATTCTTGGCGGAGGTTGGAACAAATATGAAGGAAGCCATTTTGGTGAAATTATATGGGCCCGTTTTTCCAACAATAGGGATTATGAAGATAGATATTATGACAATAGTTCCACAAAAACTGACTTGAATCTTTTTGCCAAGGCAAACTACAAGTTCAGTGACCAATGGAGCGCCTATGGTGACTTACAATACAGGACCATAGGTTATAAGGCGAACGGGGAAGATACTGGATTGGTAGATGACACCTTTAATTTTTTTAATCCAAAGGTTGGGGTTACCTACGATTTAAATATGAACAATAATTTATATCTCTCATATGCCAGGGCCAATCGCGAACCCAACAGAAACGATTACGAAAGTGGAAGCCCCAAGCCTGAAAAGTTGAACGACTATGAGTTGGGGTGGAGGTATTTTTCTCCAGATGTACAGTTGAACACCAACGTGTATTATATGAGATATAAAGATCAGTTGGTTCTAACTGGTGAACTAAATGATGTGGGAGCCCCTTTACGCGCCAATGTAGGGGATAGTTACCGTTTGGGTCTTGAAGTGGATGCCACCATAGCTTTGGGAAATCAATTTAAAATTCGCCCCAATATTGCATTGAGCAATAATAGGAATAAGGATTTTGTGTTCCAGCGCGATGGTGAACTCGAAGAGCTAGGAGATACCCATATTTCCTTTTCGCCAGATATTATTGTGGGAAATGTTTTGACTTATCAGCCTAAAGAAAATTTACAATTTAGTCTATTGACCAAGTTTGTTGGAGAGCAATACATGGGTAATATAGATTCCGAAGGATCTAAATTGAATTCGTATTCCCAAACCGATTTCAACGTGCAATATGAAATAAATACCAATAGTTTTATTAAAAGTATTGTGCTTTCTGGATTGGTTAATAATATTTTCGATTCCCTTTATGAGTCCAATGGGTACTTCTATACTTTTGATGACGATTATTCCGTGCCAGGAACCATTACTACCATTGAAGGAGCCGGATACTATCCACAATCCGGTATTAATTTCCTCCTAGGGGCAACAATTAGTTTTTAGGAATAGATTGTAATTTTATAAAGTGTACAAAAACTAAAACCCCGATGTTGGCCAATTCAGCTAACATCGGGGTTAATTATTTTTTAATGTTCCTCTCTTTAATTGAATTTAGTAATTATAGAGAACCTATTTCTGGGTCAGAGGATTATACATTTTCCGGAACTATATACGGATATCTATATTTTCTCGTGAGCATTAAATCTGCTTCTTCATTACCTATAAACTTTTCGAACTCCCCATTAAATTTTAGGGTGTCTCCAAGCTTGTAGGCAATATTTGCTATTAGTGGCAGCACAGTGGACATGTGTCCTTTCTCAACATCGCAATTTAAATCATGACGATTTCCAGAACGGACTCCGTCAATAAAATTGCCATAATGTCCCTTGCTATCCGGTGCGGTCAAAAATGAGGTGTCTCCTCCAACAGCAGCGCTTCCAGCCATTTCAGAACCTGCAAAGGGTTCGGTTTCCTTGCCTTTGTATGCCTTCCAGGTAGAGCCATTTACTTCCATCCATCCTTCTGTACCGTAAAACATATTGCCAATCTTGATGCCTAAATTGGCCTCATGGTTGGTATATCTACCACGGGTTTCAAACTCCAATATTTTTCCATCCTCATATTCAAAAACGGAAGTTTGTGTGTTAGGTGTTTCTTGTGAACATTCTTGTGGCGAAAATCCAAAAATCCCTCCCATGGACTGTACTTTTACCGGATGTACTTTTTTGTTTAGTCCCCATCGTGCAATATCAAATTGGTGCGGACCTTGATTCCCAGTATCACCGTTGCCGGTATCCCAATGCCAATGCCAATTATAGTGTCCCTTTTTTTCATTATAAGGTCTATAAGAGGCTGGACCTAGCCAAAGATCATAGTTCAAATTTGGCGGTGAAACGCTATCTGGGGAAATTCCGAAGGAATCCCTAGGTTTAAAACAAGTACCTCTAGAAAGGAACACTTCGCCAATACCGCCACGGTGTAAGAAATCCATAGCCTGCATTACATTACTTATAGATCGGTTTTGAAATCCAACTTGGACCACTCTATTGTATTTTCTTGCCGCCTCTACCATTTTCCTACCTTCCCATACATTATGTGAACTAGGTTTTTCTACATATACATGTTTCCCGGCCTGGCAGGCCCAGATAGTGGCCAATGCATGCCAATGATTGGGAACTGCTACAACAACTGCATCTATTTCCTTGTCCTCGAAAACACGGCGCATATCTTCTTCGGTGCCTGGCTTGTTGCCCTTTTGGTTTTTGGTGGCAGTTTTTACATTGTCGCTCAAGACGGAAGAGTCCACGTCACAAACGGTTTTAATTCTCACTCCATCATTGTACATGCTGGAAAAATTGTCCAATAAATTACTACCGCGACCTCTTACTCCAATAGATCCCAATATTACACGGTCATTTGCACCTATAATATTTCCGTAAGATTTGGCGGAAAATGCAGATGCCCCAACAACAACGCCTGTACTGGCAAGGGTGGTTTTTTTAATAAAATTTCTTCGGTTGCCCATAATTATTTTTTAATAAATTCTGTATTAATAAGTTATTTGGAATAATGTTTACTGCTTTGAAAAATTGGCGAACTCCGAATCCAGCTCTGCCTTTCCCAGGTTCTTGCTTGCTACTACAATCCGATGTTTAAAGGTTACATCCTCTCCTTTGTTGAGGGTAAGGTTCAAAGATTCCTTGCCGTCACTAAAAACTTCTTGGCCTAGAGGATTGGCAGCAAAAAGACCGTAGCCGCGAGTATGCCAGTAGGTAGGATACCCCGCATTTGAAGTGTGGTCTAAAATGGCCAGGGAAATTTTTTCATCTCCTATGTTGGATCGAAGATTTACCCAGTTTGATCTTTTTCCCCAGCAGTCATCTCCTTCAATATTTTCACTGTTTATATAGTTTCCATTTACACCGTCATTGTTAAGAACAGGAACACCGGTAGGGATTCCATTTGAATCGGTAAAAATATCCGGCTTATTGGAGGGGTGCTCCAATTCCCGTGTTACTCTTATGCCCAATACCCCTTCTTTATTGTCCTTAAAAACTACTTTTTCGTTGGGTGCGGAAAGATTGGTGATGCGGTCAATGGAGTATTCATCGTGATCGCCTCTAAAAACAAAAGTTGTATTTTCTTTTAATAAAACCTTTCCTTCTGCAGAAATCCAATCCATAGCTACTTTAAGACGGGCTTCCTCGTTGCCGTCTTCCATGGCCATAATTTCTTTGTGCACTATAGTCCCATAGCTTCCTCTCTTTTCTACTTTTATGGAATCTGAATTGTTCCAAAAATCCAATCCGTTAACATCCCCATAATTAAACCAAACTCCTACGTGATGTGGATGGTCAACTCTTTCCCCCACAGACGGTTCCAGAGGATATTTTCTGGTAATCTTTGTTCCCTTGGGGGTGATTAAAGGATAAAGTACGGGTTTTTTAATATTGGTCGGGTAGATATAGGAGGTAAATAGGCTTCCATCAATAAAGACATCCACTTTTTTTTCTTGGTCGTTACTTACCAATTTTATTCTTTTTTCAGTCTTGGTTTCATTGTTGCTATCTGCCGTTTTATCGGTTTTTGCCTGTTTGCAGGATACCATAAAGACTAGGACTAAAGCGCCGCATAAGCCTGATTTAAGACGTAATGATTGTGTATTCATATTTGTTAATAGATATTGAATTAGATTTATTTATTCCCTAAAATTATTTTTGAAATTGTTTTTACCACTACATTTTTCCAATTTTGATATTTCGGAAGCTTGCGGTCATCTCAGTGTTGGGATGCAGTTGCAAGCCTATGGGCCCTGTTTTGACATAATTGTCCGAGGTGTAGCTCATTACGTGTTTTCCGTTGAGCCAAACTTCGTAATACCCGGCAATGGCTATAACTTTAATGGTATTCCAGTCGTTGGGCTTTAGAATTTCTTTTACGTTAAGTGCTTCCACCGGATACCCTTTACCTGGAATATAGGGAGAGCCGGTCATGTCCCGCTTTAAAGAACCCGAAATACCCATTTGTATCTGTTGCGATTCGTTTCTAATGAAGATTCCGGTATCTACCGTTCCCTCATCATATCTAAAGTCGGTTTCTATTACAAAATCGGTATACTCCTTGTCGGTCCATAATATGGATCCCTTTTTCTCAGGACCACTTTTGGCAGTTAATATTCCATTGTTCACGGTCCACCAAGTATTGTTTTCAGGAGCAACCCATCCCTTGAGATTTTTCCCGTTAAATGCACTTTTAAGTACCGGGTCCTGAGCAAATACGGTTAGTGTAGAAAAACTCAGTATAAAGAACGTAATTACAATTTTTGTTTTCATATTAACTATGTTATTAAGTGGTGATATTAGAAAGAGTTAGAGCAACGACTGCCGAGAAAAAAGTTTTTGAAAGGATTAAGCAGTACATAAAATAATGGTTAAAATACAACCGTTTTTTATAAAACTATCCAAAAATTATATCATTTTCCAATTTTATTGGCAAAAATCAGAGGTATTTGTATTGATTGGTAAAATACTATTAATTTGAGTTAAGAAATATGCACTGAGGAACTATTGATTCTTCGAAATGCCTGCGCTCTTTATTGATTTTTTGTGGTGAAGTCATCCTGCTTTGAAAGGGGATTGGATTCCTCTGAAATTCTGCATGAAGAATTTTTTATAATCTCTTTTAAAATATATGTGTGCCTATTGGACCATGTACGCTTCAATTGACCCCAACTATAGCTAGAACTCTGGATTGGGCAATTTCCTAAACGGTGAAAAATCGGGTTATTTATGCCCCTTTTTAATCAATTACGACTAAAATAGGCGCTTTTTAACTTTATTTGTTAAAAGGTTGATATATTCTCGAAATATTTTGAGGAATGCTGGGAAACGGAAAACAGGTTTTGTTTGGTAACCACTATTTTTGTATTCAACCGGATTGCTAAATTTAAATACTTCAGAAAATGAATAATATGAATTACCCTAAACCCATTCGTTGGGGAATAATTGGTTGCGGGGCGGTTACCGAAGTAAAAAGCGGACCACCTTATCAACAGACACCAGATTTTCAGCTAATAGCCGTTATGCGGAGGGATCTAAAAAAAGCGGAAGACTATGCCAAAAGACATGGGGTACCTAAATTTTACGGCAAAGCAAAGGATTTAATTATGGATCCAGAGGTGGATGCGGTTTATATTGCTACCCCTCCGGATACTCATAAACACTACGCCCTAATGGTGGCGGAAGCTGGAAAGCCATGTTGTGTGGAAAAACCCATGGCACCGACCTATAAGGAAAGCTTAGAAATATATAATGTTTTCAGCGAAAAAAAATTACCGCTTTTTGTTGCTTATTATAGACGGTCCTTGCCTAGATTTCTAAAAATTAAGGAATGGCTGGACAATAATGAAATTGGGGAAATAAGACATATTAAATGGCATCTCTCAAAACCGCCAAGTGCCGAAGATTTGCAAAAAACATACAATTGGAGGACTGACAGCGAAATTGCTCCGGGTGGTTATTTTGATGATTTGGCCAGCCATGGGCTGGACTTATTTTCATTTTATTTAGGTGACATTGAATATGCTTATGGGGTTAGTACCAACCAACAGAAATTATATACCGCAAAAGATGCCATTGCTGCTTGCTGGATATACGAAAATGGGGTGACTGGAGAGGGTAGTTGGAATTTTGGTACCGCCGAAAGGGAAGATGAGGTAGAAATTATTGGTAGTAAGGGCAAAATAACATTTTCTGTGTTTAATGAAGAGGATATCACCTTATCCAATGAAAATGGCACTGAAAATCTTTTTATTGATCATCCTAAGCACGTGCAACAGTTACATGTAGAAAATTTACGGGCCCATTTGCTTGAAAATAAGGAGCATCCTTCTACCGGGAAATCGGGATTACATACCAGTTGGATAATGGATAAAATTTTAGGGCAGATATAATAGGCTTTAATTGGAGATGATTACAGTATTGCCGCTGAAGGTAGAACGATAAAATAGTAGATCGTGATAGCGCTTGCCGTCTTCGGGCCGGTTCATTAGTTGCCCAGTAAACAAATTGTATTCATAACCTTCACAGGAACAGGTCACCAATTGGCCCTTAAGTGTCATCGTGGAACAATTATTGGGCGCATGGTTGGGGCAGCTTGCTTCCCATGCCATAAACGAATTAAATCCGGTATTGATGACAAATGCACCTCGGGTGCCTACTGTGGCGTTGCTTACATATACGGCACTGCCCGTATTGGTCAAGGGGCTGTATAGTGGGAGGTTCAAGTTGAGGTCGAACCTAAAGCTAACTTCCTGTAAATAAGGGTTTCTATTGGTTGAGTTGTTGTCGCAAGCCAATAAAAGAAAGAAAAGTAATATCCCTAATATGCGTTTCATATGGCTTTGCCTATTTAAAAAACTTAGACAAAATTGAACAAAATTTATGTATATTTGTCTTAAATCCTCTTTAAAAAAAGAGGATTTTCCTATTTATTTAACGTAGAACTTATGAGCAAAGTATCTTATTATACAGCAGAAGGGCTAAAAAAATTGAGAGAGGAACTAAATTACCTCAAGGATGTTGAACGTCCAAAAGCTTCCCAAGCTATAGGCGAAGCCAGGGATAAGGGGGATTTGTCTGAAAATGCGGAGTATGATGCTGCCAAGGAGGCACAAGGGCTGTTGGAGATGAAAATCTCCAAGATGGAAGAGACTCTTGCCAATGCTAGATTGATAGATGAATCGCAATTGGATAATTCCAAAGTGTTGGTATTGTCTACCGTTAAATTGAAGAATATGAACAACGGAATGGAAATGAAATATACGCTTGTCGCTGAAAGTGAAGCCGACCTAAAAACGGCAAAAATTTCTGTGAGCTCACCTATTGGTAAGGGGCTTTTGGGCAAGAAAGTAGGGGAAACCGCCGAAATCACTGTGCCCAACGGAACTTTGAAATTTGAAATATTGGAAATTTCTAGATAATCCAATCTACAATATAGTATAGAACCTCAATTGATGTATTCGATTGGGGTTTTAACTTTTAGGGAGATTCCGTATTGATAGGAAATACGGCTGATCTTAAGCCCACAAAGATTATGTTTGGGAGATTGTTTAAAATATTTGCACTATCTTTTAATTAGATTTAAAGTTCTCAATTATGTCATCAATATTTACAAAAATCATTAACCGTGAGATTCCCTCTTATAAAATTGCAGAGGACGATAATTATTATGCCTTCTTGGATATTAATCCCAACGCTGTGGGACACACTTTGTGCGTTCCAAAAAAAGAGGTGGACAAACTCTTGGACCTGGACGAGGAAACCTATTTGGGACTTATGGCCTTTTCCAGAAAAATAGGCTTGGCCATTGAAGCCAGTGTGCCTTGCAATAGGGTGGGATTAACAGTTATAGGTCTCGAAGTTCCCCATGTACACGTACATTTAATTCCATTGAACGGAATGCGGGATGCCACTTTTCAGCATAAAGCCTCACTTAGTCCCAAGGATTTTACGGATATAGCTGAAAAAATTAGGGCGAATATTAAATAATACCTTCTAAATAAATATAGGCTCCAGCGGCTACCAAGATTATCAACAATAGCGTTAAAATATAAAATAAGGAAGTAAAGCGTATGGACGCACGATCCGGGGCTATCATTTTTTGGTAGTATTCATAAACACGCTCTATGTCTTCCGTCCAAGTTACTGGATAGATCGTAGAATTGCATTTCTTGCATTTAATTTCATGGTTCACATCCTTCGTGGTTCTATCGTACAATCGCCCATAGGTATGTCTTTGATAAAAAGTCAACTTTAAATCCTGATTAAAACATTCGGGACAATTGTTTGTTAAATCGGCCTCTTTTATTACAACTAATTTCTCCTTTGCCATCGCCTTAATTTTTAACTTTAAACATAATTTGCATTATAGTACCCTCCTTCGTGGATGTCAGTACTTTAATTTTGCCTTTGTGGTACTCCTCAACAATTCTTTTTACCAAAGATAGCCCTAGGCCCCAACCTCTTTTCTTAGTGGTAACCCCAGGATTAAATATTGTCTGAAAATTCTTTTTGGGTATTCCGGCACCTGTATCTGTGATTAAAACTCTGACCCAATTCCCGTTGGGAACTATTTCAATGGCAATACTGCCTTTGCCCCTCATTGCATCTATACCATTCTTTACCAAGTTTTCAATGGTCCAATTGTATAAGGCCTTGTTTAAAAGCACTGGTACATGTTCCACTTGGGAATTAAATGAAAAGTGGATGAGTTTGGAACTCCTTAATTTTAAATAATCAAAAGCACTTCTCGTCTCCTCAACAATGTCGTGCTCATTAAGGATGGGTAGGGATCCAATCTTGGAAAAACGTTCCGTTATGGTTTCCAATCTACTTATATCCTTTTCTATTTCCTTGGTAATTTCCGGATTAATTTTTTCTGTCTTTAATAGCTCGTTCCATCCCAGAAGTGAAGAAAGTGGGGTGCCTATCTGGTGGGCGGTCTCTTTGGCCATACCCGCCCAAAGTTTATTTTGTTCCGACGTTTTATTGGTCTTGAATAAGAAATAGATAACCGTTCCAAATAGGAAGATTATCAATAAAAGGGCTATCGGGTAATATTTTAACTTGTTGAGTACCTCAGAATTCCCATAATATAATGTGGCCAAGTTCTCTCCTTTATATTCAATGGAAATTGGATTGTTCTCTCCTTTAAACTTATTTATTTTACCATGGATAAAAGAAGTATCCGTTTTCTGGATACCGGGCATATTATTCACTTTTATGGTACTGTCCTTGTTTACCAGTATCATGGGTGTGGAGGTGTTGTTCTGAAAGATTTTGATGTGCAGATTTCCAGGATCGGCGTCTACGGGAAGGGATAAAAATTCGGACTGTGCCGTGGCCCAAATTTCCATTTTATGGCGCTCTTCCTCCTTAAACTTCTTAAAAAAACTGTTAGTGTTCCACAGTATTAAACTCACAATAGCAAAAGAAGCTATTAATAACAGAAGGTTCGAAGTTTTCTTTTTAGGACTAAAATCCATCAAACTATAAAATTATACTTAAAGATAACGCAATTTGGACAAAGATATTCTATTTTCATATCTACCTCTTTATTTCATTTTGCCTACAATTTGTGTACCTTTACCCGCTATGAAAAAAATGGTTTCCATCACCGTCTCAGAAGTGCCCACTGCCAAATTACATGGGTATTTGTTAGGCGCTGTTGGTCCAAGACCCATTGCTTTTGCCAGTACCATGGATGACAAAGGGAGACCTAACTTATCGCCCTTTAGTTTTTTTAATGTCTTCAGTTCCAATCCGCCTATTTTAATATTTTCGCCATCCCGAAGGGTCCGTGACAATAGCACTAAACATACCTTGGAAAATGTGCTTAAAAATATGGAAGTGGTCATCAACGTGGTCAATTATAGTATGGTTCAACAAATGTCCTTGGCGAGCTCGGAGTACAAGGAGGGTGAAAATGAATTTATAAAGTCCGGATTAACGATGTTACCTTCGGAGATGGTAAAACCTTTTAGGGTAGCCGAATCGCCAGTGCAATTTGAGTGCAAAGTGGTTAAGGTAGAACCACTAGGGGAAGGAGGCGGTGCCGGGAACCTTATCTTTTCCGAGGTGCTTAAAATACATGTGGATACAGATATTTTGGATGAAAATGGAAGTATTGATCAATATAAAATAGATCAAGTGGCCCGGATGGGAGGTAATTGGTATAGTAGAGCCAATTTGGGTTTGTTTGAAGTGCCCAAGCCAGTTACCAGCTTAGGGATTGGTGTAGATCAAATACCTGAGCATATTAAGTTAAGTAATGTTCTAACAGGAAACGATTTGGGAATGTTGGGTAATGTAGAAAAATTGCCCACCAAGGAAGAGGTGAAGTTGTATGTTAAAAATAATATGGAGTTAAGGGCTATTTTAAGTTCAGGTGATGTGGCTTTACAGCATGCAAAGGCCCAAGAGCTATTAAAAGTTAAGGATGTTCCCTCGGCATGGAAAATTTTATTGGCCGATATGCCCTTATAATGGGATAATGAAAATGGAAAAAGACATAGCCTATTTTTAAATTGAAGTTTTAATAGGTTGCAAAATGGATTGATGCCTAGGACTATTTTGAGGGCTGACTCCCAAAAAATTGAGATGGGATAATTTGTTTTAGGTGTTCCTGATCAAATTGCTTAATATTGACAAAAAAAGAATACAAAGTAGAATTATATAAATAGTAAAATGGAAATACAAGGGAAAATTAAAATGGTAGGTGAGACCCAAACATTTGGGAGTAACGGATTTAGAAAGCGAGAAGTGGTAGTAACTACTGAGGAACAATATCCACAACATATTATGGTTGAGTTTGTACAGGATAAATGCGACCTTTTAAACAGCTTTGGTGCTGGCCAAGCTGTAAAAATTAGTATAAACCTTAGAGGAAGGGAATGGGTTAACCCACAAGGGGAGACCAAATATTTTAATTCTATCCAGGGTTGGAGGATCGAGAGTTTACAGGAGGAAGCAAGTGCTCCGGGAATGCCACCGGTACCACCGATGGATGCTTTTGAACCAGCGGATGATGTAAATGACGAGGACCACGACGACTTGCCATTCTAACAAGTCCAAACTATATTGCTGGGAACGGAATTATTAAAGTTCCTAAAGCTTAAGTAAAGTGAAATAAGAGAAAACCTATTCTGTTCATTACCGAATAGGTTTTCTTAATTTTAGGGACTATTAATTAACTTCAAAATGTTTCTCCTGGACCATCGTTTACAGTTTCCAAATGTAGCTAATGCCGATGATGACGGATTATTGGCCGTGGGCGGAGATTTGTCCCCAGAGCGACTGCTGTTGGCATATAGGAATGGGATATTTCCTTGGTTTAATGAAGATTCCATTATTCTTTGGTGGAGTCCCGATCCTCGAATGGTTTTGTTCCCCGAGAAAATAAAGATCTCCAAAAGCATGCACCAAGTTATAAAGTCCAACAGATTTAGGATATCTTGGAATACCCAATTTGAAAAAGTTATTGATGCCTGTTCAAGCATAAAACGAAAAAGCCAGAATGGAACCTGGATTACACCTGAAATGAAAAGCGCGTATCTGCGTTTGCATCAAATGGGAATTGCAAAATCTATTGAAGTATGGGAAAACGATCTTTTGGTGGGAGGACTATATGGGATAGATCTTGGAGACGTATTCTGTGGAGAAAGCATGTTCAGTAAAACCAGTAATGCTTCCAAATATGCTTTTATAAGCCTAGCAAAAGAGTTGCAGCAGAAGGAGTATAAACTAATTGACTGCCAGGTGTATACTGCCCATTTGGAAAGTCTTGGTGCTGAGGAAATCCCTAGAAAACAATTTATCGAAATTCTAAAAGGGTAGCGGGTTAAATCCCAGTCCTCACTTTTAATAAAGTACTCGGTCATAATTGGCTGGTAAGGCCATTGCAATTTTTATCAAATTTCCCTCGGCATCAAATATCGCAATAAAGTCCTCCCTTTCATCGGATTTTTTTCCGCGAAACATTAGTTTGTATGTGTTGTGGGGTAATATCAGATTTTGAAAAGTATTTTTCAGTACATCATCCGAGGTGCCGGGATAGCATTGTTGGATGTATTTAATTTTTGTTTGCTTAAAATTCTCCCTTAAAAAAGAATTTATATTGGCATAGGTATCCGTGGGGATGTCAACTTCGCTTACACTAAAACCAGTTTTTTGAATCGTTCCTTTTTCATTAAAATCTATATGATAATGCATTTTCCTTTTCCTAAATTTTAGGGTATAGGTAGTTTTGGAGGAATCAACTTCTTTGTAGTACCTTAATTTTTTGGCGTCTTCCAAGGGAAGAGCCTCAAATTCCAATGAAGGAAATTGCGATTTTTTAATTCGATGTTCCCGTTCCGGTTTTGTTTGGGAAAAACAATTTAGGCTAAGGGTCAATAATAGCAATGAGATTAGGTGGTTATACTTCATTATATCTAAAACAATTTATCTCATGATCGTTTACCATACCCGTAGCTTGCATATGTGCATATATTACCGTGCTCCCTACAAATTTAAAACCTCGTTTTTTTAAATCTTTACTTATGGCATCGGACAAAGGGGTGTTGGCTGGTGCGCTTTTATGATCTTTAAGTTTGTTTTTTACGGGCTGGCCGTTGACAAATCCCCATATATACTTGCTAAAACTCCCAAACTCCTTTTGTAGTTTTATAAACTCTTGTGCATTGGATACAGTGGCCCTTATTTTAAGCTTGTTCCTGATAATTCCCTCATCCTGTAGTAAGGATTCAATTTTAGGTTCCCCGTATTTGGCTATTTTTTTGTAATCAAAATGATCTAATGCCTTTCTGAAATTCTCCCTTTTTCGCAATATGGTAATCCAGCTCAATCCGGCCTGGAAGGTTTCCAAAATTAAAAATTCAAAAAGAAGCTTATCGTCCTTAACGGGGACACCCCATTCTTCGTCGTGGTACTTCTCGTATAGTGCATCTCCCTTGCACCAACCACATCTATGTTTTTCCATTGTTTAAATTCAAACTTTCTTTAAAGATAAAGAAACGCTGATTTTTATAAAGAAGTGTTACTATTTTTTGTTTTTATTCTTTTTTATTGGGTTTCTGGGCAAAACCTCTTCCGGGAAGGGAAATAGGATGGTGGAGTTCTTTTCAGCTGCTATATTGGAAAGGGTCTGGTAAAGCCTTAATTTTATTGCAGAGGGCGATTGATCGATCAATTTACCGGCTTCCAACAACTTCCCTGCGGCTTGCTCCTCGGCAAGTGCCAATATAATACGTGCTCTTCTGGACCGTTCGGCTTCAGCCTGGTTGGCCATCATACGCTTCATGTTTTCCGGTAATTGAATGTCCTTAATTTTCACGTCAATAATTTCGATGCCCCATTCCTTGGTTTCCAATTCAACAATGGCCTTGATATTCTTGCCCATTTCCTCGCGTTTGGAAAGAATGGTGTCCAGTTCCACCTTTCCACAGACATCCCGTAATGCCGCCTGGGATAATTGTGTAATGGCAAACCTGTATTCTTCCACTTCAAGTACAGCTTTTTCGGGATTGTTTATTTTAAAGAAAACTACGCCATCTATACTACAGGGAACATTGTCCTCGGTCATTACTTCCTGGGATATGATATTTATGGTGATAACCCGTATATCCACGGTTTGTATCGTCTCCACTAGAGGAATAATCCACCTAAAACCTGGTTGCAGCGTTTTTACATACTTTCCAAACCTAAATTTAAGCGCTCTTTTGTACTCAAAAATAATGCGTATACCAGCTAATAAAAACAATAGGATAATAATGCTGAGAATGAAAGGTGGTGCCATGATATTTGCGTAGTTAAATTAAGGGAAACTTTGAAAATTTATTTGGACCCAATTGAAAATAAGCTTCATATTATTTGGTCCAATAGTGGGCATCAGATAGGAATTTTACAACTCCAATACTGTAAATGGCGATTCTCTTAAAAATACAAAAATTAAGCAGGGGGTAAAAATATAATCGACCTTAAATTGAACCGTATAAATTGGTATTGTATATTTTTTTATCTTCAAGCTTATAAACGGGCCTATTGGCTACAAGGTTATTAGATTGGGGTGAGGTACGCGAGATAATTAGGGGCCTCTACGGATTCCCATTTTAAGCTTTGTTTTTTGTTTAAACCAAGACAATGGGCAATAATGGTGAACAGAGTTGGATTATAATTAAATAAGGTATTTCTATAAGAATTTTACATGGGAAAGTGGTCTTTAAGGCTCATTTGTGTCTTTGTTATTTTAAGTATTAAGTGCTATTCGCAGGACACGGAGGGTGGTCATGAGAAGTGGGAGTATGTATTGGAAGACACTGGGGGCGTTTTGCAACTGGCCCTTCCCATTACCGCTGGCATCATGACCTTGATCCACAAAGATTACAGGGGGACCAAAAAATTGGCTTATTCCTATGCTACTACTTTGGCGCTTACCTATTCCTTAAAACATATAACCAAGAAGAAAAGACCTGAAGGTAGAAATCTTTATGATTCCTTTCCCTCTGGCCATACCTCATCGGCCTTTTCGGGTGCATCATTTATTCAGCGAAGGTATGGTTGGGATTACGGAATTCCCGCCTATATTCTAGCCAGTTTAGTTGCCGTAAGTAGGACCGAAGCCCCGGATGGATTTCATGATTTCTGGGACGTTTTTGCTGGTGCGGCCATTGGAATTGGCAGTACTTATATTTTTACCAAACCCTATAAAAAGGAGCAGATGGCACTAGGCTTTGCTAATTACCGAGATACCTATTCATTGACGTTCACATACCAATTCTAAATTTTTCCAAATGGGATGTCAATTTTATGGAGTGATATAGTATATTTAAGAATTGTATATAATTAACCACCAAACCATATTATGCCTTTACTTATTGTTGTACTAGGATTAATTCTCCTCTTTTTACTCATTGCCAGATTTAAACTTAACGCCTTTATTGCATTTATCATCGTGTCCCTTGCCGTAGGTATTGCCGAGGGAATGGAATTGCAGGGGGTAATACAATCCATCCAAAATGGAATTGGGAATACGCTAGGTTTCCTGGTGATCATTCTAGGTTTGGGGGCAATGTTAGGCAAATTGGTTGCAGATAGCGGTGCGGCACAGCAAATAACGACCAAATTGGTGGCCAAATTTGGAATCAAGAATATTCAATGGGCTTTGGTGTTGACTGGATTTATTGTGGGCATCCCCATGTTCTACTCCGTAGGGTTTGTAATATTGATTCCCTTGATCTTTACCATTGCGGCTTCAACTGGGTTGCCATTATTATATGTGGGCCTACCTATGATTGCATCACTTTCCGTAACGCATGGTTTTCTTCCTCCGCATCCTGCGCCTACGGCAATAGCCTCAATGTTTAATGCCGATATAGGTAAAACCCTTCTCTATGGTACTATTATTGCGATTCCGGCCATTACCTTGGCAGGTCCTGTATTTTCTCGTACCATTAAGAATATAACGGCCACTCCTATTAAGGAATTCGTAAACCCGACTATATTGAAGGAGGAAGAAATGCCAGGCATAAATATTAGTATTTTTACCGCACTTCTCCCTGTTATTTTAATTATGTTGGCAACTGGGGCAGATCTTTTATTGCCCAAGGATGCTGCTATTTTACCTATTGTCAATTTCATAGGTAATCCGGTAATTGCCATGTTGATCGCTGTTTTAGTAGCCATTTATACCTTAGGTCTGGCCAGGGGGAAGGAAATGACCGAAATAATGGCGTCTGTGGCAAGTTCCATTTCCGGAATAACCATGGTACTCTTAATTATTGCTGGCGCAGGAGCACTAAAGGAGGTGTTGGTGGATAGTGGGGTAAGTGATTATATTGCCAATATCCTTAAGGATTCCAGCTTTTCCCCTTTACTTTTGGCGTGGCTTGTGGCTACTGTTATTAGAGTGTGCGTGGGCTCTGCCACTGTTGCTGGTCTCACCACGGCCGGCATAGTCTTACCCTTGGTAAATGCAACTGGGGTAAGTGCGGAATTAATGGTGTTGGCAATAGGGTCGGGAAGTTTAATGCTTTCCCATGTAAACGATGGCGGATTCTGGTTGTTTAAGGAATATTTCAACCTATCTATAAAGGACACCTTAAAAACATGGACGGTTATGGAAACCACTGTGGGAGTCATGGGCTTGATAGGAGTAATGATTTTAAGTTTGTTTGTTTAATCAAAGAATTAATTATGAGCAGTTCAACCACTGAAAGAATTAAGGAATTAGGTTTGGTTTTTCCTCCAGCCCCAAAACCGGCCGGAGTATATAGACCTATTTTGGTAGTAGATAAATTTTTATATGTTTCTGGTCAAGGTCCAATTCAGAACGATGGTTCTTTAATGATCGGCATTGCAGGGTATGACATGAATGCGGATGAAGCCAAACTAGCTGCTCGACAAGTAGGCCTAACTATGCTTTCCACAATTCAGACACATTTTGGTAGTTTGGACAAAATTAAAAGGGTGGTGAAAGTTTTGGGAATGGTTAATTCAACTTCGGATTTTGGAAAGCAACCCTATGTTATTAATGGCTTTAGTGAATTGATGGCTGATGTTTTCGGAAAAGAGGATGGAATAGGGGTACGCAGTGCTGTGGGGATGATGCTCCCAGATAACATACCAGTAGAGGTAGAGGCCATGTTTGAGCTTCATTGATGCTAAACACAATGCTATGATGAACAATGATTGGTATAAAGTTACCGACCCAAAAGATATTATTACCCCTGCGCTTTTGGTTTATCCGGATCGGATAGAAAAAAACATTGGTACAATGATAGCTATGGCCGGAGGCACCTCTAACCTTAGGCCCCATATTAAAACACATAAAACTGCCGAGATTATAAAGCTGCAATTGAAGCATGGCATTCAAAAATTCAAGTGCGCTACCATTGCAGAAGCTGAACTCTTGGGAAAATGCGGTGCGGAAAATATTCTTCTCGCAATGCAGCCAGTAGGGCCCAATATAGATCGATTTTTCAGTCTGATTGCGGAATATCCAAACAGTACATTTTCCACCATTGTCGACGACCGGCAAATTATTGAACAAATTGCTGAAACTGCTCAAGGCAAAGGGATTCAAGTGTCACTGTGGTTGGATATAAACAATGGGATGAACAGAACGGGTATTCAACCCAATGCGCAAGCAGTGGAATTATACAAAAACTTATATAAGAATCCCAACTTACTTGCTGCAGGATTACATGTTTATGACGGACATATTCACAATAAAGATCTGTCTGAAAGAGAGGAAAAATGCAATAAGGATTTTGAAGCGGTGCTGGATTTGAAAAAATCCTTGGAGGAACTTGACATTCCTGTTCCTTGTATAGTGGTAGGCGGCTCCCCAACATTTCCCATTCATCTAAAGCGAGAGGGGGTGGAAACCAGTCCCGGAACAACACTACTATGGGATGCTGGCTATGCTGCTTCCTATAAGGACATGGATTTTATTCCAGCTGCAGTATTGTTGACTAGGGTAATAAGTAAGCCTAAATCCAATTTAGTCTGCTTCGACCTTGGGCATAAACACCTGGCCTCGGAAATGACTTTCCCCAGGGTATTGCTGTTGGAAGGAGAAGAGTGTACCCAAATAGGGCAGAGTGAGGAACATTTGGTGGTACAATGCCCTAATGATGACAAGTTTAAAGTGGGGGATGTGGCATATGCGTTCCCGGTACATATTTGCCCCACAGTTGCCAAATATAAAGAGGTCCTAACGATAGTTGATGGGAACCAAACCGGCTCTTGGAAAGTAGCCGCAAGAAATTTAATAATAAATATATAAATCCTCCTATAAAGGGTCGCCTAATCAAAGGATGGACTACAAACAGGATAAAATTAAAAATATGTTCGTATTTGATGCCCATTTAGACCTTGCTATGAATGCCATGGAATGGAATAGGGATTTAACTTGGACCGTAGCCGATATTAGGGAAAGTGAAGAGGGCATGGCAGATAAACCGGATAGGGCAAGGAATACGGTCTCTTTAGATGCTATGCGAAAGGGAAATATTGGGTTATGTGTGGCTACACAAATAGCGAGATACGTAAAGAGGGAAAACCTCTTACCAGGTTGGAACTCTCCCCACCAGGCCTGGGCACAGACTCAGGGACAGTTGGCTTGGTACAGGGCTATGGAGGAAATAGGGGAAATGGTCCAAATTAGAAATTGGGCCGAATTGGATGCACATTTGGAGTTATGGAAAAATGGGAAGGACAAAACACCCATTGGCTATATACTTAGTTTGGAAGGAGCCGATTCCATAATTACTTTGGAACATTTGGAACGGGCGTATGAACAAGGTCTCAGGGCAATTGGTCCTGCACATTATGGTCCGGGAACCTATGCGCATGGTACGGATTCAGTCGGAGGGATTGGCCAAAAGGGTAAAGCACTATTAAAAGAGATAGAACGATTAAACCTAATTCTGGATGCCACTCATTTATGCGATGTTAGTTTTTGGGAAACCATGAAGGTTTACAATGGTCCAGTATGGGCAAGCCACAACAATTGTCGGAAATTAGTGGACCATAACAGACAATTCTCGGATGAACAAATTAGGGAACTTATTGGTAGGAATGCTGTGATTGGCATGGCACTGGACGCTTGGATGATGGTCCCTAATTGGGTTCGAGGGGTTTCAACACCTGAGGGAATGGATGTAACCCTTGCCCAAATGATAAACAACATAGACCATATCTGCCAGTTATCTGGAAATTCCCTGCATGTTGGGATAGGGACCGATCTTGATGGCGGCTTTGGAAAGGAGCAATGTCCGTCCGATCTAGATACGATTGCAGACCTTCAAAAAGTTCCTAAGCTACTTTCAGAAAGAGGCTATTCGGAGGCGGATATTGAAAACATAATGAGCAAAAATTTTATTGGGTTTCTAAAAAAAGTGTGGAATTGATGGGTATTTTTATAATTGCCTATTTTTAACAGCATTTTAGATACACATGGCAAGGTATTTGATATTTTTGTATCTGATTCGTACCTTAATCGGCCATATGAGAATTGTGTTTTTATTTTGCGTTCTGTTTTTAATTTCCCAGCTAGGTATGGCGCAAACAGACCTTCCTACGACCAATCCTTTAAAAATTGAAGGGGACAAAGGAGTTAGGGAAAACCCCAACCAAGGAACCCCACTTAATTTTCCTTCCATTATTACCTTAAAACCTACTACCAATCTTAAGGATTCACTTACAGCCAGAAATATTAAAATGCTTCCGGATAGGGAGTTGGTACATGCAGGATACGGTTTAAAGATAGACCCTAAAGTAGGTGTAAAGGAAAAGGAAGGCTCTTCCACCTTTTTTGGAAATATGTATTTGGGAGATATTAAAAGCAATGGAAAATTTGTGGGCATTGTTTGCCGTGATCACGAATATGTAGATGGTGACAGGGTTAGGATTTTGCTAAATGATAAAGTGGTAGAACCTAATATTTTCCTAACGGGTTCCTTTAAGGGAATCAACCTGGATTTACAAAAGGGTTTTAATAGAATTGATTTTGAGGCATTGAATCAAGGAACCTCCGGCCCTAATACGGCTCAAGTAAATGTATATGACGATGAAGGTAAAATGATACATTCCAACATGTGGAATTTATCCACAGGTTCCAAAGCCACCATTATAATTATAAAGGAATAGCCTAAGAAAAACATAAACACTGACCAATATGAAAGGATATTACTATTTGTTGATTATTAATCTATTGCTTATTCTTATCCCGTATTCCTTAAGGATCTTTAGGAATTTTAAACGTAACAAGAACTGATCGTTAGGCTTCAAATATGTTTTTTATTGATTTGTCAACCTTAATAGTTAGCTGAATTTACTGCATCCACGCTTTTAAATCAATTCCATTCTGATTGGGATGGAGGCTACTAAATTATAACTGATTTCGTTTGTTCGAAGATCAGAAAACCTCAGGACCATATTTTTCGTAAATAATGTAAAACATTTCTAATGCGGTTGACTTTATTGTTTGTATTTACTGTTATTTTCTCCAGTTGTTCCCAAGAAAAGGACATGCTTGTTTATGAACCCGTCATGGAAATGATATTGGAACCTGGATCTACTACTCCCATCCCTAACGAAATACCAGGCCCTCATTTAAATGAGTCAGGGACCTATCATTATTTGGCCTTGGGCGATAGTTATACCATTGGCGCAAGTGTTGAAAGAGCTGCAAGCTTTCCAATTCAGTTAAAAGCTAGATTGGAGAAGGGACTTAAGGTAGAAGTGAACACCGAGATTATTGCCGTCACCGGATGGACAACAGATAATTTACTGAATGCTGTAAATAGAGGAACCCAACTGCCGTCCTATGATTTAGTAACGCTTTTAATTGGAGTAAACAATCAATACCAAGGTAAGCCATTTAGGGTATATACCAAGGAGTTTCCCCTACTTTTGGAACTGGCCATTGAACTGGCTTATGGCAATCCAAAAAATGTAGTTGTTATTTCCATTCCAGATTATGCCTTTACTCCTTTTGCGCAGGGTAGAAATACCGATAAAATTTCCAAGGAAATTGATGAATACAATGCCTTTGCGGAATCTACAGCCCTTCAAAACGGCGTGCCATTTGTAAATATTACGGATATAACGCGTAACGGCCTGTCCAATCCAGAATTGGTGGCCAGTGATGGGTTGCATCCATCAGGAGTGGCATATAAGAGATTCGTAGATGTATTGTATCCGATAGTACTTCCTATTTTTGATTAGTACCCATTACTTTTTTAAAAGAATTGAGCTCAGACCTTAAGAAACTTTCTCATTTATAAAGTAACTTGCCAAGCTTATTGGGGGAAACAGCAGATATTGTTTTCCTAATTCAACAAGGGATAACTTTAAGTACATTTACACCTTGGAAATAGCTTCAATCAAAATATAATTCAAAATGTCCGATAAAAAAGTCAGTATTCTAACCGCCTTTAAAACCATAATATGGCCACGACGCAATATGGTTTTTATTGGTCTGTTCTTGATCGTAATAAGTAATGCCGCCAATTTCGTAGGCCCAATCTCCTTAAAATATTTTATGGACGATGTTATACCCAATAAAAATATGGATATGCTCAAAATTTTGGTAGGCGTGGTAATCCTGTCTATTTTGGTACGGGCCGTAACCTCTTTTATGTTGACAAAAATTTTAAGTGTCCAGGCCCAATACCTTATCTCGGAGCTAAGGGCACAAGTACAGAAAAAGGTGCTTTCACTCCCGATTCGCTTTTTTGACAATGCCAAATCTGGTGCCTTGGTTTCCCGTATAATGTCCGATGTAGAGGGGGTTCGTAATCTTATTGGTACAGGTTTGGTTCAATTGGTAGGTGGAAGTATTACTGCAATTGGCGCCCTGGTGTACATGTTGTATATAAGTCCATCCATGACCTTATTTACGTTTATTCCATTGGCTATTTTTGCCTTTATTGCGTTAAAGGCATTTAAGATTATTAGACCTATTTTTAGAAATCGAGGTAAAATAAATGCTGAGGTTACGGGTAGGCTCACCGAAACACTTGGTGGTATAAGGGTGATTAAGGGCTTTAATGCTGAGGAGCAGGAGACCAAGGTTTTTGAGAACGGGGTGGAGCTGTTGTTTCAAAATGTTAAAAAGAGCCTTACGGCAACTGCTTTTATGACCAGTTCGGCAACTTTTTTAATCGGTATTGCCACCACTGGAATTATGGGGATTGGTGGTTATAAAATTATGTATGAAGGATTGAGTATTGGAGATTTTTTGTCTTTCACTTTTGTTTTGGCAATTATGATTGCACCAATTGTGCAAATGAGCAATATTGGGAGTCAACTTACAGAGGCATTGGCGGGTCTTGATAGGACGGAAGAACTAATGAATATGATGCCTGAAGCCAATGAAGAGGAAAGAACAATTGTTCTGGATAAAATAAAAGGGGATATAGCCTTTAAGGATGTGTCCTTTGCCTATGAAGAGGATAAGGATGTATTGCACAATGTTAGTTTTGAAGTGAAGTCGGGTAGTGTGGTGGCCCTTGTAGGAAGCTCGGGTTCGGGTAAATCCACTATTGCCGGTTTGGCGGCAACATTTCTAAATCCTTTATCAGGGACTATTACTGTGGATGAACAAGATCTTTCCAAAGTCGACCTTAGTAGCTATAGACGAAATTTAGGGGTTGTGCTACAGGACGAATTTTTGTTTGAGGGTACTATTAGGGAGAATATAATGTTCCCTAGGCCCAATGCCACTGAGGAGGAAGTATTAAAGGCAGTTAAGGCAGCCTATGTGGATGAATTTACAGATAGGTTCGAAAAAGGCTTGGATACATTGATCGGGGAACGGGGAGTGAAGCTATCCGGCGGACAAAGGCAACGTATTGCTATAGCTAGGGCGGTCTTGGCCGATCCAAAAATTTTAATTTTGGACGAGGCTACTTCCAATTTGGATACTGAAAGTGAGGCTTTGATACAGAAAAGTTTGGCCACCCTGACCGAAGGACGAACTACCTTTGTTATCGCCCACAGATTGAGTACCATTAGGAAAGCCAATCAGATTCTTGTAATAGAAGATGGTCGGATTGCGGAAAAAGGCACTCATGATGAACTTATAGCAAAAGAAGGACGATACTATAACCTATTTACCTATCAGGCGAGGATATAATAAGTCATTGTTGTTTATCGTGAATCCATGTGTGATTTTAGGATACAGATCATTTGTTCCTAATTATATTTATTGGTAACAAAGAATATCGATTTAGTAAGGCTATTGGTTTTCCCTTGGATAGGGAGGTGGTAGAAAATTTAGCTTTCCGGGGCCAATTCAACTTCCAAGCCTTCCAAATCCTCTGTGATATGTATTTGGCAACCCAAGCGGCTGTTGTCCTTTACATTGAATGCCTCGGCAAGCATGGCGTCCTCATCATCGGATATTTCGGGTAATTGGTGGTCAGACTCTACATAGCACTGACAAGAAGCGCACATGGCCATACCGCCGCATATACCAATGGTACCTTCTGGGGCAAGTTCGTAGGAACGAACTATTTCCATAAGGTTCATATTCATGTCTGTGGGTGCATCTACCTCGTGTACAACCCCATCCCTATCCTTAATCTTTATTTTAACATCGCTCATGCCAGAAATATTCTTATTTGGTAATTGGCAGCAAATTTAAGGGATTTACTTTAGGAATTAGTTGTTTTTTTTAATCAATGGACTTTACAACAGCTTTAGGAGCTTCCTTTTTACTTCCATCGAAACCGGAAACACCTCCTACGGTAGTATATTTCATTACATACTTTTTGTCCGGGAAAATGCGTTGATAAGCACTTTGGCACATTAATGTTGCTTCATGAAAACCACAAAGAATCAATTTTAATTTTCCAGGATAAGTGTTTACATCGCCTATTGCATAGATGCCCGGTATATTGGTCTGATAATCGAAAGTATTTACTTTAATGGCGTTCTTTTCAATTTCCAATCCCCAATTCCCAATGGGCCCAAGCTTTGGAGAAAGCCCGAACAAGGGAACAAAATCGTCTATTTCCTTGATAATTTCCTCGTCCTGATCACCGGACTTATTAATTACCACTGCTTCGAGTTTTCCACTACCCCTTAGATCCACTACTTCTGCGGGAGTGATAAGATTTATTTTACCTATATTTTTTAGGGCCTGTACTTTTTCCACAGAATCCAAAGCACCTCTAAATTCATTTCTTCTATGTACCAAAGTCACCTCTGAAGCCACATCGGCCAAAAAGATACTCCAGTCCAAGGCAGAATCCCCACCTCCCGCTATAAGCACTTTTCTATTGCGATATACTTCTGGATCTTTAATAAAATAAGCAACGCCTTTATCCTCAAAAGCACTAAGGTTATTTATTAAGGGTTTTCTAGGTTCAAAACTGCCAAGACCACCGGCAATGGCAATAATTGGTGCATTGTGCTTAGTGCCTTTGTTGGTGGTTACCAAAAAAGTGCCGTCATCCAATTTTTCTATTGTATTGGCCCGTTCTCCCAAGGTAAAACCTGGTTGAAATGCTTTGATCTGTTCCATAAGATTATTTACCAGGTCACCCGCCAAAACCTCTGGAAAGCCTGGAATATCGTATATGGGTTTCTTGGGATATATTTCGGAACACTGTCCTCCGGCTTGTGGCAATGCGTCTATTAGATGGCACTTAAGTTGTAAAAGACCTGCTTCAAAAACTGCAAAAAGACCTGTTGGGCCGGCACCAATAATTAGAATGTCTGTTTTAATCATGGAGAAAAGAACTTAAAATAGCTACAAAGCTAGAAAAGGTATGGATATATATTTATGATATAAGTCAGGTTGCTAGGCCACATTTATGACCTCTAGTATTTGTGGTGCATATTTTTTTATGGTCATTTCAACGCCGCTTTTAAGGGTCATCTGATTAACGGTACAGCCTACACAGGCCCCTTCCAATTTTACTTTAACGGAATTGTCATTGTCTATGGAAATTAGGGAGATATCCCCTCCATCACTTTGTAAAAAAGGCCGGATTTCCTCCAAAGCTTTTTCTACATTATTTTTAAGTTCAATCGATGTCATAATTACTTCTTTTTAACAGCCGAACAACCCGCCATTGTAGTTATTTTAATAGCCTCTGTTGGAGGTAAACTTTTATTTCTTCCCACTACTTCACGAACTACATTTTTTGTAATTTCCTCAAAAGCAGATTCAATTGCCGTTGCCGTTTGTAGTGCCGCCGGCCTTCCTACATCACCTGCTTCCCTAATACTTTGAACAAGAGGTATCTCCCCTAAAAACGGTACATTCAAATCCTCCGCCAAATGTTTGGCACCTTCTTTTCCAAAAATGTAATATTTATTGTTGGGCAATTCTTCAGGTGTAAAGTACGCCATATTTTCCACGATTCCCAGTACTGGAACATTTATGGAATCTTGTTGAAACATGGCTACTCCCTTGCGGGCATCTGCCAAGGCCACTTCCTGTGGGGTACTTACTACCACGGCACCTGTAATTGGTAAGGATTGCATAATGCTTAAATGTATATCCCCAGTTCCCGGAGGTAGATCTAACAACATAAAATCCAATTCTCCCCAATGGGCATCGAATATCATTTGATTTAACGCTTTGGCAGCCATGGGCCCACGCCAAATTACGGCCTGATTGGGTTGGGTGAAAAAGCCAATGGATAATATCTTGACACCATAATTTTCCACTGGCTTCATTTTTGATTTTCCTTCAACTTTGACAGACAGAGGCTTTTCTTGGGTTACATCGAACATGATAGGCATTGAAGGGCCATAGATGTCAGAATCCAAGAGGCCTACTTTAAATCCCATTTTAGCTAAGGTTACCGCCAAATTGGCCGTTACCGTAGATTTTCCAACTCCTCCTTTTCCGGATGCTACTGCAATTATATTTTTGATACCTGGGATCGGTTTGCCTTTGATCTCATTTACCTTTGGCTTGGCAGCCGGGGCATCAACCTTTACATTTACGGTAATTTTAGCCTTGTTATAGACTTTGTCGTGAATAATCTTCAAAATTTCAACCTCTGTTTTCTTTCTTGCCTGCAAACTGGGGTTGGAAATGGTGAGATCCACAACAACCTCGTCCCCAAAAACCATAATATTTTTTACGGCGCCACTTTCCACCATATTTTGTCCTTCTCCAGGGACAGTAATATTTTCGAGCGCTTTCAATATGTCTTTCTTGTCTAATTTCATCCTAAACCATTCTTATTCAGTTATTATTAAAACTGATTCTAAATTACAAAGATAGGGCTTAGGAGCGAGATTATGAAGGAAGGGAAATGAAAAGTAAAATAAGGCAATAAGTATCTTCTATATGGAAGTATCAATCCATTATTATTGGAAATTAAAATTTGGTAAATTACCTTAATTCCAGCCATGGGTCCCAAAAGTGATCCTCAAAATTCACGATTTGATTATCCACTACTTTTATTCCCTCATTTTCCAATAACTGCTGCATTAGATTTGTGCCGTCAAAATGATGTTTCCCTGTTAATAGGCCCTTTCTATTTACTACCCTATGGGCGGGAATGTCGCCTATTTTATGTGCTCCGTTCATAGCCCAGCCAACCATTCTAGCACTTCTTGCGGTTCCTAAATATTTGGCAATGGCACCATAAGAAGTTACCCGTCCATATGGTATTTGCCTGGACACCGCATAAACTTTTTCAAAGAAGTTCTGATTTTCGGGTTTCATCAGGTGTAAAATATTCTAATTAAAGTAATCACTAATAGGACCAACATTAATGCACTCAAAATATAATTGGAGTTTTTTGAAAATCCATTGTTCTTGGTTTCCAATTTGGTGAAATAGACCGTATAAAGATAGAGCACGGTAAAAGTGCCGCATCCTGCGGCAAGAATAAAGGTGGCTATATCACGGAATTGAAATTTTATCCAGCCAGAGGCATTCCACATGGCATTTAAGCCACTGTAATAGGGAATGGTCAGTAAATTTACTGCGGCCAACAATACCCCTTTAAAGAAACTATTTCTCTTGCTTACCTTAACTATTTTAGGTCTATCCAGCTTATTTTTCTTACCCTTTACAAAGAAATAGATAGCAAAAAAAGCAAAGACTATAAGAGCTATTTTTAAAAGAAGGTCTATAATCTCTGGGTGTTTGAATAGAAATTTGGAAATCAACACGGAAATATAGGCCTGGATTATAATCATGGTAGAAACCCCAAGACTAAAAATAATACCATTGGTCTTACCCTTTTCCACACTTATTTTTGCGGCATTCATGTTCAATAACCCTGGTGGAACAGTGGCCATGAAGGCTGCTGAGAATGTGGCAAAAAAAAGGATTAGCAAGTGCTCCATGGTTTAACTAATTCTGAACTTGATATAAGTGATCGGTTTTCCTTTTTCAAGATACTGTTTTTCGTAGAAAGTCTGTATTTCCAAAACCTCTTTTGGGCTACCTTCGTTTTTGTATACATCGTGATTGGCATAAAGAACTTCCAATCCTTTTCCGTGTAAAAGGCCTAAGGTATAGCCGTGCATAAATTCGCTATCGGTTTTCAGATTAACTACACCATCTTCCTTTAGAATCAATTTGTATTTTTCCAAAAAAGCTTCGTTGGTAAGTCGGTGTTTGGTGCGCTTATATTTAATTTGGGGGTCTGGAAAGGTAATCCAAATCTCGGAAACTTCATTGGCGGCAAAAAGCCCGTCTATCAATTCTATCTGGGTACGCAGGAAGGCGACATTGCTAATATTTTCGTCTATTGCCGTTTTTGCGCCACGCCAAAACCTGGCTCCCTTTATATCAATACCAATATAATTTTTATTTTTATTTTGCTGGGCCATCCCAATGGTATACTCCCCTTTACCACAGCCAAGTTCCAAAACTATAGGATTGTCATTGCCAAAAAAATCATTCCATTTGCCTTTTAAGGAGAAAGTGCCATTAGTAATTTCCTCCCTGTTGGGTTGAACTACATTCTTAAAAGTTTCATTCTCCTTGAATCGCTTCAGCTTATTTTTACTTCCCACGGGTACTATTTATTTAAATATTTGGCAAAGCTAATGAAATCTAAGTTTGTTCCTAATATAGAGTGCCTAGCATTGGGAATTGTTGGTACTGCGTTTTCGGATTTTTTTAAATCAAAACGGGATCTACGCCAAGATGCCCTAGATAAGTGCTAACTTAAAAAAATTATTTTGTAATAAATATGTGATACTTTTTAAAGACATTTATATCCATTAGGCAAATTGTAACAGTTAGACCCTGTTTTTAGAGCTAGAGTGGAAAGTTTTTGAAATTTAATAGGTCTTATTGGCAATTTTCCAATAGACTATTGAACATACCAGGCATTTTTTAACCCAATGTGCGGATTGGGAAATTCGGCGGCCAATTATTATAAAGAACCAAAACATAGTAAATAAATGAAAAACGTTCAAAATAAATGGACCTTAATGGTTGCTTTCTTTGTTTTTACAATGGGTATATCCCAAGATTTTGACCAGGATGCGGATAGTAATATTCAACAGTACACTCCTTCTAAATTAATGGGGAAGGGGCAATGGGACTTAAAGTGGTTTAATAATCTTTATACAGAAACGAAAAGCACTTTTTCCAGTGGTAAGGAGGCGCGAAAGACATTTTTTACTTCGACTATTGAAGTTTATACGGGCACGGGTGAAAATAATAGATGGAATCTTGGCGCTATTGTAGAGCTACGGTCCAATGTTGTTGGAGGGAGGCAGGCATTGGATGTTTTTAAGTTTGATGGTGAAAATACTACGGCCAGGTCTGGGATAACTTCTATAGCTCCTTCGGTGAAATTTGTTCCTATTGAATCACTGAGTAATTTTTCGGTCCAGAGCTCCTTTTTTATTCCGCTCGTGGATAATGAAACCGAAAACGGGGTGTTTTTAGATCAGAAGGGATATATATGGCAAAACCGATTTTTTTATGATCTTACTTTTTCCAATAGGAAATGGCAATTGTTTACAGAACTTAATTCCGAATTAAGTTTCGGAAAGGCCGGCGAAAGCTTTGCCAATAACAGCTTAAACTTGTCTCCGGGAGTATTTTTGAGTTATTTTCCAAGTTCCAATTTTACCATTTTGGCTTTGGCGCAACACTCACAAAGGTTGGATTTAGGTAACAATTTTGCTCAAAATTATACGGCCTTAGGAGGTGGGGTAAAATATCAATTAACAAATTCTTTAAATCTTGAAGCGTTATATACCAATTTTGTTAGAGGTGAAAATACAGGTTTGGGACAGACATTTAACCTTGGACTGCGGGCTATTTTTTAAAATGATCAATAAATAGCCTAATTTAGGGTTCAAAATCTTTTTGGATGCGAAACCTCGGCCTACTTTTCTTATTTTTTTTACAGCTTGGTTGTAGCGGTCAAGTAGTTGAAAAATTCAATGGGGTGAGTTTTGTGGCCTCTAGGGACAAAGTTTCCCAAGAACACGTAGATGCCGTAAGAAACGTCAATGCCAAGTGTGCCGCCGTAATGCCTTTTGGATTTATCAGGGATAAGGACTTCCCTGAAATAATTTTTGACACTTCAAGACAGTGGTTCGGAGAAACAAGAACGGGTGCTAGGCAATATATAGATATACTACACGAGAATGGTTTAAAGGTAATGCTGAAGCCTCAAATATGGATTTCCAGGGGTGAATTTACAGGTAATTTAACCATGAATTCTGAGGAAAATTGGAAGGCTTTGGAGATTTCTTATGCCAACTTTATACTGACTTATGCTACTTTGGCGCAGGAAACCCAAGCCGACGCATTTTGTATAGGAACCGAGTTGGAGCAATTTGTAAATCACCGGCCGGAATATTGGACCGGACTGATCAAAGAAATTAAAACTATATACAAGGGAAAACTTACCTATGCGGCCAATTGGGACGAATACGGAAGGACCCCTTTTTGGGATGATCTGGATTTTATAGGTATAGACGCTTATTTTCCTTTGAGTGATGAGAAAACCCCCACTGTGGAACAATTAAGAAGGGGATGGCAGCCGCATAAAGAAAAAATAAGATCATTGGCCATGACGAAAAACAAGCCTATTATATTTACGGAATACGGTTATAGAAGTAATAATTATACGGCAAAGAAACCTTGGTTGGTGGATCACAGTAAGGACGATGTAAACCTTGAGGCCCAGGCCAATGCTACCAAAGCTATTTTTGAAGAATTTTGGAAAGAAGAGTGGTTTGCCGGGGGGTTTGTCTGGAAATGGTTTATTGATCATGAAAAAGCGGGTGGGATAAACGACAATAGGTTTACCCCACAAAATAAACCGGCCCAAGAAGTAATTAAGAGTTTCTATAAGATATATTAGGGTTTTCTCCCAGGTCACTGATCCAATATGTTTATTGGACTTTTCCCATATAATTGCGCATTGATAATGAAAATCGGTTTAAGGGTATTATTGTTTTTTTCATTTTTAGCAGGATACACCCAGCAACCTACGGTGACCGATGTGAACATTGATGGCGCCAAAAGGACTAAAGTTTCTTTTTTAGAAAATCTTATCAAGGTAAAGTCGGGCAGTTTATTGGATTCCGTGACATTGAAAGAGGATGTTCAACGCTTAAAACAATTGCCGTCCATTGCCAATGCCAATTTTCGTGTTGAAGCTAATAATAAAAATCAATATTCTGTTATCTATACCGTTGAGGAACATTTTACCTTGATTCCGTTCGCCAATCTTTATACTTCAACAAATGATGAATTTGCATTTAAAATAGGGTTACAGGAGTACAATATTTTTGGTAGAAACATGATATTGGGCGGATTTTATCAAAAGGATATCTTTAATTCTTATGGAATAAACTTTAGGCTGCCTTACATTATAAGGGGCAACTTTGGATTTACACTTAGCTATAATAATATTACTACCCAAGAACCTGTTTTTATTAACGACAATACTGCAGATTATAGATATAACAACAAGGCTTTTGAAGTTTTGGGTTTGTATAACATCAACAACAAAAACAGGATAGACTTTGGAATTAATTTGTTTACGGAAGATTATAGTTATATAACTGGTGCTACAAGTCCAAATGTCCCCCAAGAATTGCAAGTGGACAAGTATTTATATAAGTTGATCTACTGTTATGAGAATATAAAATATGATTATTATTTCCGTTCAGGTTTTGGCAGCACATTAAATTTTCAATATGTCAAGAGTCCCGATGAAAATTTACCGGAATTTTTAATTGGAATCAATGACTTTGTCTATTTTAAAAGGATTGGATATCGAGGTAATTGGGCCAATCGTTTGCGTTTGGGTATTGCCAGCAACATAGATACTCCTTTTGCCCCCTTTTCTGTAGATAATAATGTTAACATACGGGGTGTAGGAAATAAAATAGATAGGGGAACTGCTACCATAGTGTTTAATACCGAATATAGGTATAGTTTTATAGATAAGGATTGGTTTGCATTGCAGGGTAATTTTTTTATAGATTCAGGGACTTGGCGAAACCCTGGGGGAGATTTTAGTGATTTTACGGAGAAGGAAAGTATAAGGGTTTATCCGGGGATTGGTTTTAGGTTCATTCATAAGCGAATATTTAACGCAATTTTCCGAATAGATTATGGCTATGGCATCACAAAAAATGCATCTCATGGGATTGTTTTTGGAATTGGGCAGTATTTTTGATAATCTTTGTGTAAAATTAGTGTCGTGTTGGTTATGAAACCTTTTGTAATATTTTGCATAATTGCCTTAATGTCGTTTCCCGTTATTTCCCAAACCTCGGTTAAAACCGTAATTGCTGAAAAAGGGGACGGAATTTATTCCATACTCAGGAAGCAAGGGATTAACCCGGTTAGGCACTACGGACACTTTGTTGATCTTAATCAAGATAATTTAAGGGATAGCATGCACCTTTATGAGGGAAGGGAGTATATTATACCTCCAGTGCCCGTGGATACCGTAGCTATAACGGAAGCCGTTGAGAAAAAAGCAACGGAAATCAAGTCTGTTTCCAATATCATATCAGATGACATTTTTGGAAAAAAATATGCTCATACAGAGATAAAGAGTAATAAGTTACAAGGAAACGTTTATTATTTAATATCCGGTCATGGCGGACCCGATCCCGGTGCCATTGAAAAATATGAGGGCAAAATAATTGCGGAGGACGAGTATGCCTATGATATTACGCTGCGTTTGGCAAAAGAACTTATTTCCCATGGTGCCAAGACCTATATTATAATTAGGGATTTGAACGATGGAATAAGGGATCAGCGGGTGCTGGAAATAGATAGGGATGAGGTGGCCTATCCTAATGAAGAAATTCCATTGAACCAATTAATGCGATTAAAGCAGCGTGTTGATGCTGTGAACAAACTGTATTTGGAAAATTCGGGCAAATATCAGCGGCTGATCGTTACCCATGTGGATAGCCGAAGTAGGGGACAAAATATTGATGTGTTCTTCTATCACCATGAGAACAGCAAAAATGGAAAGCGTTTGGCGGAAAGTATCCATGAAACTTTTTTGAAAAAATACAAGCAATATCAGCCAAATAGGAACTATGAGGGGACCTTTGCAGATCGTAGTGGGTTGTATTTAGTAAAAAATACCTTACCGGCCATGGCCTATATTGAAGTTGGGAATATAAAAAACAAAAAGGACCAAAAGCGAATCTTGGATCCAGATAATAGACAGGCCCTTGCCAAGTGGATTTCTGAAGGAGTTTTGCTGGATTATGAAACTAGTAAATAAGGAGGCTTAAGAGACAATTTTTTTCTTGTAATATTTATACAATTGATCTGGGCCAAAACCCAATAAATTCTTCAAGTGAATTATTCCGAAGTGATATTGAAGTCTAATGGAACCATGCTCTTCATATTTTCTTGCGGAGGTTATAACGTTATGCGGCAGTACTTTAAAATTTGATATTTTGTAAAGACGCCCAATAAATTCTGTGTCCTCGTATATGATATAATTCTCGTTAAAGCCACCCAATTTTTGGAATAGGTCCTTGAGAATAAACAACGATTGATCGCCACCCCTACATAACTTGTGGTTAATTCTGCTAAACCATGCAAAGAATTGCAAGAACTTTTTGGAGGTATTAAATTTCATTCTAAAGCAACCTGAAGATATTTTGTTGCTATATGCATTTAGAATAAAAAGATCAAAGTTTTTGGGTGGAAAGGTATCGGCATGTAAAAAGTAAAGTAGCGAGCCAGTTGCGACCTTAGCCCCAGAATTCATTTGTTTGGCACGTCCTTTTTCGGAGGATATAACTATTGCACCCTTAGCTTGAGCCATGGCAATAGTATTGTCCGTACTGCCCCCATCAACCACAATAATTTCCTTAATATTCCCTGAACTGCCATTCTCTGCCAAGTGATCCAATAAAGTGCTAATGTGCTCAGATTCATTGAGGACCGGTATTATAATACTTATGTCCATGGAATTACTCAATTTCATTTAAAGCCCAATTATAGTTTAGGTAACTTATTTTGGTGTTTGATGTCAGCTTTTGGGCAGCGTATTTATTTATATAATCTACCAACGATCCTTTTTCGGTGAAGTCTTTTTTGTACCAGTTAAAAATTTCGGACAAAGAGACTTTTTCCTTGGTAAGAACATTTCTCTTTGGGTCATTGATAAAATCTACAGCCGTCTGTTCCAATAGTTTTTCAAGATTGGCAGCAGTAAATGCAGTGTTCAATAATTTGGGACAGGAATAAGAGGCACAGTTAATGGCAAAATGGATTCGGGGCTCATCCATTTTTCGTAATATTTTGTGTTCCAGATTGCCCAGAGATATTTTTTCATTTCCTACCTGTACAATATCCTTTCCCCAAGGATTTTTTATGTCCTTGATACTTTTGGTAGGATAATTATCCAAGATAAGTTTAACGGTTGCGGCATTATAAAGGTTAATGTAATAAGCAAGTCTTTCAGACTTGGGAGCTATATCGCTTGGACGGTTCTTCGCCAAATAATCCAAGTAATTTTGCAGTGCCGTTATATCCTTAGCAAAGCCTTTGTAGTTGACATTTCCAATATCGTCTACATACTTTTTTAGTAATTTATCCCAATTGGAATGATCTAATTTCAAATCAATTTCCGGAGCACAATTTTCCGTGTACCCTGCGGTAGGGGCAGCACTATGAACATTGTGCGTTAAAAATAGAATCAGCAGTAGTGATAATGTTAGGCGCATGGAATTTTATTTACTTTTAATTAGTGTGCCCAAGCACTTAAACCTTACATCAAATTGATAATTAACAGCAACCCCCGCCATTATAATGCCAAGTACTATCGCTTATATGGATTTTGGAATTACTTTTTTGCAGTGCCGATGCTGTTTTGTCACAAACTGCCAATGGCTGGTTCTGCATTAGAACATGGCCGTTTTTATCGTCAAAATATTCTTCATTACCGTAATAAATAGCTGTTTTTCCAGTAAAAATGCAAGGGCCGTCCTTGGGCATAGGGTCTTTGATGGCTGCAATTTCAATAGATTCAATAAAGATCAATTCATCTGTGGGATAATGATTAGGAGAGAGAACGCGGTAGGATTTTCGTGCTCTAATTTCTATGGTGCCAAAACCTGCATCCGTCAAAACCTTCACATAATCCTTTATTGGGATACTGCCACTTAAACAAAGGGCTCTAAGTCGATCATCGTTACGCAACGTTTCGTTCATAGGCTGTTCGCAAGTAGGGTCGCTCATAACCAATCGGCCATGGGGTTTCAATACACGGTACATCTCGGCCACTGCTTTTTTTAAATCTTCGGCCTTAAATATGTTAAACAGGCAGTTTTGAGCGGCCACATCTATACTATTGTCTGCTATGGGTAGGTTTAGTGCATCCCCTTTTACAAGGTTTATATACTCAGTTTTAAACCAAGAGTTTTCCTTTTCCGCTATCTTGAAATTTTCTCTTGAAGCTTCCAACATTTCATCAACAACATCAACTCCGGTAACCCCTCCCTTTTGCCTGGAGAAATATGAAAATTGCAACAGTTCCATTCCGCCCCCAACTCCTACATAGAGGACTTTTGGGTTGTTTACTAAGTCCTGGGCAGAAACTGTGCTTCCGCAACCATAGTTCATCTCCTGCATGATTTTAGGAATGGATAAGCCGGGAAACTGCCAGATGGGATTTGTGGTGCAGCACAGTCCAACATCAGGGGTTAATGCTGCATTCTTATATAATTCATTTGTTGCCTCTAAATAACTCATGTTTGTATGTTTAAATTTTTTTGTCGGGGTTATAATTTCCTTTTATCACTACTCACTAGTGAAACTACATTTCCCTAATTAATTCCCTAAATAACTTTATCATTTTTGGTTCGGTTTTCCCGGCGATTTCAATTATTTCGGCAATATTCACAGGCTTTAGGTTGTCCGGATTGCATTCGTCTGTTAGGACCGATACGGCCACTATTGGTAATCGTAAATGATTGGCAACAATTACTTCAGGAACTGTGCTCATTCCTACGGCATCGGCCCCAATGATTTTTAGCATTCGGTATTCCGCCTTTGTTTCCAGTTGTGGTCCTACCACTGAGGCGTAAACCCCTTTCTGGAGGGTTATATTTTCTTTTTTTGCTATTTTCTCCAAGCTTTTGCGCATAGGAACATCATATGGCTCACTCATATCCGTAAAACGATCACCGAATTGACTCACGTTTTTAAACGCTAAGGGAGACCCGCCTTGTAGGTTAATATGATCCTCTATAAGCATGATGTCACCCTTTTTGAAATTGGGATTTATGGCCCCTGCCGCGTTGGATATAAAAAGTTTTTTTATACCCAATAAGTGCATTACCCGAATAGGGTAAGTAACGTCCACTAGGTCGTAGCCTTCATAAAAATGAAACCTGCCTTGCATCACAACTACTTTTTTGCCTTCCAAAATACCGTATATCAATTTACCGGAATGGAACTCTACGGTAGCCAGAGGAAAATAGGGTATATGGTTGTAATGGGCCTCTATTGGATTTTCAATATCGTCTGCCAATTTGCCTAAACCAGTTCCCAATACTATTCCAATTTCAGGGGCTTCAAAGCCCTTTCCTATTAAATAGTCCGTAGATTCCTTTAGTAATTTACTAGTCATATAATTTCAATTTTTTAGAAAGGTGCGAAAGATTTCAATATCCTTAATGTCTTCAAAATAGTCAATGTCATTTTTAGGTGCCAACATAATGTAGTTTTCATCTTTTAAATCGTGTAAAGTGGCCTCCAACACTGTGTCCATGCCCCAATTTTTATTTTCAAAAAGAGTAGGGTTAAAGACCTTCATCCCTAGCAAATAATAACCGCCATCAATGGCAGGCCCTATTACATAATCATGATGATGTAGGGAGTTAAAAGCTTCCTTTAAATCGTTCTCAGTCAGATCGTACATGTCACTTCCAATGATAATAATTTTTTTATGGCCTGCCTCAAATCCGTCCATAAAAGCATTGGCCATGCGCTGCCCTAATTCATCGCCATATTGCACTTTTTTATCGTAAATGAAGTTGTCCCAAATATCATTTTCCCAAATATTATCGGAATAACACACCCATTTGCTAATATTTAAACCCTTCGTAAAGTTTTTGGTATGATTGAGTAAAAATTTATATATGTCCAAGGCAATTTCATCACCTACTGTTGCTGCCAATCTAGTTTTACACTTGCCAAGTTCAGGGTTACGGGTAAAAATTAATAGTAAGTCTGTGGGGTGGGTCATAGTATCTTTGAAATGTTTTGCCAATTTAAAGGGCTAGGTTTTAATGGTCGTTGTAGGTTAGTATTCATTACTATGTGTGGTGTAGAAATGGAGAATTTACGGGACTGCATTATCACGAGCATTCAACGTATGGCAAAATCCTGGCTAAAAGGAGGTATCGGCATTTAATTCTTGTGTTTGCCAGAATCGTATACCTTAGTGGCATTGGTCAACATTTTGCCCCAATGTTTGTTAAAGGCGTGTACTCTATCCGTTTCTTGTCCAATTGAATCATATACTTTATAACCCTTATTTTTCCATTCAAAAATACCTCCGTATAAATTGTAAACCTGTTTAAAACCTTTTTTTAAAAGCTTCTCTCCCACATCTTCAGATCGCACCCCAATGGAACAATAGACAATAATGGGTGTGTTTTCATCTGGAATGCTGTCGGAAACCATGTCCACATCAAATTGTTTGTCACCGACCCATACGGCATTTTTAAGATGACTTACCTCAAATTCCTCCTTTTTCCTAGTATCAAGGAGTATAAACTGGTTATTTTGCGTTAATTCCTCCACCTTTATATAAGGCACAGTGTTATTGTTGAACTTTCCAATTGCCTTATCAATAGCATTTTGGCCATAAAGACCATAAAGGCATAAGAGGCTTGTGATAAAATGGAGCAAAAATTTCATTATAAGGTGTATATCGTACAGCAAAGATAGTATATTGGCATCATAAGCATAGACGTCAATTAAGAGGCTGTAAATTAATTACAATAATCAGGGTAGTGATCCCCATTTTTAAAAATTGATTTTTTAATTTCACAACCTTGGAACTTCGCAATTCAATTTTTTATAACGTTTTTAAAATGTATAATAGGAAGTAAGATAATAATAGGTCCTAGCTTTTAATTAAACCTATTTAATAATATTGTATGCCGGAAAGAAAGAAAAAGAGTCATGACTTTAAATCCAATATGTATTCCTATTGGAAAAAATCCAGAAGATTTAGGGTTGGAATATTTGCTGATATTCATGATGCTTTATTTATTATAGCGGGGATTTTTTCTGCCGCTTTTGGTTTGGAAAGTTTTTTATTGCCCAATAGTTTTATTGATGGTGGAGCTACAGGAATTTCACTTTTGATTTCCGAAATCACATCTACGCCCTTATATATACTGATCATACTTGTTAATATTCCCTTCATATATCTTGGTTTTAAGGTGATAGGTAAGCAATTTGCCATTAAAGCCTCCCTGGCAATTCTTGGCTTGGCGATAGTATTGGCAACCGTCCACTTTCCGGAAGTGACCGAGGACAAACTTTTGGTCGCAGTTTTTGGCGGGTTCTTTCTTGGTGCCGGTATTGGTCTTTCAATTAGAGGAGGTGGCGTGTTGGATGGCACAGAGGTGCTGGCCATTTATCTGAGTAGAAAATTAAGGACCAAAATCGGGGATAATATAATAGTCATAAATGTTATAATATTCTTGGCAGCTGCCTATTTCCTTTCTTTGGAAACAGCGCTTTATTCCATGTTGACCTATTTGTCGGCTTCAAAAACTTTGGATTTTGTGGTCGATGGGATTGAAGAGTATACCGGGGTTACCATTATATCTTCACGTAGCGAAGAGATTAGACTTATGATCACGGAAAAACTGGGCAGGGGGCTTACCATTTATAAGGGTCATGGTGGTTACGGAAAAAGTGGTGTCCATAATGAGTATGACATTATTTATACTGTAATTACAAGGTTAGAAATCAGTAAATTAAACACGGAACTGGAAAAGATAGACCCCAATGCCTTTGTTGTAATGAACAGTATTAACGATACTAAAGGGGGAATGATCAAAAAAAGAGCCCTAAACCACTAAAATTTCCACTTAATTAAGAGATATGTAAGTATTGAGGTAGCAATGCTACCAATGTAACTTATGTTACCAATTATTAATCTTGGTAGGGTTAATTTTGGTTCAAATATTCTAGAAATTTCATGGAACAAACAGTAAAGAGAACTAAACGGGAGGTTGTCCAAGAGAGTTTAAATGGGGCTATAGCTTATGAAGATTATAGGCTTATGGTTGCTAATTTAGCTATAGAGGGAAAATCTACGGGATTAGTACAAAGCCAGGAACTTGGTAATTATACGGTTCTGAATGATCAACGAATGAAACGTTTGGACAAGACCATTAAGATCGACGCTGATTCAGAATTAAAAATTAAAGAGGTCGATCAAAAAATTACTTGGTTGGTACTTACGGAAAGTTGGTGTGGCGATGCCGCCCAAACCATACCAGTTATGAATAAAATAGCAAGTCTAAATAAGAATATTTCCTTAAGACTTGTATTGCGCGATGAAAATTTGGAATTGATGGAGCAGTTTTTGTCCAATGGTGCTATGGCCATCCCAAAATTGATTTCTATTGATAAAGTTACTGGTAGAATTATTGGTGAATGGGGTTCCCGGCCAAGTATAGTTTCCAAAATGGTTCAGGACTACAAAAAAAAGCATGGAACTTTGTCTCCAGAATTCAAACAAAATCTACAGATTTGGTATAATAAGGACAAGGGTCAAAATACGGTGAGCGACTTATTATCGTTGCTTTTCCTGGAATAAATAGGTAATAGTACCCATTTGTTCTACTTTTTCGCCAGCATTAAATTTCGATTTTAGGGCATATTCTATGGCGTTGTCTACCAAGCAACCATTGAGGGTACTGGAGCTCTTTTTGTTTACATCGGCCTCTATAACCTTTCCTAGGGGGTCAACTTTAATATTAATGACCACCTTACCGCCTTCAATACAAGTGTAAATGGGTATAGGAAGGCTGGTATGCCTTCTATCCACCAAAGAATAGGAAATTGAGGTCCTTCTTTTGGCCAAATTGTTGGTCATAACTTCTTTGCTCGCTTCTTTTTCCCCTAAAAGCTCTTGCTTTTCCCTTCTTCTTTTGGCCAGGTCCTTTACTCTAGTTGCGTATTCGGAGTCGGAACTTAGATAGAGCGTTGGGTCATCACTATCTGAGGACAACTCTTGTTCCTCCATTATTTCCTCGAGAGTTTTAAGTGGCTCTGGGTTGCCAAAACTAGGTTTGTTGGCTTCGTTATAGGCCATATGACTTTTAACAGGTTCGGACTTGGCCATTTCCTCCATGTCCTTTATTTCTTCCTCTAATT
This sequence comes from Arenibacter arenosicollis, assembly GCF_014397245.1. Classification (GTDB taxonomy): domain Bacteria; phylum Bacteroidota; class Bacteroidia; order Flavobacteriales; family Flavobacteriaceae; genus Arenibacter; species Arenibacter arenosicollis. Next base: position 112,309 of record NZ_JACLHY010000001.1, on the reverse strand, counting down.
CCTTAACAAGGTCTTCCTCTTCCTCCAGCAAACTTAATTCAATAACATACTCCTCTTTTTCCTTTTGTCCCAAGTGGATGTTGTACAAACTCAGTACAACCAAGGACATGGAAAAGAAAGTTATTAAAAAAGAAAGTTGTTTCCGACTCAAATTCATAGTGATATAACCACGTTTTATCAAAAATATTTCAAATTATCGACGAACGGTTAGGTTACCACCTTAATTTTCGAAGTTTATTTAACTGTCGATTTGCAGTAATTTACCAAATTCCTCGGGGGTCATGGCTTTATTTACGTTGTAATCACCTATTTTGGTTCTTTTCAGGGAGGATAAATGGGCACCAGATCGGAGGGCTTTCCCAAAATCATTCGCCAAAGACCTAATATAAGTACCCTTACTACACACCACTCTAAAATGAACCTTTGGCAATTCTATCTGCGTTATTTCAAATTCGGTAATAGTTACCGCTCTTTTTTTAATTTCCACCTCTTTACCCTCCCGTGCGTATTCATACAGTCTTTTCCCGTCTTTTTTTAGCGCCGAGAACACTGGTGGAACTTGTTCAATATCTCCGATAAATTGTGCGGTGGTGGTGTAGATCATCTCGTCCGTAATGTGATCTATAGGGAAGTTTTCGTTTATTTCCGTTTCCAGATCAAAGGATGGGGTTGTTCCACCCAAAGTAATGGTTCCGGTATATTCTTTTTCCTGACCTTGGAGTTCGTTTATAGTTTTGGTAAATTTTCCAGTGCAGATAAGCAATAAGCCGGTGGCTAACGGATCAAGAGTTCCGGCGTGGCCTATCTTAATTTTTTTTAACTCAAATTTCTTTCTAATATTCCATTTTAAGGAATTCACTGCCTGAAAAGACGTCCAACCCAAAGGTTTGTTTATCAGTAACACCTGTCCTTCCAAAAAGTCTTCCTTAGTCATTATATTACGGTTAGTGGCCAAATAAAATAATGAATTACAATGATGGCAATTCCGACTACGATCCTGTAGTAACCAAAAATTTTAAAACCATGTTTGCTTAAATATCCAATAAAGGTTTTTATGGCGAATAAGGCCACTACAAATCCAACAATATTGCCTATAATCAATAAATTTATTTGGTCCGAAGTAAGGGTGAAACCTGAGTTGTAATAGTCGTAGCTCTTTTTCAGGGTAGCTCCCAACATGGTGGGCACGGCCAAGAAAAATGAAAATTCGGCTGCCGCGGTCCTAGATAGCTTTTGGGTCATACCTCCAACAATACTGGCACCACTTCTAGATACCCCTGGAATCATCGCCAGACACTGGAAAAGTCCAATTTTAAAGGCGGTACCGTATGAAATATCCGTATTGTCCGAATTTCCAAATAAATCGTCAACCCTTAATAGGATTATTCCACCTATCACCAAAGAAAAAGCTACTACAAGTGGGCTTTCTAACAGCGAATCTATAACATCACTTAAAAGCAGGCCAAAAACAACGGCTGGAATAAATGCAATCAGGAGTTTAAAATAAAAATCAATTGTTTGGAAAAATCGTTTGAAATACAGCACCACGACCGAAAGTATAGTTCCCAATTGTATTACGATGGTGAATAACTTGGTAAAATCTTCCTGGGCAATTCCAAAAAAGGAAGATACAATAATCATGTGTCCTGTTGAAGAAACCGGTAAATATTCGGTTATGCCTTCAATAATGGCAAGAATAATAGCCTCTAATATGTCCAAATTTATTTCTTCTTATGCGGATTCAACAGAATGGCGTAGACTTCTATCCCAAGACCTAACAATACCAATGTAGGTGCTAAGCGTATTCTTCTGAAATTATAAATCTCGGGGTTAAATACGTTGGGGTCTTCACTTCCTCCACCGCTCATAAGGATAAAACCTAAGGATATGAGGGCCAGTCCAATAAACATAAACAGGTAGTTCCTTTTCTGAAAGATAAATTCCTGTCTAGGCTTTTGCTGTTGATTGTTATTTTGTTTTTTACTCATGCCGCAAATTTAATAATATAAATCGTCTGTCCTAAGATTTAAGAAACGTTGTGTTGCAAAAAAAGTACTTATGTATGAAATCAGGACCCCTAATCCAAAAACACTTGCAAAAAGAAATACCAAAATTGTAGGGTCTTGAAAAAGGTTTAGCTCGGGGAAATTAATGTTTACATAGTATACAACAAAGCCCAAGGCAATTAAGGCTAATAGAGCCCCTAGAACGCCCAACTTTATATTGGTCCAAATAAATGGCCTCCGGATAAATGTTTTGGTAGCTCCTACCATCTGCATGGTCTTTATGATAAAACGTTTAGAGTAAATAGAAAGACGGATGGAGCTATTTATCAATAATACAGCGATAAATGTAAAAATTCCACTAGCCACTAAAATCCAAAAACTTAGTTTCTTTACATTATCGTTTAACAGCGTAATCAAAGGTTTGTCGTAGCTTACTTCTTCTATATAGTCCTTGGTGGCAATTTCTTCTGCGATTTCAGCAATTTTCTCTGTGGAAACATAATCTGCCTTTAGTTGTACATCAATGGAATTTTTAAGGGGGTTGTACCCTAAGAAATCCAAAAAATTCTCACCTATCTCTACACTGTGCTGTTCAGCAGCCTGTTCTTTGGAAACATAGGTGGCCTTTTTGGTATATTTGGCCATGGCCAGACTTTTTTGCAATTGATCTACTTCTACCTCTTTGGCATTGTCCTTAAGAAAAACGGATATGGTAATCTGCTCCTTAAAATGATCGGCCAACTTTTTTGTGTTCAATACCAAAAGCCCCAAAATCCCCAATAAAAAAAGTACTAGTCCAATACTTAGGACTACGGAAAAATAGGAGGAAATCAGTTTTCTTTTTTGAAAACGTTCAAATGATGTGCTCATAATACAAAATCAATATGTAAAAATAGGAAAGTAAATTGAATTAAAAGTAATAGAGACATTATTCGGTCTTAATTTAAGGTTATCAAAAAGTTATGCAGTGTTATTAGTAGAACTTTAGGTTTGTTTTCCAGAAAAAATCGTCTTTTGAGTGCCAAAACACCATTTGGGATTATAGTGTAAAGTATATTTTATAAAAGTACGAGTATTAAACACAGGTATAGGAAGATTGAAGTACACTGGGAGAGTATGATACATTGGATTATGGATTTAAATTATGGCTATATGGTCCCTTGAATGTTGTTTTTATCCTTGGGCAGGTAAGTAGATAATATCTTTTCGCTTTCACAGATTAAACTTATTTTTGCCCTGCATTGGAAAATAAGGGGTGTGCTGTAGGTGCACTGGATTTAAATACAACAGATTAGGATGACTTACGATTTCAGGAAGATAGAAGAAAAGTGGCAGAAATTTTGGGCGGAAAACCAAACTTTTAAGGCGGAAAATGATTCCCAAAAGGAAAAATTTTATGTTTTGGATATGTTTCCCTATCCTTCCGGTGCCGGTTTGCACGTGGGGCATCCGTTAGGGTATATTGCAAGTGATATTTATGCACGTTATAAAAGACACAAAGGATTTAACGTACTGCATCCAATGGGGTACGACTCTTTTGGACTTCCTGCTGAACAGTACGCAATTCAAACAGGACAACATCCTGCGATAACAACCGAGACTAACATCAGTAGATATCGGGAGCAATTGGATAAAATTGGATTTTCTTTCGATTGGAGTAGAGAGGTGCGTACCTCTGATCCCAACTATTATAAATGGACCCAATGGATTTTTATCCAACTCTTTAATTCCTGGTACAATAAGGAGGCCGATAAGGCAGAAGATATTTCAAATCTGATTGCCACTTTTGAAAAAGAAGGCAATCTAAATATCAATGCGGTATGTGATGAGGAAGTGGTGGAATTCTCTGCAACCGAATGGAAAGCTTTTTCCCCAAAAGAACAGCAAGAGATTTTATTACAATATAGATTGACATATTTGGCGGAAACTGAAGTCAATTGGTGTCCAGCCTTAGGGACCGTTTTAGCCAACGACGAGATAGTTAACGGGGTTTCGGAGCGTGGTGGATACCCTGTGATCCGTAAGAAAATGACCCAATGGAGTATGCGCATTTCTGCCTATGCGCAGCGATTGCTGGATGATTTGACAACGGTAGATTGGCCGCAACCATTAAAGGATTCCCAGACCAACTGGATTGGAAGGTCCGAGGGTGCTGAGGTAACATTTAAGGTGAACGGGCATGAAGAGGTCATTGATGTTTTTACCACCCGTCCAGATACCATTTTTGGAGTGAGTTTTATGACTTTGGCCCCAGAGCATGAATTAGTTGCCAAAATAACCTCCCCTGAACAGAAGGCGGGGGTAGCCGCATATATTGAGGCCACGGCTAAACGCAGTGAGCGCGACCGTATGGCAGACGTAAAGACCATTACTGGGGCATTTACTGGTGCGTATGCAGAACATCCATTTAGTAAGGAGCCTATTCCTATTTGGATAGGGGACTATGTTTTGGCAGGCTACGGTACCGGGGCGGTAATGTCCGTTCCCTGTGGCGATCAACGCGATTATGACTATGCAAATCATTTTAATATTCCTATTCCCAATATTTTTGAGGGTGTGGATATTTCTGAAGAGGCCTTTGCCGATAAGGAAAAGACGGTTATTGCCAATTCAGATTTTTTAAATGGACTTCCATATAAAAAAGCAGTGAAACGTGTCATTTTTGAATTGGAACAATTAGGTCAAGGGGAAGGAAAAATAAACTATAGGTTACGCGATGCAGTTTTTAGTCGCCAACGCTATTGGGGAGAACCTTTTCCAGTCTACTATGTAGACGGAATGCCACAAATGATCGATCAGGAACATCTACCCATTGTACTTCCAGAGGTGGAGAAATACCTGCCTACGGAAACTGGTGAACCGCCTTTGGGCAATGCCACGGTTTGGGCTTGGGACGTAAAGAAGTCGAAAGTTGTCAGTAATCAGTTAATAGATCATAAAACCATATTTCCATTGGAGTTGAATACCATGCCAGGTTGGGCAGGGAGTTCGTACTACTTCAACCGTTATATGGACCCTAATAATACAGAGGAAGTGTATTCACAGAAAGCCATCAGTTATTGGCAGGACGTGGACCTTTATATTGGTGGTAGCGAGCATGCCACTGGACACTTGCTGTACTCCCGTTTTTGGCAAAAGTTTTTGTTCGACAAAGGTTTGGTTCCCAAGCCCGAGTTTGCCAAAAAATTGATCAACCAAGGGATGATTACGGGAACCAGTGCGTTCATTTATAGAATTGAAGGCGAAAACACCTTGGTTTCAAAAAATTTAATAGGGGATAGATCTGTACAACCTCTTCATGTAGATGTGGCCTTGGTAAACCCATCTGATGAATTGGATTTGAATAAATTCAAGGAAAATCCTCTTTATTCAGATTTTAAGGATTCCGATTTTCTTTTGGAGGATGGAAAGTATATTGTAGGTCGCGAGGTAGAAAAAATGTCCAAATCCAAGTACAATGTGGTAAGTCCGGATAGTATTTGCGAGGAGTATGGCGCGGATTCCCTTCGTTTGTACGAGATGTTTCTGGGTCCATTGGAGCAGTCCAAGCCTTGGAATACGGCAGGAATCAGTGGGGTCTATAGTTTCTTAAAAAAAATGTGGCGTTTATACCACAGAGGGGCGGAAGGTGCTTTTATGGTTACAGATACCGAACCAACAGCAGATAATTTAAAGACCCTGCATAAGACAATCAAGAAAGTGGAGGAGGACATAGAGAATTTCTCCTTTAATACCTCGGTTGCTACCTTTATGATCTGTGTTAACGAGTTGGCGACACAAAAATGTAGTAGCAAGGAAATATTGGAACCTTTGGTTGTATTGGTTTCGTCCTATGCCCCCCATATTGCGGAGGAGCTTTGGTCTAAAATGGGACATAACACCTCTATTGCAACTGCCCCCTTTCCTAAATTTGAAGGCAAGTATTTGGTGGAGAGCAGCAAGGAATATCCAATTTCGTTCAACGGAAAAATGCGTTTTAAAATAGAGTTGCCGGTAGATCTTTCCAAAGAGGAAATTGAAGCTGCCGTCATGGCCCATGTTAAGACCCATGAGCAATTGCAGGGACGTACCCCTAAAAAGGTAATTATAGTTCCGGGGAAGATCGTTAACATTGTAGGTTAAAAATAGCAATGGGCAAGTCTGACTTTTTTACCTAATTGTAATTGTATTTGGGGCTGCTAAATTGACTGGGTCAATCTAAATAGTTGTTGGAACAAAGAATTAAAATTTAGTATACGGTGTTATGGAAAACATAGAGATCATGGGCTTGGTGGCAGCCGTACTTACTACCTCTTCATTGGTTCCACAGGTACATAAAACCTGGAGCAATAGGTCTACCAAGGATATTTCATTGACCATGTATTTGGCTATGTTTTTAGGAGTGGTTCTGTGGTTGGTCTACGGAATTTATCATGAAAGTGTGCCCATGATTTTGGCCAATTTTATAACGGCAGTGTTAATTTTCATTATGATCGTACTTAAGTTAAAGTATAAGTAGGAAGGGACAAATTGTCAGATAAATATCCTTTTATACTGTCCTAGTTAAGTATGGATAATTTGGCGAGCTTTTTGCTGTATTTAGTGAGGATTGAATAAAGGATCTTTAGTATATTCGATAAATTTTAAAAATGAAATAGTTATGATGATGTATTATATATTACTGGGTGCAATTGCTTTGGTAAGTTGGTTGGTAAGTAATAAGCTTAAAAGTAAATTTAAGTTCTATTCCAAAGTGTATTTGCGCAATGGCATGAGTGGTGCGGAGATTGCAGAGAAAATGTTGGCCGATCATGGAATTAGGGATGTAAAGGTTATTTCCACTCCAGGAATGCTAACCGATCATTACAATCCGGTAAACAAAACTGTAAATTTAAGTGAAGGTGTCTATAGCCAAAGAAATGCTTCGGCGGCTGCGGTTGCGGCCCACGAATGTGGACATGCCGTGCAGCATGCTACGGCTTATGAATGGTTGACCTTGCGTTCCAAATTGGTACCTGTAGTAAGTGTTACTTCTGGAATGTCCATGTGGGTAGTTTTTGGCGGAATTATGCTAGGAGCGGCAGCAGGAGTAGGCCTAGGATATTGGGTAGCTGTAGCAGGTCTAATAATGATGGGTCTTGCTACCTTGTTTAGCTTTATCACTTTACCTGTGGAATATGATGCCAGTAATAGAGCCTTGGCTTGGTTAAAGAATAAGAATATGGTAACCCCGGAAGAATATAAAGGTTCTGAGGATGCTTTAAAATGGGCGGCTAGAACGTATTTGGTAGCAGCAATTGGTTCATTGGCAACCTTAGTCTACTGGGCTATGCAAGTCTTGGGAGGTAGAGATTAAAATTAAAAGTATTTAGCCAAAAAGGACATCTTTGGATGTCCTTTTTTTATATAGTGATTTGACGGTCTATCTGTTGGTCCAAGGAAATAAAGGTTTCGGTTCTGGATACCCCTTCTATCTGTTGTATGTCCCTATTAAGTACGTGCATAAGATGTTCGTTGTCCCTACAAAGTACTTTTATAAGAATGGACCAGTTTCCTGTAGTATAGTGGCATTCCAATACTTCTGGAATTTTTTCAAGTTCCTTCACGGCCAAAGGATTGCTCATGGCCTTATCCAAATAGATGCCAATATAGGCCATGGTGGTATATCCCAATACTTTGGGATTAATAATAAATTTAGACCCAGCAATTAAACCAGAAGCTTCCAATTTGCGTAACCGCTGATGAATGGCAGCACCTGAAATCCCAATTTTCCGGGCAATTTCCAGAACAGGCTTTCTGGCATCCGACATTAAAAATCTTAGGATCTTTTTGTCGATACCGTCAATTTTAACGTTTTCGTTATTGGATTTCATGATTAATACTTCAATTATAATATAAAGATACCAAAATGGTTTTAAACCTTAACTAGCAACGGAATCCGGATTATAGCCTAAGTAGGGTACTTTATATTCTTTAAAGTGTATACCAAAGCTTTTCAATTCCTTTAAAATGGGTTCATATACCTCGCGTCTAATAGGTAGCTGTACCCCAGGGTTGGTTATTTGTTTGTTTAGGATGAGTAAGGTGGCCATAGCCACCGGTAATCCAACAGTCTTGGCCATCGCAGTGTATGTCCTGTCTTCCCCAGTGACCACCATGTTGGAATCTATCTGTTCTTTTTTGCCATTAAGTTCGTATCCAAATTTATGGTACATGACGATCATATCCTTGTCCGTCTCGGCCAAGGTCCAGCTATCTTCCAAGATTCTTTGCAAAATTTGTGCAGGGGTAGCATTTTTTAATTCAATTTTTCTTTTGGAATCAAAGAGGTGGAGTTCCATTAATTTTTCCCACATAATATCATCCTGATCAATTTTTAGGTAATGCCGCATTTTTAGTTCTACCGTGTTGGTCGGGGAATATGGTAGAAAAAGGTTTACAAATTGACGGTAAGACATCCCTTCGGAATTCTCGATGGTATAACTATCATCGGTCATGCCCAATTGTACAAACATATTCCAAGCCTTGGAAAAACCTACCCTTCGCATTGTTCCACGGTATAAAGTAAGCACATTTTGTAGTCCATAGACTTCCCTGTATTTTAAGGAATCCCTATTGGCGTATACTTCAAATTTCCCGTAGCCTTCAACATCCAAAAATTCGGTTCTTCTAAAAAGTTTGTGGTAGGGGATGTATTTGTAAGTTCCTTCTTGTATAAATTTGGCTACACCACCTTGTCCGGCCACAACAACATTTCTTGGGTTCCAGGTAAATTTATAGTTCCATAGGTTATTGTCGCTTTCAGGGGCTACCAAACCGCCGGTGAAAGATTCGAATAGAATCATTTTGCCGCCTTGGTTCCTGATGTTGTCTATTACCTGCATGGCACTCATATGATCTATCCCTGGATCCAATCCAATTTCGTTCATGAAAACAAGGCCTTTTTCTTTTGCCTGTTGGTCCAATGCCATTATTTCATCACTAATATAGGAGGCAGTAACAAAATGTTTCCCATGTTGTATACAGTCCACGGCAACCTTGATGTGAAAATGGGCGGGGAGCATGGAGATGACTATATCGGATTCTTTGATCACCTTACTTCTGGCCACATCATTAAAAATGTCTAATTTTAAGGCAGTACATGCCGGATGTAATTTTATTTTGTCAGGTAGGATATCGGTATTTAAGTCACAAATAGTAAGTTGTATATTTTCCTCTTCTGCTTTTTGCAGTAAATAATCCAATAAATAAGATGTAGATTTCCCTGTGCCTACAACAAGTATTTTTCGCCGCATTGCTTTTTTACTTTTCTATTTAACGGATACTAAGGTATCAAATTGTTATATTTGTAAGGAATAAGCGCTAATAAGTTATGAACAAAACAATTTTTGGAACTGGAATATTTTTCGGTTTAACGGCAGTCCTTTTAGATGCTTTTGGGGCGCACGGCCTGGAAAAAATATTGGATGCCAAGGCTATCGGTACATTTGAAACAGGAGTAAAATATCAGATGTACCATGCTTTGTTCCTAATGATCTTGGGAGGTTTTAACTTATTGGCCGAGGAGCGAAAAAAGCTCGTTTATTATTTTATTGTTGCCGGTGTGATATGTTTTTCCTTTTCAATTTATCTTTTGGCAACCAATGAACTATCAAGTTTTGATTTTAGGAAAATAGCCTTAATCACGCCCATTGGCGGTGTTCTTCTGGTTACGGGCTGGTTACTTTTAGGTATTAGGATCTTTAATCAAAATCAATCAAATTAAAACTAACAAGCTCTTAGAGCCTTTATATATTTCTAATAAAACTCAACTATTATGAATTCATCAACCCCATCAACGCAATCGATTTCGTTAAAAGCGTATGGTATTTCGACAAAAAAAATCCACTATCAATTATCACCTTCCAAACTACATGAAATTACTGTAGAAAAGGGTATGGGTGTAACCTCTTCCACCGGGGCGTTGGCCATAAATACAGGTGAATTTACGGGTAGGTCACCTATGGATAGGTTTATAGTTAAGGATGACATCACGGCCGATAAAATATGGTGGGGAAATGTGAATATACCTTTTGAAAGCGAAAAGTTCGATGCCCTTTATAAAAAGGTGATAGAATATCTTAATGAAAAGGAGCTTTATGTAAGGGATTGTTTTGCATGTGCCGATGACGAGTATAAAATGAATATCAGGGTTATTAATGAATACCCCTGGTCCAATATGTTTGCCTATAACATGTTTTTAAGGCCTACTGAAGAGGAGTTGGTTGGTTTTGATCCAGAATGGACGGTGATCAATGCGCCAGGTTTTATGGCCAAGGCGGAAGAGGATGGAACCAGGCAGCACAATTTTGCCATATTAAATTTCACCCGAAAGATAGCCCTGATTGGGGGTACCGGATATACTGGGGAAATTAAAAAAGGCATATTTTCAGCATTGAATTTTATTCTTCCGGTATATGAAAAATGTCTTCCCATGCATTGTTCTGCCAATGTGGGCGATGATGGGGACACTGCCATCTTTTTTGGTCTTTCCGGAACTGGGAAGACCACTTTGTCAGCGGACCCACATAGAAAACTGATTGGGGACGATGAACATGGTTGGACAAAGGAAAATACGGTGTTTAATTTTGAAGGAGGATGCTACGCCAAGGTCATTAATCTCTCGGAAGAAAATGAGCCCGAAATTTATGGGGCCATAAAGAAAGGTGCACTTTTGGAAAATGTGGTCCTGGATACCAATGGTGTGGTCGACTTTGAAAATACTTCCATTACCCAAAATACTAGAGTGAGTTATCCGATTTATAATATAGACAATATTCAGGAGCCATCTATTGGAAAGAACCCAAAGAATATTTTCTTTCTTACAGCCGATGCCTTTGGAGTATTACCCCCAATTTCCAAATTGACCCCTAGTCAGGCTGCCTATCATTTTATTTCGGGTTATACGGCCAAGGTGGCTGGTACAGAGGCAGGGGTAGTTGAGCCCGTACCTAGTTTCTCGGCCTGTTTTGGAGCGCCCTTTATGCCATTGCATCCCACAAAATACGCTGAAATGCTCAGTAAAAAAATGTTGGATGCGGGGGTAAACGTCTGGTTGGTAAACACAGGATGGACAGGTGGTCCTTATGGGGTGGGTACCAGAATGAAATTAAAATATACCCGTGCCATGATCCATGCGGCCCTTAGTGGAGAATTGGGATTGTACAGTTATGACAAATACCATATCCATTCTGTTTTTGGGGTGGCACAACCCAGGGAGTGCCCAGGAGTCCCTACAAGCGTGCTTAGTCCACGGGCCACTTGGAACAATGACGAGGCTTACTATAAGACCGCGTTTAAATTAACCAATGCCTTCCGTGAAAATTTTAAGAAATTTGAAGCCTATGCCAATGAGGAAATTAGGCGGGGCGGACCACAACGATACGCTTTTTAAAAGAAAAACCCCGAGGCTTGCCTCGGGGTTTTTTATGTTAATCTATCCACTTAATTAATTTTAAGAGACATAGTGGAAAATCTACTTATTTCTTATTTACCGTGGTTATGTATCTCTGAAGTGCCATGGTCATGGAAGGAGTTTCGGGGGTAGGAGCCTGAATATCTATTCTAAGTCCCGCTTGCGTAGCTGCATTCACTGTAGAATTCCCGAAAACCGCTATTCTAGTATCGTTTTGTTTAAAATCAGGAAAGTTCTTTAAAAGTGATTCTATCCCAGACGGACTAAAAAATACCAAAACGTCATAGTATACGTCCCTTAAATCTGAAAGATCACTTATAACCGTTTTGTAGAATATTCCCCTGGTCCAATTTATTCCAAGACTATTCAATGTTTCCGGAACAATGGGTTTAAGAACATCTGACGACGGCAATAAAAACTTTTCGTCCTTGTATTTTTTGAACAAAGCATTTAAATCCGGAAAATTCATTTTCCCGACGTAAATTTTACGCTTCCTGTAGACCACATATTTTTGTAGGTAGTAAGCTACCGCTTCTGACTGACAAAAATATTTCATTGAATCAGGTACTTTAAACCTCATTTCTTCCGCTATCCTGAAAAAATGATCAACTGCATTTCTACTGGTTAAAATAATTGCAGTAAAATTGTTAAGATCAATTTTTTGCTGTCGGACCATTTTGGCATCAACACCTTCCACGTGGATAAAAGGCCTAAAATCTACCTTTATTTTCTCCTTATCAATAAGCTTGGAATAGGGGGAGTTTTCCATCTTTGGTTCTGGCTGTGAAACCAAAATAGTTTTAACTTTCATAGGCTTCGGTCTATTAGATAGTTACCAACTATAATAATTGGTGCTATTTCAAGAGCGCAAAGGTACAAAATAAAATACACAAAATTACTGGCAAGGAAATTTTGATGATTTCTCAATGTTGTTATCCAACCAATGGCGTTTATAATAAATACTAACAAAATACTTATGAAAATTACTGTTTTGGATTCTTGTAAAACATAATTTAATATAAGGTTGGCAAATAACATTACAATACCACTGTAGTTAAGGTAGGCAAGTTTTTTAAAAACAATTTCAGAAATGATCTTGTTGGCATTAAAGATAAAACCATTGCCAAATTGTAAAAGCATTTTTATGACCAAAAATAAAAATAGCGATGTGAAAATAATTAAATAGACTCCAAATTGGTGTTCTTCAGGAAATTGGAAAAATATTTTATTTATAAAATAGATGAAAAGTGAAAAATTAAGTAATTGGAAAATACTGAAAAAAATACTGAACCAATTAAAGAGCTTGTCCTTCTTTTGGTAAAGGAAAATATACTTATTGTTGAATGGCAGGATTATATAATTTAGAAATCGAGTATAATATGTGGTTTTGGCGAGTACCATAAAAAAGATACTGGAGAATAGGATAATTGTTATCCAATCTTCAACGTACTGATTTCTTAAAATAGCTTCCATTTGTCCTGCCTATTGTTTATTTCCCGAGATATTCTCAATATTATTCGCGGCTCAAGTTATCCATTAAACCAACAATTTTTTATTCAACTATGGAAAGTTGTAATAACGTTTTCTCCATTCCATTTAGTGTTAACCAGCGCTAATTTTATCTTGTATGTTTAATGCGGGTTACTTTGTTGTTTATAAGGATGATTCGGAAATCTAGTCCAAACCTAAGCTTTTTTAGGACTAAATCCATGGAAAAAATACAAGAAGCCAAATAGGGCGGTATTTATCCTTCCTTAGAGTACATGCAGTAAATAAGATTTATTTTTCTTTTCCTTTTAAAAGAAGGTATAGCACTCCCTAAAGTTCTTTTTTGTCAAGTAACTTTAGGTTTTTTTTGAAGTATGGTCAGTAGGATATATCTACTTATTTAAAATCGATATCAATGAAAATATCTCGTTGTCGAGCAGAAAAGATAACTTTCCAAGAATATTAAATCTTTAAAAAAATCATAAAACCTCCATGTTTTTTCGCTACAGTTTTTAAAATACTATTTTTGCTAAAATTGCAATACCTAGATGGCGGATAGCTTAGTCATTATTCCTACCTTCAATGAAATTGAAAACATTGAACTCATTATTCATTCCGTCTTTGCTTTGGAGCAGGATTTTCATGTACTGGTGGTAGATGATAATTCTCCGGACGGCACTTCCAATGCCGTAAGAAATTTGCAGGGACAATATTTAGATCGCTTGTTTTTAGAAGTAAGACAGGATAAATTTGGATTGGGAACAGCCTATATTCATGGGTTTAAATGGGCAATAGAAAGAAAATATGAATATATTTTTGAGATGGATGCCGATTTTTCGCACGCCCCTTCAGACCTTATAAAACTGCGCCAAGCTTGTGTTGATGGGGCAGATGTGGCTGTGGGGTCCCGATACAAGAAGGGTATTAATGTTGTAAATTGGCCCTTACACCGGATATTGTTGTCTTATGCGGCTTCGTTCTATGTTAAATTAATAACAGGAATGAAGGTTCATGACCCTACTGCAGGGTTTGTTTGTTATAAGAGAAAGGTTTTGGAAACGATCAATTTGGATTCCATTAAATTTATTGGATATGCATTTCAAATAGAAATGAAGTTTAGGGCCCATTTAAAAAAGTATAATATTGAAGAGGTGCCTATTATTTTTACCGATAGAATAAGGGGTAAGTCAAAGATGAGTGCTTCCATTATAAATGAGGCCATTTTTGGGGTGATTCAGATGAAAGTGAGCAGTTTATTTCATAAAAATAAGTTTTAGAATGGGAAGGATATTATTGAAAAACGCTACAATTGTTAATGACAATAAAGTGTTCCCTAGTGATATATTGCTGGAAGATGATATTATTGTTAAAATAGAGGCAAATGTTTCTGCGGATACAGCCACAAAGGTTATCGATGTGGACGGGAAATACGTAATTCCCGGGGTCATAGATGATCAAGTACATTTTAGGGAACCAGGTCTAACCCACAAGGGTACCATTGGTACGGAGAGCCGGGCAGCGGTTGCTGGCGGAATAACTTCCTTTATGGAACAGCCTAATACCAATCCCCAAACCACTACGATTGAAGCCTTGGAGTCCAAGTTTGAAATGGCAAGAAACTCTGCCTTTGCCAATTATTCCTTTTTATTTGGGGGTACCAATGATAATTTGGAAGAGATAAAAAAATTGGATAAGAATGCCTGCTCCGGAGTTAAACTCTTTTTAGGATCCTCCACAGGAAACATGTTGGTAGATAATGAGGAGGTAATCGAAAAGATATTTAGGAATACCGAGATGGTAATTTCTGCACATTGTGAGGACGAGGCTACTATAAAGGCGAATTTTGCTACATACAAGGCTCAATTTGGTGATGATATTCCCATTAAATACCATCCTTTGATCAGGAGTGCCGAAGCCTGTTATCTTTCTTCTTCGAGAGCCATAGCCTTGGCAAAAAAAACAGGGGCCAGATTTCATGTTTTTCATGTTTCTACAGGAAAGGAAACAGAGCTTTTTAGAAATGATATCCCTCTTGAGGATAAAAAGATTACTGCCGAAGTCTGTATACATCATCTTTGGTTTTCGGATGAGGATTACGACACCAAGGGAACTTTAATAAAATGGAATCCTGCGGTAAAAACTGCAGTGGATAGGGATCAGCTCTGGGAAGCCCTATTGGATGACCGTATAGATGTGATTGCTACTGACCATGCTCCACATACTTTGGAGGAAAAGAACAATGTCTACACTTCAGCGCCATCGGGAGGTCCTTTGGTTCAACATGCCTTGCCTGCAATGCTGGAATACTATCATTCAGGAAGGATAGGCTTGGAGAAAATTGTTCAGAAAATGTGCCACAACCCAGCCAAATTGTTCCAAGTAAAAAATCGTGGATTTATAAAGGAAGGTTATTATGCGGATTTAGTGGTGTTGGATCTTAAGGATTCCTGGACGGTGACCAAGGAAAATATCGCGTATAAATGCGGGTGGTCTCCATTCGAAGGAAACTCGTTTAAGTCTAAGATTACCCATACTTTTGTAAATGGTCATTTGGCTTATGAGAATGGCAATTTTTCGGAAGAGAGAAAGGCCATGAGGTTAACTTTTAATAGATAGCAATGGTAAAATATATAGTTCCCATTTTTCTAGGTTTGTTGTTTTCCTGTAATGAAAAGGTGGTAGAAAAACCGGAAAATCTTATTCCGGAGGATAAAATGGCCACCATATTATACGACATATCCCTATTAAATGCAGGTAAGATAATTAACGAAAGCATTTTAAATGAATATGAGATTGAACCTATGGAGTATATTTATTCCAAATATGGGATCGATAGCGTGCAATTTGTAGGGAGTGATACCTATTATGCCTCTATACCCACTGTATATGAGTCTATTTATACCAAAGTAAAGGATAAATTGGAGGAGGATGAGAAGTTTTTTGAGGAGGAAAGGCAGCAGAAACAGGATTCCCTAATGGAGGCCAAAGAGAAATTGAATCCAAATCTGAAAAAAAAGCAGGTTAATTCTAAGGATTCCGTTCAATAAACTTTTGGCAGGACATTTCAATGGTTCCATCCAGTTCTTCAAAGGAATACCCCAATTGTTTTTGGATTTTGCTGTTATCGAATTTTTGGTTTTTTCTTAAAGAAGAAACTGAAATCTGGGTAAGTTTTCTTCCGCTATTCCAAAAGATATTTCTAAGCCAATCCAGTCGCCATAGGATTTCCAATTCCCAAAATTTAAGCTCCCTGTTGGGACTAGGTTTACCAAAAGCCTGTGTAACTTTATAAAGAATTTCTTTATATGAAAGTTGATCTGCCACCACGATAAATTTTTCATTGGTTATGGAAGACTCCATTAATTGGGTCATTATTTTTACCACATCACTTACGGTAACAAAACCTGTTCCTCCCGGCGGATAGTATTTACGTGCTTTAAAAGCCGTTTTAAACAAAATTCCGGTCCCAGTATTCCAAAAACCAGGGCCCAAAATTACGCCAGGATTTATTATTACAACCGGAAGGCCTTCTTGCGCTCCTCTCCAAACTTCCAGCTCGGCATCCATCTTTGTTAAGGCATAGACATTGCTCTGTTGGGAATTCCATTCGGTTTCCTCCGTAGCCTCTTGGTTGCCCACAGTTCTCCCAATAGCGCCTATGGAACTTATGTGACACAATTTTTTTACACCATTGGCAATACAAAGATTCACAATATTTTTTGTGCCTTCAATATTTACGGTACGCAAAAGTTCATAATCATTGGGGTCAAAAGAAATTAAGGCCGCACAATGATAAACTTGGGTAACGTTTTCAAAAGCGATTTCCAGCGCTGGAAGGTCGTTAAGGTCTGCCTCTATCCATGAGATTTTTTGAAAAAGTTCTTGGGATTTGTCGGTGTAATAACCGAAAACTTCTTCCACTTCCTTTAGGTTGCTCTTTTTCCTATGAATGGCTTTGACCGGGACATCTTTTTGCAATAAGTGCAAAAGAAGGTGTGCTCCTACCAAACCAGTACCGCCTGTGACTAAAATCATGGCGCAAATTTACTCATTTGACTTCAATTTATTCCGTTTTCATCAGGACTTAAGCAACCTATTTATTTTATATTTGCAGCTATTATTGAATTAGAATATTTAAGGCATGACTATAAACTTTGTAGAAGAATTAACTTGGAGAGGAATGTTGCACGATGCAATGCCCGGTACTGAAGAACATTTGTTAAGTGGAATGCAATCCTCCTATGTGGGAATAGATCCAACAGCAGATTCGCTTCATATAGGTCATTTGGTAGGTGTTATGATGCTACGCCATTTTCAATTGGCTGGGCATAAACCTTATGCATTGATAGGCGGGGCAACGGGGATGATCGGTGATCCTTCAGGAAAATCTACGGAGCGCAATTTATTGGATGAGGCCACTTTGGCTCATAATCAGGCTGCTATAAAAGCACAACTTTCCCGTTTTTTGGATTTTAACAGTGGAAAGGACAATAGTGCCATCTTAGTGAATAACTATGATTGGATGAAGGATTTCTCCTTTCTGGAATTCATACGTGATGTTGGGAAACACATTACGGTAAATTATATGATGGCCAAGGATTCCGTTAAAAAACGTTTGTCGGCCGAAGCCAAAGAAGGTATGTCCTTTACGGAATTCACCTATCAATTGGTGCAGGGATATGATTTTTTGCACCTTTTTAGAGAGTATAACTGTACCCTTCAAATGGGTGGTAGCGATCAATGGGGAAATATAACTACGGGTACAGAACTAATTCGTAGAATAGGTGGCGGAAAGGGATTTGCCCTTACCTGTCCTTTGATTACAAAGGCCGATGGCACCAAATTTGGGAAATCTGAAGGGGGCAATATATGGTTGGATTCGGAAAGAACATCGCCCTATAAATTTTATCAATATTGGCTTAATACCTCCGATGAGGATGCTGAAAAATATATCAAAATCTTTACTTTCTTACCGAAACAGGAAATAGAAAATTTGGTAAAAACACATCAAGAAGCTCCACATTTAAGGGTTCTTCAAAAGCGTTTAGCCGATGAGGTCACGGTAATGGTGCACTCACAGGAAGATTTGGACAACGCTATAAAGGCCAGTGATATTCTATTTGGAAAATCGACCTCCGAGGACCTGAAAAAACTGAATGAAAAGACATTTTTGGATGTTTTTGAGGGTGTGCCACAGGCTGAGGTTTCCAAGGAAGACATTGAAAATGGCCTGGATATGATTGCGGCCTTGGCTGCAAAAACCGGCTTTTTAGGGTCTAATGGGGAAGCTAGACGCGAATTGAAACAAAATTCCATTTCCGTAAATAAGGAAAAGGTCAAGGAAGATTATATTATTACCACTGAAGATCTTATCAACAATAAGTTTGTTTTGTTACAGCGCGGGAAAAAGAATTATTTTGTGTTAGTGATTCAATAAATACCAGGATTCATAGATGCCCCGAAACCAGATTTCGGGGTTTTTTCTTCTCCTCTTTTCTTAGAAGAAGTCAGGACTGCTTTTTTGCAGTTCTGGTTGCAGTAAAATTCAATCCGGAAATCTTTTCACGATGGTTTTTGGCACTAATGCCCATATCATCCCATAACTATCCTACGGTGGGATGCGCCTAGGCTTACTTCGTGGATAGTAAGTTTCAGGCCATTTTTAATACCAAATTCTATTTTTATTAGTCAGGATAAAAGAGTTAACATTTTAGCCGATTGCATTAAGTGCTGTTGTTAAGGCGATGTATTTTGGAGTATTCAAAAAAATAGGAATATGACCAGAAAACAAGGGGGAGAAAACACCCAAATCTTAAAAGACGAAAATGATCATAGGGATAATTATATTTTTCAGGATAATAAAAAGACTAAAATAGGGGCTACCATTATTACCGCTGTCCTATTAATTATCCTTGCCGGACTTATTTTATCGGGGGTTGTTATTGAAAATTGACACTATAGGGAAGTCGAAGTAGCGTTGTGATTTAGTGCCCTAATGCCGTATGAAACACAACCTATTCAGGGTGTTTAAACCAACTAACCTTAGCTCTTAAAAAATGAATCCACAACAATACATCAAAGTAGTATATTACATATGCATTGCATTCTTTATGAATGCATGTGCTACCTATTCCCCCCAATTTGCTGAACCAGTTCCCGTACAGATATCCTCGTCCGGCACTAAAGATCTATTGCATACCTTTTATATTGCCGGAGGGTTCGGAAACAAAGGAAATGGTGGGTCCGGAGGAGCAGAGAATCTTCTTGCCTCTGCACTGGCAAGTGCACCGGAGGAAAGTACCCTAATTTTCACAGGAGATAATATATCGGAAAATGAAGGTGCTTGGAGCGAAGACAAAGACTTATTGGATGAGCAAATTAAACTATTGGACAATTTTAAGGGGAAGACCATTTTTCTTCCAGGAAACAATGAATGGAAGGAATTCGATTCAGATAAGGTTGAAAAAATAGAGGATTATATCAAGGATTTGGAACAGGATAAAATCAGTTTTTATCCTGAGAATGCTTGTCCAATAGAGCATATGGAGATCAATGATAAGCTGGATTTAATTGTGGTTGATTCCAAATGGTTCATTTCCAATTGGTCACGTGTAAAGGACATAAATAAAAAGTGTACCGATATTAATACTAGGAGAAGGTTTCTGGAAGAATTGGAAGGCTATATCAACGATGGTCAGGATAAAAATATCGTAATTGCCATGCACCATCCTATATTTAGTAATGGTAAATATGCGGGAAAGGAAAGTTTTAAAAGCCATATAACCCCTATACCGGTATTGGGAACAGTTATGAATGGTATTTCGGATTTAGGTGCCTTTTCTCCAGAGCTTTTAAATTCGAGACGTTACAATTACTTAAGGATTCTGGTTAGCGCTTTAGCCAAAGCCTCCGATAGGATCACTATTGTTTCCGGTCATGAAGAAAGTTTGCAATATCTCACGGGAGGTGGCATACATCAAGTGATTGGAGGGTCCCTTTTCCAAAAAACACCGACTAAATTGGGTGCGGATAAAATTACCACCATTGGAGGGTCGTTGGATTATGAAGGGAAATACACTCATGGCGCAGAAGGATTCGCTAAACTGGAATATTTCAAGGATGGCTCGTCAAAAGTCACTTTTATAAGTGAGGGAGATGATAAGAATACTATTAACATACTTCCGAAATTGGACAAAGAAAGTGCACCACATAATTTTCCTGTAATTTCCAATAGCACCAAAAAGGATGCTGTTACCGATAATAAGGAAGAACTGAACAAATCGGGCTTCTATAAGTTTTTATGGGGAGAACGCTATAGAAACTATTTTGGCACTTCAGTGACCGCTCCTATAGCTTATTTGGATACGCTTTATGGAGGGTTAAAGGTAACCAAGGAAGGTGGGGGCCATCAATCTTACTCCATTCGTTTAGAAGATAATAACGGCAGGGAATTTTCAATGCGTTCCCTTCGTAAAAATGCACTGAAATTCCTTAAGTTTAAAGTTAAAGGAATTGCTTTCGAAGAAAATGACTATAAGGATACTTGGACAGAAGAAGTAATATCAGATTTCTTTACAACAGCACATCCGTATATGCAGTTGGTCATAAATCCTTTGGCTCAGGCAGTAAATGTCAACCATTCCAGTCCAAGTCTTTTTTATATCCCCAAACAGGAACGTCTTGGCGACTTAAATGAGCAATTTGGGGATGAACTTTATTTTATTGAAGAACGGCCTTCAGACGAACAAACAAATTTTAAAGGATATAGACGTACTATCGATGAGTCGGGAAAAATGAAGGAGATGGAGAGTACTACGGACATGTTGGAAAAAATCAGTGGTGATGAATCCTATACTATAGACCAAAGGGATTTTATTAGAGCCCGTATTTTTGATATGCTCATTGGCGATTGGGATAGGCATCAGGATCAATGGCGTTGGGCAGAATATGAGAAAAAGGATGGCGATAAGGAATTTTTACCAATCCCTAGGGACAGGGACAATGCCTTTCCTAAATTTGACGGTTTCGCCATGAAAGCTATTAAGCTTTTTGTCCCGGATGCACGTCGCTGGCAATCATATGGTCCAGAAATTAATGACGTAAAATGGTTGAATATAGGTGGGAACAGGTTAGATCGTACTTTGTTGACCCAGTATGATGCCAAGGTGTGGGAGGAAGAGGCCCGGTTTATTCAAGATAAACTTTCAGAAAGGGAAATAGACGCGGCATTTTTAAAATTACCCATAGAGGTACAGGATAGTACTTCCAATGACATCAAAGAAAGTTTAAAATTGAGGCTGACCAATCTGCCTAAATACGCAAAACAGTATGCGGATTATTTGGATAATATAGTAACGTTACATGGTACAGAAAAGGATGATCTAGTGGAAATTACCAGACTGCCGGAAGGTAAGACCAAGGTAGTTCTCAGAAGGCTATTGAGTGATGAACCCAACGAAAAGATGTTCGAACGGACATTTGAGAGTAAAAAAACAAAGGAAATATGGATTTACGGTCTCGGGGACGATGATATATTTGAAGTGTCCGGTGATGGTGATAATGAGATATTTATAAGATTGATTGGTGGCTACGGAAAGGAAACTTACAACATCACCAATAGTGCAAGTCTAAAAGTCTATGATTGGAAGCACGAGGAAATTAAGTTCGAAGAAAAGAAGCCAAGCCATCAGCTAACCGATGTTTATGAGACCAATACTTTTCATTGGCGTTTTTTAGAGGAGAACAGCAATGTATTTCTTCCGGCAATAGGATTTAGAACCGATGACGGCTTTTATATGGGGGTCAAAAACACCTATTTAAATCGGGGTTTCAACGGACATGATTTTAGACAAAAACATATCGTAGGGGCAAATTATTACTTCCTGTTTAAGGCATTGGAACTTTCTTACCAAGGGGTTTACGCCAATATTATTCCCAAATGGAATTTTGAATTGGAAGGGTATTATACTAGCAATAGGTTTTCCAATAATTATTTTGGCTTTGGGAATGAAACCGTTAATCTTGAAGATGATCTGGGTCGGGATTATTACCGTGCCAGAATGCAAAAAATCCAACTTAATGCAGGTATTGCATACCACACGTTAAAAATAAAGGCTTTATACGAATCCTTTAAGTCAAAGGAATTACAAGATCGATTTTTTGTGCCCTCTAATTTGGATCCGCAGATTTTTGATTCCCAGCATTATGTAGGTGCGGAGACCTCTGCATATTACAAAAACGACGATGCCGCTGATTTTCCTACCAAGGCACTTTATTTGGGTTTAACCGCTGGGTACAAATTAAATACACAAATTGCGGATAATCAATTTGGATATTTCGCCTTCAAAGCGGGAATAAGCCATAAACTAATTCCGTCAGGAGACCTGGTTCTGGGGACAACTGCTGAATATAAGACCAATATTGGTGGAGGCGAATATTTTTTCTACCATGCACCTACCCTTGGAGGAACAAACGGACTTCGTGGATTCCGGGACGAAAGATTTGCCGGTCACTCTTATTTTTATCAGACTACAGATCTCAGATTTAGAATTAAGAAATATGCCACTGCAGTAGCACCTGTAACTTTGGGCGTTTTTGGTGGATTTGATTATGGTAGGGTATGGGAGCGGAACGATTCCAGTAATCGTTGGCATACATCACAAGGCGGGGGCCTATGGATCAGTGGATTTAATTTTCTATCTTTCAATGTAGGGTACTTTAATTCCGTAGAGGGCAATATGGTACAAATAGGTTTCGGTTTCGGTTTTTGAACCGCTGAGTTTAATTTGTGGGTATCAAATACCATACTTAGTCCATTCCTAGAACCTAAAACTACTGCAATCTAAATGTAATAGGAATGGTATAGGGAACCTTTACGGCCCTGCCTCTTTGCTTGCCTGGCGTCATCTGGGGTAAAGCCGCTATTATACGGTTGGCTTCTTTTTCCAATAATTTATCCGGACCCCTAGTTCTAATATTGGTAATGTAGCCGGTATTATCTATGATAAATTGCACATACACCTTGCCTTCAATTCCCAATTCGACAGCTACATCGGGATAGGTAAACTGTTTTATGATATGTTCTTGGATTTTTTTCTGAAAGCATGCTTTCTGGGCTTCGTTGTTGGTTTCCTTGCAACCGGGAAAAACAGGTACGTTTTCTATTACGGCAAAGGGGACTTCAATATCCTCCTCTTCCTCCTCTACTACAGCTATATCTTCTACTTTGAGTGTAGCCTCTTCCACTATTGTTTCCTGGTTGATTTCCGTACTTTGAATAACCGTTTCTTCAATTTCGGCCACATCTTCTACAATTTCTATAATTTCTGGGGCTGCTGGTGGGGGAGGTGTGGGAGGTACGTTTAAAGCCTCCGTAACAGGTACTTTTTCCTCTAAATAATCCGTTACTGTCAATTGTTCAATGGCCGCATTTTCTTTAGGGTACGTTTTTAACTCCAACGCCCCCCATACTAGAAAGAGTACTATTGTTAGGCCTATTACAAAGAAAAGTCCACTTTTTTTGTTTAAATCTGCCCTTGGATTTTTTTTTGGTTCCATGATACAGCATTTTAAACCTTAAATTATGAAGTATTTAATCCAATTCATATGACTTAAATCAGTTTTTAAACTTTTCTTTCAGTAATTTAGGCACTTGTTTAATCGATTAAACAAAAATGAAAATAAATTTTGGGATATATAAAAGGGACATTTTTCTTTAAGTTAATAGGTGTGAACGCATTTTAATCTATATGGCCAAAGTTTTTATCGATTGGTCATATGCTACAAATGCCTTTTTTGAATGGGTGGAACAATTGGTTGAAGATCCTCTTAATGTAGTTGTAATGGTCTTTTGTTATGTTGGCGTGCAATGGGCCTTTCTGTATATCCTTTATAAACAGAAACTTTTTTTAAAGGTATAAGTTCATTTTTAAGAAGGAACGCGGAGCAAGGAACAAGCCCTACAATAGGCTGATAATGATTTGGGTTTGGGGAAATTAGTATGAAACCTTAAGTGCAAGGTTTTAAACGGGGTATATTTTTCCTATTTTTAATAAAAACTAAGGGCTTTGAAAAAATACAATAAGAATATAAGAATATTATGGATTGTTCTTGGCATGACGCTTTTGTCATGTAAAGATGGTGAAAAGGTAAAACCAATAAATGCTGTCAGTGAGCAGCAGAACCTTTATCAGGAGGCATATCGTCCACAGTTTCATTTTTCACCTCCGGAAAAATGGATGAACGACCCTAATGGTTTGGTTTATAACCAAGGCGTGTACCATCTTTTTTATCAATATTATCCTGAAGATATTGTTTGGGGGCCCATGCATTGGGGTCACGCAATAAGTAAGGATATGGTGCATTGGGAAAATAAACCTATAGCCCTATTTCCTGATGAACACGGCTATATTTTTTCGGGAAGTGCGGTTGTCGATACCGATAATTCCTCCGGGTTCGGTAGATTGGATAATCCACCCTTAGTGGCCATATTTACCTATCACAAGGCTGAAGGGGCAGAAGAAGGAAGAAATGACTTCCAAACTCAAGGAATTGCCTATAGTTTGGATAATGGAGATACCTGGGTTAAATATGAAGGTAATCCCGTCATAAGAAATGAAGGGATAAAAGATTTTAGAGATCCCAAAGTTTTTTGGAACGATAAAACCAATAATTGGACAATGTTATTGGTGGCAGGTGACCATCTTCAAATATGGCAATCCCCGGACTTGAAGGATTGGGATAAGGTCAGCGAGTTTGGAAAGGACCAAGGAGCACATGGTGGTGTTTGGGAATGTCCGGATCTATTTCCTTTAAAGGTGGAAGGTACCGATTTGGAAAAGTGGGTACTCTTGATCAGTATTAATCCTGGGGCTCCGAACGGAGGCAGCGGCACCCAATATTTTATTGGTGATTTTGATGGTAAGACATTTACAAGCGACCAAAAGGAGCATAAATGGATAGATTGGGGAACAGATAATTATGCAGGGGTAACCTATAACAATGTACCCAATAACGACCGAATTTTTATTGGGTGGATGAGCAATTGGGCTTATGCCCAGGAGACTCCCACTGAAAAATGGCGTAGTGCAATGACATTGCCAACAAAACTGACATTGCGCCAGGTAAATGGGGCTATTGAATTGTTTAATTATCCGTTGGATAGTGTTGATAAAATCCGGAATTTAGGTGCTCAGGAAAATATATCTGTAGATCCACAATCGGAAAAGTCGTTAACTTTTGATCATTTTAATAGCTCCGAAGTAAAATTTAAGACTAGCTCTCGGGCATTCAGTCTGGACTTTCAAAATAGTTTAGGTGAGAATTTGAGTTTGATTTTGGATGCAGAAAATCTACAATTTGTTTTGGATAGGTCTCAATCTGGAAAAGTCTCTTTTGATGATGACTTCATCAAAAATGTCCAGACTATGCCTGTGCCCAACTTGCCCAGAGGGGAATATGAAGTGCGGATAATAATGGATTGGTCCTCGGTGGAAGTTTTTATAAACGGTGGGCAATATGTAATGACTGCGCAGATCTTTCCTAACGAGTATTACAAGACCTTGGTAATTTCTAATCCAGAGGATAATAAATTGGAAATGGAAAAATTCACAATTAGTCCCATCAAATCCATTTGGTAATTATCTTAAACATTTTCAACCCTATTCAGACAGAAAACTAATAAATGAAACGCCGATTATTTTTTAAAAATGCCGCTTCAGCCTCACTTGGGCTGGGATTAACCAAGTTATCAACCAATGAAACCACTTCAAATCCCTCAAAAAAGGACATTCAGTTTTGTGTTGCGGTGGAGGAAAACAAACTTCAATTTTTTTCGGATGTCATTAAGGAGCCCATACGGATCGTTCATATCGCAGATACCCATCTGTTTAGGGACGATGAGCGCGGTGTTCCTTATAAAAAATATAGTGATCGTATGGCCAAGGCCTACAATCAGACCAAACACTTTAAAACGGATGAATTAACCAATCCTGAATTGGCATTTGAAGCTGCCTTAAATTTTGCTAAGGAGTCCCAGGCTGACTTAATTACCCTGATTGGTGATATTTTCAGTTTTCCATCTGAAGCTGCCATCGAGTGGGTACAAGCCAAATTGGAAGAAGTGAATATCCCTTATATTTATGTTGCGGGCAATCATGATTGGCATTATGAGGGTATGGAAGGGTCGTTGGAAGATTTAAGGGACAAATGGATTGCGAATAGACTGCTTCCCCTGTATCAGGGTAACCATCCATTAATGGCGGCTTATGATGTAAAGGGAATCCGATTCTTGGCCATAGACAACTCTACCTATCAAATAAATGAAGATCAATTGGCCTTTTTTGGAAAACATGTTTCTAGCGGTATTCCTTTGGTACTATTGGTGCATATACCTATGTATGGGCCAGGGAAATCCATTGGTTTTGGATGTGGAAATCCGGATTGGGGGGCTACTTCCGATAGGAATTTTGAATTGGAAGGGCGATTGAAATGGCCCGAAACCGGGCATTCGGAAACGACATTTAATTTTCATAAGGCGGTGTTTTCTGCACCAAATCTGATGGGAGTATTTGCGGGACATATTCATCGTTTTTCGATAGAATCGATTAAGGGAAAACCGCAAATAGTAACCGATGACAATGCCAGTGGCGGGCACTTGGACGTTAATTTTTTGCCATTGGAACCCAAGGATAAATCCCTTATTTTTTAAGTAGTTGAGCGTTAAAAAGGAAATTATAATTGTATATTCTATAAAAGTTAAAAATTGAAAATATTTAGAATGGATCGTTTAGGAAATGTAAAAAGTTATTTTATAAAATTAATCGGGTGTTTATCGTTAAGCTTAATTACCCTCGGAGCATACGGTCAGACCAAGAAGTATGATATTGTAATATACGGTGGAACTTCCGCGGGTGTTTCGGCTGCTCTGCAGAGCAGTAGAATGGGCAAATCCGTTGTGCTCATAGAGCCGACCAATCGAATAGGGGGACTCACCACTGGAGGCCTGGGCCAGACCGATATTGGTAACAAGCAGGCCATTGGGGGGATTTCCAGGGAGTTCTATGAGAACATCAAAAAATATTACGATGATCCGAAAAATTGGAAATGGGAAGAAAAATCGGAATATATGGATAGTGGACAGACCCGTACGGAGGAAGGGGAGGCTACCATGTGGACCTTTGAGCCCTCCGCTGCCCTTACGGTCTATAAGTCCATGATGGACAAGGAAAAAATTAAAATGGTCTACAACGAAAGGCTGAACAGGGAATCCGGGGTTAAAAAGGTAAATGGCAAAATAGAGTCGATCACAATGGAAAGTGGGAAGACCTACAAGGGAAAGGTTTATTTGGACGCCACTTATGAGGGCGACCTAATGGCCTCGGCAGGGGTTTCCTATGCGGTGGGCCGGGAAAGTAACGCGGAATATGGGGAGACTTTAAACGGAGTACAGGCCAATAGCATAAATAGGGCCTTGACCGGATTTGTTTCCAAAAATGCTTTCAACCATAATTTTATCCCAGGGGTAGATCCCTATGTTAAAAAGGGCGATCCATCATCAGGTCTATTGCCGAATGTCAATGAAAAACCGGGACTCGAAGGGGAAGGCGATAAAAAAATACAGGCCTATTGTTTTAGGATGTGCCTAACGGATCACCCTGAAAACCGTATTCCCTTCCAGAAACCCGCAAACTATGATGAGATCAATTATGAACTACTCTTTCGTAATTACGAGGCAAGAAAGGGGCCGATAAGGGAAATGTACAGTTATGGCAATTCACTCTTGCCCTGGATCAATTCCAGCATGCCCAATAGAAAGACGGATACGAACAACAAGTTCGGTTTTTCTACCGATTACATAGGCAGGAACTATGACTACCCCGAGGCCAGCTATGCGGAACGGGAAAGGATTATAGAGGACCATAGGAACTACCAGATGGGATTGATGTGGACCTTGGCCAATCATCCAAGAATTCCTGAGGAAGTACGTGAGGAAGCTTCAAGATGGGGCACTTCCAAGGATGAATTTGAAAGGGCCGATGGGTGGCAGCAACAGCTTTATATCCGCGAGGCCAGAAGAATGGTGAGCGATTATGTAATGACCCAAAAAAATTGTGAGGCATTAGTAGTGGCCGAGGATGCCATTGGCTTGGCAGCCTATGGCATGGATTCCCATAATGTACAGCGATATGTGGATGCCAATGGTTACGTCCAAAATGAGGGCAATGTAGAGGCTCATGGCTTTAAGCCCTATCCCATTAGCTATAGGTCCTTGGTGCCCAAAAAGGAGGAATGCAACAATCTTATTGTCCCTATCTGTGTAAGTTCAACGCACATTGCCTTTGGGTCCATCCGCATGGAGCCGGTGTTTATGGTCCTGGGACAATCCGCGGCCACTGCAGCATCATTGGCCATTGATGCCAATTCCAATGTTCAGGATGTGCCCTACCACAATTTAAGGGAGCAACTCCTTAAAGATGGCCAAAGGGTGAAATAAATTACAATTTCCTTAGAGATCAACAATAACCACCAAACAAAATGAAGCTAAAAAGAAGGATCATTAATTTAACCCTTATCCTGGTTATAGCTGGAATGATGGGACTAACAAGCTGCAAGCAGTCCGAAGAAAAAAGTAACCCGGTAGCTACTGCAGATATCATTATTTACGGAGGTACTTCCGCTGCCATTTCAGCGGCTGTGGAAGCAAAACGTTCCGGGAAATCCGTGATTGTGGTGTCGCCCGATATTCATTTGGGAGGATTGTCCTCAGGTGGCTTAGGTTATACAGATACAGGGGACAAGCGTGTTATTGGAGGACTTGCCCGCGAGTTCTACCAAAGGGTTTGGCAACATTACAACAAGGAAGAAGCCTGGATCTGGCAAAAAAAAGAGGAATATGGCAACAAAGGACAGGGTACCCCTGCCATGGACGGTGAAAACAGGACCATGTGGATATTTGAGCCACATGTGGCGGAAAAGGTGTTCGAGGATTTGGTTAAGGAAGAGCAGATCCGTGTAGATCGTGATGAATGGCTGGATAGGGAAAACGGGGTTGAAATGAAGGAAGGGAATATTGTTTCCATTACCACCTTGTCAGGAAAGACGTATTCCGGTAAAATGTTTTTGGACGCCACTTATGAAGGTGACCTTATGGCTTCGGCGGGCGTAAGCTTTCATGTGGGTAGAGAGGGCAAGGAAGTATACGGCGAAGAATGGAATGGGGTGCAGACCGGAATTTTGCATCATAAACATTGGTTTCAATCGGATATTTCCCCGTATGTAGTGCCTGGAGACCCCTCCAGTGGTCTTTTGCCAAGGGTGTCGGGAGAAGATCCGGGAGAAAGGCACAGTGGTGACAATAAGATCCAAGCCTATTGCTTTAGGTTGTGTATGAGCAATTATCCAGAAAATAGAATTCCCTTTCCTAAGCCTGAGGATTATGACCCCATGAACTACGAATTATTGGCAAGGTCCTTGGAGACCGGAAGGAAGGATTGGTTCGAAAAGTTCGATGCCATACCAAACCACAAAACCGACACCAACAACCACGGTCCCTTGAGCAGTGATAATATTGGAATGAATTACGACTATCCGGAGGCCACCTATGAAAGAAGAAAAGAGATTATTAAGGAACATGAGAATTATCAAAAGGGACTGCTCTGGTTCGTAGCCAACGACCCCAGGATTCCAGAAGATATACAGTTCGAAATGCAGAAATGGGGCCTGGCCAAGGATGAATTCACCGACAACGGAAACTGGCCACACCAAATCTATGTAAGGGAGGCCCGGAGGATGATTGGGGAGTTCGTGATGACTGAAAATGAGCTTTTGAAAAAAAGGCCAACCCCTAAACCAATAGGAATGGGTTCATATACTATGGATTCCCACAATGTTCAGCGATATATTAAGCCCGATGGTTTTGTGCAGAACGAAGGGGATATAGGAGTAAGTACCAATGGGCCCTACCCTATATCCTACGGAACCTTAGTGCCAAAGAAGAAAGAGTGTAAAAACCTTCTAGTGCCGGTTTGTTTATCGTCTAGCCATATTGCCTTTGGTTCTATCCGTATGGAGCCCGTGTTCATGATATTGGGGCAATCGGCCGCCGCTGCAGCAGGGCTTGCAATCGATGACAAATCTACCGTACAGGAAGTGGATTACAATAAGTTAAAGAACGTTTTGTTGTCTAAAGGACAAATTGTAGAATGATGATGGTTTATACTTTTGTTTATGACCCAAAATTTTAGTGGTAAATTCTCCAATCCAAAGAATTAATAAATGGTTTATTCTAAATTATTTTTGAAGCGAATTTTCGTTTTTGTCATTTTTGCATTGATATTACATTCACTTGCTTCCCAAGCCCCAAAAGGGGGAAAAGATCAAGAAAAAACCTTGAATTATATTTTTGAAGGAGGTAGTGAAGGTTATAAATGTTTTCGTATTCCAGCTGTAATTACAACTAAAAAAGGTGCTTTATTGGCTTTTGCCGAGGGTAGGAAAAATGGCTGTAGCGATACCGGAAGTATCGATCTGGTAATGAAGCGGTCAACAGATGGCGGAAAGACCTGGGGCAAATTGGAAGTACTTTGGCACGATGAAGGAAATACCTGTGGAAACCCTTCACCGGTAGTAGATCGTACAACGGGGCATATTTTTTTATTGTCCACCTGGAATTTAGGGGAAGATCACGAATCGGAAATAATAGCCCAAAAGAGCAAGGACACTCGCAGAGTGTTTGTATTAAAATCTGAAAATGAGGGTGAAAGTTGGAGTGTACCCAAAGAAATTACCTCAGACGTAAAATTGCCCAATTGGACATGGTATGCCACAGGACCGGGGTCTGGCATACAAATTCTTGGAGGTAGGTATAAAGACAGGTTGGTAATAGCAAGTGATCATATTGAGGCGGTAACCAAAAAGTATTACTCCCATACCATTTATTCTGACGATAATGGAGAAACATGGGAGTTGGGAGGAAGCACTCCCCTTGATCAGGTAAACGAATGTGAAGTAGTGGAACTTTCCGATCATAGACTTATGCTTAACATGCGCAATTATGATCGGCAGATGAGCAGCAGGCAACTAGCCTATAGCGATGACGGAGGGGAATCGTGGAAAGATATGCACCATCATGAGTCTTTGATAGAACCAATTTGTCAGGCCAGTACCTTGCGATTTGATTATAAAGGTCAGGTATATGTACTTTTTGCAAATCCGGCAGATACTAAAAATAGAGTAAATATGACGATCAGGGGAAGTTCAGATGACGGAAAGTCTTGGCCAATGGTAAAACAATTTTTTCCAGGTGCTTCCGCTTATTCCGATTTGACCCCAATTGATCGAAAAAATATTGGTATCTTATATGAAGGTGGATATAAAAGTGCCTACCAGGGAATAATTTGGGAGTCGGTAAGCATAAAGGAGCTGTTGGGAATGTGAAAAATCATAGGTTATGATTTAGTCATAATCAATGAAATTTCTAAAAAGTGCGACCGTTTACGGAAAAGGATAAGCTAAAAAGGGCTATAAAAATAAAAAAGCCCTTGAAAATCAAGGGCTTTTGAGGTGGTGCCTCCAGGAATCGAACCAGGGACACATGGATTTTCAGTCCATTGCTCTACCAACTGAGCTAAGGCACCAAACGCTGTAAGCGGGTGCAAATATAATTTCAATTTTATGATATACAAACAAAAATGAAAAAAAAGGCGTTTGTTTTTTCATCTTTTTTGATCTTTGCAGTATGAACTTGATTGTAGATGTGGGTAATACCCTAGTGAAAATGGCGATTTTTGATAACGAAAAAATAATTTTTTATCGAAAAATTCCCAATGGAGATTTTGCAAAAAGTGTGAAAACTATTTTTGCGGAGTATACTCACATTCAAAATGCCATTGTTTCCAATGTTGGAGGAATTAGTAATGAAGAAATAGCCATGTTATGTGTGTTTTGCAAAGTTCATGTGTTAAGTCACGCTTCCAAAACACCCTTCAAAAACTCTTATGCAACCCCCCAGACCTTGGGTGTGGATCGCATTGCCTTGGCAACAGCCGCTTTTTATCACAACCCTAAAGGAAACACCTTGGTCATCGACGCCGGCACCTGTGTCACTTATGATGCCATCAACGATTATGGGGAATATCTGGGTGGGGCAATTTCCCCTGGAATTACCATGAGGTATAGGGCCATGCACGAACAAACTTCCAAATTGCCTTTGTTGAAAAAAAAACCTATTATCGATTATATAGGAAACACCACTGAAACTAGTATGCACAGCGGTGTCGTTAATGGCATTTGTAATGAAATAGACGGAATAATTGATCAATATAAAAGTAGATTTGTCGATTTAACAGTTATTTTAACAGGAGGGGATGCTCAATTTTTGTCAAAACGATTAAAAAATACCATATTTGCGCATTCTAAATTTCTCCTGTTGGGGTTATATCATTTGTTAGAATACAACAAGCGCTAGATGATCAAAAATTTTATAATTGCAATAATATGCGTAACTTCGGTAAGCATATATGCACAGAATAGTACTGCTTCTCCTTATTCCTATTTTGGTGTTGGCGATTTAAGGGCTACCGGCACAGTGGAGAATCAAATGATGGGTGGATTAAGTGTTTATACGGATAGTATTCACATTAATTTAAGTAATCCCGCGGCTTATAGCAAGTTAGGTTTAACAACTTACACGGCTGGGCTTTCACGTAAAGAGTACCGGTTTGAAAGTAATGTTGCCAAAGAAAGCGCATCAATTTCAAATTTGGACTATTTGTCGTTAGGATTTAACTTGGGAAAAGGTTTTGGTATGGGGTTTGGAATTATGCCCTATTCTTCCGTAGGTTACAATTTTCAATCAGAAAGAACTTCTTCAAGTCAAGGAACAATATTGGAATCGTTTAATGGTGAAGGGGGATTAAACCGTGTGTATCTCTCTGTGGGCTATGAACTTTTGAAAAATTTAAGTTTAGGAATTACCAGTAATTTTAATTTTGGGAACCAGAATACCAATAGTTTTCAGACCATTGAAGATGTACAGTTGGGTTCATTCAATAGGATAGAATCTAGGATCAAAGGTTTTGATTTTAATTTTGGAGCAAGTTTTACCCCATCGCTCAACGAAAAACACACTCTTTTTACCAGTATAGTTGTTAATACACAAGCCAATTTGGTGTCGGAAAACACAAGGACCATAGGTTCCTTTTCTACTGTAAATGGTAGGGATGTAGAGGTGCTGGAGGTAGATTTGGAAGCCCAAGGTTTGGGGCGCACCGGAGTGCAGATCCCGACCACGGCCACTTTAGGTGTTGGCTATGGTATTGATAAAAAATGGTTTTTAGGGGCGGAGTACAGTTTTCAGGGGTTAAGTAGTTTTGAAAACGAACTTACTCCAGCCAGTAATTTGGAATATCAGAATGCAGAGACATTTAGGCTTGGTGGATATTATATCCCGGATTATTCATCTTTTACAAGTTATTTAAAAAGGGCAACGTATAGGGCCGGAGCAAAGGTCTCTAAATCGGGAATAGTGGTAGATAATAAGGAGATAAATGATTTTGGCATAACTTTTGGAATAGGTTTACCACTGGGACGTAATCTTTCTAATATTAACCTTGGTTTTGAACTTGGAAAAAGAGGAACAAAATATGGAGATCTAGTTGAAGAAAGTTATTTCAAAGTTAATCTGGGCCTATCATTAAACGATAAATGGTTCATACCAAGAAAAATTAATTAAAAATTATTACTTTAACCACCTTAAAATAAACAGACAGATGAAAAAGAAACTCTACATCACAGCGATAGCCGCCATGGGATTTGTGGGTTTAGGGCATTCTCAAGCTCAAAACCCGGAGTGTATGACCAATCTTTCCATTTACACAGAGCATGTAAAAGTTAAGAATTATGAGGCTGCCTATACGCCATGGAAAATGGTATATGAAAATTGTCCTACATTAAATTGGGCCAATATTTTATATGGTGAACGAATTTTAAAGGATAGGTTGGAAAAATCTACCGGGGCGGATAAGACTGCCAATATAAATGCTTTGATGGAATTATATGATAATAGAGCAAAGTACTTCCCTGCGAAGACAGACTTAGCTGAGACTATTATAGATAAGGTGTTGTTGAAGTATGATGAGAAAATGATCAACGATGAGGAGATCTACACTCAACTTGATAAAGCTTTTACAGAGGATAAGGCAAATTTTAAAAATCCAAAGGCATTATATTTATATTTCTCCAGTTTGGTGGATCTGAATAGTGCAGGTAAAAAGGATTTGGAGGAAGTATTTGAAAAATACGACAACGTTACTGAAAAGATAGACGAGGAAAACGATAAGCTTACAGAGGTTATTACTAAACTACTTCCAAAGGAGGATGCCGGTACATTGACTTCCAAAGAGAAAAAGCAATTGAGTTCTTATAATAGTTATTCTGAAAGCTATGGTAAAATAGCTGAAAGTATTGATAGCAAATTGGGTGCCTTGGCGAATTGTGAAAACTTAATTCCATTGTACCAAAAGAATTTTGACTCTAAAAAGGGTGATTTAACCTGGATCAAGAGAGCTGTTGGAAGAATGTACAGTAAAGAGTGTACTGAAGACCCAATGTTTAAAAAACTATTTGAAGTACAATTGGCCATGGAGCCTTCCGCAAGTGCATATATGTATGCTGGTGCCCTTAAGAATAATGCTGGGGATAACAGTGGCGCCCTTGCCGATTTTAACAAAGCATTGGAGTTGGAAACCGATTCCAGGAAAAAATCCAATATTGCTTATAAGATTGCCACAAGCTATAGAAGAGGTAGTAAGGCTACTGCTAGGAACTATGCCCAAAAGGCAATAGATGCAAATCCTTCCAACGGTAAGGCTTATTTGTTGATCGCTAGCTTGTATGCAGGAAGTGCTAACGAATGTGGTAGTACTCCTTTCGAGAAAAGGGCTATTTACTGGAAAGCCGAAGATTTGGCCCGCCAGGCAGGTCGTGTGGATCCCGCATTAAGTGGTAGGGCAGGTCAAGCAGCTGCCAGTTACAGAGCTAAAGCGCCATCCAAAACTGATATATTTAATTCAGGTATGGCCGGTAAAACAATAAGTTTCTCATGTTGGGTAGGTGGTAGTGTAAAAGTGCCCAGCCTATAAGATGAAAAAAAAAGGTTTATATTATTTTAGGAGCATTGCCATAGTTATTACTATGGCAATGCTTTTTTATTCCTGTGCCGACAGTTATAAGAGAGTTGGGGATGAAGCTATAAAAAAAATATTTCCAAGTGCGGTGGCCGAAGATTTTACCTTAACTTATACGGAAACCGATGAACTTGAAAAAAATGAAGGTGTGGTTTCTGCCCATGTAATTGCCGTACTAACCAGCCCGATTAGCAATGATTTTGATAACTTGGCTTTTCCTCATAGAACTTTTCCAGATGGACTTATGGTAGAGTTTTTTGATGAAAAAGGAGAAAAGAGCACGGTTACAGCAGATTACGGAATTATTTATTCCAGTACTAATTTAATAGATTTGCAAGGTAATGTGGTGATTGAAACCAGCGACGGTAAAAAGTTGGAGGCTCCGCAATTATATTGGGATAGAACCAATGATTGGATTTTTACCCAAGAGAAATTTAAGTATACCAATCCAGAGGAAGGAACTATTATGGATGGCGAAGGAATGGACTTTAATAGGGATTTTAGTTTTTTTAATGCTAATAAGACCTACGGATATATGAGTATAAAAGAAAAGAAGATAGAAGAATGATTAAGATATTAAGATATACCGAATACCTATATTTGGCAGTGGCCGTAGTGTCCGCTTTTGAAATATACGAACAATGGAACATAGATAGACAGCGGGCCTACTTGTTCGTCTTTTTTGGGATAGTTTCCATAGGGATGTTCATTTTTAAGAAAACCTATAGGAAAAGGTTCGAGGAACGTCAAAAAAATAATAAACAATAATTTTGGAGGCATATATTGTCATTATCATTGTTATTTCATTGCTATTTTCTGCTTTTTTCTCAGGTATGGAAATTGCCTTTATTTCTGCGAATAAAATTCACATAGAAATAGAGAAAAAGCAGGATGGATTTTTGCCCAAAGTCCTCGCCCGCCTTACTAAAAAACCTTCTAAGTTTATTGCCACCATGCTTATTGGAAACAATATAGCCTTGGTGGTTTACGGTCTTTTTATGGGCGACATGCTGATGGGGCTCTTTGCCGACTTGGAGTCGTCGACAGGTAGTGTTTTAACCTTATTTATAACCGACTTCAGTCTGGTGACCCAAACTGTTATCTCCACTTTGGTTATACTTTTGACCGCCGAATTTTTGCCTAAAGTATTGTTTCAGATTTATAGCAATACCTTATTAAGACTGTTGGCCATACCTGCTTATGCTTTTTATGTATTGTTTTCGGTGATTTCAGATTTTATTATTTGGATATCCGATATCATACTTAAAGTGCTCTTTAAGACAGATGGTGATGAGGTGCAATTGGCATTTAGCAAAATAGAACTGGGAGATTATATAACCGAGCAGATGGAAGCTGTGGAGAAAGAAGATGTGGTGGATTCGGAAATACAAATTTTCCAAAATGCTCTGGAATTTTCAGGGGTCAAGGCAAGAGAGGTTATGGTGCCAAGGACCGAGATTGCAGCAGTGGAACTTCATGAAACCCCTAAAAATTTGGCAAAGCTTTTTACGGAAACGGGGTATTCCAAAATTTTGGTATTCAAGGATACCATAGATAATATTATTGGATACGTACATTCTTATGAGCTTTTTAAAAAGCCCAAAACAATAAAAAGTATCCTGCTTCCAGTAGAATTTGTTCCAGAAACAATGTTGATCAACGATATACTTAATATTTTAACCAAAAAAAGGAAAAGTATTGCAGTTGTTTTGGACGAGTATGGGGGTACTTCCGGGGTCATGACGGTAGAGGATATAGTGGAGGTGCTGTTTGGTGATATTGAGGATGAACATGATTCCACTGATCTACATGAGGAGCAGATCAATCAAAACTCGTATAAGTTTTCAGGTAGATTGGAAGTGGATTATGTCAATGAACAATATAAATTGGACCTTCCCGAAAGTGATGAGTATGAAACACTGGGAGGCTTGATCATCAACGTTACCGGTGAAATTCCGGAAAAAGACTCCGAAATTAAGATAGATAATTTTCTTTTTGTGGTTTTAGAGGTTTCAAGTAATAAAATAGATATGGTTTCCTTGGTTGTGCTTGATGATGAATAGGCATTTCAGGGATTTTTTTTGATTTTTTTTAGTTTTTATTATTTCAAAAGAAAGTAGTAATTTCGCCTCCCGATAGTAACGGGATAAATTTAAACAGTTTACATAATGGCAATTTTAGAGAATATAAGGAAACGAACTACCGTTTTAATTTTAATCATTGGTCTGGCTTTGTTTGCATTCGTAATTTCAGGAGTGTTTAGCAGCAATGAATTGGGTGGTGGAAAGGTTGGTTCTTCCGTGGCGGAGATTAATGGGGATGAAATTTCCATTGATCAATTTAGAAGGAATGTTGAGGCATATTCTAGAATGGCCGGACCTACTGCTTCTTCCATGCAATTGGTTAATCAAGTATGGGATAGGGAAGTTAGGAATACGATCCTAAATCAGCAGTTCGAGGAATTGGGTATTGAAATAGAACAGGATCAGATAATAAACTATATAAAAACTATTCCTTCCTATGTTCAAAATCCGGAATTTCAAAATGCCAGTGGTGTTTTTGACGATAATAAGTTTAGGGAAGCTGTGGCCGATTGGAAAGCAAATAACCCTAGTCGTTATGCTCTATGGTTGCAAGATGAGCAGGCTATAATTCAAAACGCCAAGGAGCAAACCTATTTTAATCTTATTAGGGCTGGTGTGGTTTCTACCTTAAAAGAAGGCGAATTGGATTATAAATTGGCCAATGATAAAGTAGATATCAAATATGTAAGAGTACCTTTTTCTTCAATACCAGATTCTACTATAGCGGTTTCAAAGAAAGAAATTGAGGCTTATATAAATGACCATAAAAAAGATTTTAAGCAAGATAGGTCTAGGGATATACAATTCGTCTATTTCGAAGAAAAGGCTTCTTTGGAAGATGAGAACGCCGTAAAGGAAGAAATCTTAAAACTTTTGGAGGATCGAGTGGAGTACAACTCACAGAAGGACACCAATGACACCATTAAAGGTTTTGGTCATACAAATGATATGGCTGCCTTTTTGGATAGAAATTCAGATATAAAATTCGATACTATTTATAAGGCTAAAAAAGATCTGCCAGCGAAGTTCGCAGATACCCTTATGGCCTTGGAAAAAGGTAGTATCTATGGTCCTTATCGTGACGGAGACTTTTTTAAAGTTTCCAAAATGATGGATAGAAAAGCTAATGGTACCGTAAAATCCAGTCATATTTTAATTTCTTATGCAGGGGCTCAACGCGCCAATCCAGAAGTTACCCGCACTAAGGAGGAAGCGGAGAAAAAAGCCAAGGAATTGTTGGTCGAGGCAAAACAAAAAACTACTGTCTTTGCTGAATTGGCCAGAGATAATTCAGACGGACCATCTGCGCCTAAAGGTGGTGACCTTGGATATAATCAAGAAGGGGTAATGGTAGCACCGTTTAACGACTTTACTTTTAGTAATCCTGTTGGGGCCATGGGAATGGTTGAAACGGATTTTGGTTTTCACATTGTTAAGATAGACGACAAGCAGGATATAGTTCAACTGGCCACATTGGCAAGAGAAATAGAGCCTTCAGAGGAGACTATCAATACTTTGTTTACAGAGGCTACCAAATTTGAAATGGAAACTACTTCGGATAAAGACTTTACTGCAACGGCCAAGGAAAGTAATTATGTGGTTAGACCGGTAAACAAAATTAAGGAGATGGATGAAAACCTTCCAGGTCTTTCTGCCCAACGTTCCATTGTTCAGTGGGCTTTTAATGAAGATACCAAATTGGGTGAGGTTAAAAGATTTAATATAAACAATGGCTATGCAGTAGTGCAATTGACTGCAAACTATGCTGAAGGACTTATGAGTGTTGAAGATGCATCGGCTATAGTGCTTCCAAAATTAAGAAAGGAAAAAAAGGCAGCTAAAATTATAGAGGCCAATAAAGGTAAATCCATGGATAGTTTTGCCAAGGATAATAATGTTATAGCCACTACGGCTTCTTCATTGACTATGAAATCGCCAATCATCCCAGGAGCTGGGTCGGAGGCCTTTGTAGTTGGTACTGCATTTGCCATGGAGCAAGGAGCTACCTCAGAATTGTTAACCGGTGATAGCGGCGTGT
The DNA here is from genome assembly GCF_014397245.1 of Arenibacter arenosicollis. GTDB lineage: Bacteria > Bacteroidota > Bacteroidia > Flavobacteriales > Flavobacteriaceae > Arenibacter > Arenibacter arenosicollis. The sequence goes on along the minus strand of NZ_JACLHY010000001.1, from coordinate 73,076 downwards.
ATATGCTAACTGTAACCAAAAAGGAAGACGCTCCTAAACTGGATAACTATAGTACTTATGCCAGTAGCTTACAAGCTTCGGAAGCAGGTAGAGTAAACTACTCTGTATACAATGCCTTAAAAGAGGCTTCAAATATAGAGGACAAAAGAGCAACATTCTATTAGTAAAATAGAAGTTACCAAAAACAATAAAACCTCCCAATTGGGAGGTTTTATTGTTTTTGGTAAAATTATTTCACATAAAAGGAAGCAAACAAATGCTAAATCGGTTAATGGTTACCTAACCATTTTTGAATATGAAATAACAGTAGCATACCCTTTTTCCTTAAAGTAATCGGGCGTGGTTTTGTTACCAGTGGCTAGGATAAAATCGCCTCCCCAGGCCCCTAAGCTTTTAATTGCTCCCTTGTAATCAGGAAATAGCCTTTCTTTAACCGTTGCTACCTCAAGGATATCACTCAGAATGGCTTCGTGTTTTTTCAGTAACTTTTCAAATTGGGACAGACGGGTACAGGTCAATATTCGTTGGGTGATACTACTAATTTGGGATAGGGTGGTGAAAGTGTTGAAATCTTTGTCGCGATAATGGGCAATGCCCTCCCGGCTGTTTTGTTTTTGATTTAGATAAACAAAGTACAGATCATTTTTAAAGGATGGATTAAAGCCTACTGTTAGTGCAATTGGTTTGGAGTTTTTTAACTGGTAGGTGATAGGGTTGTTATGTTGGGCACAGGCAATGTCGTACCCGCTTCCTGAAAAAGCATTCCATAACAGCTCATAGGCATCGATATTTGCCCATTGTGCTATATTGTTGATCAGGGTAGACGAAGATCCCAAGCCCCATTCCCTTGGAAAGTTCAATGCCGTGGATATTTCCAGACCTTGGTCGGACGCCAAAAAATTCGGATTTAATTTCTTGGCTTCCAAAAGAAGTTTTATTAGCCTGTCCGAGATGGGTTTTGATTCGGGAGAAAGAGCATTATCGGAAACTTCAGATAACTTGTCCAATTCATAAACACCTTCAAACCAAGTCCTTCCTTTGTCGTCCAAACTTTTCCAAACCAAAAGATTTTCCTTTATTTCTTTTACGGCCAAGGATTGTCCGTATAAAGTAGGAACGGCTAAGCTTAGTGCACCGTCCAGTACTAGATATTCTCCTGTTATCAACAGTTTACCGTTGCTGTAGTATTGTTTTGTCATTTCTTATTCCTCAATTCTTCAAAGGCTACTACCACCGCACTATGTGATGCTGTATGTTTTTTGAAATAATCTACCAAGATTAGTTTTTCTGCTTCCGTAGCGCCCAATTGGTTTAAAATATTTAATAGGTGCATCTTCATATGCCCTTGTTGGATGCCAGTGGTTACCAGCGAACGTACAGCTCCAAAATTTTGTGCAAGTCCGGCCACTGCTACTATTTGCATTAGTTCTTTTGCGGTAGGATTCTGCAATATTTCCAAAGCAAGTTTTACCAACGGATGTAAGCTGGTTAACCCACCCACCGTTCCCAGGGCCAATGGAATCTCTATCCAAAATTTAAAAATTCCTTTCTCTATAATGGCATGCGTAAGGCTGGTGTATTGTCCGTCTTTGGCGGCATAAGCATGTGCTCCTGCTTCTATGGCCCTAAAATCGTTGCCAGTGGCCAAAACAACGGCGTCTATACCATTCATAATCCCCTTATTATGGGTAACCGCCCTATGGGGTTCCACTTTTGCAATATTTACGGCACGGACCATTTTTTTTGCGAAATCCTCGGCCGTAATACCATGGTGTGCCTTTAAATCGGATACAGGACAACTAACCTCGGCCTTTACCACACAATTAGGGATGTAATTGGAAAGAATGCTCATGACTATTTCAATATCTTTCTCCCTGTCCGTAAATGCGTTGTTAGACTGCGCCTCGTCTTTAAGGCATTGGGCGAACCCTTCTAGGCAAGAGTTTATGAAATTGGCGCCCATGGCATCCAATGTTTCAAAAGTACAATGCAATTGGAAATAGTTTTCCAAATCTGAAGTTTTGTCCCTTAATTCTATATTCGTTATTCCTCCACCGCGTTTTTCCATATTTTTAATTATGGGAGCAACACTAGCTATTAATTTTGGTTTTACATTATTGAAAAAATCGGTCAGTTTATCCGTATCACCTTGGTATATAAAATGTACCTGTCCTACTTTTTCAGTTCCCAAAACAGTGGTCTTGAATCCGCCACGGGTCTGCCAAAATTTTGCCGCCTTACTAGCGGCAGCCACCACTGAACTTTCTTCAATGGCCATCGGGATGGCATATAGTTTGTTGTTGATTAAAAAATTGGGAGCAATGCCCAAAGGCAAATAGAAGTTGGTAATGGTATTTTCTATGAATTCATCATGTAAACTTTGCAACTTTGCATCATTGTTCCAGTACTGTTTTAAGATAGCGACAGTTTCCTTGCTATGTTGTGTATAATGTTGGGCAATCCAGTTTATTTTATCCTCTTTGGTAAGCTTGGAAAATCCTTCTATAGGTGTGGTCATTAGGCTTTCGGTTTCTTTGGACAAAGATAGTAATAAGGTGCCAAAACATTGGGCATCTTAAACTGGGTTTAAAAAGGTAAAAAAATGTTATTTTTTTACTGTTAAGTATTTTTATTTGTGATTTTTTTAGTAATCTTGGAGATTTGAACCAATTTTTAAAAATACTGAAATTCTCTCAGGTATTTTTCGGTAGTAATAATTCTTTTAAACCTTAGTTTTTGTGAGAAAATCCCCCTTGCTTTTATTATTCCTATTTATTCTATACAATTTTTCAGTTCTTATTGCCCAAAATAAGGAGATCTCCTTGGAAGAAATATATCAAGGTGCCTTCAAGGTTAAGGGTTTGGATAAATTGCATTCCATGAAAAATGGAAAACAATATACCATTTTAAATATTGACAGGGCCTCGGGAATATCGTCCATCGGGAAATATGATTATAAAACCCAAAAAAAGCTGGAAACAATAGTTTCTTCTTCAAATTCAATACCGTATTTCACCTCCTATGAATTTAGTGCAGACGAATCCAAAATATTGTTGGCAACGGAAATCCAATCTATTTTCAGAAGGTCTACTCTTGGTGTTTTCTTTCTGTACGACCTTAATTCCAAATCAATTATAAAAGTTTCGGATTCCAAGATTCAAGAGCCAACCTTATCGCCCAATGGTAGCAAGGTTGCTTATGTGCATAACAATAATATCTATGTTTTGGATATTGCTAGCGGGCTTACCAAACAACTGACCTTTGATGGAGAGAAGAATAAGATAATCAATGGGGTAACGGATTGGGTGTACGAAGAGGAATTTGCTTTTGTAAGGGCTTTTGAGTGGAACAGCGATGGGTCTAAACTGGCTTTTATTCGGTTCGATGAAACCAATGTTCCGGAATTTTCTATGGATGTTTACGGTTCCAAACTTTACCAGACCCAAACCGTGTTTAAATACCCTAAAGCCGGAGAGAATAATGCGGTGGTTTCCCTACATATAGTTGATATGGATTCTTACCGGATAACGGAGGTGGGTCTGGAGGATCCCTACTACATTCCCAGGATAAAATGGATGTACCATCCCAATTATCTTAGTGTTCAGACCCTGAACAGGCATCAGAACAAGTTAAATTTATTTGAGGTAAATGTTACTGATCTTAACACCCGAATTCTATTGGAAGAAACGGATGATGCCTACGTGAATGTTAAGGACGATCTTACTTTTTTGGAGGATGATAGCTTTATTTGGACCAGTGAGAAAGATGGCTTTAACCATATTTACCTATACAACGCGGATGGGGAACTAATGAATCAAGTCACCAAAGGTCCTTGGGAGGTAACCAAATACTACGGTTACGATCAAAAGGAAGATCTAGTTTATTACCAATCTACCGAAAACGGATCAATAAATCGAGATGTTTACAGGGTCCGGAGCAATGGGAAGTATAAAAAGAGATTAACAACCAAAGTGGGGAAAAATGCAGCCGATTTCAGCGCTGATTTTACCTATTTCATAAATACCTTTTCCAGCGCAACTACTCCTCCGGAATATACCCTACATAACTCCTTGAGTGGAAAAAAAGTAAAGGACATTTTAGATAACCGGGAAGTATTGTCTAAATTGGGCAATTACAAGATAAGTCCTAAGGAATTTTCCACAATTCCCATTAATGGTAATGAGTTGAATATGTGGATGATAAAGCCAAAAGATTTTGATGCATCAAAAAAATATCCACTTTTTATGACCCAATATAGTGGTCCTGGTTCGCAATCCGTATCCAATTCCTGGATGGGTACGAACGATTATTGGTTTCAAATGTTGGCCAATGAAGGTTATATCGTCGCTTGTGTTGATGGTAGGGGAACAGGATATAAGGGAGCCGAATTTAAAAAGGTGACTTATAGGGAGTTGGGGAAATATGAAGTTGAGGATCAGATCGCCGCAGCCAAAAAATTAAGTGAATTACCATTTGTAGATGAAACAAGGACTGGCATTTGGGGATGGAGCTATGGAGGGTTTATGTCTACCAATTGTTTGTTAAAAGGGAATGATACCTTTGAAATGGCAGTTGCGGTGGCACCGGTGACCTCTTGGCGTTTTTACGACTCCATTTATACAGAACGTTTTATGCGTACTCCCCAAGAAAACCCGAGTGGTTACGATGAAAATTCACCATTTAATTATCCTGAACTTTTGAAGGGAAACTATTTATTGGTTCATGGCTCTGCCGATGATAATGTGCACTTACAAAATACGATGCGTATGGTGGAGGCTTTGGTACAAGCCAATAAACAATTCGACTGGGCCATTTATCCCGATAAAAATCACAGTATCAATGGCGGAAATACCCGCATACATCTATTCACAAAAATAACCAATTTTATAAAAGAAAATCTTTAATTCATAATTATGCAGACAACCGTTAAAGAAGCACATCAAAAGGAATTATTTGGCCATCCTGTAGGACTTTATATCCTATTCTTTACAGAAATGTGGGAACGATTTTCCTATTATGGGATGCGGGCTATTTTGGTGTTATATTTAATTACCGAAACTACCGATAGGAATCCAGGTTTGGGCTGGACCAATATTGAGGCTCTGGCACTTTATGGTTGGTATACCATGCTGGTTTATGTGGCTTCTATTCCCGGTGGTATTATCGCAGATAGAATTCTTGGACAGAAAAAAGCAGTGATAGTTGGGGCCGTTCTTTTGGTAATAGGTCATAGTATACTTGCCATAGAACAGATGTGGGCATTTTATACAGGTCTCGGTTTTATTATCGCTGGTGTTGGTATGTTAAAGCCTAATATATCTACCATGGTGGGTGGACTTTACCCAAAGGGTGATATTAGAAGGGATAAGGGATTTACCATATTTTATATCGGTATAAATATTGGCGCATTTCTTTCCAGTTTAATTGTAGGTTATGTAGGAGAGGTTTACGGCTGGCATTACGGCTTTGGTTTGGCTGGTATCTGTATGCTTTTGGGACTTATACAATTTATTCTTGGCCAGAAATATCTTGTAGGTGTCGGCGACTTTCTTGGAAAATCTGTGAACATCGAAGATCAAGATGCTTTAAAGAGACCACTTAGTAAAATTGAAAAGGATAGGGTAATCGTTTTAATTCTCTCTTTCCTTATGGTAATCGTTTTCTTCGGTGCATTTGAACAAGCTGGTGGATTAATGAATATCTATGCTTCCGAAAAAACGAATAGAATGTTGATGGGCTGGGAGGTTCCGGCTTCTTGGTTCCAATCCTTGAACGCCTTTTTTATTATTGTTCTAGGGGCTGCGGTGGCCAACTTCTGGGCCAGTCGCAAGCTTAAAGGAAAGGAGGCTTCTTCTCTTTTTAAAATGATCGTGGGGCTAATTATCATGGGTACTGGATTTTTATTTATGACAGCAGCAACTGCTCAATTCGAAAGCTCGGGGTCATCTGCCATGTATTGGTTGGTTTTGGCATATATGTTCCATACTGTGGGTGAGTTGAGTCTTTCCCCTGTTTCCCTATCCTTTGTTACCAAGTTGGCTCCCGCCAAATACGCATCTTTAATGATGGGCTTATATTTTGCAACTACAGGTTTGGGAAATAAAGTAGCAGGATTATTAGGGGAATCTGCTTCCCATCTCGGGGAGTATACGGTATTTACGGGGATTGCCATATTTTGTATTCTCTTTGGACTTCTCATAGGGGTTTTCTTGATAAAATTAAAAGCATTGACCCATGGTGCGGAAGATAATGAACGTAAAATTACACACTAATCCCTTTGGTCGGTAATTTGTATTTTAGCGTATTGGATAGCTGGATGTACCTATAATGATGATGGTTAGGTTCTGTGTAAGAGGCAATTCGGCTCAGTTGAATCTGAAATAAGTAATAAGTAAACTGTCTTGATATGAATACCGATATTGAAAATCTTTTTAAGGATAAGGTCCTTGGTCATCCTGCGGGACTATTTGTTTTATTTTTCACTGAAATGTGGGAAAGATTCTCGTTTTACGGGATGCGTATCTTATTGGTATTGTTCTTAACAGCACCCATTATAAGCGACAACCCTGGTTGGGAGTGGCCCAGGGAAAATGCCTTGGCCCTAATCGGAACCTACGCTTCCCTTTTGTATTTAACCCCGATAGTGGGTGGTTGGATCGCCGATAAGATAACAGGTTATAGAGTGGCAGTGGTAATAGGTTGTTTAATAATGACCTTGGGACATGCTGCCATGGCCTTGGAAACGACGGCCACTTTTTATCTTGGCCTAGCCCTCCTAATCATTGGTACAGGTTTCTTTAAGCCCAATATAACTTCCATAATTTCAGAGATGTATCACGGCAAAGAATCCAAAAAGGACGGGGCTTATACCATATTTTATATGGGTGTAAATGCAGGTGCTTTTTTTGGAATGATGCTTTGTGGATATTTGGCCGAAAATTACGGTTGGTCTTGGGGCTTTGGTTTAGCGGGAATTTTTATGCTTCTCGGAATGCTCCAGTTTTGGTTGGCAAGGGACTTGTTCGGAGATATTGGAGGTAAGCCTCTAAAACTAGAGGAAGTCAAAGTCGAGATAGGAGAGGATCAAGATGTAGAAACCAAATTGAATCCTTTTAGTCTCTTCGATAAAATTTTGATTGTTTTGTCTTCCATTGGTGGGCTTCTTTATCTCTTTAATGATCCTTTGGAAAAAATTCAGGGAACAAGTTTGGCACCCTTTAGTCTTGGGGGGCTCAGTGGCACCAATGTAGTTATCCTATGCTCCTTGGTCTTGTTTTTAATTTTATTGGTTACCAGAATAGCCAGATACCTACCTGTGGTAAGGGACCGAATTATAGCCGTATCGATCTTTGGGTTTTTTACCGTCTTCTTCTTTGCTTTTTTTGAACAATCCTTGGGGTCCATGACCATATTTGCTAGGGATTATACCAATAGGGAGCTTGTTGGTCAGTCGGCCATGATCTTTAAGATAATAGATGCTTTGCTGACAACTGTTCCGTTGGTAATTATAAGTTGGGTTTTGGTGCTACTGGCAAAAAAGACCTATAAACGTATAGGTCTTTCCAACATCATATTGGCAATCGCCTTTGTTGGACTTTGGATTTTAGTGATCTTTAGATTAATGGATAAGTTTTCCCAAGAGGGCAATCAGGTAGATGCAACTTGGTTCGGTATTCTTAATTCATTTTTTATCATTACACTGGCACCTTTTTTTTCTAGATGGTGGGAAAGCAAATACAACCCTAGTGCTGCAATGAAATACGGTATTGGTCTTATTTTGTTAGGTTTGGGCTTCGCAGTCCTGTCTTTTGGTGCATCGGGAATACCCTCAGGGGCACAGACCGCTTCCGTAAGTATGATATTCTTAATTTTAGCTTACTTGTTGCATACCATGGGAGAGTTGTGCATCTCCCCGGTTGGACTTTCTTATCTGAGTAAGCTTGTTCCGGCGCGTATGATCGGTTTTATGTTCGGGGTATGGTACTTGGCAATAGCCATCGGTCAAAAGGCAGCAGGAACTATGGGCGGTATGATCGACAAGATTTCCGAGCAATATTCTATGGGAACCTTTTTTCTGATCTTTACCCTTGTGCCTGTGGGTGTCGGGTTTATATCGATCGTTTTAAATCCACTTCTTAAAAAACTTATGCACGGGGTTAGGTAATTATCGTAAATTATAAATCAAAGCTCCCTTTTCGCCTGTGGAATGGAAAGGGAGCTTTTTCTTGTTACAGGTAGCCTTCCATCGTTCTATATAACTTCTATAATTGCTACCGTCGGCAATAACAATTACTGGTTGTACCGAATCTAAAAGCCTTTCCAAATTAATCTTCGGGGATTGGGTCAGTAATAGAGTTGAGACAGCAATTTCCTTAGGAAGTTGAACAAAGGAACTGTCTAGGATTAGCAGTCTGTCCTCGCCGATTAGAAAACTATTTTTTATGGGCTGATGCTCCACTTTTGTGATGTTCTGGGCAATGGTGTAATCGTTGGCCATTCTTTCCGAAGCCGTTGGATTGTTGGTAAATACGGTAACATTTTGTCCCGTTTGATGGATCAAGGTTGTATTTCTGGTAATATGCCCTACTACCAGTGTTTCCTTTTGCTTTGTAAGCTGCCTATTCCCTAAAATATACGATTGAAAGCATAAAATCAATACTAGGAAAACCATGACCCTTTTATAGGATACTTTTGTAAAGGCCATAACCATGGATATGATAATGCCATAACAGAGAATTAATTGAATGGCGTCAAAAGAAATATTTCGGAAAAGAAAATTTTCCTGCCGGGCTAGAGTCCCAATAATGGTATTCATCCAACGGATTACAGTGTCGTAGACTGTAACTAATATTGATGGCAAACTGTTTGCCAAGGAAAGTGTGATAACGAGAATTCCAAATCCTAAAATAAAGGTCAAAAAAGGAAGAATCAGTAGGCTTGAAACCAAAAACAACCCAGGGAATTGATGAAAATAATAAAGGCTTATTGGCAAAACACCCAATTGTGCGGCAATACTAACTGAAACCAACTCCCAGGTTTTTCTAAGGAACCAATATTGTGGAACCCAGAGTTTTTGTAATAGAGGGAATATCCAAACAATGGAAAAAACTGCGGCATAACTTAGTTGAAACCCAACTTGAAATAATAATTTGGGGTCTAGTAGTAATAGAATAAAAAACAGGGACAATGCCAGTATATTAAAATTACTTGTGGGCCTATTCAAGTACAGGGCATAGGCTACGAAACTAAACATGGTCACCGCCCTAAGGATAGAGGCGGAAAGACCGGCTAGCAGGGCAAAGCTCCATAATAGCAATACAATGACAACCAGCTTTATAGTTTTTCCTTTTGGAAGAAGCTCCAAGGGCATCAACAAAAAATGGAGCAGTCCCAAAAGAATTCCAATGTGTAAACCGGACAATGCCAAGATATGATAGGCGCCTGCGTTTTTATAATCTGCATCTATTTCAGTTGTAATCTCATTTCGTTGGCCAAGGAGAAGGGCTTGGATTACTCCCAATTCTTCAGTGCCAAAATTCTCTTTACTTAATTTTTCAATGATGTGGTTCCTTATGTTGGAAGCCAGACCAAAGATGGTCTTATCGGGGAGGGGATGTACCATGTAGTTATCTTGGGCAATCCTAACCTGATGCTCTATTCCTATGTTCTCAAGGTATTTTCTATAGTTAAATTGATATGGGTTTAAGGGAGGTGTAATGGGTTGGAGTGTAGTGAAGACCACTATTTCATCATCCACCAGCAGAGTTCCCTTGGTTGAATCTATGGCGATATTAAGGAGTACTTTTCCAGAAACCCTTAAACTATCCATGTGTTTAACATGCGCTACATATCTATCTGAAAAATCGTTGGATTTTAATACTTCGCGGATTTTTAGAGTATAGGCCCTCTTCCCGTCCACGGAATGATGGGTATAATGAGAACCAATATTGTTGGGTTTACTTAGGGTAAGGCTGAATATGCCAATGGCCACCGTCAAAAGCCCGGTCAGAAGCCCAAAAAGCATTGAGGGTGCTTTGTTGTTATATGCAAATACACCTCCAAGGGCAATTAATAAAATTATGGTTAAGCTAAAGGATAAGGCAAGTGATGGATTAAAAAAATATCCAATTAAAATTCCACATATAAGAAATAGGGTAAGTTTTATGGTTGTAAACCTTAGCAACCGCATGCTACAGAATCCTCGTAGCCTTTATAAAGGCGTAATTCCAATAACCCTCCCGCAGAGAGGAAACTATAACTCCCCTGGATGAGGTGGAGTGAATGAATTTTATTTCATCGCCGTCAACTTGGACCACTAAACCAACGTGGTTTATATTGTTTTTTCTTCTAGAGGTTCCAAAGAAAAGAAGGTCGCCCTTGCTAATGTTCTTTAAATTTATTTTTTCCCCTTCCTCTGCCATTTGATAGGAGGCTCGGGGCAGTTGAATATCGTGCTCCCCAAAGGCCACATAGAGCAATCCGGAACAATCCATACCCCTATCGGTTGTGCCTCCAAATTTATAACGGACCCCGGAAAATGTTAGGGCAGTATTTACGATTTGCTCGGTTATTTTGGCGGCAGGTTTACTTATTGTCTCACCTCCTAAAGCGGTCTCAGCCTTTACTTCGGCAGGTATTTCGGAGGCTTCAACAGTTATTTTTCTGTCTTCGCGATGGACTGTTTTTTTCTTGGCTGCACCGCAGCCGACCAGGGAAATAATTAGGAATAAAGAAAAAAATCTTTGTATCATCCAAGTAAAAGTTAGTGCTCTTGGATATCAAATTTAAATAATTAATTTAAAATCCGTTATTTTTTTGGAAAAACCCTTATGTATGTTTCAGGATAAATCGCCAATAATGTCGTTATTCCAACAACGTATTGGTACTGTAGTTATTGTTCAAATGGGGACCTAAAAGTGATTAAATCAATGGATTTCAGATTAGAATTATTTACAAAAGTTAAGCAAAACCTGCCAAAATTGGGATTCATGAAATTTTTATTGAGCAATTTTGGCACTCTCCACAATTAGGGACGCCGCTTTTTCACTAGCGCCTTTGCCCCCTAGTTTTTTTTCCAATTCGTAGTAGGCTTCAAACTGTCTTTTTCTCTCTGGTCCATCCAATATCTTGGTTAGTTCTGCGGTAATGTTTTTGGTATTTAAATCGTTTTGAATTAGTTCTTTAACAACTTCCTTGTCCATTATTAAATTTACCAAGGAGATAAATTTAAGGGTGATGATCCGTTTTGCAATTTGATATGATATCCAATTGGCACGGTAGCAGACCACTTGCGGAATCTTAAAAAGTGCCGTCTCCAAAGTAGCGGTTCCGCTAGTTACCAAGGCGGCATAGGACAGACTTAATAAATCATAGGTCTTATTGGAAATTAAGCTTACTTGGGAAGATTTTAAAAAAGGCTGGTAGAATTCCAAATCCAAACTGGGCGCCCCGGCAATCACAAATTGATATTTAGGAAAGGACTGTGTCACCGACAACATTAAGGTGAGCATTTTTTGAACCTCTTGTTTCCTGCTTCCAGGTAATAGTGCTATAATGGGCTTTTTTAAATCTAAATTATGTTCTTTCCTAAATTTTTTATCGGAGGTTCTTGGAATATCCCCAATAGCATCAATAAGAGGATGGCCCACAAAATTAACGGGAAAGTGGTGCTTTTTTTCATAAAATTCCTTTTCAAAAGGAAGAATTACGTGCATAGCATCAATGTCTCTTTTAATTTTATGGATGCGTCCTTCTCTAGAAGCCCATATTTGGGGGGAAATATAGTAATTTGTCCTAAAATGGTTCTTTTTGGCCCAGGAGGCAATTCTAAGGTTAAAGCCGGAATAATCGATAAAGACAATTACATCAGGATTAAAATTTGCGATATCCTCTTTACAGAAGTCAATATTTTTAAAGATCTGGTTAATGTTAGTGATTACTTCAAGGAAACCCATAAACGCCATTTCCTTGTAATGTTTTACCAAGGTGCCACCTGCAGCTTTCATTAAATCGCCTCCCCAACAACGAATGTCGGCTTCCGAATCCTTTATTTTAAGGGCTTTAATCAAGTTTGAGCCATGAAGGTCGCCAGAGGCCTCACCAGCGATGATGTAATATTTCATCCGTTTAGTTTGTATGGTTTATTACCAGTTCTCCCTTTTAATATATTGAATAATCCGTTTCCTGAATCTAAAAAACCTTATAATACAGTATTAACATAGCCGTCACCAGGGTAGCAATCATTACACCCCTTGCCCTATAATCTCTACGTATTTTTAAAAAACCAAAAAAGGCAAACAGGTTTAGAATGGCTCCAAGCGCCAATAAACTACCAATATGCCCTTGTTGAACAGCTACATTATAGGTTTCTACAATTCCAAAGTCGGAGAAGATAAGAATATATAATAAAGTTCCGACTGAATTGGCGATGATACCTACTATAAATCCAATGAGTATTTCTTTTTTAATCATTTAGTTTCCAGTTATTAATGTGTTGAATGGAATGGTGTGCGGTTAAATCAAATTGGGTTGGGACTACAGAGACATAGTCTTGGGACAGGGCATATTCATCCGTATCTTCTCCCTTGTCCAGAAGTTCAAACTCTCCCGTTAGCCAGTAGTATTCCTTGCCACTTGGACTGGTTCTTTTGTCAAATTTTTCTTTCCAATTGGCCCGTGCCTGTCTACAAATTTTTATGCCTTTGGGAGGTTTGTTATCGGTTTTGGGAATATTCACATTGAGTACAACACCATTGGGGATGCCATTTTTTAATGCCTCTTTGACTATTTTTTGAATAGCCTCCTTGGAAGCCTCAAAATTGGCATTCCAGGAATAGTCACAAAGTGAAAATCCAATAGCCGGAATTCCTTCAATCCCTGCTTCTATTGCTGCACTCATGGTTCCCGAGTAAATAACGTTGATTGAAGAATTCGATCCATGGTTTATTCCACTTACACAGAGGTCGGGCCTTCTATCCAATAGTTCCTGTAGACCAAGTTTAACACAGTCTGCGGGAGTTCCGCTGCAACTGTATTCTTCTTTTGCTCCATTTTCCAAATCTACTGTAAGCTTTTTTATATACAAGGTGTTGTCTATTGTTATCGCATGGCCCATTCCGGATTGCGGACTGTCCGGAGCCACTACAACTACGTCCCCTATGTCCTTTATAAATCGTATTAATGCTCTTAGTCCGGGAGCTGTAATGCCATCGTCGTTTGTGACTAGGATCAAAGGTTTCGCCATGGTATATAATTTATGCTGCAAAAATACGTTTTTAATCTATTATCGGATTTCCTAACATGGAGAGTACACAATGAAATTTTGTCCCGAATTTATAGAATTCCAAAATAGGTCCAACCGTTGTCAGTGTCCAATGAGATTGAGATATTAACAAAAGATTAATGTCATATTGGTATAATATGGCACGATTTTTTCGTTATCTTAGAGTAATTGCCATTAAAGGTCATAATTAAATGGCAAAACTTGGATTGCACTCATCGTTTGATTAATTTTAGATGTTTGCTTTAGTACATTCAGGGAGGGGTTGTTTTATACTTTAAAATTTACTCCAAATGTGGAATAATAAAATAAAATAGATGAAAAGAAATTTAGCCTACGCCTTAATAGTAATGCTTGTTGCGGTAGCTTCATGCAGTTTTACGAACAAATCATTTGAAACTGATGATAAGGACAAGTTATTATTGGACCTTATTACATACGTTTTGGAACGTGGTCATTATCAGCCGAAAGCTATTAACGATGATTTTTCCGTTAATGTCTTTGAGGGTTTTTTGGATATTTTAGATCCTACCAAGCGTTATTTTCTTGAAAGTGATATCCAGGAATTTGAAAAATACAAGTTTCAGATAGATGATCAAATCAAGAATACCGACATTTCCTTTTTTGACATGGTATATCAACGCTTATTGAAGCGTATGGATGATGCCAAAGTGATTTATAAAGAGGTTTTAGAGGAACCATTTGATTACAATGAGGATGAATTCATTGAAATCAATTATGATGGGCAGGGGTATGTAGACTCACGTAAGGAATTAAAAGAGCGTTGGAGAAAACAACTAAAGTATGCAACTCTGGGCACTTACGATTCCAAATTGGAACTCAATAAAGAATCTTCAGGGCCAAATAGTAGTGAGGCATCCAATAGTGGAGATAATTCCAAAGCCTTTGCTGATGAAAATGTTTCTTCCAAGCCATTAAGCCCCGCTGAAGCCGAAAAGGCTGCTAGGGATTTAACAAAAAGTACCTTGGATGATTATTTCGATTTTGTTGATGATTTGGAACGTAAAGATTGGTTTGTACAATATTTAAATACCATAGTCGAAGTCTTTGACCCACATACTTTTTATTTTGCACCGGATGACAAGGAAAAATTCGACACCAGTATGTCAGGTAAATTTGAAGGTATTGGTGCTCGATTACAAAAGAAAAAAGATCAAACTAAAATAGTAGAGATTATTTCAGGAGGTCCGGTATGGAGAGATCAACAGTTGGAAGTTGGCGATGAGATTTTAAAAGTAGGACAAAATGGGGAAACGCCTGTTGATATTGTTGGTATGCGTTTGGATGATGCCATCAAATTTATAAAAGGCCCTAAAGGTACAAGGGTGGATTTAACCGTTAAAAAAGTGGATGGTTCTATGGTAGTTATTTCCCTGACTAGGGATGTAGTTGAACTGGAAGAATCATATGCGAAATCTGCCTCCATAATCAAGGGTAATCAAAAATATGGCCTTATTAATTTGCCAAAATTTTATGTAGATTTTGAGGACTATAATGAAAGGAACGCGGCTACGGACGTGGCCCAAGAAGTGGAAAGACTAAAAGAAGCTGGAGCCGAAGGCTTAATTTTAGATCTTCGTGATAATGGCGGTGGATCTCTAAAAACAGTAGTGGAAATGGCTGGACTCTTTATTAAGGATGGTCCAATTGTACAGGTAAGGTCTACCGATAAAAAACCCGAGGTTTATAACGATAAGGATGAGCGCATTCAGTGGGACGGTCCTTTGGTAATTTTGGTAAATGAATTATCGGCCTCTGCTTCTGAGATATTGGCGGCAGCTATGCAAGATTATAAGAGAGGGGTGGTTATTGGTAGTAAACAAACCTTTGGAAAGGGTACGGTTCAAAATGTAATCCCCTTAGAGAATATCGTTAGAAGCAATGAGCATGGAGATTTGGGTGCTATAAAACTTACTACCCAAAAATTCTATAGAATTAATGGTGGGTCTACCCAGTTGGAAGGTGTTAAAAGTGATGTAGTTGTACCAGATCGTTATAGTTATATTGACCTAGGGGAAAGGGATCAAGAAAATCCATTGACCTGGGATAAGATTTCCCCAGCAGAATATACTCCTTGGGATGGCTATATAGACTACGAGGCCACCATTGCGAACAGCACTAAAAGAATGAACCAGAATTCTCAAATAAAATTGATTGAGGAAAATGCGCAATGGATAAAAAAGGCACAGGACGAAACTGTGGTTTCTTTAAAATACGCGGATTATAAGAAAGGATTGGAAGCGGATAAGGAAAAGGCCAAGTATTTTAAAACTATATCGGATTATGATTCCCATCTATCATTTGAATCTCTAAAATACGAAAAAGAACTATTTACCCAAGATTCGATTTTAAGGGAAAAGCGTGACCGCTGGCATAAGGATTTAGCTAAAGACGTTTATGTAGAAGAGGCTGTTAATGTTTTGGAGGATCTAAAAATGAATAATATAAAGAATTCCAAATTGGCCAGTGTTAAAGGATAATTTTTGAATAAAATAAAAAACCTGCTCATAGAGCAGGTTTTTTTATGTCAATAATTAGCCAGATGCTTAATCCTGTAATTGGAAATTGTTTATAAAGATGATTACTTTGGCTTCTGGCATTTCACATGGTTTTAACTGCTCCACCTTGTCTGTAATATAAAAGTTAAAACTGATAAAATCGTTACCACCCAACTCTTCGGCATATACTTTAATGCTTTTGCCGTTATTGAAATTGGACCGCGTTACTCCGTATCTTTTGTTTTGAAATAGTACCCTGGAGTAACCTAAGGGGATGGCTTTTATTCTTTCTGTTAACATGGCAGCAATACACTTTGTTGTAATAAGGATATATTCTTATGAACTACAGGAGAGCATGGAACATCCTACTTTGTTCCTAGCCCAATCCGGACGCTTGGCAAACCATTTTTCAGCTTTCATTTGTTCGTCGTATGGATGCTTTAAAAGTTGAAAAAATTCATTGATTAAGGCATAATCCCCTTTGTCCGCCTCATCTATGGCCAATTGTGCCATATAATTTCTCAGGACATATTTGGGGTTCACTTTATTCATTTTTTCGCTTCTCTGCTCGTCAGTCAGGTTTTCCTTTTGCAATCTTAATTGGTAATCGGTAAACCATTTTTTCCATTTTTCAAAAATGTCGCCATCAACTTCTTCAAAGACATAGAAGGCATCCTTCACCGGGTTTAAAAAGTAATCATCAATAGGGCTTTCTTTTCTAATTTTGTTCAAGTTTCTAAAAAAGATGGTCATATCGGTTTCTGTCAATTGCAAGTTTTCTTCTAGTCTACCCAAGAGTTCGCCATCATTTTTATCTGTATCAAAAAGTCCAATTTTAGATTTCATCATCGAGAGATATTTTGTCTGGTAATCTTCTCTGTATTCCTTTAAGATCGTTTCAAGGGGTGCTGCATCTTCTATCAAAGGAAAGAGGGCGTTAGCCAATTGATATAGGTTCCAAAGTCCTATATTTATTTGATTGCCATATCTATAGCGCTTATGCTGTCGGTCCGTTGTATTAGGGGTCCAACCTTCATCATAACCTTCCAACCATCCGTAAGGTCCGTAGTCTATGGTAAGGCCAAGAATAGACATATTGTCCGTGTTCATAACCCCATGTACAAAGCCAACACGTTGCCAGTTGATGATCATATCGAGTGTACTATTGGCCACTTCCCTAAAAAACTGGATATAAGATTCCTTTGTACCTTTATTCAAATGGGGAAAGAAATGCCGAATAGTATAATCAGTAAGATCCTTTAAAGTTTTTTTATCCTGTCTTGAAGAAAATATTTCGAAATTCCCAAAGCGTAAAAAAGATGGTGCCACCCTGCATACAACCGCCCCCTTTTCGTAAGCGGGATAACCATTATAAAGTATGTCGCGAAGTACTTGATCGCCCGTTAACGCCAAGGAAAGGGCTCTTGTGGTGGGTACTCCTAGGTGGTACATGGCCTCACTGCACAAATATTCTCTAATGGAAGACCGCAATACGGCCAAACCATCGGCAGTTCTGGAATAAGGTGTTTCACCTGCCCCTTTAAGCTGTAGCGCCCATTGTTTATTGTTGTGGTTAACTTCAAATAAATTTATAGCTCTTCCATCACCCAGCTGTCCGGCCCAATTGCCAAATTGGTGGCCACCGTAGCACATGGCATAGGGTTGCGTGTCTGGTAATACGGCGTTTCCTGTAAAAATATTTAGGAACTCTTCGGACTTAAGGTCGTCCTCCGTTAACCCCAGGTCTAATGCCAATTCACTTGAAGTGTGAATCATGCTTGGTGTAGCAGTTAATTTTGGAGTTACTACAGAGTAACATGCCTGCATGACCTGCCTTCTTGTGTTTTCCAAAATAGGGTCCGCTGGTAGTTCTGTATTAAAGGTATCCTTAACATTCAAATTCATACAATTCCTAATCTATTATTGAGTTCCATATTTTACCTCTTCTGGCAACGGCCTTTATATAAGAACATACCGCCACCGCCTTGTATCCTTCATTGGTCAATTGCTCAAAGGTACCTTCCACAAGTTTCTTGCCATACCCTTTGCCCCTTAGCTTAAAGGGTACTTCGGAATAGGTCAAATACATCTTCCCATCAACTAGCTTGTATGTAACCATAGCCGTTTCACCATTTATAACCATGGTAAATTTCTTGTTCTCTTTATCGTGCTGTACCTTTAAATTACCTGTTGTTAAATTGTTATCCATTTATTTAGTTCTTTTACGGTAGATTTTCTCAGTTTTTTGATCAAAAGTTTAGAGTATTTAAATTGAGTTTCCCTAATTCATACAAATTACGCAATTCTTGGGCAGGGCAAGAATTGTTTTTCACGTTCAGGAATGTGAATGAAAAATGCTGCGATTCCAAACAATCATAATAGAACTCGGTTTTAGCGAATCTTTGTACACCATAAAGGGTTTTTGGTAAAAGACTGTCCGTTAAATTATATGGTCCTTAAGAAATTAATTGCATTTTGTACATTTAAGTGAAAATCTGCAAAAACTAGATTATCGTGTTGATCTATTAGTATAAACCAGGGTGTTCCTCCAGTTCTGTAATTTATCATGATCTTCGATATATTGTTGGAGCTTTCATCGCCGGGATCATGGCCAAAGGGAATTTTTAAATCGTATTGATTTTGGGTTTCGAGTATCTTGTCATAGGTGTTGGTATCATGCCCTTCAAAGACGGTCTGAATGCTCAAAAAAACAATATTTCGGTTGTCTTTTAAAGCAGTAACCATTTCCTTAAGCGCCGGAAATCCTCTGCTATGGCATCCTTGACACCAACTTTGAAAACAATAAACAACCTTGAATTTTCCCTGAAAATCGGACAATTTAATAGCCTTGGTGATATTTCCACTGGCATCTATCCATTGTGCTACCCCGAATTCACGAGCCTTAAAAATATTCTTGTCATCCAAAGTGCTATCACTCATTTAAAATATCCTTTTCAGTTTACTTTAATACAAATTCTATAGTAGGGAGGGATGCTTTTATAACATCTGTTTAATTCTTAATGGTTACTTCCGATTATTTGAAAGCGCAATTACACTTTTGCTTTTTTAAGTTTATCGGCATGCATTTTTCGGAGCTTGCTCAACTTTGGGGTTATAACTGCACTACAGTAACCCTGGGACTGATTGTTCCTATAGTAATCCTGGTGATATTCTTCAGCTTCGTAAAATGTTCCCAACGGACTAATTTCTGTTACAATTGGTTTGTCGAAGTATGGTGCCACTTCCTTTAATACCAGGCCTGCGTTTTCCTTTTGGGCATTATCGTGATAATAAATAACCGAACGATATTGTGTGCCGGTATCTGCTCCCTGACGGTTTAAGGTGGTTGGGTCGTGGCTGGTCATGAAAACGACCAGGAGGTCTTCGTAGGCAATAATATTGGCGTCAAAGGTTACTTGAACTACTTCTGCATGGCCGGTAAGTCCAGAACATACTTCCCTGTATGTTGGTTTACCCGGTGCATTCCCCCCAGTATAACCAGAAATTACTTTTTCTACACCATTTATTTCCTGAAAAATGGCCTCCACACACCAAAAGCATCCACCGCCAAAGGTTGCGGTTTCTAATTTTTTATTTTTCATCGGTTACCCTTTCTTTAATTATTTTCATAGATTCTGAATTAATACAATAGCGCAGTCCGCTGGGTTCGGGCCCGTCTGGGAATACATGCCCCAAATGGGCATCACAGGTATTGCACATTACTTCTACCCTGACCATGCCATAGGAAGTGTCCTTATGGTATTTAATGGCATTGTCTTTTATTGGTTGTGTAAAACTGGGCCAACCGCTTCCGGAATTAAATTTTATAGTGGAATCGAACAAAGGGGTATCACAGCATATACAACTATATTTCCCGGCATCATGGGTGCTACAAAGTGCTCCACTATGCGGTGCTTCTGTTCCTTTATTTCTGGCAATTCTAAATTGTTCAGGAGTTAGTATTTGTCTCCATTCCTCCTCAGTTTTCTCAACTCTTTTATCAGGTTGTAGATTTCCTTTAACACTGAAGTTGATGATATCTTTCCAAGTCAACATATATATTTTCCTTTCTTTTTTATGGTATAAATAGTAGTCGGTATTTAATCTGATTGGGGTTTTTGGGATGTTGGCATTTTTGGTCCAATAAGATTTTTAGTACACCTATTTTGTCGCTCCAAAACCTCTAAACTTACAAGGGCGACAAATCCCAATTGGCAACTTTAAATTATATTTACATTATGAATAAATATAACAAAAATAGGGTCATTTATACAACTCTGTTGCTGGTTTGTGTAGTCCTATTTTGGATGTTTGAGAATTTCTACACGCCTGCTCCCTATACACTGCCTGAAGGGGAAGGTAGTAGGACCGAAATCCCTGAACTCCTAAGGCCCAGTTCCACCACTGGTGAAATAGTGCAACATGCCCATTTTACCTTATCCTATAATGAAGCCTATGAGCAGGCGGAGTGGGTGGCTTATGTTTTGGATAAATCCCATTTGACTACAGACGATAGAAAAAGACCTTTTTTTTTGGAAGACCCCAAGGTTAGTACCAAGTCTGCGGACTGGAGAAACTATAAGGGTTCTGGTTACGATAGGGGCCATCTGTGTCCTGCGGGTGACCGCAGATTCTCCGAAAAAGCATATAATGAAACCTTTTATACAAGTAATATTAGCCCACAGGATAGGGATTTTAACGCGGGAATCTGGAATCGGCTAGAGCAGAAGCTGCGGTATTGGGCCAAAAAAGATGGGCCATTGTTCGTCGTTACCGGGGGAGTTTTGGAAAAAGGTTTGCCCAGCATAGGAGAAGAGGATGTGGCAGTCCCAAAATTTTACTATAAAATTATTGCCAAAGGTAATGGTAAGGACCTCAAGATTTTAGCATTTCTTTTCCCGCACAGGGAAGATATTGGGAAATTGAATCGATTTGTAGTTTCGGTAGATGAAGTGGAAAAAATGACGGGAATCGATTTCTTTCCTAATTTGCCAGATGATCAAGAAGATTTTTTGGAAGCCAACATAAGTACTGGCGGTTGGAAATTTTAGGTCAATTCATTTAATCTATTGGCATCCAATTTAAGGAAAATGAACAATAAGGCTGTAAAAAAAAGTAGGCCGGATCCTCCATAACTGAAGAAGGGTAGTGGTATTCCTATGGTGGGCAGGACACCTGTGACCATACCTATGTTTATGAAATAATGTATGAATAAAATGGAAATGACACCATAGCCGTACATACGACTGAAATCATTTTTCTGTCGCTCGGCCAAATGAACCAACCTCAAAAGCAATAGTGTGAATAGGATAACAACGGTTGCCGTACCAATAAACCCCCATTCTTCACCTACAGTACTAAATATGTAATCTGTATGTTGTTCAGGAACAAAGTCGCCCTTGGTTCTCGTTCCCTCCAAAAATCCTTTCCCAAAAAGGCCTCCTGATTCTATAGCTTTTTCAGATTGATAAGTATTGTACCCTATGGTTTTTCGGATTTCCTCCAATTTTTTGGGGTCTTTTTCCAATCGAAGCCAAAGACCGAACCGGTCTCTATGGCGTTGTTCAAAAACCGAATTAAAAACAAAATTAACCGATAGGGAGAATAGAACAATGGCAACATAAATAAGGGTAACCGGGATAATGGGTACTTTGAATGATGGCTTTTTCAATAATAGGAACAAAGCTAATAGGAGTCCTAGGATTATGGCTACCCAGATAGTCCCGAACATTAGGGTTAAAATAAATATAAGGATCACCATAATTCCTATACTTAGATAATAAAGCGGGAGACCTTCCCTAAATATTACAAAGATCAAGGCAAAGAAGACCAGGGCGCTTCCTGGATCTGGCTGTGGAATGATCAAGAAAGCCGGAATCAAAATTATCAGTATTGAGATCATTTGGTCTTTCTGTCGCTTAATGTCTGTCTGTATATCGCTTAAATATTTGGCCAATGCCAGGGCGGTGGCAACTTTTGCAAATTCTGAGGGTTGGAGATTGAAAAAACCAAGGTCGTACCAAGAGGTAGCCCCGGCAATAGTTTTGCCAAAGACAAAGAGGCCTAAGAGCATTGCAAGGGATATAATGTAAAACAGGCTTGAAAATCGTTCGTAAAAATTGGCTTCCAAGGCCAGAATAATTATAATTGCGACGGCACTAGTTCCAATAAAAAACAATTGCTTTCCGTGTAATGAAGCAAAATTGAATATCGAAGGGTCGTCCTCGGTGAAGGTGCTTGAATAAATATTTATCCAACCTATAAATACTAAGGAAATGTATATTAGAACGCTAAACCAGTCTAAGCGTTTAAGGACACTTTTACCAGACACGCTCATTTATTTTAAAGGGTTGTCCACTATAGGGCTTTGCATATTCCTCCTCCAAAGTTTTTTCCAACATTCTTTTCTCCAAGTCACCACGGGTAATTTCACCTTTTAGATATTTTTCAATCATTAAGGAAGCGATATGGCCGGCAAAACGAGATCCAAAGTATCCGTTTTCTATATATACCGCAATGGCGATCTTTGGATTGTCCACTGGTGCAAAGGCAACAAAAACGGAGTTATCCGTGAGTTGGGTGCGTACCCCATTTATTCTTGTAAAGTTTTCAACGGTTCCTGTTTTGCCTGCGATTTCGATACCTTCTATTTGGAGCCGTGCAGCTGTACCTTTCCTGTACACTTCGGCCATTCCCTGGACAACCGGTTCAAAATATTTTATATCAATAGTGGTATGTTTGGCTTCGGTGAATTCTGGAATACTAATATCTTCAGCGCCAATTTTTTTGAGTATATGTGGTGTAAAATAATGTCCTCTATTGGCAATGGCTGCGGTCATGTTGGCCAATTGGATAGGAGTAACCTCTACTTCTCCCTGACCTATGGAATTGGAAATAATGGTAGACGAAGACCATCGTTTTTCTCCGTATATTCGGTTGTAATATTCCTTATTTGGAATTCTTCCGGGTCTTCCAGTAGGAAGGTCGTAACCCAAAAATGTTCCCAAGCCAAAGCTTTTCATATGCTTTTCCCAGACATCCATTGCTTCGGCAGAGGTTGGATATTGGTCATAGATTTTGCGAAAAGTTCCCGCAAAATAGGCATTACAGGATAGATATATGCCAGAATTTAAATTTCTGCTTCCTCCTCCGCAATGGCAGCCTCTTTTCCTTTTTCCCACATAGAATCCGTTGTAGCAATGAATAGTAGTTTCCGGGGTAATTGCCCCTTCTTGAAGTGCTACGAGTGCATTTAAGGTCTTAAATGGTGATCCAGGGGATTGTGATGCCAATAGGGAACGATCAAAAGTTGGTTTTGAAATAGTGTCATAGTGCAATTTGCTATAATTTCTAGATCGCTCCCTACCCACCAAAAGGGCTGGGTCATAGGTTGGACCGGAAATTAACGCCAGTATTTCACCGGTTGCAGGTTCAAGGGCTACAACTCCTCCATGTTTCCCAGTCATCAATTTTTCACCGTATTCCTGAAGTATTTTATCTATTGTTACGGTTATTTGTTTTCCTTGTTCGGGCAGGGTATCCAAAGTACTGTTCTTATAGGGTCCAATATCCCTATTAAATCGGTCTTTCTGAATGTATTTTACGCCTTTGCGCCCCCTAAGGATAGTTTCGTATTCCTTTTCAATACCGGTAGTTCCTTTTAATTCCCCGGCAGCATAGGAAGGATTTCTTTCCAAGTCCCATTCGTTGACTTCACTAATGTATCCCAAAACATTGGCGCCACTATTGGTGTCGTAATATCGCAAGGATCTTTTTTGAATATAAAACCCTTCATATCTTCTCATTTTTTCTTGAAGTCGACCGTAATCTTCTTTGGAAAGTTGAGGTACTAAAACAGAGGGTAGTCTTGGGGAATAAACCCTAGCTTTCTTTAATTGGGATACGAACCTTTCTTTATCAATTCCAAGAAGGTTGCAAAATTCAAGGGTGTCCAAGGGCTTTACTTCCCTTGGGATAACCATAACGTCATATGCCGGCTGGTTGGCAACTAATAGTTCTCCATTTCTGTCATATATATAGCCCCTTTCCGGATAATCGTAAACTGCTTTAATGGCGGGATCTTCCAATACTTGGTTAGGAGAAAAACTAAAGATCTGGAGATATGACAATCTACCGATAAAAGTTATTCCAACCAGCAATATAATGGAGGATAATAAGATTTTTCTCATTCTTTTTTAACACTAAAAAGTGAACTTAACAGTAAGCACAATATTAAAGTAGCTGCACTGATAGCTAAAACTTTCTTCAAAATTAACAGTGTATTTGCTAAACTGAAAATTTCTAGAGTGAAGAAAACCAAATGGTGTATTATTATTAATAACGCTAAAAATGTAATTTGTTGTGCTCTAGTGGTGTTGGTTAGTTTAAAATTTTGAAATTCGTAATTCACCCCAAAACAAAAGCGCATAATGGTTGGCCTTAAATAAGCAATAGTGACGGTGGCAGCGGCGTGTATGGCAACGGTATCCGAAAATAAATCAACCATAAAGCCAAGTAAAAAACTTAAGAGAAGAAACAGTTGCCTTTTTTCCTTAATGGGATACCAGTATAGGAATAGAATATACACCATTGGGTTGATATATCCAAAAAAATTGAGCTTATTAAAGACTAATACCTGCACCAATATTAATAGTACAAATCTAATTACATTAATAAAGTAGCTATTGCGCATCATTATTGGTCTTGGCTTCTAATTCTATTATTTCTTCCCGTTGCACATTGTCCAATACATAAATGCTTTTTATAGCGGCCATATTGTTAAATAGCTTAATATCTATACTGTAGGAGCTTTGTGAGTTGTTTAAATCAAATTTCTTGATAATGCCAATCGGAATATTTTCAGGGAAGATGCTGGAACTTGCGCCCGTAACTATGGTGTCCCCAATTTTTAGAGGTACCAACCGTTCAATATCTACCAGTTGTACAGTATTGAAGTCTTTTGTGTCCCAAACCAATGAACCATAATGATTGGTGTTTTTGATTTTGGCGTTGATCCTGGATTTAGTGTTCAGGATACTCTGTACCGTTGCAAAATTTTTGGAGGTATTTTCTACTATTCCAAGGATGCCATTGGAGGTAATTACCCCCATATCGGGTTTAATTCCATTATTGCTTCCTTTGTTGATGGTAATATAATTACGGGGTAGTCCGTAACTGTTCTTTATTACTTGGGCAGCAATGACTTTGTAAATAATATTCGCAGTATCCAATTGCATGGAATCTTCCTTTTTTTGATTAAAAAGAAGGGTGTGCAAACGCTTATTTTCCT
The DNA here is from genome assembly GCF_014397245.1 of Arenibacter arenosicollis. Taxonomy (GTDB): domain Bacteria; phylum Bacteroidota; class Bacteroidia; order Flavobacteriales; family Flavobacteriaceae; genus Arenibacter; species Arenibacter arenosicollis. The sequence goes on along the minus strand of NZ_JACLHY010000001.1, from coordinate 47,989 downwards.
CCACCAATTTTTTGTTTTCCTCAACTAATCCAAAATAGGTGGTTATACTGCTTGTGGTTTTATAGATATTGCCAGTTAGCCAGTTGGAGGAATTAAAATACTTGGAACGGTGATAGGAATGGGATTGTACAGTGAGCGCCAAGGATATAGTCAACAAGAAAAGATATAGCAAGAAATTTTTATATCTTAATATAAAGTTGATAATCTGCTGCATTCACTTAAATTGTTTTGTAATTCCTAAATTGATCAATTGCCAAATAGGGTATTAATGCCTATTTGCTAATTGTTACCTTGTTATCAGGTAGTTCTAAGTGCAATGTATTAAATAAACTATTTAATTAAAATACTCTTGTATCGCTCCAAGTTTTTTAAAGCAATACCGGTACCCCTTACAACTGCTCTTAATGGATCTTCCGCGATATATACGGGTAGATCTGTTTTTTGGGACAAACGTCTGTCAAGTCCCCTAAGCATAGAACCACCACCGGCAAGATATATACCTGTATTATAGATATCTGCTGCTAATTCGGGAGGTGTTTGTGATAATGTTTCCATAACGGCATCTTCTACCCTTAGAATGGATTTGTCAAGAGCCTTGGCTATTTCTCGGTAGGAAATTGATACCTGTTTTGGTTTTCCGGTTAAAAGGTCTCTACCTTGAACCGACATTTCGTCCGGAGGGGTCTGTAAATCTTCCGTAGCAGAACCGATAGTAATTTTAATATTCTCAGCAGTACTCTCCCCAACATATAGGTTGTGTTGCGTACGCATATAATAGATAATATCGTTGGTAAATACATCACCTGCAATCTTAACGGATTTGTCGCAAACGATTCCGCCCAAGGCAATTACCGCAATTTCGGTAGTACCACCCCCTATATCAACGATCATATTTCCTTTGGGCTGCATTATATCCAAGCCAATACCAATGGCTGCAGCCATTGGTTCGTGAATAAGATAAACCTCTTTTCCGTTAACACGTTCGGCCGACTCCTTAACTGCTCGCATTTCCACTTCCGTAATACCGGAAGGGATACAAATGACCAATCTAAGTGCTGGCGGAAACCATTTTTTCTTTAATGCAGGAATGTTCTTTATAAACATCATAAGCATCTTTTCAGACGCATCAAAATCTGCAATTACCCCATCTTTAAGAGGGCGTATGGTTTTAATGTTTTCATGGGTCTTACCTTGCATCATATTGGCTTCCTTGCCTACGGCAATGATTTTACCACTTATTCTGTCCCTGGCTACAATAGATGGACTGTCTACCACCACTTTGTCGTTGTGAATGATGAGGGTGTTGGCAGTACCTAAGTCTATTGCAATCTCCTCGGTTAAGAAATCAAAGAATCCCATTGTATGTTATTGTATTTCGGATTAAAAGTCAGTTTGATCGTTAAATGTAATAAAATTAATGTTTAAAATGACGTGTGCCAGTCATTACCATAGCAATTCCATTTTCATTACAATAATCGATACTAAGTTGGTCCTTAATAGAACCTCCGGGTTGTATAACGCTGGTTACGCCGCTTTTATGCGCAATTTCCACGCAATCTGGAAACGGAAAAAAGGCGTCACTGGCCAATACAGCACCATTAAGGTCAAAATTAAAGGACTGAGCCTTGTGTATGGCTTGGTTTAGTGCATCAACACGAGAAGTTTGCCCTGTACCACTAGCGCACAATTGTTTGTTTTTTGCCAGTACAATGGTATTACTTTTTGTGTGTTTACAAAGTTTGGAGGCAAATATTAAATCTTCCAATTCCCTGTCCGTGGGTTTTTTATTGGTAGCATTGCTAAGGTCAGAAATTTGATCGGTCTTTTCATCCTTTTCCTGTACCAAAACCCCGTTTAAACATGTTTTAACGGTCATTTTTGGAAGGTCGACTTCATTCTGAACCAGGATTATTCTATTTTTCTTTCCTTTTAAAATATCCAGGGCTACAGGGGTATAGCTGGGTGCAATGACTACCTCACAGAAAAGATTGTGTATTTCTTCGGCAGTAGATTTGTCTATCTCTACGTTGCTGATCAAGATTCCTCCAAATGCGGATACGGGATCACCTGCCAGGGCATCTACATATGCTTGGTGAATTGTTGGTCTGGTTGCAAGACCACAGGCATTGTTGTGTTTTAAAATAGCGAAGGTAGGTTCGTCATTCTTAAATTCTTGGATAAGATTAACGGCAGCATCCACATCCAACAAATTGTTATAGGAAAGTTCCTTACCGTGAAGTTTGTTGAACATAGCGTCAAAATCACCAAAGAAAAACCCTTTTTGATGGGGGTTTTCTCCATAACGCAACACTTGTCCGTCAATTGCACTTAATTTAAATGAGGCCTCCTCATGATTCTTATTGAAATAATTAAAAATCGCTGAATCATAATGTGATGAAACGTTGAAAGATTTTGTAGCAAAACGTCTGCGGTCTTCCAAAGTAGTACTTCCATTACCTTTGGTTATCATTTCCAAGACTTCGTCGTAGTCGTTCATGGAAGAAACACAAAGTGTATCCTTGTAATTTTTGGCGGCTGCACGTATCAATGAAATACCACCAATATCTATTTTTTCAATAATATCTTGTTCAGAAGCTCCACTTGCAACTGTTTTCTCAAAAGGATATAGGTCTACTATTACAATATCCAACTGGGGAATTTCAAATTCCTTCAATTGGTCCTGATCACTTTTGTTGTCCTGACGGTTCAAAATTCCACCAAATACCTTAGGGTGCAATGTTTTAACCCTGCCGCCCAAAATAGATGGATAGCTGGTGACGTCCTCTACTGGCACTACATCAATTCCTAAATCCTTAATGAATACTTCGGTACCACCGGTAGAATAGATGGTAATTCCCAATTCATTAAACTTTTTTACCAATGGCTCTAAGCCATCTTTATGAAATACAGATATTAAGGCTGATGAAGCTTTTTTAGTGGTACTCATTTTGTTGTGATTGTTGTTATGGATTATAAGGACACAAATGTAATTTTTTTGTACTTAAAAATCAGTACGTTTATTAATAATCGCCCTAAAGTTTTAAAGAATTTTTGCTACCTCTTGGTTCACGTATTCCAAAAATCTTTCATCCTCTGGGGAAAATGGGTCTGGAGTATCGGAATCTATGTCTATTTGTCCAATATTTTCACCATTTAGAAATAGAGGGACTACAATTTCCGCTTTAACGGTTATGCTACAAGCTATATAATTGTCCTGGGCCTGTACATCGGGTACTACAAAGTTTTTATTGGAAACGGCAACCTGCCCACAAATGCCCTTTCCAAAAGGAATTATGGTGTGATCTGTAGGAGCGCCTGCATATGGGCCTAATTTTAACTCATCTTTATCACCATTCTTAAAATAGAAGCCTACCCAATTATAATAGGGAACATTCTCTTTTAGTAATTCGCAAATGGCCTGCATTTTCTCCGTATTACTTTTTTGATCATTACCTATAATCGCTGTAACCTTTGGTCTTAATGTAGTAAGCATAAAATTATTTTTTGCAAAAGTAGGGCTATTTCCAAATCTACTCTCCATTACGGATTCAAACTTTTGTTGCAGATTTACTTTGGGCAATTTTATCCTTAATTTTCAGTTAATATCTTATATGTAAAATATAGAGTTCCAACTTTTGATTATTTTTGCATTCATGAAACCAATGATTCAAAAAATACTAGCTATGGTGATGGCATTTTTTATGCTGGTCTCTACCGTTTCATGGACGATAGAGAAACACTATTGCTTTGGTTCCTTGGTCGATATTGCTTTCTTTCATGAGGCGGACACCTGTGGTATGGATATGGGGTTGGTTGATGCTATCTTTGACAAAAGGGGTAATTCTTGTTGTGACCATGAGGTTATTACTATCCCAGGGCAGGACGATTTAAAAATCTCCTACCATGACATTGATTTGGGTCAACAATTGTTCTTAGTGGCCTATGCAGCTTACTATATAAGTCAGTTTCAGCCCAAGGCACAGCCGCTTGTTCCGCATGCCGATTACCCACCGCCCATTTTGGTAAAGGATATCACTATCCTGGACCAGGTTTTTCTTATTTGATTTTATTTAGTTCTTAGTATTGTCGCTTTTCCGGTCATTGATTATGGAAAAGGACGGTTGTGTTTGTGCGTTTAATAATGAACTAATATTAAAAATATCAAGTGAAGAATTTTATTATAAGTATTTTATTGTGGATTCCTTTTTCGGCTATTTCCCAAAATAATATCGAGGGCATGGTCAAGGAAGCCAACCCTGAAAATAAGCATCTAGGGTTGGCAGGTGCCAATGTTTATTGGTTAAATTCCCAAACTGGTACCATCACTAAAGAGGATGGTAGCTTTGTTATTCCTTTTAAAAAGGAGTTTAATCGGCTGGTGATAAGCTATGTGGGATTTGAGTCGGACACCTTATTGGTGAATTCTCCTAAAATGATTCATCACTGGTTAAAGCCATCCAATGAGTTGAATGAGGTGGTGGTCCGGAAAAAGCGGGAATCGGTGCAGAAATCGTTTTTTAGCCCACAAAATGTGGTCACTATAAACAGTGCCGAATTATTAAAGGCAGCCTGTTGCAATCTCTCCGAAAGCTTTGAAACCAACCCGGCCATTGATGTTAATTTTTCCGATGCTCTTACAGGGACCAAACAAATTCAGATGTTGGGCCTTACAAGTCCTTATTTATTAATAACCCAAGAAAACATTCCTATGGTCCGGGGTGCTTCACAGGCCTATGGACTAACCTTTACACCTGGTACTTGGGTAGAAAGTATACAGATTACCAAAGGGGCCGGGAGTGTAGTTAACGGTTACGAAAGTATTTCGGGTCAAATAAATACGGAATTGGTGAAACCATTAACGGATAATTCCCTGTTTGTTAATGGTTATGCCAATATGAACGGTAGGTTGGAATTAAATACCCATCTGAACAAAAAATTGACCAATAAATGGAGTGCCGGACTCTATCTGCATGCCAACAGGAGGGATACCATGGAGGATGACAATGACGACGGTTTTTTGGAGGCTCCCGTGGGGAATCAAATAAATATTTTGAACAGGTGGCAATACCAGGATCCCAGTAAAGGTTGGGTGAGTTTTCTAAATCTTCGTTTTTTAAATGACGAAAAACAAGTAGGTGAGACCAATTTTGATCCTGCAAACGATAAATTCACTACCAATTCTTGGGGAAGCGAAATAAATACACAGCGGTTTGATACTTCCTTAAAATTAGGGTACGTATTTCCAGAGCTCCCTTTTCAAAGTTTTGGTTTTCAAACCTCCTATAGTCTGCACAAACAGGATTCCTATTTTGGTCTTAAACAATATAATATTGATCACGAAAGTATTTATTCCAATCTGTTGTTCAATTCCATAATTGGGGATACCAAGAGCAAATTTAAAACGGGCTTCACCTTTGCCTACGATGGTTATGGGGAATTGGTAAATTCATTGGATTACTCCCGAGTGGATAGATCTATAGGCGCATTTTTTGAATATAGTTATGATAATCTAAAGGAATGGAGTCTTACGGCAGGTATAAGGGTGGACAGCCATAATAATTTGGGGACCTTTGTTACTCCTAGAATACATGCGCGTTATATGCCCTGGGAAAGAGGTAGTTTCAGGGCATCTGTAGGAAGGGGGAAAAGGGCCGCCAATATCTTTGCCGAGAATCAACAATTATTCGCCTCATCCAGACAGATAAGACTGCTGGGAACCACGGGGAATATTTTTGGATTGGATCCGGAGGATGCTTGGAATTATGGTGCTAGTTTCTTACAGGGATTTAATTTGTTCAGCAGGGTAGGTAACATTACGGTGGATTACTACGTGACCGATTTTAAGAATCAAGTTGTGGTGGATTGGGAAAATCCACAGGAGGTTTCGTTTTATAATTTGGAAGGCAAGAGCATGGCCCATAGTTTCCAATTCGAAGTAAATCATAATATTTTAAGGAATGTGGAACTTAGGACGGCCTACAAATTTTATGATGTTGAAACTGATTACAACAGTGGCTCCCTGCAAAAGCCATTACAGGCCCAGCATCGATTTTTTGCCAATCTTGGGTATATCACGGTTGCTAAAGCCAATGGGTCTCATTGGCGTATGGATTATACCCTTCATACCTTGGGCAAACAACGCTTGCCGAATACAAGCAATAATCCCGAGGAGTATCAGTTAGGGGATTATTCACCTAGCTATAGTTTAATGAATGCACAGCTGACCAAAGTGTTCAATGAAAATTTGGAAATTTATGTGGGAGGGGAGAATTTAACCAATTTCACCCAAGTGAACCCAGTAGTGGCAGCAGACAATCCATTTGGCACTAGTTTTGACACGACAATGATATATGGTCCCGTCATGGGCAGGATGTTTTATGCAGGATTCAGGTATAAATTATAACTTTATTAAATATTAATTATTAAACATGAAAAGTATAGCAATGAAAAATTTAATAATAGGAGCCGTTTTTGGAGTATTGACCGTTACCGGTTATAGCCAGGAGAAAAACAAGAAAATGAGTTTCGAGGTCAATGGAAAATGTGTCATGTGCAAAGAAAGGATAGAGGAGGCTGCCTTAGGGGTAAAAGGGGTTAAATATGCTTTATGGGATATTCCAACGCATCAATTATCGGTTATTATTGATGAGCGAAAAACAAATTCGATGGCAATAAAAACTGCTATTGTAGGGGTAGGTCATGATACCAAGGAATTAAAGGCTACTGAGGAGGCTTATGAAAGCGTACATCCTTGTTGCAAGTATCGTGAGGATAATTCGGATGATGGACAACATCATGAGTAATGGAGGAACAATCTGGTTGTTCTTCTTATTATCCAATACTTAAAACAAAAAACCGCATTTGGAATTCCAAATGCGGTTTTTTTATCCTTGTAAATTGTAAGGCTTACATCATTCCTGGCATACCGCCACCCATTGGTGGGCCTGCAGGAGCGTCTTCCTTAATGTCTGTCAAAGCACATTCGGTAGTCAAGATCATACCGGCAACAGAGGCAGCATTTTCCAATGCAATTCTAGTTACTTTCTTAGGATCAATGATACCTGCTTTAATCATGTCAACATAGGTTTCTGATTTGGCATCATAACCAAAATCCCCTTTGCCTTCCAAAACTTTTGCAACTACTACAGATCCTTCTCCACCAGCATTTTCAACGATGGTTCTCAAAGGAGATTCTACAGCTCTGGCAACAATTTGTACACCTGTTTCCTCGTCAGCATTTTCAGTCTTTATTTTGCCAAGAACAGATTTAGCTCTTACCAAAGCAACACCTCCACCGGCAACAATGCCTTCTTCAACAGCTGCTCTTGTGGCGTGAAGGGCATCATCAACCCTGTCTTTTTTCTCTTTCATTTCTACTTCGGAAGCAGCGCCAACATAAAGAACGGCAACACCACCAGCTAATTTAGCCAAACGTTCCTGTAATTTCTCTTTGTCGTAATCAGAAGTGGTAGATTCGATTTGAGATTTAATTTGGTTTACCCTAGACTTAATAGTTTTTGGAACACCTGCACCATTTACAATAGTTGTATTATCCTTGTCAATTGTGATTTTTTCACAAGTACCAAGCATATCCAATGTGGCATTTTCCATAGTGAAGCCTCTTTCTTCAGCTATTACGGTACCACCTGTAAGGATAGCAATATCTTCCAACATTGCTTTTCTTCTGTCACCGAATCCTGGTGCCTTAACAGCAGCAATTTTTAAAGACCCTCTCAATTTGTTTACTACCAATGTAGCTAAAGCTTCACCGTCTACATCTTCTGCAATGATCAAAAGAGGTTTTCCAGATTGTGCTACTGGCTCCAATACTGGTAACAAATCCTTCATAGAAGAAATCTTCTTATCATATAATAATATGTAAGGATTCTCTAAATCGGCAGTCATTTTTTCCGAATCGGTAACGAAGTATGGAGAAAGATAACCCCTGTCAAATTGCATACCTTCAACAACATCAACGTAAGTATCTGTTCCTTTTGCTTCCTCAACAGTGATAACACCTTCTTTACCTACTTTTCCAAAAGCTTGGGCAATTAGGTCACCAATAGTCTCGTCGTTGTTGGATGAAATAGCGGCAACTTGTTTGATTTTTTCTGAAGAGTCACCTACTTTTTTGGTTTGCTTGGCCAAATCCTCAACAATAGCTTGTACCGCTTTGTCTATACCTCTTTTAAGGTCCATTGGATTAGCACCAGCTGCTACGTTCTTCAAGCCTTCTTTTACGATAGCTTGGGCAAGAACAGTGGCAGTAGTGGTACCATCACCTGCCAAATCATTGGTTTTGGAAGCAACTTCCTTAACCATTTGGGCACCCATGTTCTCAAGAGCATCTGCCAATTCAATTTCTTTGGCCACGGTAACCCCATCTTTGGTAATGGTTGGAGCACCAAACGATTTGCTGATGATTACGTTTCTACCCTTGGGTCCCAAGGTTACTTTTACTGCGTTTGCCAATGCATCGACACCTCTTTTGAGGCCGTCTCTTGCATCGATATCAAATTTTATATCTTTTGCCATAATTTAATTTCATTTATCATTCCAGATAAAACGGAATGAAATTAGTTATACTCTTTAGTTTGTTGTTTGGAATATTCCCAACTTTTAGGGAATAGGAGCAATGTTATATAATTGCTAAAATGTCGCTTTCGCGCATCATAAGATATTCGGTACCTTCAAGTTTTAACTCGGTACCGGCATACTTACCGTATAGCACCGTGTCCCCAACTTTAACGGTTACTTTTTCATCTTTGGTACCAGGACCAACGGCAACTACTTTACCTTTTTGCGGTTTTTCTTTTGCGGTATCTGGGATATAAAGACCTGATGCAGTCTTTGTTTCGGCAGCCATAGGTTCTATTAGAACTCTATCCGCTAATGGTTTAATGCTAACTTTAGCCATATTATTTAGATTTTATGTTTTTAAGTTTGATTATTGTAGGCAGAAATTATGCCATTGCCTTAAAACTGACACTTTGTTAAAATAAAAATGCCAGCTTGTCACGTAAGCTGGCATTTTTGATATTTTAAATGTGTTTTCTCCTAATTATTGAACACTGTCGGTGTTGTTTGTACCGTTAGTGGCAGGTGCAGAGATAGGTGTGTCTGGTAAAGCATCAGGTGCTGTAGTTTCAATAGGGTCCCCATTAAGCAATTTTGAATCGGAATCACTAAAACTTCCCTTTATTGCAACATTGGAAAGCAAAATTAAAACAACCAATATAGTTGCCAATGTCCAAGTACTTTTATCCAAAAAGTCTCCAGTTTTCTTTACCCCTCCTACAATTTGGGTTCCACCACCACCGAAGGAAGAGGACAATCCGCCACCTTTAGGGTTTTGCACCATAATAACAAGCATCAATAGGATGCAAACTAGGATGATCAGTACCAAGAATATTGTAAATGTTGTATTCATTATTTAATTATTTTCTTGTTGTATCTTTTCTACCGCTTTAATTCGGTCTGCAAAGAAACTACTTTTTTCTGGATATTTCAAACTTAAAATTTTGTAAGCCTGAATGGCCTTTTTATACTTCTTTTGTTCCAAATAAACTTTGGCCAAAGTAGCCGTCATCAATTCATTTTTATCAAAGGTAAGTGAGTCTTTGATAGGTACTTTGGTCGAATTTGGCTTAGGTACAATTTTTGGGTTTGTTTCAATAAATTTGTCGATCTGATCGAATTTTTTCTTTTTTAGCCTGTCTTCTTTTGGGGTTGATTTCGGCTGCTTATTATGTACTATCTTCTTCGTAGTATCAGATTCTGACTTCGGCTTGTGGGTCTTTTTAGAAGTTAATTGGAGCCATTCCCCGAATGAATACTTCTCTTTTTTGGTAAAATTCAATGGTTTCCCGATTTCCAGTGCCTCTTCAGCTTTTTTTTTATCGTCAGAAATAGATTTGTCTATTTCCGGGTCTTTTGAGGAAAAAAGGGAGGGATCCAGGATATTGTCCGCGTCTTTTACCGTCCTGGGCAAGGGTTCGTCTTCCGATTCTTCGATCAGTGCGCTTTCTTCCTTGAAGTCCGAAACTATCTCCTCCGAAATTGTTGGAGTATCATTTAAAGTAGTGGCTTTGCCCAAAATAGAATCTGCGATTGTATTTTGTAGAAAATCTTTAGAGGTAATAAAATCGAAAAGAATATCCCTGTCCGCCGTGTATGCCGCGGTTAATTTAAGGGCATTGTTGTATTTAAAACTGTTGAGGTTTTTAAGGCCTTTTAGGTGCATGGCCCTGGCTGCCTGGAAATATGGGTACTCGGCCAGTACATCTTCCAGTTGATTGGTCTGCACAGGGGAAACCACTTTGTCCGGGTTCTGCAATAGATATGTAAAGTCCTGTACGTTCATAAATTACCAATCTGCCAATGATTTATTAAAAATATCTTGGGTAATACGTTCAAAAATTATTTGATGTGCTTCATCCTTAACACTGGCCAATTGCGAATTGGCAGGGTAATCGTAAAAGAAGGAAAACCGTTGTTCAAAGTCGACATCTTCCTTGGTGTTGTTAAAGAACCTTACATTTACCCCTATACTCAACCTGTTTTGTGCAGCTGTTTGCTGGGAGGTGGCCGTCATGGGAGAAATACGATATTCCACAATTTCACCTTCGTAAAGCAAATCCCCATTGGACTTAACAAGATCCAGACTAGTCTGGTTTAATATTAGATCCTGAAGTGCCAAGGTAAAATCCCTGTCCATTCCAGGTTCAAAAGTAGATCCTGGATTTTGGGACGCGTAGTTCTGAAAATAATTTACTTGAAAGGTTTTGGCTGTTCCTACATCACCCCCGGTAAAGTTATAGATACCACAGCCAGAAATGCTTAGCACCAATACAAGCATTAAAATAATATGTTTACTCTTGATCATTAATTTCTTTTTGTATTTTTTACTGACTACTGACTACTGACTACTGACTACTGCTAAAGGTCGTACTGTTTTATTTTACGATAAAGGGTGCGTTCCGAGATGCCCAATTCTGCTGAGGCTGCTTTTCTTTTGCCCTTATTTCGTTCCAAGGATTTTTTTATGAGCTCTATTTCCTTATCCTGTAAAGATAGGGTTTCTTCCTCTTGTATTTCCTCTGCAAAATCATACTTATCTACTGGGGGAGTTTTAACAATCGGTTTTTCTGAATACGGCTCGGGAAGCTGTAAAATTTTATTTGTGCTTTCCTCTTGTTCCGTGTAATCTTCCTCATCGTCACCATAAATCTTTCGGATAAGATTTTCGTTTTCTTCCTGTACCTTCTCGCTGTCGTTGTGTTTAAGCAACTCCAGTGTTAATTTTTTTAAATCGTTCAAATCGCCTTTCATATCAAAAAGCACTTTGTACAATATTTCCCTTTCCGTACTAAAATCGCCCTCTTTTTTTTCTTTTCCAACAACGGCTGGCAAATTGGAATTGCTGGAATTGGGTAGGTAACCGTTTAAGGTAGCTAGGGTAATAAGCCTGCTTTCCTCCAAGACAGAAACCTGTTCCGCAATATTCCTTAACTGTCTAATGTTTCCAGGCCATCTGTATTTTAGCAACAGCTGTACCGCATCATCATCCAAGCGGATAGTGGGCATTTTGTATTTCTGACCAAAATCTGACGCAAATTTCCTGAATAATAAGTGTATGTCTTCCTTGCGCTCGCGTAAGGGGGGGATGTTGATTTCAACAGTACTCAGACGATAATATAGGTCTTCCCTAAATTTTTCCTTTTTAATGGCTTCGAACATGTTGATATTGGTCGCAGCCACAATTCTTACATCTGTTTTTTGTACCTGGGAGGAGCCTACTTTTAAAAATTCACCATTTTCCAATACCCTTAAAAGGCGTACTTGGGTGGTCAAAGGCAGTTCTCCAACTTCATCCAAAAATATGGTTCCGCCATCGGCTACCTCAAAATAACCGCTTCTAGTGGCCGTTGCTCCGGTAAAAGCACCTTTTTCATGTCCAAAAAGCTCACTGTCTATGGTGCCTTCGGGAATAGCTCCACAGTTGACAGCTATATATTTAGCGTGTTTTCTGTGTGAAAGGGAGTGAATTATTTTAGGAAGAGCTTCCTTTCCAACACCGCTTTCGCCGGTTACCAATACGGAGATATCCGTCGGTGCCACTTGGATGGCTTTTTCAATGGCACGATTAAGTTTTACATCGTTGCCAATTATTTCAAAGCGCTGTTTTATTGATTGAATCGATTCCATCTTCTAATTGTTATTGGAATACCCTACAGGTCTACCTATTAGAGTACCCGAGGTGCAATCTGTAATTTCGACCTTTACAAAATCGCCTTTTTTATAATTTTCCTTAGGAAATACCACAACAAAGCTTTGGGAGTTTCTTCCCATCCAATCCAAATCGGATTTTTTGGAGGAACCCTCTATCAGAACCTCCACAGTTTTTCCAAGTTGTTGTTTGCTCCTGATATGACTGTGTTCCCTTTGTAGGGCAATGATCTCCGTTAATCTTCTATTTTTTACTTCTTGAGGCACATCGTCTACCATATTCCTGGCCGCAGCGGTGCCAGGCCTTTCGGAATAGGCGTACATATACCCATAATCATATTGTATCTCCTTCATTAAAGACAGTGTATCCTGATGGTCTTCTTCCGTTTCGGACGGAAAACCTGTGATCATATCTTGGGATATAGTGCAATCCGGAATTATTTCCTTAATATTTTTAACCAGTTCCAGATACTCTTCCCTGGTGTGTAATCTGTTCATTTCCTTTAAAATCCTATTGCTTCCGCTTTGCACGGGCAAATGAATGTAATTACAGATATTCTGATATTTTGCTACAATTCTAACCACATCCAAGGTCATATCCTGCGGATTGGAAGTAGAAAATCGGATACGCAATTTTGGTTGCGCCAAGGCTACCAATTCCAATAGATTGGAAAAATTAACAGCCGTTGCTTTTTGCATTTCCGTCGCTTTTTCGAATCCCTTTTTTAATCCACCGCCATACCAAAGGTAGCTGTCCACATTTTGTCCCAACAGTGTAATTTCCTTAAATCCTTTACTGGCAAGGTCGTTTACTTCTTCTAAAATGGATTGTGGGTCTCGGCTGCGTTCCCGTCCCCGGGTAAAGGGAACTACGCAAAAAGTACACATATTATCACAACCACGGGTAATGGATACAAAGGCAGTAACGCCATTGGTATTGAGACGTACCGGGGAGATGTCCCCATAGGTTTCCTCTTTGGATAGGATTACGTTTACTGCATTTCTGCCATCATCCACCTCTTGAATAAGATTGGGCAAGTCCTTATAAGCATCCGGGCCTACTACCATATCCACAATTTTTTCTTCCTCCAGTAATTTCGTTTTTAGCCTTTCTGCCATACAGCCAAGAACACCTACCTTCATATGTGGCCTGTGTCTTTTAACGGCATTAAACTTTTCCAATCGCTTGCGAATGGTGAGTTCCGCCTTTTCGCGGATAGAACAGGTATTTACCAATACCAAGTCGGCATCTTCTAAATCCTGGGTAGTGCTAAAGCCTTCATTGGCCAGTATAGAGGCAACAATTTCACTATCTGAAAAGTTCATGGCGCAACCATAGCTTTCTATATATAGTTTTCTAGTGCTATTTTCTTTTTCCGCAATGGTTATGGCAGTTCCTTGAACAGATTCGTCTATAGTCTTCTCCATTTTATTATGCATTCATCGTCATCTTTAAGAGTTTGCAAAGATAGTATTATATGCCTAAATATGACATATTGACAGTTAAAAATTTCTCAAAAATCCACGCAACTTTATAAGTCCAATGGTATCTCTTCAGAGTAATCCCAATAACTTTAACAATATGAGAAACATAATATTACTATTTTTTGTACTGGCTACCCTTGGGATTGTTTCCTGTAATGATGAGGATGATGGCAAATATGCCGAGTACTTGGTGGCCAAGCCGATAACCATGAGCAAAGCCGATTTTAAAAAGGATGTAGATATCATAGCTCCCATTCCTTTAAACGAATCCGGAAAAATTTATGTATATGGGGAATTTATATTTGTCAATGACAAATATAAAGGGGTTCACGTAGTGGATAATAGCAATCCCAAAGCCCCTAAGAAAATAGCCTTTATTAAAATACCTGGAAACGTTGATGTCTCGGTAAAGGGTGATTATTTATATGCCGATAGTATTACCGATTTGATCGTTCTCGATATATCCGATATCAATAATGTTAAAATGGTAAACCGTTTGGAGGATGTTCTAAGGGATAATGTGGTTTTTCCTTTTGAGGTAGATATTTATGAATGGCAGGATATAGACTATCAGAACGACATTGTAATTGGATGGGAAACGATAAAAGAAAGAAGGCTGATAGAAGAAGTGGAAGTTCAGTTTTCACGTGAGTTTGATATTATGCTGGCCAATGCCTCCCAAAATGCTTCACCTACAGGGCAAGGCGGGTCCTTGGCTCGCTTTAAAATAGTAAACGATTATTTGTACGCTGTGGATAGTCATAATATTAATGTATTCAATATTCAGGACTTGGAGAATCCCAAGGATTTGGAGGACGTTTATGCCGGTTTTGACATTGAAACAATCTTTAATAGAGGTGATCAATTATTTTTAGGGAGCATGCGCGGTATGTATATTTATGATATCTCATCACCGGCCACACCTACCTTGATTTCCGAATTTCAGCACGGAACAGCCTGTGATCCTGTGGTGGTTGATGGCGATTATGCCTATGTAACCCTAAGGGGAGGCAATATGTGCGGTGCCACGGAAAGTGGCCTCTTTATCGTAGATATTTCAGATATTACAAACCCCGAATTGGTTAAGACCTATCCCCTGGATGGTCCTTATGGCTTGGGGATAAAAGCTGAAAAACTATTTGTTTGTGACGGGACTTCGGGACTTAAGGTCTATGATAAAACAGATGTTCAAAATTTGGTGCAGCTAAATCATTTCAAAGATATCAATACTTTTGATGTTATTCCAATGGAGGATAATTTGCTAATGATCGGGGAAGAAGTCATTTATCAATATGAATATTTGGAAAATAAAATAAAGCTTATAAGCACATTTAAGCTTAATTAATAGATGCGAAATAATTTAAAACACCCCTTGAAATAGGGGTGTTTTTTTATGGTGGTACAAATGAAAATCCGTTAAATAAAAAAATTGATATACTTTTGTGTCACCAAAAACTAGTTAATGGCAAAGAATTTAGTAATCGTAGAGTCCCCGGCTAAAGCAAAAACAATTGAAAAATTTTTAGGAAAGGATTATAAGGTAGAGTCCAGTTTTGGGCATATTGCCGATTTACCTTCCAAAGAATTGGGAGTGGATGTGGATAATAATTTTGCCCCTAAATATATTGTTGACAAGGATAAAAAAGCCTTGGTGAAAAAACTTAGGGATTTGGCGGACAAAGCCGAAACTATATGGCTCGCTAGTGATGAGGACCGGGAGGGAGAGGCTATTTCCTGGCACTTGGCCGAGGAGTTAAAGTTGGATAAGAATAAAACCAAGAGGATAGTATTTAATTCCATTACAAAATCTGCCATTCAGAAGGCAATTGAAAATCCTAGGGAAATAAATTACAATTTGGTCAACGCCCAACAGGCCAGAAGAGTGTTGGATAGATTGGTGGGTTATGAACTTTCCCCCGTACTGTGGAAAAAAATTAAACCGGGATTATCTGCGGGTAGGGTTCAATCTGTAGCGGTTAGGTTGATTGTGGAAAGGGAACGGGATATAGAAGCCTTTAATCCTGAAGCAGCGTTTAGAACATCGGCCGAATTCAAAACCAATGAGGGCAGTATATTTACAGCCAAGTTAAATAAGACCTATGCCAGCCAGAAAGAGGCGGAAGCTTTCCTTAAGGAAAATATAGGAGCCAATTTTTCCGTTGCTTCACTGGATAAGAAACCGGCCAAAAAATCACCGGCTGCTCCATTTACAACTTCAACATTACAGCAAGAAGCATCAAGGAAATTGTATTTTTCAGTTTCAAGGACCATGCAGGTGGCACAACGCTTGTACGAGGCAGGGTTAATAACCTATATGAGAACGGATAGTGTTAATCTTTCCAAAGATGCCATAGATGCGGCAAAGGATGCCATTATAAGTAATTACGGTAAAGAGTACAGTAAGGTTAGGAATTTTACCGGAAAATCCAAGGGTGCGCAGGAGGCCCATGAGGCCATTCGACCAACGGAGATGACCAATCAGTCCCCTTCTTTGGAAAGGGATCAATCCAAACTATACGAACTTATTTGGAAACGTACCTTGGCCTCACAAATGAGTGATGCAGAATTGGAACGCACCAATGTTAAAATAAAATCCAATACCCATAAAGAAGAATTTACCGCTAACGGGGAGGTAATCAAATTTGATGGTTTTCTAAAGGTATACTTGGAAGGAACAGATGAAGAAGATATAAGTGAAGAGCAGGAAGGAATGCTTCCGGCAATGAAAGAGGGTGAAAAGCTAATTAACAATTATATAACGGCAACAGAGCGCTTTTCCAGGGCTCCATATAGATTTACGGAAGCGTCTTTGGTAAAGAAACTGGAAGAACTTGGAATAGGAAGACCGTCTACCTATGCGCCTACTATTTCCACAATTCAAAATAGAGGCTATGTAGAGAAGGGTACCATTGAGGGCACGGAGAGGAATTACGTACAGTTATTGTTGAAATCCGATAAACTTACTGCCAAAGATTTATCCGAAAATGTGGGATCCGACAAAGGTAAATTGGTCCCAACAGATATTGGAATGATAGTAACCGATTTCTTGGTAAGTCATTTCGAAACAATTTTGGATTATCATTTCACGGCTAAAGTGGAAGAAGATTTTGATGAGATTGCTTCAGGGGATGAGGATTGGCAAAAAGTATTGAAGGATTTTTATGGGGATTTTCACCCCAAGGTACTGGATGTGGAAGAAAATGCCGATAGGGCCAGTGGCGAACGTGTTTTGGGGACCGATCCCAAGACCGGAAGACAGGTCTCGGTAAGATTGGGCCGCTTTGGACCCATGGTGCAAGTAGGTACCGTAGATGATGAGGAAAAACCGTTGTTTGCCAGTCTGTTACCGGACCAGTCCCTAAATACCATTAGCTATGAAGAAGCTATGGATCTGTTTAAGTTGCCAAGAAAACTTGGAGAGTACGAAGGGGAGGAAGTAGAAGCCAATGTAGGTAGGTTTGGTCCCTATATAAGATTTGGCAAAAAGTTTGTTTCCCTTGGCAAGGATGAAAATGCCATGGAGATAGATATGGACCGCGCTGTAGAGCTTATTAAGGAGAAACAAAAAGCAGATGCCCCTATAACTACCTACGAGGACAAGGATGTTACCAAAGGAGTTGGTAGGTTTGGACCATTTATTAAATGGGACGGAATGTTTATCAATGTAAGTAAGAAATATGACTTTGATAATCTTTCCAAACAGGATATTGAAGAGATCATAGAGGCCAAAAAACAAAAGGAAATTGATAAGTTGATCCAGGAATGGCCAGAGGAAGGAATTCGTATAGAAAAGGCGAGATGGGGAAGGCATTCCATTATTAAGGGTAAAATAAAAGTGGAGGTGTCCAAAGATGTGGATGCTACCAAGATTTCCCTTAAAGAAGCACAGGAATTAATAGCAAAAAAAGCACCTAAGAAAAAAACTAAAGCGAAACCTAAGGCTAAAAAATAATATGGCATTCGATTTTTTAGTACCCGTTAGTGATAGGGTATTGGCCCACTGCGAATTACTACCGGCCCAAGCATTGGGGAAACACGTTTATATGCATACTGCACGGCATGGTCTTCCGGTATTGGCAAATGTTAGTGTAGCTATACTGGGAGTTAACGAATCCAGGAATGCTTTCGAGAAGAAACCAGAACGACTGGATATCTCGGAAATCAGGCTTCAGCTTTATAATTTAATGTTGGGCAATTGGAACTGTTCCATTGTAGATTTGGGCGATATAGAGGAAGGTGAGACCGTAGAGGACACCTATTTCGTAGTTAAGGAAATTGTTGCCGGATTATTGGAAGAAAATATTATTCCCATTGTAATTGGCGCTACCCAAGACCTAACCTATCCCACTTATAGGGCTTTTGACGGACTTAAAAATATGGTCAATTTGGTGTCAATAGACAGCAGGTTCGATTTTGGGATGGACGAAGAACTTATTTCTTCCCATTCCTATATGAGTAAAATAATTACCGACAAACCCAACAATCTTTTTAATTTTTCCAATATAGGGTATCAAAGTTATTTTAATTCCCAGGAAGAATTGGACCTTATGGAACGACTTTTCTTTGATTCCTATAGGTTGGGGGAATTAATTTCCAACATTACCCTGGCAGAACCTGTGCTAAGGAATGCCCATGTGGTAAGTTTGGATGCACGTGCCATACGTGCCGCCGATATAGGCTATTCCAGAAATTTTTCACCCAACGGTTTTAACGGGAGGGAAATTTGTGCCATAGCAAGATATGCCGGTATAAGCGATAATGTATCCGTTTTTGGGATATACGAATGCGAGAATAGTAATCAATCCTTTCAACTTGTCGCACAAATAATATGGTATTTTATAGAGGGGCTGAACTTTAGGATTCAAGAGTTGCCCAATAGTAGTAACGACTTCACCAAGTATACCGTACCTACCGAAGATGAGTCCCTTATCTTCTATAAAAGTCATCTTAGCGAAAGATGGTGGGTAGAGGTACCTTCAATTTTAACTTCACATACTAAAACAAATTCACCTGCGTTATTACCATGCACCGAATTGGATTATCTAGATGCATGTAATCAAAATATTCCTGAGCGGTGGTTTAAAGCCTACAAAAAAGGGTTTAATTGAAATAATAATTTTAGGGTATAAAACAAATTTTATACAATAAATTATTTAAAAATAAGTTTTAGAGAATAATACTTGTGTTTGCTTTTATAATCATAATCGAAATTTAACCTAACGTATGAAGAAGCTATTGTTGTCATCTATAGCATTTGTTTTTTTACTCTCAAGTTGTGGGTCCAAAACAAAAGGAGAGCTGGTCGGAGCTCAAGGAAAAAAGTGGTATCCCGAAAAACCCTATGGTATGGAATTGATTCCTAGAGGAGCGTTCATCATGGGTAAAAGTGAGGAGGATCAGGCTCAGACACAAAACGCCCCGACAAAGACTGTTACTGTTCGATCTTTCTACATGGATGATACGGAAATTACGAATAGCGAATATCGCCAATTTGTAGAATGGGTCAAAGATTCCATTGCAAGAACAAAATTGGCTATACTAGCAGATGAATTAGGATTAGGTCCAGATGATGGAGGTATAGGCGAATATGCCTTTAAGGATGCCGATACCACAAAATTATCTGCCTACGATAAATATATGCTGAACAACTATTCCGGTATGGGCGAAACAGGCTACGAAGGTAGGGCGTTGAACAAAAGGGTAGATTTAATATGGGATATATCTAAATATCCTGATGAGTATTACACCGAAGTCATGGTAGATTCCATGTACTTGCCAGAAGAAGAATCTTATAACGGGCAACGTAATATAGATGTTACCAAATTGAAATACAAGTACACCTGGATGGATATTGAAGCAGCAGCTCGTGCCAAAAAGGGAAGTAGAAAGGATTTCATAAAACAGGAAGAATTGGAAATATATCCGGATACCACGGTATGGATAAAGGATTTTTCATATTCCTATAATGAACCAATGCACAACGATTACTTCTGGCATGATGCCTATAGTGATTATCCTGTAGTGGGTGTTTCATGGCAACAGGCCCAGGCTTTTTGTAACTGGAGAACTAAATACAAGAACGACGATCAAAAAAGTAGAGGCAAGCAATTTGTCAACCGCTTTAGATTACCGACCGAAGCGGAATGGGAATATGCTGCTAGAGGAGGTATAGAAGGTGGAACATACCCATGGGGTGGTCCTTATGTAATCAGTGATACTGGTTGTTTTATGGCCAACTTTAAGCCTCAACGAGGGGATTATGCTGCCGATCAGGCCTTGTACACAGTAGAGGCGAAGGCCTATGAGCCCAACGATTATAACCTATACAACATGGCTGGTAACGTTTCTGAATGGACGAATAGTAGTTATGACCCAAATTCATACGAATATGTGTCTACGATGAATCCAAATGCAGAATCTACCAATAATGCAAGAAAAGTTATAAGAGGAGGATCTTGGAAAGATGTTGCTTATTTCCTACAGGTAAGTACCAGAGATTACGAATACCAGGATTCTGCACGTAGTTACATCGGTTTTAGAACCGTACAGGATTACATGGGAGAAGAAGATTCTACCAATTAAAATATAAAATAAAGAAGACCTTTATATTAAATCAAACGTTAAACCAAATACTTATTATTAACATTACTTAATTAAATTTAAAATTATGGCACAGTCAAAATCAACTAAGAAATTATTTAACATGGCCTACGGCCTTGGTGCATCTGTAGTAATTATAGGAGCATTATTTAAGATCCTTCACTGGCAATTTGGCCCACTTACGGGAGGACTGTTATTGGCAATCGGACTTATTACCGAAGCATTAATTTTTGCTATTAGTGCATTTGAACCAGTAGATGACGAATACGATTGGTCATTGGTGTATCCAGAATTAAGTGGAGGAGCGGCTTCAGGAAAATCAAATTCCAATGCTGAAATGAAGGAAGCAGAAGCATCTTTATCCAAAAAATTGGATGATTTGTTAAAAGAAGCTGGTGTAGATGCCAGTCTTATGGAAAGTCTTGGATCTAGCATTAGAAACTTTGAAGGAGCTGCCAAGGGAATTGCTCCAACAGTTGATGCAATGGAGTCTACTAAAAAGTATTCTGATGAAATGGTACAAGCTGCCTCTCAAATGGAATCTTTGAACAGTCTTTATAAAGTTCAGTTGGAAAGCGCAAGCAGACAAGCGTCTATCAACGAGGAAGTGGTACAGAATTCAAGTGCCTTAAAAGATCAAATGGAATCTTTGGCAACCAACCTTTCTTCTTTGAATGGAGTATACGGTGGTATGTTATCTGCAATGAATAGAAACTAATTAGTTATAATTCAATAACCAAACCCAAATCGATTAATAATTAAAACTAATTAGAAAAATGGCAGGAGGAAAAGCAACACCACGTCAGAAGATGATCAACCTAATGTACTTGATCTTCATCGCGATGCTGGCCTTAAATATGGGAAAAGAAGTTCTATCGGCTTTCGGTCTTATGAACGAAAAGTTAGAAGCTTCTAACATAAAAACCACGGAAAACAATACGGCTTTCCTAAGTGGTCTTGAAACTAAAGCATCGGAAAATGCTGAGAAATTTGGTCCTCTTTTGGAAGATGCCAAGAAAATAAAGGAATTGTCCCTGGAGTATTACCAGTACTTGGAAAACTTGAAAAAGGAGATGATGGTCGATGTTAAGGACCCAAAAGATTATCAAGTAATGGACAAGACAGATTATTTAGATCAACGTTTTTTCCAAGGAGACAAACTTGGAGCTGATGGACAAGAATTCTTGGATCGCTTGGTAAATTATCGCACACAAATTACTGCGGTTATGCCTAAAGAATTGGAGTCTGTAAAGTCTTCTGTAAAAAGTAGGTTCGAGACTGGTGATGAAAACGGTAAAGTTGAAAAAAGGGATGGTTCCAAACAAGATTGGTTGAACTACAACTTTGAAGGCTATCCTTTAGTAGCATCATTGACTAAAATCACTTCGCTTCAAGCGGATATAAAAGCTACCGAAGAAGATGCATTAAAAGCTATGCTTCAAGGTCAGTTGAGCAGTGAGGTTTCCATGACCAATTATACTACCTTATTGGAGCAAGAAAAATCTGCTTTTTATGCAGGTGAAAAGTTTGCCGGTAATATTGTATTGGGTCGTAAAGATGCCACAACAAAACCTAATGAAGTTAACTTGACCCTAGACGGAAGAAAGTTGAACGAAGGTACTGATTATGTGATCGAAGATGGTAAAGTTAGATTAACTGTTAGTGCAGGAAGCGCTGGAGATCATAAAATAGCGGGTAATTTAGTATTTATGCAGGATGGGGAGCGTACAGAAGTGCCGGTATCCTCAACATTTGCAACTATTACAAAGCCTAATGCTGCTGTGATTTCAGCCGATAAAATGAATGTGGTATACCGTGGGGTTTCCAACCCTATCACCATATCCATTCCTGGTATTCCTGATAACAATGTTTCTGCATCTGCCCCTGGACTTAGTAAGCAAAGTGGAAGTAAATATGCTATGAATCCTGGTACAGGAAGAACTGTTTCCATCACCGCCTCAGGTAAGTTGCCTGATGGTCAAATGATCAAAACTTCTTCTGAGTTCAGAATTAAGGATATTCCAAGACCTTCAGGTTCTGTAAGAGGAGAATCCGGAAGTGCTAAAATGGGAAAAAACAACCTAGAGATTTCTACTATAGGTGCGTTGTTGGAAGATTTTGATTTTGATCTTAACCTTGCGGTTAGCGGATTTAAATTTAAAGTTCCAGGACAGCCAACTGTAGATGTAAACGGTAACAAATTGGACGCTAGAGCTAAGTCTGCCCTTAAAAGAGCAAGCCGTGGAGATGCCGTTCAGATATTTGATATCGAAGCCTATATCACAAATAATAAAGGCTATAAGCTTAAAAAAGTATCTCCTGTTGTTGTGGAGATAACAAACTAGTAAAAATGTTGTGAAGGGACCATGGTAAATGTTTGCCATGGTTAATTCACCAGTCTGCTGATAACGGGACTGAAGATTAAAAACAATAAATTTAAACTGATGAATTTGAAAAATGTTTTATTAATTGGAGTAGTGGTTCTTTTACCATTGTCTATTTCCGCCCAGGCAAATATTTTAAATGCCAAATTACCGGAAGAGATAGGTAAGAAGACACAGGCGCAGATCGAGAAAGATAACGATGCTCCTTTGCCCTATGCTTATGTGGACGATAGGGATATACTCTGGTCCAAGACCGTTTGGGAAGTCATCGACTTGGATGAGCGTGTTAATTTTCCACTGTATTATCCTTTGGATACCATTGATATAGGTCCAGATAGAAGGTCCCTATACGATGTTTTGATAAAAAATATTAAAAATGGTAGACTGGAAGATGTTTACGTGGATTCCTATTTTACCGAGAAAAGAAAGTTCAGTGATTTGGCTGCTACTTTGCAGAAGGTGGATACTACAGACTATGGTTACGAGCAGTATAATGCAGGAGAACCAATTTCCCCTGAATATATTAATCGCAGGAACCTTACCGCTGCCGATTTGGAGGAGTACCTTGTTAAAGGAATCTGGTATTTCGACAAAAGACAGGGAGAGTTAAAATACCGATTGTTGGGTATTGCTCCCGTAGCTCCGGATGTTAACTTTATAGATGATGAGTCTATGGATTTGGCAGAAGCAAAAGTTCCGTTGTTCTGGGTATGGTACCCAAGTGCAAGACAAATATTACATGAGGCCAAAGTGTTTAACCAACGAAATTCTGCACAGCCTATTTCCTTTGATATGTTGTTGAATGCCAGAAGATTCAATGCAACTATCTATAAAGAGGATAACGTGCATGGGGATCGAGAGGTTAAAGATTATATAGCCGATAATGCCTTGTTCCAATTATTGGAATCCAAACGAATTAAAGAGGTTATCCGCGATAGAGAGCAAGATATGTGGGCATACTAGCCTTAATAAAATTCCAATTCACATATAAAGCAGAGCGCCACATCATATGATGTGGCGCTTTTCTTTTTGCACGATTTTACTGAAGTTTTAAAATTCCTTCTCTACTTTTACACAATGGTAGACTATTTAATTGTGGGCCTGGGCTTGGCCGGCATTTCCTTTTGTGAAGTATTGGAAACTAATAAGAAGTCGTTTAAAGTCATTACTGATAGTTCCCAAACCTCCTCCGTGGTGGCGGGCGGGTTGTACAATCCGGTTACCCTTAAAAGATTTACATTGGCCTGGAACGCCCATGAGCAATTAGATCTGGCGATTCCCTTTTATAAGGCATTGGAAAAAAAATTAAATATTCAATTGGATTATAAAATTCCTATCCTTAGGCGTTTTTCAAGTATAAATGAACAGAACCTTTGGTTTGAAGCTTCAGACAAGCCTAATTTAAGTCGTTTTATAACTCCAAAAATACTACCTAATGATAATCCGAACATTGATGCCCCTAATGGCTACGGGGAAGTGTTGCATACTGGTAGGATAGATACCTCCGTATTGGTATCCCATTATAAGCGATATCTTACAGAACAAAATTTAATACTTCAGGAATCTTTTGATTTCGAAGCCCTTAAGCTACATGATGGCTATATGGAATACCGTGGATTAAAAGTTAACAAGATAGTATTCGCCACGGGATTTGGTTTAAAAACCAATCCGTATTTCAATTATTTGCCACTCAACGGTACCAAAGGTGAATTGTTGACCATTAAGGCGCCAGCCTTAAAAGAAGAGCGGGTTATAAAATCTTCCGTATTCATTATTCCTTTAGGCAATGATCTGTATAGGGTGGGCGCTACCTATAAATGGAAGGATAAAACCAATACTCCAACCGAAGAATGCAAACAGGAACTTCTGCAAAAGTTGGACACCTTTTTAAAATGTAATTATGAGGTCATAGACCACGTAGCGGGAATAAGGCCGACGGTAAGTGATAGGAAGCCACTCGTAGGCAGACATCCTGAGCATAAAAATATGTTTTTACTTAACGGTTTGGGGTCCCGCGGGGTCATGATCGCCCCAACAGCTTCCAAGCAGCTTTTCAATTTCATAGAAAATAATGAGGCTTTGAAACCTGAAATGGACCTATCCCGTTTTACCAAAAAACATTTTAAGAATTAACCTTTGCGGCCTTGGGGTCGTATTTTACAAAGAAATTAATCCAGATATTTCGAGAAACGCGAATAATAAAGGGCATAAAGATTATCATTGTAGCAATTATGGCAATAAAAGAATTTATCAACGAAGCTTTGAACATTACAAACGCAATTATGAAGGTGGCCACTGCAAAAGCTACACCTACGCCATAACTAACATACATGGCGCCATAAAAAAAAGAGGGTTCTATTTTATATTTTGTGCCACAATGCGAACAACGTTCGTTCATTTTAAAGATATTTCCAATATGATATGAATTTTTATCCTCATACATACTCTCTTCGTGACATTTAGGACAAGTTCCTGTTAAAATACTGTAGAGTTTGTTTCCTTTTTTTAACATTTGCAAAAAGTTTCTACAAAAGTACATTTTGTAGATGTAATCAGTGTAACATTAGTCACCAAATATGCTTAATATCCATAACCTCTCCGTTTCCTTTGGAGGAGAATACTTATTTGAAGAAATATCTTTCCGTTTAAATTCAGGAGACCGGGTTGGTCTTATTGGGAAAAACGGGGCAGGTAAATCTACCCTGCTGAAAATTCTATCAAAGGATATGCCCATAGATTCGGGAACTATAGCCTCTGATAAAGATATTAAAATGGGGTTCCTACGGCAGGATATCGATTTTGAACTGGGAAGAACCGTGTTGGAAGAAGCCCATCAGGCATTCGAAGAGATAAAGGCTTTGGAGCTTAGGTTGGACGATATTAATCACCAGCTGGCGGAACGTACAGATTATGAAAGTGTGGAGTACAATCAATTGATTATTGATTTGAACGATGTAACCCACCATTATGAAATATTGGGCGGCTACAACTATCAGGGTGAAACCGAAAAAGTATTGTTGGGCCTTGGTTTTAAGCGTGAGGATTTTGATCGTAAAACAGAAACTTTTTCCGGAGGTTGGCGGATGAGGATAGAGTTGGCAAAGCTATTATTGCAGAGTAATGATGTGTTATTGTTGGATGAGCCTACAAACCACTTGGATATAGAATCCATTATTTGGTTGGAGAATTTTTTGAAAAATTATTCCGGGGGTGTAATGATTGTATCCCACGATAAAATGTTTTTGGACAATGTTACCAACCGAACCATTGAAATATCATTGGGAAGAATCTATGACTACAATAAGCCTTATTCCAAATACTTGGTGCTGAGGAACGAAATAAAGGAACAGCAGTTAAATGCCCAAAAAAATCAGGATAAAGAAATACAACAAGCCGAAAGGTTGATTGAAAAATTTAGGGCCAAGTCCACAAAGGCTTCCATGGCACAGTCCCTGATTAAGAAGCTCGATAAAATGGAGCGAATTGAGGTGGATGAGGATGATAATAGTGTAATGAATTTGAGATTTCAAATTTCGGTCACTCCAGGTAAGGTGGTAACCGAAATTGAAGGTTTGGGCAAAAGTTATGGTGATAACCACGTTTTACAAGGGATAGATCTTTTAATAGAAAGAGATTCCAAGACTGCATTTGTGGGGCAAAATGGACAGGGAAAATCTACTTTGGCCAAAATAATTGTGGGGGAATTGGATCATAAAGGGCATTTAAAACTGGGGCATAATGTTCAGATAGGATACTTTGCACAAAATCAGGCGGAATATTTGGATGGGGAAAAGACCATTTTAGATACAATGATAGACGCTGCCAATGAAAAGAACAGGAGTAAGGTAAGGGATATCCTGGGGTCTTTCCTCTTTAGGGGAGATGAGGTAGATAAATATGTAAAAGTACTTTCTGGTGGTGAGCGGAACAGATTGGCCCTTGCTAAAATGCTCCTACAGCCTTTTAATGTGTTGGTGATGGATGAACCTACAAACCACTTGGACATCAAATCTAAAAACGTGCTAAAACAGGCTCTTCAGAATTTTGATGGAACGTTAATTTTGGTGAGTCACGACAGGGATTTTTTACAAGGACTTACCAATAAGGTCTATGAATTTAAAGATGGTAAAATTAAAGAATATCTAGGGGATATCGATTTCTATTTGGAACAGCGCAAAGTCGAGGATTTTAGGGCAATAGAAAAGAAACAGACAGTAGTCCCAAAAAAAGAAAAATCCAAGGACAGACATGTCGATTTTGAAGATCAAAAAAAGATAAAATCCCTTAAGAACAGACTCAGCTCAACGGAGAGCGACATATCCAAGTTGGAAAAGGAAATAGCAAGTATTGACCATGATCTGCTTATGAATTATGATGCAACCATTGCAAAATCCAATTTTTTCGACACTTATCAGAAGAAAAAAAAGAACCTTGAAAATCTGATGAAAATTTGGGAAAATATTACCTTGGAGCTGGAAGAATTCTCTTTGTAGGAAAAATAATCTAAAGGGTTAAATTTCTTTCACCACAACTTTTGGCACTTTCACAACAAAAACAGGGCTTTCCTGTGTTTTTCATCGAATAGTTTTGTTCTTTGTCGAACAATAATCTTATTTTGTAGGGTAATTCTTAATCCTTAGGTGGAAAATATGAGAAAAAGCATATTCATGTTATTTATGGTTGTTGTTGGGCAATTTCTTTCTGGACAGGTTTCTGATCAGGAAAAAAATGCTCTAATAGACCTCTATAACACTGCCAATGGTGATACTTGGACCAAGAGTTGGGACCTTAAGGCCCCTGTTTCTTCTTGGGAGGGTGTAAAAATTGAGAACAACAAAGTGGTTTCTATTAATTTAATGAATAACAATCTTAGGGGGAGCTTACCTAATTCTATTGGCGATCTGTCTAATTTAAAGGTCTTGAACCTAGCCTTAAATAGGATTGGTGGGGATATTCCGGGAGGAATAACAAAATTGGAAAAATTGGTTGTGCTAAGGTTGGGCAAAAATAAAATTACTGGCGTAATTCCGGAAAACATTGGAAATTTGGAAAAGCTTGTGGTTTTGGACCTTTTTCACAACAGCCTTTCTGGAGAGTTACCTGTTAGTATGGGAGATATTAAAAAGCTAAAGGTAGTATTACTTTCCCATAACGAATTAATAGGTACTATTCCGTTAACATTTGGCAAATTAAAATATTTGGAGCGGTTAGAGTTGGCCGATAACAATTTTAGTGGTATTGTGCCAGAAAATCTGGATAAGCTTACCCACTTGAAAATGCTGGTTTTGGCAGAAAATAATTTTAGGGGAGATTTTCCAGAAGATATCCTAAACCTGCCTAATCTTGAATTGGTACAACTTCAAAATAACAAATTTGGTAAACATCATTTTAATAATGATGCCGCTAAAGATAGGTTGGCACTCTTTGATTTTGATGGTAATAAGATTAGAGATTTTGATATAAATAAATTAAATAGCGAAAAGGATATTAGAACCGCTGAAACGCGTTTTGAGGATGGAGTTAATTAAAAAAAATATGGTTATGTTACAACGAAAATTGCAAAATGCCGGATTTCTGGCGCTGCTTATATTTTGTATGGTATTTACTAGTATGGTCAATGCCATGGTTCCAAAAAGCGAGACAAATGTGCTGTTGGAGCTTTATAAAAATATGCAAGGTGAAAAATGGAATACTACATGGGATGTTAATGCCCCGGTTAACACATGGTATGGTGTAACCGTGCAAAATGGCCATGTGGTAGAAATTAACCTTTTTAGGAACAACCTAGTGGGAAGTCTTCCTGAAAGTTTAGGAGATTTAAAACACTTGGTACATCTAAACCTTGCCTTCAACACCATTAGTGGAGAGATACCCAAAAGCCTTGCTGGGCTTAGTAAATTAGAGGTTCTAAAATTGGAAATGAATAGATTGGAAGGCGAAATACCTTCTGAAATTGGAAATATGAAATCGCTGGTGAAGCTGTCGGCTTTTAATAATTTCCTGTCCGGGAAAATTCCCGAAAGTCTTGGAAACATTCAGACCTTAAAGGAACTTAATTTGTCTAGCAACAACCTAACGGGGCGCATACCAAATTCTTTGGGAGAACTTTCAAACTTGGAGAGTTTAGGACTTTTTGAGAATAAATTGTACGGTTCTATTCCTGGAGAATTAGGGAAATTGGGTCAATTGAAGGAATTGGTTCTGGCCAACAACGAACTTGGCGGGGAAATTCCAAAAGAGTTTGGACAATTGTCCAGTCTTCAGATTCTTCAAATTCAGAACAACAATATATTCTCCTTCGATAACATGGACAGTATGAATTCAAGTCAGTTCCTAGTTTTTGACTACGATAAGGTAGAAAAAGAAAACAAGTATAAAGATTTTGATGTCAATAAGACAAGAATGGCGGATACGAAGTTTGAGGACGAAATGGAAGAATAGTAAATGCTTAAAAATAAGTTGGTTTGGTTAAAGGGAATACAATTTGTATTCCCTTTTTTTTTGGAATAATGTTGTTTTGGAACTTTAAGATACATTTAACAAAAGTCCCTTAAACTTATAGATAGTTTTGTAATCAAACCAACTTACAGCCCTTTTATGAATTCTAGAAAAATTGTTTTATCTATTGTTGGGGTCCTCCTCATAATAGGCTCCATTTTTGGTGCAAAATATATTATCAACAGTAAGTATACTCCAAAACCACGACCGCAAAAGGTGGTAAAAACGGTTATTGTTGAAACTGTCAAAAATGGTAATGTACCCATTGTTGTTCCGGCAAACGGAAATCTTGTGGCCAAAAGAAGAGTGGAGCTCTATGCAGAGGTTCAGGGGGTGTTTAAACCTGGTAATAAATTATTTAAACCTGGGCAGGAATATAGAGCTGGAGAAATATTGATTCAAATTGATGCTGCAGAATATTATGCCAATGTCCAATCTTCAAAAAGTAATTTATACAATTTAATAACTTCCATAATGCCCGACCTTCGGTTGGACTATCCGGAGGTATTTAATAAGTGGCAAACATATCTGGCCAATTTTGATATAAATAAAAGTGTCCCCATTCTTCCTGAAATGTCCACCGAAAAGGAGAAATATTTTATTTCGGGCCGAGGTATTTTGACCAATTACTATTCTACCAAGAATTTGGAGCAACGTTTGGCCAAATATACTATTGCGGCACCTTTTAATGGAGTTCTCACAGAGGCCTTGGTCACAGAGGGGACCCTGGTTCGTTCTGGTCAAAAATTAGGAGAATTTATCAATACCAGCGATTATGAACTTGAAGTAGCCATAAGTAAAACCTATAGCGATTTGCTCAAGGTGGGTGAAGTGGTGGAGTTAAAAAGCATTGACAAGTCTAAAACTTACAAAGGAAAAGTTGCTAGAATCAATGGACGGGTAGATTTAACTTCCCAAACCATAACGGCATTTATAGAAGTCAAGGATCCGGACCTTAGGGAAGGGATGTACTTAGAGGCCAATCTTACCGCAAGGGAAGAAGTTGATGCTATTGAGGTAAACAGAAGTTTGTTGTTGGAGAACGACCAAATTTTTGTTGTTAGAGACTCCATATTGGATTTGATACCAGTTAATCCTGTCTATTTTTCGAATAGTAAGGTAGTGCTCAAAGATGTACCGGATGGACTTACAATTTTATCCAAACCGGTAATGGGAGCCTATTCCGGAATGTTGGTAAAAGTATTTAAAGACCAAGAAACCAACAATCAAGACTAATGAGGAATATTATAGCCTATTTTATTAAGTATCACGTAGCCGTAAATGTAATAATTGTGGCTTTCCTTATTTTTGGTATCGTTGGGGCACTATCATTAAAATCTTCATATTTTCCACTAACGGACTCTAAAAACATTACTATAAATGTTACCTATCCAGGTGCTTCTCCCCAAGAAGTGGAAGAGGGCATTGTCCTTAAGATAGAAGATAATTTAAAAGGATTGGAAGGGGTAGACAGGGTTACTTCCACTTCTAGGGAAAACAGTGGTATTATAAATGTCGAAATCGAAAAGGGCAGGGATATAGATTTTATGCTCCTGGAAGTTAAAAATGCGGTAGATAGGGTACCTTCATTTCCAACAGGCATGGAGCCATTGGTGGTATCAAAACTGGAGACTGTAAGGCAGACTATTAGTTTTGCTATTAGTGGTGAAAATATTAGTTTGTCGGCCCTAAAACAGATTGGCAGGCAGGTTGAGAATGATATTAGGGCCATGGAGGGTATTTCCCAAATCAATATTACCGGGTACCCAGCGGAGGAAATAGAAATTGCCGTGAACGAAAATAGCCTTCTGGCCTATAATGTTTCGTTTGACGAAGTGGCTCAGGCTGTATCCAACGCAAATATTTTGGTTACTGGGGGTAATATTAAGACCGATGCAGAAGAATTTCTTATTAGGGCCAACAATAGGTCTTATTATGGTAGTGAGTTGTCCAATTTGGTCGTAAGGGCGAATTCGTCAGGAAAAACGGTGCGTTTAAAAGATGTGGCCGAAATTCGGGACCGGTTTTCAGAAACTCCCAACACCACTTTTTTTAATGGGAATCTGGCTGTTAATATTTCTATCACCAGTACCAATACGGAGGATCTTTTAACCTCATCGGAAATGGTCAAGGCCTATATTGAAGAATACAACCAGAAACATAACAATGTAAAATTAAGTGTTGTAAGCGATCAATCGGTTACGTTGAACCAACGGACTCAACTTTTGACGGAGAATGCTATAATGGGAATGATCCTGGTCCTTATTTTCCTTTCCCTTTTTCTTAATACACGTTTGGCATTTTGGGTGGCATTCGGATTGCCGGTAGCTTTTTTGGGAATGTTCGTTTTTGCCGGATTTTTTGATGTAACCATCAATGTTTTGTCGCTTTTTGGGATGATTATCGTTATCGGAATCCTGGTGGATGATGGTATTGTAATCGCCGAAAATATTTATCAGAACTATGAAAAAGGCAAACCCCCAATTCAGGCAGCGGTTGACGGTGTTATGGAGGTGTTGCCTCCGATAATCTCAGCTATCATTACCACGATTTTGGCTTTTTCTATTTTCCTGTTCTTGGATAGTAGGATCGGTGAATTTTTTGGGGAGGTCTCCGTTATTGTTATTCTTACCCTGGTGGTTTCCTTGGTAGAGGCCCTTATTATATTACCGGCTCACTTGGCCCATTCAAAGGCCCTTCAGCCCTTGGACAATAAGCCCAAAAAAGGATTGGCAAAGATTTTTGCGAAATTAAGGGTGATTAACGAGTGGGGCGATAGTTTTATGGTCTGGATGCGGGATAAGCTATATGGTCCCTTATTGCGATTTTCCCTGCGTTATAAATTGTTGATGTTTTCCATATTTGTAATGTTGTTGTTTTTGAGCTTCGGCTCCATTGGTGGAGGTATCATCAGAACAGCTTTTTTTCCTAGGGTGGCGAGTGATAGGGTGTCCGTAGATTTGCTAATGCCCAATGGGACGAATGAAAGGGTAACCGATTCTATTATCAGCTTGATAGAGGAAAAGGCAAAAATTGTTGACCAAGAGCTTACCGAGAAATATTTAAAGGGTACGGGCAAACAACTGTTTGAAAACATGATAAGGAAAGTGGGGCCGGGGTCTTCTACGGCTTCCTTGGATATTAATCTCCTACCTGGGGAAGAAAGGCCGGACGCAATACGATCGGATTTGATTACCAATAGGTTACAGGAATTGGTAGGTCCGGTAATTGGGGTGGAAAGCCTTATTTATGGTTCAGGGGGTAATTTTGGAGGTAGCCCTGTTTCTGTCTCCCTTCTGGGAAATAATATAGCAGAATTAAAAGCGGCAAAAAAAGAGCTAAAGGCTATATTGGAAAATAATGCCCTTTTAAAAGATGTTGCTGATAATGATCCTGCAGGAATAAAAGAAATTCGTTTAGAATTGAAGGAGAACGCCTATTTAATGGGGTTGGACTTAAGAAGCGTTATGAATCAGGTACGAGCTGGTTTTTTTGGAGCTCAGGCTCAGCGATTTCAGCGTGGACAGGATGAAATACGTGTGTGGGTCAGATATGACCGTGCCAACCGTTCTTCTATCAATGATCTTGACGATATGAGGATTACCACTCCCAGCGGAAGTAAGGTGCCTTTAAAGGAAATTGCTACCTATGTCATTGAGCGGGGGGATGTAGCCATTAACCATTTGGAAGGGCAGCGGGAGATTCAGGTTTCGGCAGATATAAAGGATGACAAGACCACGAGTGCCACAGATATAATGAATGATATAAGGACGGTAATAATGCCGGATATCCATTCTAAATACCCTACGGTTACGGCATCGTACGAGGGGCAGAACAGGGAAACCGCTAAACTGTTTGGTTCTTTAAAATTTGTGGGTCTTACGGTTTTGATGTTGATCTACATTACCATTGCATTTACCTTCCGTAGTTTTAGTCAGCCCCTAATGTTAATTATTTTAGTGCCTTTCAGTATTACTGCTGTAGCATGGGGCCATTGGATTCATGATTTTCCTATTAACGTTTTATCCATGTTGGGAATAATAGCCCTTATTGGAATAATGGTTAACGACGGTTTAGTGCTTATTGGGAAATTTAATGGCAATCTTAGGGAAGGAATGAAATTTGACGACGCTATTTATGAGGCTGGCAAATCAAGGTTTAGGGCCATATTTTTAACTTCCATTACTACTATTGCAGGTTTGGCGCCATTGTTATTGGAAAAAAGCCGTCAGGCCCAATTCCTTAAGCCTATGGCTATATCCATTGCATACGGAATTGGCTATGCAACGGTGCTGACTTTGTTGATGTTGCCACTGTTCCTAGCATTTAGCAATAAAATGAAGGTAGGTTCCAAATGGTTGCTCACAGGCAAAAAAGTGACCAAAGAGGAGGTGGAAAGGGCTATAAAGGAACAAGTGGAAGAAAGTCATATGCAAAATTTTGAAAAACATGAGCAGAATGGTCAATCTCCTGAAATTACAACATCCTTAGAAGATGAAATTGTAATATCTAACGAATTGGAAGACAACAAATAATGGGATATAGATATTTAATTACAGCCTTACTAATCGGTATTTGTGGGGGTTTAAGTGCACAAGAGAAATTATTGTCCAAGGATGTGGCAGTGTCACTGGCCTTGGAAAACAATTTTGGCATTAAGGTAGCCAAGAATCAGTTGGCCATTGCCGACAATAACGCAGGAATCTTGAACTCCGGTTATTTGCCGAGACTTACTGGGACGGCCGGAGCCACCTATAACGATTTTAATAGTACTACAGAGTACCCTGGACAATTTGAAACCAATGGTGATCCTAGACAGGATTTGGAAATTAAAAATGCAGAGTCCCAATTGTATAATGCAGGACTTAGTTTAAACTATACCCTCTTCGATGGTATGGGCAGACTCTATAATTTTAAACGTTTAAAAGAACAGTATCAGTTGACAGAGCTGCAAGCTAGGGAAACAATAGAGAATACCGTTCTGCAGTTGTTTAGTGTGTATTACGAAATTGCTAGGTTGACCGAAAATGAGAATGTGTTGCGGCAAGCGCTGGAAATTTCCAAGGACAGGATTAAAAGGACTGAATATTCTTTTGAATATGGACAAAATACAAAACTGGATATCCTTAATGCTCAGGTAGATGTAACCAACGACAGCATAAGTTTAATGAACGTTCAACAGAACTTGGCCAATACCAAGCGGGATTTAAATGTAGTGCTCAATCAAAATCTTAATGAAACCTTTGTGGTGGATACCTTAGTGAGTTTTATTCCGAAATTACAGTTGGAGGATTATATTGCCCAATCTAAAGAAAACAATGTGGCCATACTTCAGACCGAGCGGAATTTGGCTATAAACGAGTACGATGTTAAAGTGAATAGATCGGGTTATTTGCCAACCTTAGGTTTAACTGGTGCCTATGGGTGGAATTTAAACCAAAGCGCAGCAACTTCATTTCTCCCTGGCCAGATTATACCTGGGAGCAATAGGAATAGTTTAAATTTAGCATTGGGGGCCAATCTTACCTGGAATTTATTTGACGGTGGCGGAACTACCGTGAGGGTAAAAAATGCCAGAATTGCCTATGAAAATCAAGAGCTATTCAAAGAACAGGTAACCCTTGAGGTAGACCGGGATATTTTAAATGCCCTGGGAATCTATGAAAATAGGTTGCAGATATTTAAAATTCAGGAACAGAATGTGGTTACCAATCAGAATAATTTTGAACGTTCCAAAGAGCAATTTCAATTGGGGAGAATAACATCTATAGAATTTAGGCAGGCCCAAATAAACCTGCTAAATGCACAGACCAATAAGAATTTGGCCAAATACGATGCCAAGTTGGCGGAATTACAGCTCTTACAATTAACAGGGCAGTTGTTGTCGGTAGAATTCTAGAGGTATTATATCTCTTGTCCAATGGAGTGAAAGTTAGCTTTTTACAACTATATTGTTATGTATTTAAACTCTTGATCCATGTGCGAACATTTCTTTCAATGTCCTTATTGTTGGGAAGAAATATCTATGTTATTGGACCCTTCCATAACGAAACAGACTTATGTGGAAGATTGTGAAGTTTGTTGTAATCCAATATCGGTTTCTCCCGTTTTTAATGATGGTGAACTTATAGGGTTTGAAGCAATGGATATTGGCCAATAAGAATCAACTACGTTTTAATGAAAAACAGCCTAAAATAATTTCTTTTAGGCTGTTTTTTAGTTTAGAGGGGTGTTAGGCTAAATTTATTTTTTGAAATCCCCGGCATTTATCACTGTCCAATTTTTATAAGGTTTAATATATTTTAGGATGGCCTTGTTTACGTCGTTTACGGTCAAATTTTTAACCTTTTCTTCCAATGATTTTTGGAAGTCCATGGTACGGTCATAATATATGTTATTGTTTATTAGGCCAGCTAGTTCAGCATCTTTGGCTCTGGAAACATTTTCCTCTTGAATCCAACCGTTTACGGCATTCTTCAATTCTTCCTCAGTAATACCATCCTTAATAAAACGATCCAATTCTTCCATAAATCCCTGTTGTACCTTGCTATAGTTCTCAGGTGCATAAATGGCATAGATATACATGGCCGAATTTTGGTCATCAGCATTGAAATCTGCTTGGAATCCAGCACCTGCGCCATAACTAACACCATCCTTCTGTCTCAACCTATCGGCAATCCTTGAATTTAGAAAACCACCACCCAATATGGTAGCCGCCATATTCAATGCAGCATAATCCTCATCGTCCTGACTAATCTTAATATTCAGGTTTCCAAGGGTCATAGCATTTTTTTTGTCCGGGGTAAGAATGTCCTCATTCACATCTCGAGAATCATTAAAGGGGTCTTTAAGTCGCTCGTAGGCCTTTTTGCTCTTGTAGTTGGCATATTCTTTTTCCATATAGGTTTTTAGTTGCATGGGTTGCATATCCCCTATGCTTACCAGAATAGACTTGCCCAGGCCGTAGAAATCTTTATGAAACTTCTTTATGTCTTCAATGTTTGTTGCTTTAATGGCCGCTTCTTCCTCTTCCACGGACATGGAGTACAAAGGGTGGCCTTTAGGAAAAGTGTTATTTATTTCCGATAACCTTTTGGAAGCCAAAAATTGGGGTTCTGTCTTATTACTTTCCAGATATGCCAAGGACTCGGTTTTTAATTTCTCCAATTCCGCTGCCTCAAAGGATGGGGTTTTTAGCATTTCGGTCATTAAGGCCAATGTGGCCATGAGGTTTTCTTCGGTGGAAACTACATTGGCATAAACATTACCGTTACTGGCCCTAAAAGATATCGAAGATTTTAATTTGCTTAATTCGTCCTCTATCTGTTGTCTTGTTTTGGTGAGGGTACCCTTGTTAAGCATACTTGCAGTAAAGGACGGAACAACACCTTTGTTGGACAAGGATTCTGCGTTTCCATTTCTGGTACTAAAACTAACCCTTACGGTTTTGCCCCGGTTGCCTTTTTTGATAATTCCATATTCAATACCGTTGGAAAGTTTGCCCTTATCCAATCTAGATTGAATGGCATCATAGGAAACATCGAAGGCTTCACCCGTCCCCATATCTTCTTTTCCTTTGTATTCGACTACCAGGGCATCTAGATTTTGTGTATGTTCTATCTCAACTCTTTCGGGGTTCTTGTTAGGATTAAATCTGCCAACTGTTCTATTGGTGTTGATCAAGTATTTTTTGGCCACCTCATTTACCTTTTCCAGGTCAGTGTTTTCAATTCTATCACGTTGTATAAATGCTAAGCGCCAATCGCCTGCACCGATGAATTCACTCATATATGTCCCTAGATAGGACGAATTTCTAA
Source organism: Arenibacter arenosicollis (assembly GCF_014397245.1). Taxonomy (GTDB): domain Bacteria; phylum Bacteroidota; class Bacteroidia; order Flavobacteriales; family Flavobacteriaceae; genus Arenibacter; species Arenibacter arenosicollis. The sequence continues at coordinate 10,977 of NZ_JACLHY010000001.1, read as the reverse complement.
AAATTTGATCTGTTTGTTTTAAAAGATTGGCTTTGGCGCGATCTAATTCATCCTGGGTTATTGGAGTAGTTTTTATAGCGTCCAAAGTTTCTTTAAGTATTTTTTCAACTTCGTCCGCATTCTTATCGGATGGCACATCTACATTTATATATAAAAAACCTGGCTCTTTGGTGAAAGGCGAAAAAGACCATATGGAAGAAGCCTTGTTGGTTTCGATCAGAGCCTTGTAGAGTCTGCCCGAGGGTTCATCCGCTAGGGCATTTTCTATTAAGGATATAGCGGCATAATCCTCATGGGAGCCTGCTGGGGTGTGGTACATGGCAGCAACGATCTGCAAATCGCCAACACGGTTGAGATGCACGGTCTTTTCCCCATCCTGTGCAGGCTCTTCGGTATAGGAATCCCGTAATGGAGTAGAGGGTTTCTCAATTTTACCAAACTTCTTTTCTATCAGGGCTAATGTTTTGCTTTCGTCGAATTTGCCTGTGACCATTAGAATGGCATTGTCCGGACGATAGAATTTTTTATAAAAGGCCTTAAGATTATCAATGGGAACACGTTCAATGTCGGACCTGTTTCCAATGGTACTATTGCCGTAGTTATGCCATAGGTAACCAGCATTGATCACCTTTTGCATAAGAACCCTTGAGGGATCGTTTTCCCCACTTTCAAATTCATTGCGAACTACACTGAATTCCGAATCCAGATCTTTTTTGGCAATATAGGAATTCACCATTCGATCGGCTTCCAAATCCAAAGCCCAATCCAGGTTTTCATCGGTTGCATTGAAGGTTTCAAAATAGTTGGTTCTATCGAACCAAGTTGTGCCATTTGGTCTGGCTCCATGTGAGCTTAACTCTTTAGGGATGTCCGGATGGTTGGGTGTGCCTTTAAAAACCATGTGCTCCAATAAATGGGCCATTCCTTTTTCTCCGTAACCTTCATGTCTGGATCCTACCAGATAGGTGATGTTAACGGTTATGGTCTGGGAAGAATTGTCAGGGAACAGAAGTACTTTAAGTCCGTTATCCATTCTATATTCGGTTATTCCCTCTACAGATGCAACTTTCTTTATTTGCCCATAGGATATGCTGCTAATAATTAATCCGATCCAAATAAGCGATAAGATTTTTGTTTTCATGGTAGTGTAATTTTATGTTGTTCAATAATACAAAAATTACAGGGTGTTTTAGGAGTTGAAACCTTAGAAATTTTGAGTTTTGTTGTTATAAATAAGACTTTGGGATGGCTCTTTTAAAAAATAGTAATATTTTTATGCGATCAACCAAAACTGATTTTATCAATGCTTAGAATTATCTCCAGAGTATTTAATTTTCTCTTAATTACCTTATTGTTAATTTCCTTGGGATCCTGTAAATCAGGAAAGTCGGTTACGGCTGGGCCCGATAAAAAAACACATACTGCAGAAGTATTTACAGAAAATATTCCGGCTACGGATATTTCATTTGAAATGGTGCTGATTCCCGAAGGAAAATTTACGATGGGAAGTCCAGAGAACCAGGTCAATAGAAAGGCCGACGAAGGCCCTATGAAGGATGTTGAATTGGACGCCTTTTATATGGGCAAATATGAACTTGGCTGGGAGGTTTTTGAGTTGTTCTTTAAACAAAACAAAGAATTGTTCCAGACTTTGGACGCCGATAAGTTAAATAATATAGATGCCATTACGAGGCCTAGTCCTCCTTATGAGGATCCGTCCTATGGTATGGGAAAGGATGGGTATCCGGCAATAAGTATGTCCGCTTATTCCGCTTTAGTATTCTGTAAGTGGTTAAGTACCGTTACTGGCAGGTTTTATAGATTGCCAACAGAAGCGGAATGGGAATATGCCGCCAAGGCAGGAACCAATACCGCATATTCTTTCGGTGATGATGTAACAAAATTGGACGAATATGCTGTTTATTATAAAAACTCCAATAATCAGTATGCCAAGGTCGGTAGTAAATTGCCCAATCCTTGGGGACTTTATGATATGCACGGGAATGTCTCCGAGTGGACATTGGATGAGTATAAGGAAAATGCCTTTGCCATTACCGAATCCAAGAACCCTTGGGTAAAACCAACGGTAATTCATCCCCGAGTGATAAAAGGTGGGTCATGGGATGATGACGCAAAGACACTGAGGTCTTCAGCAAGAATCGCCTCCAGCTTAAAATTGCAAAAGAGGGATCCACAGATTCCAAAAAGCTTTTGGTGGAACACCGATTCCAACTTTATTGGATTTAGATTGGTGAGTCCAAAAGTGCAACCTTCAAAAGAGGAACAAAAACAGTTTTGGCAGACCGTATTGGATGAGTAGGTAGAGCCTAATAAAAACACTTACTAATTAGAATAACAAATATAACAGATGAAAAATAGACTGTCCTTTATAGCAATTTTATTCCTCGTTTTTGTGGGCTATTCACAAGAAACATACACCTTGGCCAAGGAAAGTGTCCTAAAAATTAATGGTAGTTCCACAATTCATGATTGGACAGTAACAGCCAATTCAATGAAGGGGTCTATGAAAATGGATGCAGGGGTACTTAAAAATTTGCTGTTTCAAGTAGAGGTGGAGCAAATAAAAAGTGAACGTGGTGCGGCTATGGACAAGAAAATGCATGCCGCTCTAAAGAAGGAAGAGCATCCGGAGGTAACTTTTAAATTTCAAGAAATAAAGAAGGACACTGGCTCGGAAAATTCTTTTCATATTATGGGCTTGCTCAATATTGCTGGAACTGAAAAAGAAGTGGATATTACATCTGAATTCCAAGAAGTAGGTGGGAAGTATGTTTTTAAGGGCAACAAGGAAATAAAGTTGCAAGATTTTAATATGGAACCGCCAACGGCAATGTTTGGCCAGATTATAGTAGGTGATAATGTCACTATCGATTTTGATCTGGTTTTTACCAAGGGATAGGGCCGCCTTAGATTGCTTTGACTGATTTTGTAGGACGGTAGGGTGAAATATTAATAATTGCTGGCTAGCGTTATTTCTTTAACTGTTCCTCCCGGAAACTTCCTGGAGTTTTCCCAGTATGATTCTTAAATATTCTTGTAAAATAGGACGGATTCTCCAATCCTACCCTTTCTGCAATTTGCTTCAGGGAATTATTTGTTGAAAGTAGGAGTAACTGTGCCCTTTCAATACGTTTGGATTGAATGTATTTATTGGGACGCATACCAAAATTTTCATTGAAAACCCTAGAAAAATAATCGGTGTTTAAATGACAAAACTCGGCCAAATGTTTCACCGTTAATGGTTCGTGCAGATTTTCGTGAATGTGGTTTAAGACCATGCCAAATTCCTTTTTTACATTACTTTTTGGGGATTGCGAATGGGCATCCTTAATAAATCTGGAAAGAAGAATCTTCAAAATACCATGGGTTTCCATATATGCGGAAAGCCCTAATTCTTCGTTCTTCTTTTTAAAATCCATCAACGTGGGCCTATTGTCATACACTTTTGGATTGTTGTTTGTCAACTGCCGATTGGGATTTAACTCCAAAAGACGCTTAAAGTAATACAGATCCATGGGGTTGGCCTTTGACTCGTAAATAAAGCTGCTAAAATTAAAAATGGAATAACCATTTTTTATCTCCTCCAAACAGCTGATATAATATTGCTCGTGGTAGTCATCGCATTTATACCTGCCAAAGGTATAACTGGGAATAAGGTATATATGTCCCGACTTCAATTCTATGGCTTCATTACTGTGATAAACCATGGCACTTCCCGTAGTGATGTAATAAAGTCGGAGAAACGGACTAATGACATCATCATAGTCCCATAGAGGGTCCAATTTTGCATACCCTACGTTTAATAAGTCCAATTTTAAAGATTGAAGTATTTTAGACATAATTAATTTTTTGTCGGATTTGGAGTAATGTTTATAATTTAATTATTCATTATAAATATAGATTCAAGGTACTAATTTAGTGTAAAAGTTAGGAAATATTATCTATCTATAAAATGACAATGTCGGAAATGTACAATACTTAAACTGATTTGGACGGGAATTATGAATCCTTAAATTTTATCTTTGAAAAAGTGCTAAATAGTATGATGGTATATGGCAATTATTAAGAATATTTTAGTTTATGCTTGGTTTTTATTGGTTTTATCTTGTGGAGGTCCCGAATTACCGGAATTGGTATCTCTGGAATATGATAAATTACCAAAGCAGATCGATTTTAATCTGCATGTAAAACCTATTCTTTCTGATAAATGCTTCATATGTCATGGTCCGGACAAGGCAAAAATAAAGGCTGATCTTCAGTTGCATACCCCTAAAAAAGCCTTTAAGGAATTAAAGGAGTCACCAGGCAAGTTTGCATTAAAGCCTGGGAATCTAAATAAGAGTGAGGTGTTTCACAGAATTATCTCGGAAGACCCTAACTATGTGATGCCGGAACCGGATTCCCACCTTTCCCTGTCCAATCATGAGAAGGCAGTTTTGATCAAATGGATAGAACAAGGTGCCGAATACAAGGATCATTGGGCCTTTATTAAACCAAAGGCATACGATGTACCAAAAGTTAAGGGCAAGGACATGGTACAAAACCCTATTGATAATTTTGTACTGGCCCGCTTGGAGCAGGATAAACTGCAATTCTCCCCCAAAGCGGACAAGGAATTATTGTTGAGAAGATTGTATCTGGATTTAACTGGATTACCACCAACTTTGGAGGATATGGATGCTTTTATGAAGGACTCCTCCCCCGAAGCCTACGAAAAGGTGGTGGATAAATTGTTGGACTCTCCCCACTACGGCGAACAAATGGCCTTGGATTGGATGGATTTGGCCCGTTTTGCCGATACCCACGGTTATAGTGTTGATCGTTATCGGGACATGTCGCCTTGGCGGGATTGGGTGATAGATGCCTTTAATAAAAATATGTCCTATGAGCAGTTTTTAACATGGCAACTGGCGGGAGATCTTATTGAAAATCCTACTCGGGAATCAACCTTGGCCACAGCTTTTAACCGTATTCATCCGCAAAACATGGAGGGCGGTATTGTAAGTGAAGAGTTTTTGGTGGAATATGCTGTGGATAGGGCAAGTACAGTAGGACAGGCCTTTATGGGGCTTACTGTGGCCTGCGCTAGGTGTCATGATCATAAATATGATCCCATATCACATAAGAACTTTTATGAACTCACCAGTTTTTTTAACAATGTAAACGAGTCGGGACAAATTTCTTGGAATGATGCTACACCTGTACCCACCTTGATGTTGACTACCGAAGAGGAGGAAAAGGTGCTTTCCTATATGCATAAACTTGTTCAGGAGACGGAAGGGGAGATTAAAAAAGTAGAGCAAAAGGAGGTAGCTGCAAATTTTGATAAATGGTTATCCGAAAAACAATATAAATCCATTGAATCGAAAGTCCCTTCGAACGGATTGACGGCCTACTTCGATCTCAATGATAAGAATTTACAAAATACCATCGACCCAAATCAAAAGGGAACTATGAAGCGGGAGGGCACCGAAGGGCAAAAAATACATCTTTCGGACGGAAAACAAGGCAAAGGTGTTCTGTTGGATGGAGATACGTGGTTGGATTTAAAAAAGGCCGGTGTTTTTGGGCGTAATGATGCTTTCAGTATAAGTCTATGGGCCAATATACCCTCGAATATTGAGAATGGGAATATATTTCATAAGGGCGATGGTGCTATTTTGTACAATTGGCGAGGTTATCATCTTAAGATTGTGGACAATAAGCTGGAACTGATGATGGCACATACCGCCCCGAACAATGCCATTATAGAAATTGCTAAAGAAGCATTTCCTAGGGATCAATGGGTTCATTTTGCCATTACCTATGATGGGTCTAGTAAAGCAGACGGTTACAAACTATTTGTTAATGGCAAGGAGATGGAGACCTTGGTGAAAACCGATAATTTATACAAGGATATTCTTTTTAGAAACAATAATGAGCCGGGTCTACAATTGGGCGCCAGATTAAGGGGAAAAGGAATAAAAGGTGCCGTGGTCGATGAGATACGGGTTTATAAAAGGGATTTGTCTGCCCTTGAGGTAATGCAACTCGCAGATAGTCCTCAATTTAATGATCTGATAAAAAGAGAGGTAGGTGGTTTTGCGTCCGGTGATATAAAATTATTACAAGAATACTATTTGAAGTTGGTCTCCAAGGCAACCAAATTGCAAGAGCGTAAATTGGCCGAATTGCGCAAGAGTTATGTGGATAGTGTGGAAAAAATAAAGGAGGTAATGGTCATGGAGGAGACCCCTGAACCTGTACCGTCCTATATATTAGATCGAGGAGTTTATAACGCCAAGGGCGAAGAAGTGTTCCCGAATACTCCAGAAGCTATATTGCCTATGCCTGAAGACTATCCAAAAAACCGATTGGGATTTGCCAAATGGTTATTTCATAAGGACCATCCTTTGACCGCCCGAGTGGCAGTGAACAGGTTTTGGCAGCATTATTTTGGCAATGGCTTGGTGAAGACTTCTGAAGATTTTGGGAATCAGGGTGAAATGCCGAGTCACCCTCAATTGTTGGATTGGCTGGCTCTGGAGTTTAGGGATTCGGGATGGGATGTTAAGGCATTGCAGAAATTAATAGTTATGTCTCAAACCTATCAACAATCATCATTGGTGAGTGAAGAATTGATGGAAATGGACATTGAAAATAGACTTTTGGCAAGAGGGCCTTCAAAAAGATTATCAGGAGAGATGTTGCGCGATAATGCCTTGGCCAGTTCAGGATTGCTAAACAAAACCATAGGAGGGGAAAGTGTAAGTCCTTATCAACCAGAAGGATTATGGAGGGTGAACAACGCTACTTATAAGGAGGATACGGGCGATAAACTTTATAGAAGAAGTATGTATACCATCTGGAAGCGTTCGGTGCCACATCCTACCCTGGCTACTTTTGATGCTCCTGCACGTGATGTGTGTACTATTAGACGACAGGAAACCAATACCCCATTACAGGCTTTGGTATTGCTAAACGATCCCACTTATATTGAAGCTTCCAGGGTTTTGGGCAAACGCATGAGCGATACCGAAGATATAAAATTGGCAATTTCCAATGTTTTTAGACAGCTGACTGGGCGAAGAATCAAGGGAAATGAGCTGCAATTATTAGTGGAACTTCAGGAGAATGAATACAAAAAATTCTCGGCCAACATGGATAAAGCCAAAGGATGGCTTAATACGGGTGAATTTAAATTGCATAGTGGGGATGATAGAGCCTTGGTGGCTGCAAATGCAGTTGTGGCCAATGCCATTATGAATGCAGACCCATGTATCACTAAAAGGTAATGTTTTGGGAAAACTAGAATTAAAAAGGAAACTATGTGCGATCATCATGATAAATTAAGATCTAACAACAGAGATCTTCAAAGTTTGGAAAGCCAATTGGACCGTAGGGAGTTTTTTAAAAAAACTTCCCTTGGGATTGGTGCCATTGCGCTTGGTTCTTTATTGAATACAGAAAAGGTTTGGAGTGCTGTTGATCCTTACGCCGGTCAACAGAATTCCGTAAATGCCTTCGCTAAAAATAAATTGGGATTACCACATCATTTGCCCAAGGCAAAGCGCATTGTGTACCTCTTTCAGAGCGGTGGTCCTTCACAATTGGATTTGTTCGATTATAAGCCCAAACTCAAGGATATGTTCGGTCAGGATTTACCTGATTCAATAAGAGCGGGTCAACGTCTTACGGGGATGAGTGCGGATCAAACCGCCTTCCCAATTGCAGCATCAACCCTAAATTTTAAACAATATGGTGAATCCCGGGCATGGGTCAGTGATGCTATGCCTTATTTGTCGGAGATAGTAGATGATCTGTGTTTTATAAAGGGGATGCATACCGATGCCATTAATCACGATCCTGCTATTACCTTTTTTCAAACTGGGAGCCAACTACCGGGTAGACCGTCCATAGGATCTTGGATCAGTTACGGGCTGGGGTCCGATAATAATAATTTACCGACTTTTATTTCCTTAGTCTCTAAAAACGGTTCGGGGCAACCCTTGTATTCCCGTTTGTGGGGCAATGGTTTCTTACCTACAGAGCATCAAGGGGTACAGTTCCGTTCCGGAAAAGACCCGGTACTTTATTTGGGAGACCCGGAGAATTATGACGGTAATGATCGTAGACAGATGCTGGACTATTTAAAAAAATTGAATGGAATAGCCTATGATGCCTATGGGGATCCAGAAATAAATGCACGGATAGCACAATATGAAATGGCCTATAGGATGCAGACTTCAGTACCCGAGGTTACCGATACCTCTGACGAACCAGATTATATTTTTGACATGTACGGGCCAGATAGTCGAAATCCTGGAACTTATGCGGCAAATTGTTTAATGGCCCGTAAACTATTGGAAAAGGATGTGAAATTTGTGCAATTATATCATCAGGGATGGGATCAACACGGCAATTGCCCAGGGGGTGTAAAACATCAGAGCAAGAATACAGATCAGGGGACGGCCGCATTGATCAAAGATCTTAAACAGCGAGGAATGCTGGAAGATACCTTGGTGGTTTGGGGCGGAGAATTTGGACGTACGGTCTATTCCCAGGGACAGTTAACGGACACCAACTACGGAAGGGATCACCACCCTAAGGCTTTTACCATGTTCATGGCAGGGGCAGGGGTGAAACCTGGATTTTCCTATGGTGAAACAGATGATTTTGGTTACAATATTATCAAGGATCCAGTACATACCCATGATTTTCAGGCTACTTTATTGCATCTTTTTGGGATTGACCATGAAAGATTGACCTATAAACATCAGGGTAGGCGTTTTAGACTTACCGATGTACATGGAGATGTAGTGAAAGACATTCTTAGTTAATTTAAAAAGATTAAATATGTTACAATTGGTTTTAAAAGTTAGGAATGGATAGTAGTGTGCCCGATTTTGTATTGTTTCTAGGTCGATTTCATCCACTAGTGGTGCATTTGCCTATTGGTTTTTTGTTCTTTGCGTTTATTTTGGAATTATACGGGCGTTGGATTAAAAACCCTGCGTTGTCCATGGCAATTACTTTGGCCTTGTTCGGCGGCGCTATAAGTGCCTTGGCGGCCAGTATACTGGGATATATGCTTTCCTTGAGTGGAGATTATGACCAGAGCATGTTGGATACCCATTTTTGGTTTGGAATAGCGACAACCTTAATCACTTTTTTTGCTTGGGCCATACGTTCCGGCAGGCTTAATATAGAAAAATTAAACGGTCTAAAATCCAATATGGCTGCCCTGACCTTAGTAGTGGTTTTGGTGAGTGTTACCGGTCATTATGGAGGTAATTTAACCCATGGAAGCGATTATTTGGTAAAATACGCCCCATTCGGGAGAACGGAAAAGGTAGTACTGCCACCTATTGCCAAATTGGAGGAAGCTGCTGTTTATGATTATTTAGTAAACCCTATCCTTGAAGCCAAGTGTGCCAGTTGCCATAATTCGAGTAAGAAAAAGGGCGGGCTCTCCTTTCAGGATACCATGGCCATAAAAAAGGGAGGTAAAAACGGAGAAGTCTTTATAGCCGGGAATGTAGCCAAGTCCGAAATGATAAGGCGGGTTAAGTTGAATCCACATGATGAGGATTATATGCCACCGGAAGGAAAGACTCCTCTTACCGATGAAGAGAAATCTATTTTGACCTTTTGGATAGATAGGGGCAATGCCGATTTCAGGGTGAAGCTGGCCAATTTGGAAACCCCTGAGGACATAACAAGTATAGCTTCCACTATGTTGGGACTTGAAGATGCCACAGGTAAGAGTGGAATACCCTTGCCAAAAGTGCAAGCTGTAAGTGCGGAGGTGCTAAAGGATATAGAGAGCACAGGATTTAAGATACGGGAATTAATATTTGAATCCGGTTTGTATGAGATTGTTCTTCCCCCACAATCAATTACATCCAAGAATGGTAGCGAATTGGATATGAAGCTGGAAAGTCTTCTGCCTATTAAGGATAATATTATGTGGCTTTCCTTAAAGAACAACAAAGTCCAGGATAAGCATTTAAAAACCATCAGTAAATTTGTAAACCTTCAAAAACTGGAGATTGAAAAAAATCCTATTACCGATACTGGCATTGGTGAAATATTGGCTAATCAGAGCCTTACGGGACTCAATTTATATCAAACTAAAATAACGGCAATGAGCTTGGAGAACTTTGCCAAAATGAAGAGATTAAAGCGCGTGTATGCCTGGGGAACGGCCATAACCCAGGAGGAGGTAGATCGATTTGCGGTAAATGGAAATAGTCCTGCAATAATATTAGGAATGTGAAATTGGAGTTGGTCAGGAATAGGCAATGGAATATTAGAGGTTTGGTAAAGGAAACTGTATGGACTTTATCTCTTTAAAATTAAACAAATGAAAATTTAGTTCCCTAATGAAACAAAAAGTTGGCATAGTATTTATTTTATTGGGCTTGGTGGCTTTATTGTTTGCCTTTAAATCGGGATTTTTCAAATCTTCCCGAGATGGGTACGCCGATCAGAAGCTGCCAGAGGTCGTGGACTATAATTTCCATATAAAGCCTATACTTTCTGATAATTGCTATACCTGTCACGGCCCTGATGCCAATAAGCGAAAAGCGGGCCTGCGGCTAGATCTGGAGAAAGCCGCACTTTCCGAATTACCGGAGAATCCCGGGAAATATGCCATTGTGGCCGGAAAGCCTGGCCATAGTCTTTTGTACCAGCACGTGGTTTCCGATGACCCCAAGCAGTTGATGCCCCCGCCGGATTCGCAATTGGCACTGAATTCCTATGAAAAGAAACTGTTGAAAAAATGGATAGAACAGGGTGCCAAGTTCGAAAAACATTGGGCCTTTATCCCGCCCAAGAAAGCGGAGCTGCCAAAAACGGAACTGGCAGATTGGACCCAAAATGAGATCGATGCCTTTGTCTTGGAAAAGATGGAGGAGAACAATCTAACGCCCTCCCAAAAAGCGGAAGAGCACACATTGATCAGACGGATGA